>JAZJZK010000066.1:4417-25004 GCA_040389905.1 Gemmatimonadota bacterium | reverse complement strand
ATCGAGATTTCCTCCGACAAGGGGATGAAGATCCGCATCTCGAAGAGCCCGAGTGGGCGCGCCGCGATGCAGGTTGCCCCGCAGCAGATGATGGCCCCCATGATGGCCGCTCCCGCGGCCCTGCCTCCCGGGCGGCAGACGCCCGCAGAGGGGGTCTCCGCACTCGACGAGGCGCCCAAGGCAGACGCCAAGAGTGCGGGCATCGAGGTAAAGTCGCCGATGGTCGGCACCTACTACGGTGCGCCCGAGCCCGGAGCGAAACCGTACGTTTCGGTAGGGTCGCGCGTCTCGAAGGGCCAGACGCTCTGCATCATCGAGGCGATGAAGATCATGAACGAAATCGAAAGCGAAGTCTCCGGTGTCGTGCTGGAGGTGCTCGCCTCCGATGCGCAGCCTGTTGAGTACGGGCAGGCGCTCTTCCGCATCGACGCGAATGGCTAACCCTGGGTCCACGCAGGAAGTAGCTGCCGGCGGAGGCCCCGCCGGAAGCGGATTCAATTTCAAGGCGGTCCTCCAGAATCTCGTGCAGCGCGGCGCGTCCGATCTGCACTTGAAGGTCG
This sequence comes from Gemmatimonadota bacterium, assembly GCA_040389905.1. GTDB lineage: Bacteria > Gemmatimonadota > Gemmatimonadetes > Gemmatimonadales > Gemmatimonadaceae > AG11. The sequence goes on along the minus strand of JAZJZK010000066.1, from coordinate 24,444 downwards.
GTCGCCCGCCAACGCTTCGGCTGCACGGCGAGCTCACGCCGCTCGAGATGTCGCCACTTCGCCCCGAGGACCTCAAGGGCCTCGCCGAGCAGCTCATGACGCCGCGGCAGGTGAAGGAGTTCACGGACAACAAGGAGTGCGACTTCGCGATCGGTGTGCCGGGGATTGGGCGCTTCCGCTGCAACGTGTACCAGCAGCGCGGGTCGCTCTGCTATGCGATGCGTGCTATTCCGTATCAGGCGCGGACGCTGGCGGAGCTGAATCTTCCCACCGTGCTCGAGGAGATTGCGCTCAAGCCGCGCGGTCTCGTGCTGGTCACCGGGATTACCGGCTCGGGAAAGAGCACGGCGCTCGCCGCGATGATCCAGCACATCAACGAGCACCGGAAGGCGAATGTCATCACGATCGAGGATCCGATTGAATTCCTCCATCGCGACATCAACTGCCACATCAATCAACGCGAGGTCGGGACCGATACGGCGACGTTTGCCCAGGCACTCCGGCGCGTGTTGCGCCAGGATCCCGACGTCATCCTCATCGGTGAAATTCGCGACCTGGAAACGCTCGATACCGCGCTGAAAGCGGCCGATACGGGTCACCTGGTGTTCAGCACGCTGCACACCACAGACGCGACGCAGACGATCAATCGCGTGCTCTCGTTCTACCCGCCGCACCAGCAGGCCGAGGTTCGGTTCTCATTGGCGAGCGCGTTACAAGCGGTGGTCTCGATGCGCCTGGTACCGCGTGCCGACAAGCCGGGCCGAATTCCTGCAGCAGAGGTACTGATCAACACGCAAACGGTGCGCGACCAGATCCGGGACATGGACAAGACGCTCAACATCCCGGACCTGATCAAGGAGGGTACGGTCCAGTACGGAATGCAGAGCTTCGACCAGTCGCTCATGGCGTGGTACAAGCAGGGCATCATCTCGTACGAAAGTGCGGTGTTCTATGCCACGAGTCCCAGCGAATTCGCGTTGCGGGTGCAGGGCGTAGCCGGCACCAGCGATACGAGCTGGTCGGGTTTCGAAGGTCCTCCTCCGTCGTGAGCGCGACTGAATGTTCAAGAAAGTCCTGATCGCAAATCGCGGCGAAATTGCACTCCGAGTCATCCGCGCGTGTCGCGAGCTCGGCGTGCAGACCGTCGCGGTCTATTCGGAAGCCGACCGTGAATCGCTGCACGTGCGCTTCGCCGATGACGACGTGTGCATCGGCCCCGCACCGGCGCGCGACTCGTATCTTCGCATCCCGCGGCTGATTGCCGCGGCGGAGATCACCGGAGCAGACGCGATTCACCCAGGGTACGGATTCCTCGCGGAGAACGCGGAGTTCGCCGAGATCGTCACCGCGAGCAACATCGCGTTCATCGGCCCGACTGCTGAGCAGATCCGCGTGATGGGTGACAAGGCCGCGGCGCGTAAGGCGATGACGGCCGTGGGCGTGCCGATCATCCCGGGCACACCCGGTCCGGTCGAAGATGTCGATGAAGCGTTGGACTTCGCGAAGCAGATCGGCTTTCCCGTCATCATCAAGGCGGCGGCCGGCGGTGGCGGGAAGGGGATGCGCGTCGCGAAGGACGCCGAGGAGTTCGAGCGCTCATTCCAGCTAGCGCGCAGTGAAGCCTTATCGGCGTTCGGTAACGGCGACGTGTATGTCGAGAAGTACCTGATGCGCCCGCGGCACATCGAGTTTCAGATCATGGGTGACAAGTTCGGTCACGTGATCCACCTCGGAGAACGCGACTGCTCGGTGCAACGACGCCACCAGAAGCTGATCGAGGAGAGTCCGAGCCCTGCGATGACGCCTGATCTGCGCAAGCGGATGGGAGACGCGGCGGTCGCCGGCGCCAAGGCGATCGACTATGTCGGCGCCGGCACGATCGAGATGCTGCTCGACGAAGACGGATCGTTCTACTTCATGGAGATGAACACCCGTATCCAGGTGGAGCATCCGGTCACCGAGATGATCACGGGTGTCGACCTCGTGAAGGAGCAGATTCGCGTTGCCGCCGGATTGCCATTGAGTGTGCGCGAACTGCCCCCGTTGCGCGGTCACGTGATCGAGTGTCGGGTGAATGCCGAGGACCCCAATCGCAACTTTCAGCCATCACCGGGCAAGATCCTCACCTATCATCCGCCAGGTGGCAACGGCGTGCGAATCGATTCGCACGTGTACGCGGGCTACACCGTTCCGCCCTTCTACGACTCGATGATCGCGAAAGTGATCTGTCAGGGGCGCGACCGGCCGGAGGCGCTCGCGAAGATGCAGCTCGCACTGGAGACGTTCATCATCGAAGGGCCGACGACGACGATTCCGTTTCTCGCACGCGTCATGCAGAATCCGCGTTTCCAGAGTGGGGACGTGGATACCAAATTCCTGGAACGGGAGCCTGATCTGATGAAGGAGCCGGGTTAGGTGCGAATCGACGTGCTGTTCGGCGTGCAGCAGCTCACGCCACAGGATGTGCAGGGCCGAGTCGTGGCGGTCATCGACGTATTGCGTGCCTCAACGACGATCGCCGTAGCGCTTTCGAATGGGGCGCGATCCATCATGCCGATGGAGAATTCCGATGATGCCGTGATGCGTTCGAAGCAGCTGGAGCGCGGCGCATTCCGGCTCGCGGGCGAGCGACGCATGCTGAAGATGGAGGGCTTCGACCTCGGCAACTCACCGCTCGAGCATACGCGCGAGGCCGTCGAGGGGCGAACGATCCTTCTTGCCACCACGAATGGCACGAAGGCGCTGCTTGCCGTACAGGGTGCGCGCGATGTGGTGGTTGCGTCGTATGTCAATCTCACCGCGGTCAGCACGATGTTGCGGACGGCGGTGCGCGGCGGCGCGGATATCACACTCGTCTGCGCGGGGCAGGATCGCCAGTTTGCCTTGGAAGATGCAGCATGTGCAGGGCGCGTCGTGCACCTGGTCGCGAAGCGCCTCGCGGGCATCGAGTTCAACGATGCGGCGCTGGCCGCGACGATGATCGACAAGAAGTACGGAACGAATCTGCCTCGGCTGTTCAAGACGGCGGCGCACGGACGCGCCCTTGCCGCGGCCGGTTTCGGTGAGGACCTCATCACCTGTGGCGCCGTGGATTCGTATCCCGTCATCCCGATCTATCAGGACCGCCAGATTACCAAGCTGGGACCAGAGCGAGAGCGGTGACCCCCATGGGGAGTTCCAGTCTCAAGCGTGAACTCACCGGCATCGCGCTCCTCCTCTTCGCGGTTTTTCTGGCCGGTGCGCTCATTACGCACGGATTGGCGCAGCCGGGTACGACGGGCGCGTTCGGGCCACTCGGGTACTATCTGGCCATGCCGCTGGTCTACTTCCTGGGTTGGCCGGCCGCCGCACTGACGCCGGCGGTTCCGGCGGTACACGCCCTGCGGCTCTTCGGGCGAATGGAGTCGGAGACCGACCGGTCGTGGATGATCTTTCTGGGCGGCGTCGTGCTGCTCCTCCCGATTGGCATCGGCCTGATCCTGGCAGTGCCGCTCGGAACCCATACACCCGTCGCTGGCCTCTGGGGAGAGTTTACCGCGCACTATCTCGGCGAGCTCGCCGGCGTCGGGGCGTGGGTCATCTATGTCTTGCTACTGAGCGTCCTCACGGCGGTGACGCTCCGGTGGAATCCGATTCGGATGATCGTTGGCCGCAAGGCAGTGATGCCCGTTGCTGCGTCCGCGCTACCGGCCGACGACGCGTATGCACCACCAAAGCGGCGCAAGAAAAAGGACGAGAAGACGTTGGTTGTCCCGCCGCAGCTCGAGCCTCCTCCCGAGGAATTCCCGAGTATCGGTGACCCGCTCGAGCTGATACGCACCGCGTCATCGGCCGAAGCCGATGCGAAAGAAAACGCCGCGATCGAGGACCACGAGAAGGGGCGTAAAAAGAAAAAGAAAGACGAAACGCCCAAGCTCGGTCGTGATGAGCAGATCGCGGCTGCGATCGATGCAACGGAACTCCCGGATCCGCGGTCTGACGAGTGTCCTCCCACGGACCTCCTCAACTACGTGGAGTCTCCTCATGCCGACGCGGGTCGCCGCGAGCTCGACGCGATGGGCGTGAAGCTCATGGACGCGCTCCGCACGTTCAAGGTCGAGGGCCGGCTGGTCAACCGGACGACGGGACCGACGGTGACGCAGTACGAGATCGAGCCGGCGTCCGGCGTCAAGGTCCGACAGTTCGCGACGTTGTCGAATGATCTAGCGCTCGCCATGCGCGCTGCGTCCATCCGGATCGTCGCGCCGATTCCCGGTCGCGGTGCGGTCGGCGTGGAAGTGCCGAACCCCACCCCAGAAATGGTTGGGTTTCGCGAGTTGGTGGAGCATGCGGACTTCAAGAGCGCCCGAGCAGGTCTTCCCATCGTGCTGGGCAAGGATCTGGAGGGGAAGCCCGTCATCGCCGACCTGGCGAAGATGCCGCATCTGCTCATCGCCGGTTCGACCGGGTCGGGCAAGTCCGTCTGCGTGAACACGATCATCACGAGCCTGATTTACCGGCATCCGCCGCGGAAGCTGCGCTTCCTGATGGTGGATCCGAAGATGGTCGAACTGTCCGTGTACAACACGCTGCCGCACATGCGCCACAAGGTCATCACCGACAACCGCGATGCCGCGGCGGTGCTGAAGTGGGCCGTGATGGAAATGCAGGAGCGCTACGAGTTGCTGGCCGCGAACGGTTGCCGGAACGTGCAGGACTTCAACAAGCGCGTCGAGGAGAACGCACCGCTCAAGCTGCCCAAGCGGCCCGAGGTGGCATTCGAAGACAACGTCTATCGCGGCGACATCCTGCCGTACATCGTCGTGATCATCGACGAGATGGCGGACCTGATGATGACCGTGCAGGGGGAAGTCGAGACGCCGATTGCCATGCTCGCCCAGAAGGCGCGCGCGATCGGCATCCACCTGATTCTTGCGACGCAGCGTCCGTCGGTCAACGTGATCACAGGTCTCATCAAGGCCAACTTCCCGAGCCGCATCGCGTTCCGCGTGGCGAGTCAGATCGACAGCCGCACGATCATCGACGGGGGCGGCGCCGAAATGCTCCTCGGCAACGGTGACATGCTGTTCATTCCACCTGGCAAGAGCGAACCGAGTCGGCTTCAGGGTGCCTACCTCTCGAGTGAGGAGACAGAGAAGCTGATGGGATGGTTCGAGGCCCAGCGCGACCGGCGTCGCGCGGCGCTCGCGGAGAAGGGGCTGGTCTTCGAGGCGGAAATGTCTCCGGACGAACCGGACATCCTCGAGACCGTCCGCACGCGCGAGGCAGAGGCGCGCGCCGCGCTCGAAGGCGGTGGCGGGGAAGACGGTGCGCCGGCCGATGGGGCGCGCGATCCGCTCTTTCGCGAGGCGGCGGAGCTCTGCATCCAGAATCAGAGCGGGTCGACCTCACTCCTCCAGCGCCGCCTGGGCATCGGCTACGGGCGCGCGGCGCGGGTGATCGATCAGTTGGCCGACGCAGGTGTTCTCGACCCGAAGTCCGGACCGAAGGGGCGCGAGGTTCGCGTTGGCCTCGAGGATCTCGACCGGATCTGCGGTGCGCGCGAGTGATGTTGGATCGTCCCGTCAAGCGCGTCTGTGCTGCTGTCGCCGCGCTGCTGATCGCAGTTCCCGCGTCGGCACAGGCGACCGCCGATAGCCTCGTATCGTTCGAGCGCCCGAATGGGGCACTCATGCGCGCCGGCACTCTCACCTACGCGCTCTCGCTCGCGAAACTCGACGGATCCATCCTCCAACTCGGCAACCGCGTCGTGACCGTATCCGACACGCCACTCGGCGGCAATCCGAGCTGGCTGGTCGCGGAGTCCCGTCGCGGTACAATGATCGAGACGACGGATTCTGTGTCGGTGTCTCGGGCGGATCTCTCTCCGGAACGATGGACGGCGACGAACGGGAAGGCGTGGATGGGCGCATCCATCACCCGCGATTCCGCGTTCGGCGTCGTCGAGACGTATCAGGGACGCGCGTCGTTCACCATCGCATTGCCGGCGAACGCGCTCTTGAGCGCGGGGATGGCCGAGCGCGTCATCGAGATGCTTCCACTGCGCGAGGGTTATCGCTCGGCGGCAACACTGGTGCTCGTGGATGGGCCTCTGCCGAAATTGCTACCCGCAGAAATCGTGGTTGAGCGCACGGAACGGATTGCAGTGGGGCGCAGGTCGGCCGACTGCTGGCGCGTGGCGCTTCGTGCAGGCGCGATCGAGCAACGGCTCTGGATCACGCGCGACGATGCGCGCGTGATCCGGAGCGAACAGGCGGTAGGTGGTGGTGTGCTGAGATCCGACCTGATTCCGTAGTCCGAGCCGCGGCTCTTATGGTGCGGGACGAAACCAGGATTTCAGGGGCAAATCAACGACTTGCCGCGCGAAGGACTTCGACAGCGCATCCATGGTCGGCGCCCGAACGACAGTGAATGCCTCCGACACGACCCCTTTCTGGCCCTTCGGCGGCGACGTGACGCGAATTGCCGAAAGCTCCAGCCCGTCACTGGCGCGTTCGACTTTGACGTCGATGGTCACGTCGGTCCTGAGCAACTTCCCGAGCTCGCGCACGTCGCTCTCGGTCATTTGTTTGCCGGCCATGCCGGCCTGCTTGACGACCTGCTCGACATCATACGATGAAACGAGCCAGATCTGCCTCGGGTTGAGCGAGGCGATATCGTACTCCACCATCTTCGCCGCGGCACGGCTCAAGGAGTCGGCGGTTCGGAGTCCAGTCACCATGACGCCAAGGCGCTCCGGCGGCGCCGTCTGCGCCAACGCGGGCTTGCCTCCACAAAGGGCAGCAAGCATGCACACGAGTGCGCCGCGGCCAAAAAACGAGGCAATGTTTCGGGACGACGCACTGCGTGTCGACATGGCGGACTCGGTTCGGGTGGGTGCAGACCGCGGGAGCGGTTCCGGTAAGCTGCGCCTTAGTCCTTCTACCCGCCAGAGTGCGACCCAACCACGCCGCATCCCGACAAGCGTGCCAATCGGACCGAGGAAACCGTACACCCATCCACCGAGGGCCACAGACTCGCCGACGCCTGACAAGCCGATAACCGCGCCAAGGACATCGACGTCGGCGTCAAGGGTCATCTCTCTGCGGAGGCTCCGGAATTACGCGCGCCCACTTGCCGTCTCCAGTATCGACGACGCGATAATTCACCCCGAATTCCGTCGCCCAGTGGGAGAGCAAGCGGCTGGCACGGGGGTCGTCGGCATCGTCGAGGAGAAGTTCCGAGACGTGAACCCTTCGCTCCGCGAGTATGGGAATCACACCGTACCTCCACGCCGCCGCGAACGGCGTGGGTTCGAAGATCGCGGGGCCGTCGCAGACGACGAGCGCGAAGTGCTGCGGGAGCTCGACATCGGCGAGGTTGTACCACGCGAACCCCTCATACTCGCGTAGAGGGGCGACCCGCACTTCGACGTTGGCGATGCCGTGCATCCGGAGGCGACGTCGAACGGCGGCCGCCCATTCGGGGTCCTGTTCCAGGCACCAAACCGACGTGCCTTTCTGCTCTGCCGCCAACGCCGCGACGACGGTGGTTAGTCCCGTTCCACACTCGAGGACGGGGCCTGAACTGCATGCAACCGAGCGCGCGACTTCGAGGAGAAAACTGCAGTCCGCAGAAAAACCCTTGTTCCCCCAGACCTCGCGCAGTCGCATCGCCTTCGATCGCGTCAGGGATGCCCCGGCGCGGAGCTGTCGGATCATCGCGCGCAGCTGCCAGTCGCGGACTCGCTGTCCAATGGGGTCGAGCAACGCGTGTCTCACGCCACGTTTGACCGGCGCTGGAATGCTGGCTCTGATCCGCTGAAGCATCATGGCACTCCGCGCAAGAAACTCAGCGGAGTCTACCGGTCAGGAACCCCGGCGCAAGTGAGCACTCCACACGACGAAAGCGGCGTGCGTTCGTTTGATACGTTGGTGCGTTCATATGGTGACGCGTTTTGGACGGCGCGCAGTATCCTTGGCTCATGTCAGCGGCCAGGCAGGCACTTGGTGAATTGGGGGAGCGGATCGCCGAACGGTGGCTTCGGGAGCATGGCTGGCGCATTGTCCAGCGCCGCTTCCGAACAGGTCATCGCGACATCGATCTGGTTGCCGAGCGGGATGGGTTGGTGGCGTTTGTCGAGGTGAAGGCGAGGCAGGGGGATCGGTTCGGCGATCCGGTCGCGGCGTGCAACTGGCGCAAGCAGAAGGAGTTAGGGCGTTCTGCTCGCGTCTGGGTCGCTCGCCATGGGCGCCCTGATGAGGCGTACCGGTTCGATGTGGTCGGCGTTCTGCTCGACGGCACGCGTGTTCGGGTGCGTCATGTAGAAGGCGCGTTCGCCCTGCACCTTTCGGCTTGATTTCGGGTCACCATCTTCGTATTCTGTTCGGGTAACGGATGGACTGCTCTTCCGATACGCTTATGCCCGCGTGGGCCAGGGAATCCACGACAAACGAGAGGCTTTACCGACAATGGCCGTGTCCACGATTGCAGACGACAAGAAGAAGGCGTTGAACCTTGCGATCGCGCAGATCGAGAAGAGCTGCGGCAAGGGGTCCATCATGCGGATGGACGCGAAGGAGAAGGTGCGGGTCGAGGCGGTTCCGACTGGTGCGATCAATCTGGACGCGGCGATCGGCGTGGGAGGCATTCCGCGCGGTCGCGTGACGGAGATCTACGGGCCGGAATCGAGTGGAAAGACGACGTTGTGTCTCCACGTCGTGGCGAATGCGCAGCGCATGGGTGGCGTGGCCGCGTTCATCGACGCGGAGCACGCGCTCGACACGGAATACGCTCGCAAGCTCGGTGTGGACGTCGAGGCGCTCCTCATCTCACAGCCGGATACAGGGGAGCAGGCCCTGGAGATTTGTGAAATCCTCGTTCGGTCGGGTGCCGTGGACATCGTGGTCATCGACTCCGTGGCGGCGCTGGTGCCGAAGGCGGAAATCGAGGGCGACATGGGCGAGTCGCACATGGGGCTTCAGGCCCGCCTGATGAGTCAGGCGCTGCGCAAGCTGACCGGTTCGATCGCCCGGTCCAAGACGATCGTGATCTTCATCAACCAGCTTCGCGAGAAGATCGGCGTCATGTTCGGCAACCCGGAGACGACCACGGGGGGCAAGGCGCTCAAGTTCTACGCTTCAGTCCGCTTGGATATTCGCCGGATTGGCCCGGTGAAGGAGAAGGAGGAGATCGTCGGGTCGCACGTCCGCGTGAAGGTGGTGAAGAACAAGGTGGCGCCCCCCTTCAAGCAGGCCGAGTTCGACATCATGTATGCGGAGGGGATCAGCCATACGTCCCTTCTGGTGGACATCGGGGCGGAATCCGGGATCATCGAGAAGTCGGGGGCGTGGTACAGCTATAATGGCCAAAAGATCGGCCAGGGCCGTGAAAACGCGAAGATGTACCTTCGGGACAACCCGGCGATTCTTGCCGAGATCGAGGAAAAGGTGAAGGTTGTGTTGGGGATTGGGGCGGATCAGGCTGGGGTCCCCGAGGCAGATGAGGCAGAGTAGGCCGTGACGTCCTGGCGGACTCAGGAGTCGTCTATTGGCACTGCTCGTGCGACAAGAGAAAACGTGACAAAACCCGTGCAACAAAAGCGGGATTAGGTTAGTATGTTGAGTACATAAGGAGCCGAGGGCGCGCTCTCTGGAATCGATGGGGCCCGGAATCCCCAGCGTGACAGAGGAGCTCCTCGGTTTCTTATTTTATCTAAGTCGTTTATCTACAACGTTTTGACGGTATCCGTCCAACTCCGTATCGTCGCCATTCACGCCGATGTTGATAACTGCATCGTGATGCTGGATTGTGTTGTAAGCGTGGTGTCTTGATAACTTCTCGCGTGCCATGTCTGTGATATCTGCGATCCAGCCAACTGCGCGACGACCCGCAAGATTCGACGTGTTCGTCGATGGTGAAATCGCTGCGACACTCTCGCTCGACGCGATCGAGCGACTCGGTATGGCGATTGGAAAGAACGTCGCCGACATGACCGAGCGCATTGCGCGCGAGCATGCGCAACTCAAAGTCTACGATCGCGCGATTGCCATGCTCGCATTTCGTGGCCGCTCCGCGACCGAACTCGCGCGAGCGCTCGTGCGGAAGGGCGAGGACAAGGCGCTCGTTGATTGCGCGATCGAGAAGCTGACGGAGCAGGGCTTTCTCGATGATGCTGCGTTTGCGCGATCGTTCACTCGCGCGAAGGTGCTCGGCGCGAATCAGTCGCGCCGGCGAGTGCAACAGCAGCTCGCGCGAAAGGGCATCGCGCGCGATGTCAGTGACGACGCCATCGACACCGTCTTCGACGAGGAGGGCGTGGACCAGCGCGCACTCGTGGAGGCCGCCGCGCGGAAGAAGCTGCGCTCACTGGTGAAGCTCGAGCCGCTCGTGCGGAAGCGGCGGTTGTACGGTTTCCTTGCCCGCCGCGGCTATGACGGTGATGACATCCGGCGCGCGATGGATGCGGTGGCGAACGGGCTCGACGAGACAGATGCCGTTGGTGAAGCGTAGCGGCGAATTGCGCTCACTCCTGCTGCATGGCGATCACGGGATCGACTCGCATCGCCCGCCGAGCAGGTAGCAGTCCAGCGAGCGTAGCGACGAAGAGGAAGAGAAGAACGACGCCCGCGTAGCTGTACGGATCGGTGGCCGGAATACCGAACAGCAGCGACTGGACGAAGCGGGAGAGGGCAAGTGCCGCCGAAATACCGATGACCAACCCAGCGATCGCCATGCCGACGCCGTGGCGCATGATCATCGCATAGACCCGGCGGGCGTTCGCGCCGAGCGCGATACGAACGCCGATCTCGCGCCGTCGTTGCGTGACGAGGAATGCCAGGACGCCATAGATGCCGAGCGCGCCGAGCGTGAGGCCAAGGACGCCGAATGCTGCGAAGAGAACCGTGACGAGACGCGGACGCGCGAGGGTTTCCTGCATGATGTCGTTGAAGGTGAAGATCGACGTGATTGGCTGGTCGCGATCCACGGACCAGATCGCATCGCGAATGCTGCGCGTCATGGTGAGGGGATCCGCGACAGTACGACACACGAGCGTCACCTTCACTCGGCCGTTCTGAAGATTGCTGACGTAGAGGAGTGGACCGGGTGCTTCGGCGACGTCCGATTGGCGAATGTCGCCGACGACTCCGACGATCGTGAGGCGGCCGCTACCTCCAACGGTGAGCTCCTTGCCGACAGCATTCTGTCCGGGAAAGAACGCTTTCGCGTACGCCTCGTTCACGACGACGACCGGTGGAGCGTTTCCGCGGTCGGTGGGAAGAAACTCCCGTCCGCTGAGGATGCGTGTGCCGATGGTGCGAAAGTATGCATCGCTGATCCGCTGTGTCGGAAACGCAGGAGGCTCTTCGCCCGGCCGTGCCACGTAGCCAACGGGGACGAGTGCGTTTCGCTCACCCATCCCCTTGAATGGCGCGTACTGTGCGGCACCCGCACTCGTGACGCCGGGGACGGCCCGCACGCGCGTAATGACGTCGCTGTAATACTGCTTCCATGCGGTGTCGCCGTGTCGATCGGTGTTGATGGTGAAGTTCACAGCGAGCAGGTGATCGGGGGTAAAGCCCGGATCGACGTGCAGAAGCGCATTGAAGCTGCGCGTGGTGAGTCCAGCCCCGACCGCCAGCACGACAGCGAATGCCACCTGTGCGATCACCAATGCGGATCGGAGGCGAGTGGACGCTCCGGTAGACGTTCGTCCGCCGGCGCGGAGTGCGCCCTGAAGGTTCGTGGACGATGCGCGAAGCGCAGGCGCCGCGCCAAAGAGAATTCCGGCGAACAGGGATGCACCCAGCGCAAAGAGCAAGACCGTCGGGTTCACGCCGACAGCCTCACTGAGCGGCAGTTGGCCGGCGCTGAGCGCCAGGAGCACGCGCGTCCCGACAACCGCAACGCCAATGCCGAGGACCCCGCCTGCGAGCGCAAGGACCATGCTCTCGGTGACCAGTTGGCGAAGGATGCGGCCCCGAGTCGCTCCGAGGGCGACACGAACGCCGATCTCTCGCTCACGGGCCGAGGCCCGGGTCAAGACGAGGCTTGCGACGTTTACGCATGCCATGAGCAAGACACCCGTGACAGCCGCAAACAGAACAAGCAGCGCGTTCTGAACGGAGCCCGTGATGGCTTCGTGGAGGGGAAGGACGGTGGCATGAGTCCACGTCGCATTCTCGGGATACTGCGCCGCAAGCCGCCCGGTGATGACATTCATTTCCGCGCGCGCCTGATCGAGGGTGACGTTTGGCTTGAGGCGAGCGACAACGCCCATGATGCGAACGGGGCGGATGCGGGGAATGGATTGATCGGGAATGGTCGAGAAGGGGACATAGATCTCGACGCTCGGCGAAGGAAAACGGAAGTTCGGCGGCATCACGCCGACCACGCGGTAGGGCTCGCCCCTCAGAATGAGGGTGGTATTCAGCACGGTTGTGGACGCGCCGAAATTCCGCTGCCAATACGGGAACGAGAGCACCACCACACGATCGTCCCCTCCACGCACCATTTCGCTCTCGTACGGGAGACGGCCGTGCAATGCGCCGACGCCAAGGGTGGTGAAGAAGCCGGGCGAGACAAACGCCGTGGACACGCGTTGGGGCTGGCCCGAGCCAGTGAGGTCGAGACCGCTGGCACCGCTTGCAAACTCCCATCCCCCGATGTCCTCGAATTGCCGACGCTGCGCGCGCCAGTCGTCGAGATCCACCGCGGACACCGACGCCTTGGGGGAATCGCCACTGCGGTTTGCCGACCATACTCGTACCAGCCGCTCCGGATTCGGAAAGGGCAGCGGTTGCCGCAGGACGCCGTGCACGACCGAGAAGACCGCGGTGTTGGCGCCAATGCCAATCGCGAGCGTCAATACCGCAACGATGGTGAATGTCGGTGAGACCCGGAGTGAGCGCAGTGCGTATTTCAGGTCGTACATCACGTCGCGCACATAGTCCTTCCTTCGCCGGTTGGTTTCGATGTCATTGTCGACGTGTTGCATGTAGCGGCGTGCCTCGTCGATGTCCCCGAACTCGCGGATGGCGCGCGCGCGGGCGGCGTCAACGGAAAGTCCGGTTGCCATGAGCGCCTGCTGTCGCGAGTCGAGATGGAAACGAAGTTCGTCGTCCACGTCGGAGCGGATGACAGCGTGGCTTCTCCATGGATATTGAAAAAGCCTGCGGATCATGCGGGCTCCAGCACCTGGAACACCGCTTTGGCGTAGCTGCGCCACGCCGCTTCCTCCGCCTTGAGTTGCTTCCGGCCGGCCGGCGTGAGGCGATAGAATCGTGCTCGGCGGTTGTTTTCCGAGAGACCCCACTGGGCTGTCACCCACTCTGCCTTCTCGAGGCGGTGCAGGGCCTTGTAGAGGGGCGCGTCCTCGATCTGGAGCGTGTCCTCCGTCCGATCACGAATCCACCTCGACACGGCGTACCCATGCATCGGACCCCAGACAAGCGTGCGCAAAATGAGCACGTCGAGCGTTCCCTGCAGCAAGTCCATCGGCTGGCGCATGGTCTCCCCTTCCCAAGTAATGGGAAGAATGCACCATGACGGCGGGCGAAGTCAAGCGCCGGGGTGTTCGGTGGGCCGAGAGAACGCGAGTTGGACTCCCGAGGTGCCCGGTGTTCCCCGTATATTGAGCGGATGCGTTCATCCGAAATACGCCGCCGCTTTCTCGATTACTTCGCATCACAGGACCATGTCGTTCGCGCGAGCGCGTCGCTCGTGCCCGCCGACGACCCGACGTTGCTGTTCGTCAACGCGGGCATGGTCCCGTTCAAGAAGGTCTTCGTCGGCATGGAGGGCGCGCCCGATGGGAAGCGGCGAGCGACCACCGCGCAGAAGTGTGTGCGCGCTGGCGGAAAGCACAACGATCTGGAGCAGGTGGGACACACGGCGCGTCACCACACGTTCTTCGAGATGCTGGGCAACTTTTCCTTCGGCGACTATTTCAAGCGCGACGCCATTCGCTTCGCCTGGGAGTTGCTCACGAGCCCCGATCATCTCGCGATCGACCCGTCGCTGCTCCGCGTGAGTGTGCACCACACGGACGATGAGGCAGCGGAGCTCTGGCAGGAGATCGCGGGGATCTCGCCCACGCGCATCTACCGGCTTGGCGACAAGGACAACTTCTGGCAGATGGCGGACACGGGGCCGTGCGGCCCGTGCACGGAGATCTTCGTGGACCTGGCAAAAGTCGCGACGGATTTCCGTTTTCCGGACGGGGCGAGTGGCGAGTGGACGGACATGTCGCGCGAGGAGTTCTCACACGAGGCGTTCGTCGAAGGTGGGGAGGCGGGGCGCTTCCTGGAGATCTGGAACCTCGTCTTCATGCAGTTCGACAAGCAGCCTGATGGCTCGCTGGTGCCGCTGCCGAAGCCGTCGGTGGATACTGGCGCAGGGCTGGAGCGCATCGCGGCGGTGAAGCAGGGAGTCACCAACAACTATCACACTGATGTCTTCGCGGACTTGATTACAACGGTCGAGAAGACCGTGGGCGTGGCGTATTGGGGTAGGGAGAGTGACGAACTGCGGACCGGCGTACAGATCGCGGGCGGCGGCGTGGTGCAGAACGCGGTGGACCCGGCGTCCTTTCGCGTCCTCGCCGACCATGCACGCGCGGTCGCCTTCCTGCTGACCGATGGGGTGTTCCCGAGCAATGAAGGGCGCGGCTACGTGCTGCGGCGCATTCTGCGCCGCGCGGTGCGGCATGCGTATCTGCTCGGACGGCGCGAGCCGACGCTCGTGCACGTCGTGCAGACGCTCATCGCGTCGATGGGTGATGTCTATCCGGAGTTGCGCACGCGTGCGGAGCACATCATCCAGACGACGCGCGTCGAGGAGCAGGCGTTCCTTGCGACGATCGAGGGGGGAATGGCGCGCTTCGACCAGCTCGCGCCGGCGGATGCGATGGACAAGGGGACGGTCAGCGGCGAGGATGCGTTCCGGCTGTACGACACGTTTGGCTTTCCGATCGACCTGACGGAGCTGATGGCGCACGAGCGCGGATATACCGTCGACATCCCAGGCTTCGAGGCGGCACTCGGCGAACAGCGAACGCGCTCGAAAGATGAACGCAAGTCTCGGCAACTCAGCGTCCAGGCAGACGCACTTGGCGATCTTGCCGGGTGGGAAAGCCTCGAGACGTACGAACCCCAGACGTCGCGTTTCGTGGGGTACGATGTCATCGAGGTGCAAACAGGGGTCGTCGCGCTGCGGCGTATCGGCGACGATCGCGTCGCCGTTCTGCTGCGGGAGTCGCCGTTCTACGCGGAATCCGGCGGACAGATCGCCGATGTCGGCGAGATCGTCGGCGATGGCTGGCGCATCGACGTGGATGGTGTGCGCAAGATCGAAGGACGTTCCGCCGCGCTGGGGCGGCTCACCGGCGAGTTCCACTGGGGCCGAGTGACGGCGCGTGTGCCGAGTGAGCGGCGGAAGGATACCGAGCGCAATCACACCGCGACGCACCTTTTACACTCGGCATTACGCCAAGTGTTGGGAGATGCGGTGCACCAGGCGGGCTCGCTCGTGGCGCCAGACCGGTTGCGATTCGATTTCACGCATCATGGTCCGGTGAGCGGGGACAAGCTCGCGAACGTCGAGTCGCTCGTGAACGCGGAAATCTGGCGTGCGTTGCCGGTGACGTGGACAGAAATGCCGTATCCGGACGCGCGCGCGAAGGGCGCGATGGCGTTGTTCGGTGAGAAGTACGGCGACGTCGTCCGTGTCGTCGATGTCCCCGGTGTGTCGATGGAACTGTGCGGCGGAACGCATGTCCGGAACACGTCGGAGATCGGTTTGTTCGTGCTGCTCAGTGAGACGGGCGTCGCCAGTGGCGTGCGCCGGATCGAGGCGTTGACCGGGCCCGGTGCGTTCATGCAGTTGCGCGCTCGCGAGACCGCGCTGCTCCGCATCGCCGAGCTGGTGAAGTCGCCCGTCGACGGCGTGGAGAAGCGCGTCCACAGTCTGTTGGATGAGCGGCGCGCGTTGGAGAAGAAGCTCGACGAGGCGATGCGTGGCGGCGGTGACGAACTCCAGGCGCTGATCGCCTCGGCGCAGCCGATCGGTTCGAGTGGTGCGACGCTCGTCATCGGCGAAGTCCGTGTGTCGGACATGAAGTCGCTGCAGGCTATGGGCGACGCACTCCGCGAGCAGCTCACGAATGGCGTCGGCGTGCTGGCCGCGCGGCTCGAGGATGGCAAGGGTGCGCTCCTCGCGGTCGTGACGGACGGTTTACGGGAAAAGGGCATTCGTGCCGACGCGATCGTTCGCGATGTGGCGGCTGTTGCCGGCGGCCGTGGCGGAGGCAAGCCGCACATGGCGCAAGCGGGCGTTCCGGACGTTACGCTGCTCGCGGCCGCGTTGGAGGCAGCGCCGCGGTTGGTCTCCGCGATCGTGGCTGGAACGTGACCGTCGGTGAGTGGCTTCACGCGCGCTCGCCGAAGCCGCCGCCCGCTTTAGCGGCGCGTTTGGATGCTGCATTGGAGTCCGCGCTCGCCGAACCGTTGGAGCGCGCGCCGGCGCTGTTTCTGGACGCGGGGGAGCGCATCGCTGCGCGCCTCATGCGCGACGAGACGTCGCGCGCGTCCGCGCTGGATTTGCTCGCGGCAGACGCACTGGTGACGTACGCGTTCGAGGCCGCGGGAGAACAGTCGGCGGACGCATGCGCTCTGGCGTCGGCCGCCATGGATCGCATCGCGACGCTTGCGACAGCGTCGACGACTTCGGAGGAACAGCAGGTGCAGGCCCTTCGCTTCGCTCACGGCGACAAAACGAGCGGAGCATGATCGATATTCACTGTCACCTGCTGCCGGGCGTCGACGACGGATCGCAATCCGTCGAACAATCGCTCCCCGTGCTCGACCGCTTCGCGGCAGATGGGGTTGAAGTTCTTGTGCTCACGCCGCACCTGACCGTGACGCAAATACCCACCGCGCCGTGGGAGCGGAATCTTGCGATCCTCGAAGAACTGAAGACGGTCGCACCGCGGAGCCTTGAACTGCGGCTCGGGTGGGAGATCATGCTCGACGAACCAGGCGGAGATTTGCGGCCGGCGCATCTGCACCTCGGCGGATCGCGGGCGGTGCTCGTTGAGTTTCCGCACATGCGCGTCCCGATCACCGCTGGCGACGAGCTCTATCGGATTCGTTGTTCCGGCGTGGTGCCCGTACTCGCGCACCCGGAGCGATATCATGGGTGCACGCTCGATCTCGTCGAGGAGTGGCGGCACGCCGGTGCCGTCATTCAAATGGATACCGGGGGGCTACTGGGTCGCGGGCCGAAGTCGAAGTTGTCGCGTGCGCTGGTGGAGGAAGGGCTCTGCGACCTTTTTTCGAGTGACAATCACGGTGACTCCCGTTCGCTGGCCACGGCGCGTGACTGGCTCCTCGAGGTTTCGACGCAAGAGCATGCGGATCTGCTCACGCACACGAACGCCGCTCGTCTCCTCGCGGGCGAGCCCGTCCTCGCCGCGCCACCGCTCCGGTCGTCCGGCGGAATCTTCGGCCGACTTCGCGAGATGTTCCTGTCCCGATGACATCGCCCTTTTCGATTGCGCTCCGCGAGCTCGCGGCCACGGCAGAGCAGGTGGCGACGGAGCTCGAGAGTGATATGCAACGCGCGCTCGCGATGGTGCAGGCCGCGGTCGCGCGCCGCGGGACCCTGTTTTTCTGTGGGAACGGAGGAAGTGCGGCGGACGCCCAGCATCTCGCGACGGAGTATGTGGTGCGTTACATGCGGAATCGTCGCGCGTATCCAGCGATCGCGCTCACAACGGACACGTCCCTGCTGACGGCGGCGGCGAACGACATCGGCTACGAGAATGTGTTCGCGCGGCAGATCGAGGCCCTCGCGAAACCGGGCGACTTGCTGATCATCCACTCGACGAGCGGCAACTCACCGAACGTGCTGCGCGCGGCGGACGCTGCCCATGAGAAGAGCGTTCCCGTGCTGGCATTCAGCGCTCGAGACGGCGGCGCGCTGCGCGAGCTCGCAGATCACAGCGTGATCATCCCGACATCGCGCACCGATCGCGCACAGGAGATTCACATGTGTATCGAGCACATCATTTGTGACATCGTGGAGCAATCGCTATGATCGATCTGAGGGGCCGGCGAGCGCTCGTGACCGGCGGTTCCCGTGGCATCGGTGCGGCGACGGCGCGACTGCTCGCACGAGCCGGGGCGGACGTCGTCATCGGCTATCGGTCGCGAACGGCGGATGCGGAGTCGGTCGTCGCGGAACTCGTGGCGCTGGGAGTGAATGCCGCGGCGCGCGCCTCCGACATTTCGACGCGCGCCGGCGCCGAGGATCTCGTGGGTTTTACCGTCGAGACCCTTGGTGGGCTGGACCTGTTCGTCGCGAATGCGGGCATATGGCCATCTGTCGAGACGAGCGTGGCAGAGATGGACGACGAGCGGTGGGCGAATACGATGCGCGAGAACGTCGATTCCGTGTTTTACACAACGCGCGCGGTCGTTCGCGCGATTACGGACGGCGGCCGCATCGTCCTCGTGTCGAGTACGGCAGGGCAACGCGGTGAGTCATTCCATGCCGACTACGGAACGAGCAAGGGAGCCGTGATCTCCTTCACGAAGTCGCTCGCGATCGAGCTGGCGGCGCGTGATGTCACAGTGAATTCCGTGGCACCTGGATGGGTGGACACGGAGATGTGTGCGGATCCCTTCGCGAACGAGGGGAGGGCACGCATCGAACGGGGCATTCCGCTCGGGCGGATTGCGTCGTCCGACGACATCGCGGGGCCGATCGTGTTTCTCTGTTCATCGCTCGCTCGGCACGTGACCGGCGAGATCCTCAACGTGAATGGTGGCAGCGTGCTCTGCGGATGATCGTCATTCTCTTCACGGGCGGTACGATCTCGATGAAGCACAATGCCGCCGCCGGCGGTGCCGTGCCGACGCTGCGCGGCGAAGAAATCGTGCAGGCGACACGCGGCCTCGCCGAGGTTGCCGAGGTCGAGGTGGACGAATGGGGAATGTTTCCGGGGCCACACATGACGGTCGCGCGCATGTGGGAGGTGCGAAACCGGATTCGCGATCATCTCGCCCGGCCTGAGGTCGACGGCGTGGTCGTCACCCATGGGACGGATGCACTCGAGGAGAGCGCGTACATCGTCGCGCGCTCGCTGCCACCGGACAAGCCAGTTGTCTTCACGGGGGCGATGCGCAACGCCAGTGACCTGGGGTGGGATGGTCCAGCGAATCTCCTCGATGCGGCGCGTGCGGCGGCGTCGCCGCTGTCTCGAGGAAAAGGCACGCTCGTGTGTCTCGGTGAGCGCATTCACAGCGCCCTGGAAGTGAGCAAGACGCACACGGACGCGCGCGATGCATTCGAGAGTCCGAGCCTCGGCGCGCTCGGTGATATCGATGAGGGTCATGTCAGCTATCGTCGCAACCTGATCGAGATTCCTGCGCCGCTGATGCCGGAGCGTCCAGCGGACCCCGTGGACATCGTGCACATGTGGGCGGGTGCGGATGCCCGGCTACTCGATGCTTCGCGTGAGTCAGGAGCGAAAGGGGTGGTCGTCGCCGCGATGGGCCGAGGGAACGTGCCGGTGCTTGCGTTCGATGGGATCGTGCGGTGGGTGGAGAGCGGTCGCCCCGTGGTCATTACATCGCGCGCACTACGCGGGCGCGTGGGGCCGACATACGGTTACCCGGGTGGAGGGCGCCGAGTGTTGGAGGCGGGAGCGATTTTCGCATACGGGAAAAGGCCGGGTCAGGCGCGCATCGATGTGATGCTTGCGTTGGGGCTGGGGATGGGGTGTTCGGAGATTCGGGAGCTATTTTCTAAATGACACAGGGCCAGGAACGAGGGACTAGGAGCGAGGCTAGGAGCTAGGCTAGGAGCTAGGGACTGCAGTGGTGCGGGCCCTTCGCTCCGCTCAGGGCGACAAAACGAGCGGAACTGCGCACCTTCTGGCTATCTCCTATCTCCTATCTCCTATCTCCTATCTCCTATCTCCTATCTCCTGTCTCCTGTCTCCTGTCTCCTGTCTCCTGTCTCCTGTCTCCTGTCTCCTGTCTCCT
>JAZJZK010000066.1:0-4317 GCA_040389905.1 Gemmatimonadota bacterium | reverse complement strand
GTCCACTGTCACTTAGCACCTTGACAGACATCATGCATCGCCGTACTGTGCATTCACAATCGAGTTCGTGGTACTTGCCGCCTATTGCAGCCACGTTAAATAATTGCTAAAACGCGAAATGCCTGGCGGCTCGCCAGGCTTTTTTGTTTCACCTACTTCCGAGTCGTATGCTGATCGCAGCGCGAATGCTCATGTGCATGTCGATTACCACCGTTTTCCCAATGGGAGACACGGACGGGAGACAGCGCGCGCGCGCATAGTCTACGACTCGGCGAATACTCGCCGGCCGGCCCCGATCCTCTCCCGAGGATCGGGGCTTTCTTTTTTCTTACGCGAGGATGACATGACGGCAGTGCTCGAGCTCCACCAATCAGATATCGCCAACCCTGGAGCACCCGGCGTTTCCGTGCTCCGAATTGCGCTCGCCGGTCGCGGAGCCGTCGGGAGCGCGCTCGTGCGCGAGATCGCGGCGAGCCGAGATGCCTTGGTGGAGCGGCACGGAGTCGAGATCGAGTTCGTGCGCGTGCTCGTCCGCGACGTCGGTCTCCGTCGCGACGTGGCGCTCGACCCGTCGCTGCTGACGAATGACGTCGATGCCTTTCTCGAGACTGAGGCGGACGTCGTGGTCGAGGCCATCGGCGGCCTCGATCCGGCGCGGCGCATAGCGGAAACGGTGCTTGCGCGCGGGCAGCGGTTGGTTACGGCCAACAAGCTTCTGCTCGCCGCGCATGGCTCGGGGCTGGCGGATCTGGCGCGCCGTAACGGAACGACGATTCGCTACGATGCGGCGGTCGGCGGTGGCGTGCCGATCCTCCGCCTCCTCGACGACGCGCTTGGCGCAGGAGGGGCATCGCGTGTGCGGGGCATTCTCAACGGCACGACGAACTTCGTTCTCTCGCGTATCGAGGAAGGATGTCGGCTCGACGAAGCGCTGGCCGCCGCGCAGTTGGCGGGGTTTGCGGAGGCAGATGCGTCGCGTGATCTCGACGGACGAGATGCGCAGGACAAGATCAAACTGATTGCATGGGCGGCGTTCGGTGTAGCACCAGAGTCACTGGCTGTACGTGTGGTATCACTCCTGCCGGAACCCGCGCGATACGTTGCGCTGGGTGAACGACTGGGTCTCCGCGTACGGCAAGTTGCGGAGTGCCTGGCGACGCAGGATGGTGTCGTCGCCTCGGTGGCGCCGCTGTTCGTGAACCCCAGCAGCGCGCTGGCGCGTACTCGCGACGAGGGAAACCACGCCGATGTGTTCGCGGGATGGCGCGCGCCACTGTGTGCGTCGGGGCCAGGTGCGGGCGGACTACCAACGGCGACCGCCCTGCTGAGCGACCTCGTCACGACCGGCGTTGGCCCGCGTCGCCGTGGAGGGGCGCGCGCAGGCAGCGAGGATCCGCGGCAATCACGGTGGGTCGTCGAGATCCGCGGCGCCGCTGCAACGCTCCACCGGACGATTCCGCGATGTCGACACGTGTTCACGGACGATCGCGCGACGTCGGCGTGGACGATACTGGAATCGACGACCGCTGCCGAGATCGACGAACTGGTGACGACGTTGGAGGCGACCGGAGTGCATCCGATCGCCGTTCGGCTCGAAGAGGATTGTTGCTGTACGCATGAGGTGGCGGCATGACGGAGCTGTTGTTGCAGCGCACCGCGGGCCTTTCGGCGTACGAACTCGTTGGCGCGGAAGGCGCCCCCGTCGTGCTTGCCATCGGCGGGATTTCCGCGACACGTCATGTTGTCTCGGGCACCCACGACACCACGCCCGGTTGGTGGGATGACATCGTTGGCGACGGTCGCGCCATCGACACGACGAGCGTCCGGGTGCTGGGCGTCGACTTCATCGACGGCGGTCGCGCACGCGACGGACGCCCTGCGTCCATCGTGACGACGCACGATCAGGCCGCGCAGATTGTCGCCGTGCTGGACGAACTGGAGATCGACCAGCTCGATGCCGTGGTCGGCGCGTCCTACGGCGGCATGGTGGCCCTCGCGCTCGCCGAGCGCTGGCCGGAGCGCGTGCGTCGCGTGATCGTCGTGAGCGCCGCGCACGAACCACATCCAATGTCGGTGGGCTTGCGTGCCGTGCAGCGACGCGTCGTTCAACTCGGCATCGACACGGGGCGCGTTGCCGAAGGCATGGCGCTGGGCCGCGCGATCGCGATGACGACGTATCGCACCGCGGCGGAGTTCAGCGAGCGTTTCGACGTCGAGCCGACGGTGGGCGAGCGCTCGGCGGAGTTCGAGGTCGAACGGTATCTCATGCAGTCGGGCGACAAGTTCGCATCGCGCATGCGTGCGGAGCGCTTTCTCGCACTCTCGTTGTCGGTTGACCTGCACCATGTCGTGCCCGAGGAGGTGCGCGTGCCCACGACCATCATTGCGGCCGAGGGCGACACGCTGGCGCCGCCGTCGCAGCTCGAGGCGATGTGCGCCCGCTTGCCCCATCTCGACGGTTATCACCTGCTGCCCACGTTGTACGGACACGATGCGTTTCTCACCGAGCCTGAACGGCTCGGCCAACTTCTTTCTCGCGCTCTCGCTGACTGACCCATGCCGAACACATCGCATTCGCCACGCTCCACGACAACGCGCGCCGTTCGCGCCGGCATCGCCACCGATACGCAGCATGGTGCCGTGGTGCCGCCACTTCACCTGTCGACGAACTTCTCGTTCGCGGCGTTCGGCCAGAAGCGGAAGTACGATTACACGCGTTCCGGAAACCCTACGCGTGACCAACTCGGCGACGCGCTGGCGGAGCTGGAGGAGGGGTTAGGGAGCGTCGTCACGAGCTCGGGAATGTCGGCGGTCGCGCTCGCGCTGCAACTCGTTCCGGCTGGAGCGCGCGTGCTCGCGGCGCACGATTGCTACGGCGGCACATACCGGCTCTTTCGCGCGCTCGCCGCGCGTGGGCAGATCGAGCTGCAACTCGCGGACCTCACCGCTCCAGACGCGTGCGCGGCGATCGCTCGATGTCGTCCGGCGCTGCTATGGATCGAGACACCAAGCAATCCGCTGCTGCGAATTACCGATCTGCGTGCGGTGTGCGACGCGGGTCATCGCGCCGGCGCGTTAGTCGTGGCGGACAACACCTTCCTGTCGCCGGCGCTTCAGCGCCCACTTACGCTCGGCGCGGATGTCGTCGTCCACTCGACAACGAAGTATCTGAACGGCCATAGCGACGTCGTCGGCGGCGCGGTGGTCGTTCGCGATCAGGCGCATCTCGAGTCTCTGACATGGTGGGCCAACTGCCTTGGCGTGACCGGCGCGCCATTCGACAGCTTCCTCACGCTGCGGGGTGTGCGGACCCTCTTCGCGCGGACGCGCGTCCACGAGGCGAATGCGCGGGCGATCGCAGCGGCACTCGAAACGCACGAGGCAGTGCTCGCCGTTCATTACCCGGGGCTGAGCACCCATCCCGGCCACGCGATTGCCGCAGGACAGCAAACCGGCTTTGGCGGAATGGTCAGCTTTTCGCTCGTTGGCGGGCTCGAAGCGGCGCGGACCGTTGCCGATTCGCTCGCGTGCTTCACCCTCGCTGAGTCACTCGGCGGCGTCGAGAGTCTGATCGCACATCCGGCGACGATGACTCATGCATCGATGGATGCGGAAGCGCGACTGACGGCGGGCATTACCGACGGGTTGTTGCGGCTATCCGTTGGTATCGAGGATGGTGGAGATCTCGTCGCCGATCTCAACTGTGCCCTGGATGCTGTGCTTTCTCAGGCTGGTTCCCAGGTGCGGAAGCAGCGCCAGCCGAATTCACGCGCGGCTCTCGCCTGATCCCAGAAGCCGAAATAGTCTTTCCAGCCTTCCTGCTCGGCTTTCCACGAGCAGCACCACGTGAAGCGGAAGCGGTGCTCGACATCGCCGGCGAAGGCAGTGATTTCGCCGGTGAAGTCGGAGCACCCTGACCGTGCGGCGACCTTGATGCGCTCGACGGGGAGCTCGGGATGCGCGTGGAACAGCTGGGTCAGAACGCGTTCGACCTTGACGCGCGGCGCGAAACCCTGAAGCTCGATTCGCTCGGCATTGGCGCCGCGGACGAAATCCAGCACATCCCGCTTGAGTTCGGGGTGTGCGGCGGCGGCGTCGAGGTATGGGAGGAGGTCAGGCATCGAAGAAATATGCTACATATGTTTCATTTATCCAAGCCCTGGAGGGGTACAATTCGATGCGAGGGGGGCTAATGTCAGGCGTCGGTAGTCGAGTATCGCCGTGGATAAACGGCTCAATCGCGGCGTAGTAGGGCCATTTTCACCGCAGAGGGCGGTGCGCCGGGATAAACCGGCGTGGAGTCGCGAATGAAAGAGT
>JAZJZK010000065.1:0-31286 GCA_040389905.1 Gemmatimonadota bacterium | reverse complement strand
GCCGCCAGTTTCTGGCGCGATGACTCGCGGTCGCACCGCGTACGGTGCTAACGAGAGGGATCGCACCATGCGCATCACGGAATGGTTCAACGATTTTGCGCTTGATGCCCGCTACGCTGCGCGGTCGCTCGTTCGGGAGCCACTCTTCACGAGTTTTGTCGTGGTCACTTTGGCGCTCGGCATCGGCGGCAACGCCGCAATGTTCGGCGTTGCGGACGACTCCTCATTCGGGGACCGGAGCACATCCGGAATCCTGAGGAAGTGATGCGCGTTTACTACACGGGCAAAGCGCCGTCGGGCGAGCCGTTCACTGGCAGTTCCTTCGGCTATGTGACCTACGATCTCCTGAAACGAAACACGCATTCCTTCGCCGGCGTGGCCGCGTATGCAGTGAACCCGGCGGGTCTCACCCTTGGCCGCGGCATTGACGCCCGGTTGATCAACAACGCCTACGTTACCGCGGACCTGTTCGGGATGCTCGGCGTGCAGCCTGTCGCCGGACGCTTTTTCTCTGCGGCTGAGGACCGCACGAGCGGTGCCGAGCATGTCGCTGTCATCGGCTATGGTCTGTGGCACAGCATGTTTGGCGGTGATGCGAAGGCGTTGGGCGCGACGATCGTGCTTGCGGATGAGTCGTACGTGGTGGTCGGCGTGCCGCCGCGCGGCTTCACGGGGCCGCAACTCGGCGGCGTAGATGTGTGGCTCCCGATGTCACTCCGCGGGCCGACCTCCAGGCAGGACTGGACGACGTCGTGGCGTGTGCAGTTCCTCAGGTTGATCGTTCGTGTCAAGCCTGGAGTGTCTGCTGATCAGGCTCGAGCTGATGCGACAGCCGCCTTCCACAATGCATACACCGGCGACGATGACGGGTTGAAAGAAGCGACGCTCTCCGTCGCGCCGATCTCGTACAACAATCAGGGCAAGGAAACGCTGGACAATACTGTCGCGCGCTGGCTGCTCGGCGTTGCGATTGTGGTATTGCTCGTCGCGTGCTCCAACGTCGTCAACCTGCTGTTGGCTCGCTCGGCGCGCCGACGCCGCGAAGTGGCGGTGCGACTTGCGCTCGGCGCTGGGCGAGGCCGGCTCATTCGTCTCCTGCTCACCGAGAGTGTCATGCTCGCGCTGGCCGGAGGCATCGGGGGGTTGGCCGTGGCGTGGGCTACTGGCCAGTTGCTGCGAACGATGTTGCTTCGTTCGATCGAATGGACGTCGTCGCCAGTGGATGGGAGAGTGTTGGCGGTATCCGCGGCCATTTCACTGGGCGTGGGTATCGTCGTGGGTTTCGTTCCCGCGCTCCGAGCAAGCCGGCTGGAGCTCACATCGTCTCTCAAATCGGGTGCGCGCGACGGTGGAGGGCAGGGAATGCGTCTCCGGACCACGTTGACGATCACGCAGTCCGCGCTCTCGATCGTGTTGCTCGTCGGTGCCGGCCTTTTCGTACGGAGTCTGTACCAGATTCATTCGCTGGATCTCGGCATTCAGCCGGAGCGCGTGCTCGTCGTTTCGCCGCGCTGGCCGAGTACTGCCGCACTCGACGCCGACGCGCGAACGCGCGAACGCGCCCGTCGTGGCGACCTCTATCCACGCGCGCTCGAGCGCTTTCGGCAACTGCCAGACGTGGAGCGCGCGAGTGTCACGGTTGGACTTCCCTTCAATTCCGGCTTCTCGCAGTACGTGCGTGTTCCCGGTTGGGATACTCTCCCGTCACTCAAAGGCGGGGGCCCCTATGTGAATGCTGTCGCAAGCGACTACTTCGAAACCATTGGCAACAGGCTGTTGTCTGGTCGCACCTTCACGAGCGCCGACCGCGCTGGGAGTGAGCCGGTTGCGATCGTCAACGAGTTGATGGCGTCCGTGCTGTGGCCGCGGCGAAACCCGATTGGCGAATGTCTCTATTCGGGTCCCAGCAACGACAGCACGTTGACGTGTGCGCGCATCGTTGGCGTCGTTGCTGTCGCGCGCCGGAATGCGCTGAAGGAAGATCCATCGATGCAGTACTACATCCCTTTTGGGCAGGAGAAGGGGATTGGCGGCACCAGTCTCGTTATCCGGCCACGACGTATTACTCCTGCCGTCATCGAGACCGTGCGTCGAACGTTTCAGGAACTCGATCCTTCGACCGTGTTCGTACAGGTGCAAACGCTTCAGGAGTCGCTCGACCCGCAATTGCGGCCATGGAAGCTCGGTGCGACCGCTTTTGGTTTTCTCGGCGTGCTGGCACTCATCATCGCGGCACTTGGGCTTTACAGCGTGCTCTCGTATCTCGTCGCGCAGCGGACCCACGAGTTTGGCGTCCGAATCGCGCTCGGTGCGCGTGGGTCCGACATCCTGAGCCTCATTGTCCGGAGCAGCCTCGGCATGGCTGCCGTCGGTGTTGCCCTCGGCCTCGCCATGGCGCTGGCGCTGGGCCGCTTCGTTGAGCCGCTGCTCTTCGATACGTCCGCTCGTGATCCGCTGGTCCTTGGCGGAGTCGCGGCGACGTTGTTGCTGGCTGCACTTGTTGCGAGTCTGGTTCCGGGATTGCGAGCAAGAGACGTGAACCCGCTCGAGGCACTACGATCGGACTGACGCGTTTGCGATTCGTCCTTCGTCGTACTTGCTTTGTCGCGTTGCCTTGTTGTCACCCCGAGCGAAGTCGACGGGTCTGCACTTTCGCCTTTGAGCCGCGCTGATGATCGAAACCGAGCGTCTGCTTCTTCGTCAGCCGCATTTGGAAGATCTGGATCGTTGGGCAGAGTTGATGGCCGACGAGCGATCAGCGAAGCACATCGGTGGCGTTCAGGCCAAGCCGGCGGTCTGGCGCATTCTGATGGCGCAGGCGGGCGCATGGCAGCTGACCGGTGTCTCCATGTTTTCCGTCATCGAGAAGGCAACAGGGCTGTGGATCGGCCGAGTTGGCCCGTGGCAGCCATTGGGTTGGCCGGGCACGGAAATCGGATGGGGGCTACATCCCGATGCGTGGGGAAAGGGATACGGTCTCGAAGCGGCGCGCGCGTCGATGGACTATGCGTTTGATACGCTGGGTTGGAGCGACGTCATTCATTGCATCAACCCGGTGAATCACGCGTCGCAGCGGCTCGCGGAGCGGCTCGGGTCCGTCAACCGAGGGCCCGGAAGGTTGCCGCCACCCTACGAGCACGAACCCGTCGACATTTGGGGACAGACGCGAGAGCAGTGGCGCTCAGCAAGGTGACAGGGGACAGGGGAGAGGGACAGCGGTTCCGCTCGTTTTGTCGCCCTTGAGCGGAGCGAAGGGCCCGCACCTGCTGTTCCTGTCCCCTGACCCCTGTCTCCTGTCCCCTATTGCACGGTTTCGTGCGTGGCGAAGTGCGCGCCCTGCGGGTCGGTGAACACGGCGATCTTGCCGCCGGGAATATCCATCGGTCCGCTCATGAGTTGGCCACCGCCGTTCTTCACTGCTTCGACGGAATCCGCCACGCTCGTCACCAACACATAACCGAGCCAGTTCGGCGGCATGCCTTCCATCTCCTTGCCGATGGTGTACATCCCGCCAATCGGGGCGCCTCCGCCACCGAACATCTTGTACATCATGCCACCTCCCATATCCATCGTCGACGTCTCCGTCCAGCCGAACAGCTTGGAGTAGAACGCGAACGCGGCATCGCTGTCGGTCGTTCCCAACTCGGTCCAGGAGAAGTCGCCGATGGCAGGGTCACCGGCGGGCGGCGCGTCCTGGGAACTCGTGTAGATGGCGAACGAGGCCCCCTGTGGGTCCGCCAGGACGGCAAATCGGCCGGTGTTGGGAATGTCCGTGGGCGGCACGTTGACGCGCGCGCCGAGTGACTCTGCGAGCGCGGCGCTGTCGTCGACGTTTGCCACGCCGACGTAGTGAAGCCAGTGTGACGGTACGCCCATGGCCTGAAGGTCCTTGTCGAGTGGCATCAGTCCGCCAACGGGCGTCTCGCCGTTCACCCACATGGTGTAGTCCATCGGCCCCTCGAACTTCTGCGTACCCCAGCCGGTGACGCCCTTGTAGAAGGCAGGTGCCGTGGACGTGTCGGGAACCATCAACTCATGCCAGACGAACGGACTGTGTGTGGGCATCGGATTGGAGGTCGGAAGGTGGTGTGCCAGCGGAGCCCTGAGGCTGCCGCCGGGGGAGCGCGCGCGCCAGCCTCGAAATTGTAAAGAATCTGTGAACTGATGTGCAGGCCCTTCGTTTCACTCACGGCGACAAAACGAGCGGAACTGCCACGCAGGTCGTGAACTCCTGGGTGTTTGTCGCCCTGACCGAAGTGAAGGGCCCGCACCTGCCGTTACGAAGCGACCAGATGAGTTGCCGCCCGGAGAGCGCGCCGACTATGATTCTGGTCTATGCGTCCTATTCGCGTTCTCGTAGCAAAGCCGGGTCTCGACGGTCACGACCGAGGGGCCAAGGTCGTCGCGGCGTCGCTCCGCGACGCGGGCATGGAGGTCATCTACACCGGCCTCCACCAGACGCCCGAGATGATCGCGACGGCTGCCGTGCAGGAAGACGTCGACGTCGTCGGGCTATCTATTCTCAGTGGCGCGCACATGACACTCTTCCCGCGCGTGCTCGACCTGCTCAAGGAGCAGGGGCGGGATGACGTCCTCGTCACGGGCGGCGGCATCATCCCGAAAGAGGACATGGAAGCCCTCCACGCGCTCGGCACAGGGAAGCTCTTCGGCCCGGGGACGCCGACGTCCGACCTCGTCGACTACATCCAGAGCTGGTTCGCCGAGCGATCACGACAGGAAGCCTGACCTCGTGACGACTCGGCTCCGCGAGCTCAGCGACGAGCTCCGCGCCCTCGAGGACCAGCTGCGCCTCGGCGGCGGCCCCGACAAGATCGAAAAGCAGCACGCGCAGGGGAAGCTTGTCGCGCGGGAGCGCGTGGCGAAGCTGTGTGATTCGGGCAGTCGCTTCATCGAAGTCGGACTGTTGGTCGCGTATGATCAGTACGACGGAGCAGCGCCCGGCGCAGGGGTTGTGACAGGCGTCGGCATCGTTCATGGGCGGCCTATTGTCGTGGTTGCGAACGACGCGACGGTCAAGGCAGGGTCGTGGTGGCCAGAGACCATCCGGAAGATTCTCCGCGCGCAGGAAATCGCGATGCGCTGCCGGATTCCCATCGTGTATCTGGTCGATTCGGCCGGAGTGAATCTCCCGTATCAGGGTGGCGTGTTCCCCGGCCAGTACGGGGCGAGCAGAATTTTTTACTACAACTCCATCATGCGGCGCTATCTGCGTGTCCCGCAGCTTGCCGCGGTGATGGGGCAGTGCATTGCCGGTGGTGCGTACCTCCCTGCGCTTTCGGACCTGATCATCATGGTCAAGGGCTCGTCCTTCATGGGTTTGGGCGGTCCGAATCTCGTGAAGGGCGCGACTGGCCAGACGATCGATGGCGAAACGCTCGGCGGCGCGTCCACGCATACGCAGATCAGCGGCGTGGCGCACTACGCGGTGGATACAGATCAAGAGTGCCTCCAAAAGCTGCGCGATCTCATCGCCCAGCTACCGGCAGAACGACCATCGGCCTATGCGCCGTCGGTGGATGGAGGCGCGCCCGCACACGCGCTGTACGAATTGCTGCCGACCGACCACCGCATGTCGTACGACATGCACGCCATTCTGCGCGTCCTGGTTGATGGCGGTGCACTCGCCGAATTCCAGGGTGAGCTCGCAAAGGAGATGATCTGCGCCGATGCGCGCATCAATGGGCTCGCGGTTGGTATCATCGCGAACCAGCGCGGCCTGGTCAAAGGCCGGCCCGGTGAAAAACCGCGTTTCGGAGGCATCGTGTACGCGGAGAGCGCCGAGAAGGTCGCGTTCTTCATCGAGCGCTGCGATCGGCAAGGCATCCCGCTGCTCTTCGTGCAGGACGTCTCGGGGTTCATGGTCGGTCCGGAATCTGAACACGAGGGCGTGATTCGTTCTGGCGCGCGTTTCGTCGAAGCGATGGCGACTGCCCGCGTCCCGAAAATCGTCCTGACCGTCAATCACGCGTCGGGCGCAGGGTACTACGCGATGGCAGGCCAGGGCTTCGATCCCGATTTCATCTTCTCGTGGCCGACTGGTCGCATGGCCGTGATGGAAGGGGAGGCTGCCGTGCAGGCAGTACACGGACCAGCGCTGACGAAAGCGGGGCAGACGAAAACACCGCTCGACGCAACGACGAAGCAGGCGGTCGACGAGATGCGCGCCGACTATGAGCATCAACTCGATGCTCGGTATGCGGCGGCGCGTGGCTACGTCGACGCGGTCATCTATCCCGAAGACACACGAGACGTCATTGCGCTCGCGCTTCGCGCGTCGCTATCCAATCCTGGACCGCACCTGGGTCCATTCGTCCTTCCCGCACACGCCGACTGAGAGCCATTGTGAGTTCCGATCGTATCGTTCGCGTCGCATCCGGCCAGGGCTTCTGGGGTGATTGGCTCGATGCGCCGCGCCGCCAGGTGGAAGGCGGTGCGGTGGATTACCTGATGCTCGACTATCTCGCCGAAGTCACGATGTCGATCCTTCAGAAGCAGAAGGAACGTGATCCGGCGATGGGCTATGCACGTGACTTCATCGGCGCGATGGAGAGCGTCATGCCTGCGGTCGTCGAGCGCGGCGTCAAGGTGATTGCGAACGCCGGTGGCGTGAATCCCGTGGCCTGTGCGCGCGCGGTGCTCGATCTCCCGGGAGCGAAGGCGGCGTCCGGCAACGTGAGAATTGGAGTCGTCACCGGAGACGACCTGCTCCCAAGGCTCGACGAGTTGCTGGCCAGCGGGCACTCCCTGACGCACATGGAAACCGGCGAGCCGCTGAGCACCGTGCGTGATCGCGTGCTGTCGGCCAACGCGTATATCGGCTCGACGCCAATCGTTGAAGCGCTCGCACGCGGCGCGAACGTGGTGGTCACCGGCCGCTCGACCGACACGGCACTTACGATGGCGCCGCTGCGCCACGAGTTCGGCTGGGCATCCGACGACTGGGATCGGCTGGCGGCTGGCATTATTGCCGGCCACATCATCGAGTGTGGTGCGCAGTGCTCCGGCGGCAATTGCCTGTACGATTGGCGAAATATTCCCGACCTCGCGAACATCGGCTATCCCATCGTCGAAGCGCGAGCGGACGGCACGTTCACGATCGTCAAGCATCCGAACACCGGCGGCCGCATCAACGTGCAGTCCGTGAGCGAGCAATGTGTCTACGAAATGGGTGATCCGAACAGCTACATCACTCCAGACGTTGTTGCGGATTTCACAACGATTCACCTGGCGGACGATGGCACGGATCGCGTTCGGGTCTTCGGCATCAAGGGACGTCCGGCGACAGACAAGCTGAAAGTGTCCATCGCCTACCGAGCCGGTTACAAGGCGGTAGGCACGCTGGTGTACGCCTGGCCTGATGCGCTCGAGAAGGCGCAGCTTGCCGATCGCGTGCTGCGCGAACGGCTCGATAACATGGGGCTCTCCTTCGACTCGCTGCTCACGGAGTTCGTCGGCGTCTCGGCAACGCATGGCCCGCTCTCGGCGCGCACCGGTGAAGCGCCAGAGGTGCAGCTGCGCGTTGGCGTCCGTTCGCCCGATCGTAAGACGGTCGAGCGGTTTACGCGCGAGATTGCACCGTTGGTGCTCAACGGGCCGCCGAGCGTCACCGGTTTCGCGGGGGGGCGTCCCAAGGTCGAGGAAATCGTCGCGTATTGGCCGGCGCTTGTGGACAAGACCGTCGTGCAGACCTCCGTGGAGGTGTTGTCATGAGAGTGCGCCTACTCGATATCGCGCACGCGCGATCGGGCGACAAGGGTGATACCGCGAATGTCGGGGTCATTGCTCTTAAGCCGGAATGGTACCCACTCCTCAGCGAGCAGCTCACGCTCGCGCGAGTCCAACACCACTTTGCGGACGTCATTACCGGTGCCGTCGAGCGCTTCGAGTTGCCGAATCTGAATGCACTCAACTTCCTCCTGCACGGTGCGCTCGACGGCGGCGGGACGCTGTCCCTCAAGACAGACGCGCAGGGCAAGGTGTTCTCGACGGCGATGCTTCGCATGGTCCTCGATGTCCCGGAGAATCAGGCGGTCGCGCTCGGCCTACCGGCCGCCAACGAGCCGTGAGCCATGTTCGGCTGCTGCGGGATGGCGCGATTGGGCGCATCATCCTCGCGCGCCCCGAGCGCAAGAATGCCATTCATCGCGAGATGGCCGACGATCTCTTCGCTGCGCTCGCACAGTTCGAGGGAGACTCCAGCTGCCGCGTCATACATCTCGGTGCGGAGGGCGACGACTTTTGCGTCGGGACGGATCTCGAGGCGACGCAGTTGACGCAGGACGCCGGAGCCGAGGTGCATCGCGCCGATGCTGAGGCGCTCGGTCGGGTGTTCCTCGCTATTCGCGCGCTCATGAAGCCCGTGGTGTGTTCGGTTCGGGGGCGAGCATTGGCCGCTGGTGTCGGTCTCGCGACGGCCTGCGATGTCGTCCTCGCGCACGAGGATGCGGAGTTCGGCTATCCCGAGGTGCGCGTAGGGTTCGTGCCGGCCATGGTGATCACGACTCTGCGCCGCACGGTTGGTGAGAAGCACGCCGCCGATCTCCTGCTCACGGGCCGGATCATCAGTGCCGAAGAGGCGGAGCACATCGGTTTGGTGAGCCGCGTCGTTCCCGCAGCGACCTTCGACGACGACATCAATGCGACGCTCGAACAGATCAGCCAGGCGCCCGCGACGTCGCTCGCGCTCACGAAATGGCTCTTCTACAAAATGGATTCGCTGTCGTTCGAGGATGGTGTGGCGGCCGGTGTCGTGACCAACGTGGAGTCGCGCGCAACCGAGGATTTCCGAGCGGGTCTGCGACGCTTCTCCCAGCGCCAGGAGGGCTCCGAGTGAAGGTACTGATCACTGCGAGGCTCACCCTCGTCCTGATCGCGGTCATCGTTTGGGGCTATGGCCAACGCGCCGATCTGCCGGAGCTGCGCATGGCCGGCATGGCGATCATGGTCGGTGCGCTCCTCCTGCGCTTTGCTCCGAAGCGCTGGTTCGGCGTCGAGGAACAGTGAAGCCGACGCTGCGTCCCGCTCGTTTTGTCGCCCTGAGCGCAGCGAAGGGCCCGCACCTGCTGTTTCTGTCGTTGCTGTTTGCCTCGGGCTGCCAATCGGCGCCTCCACGCTTGATGGAGCAACCACGCACCGGCTTCGGCCCGGGCGCGCGCGTGCTCCTCGACGCTCACAACGCCTATCCCGAGCGCGGGAAGTTCTCCGATCGGATCGACCTCGCGCTCGCCACCGGCCTTCCCGTCGCGATCGAGCAGGATCTCTACTGGGTGCGCCAGCCATCGACTGGCCAATACGCGGCCATCGTTGCGCACGGCACCGACGAGACCACCGGCGCGCCGACAATGGAAAGCTATTTCTTCGACAAGATTGCGCCCATCATGGAGCGCGCGCTTGCCGAGCAGCGCACTGAGTCGTGGCCGCTCATCGTACTCAATCTCGATTTCAAAACGAACGAACGCGCGCTTCACGAGGCGGTGCTCGCATTGCTCGATCGTCACCCCGACTGGCTGACCACCGCGCCGCGCACGAACACGCCCGACATTGCTGCTCCGCTCACGGTTGGGCCTCTCATGGTCCTCTCTGGACAGGACTCATCGCAGCGCACGGATTTTCATGATCGGATCCCGGTCGGAGGCCGACTCGCCGTGTTCGGTGCCATTCCCGTTCCGGCTGCGACCGGAGCGAACCGCGACGAGCGCGCGGTGAACGCCGTCCGCGCATCCGCGGCGACACTGATAGCGCCTCGGGTTTCCAACTACGCCCGCTGGGTCAACTTCCCGTGGCAGGTGGTGGAAGTCGGAGGTCAGGTCAACGCTGGCGAATGGACGACGGAGGATTCGGCGCGCTTGAGCGCGTTGGTCGCGCGCGCGCACGAGCAGGGCCTCTGGATTCGTTTCTACACGCTCGACGGATACGACCCATCTCGCGATGAGGGGCTGACCACGTCCTACAACTTCGGAAGCGAACGGGCCGTATCGCTTCGTTGGCGTGCAGCGATTGCCGCGGGCGTGGACTTCATCGCGACCGATCACTATACGCGCTTTCACCGAGAGCGCCGTCCGTAGCGCGCCACCGCCTACAGCGAGCGGTCGTAAATCGTTATATTTCAACGCTTATGACGCGCTACGCTGTACCGGAACTCCTTGCCCCTGCCGGCTCGCTCGACGCCGTTCGCGCCGCGCTGGCCAATGGTGCCGATGCGGTTTATCTCGGCGCGGAGCGGTTCAACGCGCGTGACGAAGGCGCACAGCTGACGCTCGCTGAGGTCGGTGAAGCATGCAGGCTCGCACACGAGCGCGGACGCCGCATCTATCTCACGCTCAACATTCTCCTCAAGCCCGCCGAGCTCGCGGACGCCCTCATGTTCCTCGGCGAGGCGATCGACCTCGGCGTCGACGCCGCGATTGTCCAGGACATCGGGCTCGTCCGGCTCATCAAGACGACGTATCCGGGATTCGAGATTCACGGATCCACGCAGATGACGATCCACGACGAGAGCGGTGCGCGCGTCATGCAGGAACTCGGCATCGAGCGCGTCGTGCTCGCGCGTGAGAATACGCTCGACGATATTCGCGCGATCAAGTCCGCCGTTCCGGAACTCGGGCTCGAGACGTTCATTCACGGCGCACTGTGCATCGCGTACAGCGGCCAGTGTTTTATGTCTGGCATGATCTCGGAACGCAGTGCGAATCGCGGATCGTGCGCACAGTCCTGCCGGAAGGACTACGTTCTGGACGACGTCACCACCAGTGCGGAACTCGATCGCGGTTTCCTCATCTCGGCGAAGGACCTCGCCGCCGTCGAACACCTCGCCGATATCGCCGACGCCGGCATCGGATGCCTGAAAGTCGAAGGGCGCAAGAAGCGGCCGGAGTATGTCGCCACGGTGACGCACGGCTACCGCACCTTTCTCGATCGTCTCGCGGCGGGCGAGCGGGCGACGCCGTCAGCCGCGGAAGTGGAACCGCTGGCGCAGATCTACAGTCGCGGCTTCACCGGCGGCATGTATGGCGGTCGTCAGGGACGCGACTACGTCACACGCACGCACCCCGATAACCGCGGCCGCGAACTCGGTCGCGTCGTGGCGCACGAGGGCCGAGAGCTCGTCGTCGAAGTCAGCTCGCCCCTTGAAATTGGCGACGGCATTGGCTTCGAGTCACCGGAAGACCGAAGCGGAGCGTCCGTTGGCTTCACGATCGACGCGGTTCGCACGCTGTCTCGCGGCGCCGTCACGCGCCAGGCAATCGCGCTACCGTCGCGCATCAGCGTCGGCGACGGCTGGAAGGTCATTCGATCGAGCGAAGCCGCACTGCTCGAGAAAGCGCGCGCGAGCTATGCCGCGCTGCCGGCGGAACTCCGCGCGAAGAAATCGCGCGTGGACGTCCGCGTCTTCGGCGCATCTGGCGCTCCGCTCAAGGTGGTCTTCTCCGTCGACGACGAGTCGATCACGGTACGGAGTGAGATCAATCTCGCCCCCGCGTCGAAGCGCGCGCTCGACGTTGTCACGCTTCGCGAGCAACTCGGCCGACTTGGTGAAACACCATTCGTGCTCGGGACACTCGACGCTGCCGCGCTCGCGAGCGGATTGTTCCTGCCCATTAGTGAGCTGAACCATCTTCGCCAGCAAGCGACGGACGAATTGTTGCAGCGTCGCGATTGGGCTCGACAGTCGCTCGTCGCCGAGCGGCGCGAGATCATCGACCACGCCCTTGTCACCCCGAGCGAGCGCGCAACCACTCCCATTGTCACCCCGAGCGAGCGCGAAGCGCGAGTCGAGGGGTCTGCACCTCCGACTGCACCTCACGCCTTTGATCTCGTCGCGTCCGTCTTCACTATCGACGACGCGCGCACCGCTGCAGATGCGGGCGCTACAACCGTTGTGCTGGATGTCTTCCTTCGCCATCCGACGCCACCGGTCACACGCGTCCGCGCGCTGGCAGAGGAGCTGACGGAACGCGGGATCGAGTTGCGGCTGCGCACGCCGACGATCGTGCGCCCGGAAGAGCGCCGGACGACGCAAAAGTGGCTCGATGTCGGCTTGCCCATCGTGAGCGGGCACCTTGGCCTCGTCGCGGAACTCGGTCGCGCAGGGCGAGACGTTATCGCCGACTACGGGGTGAACTGCTTCAATCAGCACACCGCGATCGAATTGTTCCGTCTTGGTGCTCGGCGCATCATGCTGTCTGTCGAGCTGACCACTGACGAACTGCTCGCCGTCAGTGCGCCTTGGTCGGGCGCGGGATTCGATGTCTTTCTGTACGGGCGTCCAGAAGGCATGACCATCGAGCACTGCGTGCTGTCCGCCGCATTCGACCGCGTGCCGACGACCTGTCGCGACCTGTGCGTACAGAAGCATACGAACGTCCAGCTCACGGATCCGGCGGGCTATAGTTTTGCCGTCGCGACCGACTCGGCATGCCGCAACCGGCTGCTGCATTCGCGGCCGATCGAAGGCGGAGAATACCTGCCGCGCCTCTGGGCTGGCGGGCTGCGCAACTACCATCTCGTGTTCAACGTCGTCGGCGACCCGATTACGCAGGTTGTGTCAGGATACCGGTCCATGTTGGAGCAGCTGGCGGCGGCGGGACAGCCGGTGAACCTCGTTCGGCAGGCCGTTGGTGCGGTGTTTACTCGGGGACACTTCGCCCGCGCAGTGTAATGATCCGTCCTGCGTTGTTGCGATGACGCATTTGTCGCGACAAATGGCCAGACTGCGTCGATGATCGACGCTACCACTCGACCCACACTCGACGACGCGCGTCGCGTCCTGCGCGCCCGCTTCGGGTTCGATGATTTTCGTCCCGGACAGGAACGTGCCGTCACGTCGGTGCTCTCCGGTCGCGATACGCTTGTCGTGTTACCCACCGGCGGCGGCAAGTCGATTTGTTATCAGGTGCCGGCGCTGGTGCTCCCCGGCCTCACCGTCGTGGTCAGTCCCCTCATTTCCTTGATGAAGGATCAGGTCGACGCACTGACGTCGCGCGGTATTGCCGCGACGTTCCTGAACAGCACGCTCACCTCGAGCGAAGTGTCGCAACGCATGACGCGCGTGGTCAGCGGCGAGATCAAGATGCTCTATGTGGCACCGGAACGTTTCGATTTCGGAAGTGCCGCAGAGCGGCTCAGGGATGTCGGTGTATCGCTCCTGGCCATCGACGAGGCGCACTGCATCAGCGAATGGGGTCACGATTTTCGGCCGAGCTACCTCCGGGTCGCACAGGTGCGCGAACGACTCGGCTGGCCTCCGGCTGTGGCACTCACTGCTACAGCGACGCAGCATGTGCGCGAGGATATCGCACGGCAGCTTCGCCTCGAGAATCCGGAAACGATCATCACGGGGTTCGACCGGAAGAACCTGAGCTATCACGTCGTTCCCACGAAGAACGACGCTGACAAGGACGACACCTTGATCGAGTTGCTCAAGCGCTATCCGGGTGTGGCCATCGTGTACGCATCGACGCGCAAGAACGTCGAGAAGGTCGCGCTCACGATCGAGCGCGCGCGCATCAAGGTTGCGGCGTACCACGCGGGTCTCGACGACGCACATCGCCGTGATGTCCAGGAAGCCTTCATGAGCGAATCCGTTCGCGCGATCGTTGCGACGAATGCGTTTGGCATGGGCATCGACAAGCCGAACGTGCGTGTGGTCATTCATCATTCAATGCCCGGGACACTCGAGGCGTACTATCAGGAGGCCGGCCGAGCGGGACGCGATGGGAAGCACTCCGAAGTGTTCCTGTTGCACTCCTTTCCCGATCGCTTCACGCACGAGTTCTTTATCAAGGGCGCGTATCCCGAACGCAAGCTCGTCGAGTTCGTCTACGAGAAGCTGCGCAAATCCGCCGATCGCACGGGCAATGTGTCCTTCGAGCCTTCAACGATCGCGCAGTCGTTGCCGGGCAAGGTGAGCGACAGGGAAGTGGAGTCAATCCTCCGCGTGTTGATGAAGTGCGGCTCGATTCGTTCCGATCCGGACGTTGGGGGGCGCGTGTTCATTCGCCTGTTAGCCACCGCCGACCGCATCAAGCGCGAGCTCGGTGAGCGCGATGAGCTGAAGCGAGAGCTGCTCCGCGCACTCTGGCGCGTGTCGACGGACGCGCTGTACGACGGCGTGACGTTCGACCTCGATTCACTTCCCAAGCAGTTCGGCGGGGCGTACCGAGCGATGAATCTTCTCGAGTCGCTCGAACAGGGTCAGTTTGTCGAATGGCACCGGCTTGGTGGCGGCGATCGCGTCACAGATATGCGGCGGCCGCTCTCAGGATATGCGATCGACTGGGCCGCCCTCGACCGCCGGCGCAAGAACGACATGTCGAAGCTCGATGCCGTCCAACAATACGCCTACACGAAAGGATGTCGCCGCGCCTTCGTGCTTCGGTATTTCGGGGATCCGGCCGCGCGCAGTGACTGCGGTGGCTGCGACAACTGTCTCGGCACACACAATGCCGCGGTGCGTGACAAGCCTGCGGTCGGCGTTCCGAAGCCTGGCGTGAAAGCGCGCGTTCGCGGAGGGGCGGTTATCGCGCAGCGCAGTGAACCAGGCGACGGCGTGACCGATGCCGGTGACGCAAGGTTGCTCGAGCGGTTGCGCGCGTTGCGAACCGCTCTGGCGAAGGAACAGAAGGTGCCGCCCTACGTAGTGTTTTCTGATCGAACGCTAGCCGAGATGGCCGTACGACGGCCGCGCTCGTTGATAAAGCTCGGCGATATCTATGGCGTTGGTCCGGCTAAGATCGAGAAATATGGCGAAAAGTTTCTGGCAATTCTTCGCTCTGCTGATGAGACCGAGGCTGCATGAATTGCATGAACGAATGAACCACAGAGGACACAGAGGACACAGAGAAAACGTGAATGCGCATCGCGCGGATGCATTTGAACTTCCGCACTCGTCCCTGACCTCTGTGTCCTCTGTGGTAAATTGCAGTTCGGCCGTTGCGACATCATGCGAGTTGGCCGTCAATACAATCATCATTAACAAGCAGATCGAGCATGGATGACGCTCTTTACTTTTCGGAACAACACCTCGCAGTCCGCGAAATGGTTCGCCAGTTCGCGCGCGACGAAGTTGCGCCCGTCGCAGCGAAATTCGACGCCGACTCCATTTTCCCATGGGAGAATGTGAAACGCATGGGCGAGCTCGGACTCCTCGGAGTTCCGTGGCCGGAGGAGATGGGTGGCGCAGGCTTCGATCTGCTGAGTTACATGATCACCATCGAGGAGCTCGCGAAGACCGACGCGTCGACGGGGTTGACGGTGTCAGCCCATACGACACTGGGCACCTCTCCGATCGTGAACTTCGGGTCACAGGCCCAGAAGGACCGGTACGTCCCGCTCCTCGCGAGCGGCAAGGTACTCGGCGGATTTGGTCTCACGGAGCCCGATGCCGGTTCGGACGCAGGCGGTACGCGCACAACTGCCGTCCGGAAGGGCGATCGTTACATCCTGAACGGGACGAAACGATTCATCACGCACGGAAGCGTCGGCGAAATCTTCGTGGTAACCGCCGTGACGGATCCGGCCATGGGGACGAAGGGCATCAGCTCCTTCATTCTGACCAAGCCCACCTCCGACCTCGAGAAGGTGAAGGACCTCGGCATCGGACACGAACCGTCCCTCGACGCCATGGCCGGTTTCCGCGCCGGCAAGAAGGAAGACAAGCTCGGATGGCGGGCGTCGGACACGGCTGAGCTCATCATGGAGGACGTCGAAGTGCCGGCGGAGAATCTGGTCGGCATCGAGGGGCAGGGCTTCGCGAATTTCATGAAAACGCTCGACTCGGGGCGCATCGGGATCGCCGCCCTCTCACTCGGCATCGCCGAGGGCGCGTACGAGGAAGCGGTCCGCTACGCGAGTGTCCGAAGGCAGTTCGGCAAGCCCATCGCAGAATTCCAGGGCATCTCGTTTCAACTGGCCGATATGGCCACGGAAATCGAGGCGGGAAAGCACCTCATGTTCCACGCCGCGTGGCTCGCTCAGCACGGCAAGCCGTTCAGTAAGGAGGCGGCAATGGCGAAACTTTTCTGCTCCGAACTCGCCATGCGCGCCACGACCAAAGCGGTTCAGGTGTTTGGCGGCTACGGGTACACCAAGGACTACCCGGTCGAGCGAATGATGCGCGATGCGAAGATCTGCGAAATCGGCGAGGGTACCTCCGAGATCCAGCGCATTGTCATCGCGCGGCACATCCTGAAAGAGCTTGCTGGGTAAAAAGGCGCAGATTCCCCCGACTTCGCCCGCAATGACAAACGTCTGTCACCCTGAGCGAGCCCATTCGACTACGCTCAGGGCAGGCTCCGCGAGTCGAAGGGTCTGCACCTGCAGTTGCGCCGTTCAGACGCTGTAAACCGTTCTCCCCGTAGCGCTTAGTTGCGCATCCGCGAGGCTGGGGTTACCTATCCACCAGTGTTCTCTACCCTGATTCTTCCGTTTCCGGAGACGCGCGGCGACTCGCGCCTCGGCCGGATCGTATCGCGCGCAGACGTGGCCGAGGCAGTCGTCGGCCGCGCGAGCGCGCTCGTCACATTGGTTGCGCGGTCCCGTTTCAACACGGGAGATCGCTCGCTCGTCCGGCTACTGGCGTCAATGATTGAGTTCTTCGTCGCACACTTTCGAATGGTGCCCGTCGAGAACATCAGCATCGATCGCCCGGAACGCGCGTTGCCGATCACGCATCGAATCGTGACGCCCAATCGCTCCTCGGCTGTCGGGCGCACCGTGTTGCGCACCCACGCCGCTCATCCTTTGACTTTCCGCGCTGTCGTTGCCGAGTCGCCGGCAACACGCACAGTCGCGCGAACCGATGAAACGAGAGATCCTGATCAACGCGACTCAGCGCGAAACGCGAGTCGCCATCCTCGAGGACGACGAGCTCGTTGAGCTTCTCGTAGACCGTCCTGATGCGCGCCGCATGGTCGGCGACATCTACCTCGGGAAAGTCGATGCGGTGCTGCCCGGCCTTCAGGCCGCCTTTGTCGACATCGGCACCGAGAAGAGTGCCTTCCTGCATTCGTCCGACCTCGTCTATCCCGACGCCGGCGACGGGGACGACGATGACGAGGACGGAGAGGAGACCTTTCACGAGCCAGGCCGCAACGAACGCGACATTCCGCAGATTCAGGATGTCCTGAAGCGCGGACAGGAACTGCTCGTCCAGGTCAGCAAGGAGCCGATCTCGACGAAGGGTCCCCGCGTGACGGCGCAGGTGTCGATGGCGGGGCGCTTCCTCGTATACATGCCGTTCGCGTCGCGCGTCGGCGTGAGCAGAAAGATTGGCGATCGCGAAGAGCGGAAACGCTTGCGTGCGCTCGTCGAAGGCATGCTGCCGGAAGACTCCGGCGGTGTGATCGTTCGCACGGTGGGCGAGGACGTCACGCCGGAAACGATCGAGCGCGAGCTCCAGACGCTCATGAACGCCTGGAAGCGCATCAAGAAGAAGACGCATTTCGTGCGGCCGCCATCGCTGGTCCATCGCGAGACGTCGCTGACGCGCGGCCTCATTCGCGACATCTTCAGCGATAAGGTCGAGCGGGTCACGGTCGATTCCAAGCAGGTCTACAACGAGATCATCGAGTATCTCAAGGGCATCGCGCCGGAGCTCCTCGAGCGCATCGTGCTGTACGAGGACACCACGCCGCTGTTCGACAAATCCGAGATTGAAACGGAAATCCGGGATCTCTTCAAGCGGCGGTGCGACCTTCCGTCCGGCGGCTACCTGATCATCGAACCGACGGAAGCGCTCATCTCGATCGATGTGAACTCGGGTCGCTTCGTCGGCAAGAAAGATCCGGAGAAGACGAGTCTGAAGACGAACATGGAAGCGGCGCGCGAGATCGCGCGTCAACTGCGTCTGCGCGACGTTGGCGGAATCATCGTCTGCGATTTCATCGACATGGACACGAAGACGAATCGCGACCGTGTGCTACAGGAGCTGCGCCAGCACCTCGGCCGCGACCGCGCGCGAACGAAGGCGTTCGCCGTGTCCGACCTCGGCCTCATCGAGATGACGCGTCAGCGCGTTCGCCAGAGTCATCTCCAGAGCATGACGGAAGCCTGCCCGACCTGTCACGGAACGGGTCGCGTCTTCACGGCGGAGACGATCCTTCGCCGCATGGAGCGCAGCGTGAAGCGCATCGGCATCGAAGGCAAGCGCGATCCATTGCTCGTCAAGCTGCACCCCGACGTCGCCATGTTCGCCATGGAGAACGAATCGGACATCATGCGAAAGCTCGAAAAAATCGTCGGTTTTTCGCTCGAGCTCCGCGATGACCCGCTGCTCAAACCCGATGAGTTCAAGCTCGTCGTGAAAAGTGCTGGACGGGATGTGACGATGCAGTACGCTGTCGCTTAGGGGCCTAGGGGACCACTAGCAACCCTACTCGCCCCCCAAGGTCGTCATCGACCGCAGGCGTATTCGCCGCAGGCTTCCACGCGCCGCCGTCGATGCGCAGCAGGATGCGGTGTGAGCCGCTTGCGATCGTGTAGGCCTTTTCGAACAATGAGCCGGTACGCGCGAGCGATTGTGCCGTCCATTCCGTGAAATCACCCATCACGTCCACCGTGCGGGCGCCGGCTGCGCGCACGCGAAGATACCTGAGCCCCGCCGAATCGCTGAGCTGCACGAGAGGAAGAAGGCGGTCCGCGCGCGCGGCACTCGGCGTGGCCTGCCTGAATCGCATACCGATGCTCACGACGTCCGCCGCATCGGACCCGCGCACCCAGTCCGGTAGCTGTCGCGCTGCTGTGAGCACGAACGCCACGCGTTCGCCAGTCCAGAGCGCGGCAGACGCTGCCACCGCGTTTTCGAACAACTGCGCGGCCTCGGGGTCACGACGGATCGTCGCGCTCACATCGAGCGCGGCGACGTCACCTTCTCCGTGGAGCGCGACCGTCGCTTCCGTGTAGCGCACCGGCGCTGTCCCTGCGTATCCCGCACGAAACTGGCCGGTGAACAATTCGGCGCGCGTCCATTCCTGCTGTATCGACGCGCTGAGTTGCGCGAGTGGCCATCTCCACCAGCCGCCGAGGTCGATGCCCGCGCCCGGAAGCGCAGCGTGCGTTCGGCCGGCCAGGTGACCGCTGCCGCGAAGCCACCCACCCGCAGCGCCCGAAAGCCATAACGCGCGGCCGCTCACCAGCGCGGTGCCCGCACCACCACTCGAATTCGATCCGGCGACCGTCGACAGTTCGCCAGCAAGCTCGCCGAGCCACCCACCGGTGAGCCGCGTTCTTACCCCGCCTTCGAGCGTGGCATAGCCCGTCGCGGCGCCAACCGTCGCGACCGTACCGCCTTCGAATCCCCCGTAGAGTGTGCCGCGGACGCCCGCCGCACTCAGCCGGATCGACGGGCCGACCGCGCTCACGTTGTCCGCCGGAAAGCTCGCCGCCGTTACGCCAATCTCTACGACGACTGGACGCTGTGCGCCGAGCGGCCTGCCCATCGTCAATGCGATGAGCAGGCCGCCAAGAAGTCGGGATGCGCGCTCAGGCGCGCTACGGTCGTCGTGCAGGCTTTCCTTTGACCGGAGTCGTTGGAGTTGGTGGAGTGTTGGGCGTGCCAACGGCCGTGAGGGCATCGCCAGTCGCAAGGCCTAGCGAGCCTTCGATTCCGCGCATCCGGATAATGGCCGCATCGTTGGCCCGGAGGCCGG
Organism: Gemmatimonadota bacterium; assembly: GCA_040389905.1. Classification (GTDB taxonomy): domain Bacteria; phylum Gemmatimonadota; class Gemmatimonadetes; order Gemmatimonadales; family Gemmatimonadaceae; genus AG11. Next base: position 11,619 of record JAZJZK010000065.1, on the reverse strand, counting down.
CAGCAACATCAACTTCCACGAGGTTGCCAAGCGCCAGCAGCTGCGCAGGCGTCGCGTTGCGCTTCATCAACGTGACGATCATTTCGGCCGCTTTGCGCGGCGCTACTCCACTCGCGACCAGTTGCGCAAGCGTTCCGAGGGGTGCGGCGATCGAACGCGTCGTCGCCGCACGCACCGTCCTGAGCGACGACTCGTCCGCCCCGAAGCTCAATGCATCCGCGGCAGCAATGAGTTCATCCGTTGTCGATTCGGCACCGAGGGCCATTCGTGCCGTTGCCAACCGTTCTGCGAGCTTCATGACCGCGACGTGAATCAACGCACCGCGGGCATTCTTCAGTCTCCCTTCGCGCACCTTGGCGGCGAGTGGTTCAACAGGGAGTCCGCGCTCGCGCGCCCGGGCGAACTCGCGAGTGAGTTGCGCCTGCGTCGCACTATCCAACTCCGGGCCGAGCGTTGCCGCGTACGCCACTTGCTGCGCAGCGATCGCCGGCGCTCGCATCGGCACCACGCCAAGCACGCAGGCGGAGAGAAACGCAACGCGGACGAACCGTGCAGTCATGGACGCCCCACCAGAATCACAGAACCGGGCCGGCCGAAGTCGGCATCCTGCGCCGCCGCCGCCCGTGGATCGCGAACCCATAATGTATCATCGACAACGAACGCATACACGTGTCGGCCGGGGCGCAATCGCACAGTGGCGCTCCAGAGCCCGCTCGCGGGATCACGAGTCATTGGCGCCTGTTCCTTGTCCCAGCCGTTGAAGTCGCCCACCACACGAACACGCGTCGCGGCAGCCGATTGGAAGACGAGTTGCACCGGCTGAAGCGCGACATCGGCGTCATTTACGGAACGTGCGGCAAGCTGAGTCGGCGCTGCGCGTGCTCCGCCCGGCGCGAGGGCCGCGGATTGGACCACCGGCGTCTCGCTGGGTTGCCGCAGCAAGACGACGCCCACGACAGCCGCAGCAGCGAGCCCGACGCCTCGCATCAGCCAGCTTCGCCGTGCACCACCAGCAGCACGTCGCCGTAACGCCTCACGATCCCGTTCGCGCTCGGCGGCGATCGCAATCAGTACCCGCGCTTTCGCGGTGTCATCAACGGCGGGCAGTGGCCGAAGCTCTGCCACGATGCGGTCGAGCATCTCGTCGCCCTCTTCAATCACGATCCACCTCGGTTAGTCGTGCACGCAGCGCGTCACAGGCGCGCTTGACCCGCATCTTCAGGGCGGAAATGCCGGCACCGGTCGCCGTCGCCATATCTTCATAGCTCAGATCTTCGACATGCCGTAGCAGGAACGCTTCACGCTGTTCATTCGGAAGCGTCGCCAGCGCGATCCCGATCTCTTCGCGCCACGCGATCGCGGAGTCATGACCCGTTGGTGCCGGATGCTCGGGGACGTCACCGTACTCGATGAACTCCGCGCGCCGCCGCTCGCGCGCGCCGGCGGAGCGGCAGCGATTGGCGAGAATCCGAAAGAGCCACGGCTCGAAGGCCTCACGTTCTTCGTACTTCGGCAGCGCTCGATAGACACGGACGAATGTGTCCTGCACGGCCTCCTCGGCGTCGTCGCGACTGCTGAGCATGTGCAGCGCGAAGCGCAGACACCGCGCGTAGTACGCATCCACGAGGGCCGCAAATGCTCGGACATCACCACTCCGAGCCGCGTGAACGAGGACGCTGCGCGCGGGTTGCCCGTCCGGGTCCGATCCCGACGCGGATGATCCCACCAGGTGCAGTGGTCGCGGTTGGCTCATCGCTTCACGATGACGCTATTTGCGCCGTTGGCGCGTGGTGCTCCTCCGGATGGTTCGCCATACCACCAGTACACCACATACTCGCGCCGGTCACTCGCGTAGCCCATCACACGAGCCCACGGCACAGTGCGCCGCTCCCCAGGTACGAGAGGATCGCACTTCGCGACATCGACGCAGAAGTTCAGGTCCACGAGCGTGGAGAATTCGCGTTCCAGCGCTGTAAAGAAAACGAGTCGATCCGTCTGGTTCGAAAGCACAATTCCTTCTGTCGAGGCCGTCGCGGCCAGCGAACCGGCCTGAATGCCTGCGGGGTACAATTCGACGGATTGATCGGTTGAGGATGTGATGCTGCATCCGGCCAGCGAAATCGCGGTGGCCGAACGGATAAGTAGCCGAACTGAGGGAAAGCGCATGAGAGTGTTGCCGGAAAATGGATTCATGCGGCTCAACCCGGCGTGATCGGGGTGCGTCACAGATAGCTCGCTCGGCGCTCGCGCGCCTCGCCAGACAGCCCGCTCGGTGCTGGCGCACCTCGCTGGACGGCGACAGACGGGCAGTTACCCGTCCAGCCCGGGCGCGAAGCGCCCCGGCGGGCTGTCCAGCGAGCGCAGCGAGCGGGCTTCAGTTGACACCTAACCTCGCTCCGCTTAACTTCTTAGGCTCTACGTCACACGCTCACGAGCCTTACTATGTCCTACGCAATCATTCGTACCGGCGGCAAGCAGTTCAGTGTCGAGCCGGGAAAGAAATATCGCATCCCCACCGTCGTCGGTGAGGCGGGCGGATCGATCGAGTTCAACGATGTCCTCCTCGGCAACGACGGCAATGGCGTGAAGACGGGCGTTCCGTCGCTCTCCGGCGCCAAGGTCACCGGCGAAATCGTCAAGCACGGTCTCGGCGACAAGATCATCGTCTTCAAGATGAAGCGCCGAAAGAACTACGCCAAGAAGCAGGGACACCGCCAGGGCTTCACCGAAGTCCTGATCAACGACATCACGCTCGGCTGACGCGAGGATACAATGGCACATAAAAAGGGCGTCGGCTCGTCCCGCAACGGACGCGACAGCAATCCGAAATACCGCGGCATCAAGAAGTTCGGTGGCGAAAAGGTCGTCGCGGGCAACATCATCCTGCGCCAGTGCGGCACCGTCTGGCATCCTGGTAACAACGTCGGCCTTGGTACCGACTTCACGATCTACGCGCTGGTCGACGGCGTCGTGAAGTTCGAGCACAAGAGCAAGACCCGCCAGAAGGTCAGCGTGTACCCAGCTGTGCAGGCCGAAACGCCGGCTGCGTAGCGTTCGTCACGCGGCACGAAATTGGCGCCTCCCAGAAAGGGGGCGCCTTTTTTCTTGAGCCCCCGCAGCGTAACCTTTGGGCGCGCCACGACGTAGTGCCGCGTGTACCTCGGAGACAGCCATGGCGATCTGGAACACATTGAGAGGGGAGCTCGACAAGGCCGGTCGTGCCGCGCAAAACGCGCTCGACGAAGGCAAGCTCCGGCTGGAATCGCACCGCGCGAAACAGCGCGCCGAGGCGGCCGCTGCATCGTTGGGATTCGCCGTTTATCGCGCACGGAGCGCGGGCGCTGAACTCGAGCAAGAGCGATACAACGTGCTCTCGGCAACCCTCGCAAGCGCTGAGGCGGAAATCGCCAGGCTCGAGCGCGAGATCGCAGAAAAGACATCCCAAGCACGGGCGCAGTAGGCCCTCTCGCGTAACTCGCTACACCGCAACAACTTCTGTCAGGTGGTGGAGCAGCGATTCTCACCGCCTGTCGTGTTCGAAAACACGACAGCGATGGAATGACTGTGCTTAGCTAGGAAATTGTGACCGTTCCCGTTGTCGGGAAGTCCTCATTGTGTAACCGCTCTCCGCACATGAGTCCGGTGCAAGTGAAGGCCTGCACTTTCGGGGCAATGGGGCGAAATTGCAGGTCCTTCACTGCGCGGCGCGCGAGATGCCTAGGGTTGGCGGTAGTTCGGCGGCAAGCTCTTGTAGCGCTGCTCCAGGAGATCCTGACGCGATGACGCCGCTTCCTGCCGGCCGCGTACGAAGACCCGCTCCGGTTGCGACGCAAACTCGAAGGGATCGCCGCTCCAGATGACGACGTCCGCGACCTTGCCCGCCTGAAGCGATCCGACTCGGTCCGCCACACCAAAAATTTCGGCCGGGGTGAGCGTGATGGCCCGAAGCGCTGCATTCCAGTCCATGCCGTACGCCACCGCGTTGCCGGCCTCGTAGCGAATGTTGCGGACATTGAACGCCTCTTCATCACCCCCGCCAGCGTTCCCAACAAGGGCGACGCGCACGCCCGCTTTGGCCAACAGTCCTGCGTTCTCCTGGCGTGCCCCGAGTTGTGTGAACGACCCGGGAATGTTGTTCATGGCACCGGTGAGGACGGGCACCTTTCCCGCCGCAAGCCTGTCAGCGACCTGCCACGCCTCGGCTCCGCCGCCGATCACGAGCTTGAACCCGAATTCCTTCGCTAGCGCCAGCGCCGATTCGATGTCGCTCGCCTTGTCCGCCTGGATCACCATCGGAATCCTGCCGTCGAGCACGGGAAAGAGTGCCTCCAGATCCAGGCGCCCAGCGGCAAAGGGCCTCGTCTGCGCACGCTCGAATTCTGCGCGGCGCGTGCGATAAACCTTCGCGTCCGACAGCACTTCGCGGAAGCGCATGATCGTTTCGGCGCGCGGCCCGCCATTCAACGCGCCATCGGGGCCGAGTGCTGCCACCATAGCGACGGGCGCGCGGAGGAGCATGTCGCTGAGCGAACCCGGCACGATATGGATCACCGCAGCCTGTCCGGCAATCAGTCCCCCAGAAGGAATAATCACCGCGCTCGTGATGCCCGCATCGCGCGCGGGTCCGAGCATAACGGAAGCCGGGTTTAAACCTTCCCATGGCATGAACGCCGCGGCGATGCCGTCCTTCCCGCGGGCGGAGGCGTCGCGCGTGCTTCGCACCGCGCCAACTTCCATCAGGCCGAGGATCGTGGCTGCGTTCACGAGGCCAGGGGTGACGACCTTTCCTGTCGCGTCAATACGCTGCGCGTCGGCGGGAATGACGACATCCGCGCCCACGCCGATGATCCGTCCATCGCGCATCAGGACCGTGCCGCGCTCGATTACCGGTCCGCTTACGGTGTAGATCTTCGCACCCGTGATCGCGATCGCCTGTGCCGAGAGTTGTGTCGTGCAGAGTACCAGGCACGCTGCAAGCAGCGCGTGTACGTCCGCACGTTGTGTCGCCCTGCGCGAAGCGAAGGGCCCGCACCTACGCAGTGTTAGAGCACGCATTAGCGAGCGCCTCCACGGTTGGCCGGCACGAAGCCGAGCTCGAAATCCGTTCGCCATTGCGACGACGGGTCCAGGCGATCGAACAGCATCGCCCCGTCCACCCACACTTTCTCCGCGCGGCTGTAGACGCTGAATGGATTACCCGACCAGAGCACGACGTCGGCGTTCTTTCCCGTCTGGATGGAGCCTGTCCGGTCATCGATGCCGAGTGCCCACGCGGGATTGATCGTCATCCACTTGATCGCCTCGTCCTCGGTAACGGGGACACCGATACGATTGCCCTCCGCCATCGCCTTGGCCGCCTCCTGATTCAGGCGCTGTTCGCCGCTGGCATCGTCGGAGTGCATGATCGTCTTCACGCCTGCGCGATTGAGGAGCGCCATGTTGCCGCGGATGGCGTCCGTCGCCTCGAGCTTGAACGCGCCCCAGTCCGCCCACACCGACGCGCCGATGTTCTCCTTCGCGAGAACGTCGGCGATCTTGTACGCCTCCACGCCATGGTGGAACGACCGGATCGTGTAGCCGAACTCGCGCGCGATGTCGATCATTTGCGCCATCTCGTCGGCGCGATAGCAGTGATTGTGGACGAGGATGTTTCCTCGCAGCACCTCGGCGAGTGTCTCCAGCCCGAGATCTCGGCTCGGCGGGTCGCCTTTGTGGTCGGCATTCCATGCGTCCCAACGGCGCCGATAATCCGCCGCTTGAATCCACGCCGCACGATAACCGGCAACATTGCCCATGCGCGTCGACGGCCCGCGACTCGCGTACACGCGTTTCGGATTCTCGCCGCACGCCATCTTGAGCCCGTATTTCGCACCAGGGAATTTCATCGCCTGCGCGGTGCGCGCGGGCACGACGTTGAGGACGACGCTCCGGCCGCCGATGAGATTCGCGGACCCAGGCAACACCTGAATCGTCGTCACGCCGCCGGCAAGCGTTCGTGGGAACTGCGGATCCTGCGGCCACACCGAATGTTCGACCCACACCTGCGCCGTCACCGGATTGGTGGCTTCGTTGATGTCGTTGGTCTGCGCACCGTCGTCGCCGGGTGCCGCACCCCCGCCGATGTGGGAATGGGTATCGATGATACCTGGTGTCACGAACTTGCCGGTTCCGTCGATGACGACAGCATCGGTGGGCGCGCTGAGATTCGCCCCCACGCCCGCGATCTTACCGTCGCGGAGAAGTACGCTGCCCCCCCGAATCGTCGGCCCAGCCGCCGTGAGAATCGTCACGTTGCGAATGAACGTCGGTCGCGAAGGGACCGGCTGGTACGTGCTCGGAAATGGATCGGCGTTGGGAAGCGAAACGGCACCCGGCATGGGGGTTGTCTTCGGTGCCTCGGTCGTCGTCGCCTGGGCAGTGGCTCGGCCCGACAATCCCGACAGCACGATGGCGAGTGCGATGGTTGTATGGCGCATCAGGTACGGTAATCCTGTCGTTCGGTGGGTGGAGGGACTCCGGGCGAAACTAGACGGCGCCTCGTGCGGCTGCCAGAGAGGAGACGTCATCCGTGCAGATCCCATCCACCCCGATCGCGGTCAGCCGCTCGACGTCCGCCGTGTCGTTGACCGTCCAGGGAAACACCCGCGCGCCGGCATCGTGCGCGGTTCGCACGAGTTCGGCGGTCACGAGCACATATCGAGGCCAGAGGTCAGTCGCTCCAACATCTCGAAGGGCGCCGATGATATCCGGGTGTTCCTCTTCGATGGCGATCCCGAGTCGAAAGGCTGGGCGAAGCGCGCGAAGACGGCCGATCATGGCATGGTCGAAGCTGTGGACCGCGAAGGGCCCGCCGTACGGGTCGAGGACAGCGGCCACCGCCCCTTCTATTCCTACGCCCTTGATCTCGACGAACAACTCAGCGCGCCCGTCCACCAATCGCATCACGTCCGCGAGCGACGGGAGCGATTCGGGGGGCATCCGGATCTCGAGTGTCTTCCGGGGGGTCGATGCGATCAGCGTTCCGTCCGCAAGCGTCTCGTCGTGGTGGACAACCACCTCGCCATCATCCGTGGCGTGAACGTCGAGCTCGATACCGTCGGCACCGGCCGCGAGTGCGAGTTCGAAGCTGGCAAGGGTATTCTCCTTGGCGAGCCGAGGCATTCCTCGATGAGCAATTCGCAGCGGGTGACGGGTAGATTCGGGCATTGTCGGTGGGTACAGGGAAGGACGTTCGATGTATCTTATCGCCTCTGACGGACCAGCCGTGCAGGCTCCTTAACGGTCCAGTGGCCCGCGCGTCCAACGAGCATATCGCATGACAGACGTCGCCAATGGTACCGATGAACAGAGCGACCTCGACCTCATCGCGCGGTGGAAAGATGGCGATCAACGGGCGGCGTCATCGCTCGTGGAGCGGCATGCGGGTGCGCTGGCGAGGTTTTCCGCCAGTTTGGGAGCACGGGGCGACGTGCAGGAGATCGTGCAGGACACGTTCGTCAGGGCATTTGCGTCACTCGACAGCTTTCGCGGTGAGAGTACCCTTCGCACGTGGTTGTTCACAATCGCTCGGCGGTTGTTGCTTGACAAGCGCCGGTCGGAACGACGGCGAGGTGAGCAGGTCGAGGTGCAGGAGAACGACGCCATTACGGAGTACGACGCGCTCGACTCCGTCGTGGCGGAAGAGACAAGACTACGCATGAGCGCGGCAATGGGTCGACTTTCGAAGATGCAGCGTGAGGTGTTCACGTTGCGAGTCGCGGAGGGAATGTCGTACAAGGAAATTGCCGACGCGGCCGGCACGACAGAGGGCGCCGCACGCGTGCACTATCACAACGCGATGCGCGCCATCAAGGAGTTTCTCGATGAATGACTGTCCGAACGGCGATGTTCGCGACCTGCTTCCTGACCTGCTGCACGAGCGGCTCGATGACGAGACGCGTGCCGCGGTTGAAGCGCATCTGGTGACCTGTGCGGACTGCCGCGCTGAACTCGCGCTCCTGGGCGACCTTCGCGCGACGCTCGGGCGAACTCCTGCAGTCGACCTGGCGGCGATTGTGGCGGCTGTGCCGGCGTATCGCGCACCGGTGCGTCGGTCGTGGGTCGGTTGGCGGACTGCGGCGGCAATCACCGTCATCGTTGCTGGAAGTTCCTCGCTGGCGCTCCTTCAGCGCGAGCCGGCAGCAGTTGATTCGCTACGCGTCGTAGCCTCGGCACCGCAGTCCGCCGTGGCTCCGCAGACTGGAGCGGCACCTGTTGTCGTGCCCGAGCCGGCGTCGCCGGTTCCTCAGCCGAAGGCAAGCCGTCACCCCGTTTCTGTTGCCGCATCGGAGGCAACTGTCCCAACGCGCACGCCTGCCGATGCTCCGCAGAAGGTCGGCCGCGAGCTCGCAATGGGTGGGGGGGCATTGAACGACCTGAGTGATCGCGAACTGACATCGCTGTTGAAGGACATCGAGAACCTGGACGCGCTGCCGTCTGCTGACGTCGAGCACGTTTATGTTTCGCCAATGGGACCGAAGCGGCCATGATTCGACGGATCCTCTTTTTCACCGTTCTCGCGGCACCGCTCCTGAGTGCCTCCGTCGAGGCCCAAGGTGGGCGGGCGAATCGTCCGGTTCAGGTGCGTCCGGGCCAGGTGCGACCAGCTCGGCGGCTTCCGCCGCAGCTTCCTCCCGACGTCCCGGTTGCCCGACGCCAACAGCTCGAGCAGCAGATTCGTCGGGGTTTTTGGCGAGTGGCGAAGCAGCGGATCGGCTTCACAGATGAGCAGATGATGAAACTCGAGGCCACGAGCCAGCGCTTCGACCAGCGCCGGCGTCTCCTCGGCCAGCAGGAAAAGGCACAGCGCGTCGCGCTGCGCCGGGAAACGCTGTTGGATTCGGCGGCGAATCAGGCGACGATTGCCGCTGCCATCGATCAGCTCATGCTGCTCCAGCGTCAGCGCGCCGAGGTTCAGGCTGACGAACAAAAGGAGTTCGCCACCTTCATGACGCCGATCCAGCGGTCGAAGTTCCTGGGCCTGCAGGAGAATCTCAAGAAGCGAATGCAAGAGATGCTCAAGGCGCGTCCAGACTCGGCGGCCGTCGATCCAGAATCTCCCTGACTTGTCAAGGCTCGGATGAAAAAGAGAGGGCGCCTTTTCAGGCGCCCTCTCTTTTTTCGGTCGCGCCTACTGTGCGGCTAGTTATCCGGGTCCGGCCCGATCGTGATGTCCGCCGTCTCGCCTTTCTTGCCCTTCGGCGACAGCGTGATCGTATTCTTGCCGTTCTTCTTCATGGCGGAGCTGATGTCGACGACACGCTTCTCATCATCGTCCAGGCGCTTCACCTTGAACACCGTGCCGTTGACGTCGATATCGATTGCGCGGAGCCCGCCGTTCTCGATGGTGACGAAGTGCTCTTCCCAAGGCACGTTCTCGAAGACCTGATCGCCGTCATCGTTCTTCATCTTCATGACGGTGGTCTCGATCGGATCACAGGTGACGGTGTTGCCGTTGCCGTCCGTCGCCTTGACCGTCAGCTGCGCCGAGACACGCGTGTTGATGCGAGTCGCGGTCACCTTGATGGTGCCCGTCTGTCCGGTCGCGAATTTGACCCAGCCGTTCGTCGGAATCGCGCTGTTGTTCGAGCCGTTCGAGTACGTCGTGCCGCTCGGGGCGGGCGAGATGCCGATCTTGTAGTTCGAGTTCAGGTTCGTGATCACGTCGAGCCGCACGATGCCGCTGCCACCGTCCTGATACGTCATGTACGCGGGGCTCGCGTTGGCGAACACGGAGCAGGTCGGCGCCACCGTGTCTGACGTGCTGACGACGACGATGACCGAGCAATTGATGGTGCCCTTCTTTCCGTTCTTGTCGGTGATCGTGACCGTGTAGTTGAAGCTTCCCGAGACTGTGGACGTTCCAGAGATCGTCCCCATCGAGGAGATCGTGAGTCCGGTCGGCAGTCCCGTCGCGGAGAAGGTGTACGGTGCGCCGCCGCCGCCAGATGCCACGAGCGTTACGGGCGTGATTGCGACTCCCTTCTTCGGGCTGAGCGCTGCGCATGCCGCCGTCGGTGCCGCGTTGACGGTGATCGAGCATTTGAGCGTTCCTGCCACTCCGTTCTTGTCCTTCACCGTGACGGTGTAGTTGAACGTGCCGCTGACCATCGGTGTGCCGGTGATCGTACCGGTGCTGGAGATGGTCAATCCCGTGGGCAGTCCAGTCGCCGTGAAGGTGTACGGAGCGCCGGCGCCGCTCGCGCCAACCATCGTTACCGGCGTAATGGCATTGCCAACCACCGCACTGATCGACACGCAGCTCGTCGTCGGAGGAGTGGACGGCACCTTCACGATGACGCTGCAGTTGATCGTGGACTTGTGCCCGTATTTGTCGGTGACGGTGATGGTGTAGGCGAAGCTGCCACTCACCGTTGGTGTTCCGGAAATCACTCCGCTCGTCGAGATCGTCAAGCCGGCGGGCAGGCCCGTCGCCGTGAAGGTGTACGGTCCGCCATGTCCGCCACCGATGCCGTCGACCTGGACCGGCGTGATGGCGACACCCCTCGTTGCGTCGATCGTTTCACAGTTGCAGGACGGCGGTGGGCTCACGACAATCTGGCAATTGATCGTGGTCTTGTTCCCGTTCTTGTCCGTGACGGTGATGGTGTAGGTGAAGGTACCGCTGACCGAAGGCGTGCCCGAGATCGTGCCGCTTGTCGAGATGCTGAGACCCGCGGGGAGACCACTCGCCGTGAACGTGTACGGCGCACCAGCGCCACCCGTCCCAACGATGGTCACAGGCGTGATCGCGACACCCTGTTCCGCCGTGATCGTCGCGCAATCACAGTTCGGCTTCGGCGTCACGACGATCGTGCAATTCACGGTCTTCGAGTTGCCGGCATTGTCCGTAATCGTGACGGTGTAGCTGAACATACCGCTGACCGTCGGTGTGCCCGAAATGGTTCCGTTGGCCGCCATTGTGAGGCCGGCGGGCAGGCCGCTCGCTGAGTACGTGTAGCCGGCGCCGCTGCCACTCGTCGCTACCAACGTTGCGGGCGCAATGGCCTTGTCCTGGATCGCGCTGATGGTCAGGCAAGTCGCAGTGATGGGCGGGTACGTAACCGTGACCGAACAGTTCAGCGTCTTGGTATTGCCGGCGCTGTCGGTGATGGTATAGGTGTAATTGAAGGTGCCACCGACTGTCGGCGTGCCGGAGATCGTGCCATTCGCCGCCATTGTCAGGCCAGCCGGCAGACCGGTTGCCGAGAAGGTGTAGCCGGTGCCGGAGCCGCCCGTCGCCGTGAGCGTTACTGGCGTGATGGCCGTTCCACTGACCGCGCTGATTGCGACGCACGAGGAGGCGATCGGTGGCGTGGCAACCGTGACTGAGCAATTGAGCGTCATGGTGTTGCCCGCGCCGTCGGTGACGGTGACGGTGTATGCGAAGGTGCCAAAGACGGTCGGGGTGCCGGAGATCTGACCGCTGCTGTTCATGCTCAAGCCGGCGGGCAGCCCTGTCGCGGAGAATGTGTAGCCGGCGCCCGATCCACCGCTGCCGTCGACGGCAACGGGCGGAATCGGCGTGCCCATGACCGCGCTGATGGAGACGCAGCTCGCGCCGATCGGCGGGTAGCCAAT
>JAZJZK010000064.1:0-35481 GCA_040389905.1 Gemmatimonadota bacterium | reverse complement strand
CGCCTTATACCACTCTGGGCAGCCGCTTTTCAATACCTATTGTGAGAAATCCGGGCTAGCGCACGGTAACGCTCGACCTAGTCGCGAACGACCTCTCGCTGTACCGACGGTAGACCGGGCATTCGAGCGAGCCGCTTCTGCATGCGCTGGAGTCCATCGTACGCGGCGTACTTGTACGCGTCGGCGAGCGACGGATAGTTGAACGCCGCCTGGATGAAGAAGTCGAGTGTTCCGCGCAGCGCGATGACCGTCATGCCGACGTGAATGAGTTCGCAGGCCGTCTCGCCAACGATGGTGACGCCGAGGATGCGCTGGTCTTCGGGGTTGAAGATGATCTTCACGAATCCGTCGGTATCCCCGATAATCTGCCCACGCGGATTCAACCGAAAGCTCGAGCAGCCGATTTCGTAGGGAATGTCCTTCGAATGCAGGCTGATCTCGCTTTCGCCAACGGTGGCGATCTCGGGAATCGTCCAGACGCCGTACGGCAGCGTATCCGATACCGCTCGCTTGTACTTCAGGTCGAAGGCATTGCAGATGGCGACACGCGCCTGTTCCATCGAGGCCGACGCGAGCGCGGGGAACCCGATGACATCACCGGCCGCGTAGATGTGCGGTACGGCCGTGCGATACTGCGAATCGACCTGGATGAAGCCACGATCGTTCAGCTTCACGCCCATCTGGGAAACCCCGAGCGGCGCGGAGTTGCCAATGCGTCCCGTGCTCACGAGCACGGCATCGCTCTGGAGCGCTACTCCGTCCGACAGGAGCACGTGCGCGCGGCCATTCTCCACGGTGACGTCGGTGACTTCACAATTCGCGTGAATGCTGACGCCGAGCTTGGCGGTCATCGACTGCCGTAGCGCATCGCTCACGTCCTTGTCGAGGTGCGCAAGCAATCGCCCACGCGAGTTGATCACCGCGACGCGAACCCCGAGGGCGGCAAATATGCAGGCGTATTCACAGCCGATGACGCCGCCACCAACCACCACCATCGATGGTGGAATGCGCTCGAGCGTGAGCAGCGAGTCACTGTCGACGATGACCTCGTCGTCGATCGCATAACCGACGGGCGCCATTGGCGACGAGCCGGTAGCGATGAGGATGACGTCGCCGGAAATGCGTCGAGGTTCGAGGCCATAGCGCGTGACTTCGACGGTGCGCGGATCGACGAAGCGCGCCGCGCCCTGGACCGTCGTGATTCGATGGCGTTCGATGTTCTCGGCAATGATCGCCCAGGCGGATTCGATGACCGCGCGCTCGCGGTGCATGAAGTCGCCAATGGTGATGTTCTGCTTGACGCTGAGATCGACGCCGTACAGACCGCGCTGCCGCAGGCCGGAGAAATACAGCGCAGTTTCGCGCAGCGTCTTACTCGGGATCGTCCCCGTATTGACGGCGGCCCCGCCCGGTTTGGGCGCGCGTTCGATGAGACACACGCGCTTGCCGAAATAGGCGGCCTGCGCGGCGCCCTTTTCGCCGGCCGGTCCGGAGCCGATGACGACCAAATCGTAATGCTCTGAAGAGCTCACGGAATTGGAACGGTTGGTGAGGGTGGCGACAAAAGCGCATCTTCGCGGTAGACCAGCCACCCTGTTGCTTCCTCGGCAACGAGCTCGACTTCGGTGCCGAGTGGCACGGTCAAGTTAGGATTGTCGTGGCCTGCCGGAAAGTCCATGATCACAGGAACCCCAAGATCGGAGACCAAGTCGAGGACGAAATCCTCGAAGTCGTCCTCTTCGGACCGGTCGAGGGAGAGGTGGCCGAAGACGATACCCCGCACCTTGCCCAGAAGGCCCGTCGCACGAAGCTGAACCAGCCGCTCGTCGACGAACGACATCGGGTCGCGCACCTCCTCGAGGAAGAGGATAGCGTCCGTGGTGTCGATTTCGTATGGCGTGCCGATGGTCTGCTGCACGAGCGCCAGGTTCCCGCCGACGAGGCGGCCGACCGCTCGCCCCTGCTTCACCGTGCGTGCCGTATCGCGCCCAATTCTCGTCGTCGGCCGCGGCGTGGTGAGCGCGGTGAGCAACGACGCCGTGGTGACATCTCTCGCGCTCGGAATGAGGTCATCCACCGTGGGGCCGTGAAAGGCGCGCAACCCGGCCAGTCGCATGAGCCAGAGGTGCAGCACCGTGATGTCCGAATATCCGACGAAGGCCTTGGGATGGCTGCGGAAGACTGCCGGATCGAGATACGGAAGCATCCGCACCGCTCCGTACCCGCCCGTGCCGCCGATGAGCGCCTTCACCCGTGGGTCGCACCACATGGTCGTGAAATTGGCGGCGCGCCGTTCGTCCTCTGCGCGCTGGTAGCGTCGGTTGATGGACAGCTCGGGATCGAGCAAGACGGAGTAGCCGGCACGTTCCAGCGCCCGCACGCCGCGCGCGAGCCAGCGCGGGCGTGGAGAGTACGATGACGCTACGACGCCAATCGTGTCGCCTTTCAGCAACGGGGGCGGCTGAAGAAGGGGAGTGAGCTCAGCCACTGGTTGCGGGCACGCCTCCGACTGGCGTGTCGGCGTCGTCATCCTCCGCGACATCCTCATACGGCGCGTCGAGCGCCCGGCGATCGGGGGTCTGACCCCCACGCAGCATGCGCTCGACCTCTTCGTTGGCTTCCACCGACTGCACGATCAACTCACCAATCCGCTGCGCCGCCTCGAGGGTCGCTGTCACGGATTCGATCCCTGCACTCCCCAGCTGAAGGCGGAGGAGCTCCAGCCGAATATTCTCGAGTGCCGCGACCGTTGCGCCGAGCTTCGACGCAGTCGCCTCACGCGCCGCGCGCAGTTCCCGTTCGATGTCCGTGGACAGCTCGTTCGCTCGCCGGGTATCGCCCTGCTCGAACATCGCGATCTGGTTGTCGAACCCTTCGATACTCGCGCGCAGCTTGGACGCTTCTCGCTCCAGGCCGCGGACCGTCTCCGGCAGTGCAGCCAGCTCTTTGCGCGACGCCTTCGACAGTGATTGAAAGAGATGATCGGTCGCTCGCCCGAGCGCTACCTCCGTGAGCAGCGGTTTTCCGAAGGCGGGCCGATCTGCCGTTCGAAGGCCGAATCCGGCGACGCGCGCAATCCGCGCCCCCCATTTGCTGCCCCAGAATGCCGGCGCTGCCGACGACATCTTCGCGGCCCATTTGAGCCGCACGATTCCTCCGATCAGCATCGCGCTCGTGAGGCCCAACATCCCGAGCGAGACGAGCATGCCGGCGAAATAGGGGCTCTCCCAGCGCGTCGGCCAACCGCCGGCGATGTGTGCTACTTGCTGCGCGCAGTACATGCCCGACACGACCGACGTACCGAAGGCGAACTTCACCGCCTTTTCCGCTCCCGGCGAAACCTGTGACCGCTCGTACGCAATCTCCTCACTCTTGCTGAGCGCATGCTCACGCAGGGCCGTCTGGAGATCTTCGACGATGTAGCCGTCGGCGAGAACCCGGCGCAGTCGCGTCAATGCCGGCAGCAATGTCACGACCGTTGTGATGCCAACTGGAACCAGGAAGCTGAATGGATTGGACGTCGCTGCCACCAGCGCGAGACCAGCGAACGCGCTCAGGCCAATCATGACGAGTCTCGGCGGCATCTCCTGCTCACCGCGGCCGATCCATACGCGAAGCGCCGCCGGAATGTCCTTTGCGTGCTCGAAAGCGAGGTCGATCGCCTCGGCGAAACTCTCGGCGGTGCGATAGCGGCGCAGCGGTTCCTTGGCGAGGCAGCGATCCACGGCCTGCCCGAGCCGCGGCGGTACCGCACGCGCAATCGTCGAAATGGCCGGCGGCGTCCGCACGAGATGCTGGTGCACCACGTCCGCGGGGGTCTTTCCATCGAACGGCAAGCGGCCGGTCAGCGCATAGAATCCGCAGACGCCAAGCGAGTAGAGATCACTGCGCGCATCGACTGGTTCGCCGACCGCCTGCTCCGGACTGACGTAGTGCGCGTTGCCCATCACGCGCCCCTCGTCATCGACCGCCGCACTCCACATGGCGCTCGCAATGCCGAAATCCATCACGATTGCGCGGTCGGAGCCGCGCTCGAGGAGGATGTTCTCCGCCGAGACGTCGCGATGGACGATACCGGCCGCGTGCGCGTAGGCGAGCGCCCATGCCACCTCGCGCAACACGCGAGCTGCCTGGCCCGGCAGCAAGGGACCGCGTGTCCGGATGCGTTCCCCGAGCGTCGTACCTTCGACGTACGCCATCACGATGTAGACGAAGCCACCGCGTTCACCCGCGGCGTGCACGGGAACGATGTTGGGATGATTCAGTCCCGCCACGGTGCGCGACTCGCGCAGGAATGCCTCGCGCACATCGCGGCGTTCCGCCAACGCGGGCGGGAGCACCTTGATCGCGACGTGGCGAGCGAGACGGACTTCGCGCGCGAGGTACACGATGCCCATGCCGCCACGGCCAAGCTCCCGGTCGAGCGAATACTCGCCGGCGAGGGCCGCCTGCAGTGCGATGAAATTTTCGTCCGGGATGTGCGACACATCAACCTCTCGTAGCTGGGACGCCCTCGATCGGTGTGTCGGCGTCGTCGTCTTCGTGTTCGGATTCGGGCGAGTACGGTGCGTCCAATGCGCGCCGATCGGGCATCGCACCCTCGCGCAAAATGCGTTCGACTTCACTCTGTGCATCCGCGGCGAGCGCGATTTCGACCCCCATGCGTTGGGCTGCCTCCAGTGACGCGGTCACCGACTCGATTCCCACGCTGCCCATCTGGAGGCGCAGGAGGTCGAGGCGAATGCCTTCCAGCGCGGACACTGTGGACGCGAGACGCTGCGCCGTGAGTGCGCGCGCGCGTCGCAGTTCGTCCGCCATTGCTTCGCGTGATGCGTCGACGATCGAATCGCCACCGCGGTCGAACGCGGCGAGCTGGTCGTCAAAGGCGACGATGCTTTCGCGTAGTTTGCTCGCATCTTGTTCGAGGCGGCGAACTGCGTCGGGCAGCCCGGACAGCTGTTTCCGCGATGCCTTGGGAAGCGCGTGAAAGAGATGGTCTGTTGCTCGGCCGAGTGCGATTTCCGTGAGCACTGGCATGCCGAGCGCCGGTCGTTCTGCCGGCTTAAGACCGATGCTAGCGAGCCTCGCGATGCGAGCACCCCATTTTCCTTTCCACAGCGAAATACTCTCGGCAGCCAAACGCGCGGACAGGCGATGGCGAACGAATTCGCCAAGCAGGGGCACGCCGGAAATGGTGAGGCCGACAAGGGAAACGAATGACGTCAGGAATGCCTGGATCTGCATCTCGAACATGGCGTTCATCGCAGCTCCGTCATGGCCAAACCACGTCCGATAATACTGAAGCAGCATGGCCGCTCCCAGCGCAGTGCCCGCACCGGAAACACCGAGGAGAATGCGCAGCGCCCTCCGCACGCGCGGTGACCCCTGCCGTCGTTCGTACTCGATCTCCTCGCTGCGCGCGAGTTGATGCTCTCGCAGCGCTGCATGAAGATCGCTGACGTGGTACCCGTCGCTCAGCACGCGCCGCAGACGAAAAACGTACGGGACCAGGCTGAGGCCGCCCAAGGCGCAGAATGGAAGGAGAAACAGGAGCGGCTTTCCAAAGCCGACTGCGAACGTGATACCCGTCATCGTCCCTACGCCCATCATTGCCAGACGAGCCGGAAGTTCGCGCTCCCCTTGGTTGATCCACGAGCGCAACGGTGCTGGAATCTCCTTCGCGTGCTCGAAGGCGAGGTCGATCGCCTCAGCGAAGCTCTCGGCGTTTCGGTAGCGCCGAATCGGCTCCTTGTGCAGGCACCGTTCGACCGCTGCCGCGAGTCGTGGCGGCACGGAGCCGGCGATGCTCGTGATCGACGGCGCCGGCGTCGTCAGATGCTGCGCAACAACGTCCGCACTGGTTTCTCCATCGAATGGCAGGCGCCCGGTGAGCGCATAGAACCCCGCGACGCCCAGCGAATAGAGGTCACTGCGCGCATCGACCGGCTCACCAGTGGCCTGCTCCGGGCTCACATAGTGCGCGTTGCCCATGACCAGACCATCGGCGTTCACGGCGCTACTCTGCATGGCGCTCGCGATGCCGAAGTCCATCACGATCGCCCGCTCACCGGCGCGTTCGAGCATGATGTTCTCCGCGGAGACGTCGCGGTGCACGATGCGCGCACCGTGCGCATAGGCAAGCGCCCACGCGACCTCACGCAGCACGCGGGCGGCCTGACCGGGGAGCAGGGGGCCGCGCGTACGGATCCGCTCGCCGAGCGTGATCCCCTCCACATACGCCATGACGATGTAGACGAATCCACCCGCTTCACCGGCCGCGTAGACGGGGACGATATTCGGGTGGTTCAATCCGGCGACCAACTGCGATTCTCGGAGGAATGCGTCGCGCAGCTCACGGCGCGCCGCGAAAGCTGGAGGCAGTACCTTGATGGCGACCGGCCGCGCGAGCCGAACTTCCCGCGCCAGGTACACGATGCCCATGCCCCCGCGGCCCAACTCGCGATCGAGCGAGTACTCGCCGGCGAGTGCCGTCTGAAGCGCGATGAAGTCCGTGTCGGAAGTCTGGCTCATGGGCAGAAGGTTGAGGGATTTCGGGAAGGCGCGCCAGCGGGGTAGGCGCATCTTCATTTAGATTTCACAAATGTCCACCAGCGATCCAGCCGCCACCTACTTCCGAAAGGGCTTCGGACTCAAGGCCGATGTCCAGGGCGACCTGTCATCCGACTACAACGGCCGCCTCGTCGATGCCCTGCGGGAACACGACTACACCCTGACGGTCGATGATGTCACCGTTCGGCTGGCCAAGGAGTTTGGTTTCTGCTACGGAGTCGAGCGGGCGGTCGAGTACGCTTATCAGTCTCGGCGGAAGTTCCCGGATCGGCGACTGCTGCTGATCGGGGAGATCATCCACAACCCGCATGTGAACGCCAAGCTGCGCGGCATGGGGATCGAGATTCTCGAGCCCGGACCGGACGGGACATTCGACTTTGGTTCGATCCGTCCAGAGGATGTCGTCATCCTTCCCGCGTTCGGCGTCACCATCGCGGCCTTCGAGGCGCTTCGAGCCATTGGTTGTGTGCTCGTGGACACGACCTGCGGTTCTGTCCTCAATGTGTGGAAGCGCGTGGAGGCGTATGCACGCGACGGCTACACGGCGCTGATCCACGGCAAGCACTATCACGAGGAGACCCGAGCCACCGCGTCTCAGGTGATGAAGCATCCCAACGGCCACTATCTCGTCGTTCGCGAGATGAGTGAGGCGCAGCTTGTCTGCGACTATATCGAAGGCCGGTGGAATCGGGATGCGTTTCTCACCCATTTCGCGAAGGGTGTCTCGCCTGGATTCGATCCGGACCTGCACTTGACGCGCATCGGCGTCGCCAACCAGACGACGATGCTCGCGAAGGAGTCCCTCGCCATCGGTGAACACGTGGGCCAGGCCATTGCGCGTGCGCGTGGACCGGAGGCGCGAGTGACCGACTTCCGGACCTTCGACACCATCTGTAGTGCGACGCAGGAGCGGCAGGACGCGGTCATGGACCTGCTCGAGGAGCCACTCGACGCGATGATCGTGATCGGCGGATTCAATTCCAGCAACACGATCTCCCTCGCGGCCCTCTGCGCCGAGCGCGTTCCGACCTATCACATCGAGGACGCGGATGGCATCGACCCCGAGGCGAAGTCGGTTCACTTTCGTGTCGCTGGGGTGCATCACGCCGAGGAGACGCTGACGGGCTGGATGGCCGCGGCGGGGCCGGTGCGCATCGGGATCACCGCCGGAGCGAGTACACCAAACAACAAGATCGGCGAAACAGTTGCGCGCGTGCTGGCCACGCGCGGTCTGGTGCCCGAAGCGGTCTGACGGTGCCGTTTTTCACGCGGTACATCGCGCTCGGCGACTCGATGTCGATCGATCTGTATCCCGCGCTCGATGCTGGGGAGACGGACGTCGCGGTCGCGCTCGAGCGGGACGTGACCGCAGGCAGCGTGGCGCCACTCGGCGCCGCAGCGCTGTTGTACCAGAACGACGATGCGCGATGGTCCGAGGATCAAGGCGACGATCTCGCGTCACGCTATCCGGGAATCGCGTTTCAGAACCTTGCCGCCGATGGCGCGACCATCGGGGACGTCTTCGGCGAGCAGCTCGCGCAGGTCGAGGAGACGGACGAGGAGACGCTCGTTACGCTCACCATCGGCGGCAACGATCTGTTGAGCGCGTTCGCGAACCGCCCTCGTGCGTCCCTGCTGGAGTCCATCGCGCGGGATGTCGAGGATGCGTACGAGTTTCTGGTGGATGCCATTCGGCGCGCGTGTCCCCGCTCGACGATCGTGCTGACGACGATCTACGATCCATCTGACGGAACGGCGCGAATTCCAGGCGTTCTCGAGGAGGCTGGTGAGTTGCCGCTGGGCGTCCTTTCGCGCATGAACGCGTATATCACCCGGCTCGGGGAGGGAACACCGAACGTGCTCGTTGCGGACGCGCACGCACACTTCCTCGGCCATGGCGCGAAGGCGGAAGAGGCAGACCGGTGGTATTGGCGGCGGTCGTTGATCGAACCGAACGCGGAAGGCGCCCATCAGTTGCGGCGTCTTTGGCGCGAAAAGCTCGACCAGCTGGATTTCGACGAGTGATCGCCGGCCTGCTGCTCGCGGCGGGGAAAAGCAGTCGCTTCGGCAGCAACAAGCTCTGCGCGAAGATCGGCGGCAAGGCGGTGATTCGGCAGAGCATCGGCGTGCTGTCGCCGCTCGATGCCATCTACGTCGTGATTCCTCCCGGCGCCGATGCGGTGATCCAGGCGCTCTCGCGACTCGATGTGTCCTTCGTCGTCAACCTCGGCCGTGACGAAGGGATGGCGAGCTCCATTCGCGCAGGGATCGCAGCGTTGCCGGCGGACTGCGACGCCGTCGTCATCGCGCTCGCAGACCAACCCCTGGCGGATCCGAACGTGACGCGAGCGCTCTGCGAGCGCTGGCGCGCCGGTGATCCACCAGCCGTTGTGCCGACGTACACTGACGGACGGGGGCATCCGGTGTTGTTCGCGCGACAGTGTTTTCCGGCGTTGATGGAATTGCGGGGGGATGTCGGGGCGCGAGCAATACTGGAGGAACTTGGTACCCGGGTCGCGACTATTACTATCGGTACGACCATGCCCGTGGATGTCGATACGCCAGATGCGCTCGCGCAGCTCGATGTCATCCCGAGCGAAGTCGAGGGATCTGCACCTGCCGCCTGTGTGCGAGGCGCAGACCCCTCGACTCGCTGCGCTCGCTCGGGGTGACAAACTTGAATAGGCAGTTCAAGACCGGAACTAAACAGAATCCCACCAGGAGATCCCCCATGTTCGGACGTACGATCAGAGCGATGTCACTCGTCCTCGTGGCAGCAGCCCCAGCTGCAGCACAGGCGAAGCACGAGGATCACGATGTGAAGGTTGCGGGCGGCGCACTTCCGGGTGGCTGGATGGGCCGCACCGACGACGCAAGTACGAAGGTGAGTGACACGAAGTTTGTCGTCGAAGGCAAGGGCTTTCACGCGACGACAGGACCGGCGGCGATCTACTGGAGCAACACCGGAAAGGTTGCGGGGCCGTTCACCGCATCGGTGACGATGAAGCAGACGAAGGCCCCCACGCATCCGGAGGCGTATGGTCTCGTATTCACCGGCAGCAAGCTCGATGCGGCTGACCAGAGTTACTTCTACTTCCTCGTTCGTGGCGATGGCCAGTTTCTGATGAACCATCGGGCGGGCGCCGAGGTGCACAAGATCCAGGCGTGGACTCCGAATGCCGCGATCAAGAAGCAGGATGCGAATGGCGTCGCGGTGAACACATTGACGGTCGACGCGTCGAAGCCCGACTCGCTTCGACTCAAGGTGAACGGCGTCCAGGTGTTGGCGCTCCCGGCGGCCAACGTCGGCAACACGGACGGCCTGGTTGGTTTCCGCGTCAATCACAACCTTGACCTCGCGATCTCGGACTTCGTCGTCACGAAGAAATAGGCTCCGTCGCACGCCACACAGTTTTCTGACAAGTGCGGTTCTGGCGGAGTGCCAGGGCCGCACTTTTCTCGTCAGGGGGACGTCAAAGGCCGAGCGGGGGCTAGCGTCGCAGTAGTGTATACAATATTGTACCCCGATCATTCGACCGCCCCCCGACTCCCACCATGATTGCATACCTTCTCACCACCGCCGCGCTGCTCGTCGGCTCACGCGCAGGCGGCGTCCCGAAACCGCCGCCGACCACCGCGGCGCAAAGCATCTACAGCGGACGCGCCAACCAGCTCAAGGTCCGCCCACCGCGACTCGACGACGGCACCAGCGTCGACGGCCAACTCGACGAGGCGCAATGGGCGAACGCGGCACTACTGACGGGATTCAGTCAGTTCGCCCCCAACGACGGGACGCCCTCCGACGACTCCACCGAGGTCCTCGTCTGGTATTCGCCGACGGCGATCCACTTCGGCATCCGCGCGTTCGAGCGTCACGGGCTGCCGAGGGCGACGCTCGCTGACCGCGACAAGATCGGCAGCGACGACAACGTGCAGATCCTTCTCGGCACCTTCAACGACGGCCGGCAAGCCACTGTGTTCGCCGTCAATCCATTCGGTGTGCAGGGCGATGGGACGATCGTCGAGTCGAACGTGACACGCACCAACGGATTCGGTGGCGCTGCCCTGGCGCGCGATCCAGCGGACCTGAGCCCGGACTTCGTCTTTCAGTCGAAGGGCCGCGTCACGAGCGACGGCTACGTCGTGGAAGTGCGAATTCCCTTCAAGAGCCTCAAATACCAGTCCTCGGATGTGCAGTCGTGGGGGCTCAACGTCGTTCGGCAGGTGCAGCACTCCGGGCACGAGGACAGCTGGACTCCCGCGCGCCGCGCCGGGCTTTCATTCCTCGCGCAGTCCGGAGTGCTGGAGGGGCTCACCGAGCTGCATCGCGGGCTCGTGGTCGACGTGAATCCCGAGGTGACACAGCGCACCGCCGGAGGGCCGCCACAGGCGGACGCACTCGGCGGCTGGCGCTACGACCGGCAGCGCCCGCAGCTGGGCGGCAACGCACGCTGGGGGATCACGAACAATCTCACCTTGAACGGCACCGTCAAGCCGGACTTCTCGCAGATCGAATCGGACGCCGGGCAATTGCTCTTCGACCCCAGGCAGGCGCTGTATTTCGCTGAGAAGCGCCCGTTCTTCCTCGATGGCGCGGAACAGTTCGCGACACCGCATTCCCTCATCTACACTCGGCGCATTGTGAAGCCGGTTGGCGCGGCGAAGCTGTCGGGCAAGCTGTCGGGGACAAGCATTGCATTCCTCAGTGCCGTGGATGATGCCGCAGGATCACTGACGTCCACCAATCATCCGGTGTTCAACCTGCTCCGCGTGCAGCGCGACGTCGGTGCGTCGTCGAAGCTTGGCGTCGCATACACGGACCGCGTCGATGGAGCCAACTACAATCGCGTCGCGGACGTCGACGGCAGCTATCTGTTCGGGAGTGTGTACAGCTTCCAGGGACAGTACGCGCAGAGTTACACCAAACAGGCGTCATCCACGCTGAACGCGCCGCTCTGGCACGCGGGACTCAATCGCAACGGGAAGCATTTCGCCTTCTCGTACGCGCTCGATGGCGTGCACGAAGACTTCATTGCGCAGAGCGGCTTCATCAACCGGACCGGCGTGGTGAATGGCGGACTCGATCAGCGGTTCACGCACTACGGCGCGCCGGGAAGTCTCATCGAGGCGCTCACGTTCAATCCCGCGTACTACAGCGTATGGCGTTATCAGAGTTTCGTGCATCAGGACGACGCCATTGAGAAGAAGCTCCACCTGAGTGTGAACTCGACGTTGCGTGGGGGCTGGAACGCCGGCGTGGGATACTTTGTCGAGAGCTACGGTTTCGATCCTGGTCTCTATTCCAACTATCGCGTGCAGAGTCCGTCCGGAGTCGCGGCGCCATTTGTGGGAACGCCGAGGCTACCGAACAGTGAGCAGTACATTTCGCTGAATACGCCACAGGGCGGCGCGCTGTCCGCCAGCGCGTTCTACTTATGGGGGCGCGACGAAAATTTCTATGAATGGGCGTCGTCGCGGATCGTCATCGCGACGTATGGGTTGACGTACCGCCCGACGGACAAACTGCGCCTGAACGCGACGTACAATCTTCAGAGCTACAACAGGCCGTCGGACGGAAGCATCGTCGCGAACAACCGGATTCCCAGGCTCAAGCTCGAGTATCAGCTCGCGCGGCCGCTGTTCGTGCGACTCGTGGGCGAGTATGGCTCCTTCTATCGTGACGCTCTGCGCGATGAAGGGCGGACGGGCCGGCCCTTGTTGGTGAACGGCAGTCTCACGACCGCCGCGACGTCTACGACCTTTCGCGGGGATTTCCTCTTTGCGTACCAGCCAAATCCGGGAACCGTCGTGTTCCTCGGATACGGCGCTGGGTATCGCGATTCCCGCACGCCGCCGGACCGCTTCGAGTTCCCGTCGAGCCTGGGTTTCGAGGGATACAACCGCACGGATGATGCGCTCTTCGTGAAAGCGTCGTATCTATTGCGGCTATGAGTCAAACCTCCGAAAGCGGAACGCTGCATCGCGCGCTGGGTCTTCGCGATCTGGTCCTGTTCAACATCGTCGCGGTCGTCGGCCTTCGATGGCTCGCGACGGCCGCAAAGGCGGGACCCAGCGCGCTGGCGCTCTGGGTGCTCGCGGGCCTTCTGTTCTTCGTTCCGCAGGGGTTGGTCGTCACGGAGCTCGCGTCGCGGTTCCCGGAGGAAGGGGGCATTTACCAATGGACGAAGCGCGCGCTCGGTGAGAAGCACGGCTATCTCTGCGGCTGGTGCTACTGGATCAACAACGTCCTGTACTATCCGAACCTGCTCATCTCGACGGCCGTCATCGCGACGTTCGTCATCGGCAAAGGCGAGAGTTCGCTCGCGAGCGACTGGACGTACGTTCTCACGGCGACACTCGTCTGTCTCTGGCTCGCGGTCCTGCTCAATATCGTCGGAGTGGGAACAGGCAAGTGGCTTCAGAACGCGGGCGGAATCGGAACGTCCTTGCCCGGTGTCGTGCTGATCGTGCTGGGCGGTGTGTCGATGCTCAGTGGTCACCCGTCGGCAAATCCGATCACCAGCCAGAACATCATCCCCGACCTTGGGCATCTGTCGGGACTCAATCTCTGGGCGTCGATCGCGTTTGCCTTTGCGGGACTCGAACTCTCGAGTGCGATGGGAGGCGAAGTGCGCGAGCCACGCAAGACGCTTCCGCGTGCCATCCTGATTTCCGCGCCGCTCATTGCGCTCGTGTACATACTCGGCACCGGCGCGCTGTTGCGGCTCGTGCCGACGGGCGAGATCAACATCGTGTCGGGTTTTCTCCAGGCGACGAGTGCCGGCGCAAAGTCGATCAGTCCGTCGCTCTGGTGGCTCCCCGCGCTCTGCGCCGCGGCGTACACGGTGGGCAACATTGGCGGTGTCGGCGCATGGCTGAGCGGGCCGGCGCGGGTGGCGTTTGCGATTGGACTCGACAAGTATTTCCCGCCGGCGTTCGGGCGTGTGCATCCCAAATGGAAGACACCGTACGTGGCAATCCTTGTCCAGGCATCGCTCGCGACCGTATTCCTCCTCGTGAGCCTGTTGGGCAAGGGGACAACAGTCGAGAAGGCGTACCTGATCATTCTCGACACGCAGCTACTGATCTATTTCATCCCGTACGTCTACCTGTTCATCTCTTTCATCCTGCATCGTCGCACGAAAGCTCCAGCGGACACGGTGACAGTGCCGGGCGGGCCCGCGACCGCGATGCTCGTCGGGGTGAGCGGATTGGTGGTGACGCTTTTCGCGATGAGCGTCGCGATGGTGCCGCCGGCGGATGATGCGAATCCATTGCTCTTCGAAGGGAAGGTGGTCGGGGGAGCGCTGGCATTCGTTCTACTTGGTGGCGTGGTCTACTGGAGAGCCAATAGAAGGGCTAGAAGCTAAGGCAAGTATTGTCACCCCGAGCGAGCCCATTCGACTACGCTCACGGCAGGCTCCGCGAGTCGAGGGGTCGGCACCTCCAACTGCGCAACTGCAGGTGCGGGCCCTTCGCTACGCTCTGGGCGACAAAACGAGCAAACACGTTAGCGATCGATTCCCTGGTCCCTGTCCGAGAGCAGTTCGATCATCTCCCGCGCATTCGTCGAACCGTAGTTCCCGTAACAGTTGTTGAAGAACACGATCGTGCGGGTTGCTTCAGCCGCCGCAGACTCGATGAGCGGCATCCACGATTCCAGCTCTGCCGTCGAATACAGATACCGATAGCGTTCGACCGTCGGGACGTTCGCGGCTTCCCAGGTCGCGGCGCGGCGGCCGTGCAGGCGAATCATCGATAACTTCGGCGTCGTGACTGCTGCGACCGCGGGCACACTACTCTCGAGACCCTGCGGTCCATCCACGACCACATGAGTCAAGCCGAGATCGCGCAGCATGTCGAGCGTCCATTGCGTGGACCGTGCACTGTTGAACCAGTGCCCGTTGCGCAGCTCGACGGTGGCAGGGATGCCGGTCAGTCGTTCCGCAGCGTCGGCGAGCAATGCCTTGTTTTCCGGCGTCGGCAGGAACCACCGTGGGTATTGCAGGAGGATGCCGCCGAGTTTTGCGCTGCCGCTCAAGGGTGACAGCGCCGTGATGAAGTGCATCCAGACGGCATCGTTCAATTCCGTCGGCAAGTCGGTCGCGTAGATCTTCTTCTTCCTTGCCACATCCTTCGGGAGCAGCTCGACGAGCCCGGCGGGAAGCCGCGTGGTTTCCGTCGGCTGACCCGTCATCAGCGCGTGCGCCTTGACGTGGAACGTGAAGTCGCTCGGTGTCCGTTCGTTCCACAGTTCCACGACGCCAAGATCGGGGAGCGAGTAGTACGTGGCATCCACCTCGACCACACTGAACTGTTCGGCGTAATAGCGGAGACGTTGCTCGGCCGACGACGTGCCACGCGGATAGAACACCCCCGCGCGGGTCATGGTTGGGTCAGTCCACGACGCGGTTCCGATGCGCAGCTCGTGCCCGCCGCGCAGCAGTGGCGACCCGATGAGAGCCGCGGGGGTGGATTCGATGGCCCGGGTTGCGCGCTGCCCCGCTTCCTCGAAACCCGGGTCATGTACGGGATCGAGGTCGGGCGCCGGCAGAAGCTCCTTCCTGTGCGCGGCCATTGGTCAGTCCAACGCGTCGGAGAGAAAGCGCGCGGCCTCGCGAAGCGACTCGCTCGCTTCCGGCACCAGGCCGTAACACATCTGCCATCCGTGAAACAGGCCGGCCAAGATGCGCAGCGTGTAACGCTCGCAGTTGTCGGGATGAGCCGCGGCTCGCGCCTGAAGGCTTGGCATGCCGATGAACTTCCCGGTGCGCCTCGTTTGACGCAAGCGTGCTGCGTACTACGTTATTGCTCGTGAGCGATGATCCCCTGATGAACACCGAATTGGAGCCGGAGTCCGCGCTGGATCCGCTGGCTGAGGAGCCGAAGGATCTTGGATTTGGCTCCGTCGTTGGAGGTGCCAACGAGCGGCGCCTCATCGAGCGAGACGGAAGTTTCACGGCGCGCCGTGAAGGATTTCCCGCGCTCTCGTACCTGAACGGCTATCACGCCGCGCTGACGATGACGTGGCCGAGGTTCCTCGGCCTGTTTGCCTTGAGCTACATCGGGCTCAACGCCGTGTTCGCCCTGCTGTTTCTCGCGTGTGGGCCCGATGCGCTTGGTGGAATGGCCAGTACGAGCATGGGCGGCGTGTTCATGCGGGCCTTTTTCTTCAGCGTCGATACCTTTGCGACGATTGGCTACGGAAACGTCTATCCGATCGGGCCGGCGGCGAATTGGATCGTCACGATCGAATCCATCGTCGGCATCCTGTGGGTCGCACTCTTGACCGGCCTCGTTTTCTCGCGCTTCTCGCGTCCGACCGCTGCGTTGTTGTTCAGCAAGGTGGCCGTCATTGCGCCCTACCACGGGAAGACCGGTTTCATGTTCCGCATCACGAATGCGCGGAGCAACCAGTTGATGGAGCTCGAGGCGACGGTGCTCTTCACTCGGCTCAACGGCACTGAGCGGCAGTATACGCAACTCAAGCTCGAGCGAACGAAGGTCGTGTTTTTTCCCTTGAGCTGGACGATCGTTCACCCAATTGACGAACACAGCCCGCTCTGGGAATGGACGCACGAGGACCTCGTGCGCACGGAAACCGAGGTCCTCATTCTCATCAGCGGAATCGACGAGACGTTCGCGCAAACGGTGCATGCACGATCGAGCTACAAGCCGTGGGAAATCATCGTCGGCAAGAAGTTCGCGAACATGTACAATCACGCCGGGAAGGACGGGACGATCAGCATCGATGTCTCGCGCTTGAGCGACGTCGAGGACGCGCCGCTCGACGACGGTTTTCGGCATACGCAGACGTACCGCCACACCGGATTCTTCACCGGCTTCGCGGCGCCGCGCCCGAGCGACGGTTCGAAGAAACAGCCCTGATGACAACGCACAACTGCAAATGCGTTGAACGCAGAGGTCGCAGAGGAACTGCAAAGCCGCAGAGGGCCGCAGAGGAAAACAGGACAAATGAGGGAAAACGCTAGAACCCTATTCTTCTGCAGTCCTCTGCGATCTCTGTGGCTGTTTCAGTTCCTCTGCGACCTCTGCGTCGGGCTGTTCCGAGGTTCTGGACCGGACGGACTACTTCTTCGGATTCCGCGGTGAGCCGACCGAGAACGGTTCGTGTTTCGGCGAGAGTTGCTCCGGCGCATCCGCCCGCTTCTCGACCTGCTCCTCCGCGAAGTTCGCCTTCTCGCGTTCGAGCAACCCGGAGCGTTCACGCTCCATATCCCGGTCCGCCCCGCCCGATTCGGGACGATCGCTCTGCATGTTGTTGCTTGGTTTTCCGCCCATGATGTGCTCCAGTGTCGATGTGATGCCGGAGCTAGTGGCAGAAAGCACGCCGCGCCACGGACGAGTTCGTCCATGACGCGGCGAGGTGACCCGACTGCCCGGTGGGGAGGTCAGCCGAGTGACAACAGCTCCAGCACCTTTTCTTCGACGCCGGCGCGGCGCATGATTTGTCCCGACGCGTCCGCCAACTCCGTGGCCGTTGCCGGTCGCGACTTGCTATCCGCATCCATGTGAGCAACGAGGCTGTCGACCCTGTTTCCATAGAGCCAGTCCGCGTATCTCCGGCCAATCGCCATCGAATCTGCCGGCAGTTGCGCCGGCGCAGGGCGTGAGACAGGCTTTGTTTGCGCCGACGCGGTAGCAGGAAGGACGATACATGCTGCGAGCAGAATGGTGCCGCTGGACAGGCGCATCGGAAGCCCGGACTGGAAGGTTGACGTACCGTACGAAGGGACCTTCATTCTGGATTCACGGGTAGAGAGAAAGCCTTCCCGCCCTATATTCAACCCCATGCGTCTGCTTCGCCTTTCTGCGGTTGCACTCGGCCTGTTCGTCGCGTCGCCCCTGGCGGCTCAGCGGCTTCCGACCAAACCGCCAACGAAAACGCCCCCGAAAGAAGCGCCGGTCAAGCCGATCACCCCGGCACCCACTCCAGTTCCCGTGCTGGAGGTGCCGAAGTACGGCTTCCTTCAAGGCGTGGCCTATGACAGCCTCCACCAGGAGCCGCTCGCTGGCGCGTTGATCCTCGTCGAGGGAACGACCCGGATGGGCGTGACCGATTCACTCGGCCGCTTCCTCGTGGACAGCGTGCCGCCGGGCAAGTATCGGCTCACCGTGGATCACCCGATTCTCGATACGCTCGGCATTTCACTGGTGTCTCCCCCGATGGAGTTCGCCATCAACGAGATCACTCGCACGGTCGTGGGCATCCCTGAAGGCGAGCGGTTGACCGCGCTGTTCTGCACGGCGGCGCGACGGGCGCTCGGCAAGGGTGCGCTCGTCGGGCGAATCCGCGAGCCGGACACGGAGGAAGCGGCAGTCGGCGCCCGCGTCTCGTTCGTCTGGTACGATCCAGATCCACCGGGCCTGCCGGCGAATCTGCGGACGAAGCGGCCGCCGCGCGTGCGCGAAGCCGTGGTCGCCGAAGACGGTACCTATCGGCTCTGCGGACTTCCAGAAAGCTACGAGGGCAAGCTGCAGGCGCAGCGGAAAGATGGCGGCGCCACCGCCGAAGTCACTGTGACGCAGAGTGACGGGATGCTCGCGCTGCGGAGCATGAGCGTGGCCGCACTCGTGAAGGCGGTTGCGACGGATAGCACCGGCGCGCCGCAGCCAATCGGACCGCTCAAGGGGTCGGCGCGCATGATTGGACGAGTCCTCACCGCGACGGGTGCGCCAGTGGCCGATGCGCGTGTGAGCGTCATGGGTGCGAGTTCAGCGGCGCAGACTCGAAGCGACGGCACGTTCGTGCTCGACTCGCTTCCGTCGGGAACGCAGGCACTCGTGATTCGCCGGCTGGGCTATGGCCCCACGGAGCAGACCGTGGAGCTCTCGTCGCGCACGCCGGCTCGGGTGACGGTGAAGCTGGGTGTCATGGTCCCGATGTTGTCGGCGGTGGAAGTCGTGTCGCGTCGTGATGAAGGTCTCCAGAAGGTTGGGTTCACCGACCGCAAGCGGACGTCGGCCGGCGGCCATTTCATGGATCCCGACGCGATCGAACGACGCAAGGCGCAGCGGTTCACGGACCTGCTGCAATCGATCCCCGGTATCAAGGTGGTACAGCAGGCCGGGCAGCAGTACATCACGTCCAGTCGCTCCTCGCAGGGAGATGGCTGCGTCACGGTGTTTGTCGATGGCGCGCCATGGCAGTCGCTCGCACCGGGCGATCTCGATTCGTTCCTGAATCCCAGCGAAGTCGCGGCGATCGAAGTCTACAATGGCATTGTCACGCCTCCGCAGTTCACCACCGTTGGCCAGAACTGCGCGGCCGTCGCCGTGTGGACGAAGACGCGGGTCGATACTCGCGGGAAGAAATAATGCCTCATCCGATCATCCACCACGCGTTCAACTTTTCGATTGGCCCGCTCAAGTTGACGGGCTTCGGGATTGCGATGATGGCCGCGTTCGGCATCGCGCACTGGGTATCGCAGCAGGTGCTGGAGCAGCGTGGTGACGATCCGGAGATCATGAACGACGTCACCTTCGCGGCGCTCGTCGGCACGATTGTCGGTGCAAAGATCTATTACGCGATCCTGGCCGGCAGCGTCACCGAGTTATGGAGCCGAGCGGGGTTTGTATTTTGGGGTGGGTTCATTGGCTCGGTGCTGTGCTGCGCGCTCGTCATCCGGTGGCGTCGTGCAAACTTCTGGCGGATCGCCGACGGAACAGCAGTCGGAATTGCCGCGGGCTATGCCATCGGGCGTACGGGATGCTGGGCCGTCGGCGACGACTACGGGCGGGTGTACAACGGCCCGCTCGCCGTGGCATTTCCGGAGGGGATCCCCAAGACGCTCGCCGGCATCATGAATGCCGAGTATCACGCCAACCTGCCCGCCACGACGCCGCCCGAGTCCATCGTCAGCGTCTATCCCACGCAACTGCTGGAAGTGGCGCTCGGACTTGTGATGTTCATGGTACTCTGGCGGTTGCGCGCCCACCGCCATCTCGCGGGATGGCTCTTCGGCGTGTATTGCGTCCTTGCCGGCACGGAACGCTTCATCGTCGAGTTTTTCCGGGCAAAGAACGACATGGTCGGGCCGTTGACCTCCGCGCAGTTCGTCGCACTCGGCGTCTTCTCTGCTGGTTTGCTCATACTCGCGTCTCGACGCGCCTCACCTCGCCTCGCCGTCAGTCGCTGACCACACCTCATTCTCTGTCGCTCACATGACCGAGTTACGTGCCCGACCCGAAGCTGCGGAGTATCCGTCGTTCTACGCTGGCTACGTCGCGAGCGTCCCCGATGGCGATATCACGGACGTCTTGCAGACGGCGAGCACGGATTTGAATGCTTCGCTCGCGTCGATTCCGGAGGCGAGCGGCGCCCATGCGTACGCTGAAGGCAAGTGGACGGTTCGTACCGTGATTGGGCACATGATCGACGCCGAGCGCATCTTTTCGTATCGATTGCTGCGCATCGCGCGCGGTGATGCGACGCCGCTGCCGGGCTTCGAGGAGAACGGCTTCGCGCTGACGGCTGAATCGGATTCGCGTTCCGTTGCGGAGCTTGCGGGAGAGATGGCCGCCGTGCGGGCGAGTACGCTTGCGCTCCTCGCGTCGCTACCGGATGCGGCGTGGGCGCGAAGCGGTACAGTCAACAATGCCCACGTCAGTGTGCGCGCGCTGGCCTACATCACGACGGGGCACGCGCTGCATCACTTGAACGTGTTGCGAGAGCGGTATGGGGTGGCGCGCGCCTGACGGTCACCGCAACGGCAACGGCAACTGCAACTGCAGCTGCAACTGCAACTGCCAAGGAGCGGATTGTACGGGTTCTACGGATAAAAGCCGGATCAAACATCAGGGCTGGCTTCGAGAATCCGAGGCCAGCCCTTCCGCATTCAAAATCAGGGCCTCTTTGAAAGCGAGGGTCAAAGATTGGCACGACCGGCCGCAGAGCAAATCCGTGGGAATCCGTCGCATCCGGCAAGTTCGCTCCTCGAGCTGTTCGCGCAGTTCAGAGCGCCCTCGCTTGCACGTATGTGATCAGGTATCCGCGGTGCAACAACCAGTGGAACAGGCGGTCCACAACGGATCGTCGTCGCCGCCCTGAAGAAGGCGTCCCAACTTCACGAGTGAGTCCCGACCGGATGCGGCGTTCGCGCAGGTTTTGAAGTCCGCTTGTGCGCCTGCCACCCAGGCATGATTGCACCCCGTGAATCGGCCGGTTCCCGTCTGGGTGAGCGTATTCGCCTTCGTGTCGAGCTGCTCGAGGGTCCACGTCATCGCGCCGCCCTGCGCGGTGACGATCACGTAGTACTCGATCTGCGGGCCGGGAAGGAATCCGTACCGTTTCTCTTGCTGGTTTCCCTTGTTGATCGCGTGAATGTACACCACGCCGAACTGCGGCGTGGTGGTGGCGGACAGCGAGTCCTGCGTCGCGACCGCGTCGACGAGCACGCGCGTGTGCACGTTGGCGCGGGGGCCATCGCACCCGGGGTTCCCCTTGCAGTTGCGTTGCCGCTCATGTGCGCCGACGTATTGGAGCTTCTTTACGAACGCCGCAAACTCGTCCGCGGTGTACTGCTCGATCGGTTTGGTGAGGGCGCCGGGCATCGCAGCGGGTGCCGCAGGCGCCGCTCCCACGAGGCTTCGCGGTGCGGCCGCGGCGGCACTCGCAGCGGAATCGGCGGGGGGCGCATCACCCTTGCCGCAGGCGGTGAACAGGACGAAGGCGAATGCGAGATACGCCTGACGATACATGAATCGACTCATGGATCCTCCGAATCGGTAATGGGGTACTTGCCACGCGCATCGCGTGGCTGCGGCGGGACCTGCAACTACATTCGGTGTGCTGCGAGCTCCCTCATGCGAGCGAGCGTGGGGGCAAGCGACGGATCCGCGTGCGACCAGAGCGTCAGCACGCGCCCAGCCCAGAGAGCCGCAGTGACCGCGTCTCCGCGCCGACTGGCCAATTCGGCGCGCATCGCCATGCTGCGACCGACAGCGGCGGCCATGCCCGGCTCATAAGTAACCCAGTACTGAAGTGTGGGCAACGCTGTCAGCGTGAGGTCCAGTTGACGCACGGCGGCGGCTGTGTCGCGCAATGCGGCGCGCAACCACGCCTCCGTAACAGTGTAGTCGAGGGAGTAGTCACCAGGGCGTATCAGCGTTCGTTGCGCCTGGCCGGAATCGAGGAGTTGGCGCGCTCGGGTCGAATCGCCGCGACCAAGTGCCTGCGCCGCTTGGAACGCCGTACCGACCTGACCAACAAGCCCGGTGGTGGGCGCTGCACCGAAGCACGCGAGCGCGAATTGCAACGGCCGCTGGATCATCCCCGTCCGCGCCGCGTCGCGCTGCGACGCGTTGACGTAACTCTCGAGCAACGTTTCGACACGGGCACGGAGCGCACGGAGGGAGTCGTCGCACACGCCGAAGGACGCACGGACGAAGAACGCGGTGGAGACATCCTCGAGCAGCGGCACTGTCGGCGCGCCCGCCAAGGTGACAGATCTCCCGGCAGAGCGAAGATGCCGGATCGCCAGCTGCTCGCGACCGAGCAGTGCGGCAATGCCTGCAAGCTGCTCGGAAGCCTTGCCCGTCGCCGCAGCGTTCGACGAAAGAATCGAATCGCCGATGGCCTGCGCGCGGCTGAAGTCTCCCAACTTGAGGTGAAGGCGCACGTCGGCGCTGCCAAGCCGCGCCCGTTGAATGGTGTCGGTCGCCAGGACGAGCGCGCGCTCGAGCGCGCTGAGGGCGGAGTGTCCGCCGTTCGGCGTACCGGTAATCTCATCGCGCGATTCGAGAGTCCGGGAGAGCGCTTCGAACACATCGGGATTGTCCGGCATGCGCAGCGTCAGTGCGGAGATCGCCGCCAGCAATGTTTCACGATTCCGTTGGACCGCCTTGTCGATGAACGGCGCGAGCTCCGAATACCCCCGTGCGAGGATCTCGGAAATCGGCCGCGCCGCGTACGCGATACTGTCGCCGACGATATTCGGTTTACCGAAGAATTCCGCGCCGCTCGCATCGGCGCCGCTTCGATATTGCGCCGTCTCGATGGCGAAGACGCGGCGCTGGACCGAATTGAATGGAAGAGCACAGAATGACGAGGGTGCAATCTGGAGAGCGCGCACATATGTACGCTGAGCACCCGCAATACTCCCTCGGAACGACCAGCCGGTAGCGCTTCTCGCGTCACGCACAACCATTCGATCGAACGCCTGACAGTGGGTCAGGCCAAGCCACGCGGCGGCGTCGAGAGAATCCTGCACGCGAAGGATATTGTACGCCTTGCACGCGTCGCCAAACAGATTGTTCTGTATTGCATGCAGTGCATCGAGCAGCGCGATCTCACGGTTGCCGAGCGCAGCGCGGTACCGAAGTGCGGTGTTGACATGCGGTGCCCACTTCGCAACGGGCTCCGCTCGCCAGAGCTGCAGCTGCGCCAACCAGACGTGTGCGTGCGCATAGTCGGGATCAGCGAGCGTCGCCCGCTCCAATGCAGCGATGGCATATGGCACGCGCCACGTCGCGAGCTCTCGATGCGCCTCCTGATACGCTCGCCATGCGACGAGATTGCGCGTGCCCGCCTCGCCCGACAGCGCGGCAGCTGGCGTACCATCGAGGCGCAGGAGGGACGCCGCCAACGTCCGAAGGATGCCAGGCTGCTGCGTCAGCAAGTCGCGCGGCCCGCCGATCGTGTGTTCCCTGAATGAGGCGCCGCCAATGGCGTCGTACACCGCTGCCCGCACCTTGAACGAATCCCGCGTGACCCACACCCGACCCCAGATGAGTTTTCCCGCGTGCACGCGTCGCGCCACGGTGCTCGCGTCGTTCAGGGTCTCCCCATCGCTGTGCCGGAGCTGGTCATTGACGCTCAGGTCGCTGGCCAGCTTGAGACCGGCCCACTCACGCATCGCGACGTACAACCCTTGCGCCACGGGTTCCTGGTCGTCCGCGGGCGCCGCACCGCCGATGTACTGAAATGGCACAATCGCGTACTGTGCCGTATCGACGCGCCCCGCCAGCAGGTCGATCTGGTCGCGCCCCTGGCGTGTGGAGGCAGCGGCGCCGGTCATCAGGAGTGCCACGGCCGCTGTCCAGGCCCAGGGACTCCGCGCAATCGAGCGACGGGCGGTGCGAGCCGTCAGCGTCTCACCGGAGTGTCCGACCGCCGCGGACAACGCGGCGCTGAACGCGCGTGCATCGTCGAAGCGGTCGTCAGGCGAAATCGACAGCGCCTTCGCGATCACCGCCTCGATCTGCGTCGGCACATCGTGCCGATATTCGCGGAGCGGCGGCGCGGGCTTGGAAATGCGCTGCGTCAGGAGCTGTTGCGGCGTTTCGCCGACGTACGGCGGCACGCCGGCAATGGACTCGTACAGCACGCACGCCAGCGAATAGACGTCGCTCCGCCCATCGAACGCGCGGTCGCGCGCCTGTTCTGGGCTCATGTACGCGGGCGTCCCGGTGATCGTGCCCTGCTGCGTGATTTTCTCGTGCGCTCGGTTGATGGCGCGCGCGATGCCGAAATCGGCTAGAATCGCATGGCCCCCCGAGAACAGGATGTTCTCAGGCTTGATGTCGCGGTGCACAATCCCACGTTCGTGTGCGTACGCAAGCGCACCGGCAACCTCGCGCCCGACCCTGACTGCTTCCTCGAGCGACAACCGGCTGTCCGCGCCGAGCCGCTGCCGAAGGGAGTCGCCCTCGACGTACGGCATGACGTAGTAGAGCTGGTCATGCGCCTCCCCGGAATCGTGGATGGGGAGGATGTGCGGATGCTGCAGGCTCGCGGTGAGCTTGATCTCCCGCAGGAAGCGCTGCGCGCCGAGCGCGTGCGACAGCTCGCGGTGGAGGACCTTGATGGCCACGAGCCGTTCGTGGCGAACGTCGTGCGCCAGATAGACGAGCGCCGCGCCGCCGCGACCAATCTCCCGCTTGAGGACATAGCGTCCGGCGAGGGTCTCGTGGAGGAGCGGCGGGACGTCAAGCACGGCGATGGGATTCGTCAAAAACGGGGCACGACAAAACCTGCGTCGCCGGCGTCGGCGCAGCTATACCTGTAGTGACGATTGTCGGCACCCTTTCGCCACTCATTTAGTGGTCGGATAGTTGGCAGAAGTCTGACACGGTCGAAAAGGGTGACCGCTTGCCTCGCGCGAGAGGTCAGATGATACTCAAGGCAGCACGTTCTTACCTACGAGCGACTCCCGGGAGCCGGTGGCATGCGCGTCTGGCTGGAATCGGCGGCACGAACGCCCCTGCTCGGGGCCAGCACGACGTTGAGCGTCTGTGCGCACGCCATTCTGATCGCCGGCGCAGTGTACTCGACGCACGTGGCCGCGAGTGAACTCGCCGAGACGATCCAGAACCGCTCGCTCCGGTATCTCCCACCCCCCGACCGCATCGCCGGCTCCGCCCCGCGCGTGGAGCACCTTCACTACATGGAGTTGGGAGGCGGAGCGCAGATCACGGATGCTGGCAGACCCGACGGCCGTCCCAAGAATGACGGTGGTCCGAAAAAGGAGCCGCTCCCCGGCGGGAACACGGGTACCGAAACGGAGTCGCAGGCGCCCGCTCCTCCAGTCTACTCGCCCGATTCCATTTATTCGGTGCTTGAAGTGGAGGAACAAGTGGTCCGCGCCGAAGGGAGCGCGGCACCGGCCTACCCGCCCGACTTGATGAAAGCAGGCACAGAGGGTCGGGCGATCGCCCGCTTCGTTGTCGACACCACCGGCCGAGCCGACCTCGAGTCGGTCGAGATCATCCGCTTCACCCATCAGGAGTTCGCAGAGTCCGTGCGCAGTGCCGTGCCCCGCATGACGTTCACTCCCGCGCGTGTCGACGGCCATAAGGTGCGCCAGGCGGTCGAGCAGACCTTTGATTTCAAGATCGTGCCCGCCGTGCCGGTTGCGCAGAAACTGAAGCCTGAGGTGCAATGACGGAGTTCACGGGCTTTCGCCCTGCCGCGCTCCAGTTTCTCCGCTCGATCAAGCGCCACAACGACCGTGAATGGTTCGAACGCAACCGATCGATCTACGAGACCGAGCTCCGGGCTCCACTGGCCGCGTTGACCGAGGAGCTGGATGTCCGGTTGGCTACCCTCGCGCCGGAAATCGTCGGCGATCCGAAGCGCTCGCTCTTTCGCATTCATCGTGACGTGCGCTTCTCGAAGGACAAGTCACCGTACAAGACGCACGTTGCGAGCTGGCTCTTCCACAGCGACGCGAGTCGCGGCGTGGGAAGCTCGACGCCACACGGAGGGGCAGGGTTCTACTTCCACATGGAAGGAGAACGTGCGTCGCTGGGCGGGGGGATCTGGATGCCGCCACGGCCAACGGTGCAGCGCATTCGTGAGGCGATCGACGAGGATCACGAGACGCTCTCGGCGATTTTGCGCGACGCAACCGTGCGCCGGCGCTTCGGCAGCCTCGCCGAGGAAAGCATGTTGACGAGGATGCCACGTGGCTACATGGACGATCACCCCGCCGCCATGTTATTGCGCCACCAGTCCTACACGCTGGGGCGCGACATTGCGATGCCCGACCTCCAGAGCCCCAAGCTGCCCGACATCCTCATGAGGGACTATGCGCGCATTCTCCCGCTGGTGCGTTGGATCAATGGCGCGCTTGGACTTCGGACGCTCGCGCGGCGCTGACGCTCGGCCTACATTCGCCGAATGGCGTCTGGCAGCATCTCCCGGATTTCCATTCGACAGGCCACGCCTGCGGATGCCGAGCTCCTTGCGGCGCTCGGGTCGGAGACGTTTCAGGATACCTTCGGGCCAGAAAACACCGACGACGACATGGCGATGTACCTCGGCGCCGCGTTTGGTGCGGAGCAACAGCTCGCGGAGCTGAGCGATCCGCGGCACACCGTCTTTTTCGCCGAGCGTGAGGTGGGGACCGTCGGATATGTCATGCTCCGCGAAGGTCCACCGCCGGACGGCGTGAAGGAGCCCGATGTCCTGGAAATCGTTCGGCTGTATTCCGTGAAGCGGTCGATTGGGTCGGGCGTCGGCGCGGCACTGATGCAGCGGTCTCTCGATGAGGCCGCTGCGCGGGGCAAGAGCGCGATCTGGCTGGGCGTCTGGGAGCACAATGCGCGAGCGATTGCGTTCTATCGCCGGTGGGGCTTTTCCATCGCAGGAACGCTGCCCTTTACGCTCGGCTCCGACCATCAAACGGACTACGTGATGGTACGCCGAGTCAGCGAGCCCAACTAATGCGACACACTGTCAAGCTTCACGGAGTGATTGTTGGTCACTCCAAACTCGAGGACGCCGACCCCGTGCTGCGGCGCGCGACGGGCGTGTTCCATCCAGGACTCGGGTATGAACTGATTCAACCCGTGTTCCAGCTTTTCAGCGAAGCGGTTCCGATGCGTGGTGGCGAGCCGCGCGATCTCGAGAAACTGGAGCGCTATCACGCGGCGCGCGACAAGCTCGGCCTGGTGCTCGTTGACCCTGAGGGCTTCGTTATCGAGACCTCGGCGATTCACATCGCGGACTACCCTGGTCAGCTTGAACTCGATGTCTTGATCTGCGACGATGACTACTGGGCATCGCGCTAACGGTAAAATCCGAGTTGTTTTCCGTCGCATCCGTTCAATCCGTTCCTCAGGTTTTCGATCGTTCTTGAGGAGCAGATGCGCCGGATGCCACGGAAACACCCTGATACAGGACGCTGTCAGTGCTTCATTGGCTTACAGCCTTGCTCGACGGTCTCGAACCGGTCGTGCAATGCCTTGAGTGCGGACGTGACCTCGGCATCAGCGGCTTTCTTGGCGACAAGCTGAGCCAGCGC
The DNA here is from genome assembly GCA_040389905.1 of Gemmatimonadota bacterium. Classification (GTDB taxonomy): domain Bacteria; phylum Gemmatimonadota; class Gemmatimonadetes; order Gemmatimonadales; family Gemmatimonadaceae; genus AG11. The sequence goes on along the minus strand of JAZJZK010000064.1, from coordinate 8,143 downwards.
CTTGGACTCGGAGGCAACGGACGCCACGGCATCGAGAATCGGCTTCGCGTCGCACCCGTGCGGAGCTTTCGATAGAGACCACGCCTGCGCGGCGTCCGACAGCGCAACCGCCTTTTCGCGGATCGGAGTGAGATCCTTCGACTTGGCGACCGGGTGCCACGTTTCCGCCAGGAGCGTGTGAAACGCGTCGAGCTCCTTCCATCCGCTCGACTCACCGCCGTGATGCTCCATCTCCATCTTGCTCATCTTGTCCATCTTGTGCGTCGTATCCATCGGCGGCTTGGCGGCCTGCGCATCGAGCCGCGCGGGACAGAACGCGGCGCCGAGCATGGCGGCGAAGGACAGCACGGCTATGCGGGGTGTGGTCATTGGTGCTCCAATCTGGCAGAGAAGGGCGGTGATGAAAAACTCGTCCGCACAATATTATAGGAAAACCAACGGCGGCGGACATTTGTCGAAGGAGCGTCCGATGCTCACTCCCCATATGCGCTTCGCTTCTCGTTTCTCCGCCGTTCTCGCATTCGCGCTGATGCCGTCCGAGCCCCTGACCGCGCAATCGCTGCGCGTCACCGTGCGGGCGTCCGAGGCGTCCAACTTCCTGTATCAGCTCGACTGCGTCAGCGAGGCGATCGCGCCGTGCGGGCGTACTGATTTTTCGGCGTTGTGGGAGGCGGAGCTCCTTCGCAGCAAGGCCGATTCCAACGCGCTCGCCGAATGGCGTCGTCTGCGCGCTCGGTACCAGCGGTACGTTGCCATCGATTCGCAGGGCACGCCACGAGGCCTGGACCTGGGAGAAGGAATCCGCATCGCCGGATTCCAGAGCGAAAGCGTCGATGCGTTCCTCCTGCGTCTCGATTTGCTCGTGCTTCCGGAAGATCGCGCGCGGTGGAGTCGGGCGGCGCGGCACTTCTGGCCGATGTTCGATCGCTGGTGGCAACGCGAGGCGGCGTCCGGGCTTCAGCGATTTGCCGACTCGACGCGTGCCCTTCTCGAACGTGACGCGATTCGCCGCCAGCTGGGAGACTTCGCCGCCTTCTACCATGCGGAGTTGCCGGCGAACGACTCGGTGACGATGACGCTGATCGTTCGGCCCAACCTCGTGCGCGCGAGTCTATCGGGGCAGCAAATCGGCAACTACTCGGTGGTGGAGTTCCTGCCGGGCGAGTCGCCCACGCGCCGGTTGTCGGTGGTGCTGCACGAGCTTGCGCACTTCATCTTTCGGCAGGCGCCCGAATACGACGGATTGCGAAGTCGCTTCGTGGCTGTTGGCGGGAAGGGCGCGATGGCGGCCTACAATCTCCTGAACGAGGGGCTCGCCACGATTTTCGGCAATGGGATGATCGAGCGGAGCATGCGATCGCCGGAGTCTTGGCAGCGCTACCGCTCGACGCCGCGATCGTTTTACAACAACCCCTCCATCGACACGATCGCGAAGGGCTTGTTGTCGTGGATGGATTCCGTCGTGACGCGTCGAGGCACGCTCTACGACTCCGCGTGGGTTCCGGAGTACGTCGCGCGGGTCTCGGCGTTGCTGGGCAAAGACATCGATTCGCCGAGACTGCAACTCGGGGAGAGTTTTGTCTTCGTCGACGATGCACTCGGGGCGTCGCGTCGCATCCGGGACGCGGCGCGCTCAACGCTGGGCATCGCGAGCCTCTATGGTAGCTCGGCACCGATGCGGAGTTTTTCGCCAGCGATGATTGCTCGACCACCGGGGTTGGCGGGGATCATGGTGATAGCTGCGCCCGGAGTCAGTGTGCTCGCCAGGCACAAACTCATTGATGCACGGTCCGCGGCGGCGATTGGCTCGGCGGCGCGTGCGGGTAGCGTGTTGTTCGTCGTGCAGCAGGCGAGCGGGGCGCCGCTCTATCTCATTGTTGCGCGCGATGTCGTTGGAGCGGAGAGGGAATTGAAGCGATTAGCGGCACTTCCGACAGTGCAACCGGGGATCGTGCGTTAGACAGGAGTCGCACTCTGCCAGGCCTCAACGTAAATGAAGCGTGGGTGTCATGTTTACCGCAGAGGGCGCAGAGGAGCAGAGGTACGCAGAGGAACAGCATAAAGGCAGGTGCAGATTCCGCTCGACAAAACAAACGGTGACTGGTTTCCTCCGCGTCCCTCTGCGCCTCTGCGTCCTCTGCGGTTCAAAAAAGGGTTGAATGCGGAACCAACACTCGAATTGCGCAGACCCACTCATCAATGGAAATCATGTCGTTTCGCGAACTCCGCACCCACCGCGGCCTGGAGTGCCCGAAACTGCTTCGCGCGAATGTTGACGACCGACTGCTCCACTTGAAGCACACCTCGCACGAGCAACAGCGGCGTCCGCGAAATCAGCAGCGCTTGCGCTTCGAATCGCTTCGGCGTGATGACGACATTCACCAACCCCGTTTCGTCCTCGAGCGTCAGGAAGACGAAGCCTTTCGCGGTGCCGGGACGTTGCCGGCAGATCACCAGTCCTGCCATTGCGACCGTTTCGCCATCGCGACCGTTGCGCAGGAGATCGGTGGCGCAACGCACATCATTCATTTCCAGTACGCTTCGGACATGCGACATGGGATGCCCGGTCAGCGAAATACCGGTCATTCTATAATCCGCTTCCGTTAGCTCGACGGGCGTCATGGCCGGCACCGGCGCGCGTTCCACGCTGGCGACATGCGCAGGGCGTCTGGGTGCGAGCGGACCCGCATCGCCACGCTCTGCATCGAGGACAGCCCACAACGCGGCCCGCCGCTTTCGGAGGTCGGTTTCGTGTGGCAGCATCGAATTGAATGCGCCCGCCTCGGCGAGGTGTCGCAGCGCTCGGCGATCGAGTCCTGCGCGATGGACCACATCCTCGATGGACGTGAACGGGCCTTCCTTCAACGCGGCTTCCAACTTGTCGCGCGCCGTTGCTCCGAGTCCGCGAACGCTGCGAATGCCGAGGCGAACTGCGGGAGGTGCAGACCCCTCGACTCGCGCTGCGCGCTCGCTCGGGGTGACAACGTTCGGCGCTGCACGCTCGCTCGGGGTGACACTGGACGAATTGTCATCCCGAGCGAGCTTCGCGAGTCGAGGGATCTGCACCTCCTCACGACGCTCCAATGTTGCATCCCAGCCGGAACGCGTAAGATCGGCCGGCCGCACCTCCACACCATGTCGCCGAGCATCCTCCACCAGCGTACCGGGCGCGTAGAAGCCCATTGGCTGCGCATTGAGGATGGCCGCCGTGAACTCCGGCGCGTAATGATGCTTCAACCACGCCGACGCATACACGAGCAATGCAAAACTCGCGGCGTGACTCTCCGGAAACCCATAGTCGGCGAATCCATTGATCTGATTGAAAATGCGTTCCGAGTCCACCTGTCCAATGCCGTTGGCCGCCATGCCGTCGAGCATCTTCTGGCCGATCGACGCCATGCGCTCCCGGCTGCGTTTGTGTCCCATTGCCTTGCGGAGCACGTCGGCTTCGCCGGGCGTGAAGTTCGCCGCGGCGATCGCGACCTGCATGCCCTGTTCCTGAAAAAGGGGCACGCCCAGTGTGCGCGCGAGAATCGGCTTGAGCGATTCGTGCAGGTACGTCACTTCTTCCTCTCCGTTCCGCCGGCGCAGGAAGGGATGCACCATGTCGCCCTGAATCGGGCCAGGCCGAATGATCGCCACCTCGATGACCAGGTCGTAGAAGCATCGCGGACGGAGGCGCGGCAACGTGTTCATCTGCGCTCGGCTCTCGACCTGAAAGACGCCGATCGTGTCCGCACGGCAGAGATCATCGTAGACCGCCGGGTCGTCCTTGGGCATCGTCGCCATGTCGATATCGATCCCGCGCGTTTCCTTGATGTACTTCATGCAATCCTGCATCAACGTCAGGATGCCGAGGCCGAGTAGGTCGATCTTGACGAGGCCCGCGGGGTCGAGATCGTCTTTCTCCCACTGGATGACCGTGCGACCCGGCATGCTCGCCGGCTCGATTGGCACGACGGTGTGCAGCGGCTCCTTCGTGAGCACGAATCCACCGACGTGAATCGAGCGATGCCGCGGAATCTGGTGGAGCCCTTCCACGATCTCGGCGAGCGCGCGAACACGCTTGTCTTTGGGATCGAGCCCGACGCGCTCGATGACGCTCGCTCCCTCGGTCGGTTGAAGCGCCGTCGTTGCATTGCGCCGTTCGGTGTGGTTGTCGCTCGCATACGGATCTTCCCACCGGTTGCCGCGTGACGCGGCAGCATGCATGGGATTCGGAATGCGTACAGGTGCAGATCCCTCGACTCGCCCGTTGGGCTCGCTCGGGATGACAACCGCCTGCTGTCGTCTCGCATTCGGACTTCCGTACGGTTCGTACGCCGCCTTGGGCATCGGCCGGTCCGATGCCGACATCGGATGCGCCACCTGCTTCGCCTTTTCCCGTTCGGCGCGCGATCGCGTATTGGCTTCCGTGCCCGGCACCATGTCGTTGCCGAGTGTCACGGCGAGTGCGGCATTGCCTGCGTCGTCACTTTCCGGTTTCGCGCGCAATGCCTCTGCGGTGGCTTTCGCGGAGAAACGATCGCTCAACGTCGACAGCGTCGCGGCCTGCTCGACGCTGAAACCGAGGACGCGCGCGGCGTCGCGTACCGCACTCTTGCCGCGATAGGTGATCTGTTCGCAGACCATCGCCGCACGGTCGCGCCCATATCGTTCGTAGACATACTGGAGCACATCCTCGCGTTCACGATGCGCGAAGTCGATGTCGATGTCAGGTGCTTCCTTGCGATCCTCACTCAGGAATCGTTCGAAGAGGAGGCTGAGCGCGATCGGGTCGACGGCGGTAATGGCCAGGAGAAAACACACGACCGAGTTGGCCGCCGAGCCTCGCCCCTGGCAGAGGATGCCCTTGCGCCGCGCAAAGCGCACGATGTCCCAGACGATGAGGAAGTACCCGGCAAGTTTCAGCTTCTTGATGAGCGCGAGCTCGTGCGCGATCTGCTTGTCGTGTGCCGCTGTGCGCGTGGCTGTTCCGGGCAGCCCCCACCGTTCGCGCGCGCCATGCTCGACGAGATCGGCGAGGTATCTGTCTGCGCTGATACCATGGGGAAGGGGAAACAATGGCAGCGACGGCTTGAGATCCGCGAGACGAAAGGCGCATCGTTCCGCGACGGCGAGCGTTGCACGAATGCCTTCTGGTGCATGCCGCCACCGGCGCGCCATCTGCGCCGCGCTCTTGAGATACCATTCGCCATTCGGCCGCAGACGCGTGCCCATTTGATCCAGGGGACGCTGATGTCGCAGCGAGCAGAGCACGTCGTGCACCATGCGGTCGCGCGCGCGGGCGTAATGCACATCGTTCGTGACGATCCATGGAAGACCGATGGCGCGCGAGACGTCGATCAGCTGTGTGGAGGTCTCGCGCTCCTCGGGAAGACCATGATCCCAGCACTCGATGGCAATGCGTCCACCGAAGATGTCGCGCAACGTCGCCGCTGCGGTGCGCGCTCCGATGACGTCACCGCGCGTGATGAGTGTGGGGACCCACCCGCGTGGACACCCAGTGAGCGCGAACAATCCCGCGGAGTGGGAGGCAACCTGCTCGAGTGTCACGCATGGCGATCCGCGTGGTGCGTCGCGTCGTGCAAGTGTGATGAGCGTCGAGAGGTTGCCGTAGCCTTCGCGTGTTTCGGCGAGAAGTGGCAGGTGGGTGATGAGTGGTTCGTCGTTGCCTGGATTGCGGATGGCGACCGTGAGTTCCGCGCCGATGATGGCATCGAGTCCCGCTTCCAGCCCCGCGTCCTTGAAGCGCACGACGCCGCCGAGTTCGTCGTGATCGGTGATGGCGAGTGCGGCGAGGCCAAGCTCCTTTGCGCGTGCGACGAGCACTTCCGGCAACGCCGCGCCGTCGAGCAGCGAGAAGCACGAGTGGCAGTGGAGTTCGGCGTACTTCATGCGCGCGGAATGCGATTGTACCTTTCGGAAATGATTTGATGACGCATCTCGTGACGAAAGGAGATACAATGCCCGACATGGGAATCTTTCGAACGACACTGGGTGTCGCGCCGCTTCATGCGCCTGATCAGGTGCACGAGATGTATGACGTCATGGTCGATACCGGTAGCGAGTACAACTGGGTTCCGAGCGCTCTGCTTGTGCAGCTTGGTGTCGCGCCGGTGCGGATCGACCGCTTCGAGACGGCCGATGGTCGCATACTCGAGCGCGAGGTAGGATTCGCGCTGCTCTATGCTGGAGGTCGATCGACCGCGACGGTCGTCGTCTTTGCCCAAGACGGTGATATGGCATTGCTCGGTGCAATCGGAATCGAAGGCATGAACCTCCGAATCGATTTGATGCGGCGAGAACTCGTTCCTGCTGGCCCGGTTCCCGTGGCTGCGGCAGCCTGAGTAACGCGGTCGCATCCTCAATCGCTCCACGCCTGCATTGCCCATCCTTCGGTGGCCTGATCGAGAAACACCACCATCTCGCCGGCGCCGCTCTGGCATCGCCAGTAGTCGCGCCGATAGCCATCGTCCCACCAGTCGCCGGACAACCGCTCCGGGCCGAGCGCGCGCGTGATGGTGATGTACTGGCCGCGCCATGTGAGGGCACTCGGCACATCCCCATCGCAGACGACATCCACTGGCTCTGGCGGATCGACCGCTCGGCGCGCGACGGGTGCGGCGGGGAGTGGCTCGGCGACGTGGAGTGTTGGTCGGAACGACGGAGGCGCATATCCCACGCTCGTTCTGTCGCTCTGTCCGCTCGTTTTGTCGCCCTGAACGAAGTGAAGGGCCTGCACCTTTCCGCCCTTTCCGCTCGTTTTGTCGGCCTGCACCCTTTCGCCGTTTCCGCTGTTCCTGTCCTCCTGCAGTTCCCGCCACACCCCCGCCTTTTCCGGCCGATGAGTATCCTGCGCTTCCGCGCGGACGATCGTCCCCGCGCCCAGCTCTGCACGCAGCCGCTCGAATGCCGCATCGGCCGCACCGATATCGCGCCACGACTTGTTGAGCAGGTCGCCCTGTTCACCGGACAGCGGTGCCACGGCGACGATCGCCACCCGCACCGCGCTGACCGGTGCATCGAGCGTCCAGCTGTCGAGCAGCGCGCGGCAGCGTTCGAACAGTGGTAGCACACGCGCCAACGGCTTTGCCGTGCGCGCCTCACGCGTCACCGTGTGCACCGGCGCATTCACGAGCGGCCCGCGCGCATCATCCAGCGTCAGCGTAATCGCAATGGCCGCCACCGCTCGACCGTGCGCGATCATTTCGGCGACAAGCCGGTCGAGCGCCGCGCGCACGAGAAAGAGGATTGGTTCCATCGTCGTCGCCGGTGTGGTGAGCTCCACTTCGACCGAGGGCTGTGTGCGAGGACGCGCGAGCACCGGGCGCCTCGGATCCTCCGCATGCGCGAGCCGCCACGCACGCATGCCGATCTCGCCCCAACGACGCTCGACGTCTTCGGCCGAGAGCGCGGCCAGTGCCCCAACGGTCCGAAGACCAAGCGCCTGCAGCCCCGCGCGGAATTCCTCGTCCATGGGGACGAGCGCGAGTGGGGCAGGCGCGAGATAGGCCGCGTCACGATCCGGTGGAACCACGTGCACGAGTGTCCGTTCGCCACCCGATGACTGAAAGGTCGCACCAGCCCACGTGGCGGCACGCGCAACCACGCACGATCCCGCAATGGCGACGCGAGGGCGCGGATGCCACCGCTTCGCGACACGGAGCAACGCACGCGCGAGTTCCTGCTCGCCGCCAATGGCGTCGAAGCCCGATGCGCCCACCCACCACAGGCCCGGCGCGCCATCGACCGGCGTCACCTGTGGGCTCGCCCCCACCAACGCCGCAGACGTCTCGGTGATTGCGGCACCAATGACGACGTCGTCCCACGGAAACTCGTGCAGGTCCGCACACAGCGCGCGCGCTTCGGTGATGCGCATGCCCGCACGTACTCCCTCTCGTCCCGCCGCCGCAGACACGGCGCGCAGTCGCTTGTTCGTCCCCTCGGTGAGGACGATCGGGATGTCATCCCAATGTTCGGGCGCGCTCGACGGCGTCGCGGAGCTCGGCGGAGGGCTCGATGACGATCGGGCGTTCGGCGCTGTGAGCGGGAGGAGAAGCTGCTCGTCCCCGGCGCCCGTGACGGAGTCCCCCCGCCGGACCGCGCGCCACACCGCGCCGATCGGGAACCTCGGGATGCG
>JAZJZK010000063.1:0-15250 GCA_040389905.1 Gemmatimonadota bacterium | reverse complement strand
ACAGAGGACACAGAGGACACAGAGGACACAGAGGACACAGAGGACACAGAGGACAGCGGAACAGACCAAAACGGAACAGCTTGAACGCTATTTACTTGCTTTTGCTTTTGCTCTTGGCTTTTGTTCTTACGTAGTCCTCTGTGTTCCTCTGTGTCCTCTGTGGTTCAATTGCAGTGGTTCCATCGCAGTCGTGCAGTTGCAGTTCCTACTTGACCTTCGAATCAGACGGCGCCGACACCTTCACCGGTGTGCCAGGCGTGATGCCACGTGCTGCGCCGAGCAGCACGGTGTCGCCCTGCGCGAGCCCAGACGTGATCTCAACCGTTTCGGCCGCGGCGTCGCGGATGCCGAGTCCCACTTCGACCTTTTCGATCTTCCCATTCTTGAGGCGCATGACGTAGGGGCGCAGGCCGCGCTCGTCGACCGCGGCGACCGAGACCATCGGCGCATTGCGTGACTCGGTGCTCACGCGCCCTTCGGCGAACAGTCCGCCAACGAGTGCGTTCCCGGCATTGGGAATGGCCGCGACGATCTTGACCTGACGCGTGGTCGGATCAGCCGTCGGATTCACTCTCGTGATGCGGCCCGTGAACGCGCGCGTTGGATACCCGTTCACCTTGAACTCGACCGGCATGCCGAGTCGCACCTGGCCCAGTTGCTCCGCGGGCACGCTGGCTTCGAGTTGCATGCTGCCCGGGTCGACGATGGTGAACAGCGCCGTGCCGGGAGACACGACATCACCGGCGCTCACCTGCCGCTGCGCGACGACGCCCGTGAAGGGCGCCTGTACACTGGCCTTGTCGAGCATCTTCTGCACGTTCGCCAGCTGTGCGCGCGCGTTCGAGAGCTGGGACGTCGCCGCGAGCAACTGGTTGCGCGACCCTTCGACCTGCCGTGCGGCGATCGCACCGGCCTTTTCCAGGGTCTCGTTGCGCTGGACGTCGCGCTTCGCGATTTCGAAGCTGCTCTCCGCCGTGGTCACGGCGGACTTCGCCGACAACAGCTGATCACGCAACACCGCCGCATCGATCTGTGCGAGTGCCTGCCCTGCGCGCACCGGCTGGCCCGCTTCGGCCGATGTCTGAAGGACCGCACCAGATAGCTCGGAGCGAATCGTTGCCGACTTGAGCGGAGCGAGCGATCCGGAAATTGCCGGACCGGTTTTGATCAGCTCCGCGCGCACGACGGTGACGTTCTCGGGACCGACGAGCATGGTTTCCGGTTTCGCGGTCGACGCCGCGTTGGCGTTGTCGGCCTTCTTGCATGCGGCCGCAGACAGTGCGACGACGGACACGAGCAACAGTGCCGCGGAATTCAGGCGAGTGGACATTTTGGTTGTGGGGTCGATCATGGCGTGGGGTTCCCGATTGGTCCCGCGCCAGCTGAACCGGCGGCGGAAGATTGTGTCCGCTGTTGCTGTGGAGGCTGCTGCTGCGCCGCGGCGGCCGCGCGCTGCGCCGCGGCGCCGAGTGCGTTGGTGTTGATCGGGAGGTCGCGAATGAGTGCAACGCGTGCGCGTGCGACGGCGAGATCGCGCGCCGACTGCGCCTGATTGGCGAGTGCCTGTTCGAGGAGCAGGCGCGACTGCGTGAGGTCGGTCTGCGTGCTCAACCCTTCGCGATAGCGCAACTGATCGATCGTGTAGGCACGCTGAGCCTGCTGGGCCGTGCCTCGGCTCGCGTCGAATGACGCTTCCGCCGCCTGGAGCTGATTCAGTGCGACGCGCGTATCCAGTGACGCGAGCTCTTTCGCTTGCTGCAGGCGGGCTCGTGCTTCATCGAGGTTGGCTTGCGCGACTTCGATCTGGCCGGCGACGCGGCCACCGCTGAAGAGCGACCAGTTGAGCGTTCCACCAATCGTCCAGTTCTGGCTGTACTGATTGAGGATCGGGAACACGCTGCTGGGGAAGAAGAGGCGCTGGTAATTCGTGCTCAGCGAGAGTGAGGGCTTGAGATCGGCGCGCGCTGATCGGAGTTGGCCTTCCTGGGCAAACACCGCCTGCTCGCTCTCGCGAACCGGTGCACGACGCGCGGTCGTCGTGTCAGCCGCAGAAACGCCGGAGGGTGCATCGGCGGCCGCGTTGGCGGCGATCACTGTCGTCACGGTTGCCGGCTCATCGATGGGTGTCGTGAGCCGGAGCGGTGCGTCGAGCGGGAGGTTGAGGAGTTGCTTGAGGCGCAGGTATGCGATGTCGCGGTCACCGCGCCGAGTGATGAGCACGGGGCGCTGGTTGTCGCGGGTGACGGTCGCGCGGAGGAGATCGAACTCGCTCGTGTTGCCGACCTGCCGGGCGACCTGCGTTTGGCGCAGGAGCTCTTCCGTTTGCGCGAGCGTCGTGTCCGCGATGGTGACGAGACGGTCGGCGAGGACGGCGTCGAAATAGGCCTGCGTGACATCGAGCGCCAGCTGTGCGCGTTGCGACACGAGGTCGATCTCGGCGGTCCGCTGTTGTGCATTCGCCGTGGCCGTCTGTCCCTCGATACGCCCACCCGAGAAGACGTTCTGCGTGACGTTGAGCCCCAGGGTGTACGCGTTGCGGGCGCCGAAGCCGACCTTGCTGAAGTCGATGCCCTGCACCGCCTCACAGGTCGAGGCCTGCGCGAGTGCCGCGGCGCGCTCGGCGGCTGTTGCGTTGGCGGCGATCTTCGGCGCGCACACCGACGAGGGTTTTGGCGTGGTGGAGGTCGATGAGTCGCTGGAGGTACTCGCGAGTGCGCTGAATTGCGACTTGAGCGTGCGCGCGTAGGCGAGACTCGAATTGACCTGCGGGAGCGATTGGCTGCGCGCCTGTTTCACCTGTCCGGAAGCGCGCGAGATGCCGGCCCGGGCGATGGTGAGCGCTTCGCTCTCGCGTGCGGCGAGCCGGATCGCGTCGTCGAGCGAGAGGGCCTGCGGTGCCTGCGCGTGGACATGCGCGGGGACGGTCATGACCGCGAGCAGGAGTACGAACGCGCGAAGGCGCGAGCGGACGCTCCCTGCCCCGGCCCAAGCGGGGGTCATTGCGGTGAGGAGTGCGGAAGGGTGAGTCACGTGGAGACCACCTTCTTCACGCCCAGCATGCGAAGAAAGGCAGTGGTGTAGCGCTCGGCGGCTTCGTCGAGCGGCGGATAGACAGCGGGTACGAAGCTTCGCGCGATGGCGTCGCTCATGACGGTGCCAACGAGCATGACGGCCGCAGTGTCGGCATCCGTCTCTGCGTCAGCCATGCCATTGTCCTGAAGTGCACGGACGTAGCGCGTAATGCATTCGTGCACCATCTGGCGACCGCGGCAGGCGAATTCGGCGGCTTCGGGACGTTCGTCGATTTCACCCATGCTGTGCACCAGCAGTGGACGAATCTCGCGAACACGTTCGAGGTTCATTTGCACCCAGGGGGTGAGCTCGGCCGCTGGGTCGATTGGGGTTGCGGGCAGCTCGAGTGCGGGTTTCGAGACGGCCTGTTGCATCAGGACGGCATCGATGAGGGCGCTCTTCGAGCCGAAGGTCCGGAAGAGGGTGACTTCGTTGACCCCGGCTTCGATGGCGATGAGGCGCGTCGTCGCGCCGCGGAAGCCGTGCTTGGCATAGACCCGTCCAGCCGCTTCCAGGATTCGTTCGCGTGAGATCATGGGCGCTGAGTCTAGCGAAAACGGATGGGTATGCAAGTACCTACTTGCTTGCCGATGACGGTTCTGTCGCCAATATTCTGAACTATTGTGCCATGTTAGTTTAGTTTATTGACGAAGTTATATTTATCGAGACTATTAGTTTAGTTTGCTGTTATATTGAACATCTTGCCGATAACTGTTTCAGGATAACCGCACCCACTCACCATGCCTGGTCGCAACATCAGTGCGTTCTGGCAGCACGACCCCACGCTGCACGCCCCGGCCAAATACCGCCGAGCATGCCGGTACGAGGCGTTCGTACCTGACGCGCTCGCAGATCTTCGGATCCACGTTGACCTCGCTGTGGCCGGAATGATTTCGGAGGCCGAACACGGCATCTCCCTACTGAACGCGACCGCGCGCCCGGCGCTCGCTCCGCTGAGTCGCTTACTCCTGCGCACCGAATCCATCGCGTCCTCGAAGGTCGAGGGGATGCAGGTCGGAACACGGGAATTGGCACGAGCGGAGGCGAAGGCCGATTCCGGCCGTCGCGTGGGAAGCTCCGCGATGGAGGTACTCGCAAACATCGACGCGATGGAGCTCGCCGTGCTCGAGGCCGTTGAGTGCGACCATTTCACGGAGGCGCACATCACCGCCATCCACCAACGGCTGATGCACGCGTCGAATGCACGAATCGCCGGACGGCTGCGCACCACCCAGAACTGGATCGGTGGCAACGACTACAACCCATGCGGCGCGAACTTCGTACCGCCACCGCCCGACATGATCGGTGCGCTCCTCGACGATCTCTGTCGTGCCATCAATGACGACAGCCTCTCGCCCCTCGTGCAGGCTGCCCTGGTGCACGCGCAGTTCGAAACGATTCACCCATTCGATGATGGCAACGGACGCACCGGACGCGCACTCGTTCACGTGGTACTTCGCCGCCGGAATCCGGCGTTCGCATATTTGCCTCCGATCAGCGTCGTCTTCGCGGGTGCGCGTCAGCGCTATATCGACGGGCTGACAGCCTTTCGGGGCGACGGTGCGCAAGCGTGGATCGAATACTTCGCAGGGGTAACGACGCACGCTGCGCGATTGGCCCTGCAGTATCTCCAGGCCGTGACTGCACTCCAGGAAGACTGGCGGTCGATGCTGTCCGCCGCAGCGGCCCCGCGCGCGGGAGCCGCCGCGTGGGCGGTGATCGATGTGTTACCGGCGCATCCGATGATCAGCGGACCGATCGCCGTCGCCGCCAGTGGACGTGCAAAGGCGGCAGTGTATCAGGCGATCGATCAGCTCGAAGCGGCGGGTGTGCTCGTGCCGGCGGGTGACTCGCGGCGCAATCGCGTCTGGGAATCGCGCGGAATGCTGGAGTTGATCGAGCGCATGGACTCGGGCGCGCTCGGCTGATCGTCAGCTCGCGCGGCGGTCGGCGACCGGAAGGGTAAAGTGAACGGTCGTGCCCTCGCCGACCGTGCTGTCGACCCAAATCTTCCCACCATGCGCCTCGACGATGCCACGCGCGATCGGCAGGCCGAGGCCAGCACCCTGTCGCCTGGCGCCAGGCGCCGCCGAGTAGAAGCGGTCGAAAACGTGCGGGAGTTGTTGCGGCGGGATTCCCACACCATTGTCCGCGACGCGCACCTCCACCATCCCCTCCCGGCGCGAGACCGAAATGGCAATGCGTCCGTATTCCTCCGTGAACTTCAACGCATTGCCAATGAGATTGGAGATCACCTGAACCACGCGTTGTGGATCGCCGTTGACGAGTGGGAGTCCCGTCTCGACATCGACCTCGAGGGCGATGGAACGGGACTGCGCGAGCGGCCTGAGCGGCGCGATCGCGCCCCGTACCACCTCCCCGATGTCGATCGACCGAGGCGTGACGGTCATCTGTCCCGCCTCGACGCGCGTGACGTCGAGGAGATCCTGGATCAGCGTATCGATCTGCACGGCGGCCTGGTGAACCACCCCCAGTCGCTCGACGACCGACTCGGGGAGCGTCGCCCCTTCAGCGATGATGCTCTGCGCGAGCATCTTGACCGCGTTGGCGGGGTTGCGGAGATCGTGCGAGACGATGCCGATCATGTCGTCCCGCGCCTTGATCGCCTGACGCAACGCATCCTCCGCGCGCTGTCGCGGGCTGATGTCGCGCAGCGTTGCGGAAAAGACCGGACGATTGTCGAACACCATCTGCTGGATGGACGCCTCGGCGGCGAATTCCTCACCGGACTTGCGCACTCCCGAGATCAGTTGGCGCTCTCCCATGGTGCGCGCCTTGCCGTGTGCCGCGGCGAACCCGTGCATATGCCCTGAATGCGACGCACGGAAGCGCTCCGGCAGGAGAAGGGCGAGGGGCTTCCCCCAGATCTCTTCGGCGGTCCACTCGAAGATTCGCTCCGCGCCGGCGTTGAAAAACACGATATTGAACTCGTGATCCACCGCGATGACGGCGTCGGAGGACAACGCGACGAACCCTGCGAACATGTCTGCGGGGAGCGGGTGATTCATTGCTGCGCCGCGCGCCGCCGCCTGGGCGTCTTTCATGCGTCGAAAATGTTGTGTGGGGAAACTCCCGACAAGCCCGTAGGGGCCGACCGCGGGAAAGATCGCGCTTCGCCCGACAGAACGAGACGTCGAGGATGGCGAGATTCAAGGCCATCAATATCCTATGACGTCACCGGCAACCGCACAATCCGGCTCAGCTGGCTCTCACTGTTGTACCGTCCCGCAACCGAGAATGATCGCGGCGTGTTCGGGATGGTCACCGCGCTCATCGTCCAGATGTAGGGGAACACTATGGTCATCAACGACACCATCCGCGTCATCCTGGCGGACGATCATCTCGTCGTCCGGGCGGGACTGAAGGCGCTTCTGGCTACCAACCGCGACATCGAGATCGTTGGCGAGGCAACGAATGGCCGGGAAGCGATCGCACTCGTGGAGCGCCTCGCGCCGCACGTCGCCGTCCTCGATCTGGACATGCCGGTCATGGATGGCATTGCCGCCACCAAGGAACTCGTCAAGCGGCAGAGCGCCACGCGAGTCCTCATCCTCACAATGCATTCCGAGGACGAGTATCTCGTGTCCCTGCTCGAGGCCGGTGCAGCGGGCTACCTGGTGAAGAGCGCCGCCGACCGCGAGCTCGCCGACGCCGTCCGCGCGGTTGCCGCCGGAGACAGCTACGTCCAGCCTTCCGCGGCACTCGCGCTGGCGCGCAATGTCAGCCGCCGAGCGGAGCATGCTGACGAACGCGCGCAGTACCAGCAGTTGAGCGAGCGAGAACGCGACGTGCTCGTACACGTCGCAGGTGGATACTCCGCCTCGGAAATCGGCGAACGGTTGTTCATCAGCCCGAAAACGGTGGAGACGTACAAACAGCGTATCACGGAGAAACTCGGTCTGTCGCACCGCGCCGACTATGTACAGTTCTGTCTCCGCCTCGGGTTGCTGAAGACCACGTAGGTGTTCGTTCCCAAACTGGTCACAACGCTCCGATCGTATGATCGCACGCAGTTCGCGCAAGACACGGTAGCTGGCATCATCGTTGGAATCGTCGCGCTGCCGCTGGACTCTGGACCGCGATCGTCGCCGGCTTCGTGATCTCGGTATTCGGCGGCTCGCGCGTGCAGATCGGCGGACCGACCGGCGCCTTCGTCGTCATCGTCTACGGCATTATCCAGCAATACGGGATCGACGGGCTCACCGTCGCCACGCTCATGGCGGGGGTGATTCTCATCGTCATGGGGCTGGCCGGTTTCGGGTCGGTCATCAGCTTCATCCCGCATCCGCTCGTCACGGGCTTCACCAGTGGCATCGCGCTCCTCATCCTGTCGTCGCAGGTCAAGGACTTTTTCGGCCTGAAGATGGGCGTCGTCCCTGCTGACTTCGTCGGGAAGTGGGACGCGCTCCTCACGCATGCCGGGGCGATGACGCCTGCTGCGGCCGGCGTCGGCGTGCTGTCACTGGCCATCATCATCTTCTGGCCGTCGGTGAGCCGCCGCGTCCCGGCGCCATTCGTCGCGCTCATCGTCTCGTCGGTGACGGTGTGGCTCCTGCATCTCCCCGTCGAAACGATCGGAAGCCGGTTCGGGGAGATCTCATCCGCCATTCCGCATCCAACGGTGCCCGTCCTCACCATGGCGCAGATACGCGGTCTGGTCGCGCCGGCGTTCACCATCGCGATGCTCGCGGCGATCGAGTCGTTGCTTTCTGCGGTGGTCGCGGATGGCATGATTGGCGGGCGCCACCGGTCGAACATGGAGCTCATTGCGCAGGGCCTGGCGAATGTCGCGTCTCCGCTGTTCGGCGGCATTCCAGCGACCGGCGCGATTGCGCGGACGGCGACGAATGTCAAGAGCGGTGGACGCACGCCGGTCGCAGGCATCATTCACGCGCTGACGTTGCTCGTCATTACCCTCTTTGCCAGCAAATGGGCCGCCTACATCCCGCTCGCGACGCTCGCGGCCATCCTCGTCGTGGTGGCGTACCACATGAGCGACTGGCGGGGCTTTCGCAGTGAGCTGACGTCGCCGAAGAGCGATGTCGTGGTGCTGTTGACGACCTTTGCGCTCACGGTGTTCGTCGACTTGACGGTGGCGATCAGCGTCGGGATGGTACTCGCCGCGTTTCTGTTCATTCGTCGCATGGTCGAGGTCACGAGCGTGAATGTCGTGACGGATCAACTCGAGGATGCCGTGTTCGACACGCGCCGCGTACCGAAAGGTGTCGAGGTGTTCGAGATCACGGGCCCGTTGTTTTTCGGCGCGGCGACGGCGTTCCGGGACACGCTGGGGAGTGTGGCCGGCACTCCACGCGTGCTCATCGTGCGAATGCGCGACGTGCCGGCGTTGGACAGCACGGGTTTGCGCGCGCTGGCGGAACTGGTGCGTCGGACGTCATCGGATCGTGCATCGACGTATCTCACGGAGCTTCGGCCGCAGCCGCTCGAGGTTTTGCGCGGATCGGAAATCGTCGTGGGCGGGCACGCGCAGCTGTTCGACACACTGGACTCGGCGCTCGATGCTGCGAGGCGTGCAGTGGAGACTCACCTGCCGCGGGACGGTTCACAACCCATCGGGAGACCACCACAATGGAGCAGCTCATGACGACCGCGACGCGATTCACCTCGCTCGATCGCACATCATCACTTGCGATCCTTGCGCGTCACAATGTCGGCCGGCTCGCGTTCACCTTTCGCGACCGAGCTGACATCCAGCCCCTCAACTACGTCTTCGATGAGCAGTGGCTGTACGGCCGCACCCAGGTCGGGTCGAAGCTTGTACAGCTTGCGCATAACAGGTGGTGTGCGTTCGAGGTGGACGAAGTGCGTGGGATGTTCGACTGGGACAGCGTGGTGGTCCGCGGTAGCTTCGAGGACCTTGATCCCGAGCGTGGTTCCTCCGATGCGTACCTTCGTGGAGTCGAACTCCTGGAGTCGCTCTGTCCGGGCATTCTTACGGCCGATGACCCGGCACCGTCGCGACTCATCCTGTTCAGGATTCACATCGATGAAGTGACGGGGCGGTCCGCGCGACCTGGATCAGACGAGTGATGCTCCGGCTGGGTTAGCGCGTCGTCCCCGCGTTGTGCCACCACACGGCGCGGCTCAACAAGCCGTCCGCCGAGAATTGGAGTGGAACGCTCGCAGCGAGGCTCGCGACTCCGCCCACGGCAAGCAGGCGATCCGCTGTCGTGAGTCGCCGAGTGTGGAGGCCGTGTGCCGCGACAACGACAGCGATGGCCACGCCGACGTCGGTGAACGCCGCGGCAATCATCCGTGTCTGAACGGCGCGAGTGCTGTAGGACAGCGCGGAGTCTCCCCTGAACGTGGCACCGAGGCTTCGCGGCAGGAAGAAGTTGAGATTGGCGCGCGGCGTTTGCATCACACCCTCGACGACCGCGAGGCCGTTCCAGACCGGCACGATGCCGAGCGCGCAGGTCTGATAGGAGCAGCGGTTTGCAGCGGAATCGGACATCGGACCAGAAACGCCGCGCGTTTCCTGCGCCTGAACAGTGAGCGCGAACACACAGAATAGCGGCGTCGCGAGATAGCGCTCGATCACTTGGAGACTCGGTCAGGGTCGTGCGACGGAGGGAGGGTCGCGATCGAAGAAAGCTGCGCCGCGAAGCCGCCGCCGGGCTGGCAGGAGTTGCCCCGATGCTGTCCGGCCGCCTCCCGACACGATTTCAGGGAAATCCCCGACGCAGTTTTTCGTGGTCGATGTCGCTACTGGTGTCCATGGAAACTCTCGCCGACTCGCGCGGCTTCAATGCTGCGCTACTGACGCAGGCACAGGAACTCGTGCATGTCGGGACGTGGACCTGGGATATCGCGACCGACACAGTCCTGTGGTCCGACGAGCTCTTTCGACTCTTCGGGCTCGCGCCGCAGTCGCTGACGCTGGGACTCGACACATATCTCTCGTTCGTCCACCCGGGTGACCGCGAACGCGTGGCAGGTATCATCGGCGAGTCGCTGAGGATGAAGGCACCATTCCGCTACGACTGCCGCCTGGTGCGCCGCGACGGCAGCTGGTTTTACCTCCACAGTCGCGGATGTGTGATTTGCGATGAGACGGGCGCGGCGGCGAGCATGATCGGTACGGCGATGGACGTCACGGACCGCCGGCAACAGGAAGAAGCGCTCCGCCAGAGCGAGGCGCGCCTGCGCTCGATCTACGAGCAGTCGGCCGTTGGACTGGCGCTCACCGACGCGTACGGCCGGTTCATCAGCGTCAATGCATCGTTCGCGGGCTTTCTCTGCGAGACGCCCGATGCCCTTCTGGGCCGGTCGTTCATCGACATCACGCACTCCGAAGACATCGAGCTGACGCGGCGCATGATGGAATACACCGAGACGACGCGTCGGTCACCTATGAAAAGCGCTACCAACGGAAAGACGGGTCATTCGCGTGGGGACGTGCGACGGTCACGCGCGTGTACGATGCCGACGGGGCGCCGAACGGTTTCGTCTCGGTGATCGAGGACATCACCCTGCGCAAGCTGGGCAGTGAAGCACTGGCGCGGCAATCTGAATTCCTCCAGACGATCCTGAATCACCTGCCGGTGATGGTGTCGGTGATGGATCACGACGGCAATGTGCAGTACGTCAACCGCGAGTGGGAGCGCGTCTTCGGACTCACCCTGAAGGAGGCCCAGGAAACCGAAGTGTTGAAGACGTGCTTTCCCGACGCGGCAGACGCTGAGCGTGTGCTGACCGCGCTCCGGTGCGGTGTGCTGCAATGGCAGGACTTCGACCCTCTGGGCAAGGATGGCAGGGTCATCCCCAGCTCCTGGGCGTGCATCAATCTTTCGGACGGCACGACGCTCATGATTGGCCAGGACATGACTGAACGCCGCCAGCTTCAGGAACGACTGATGCAGTCGCAGAAAATGGAGGCGCTCGGCCAGCTCGCGGGCGGTGTGGCCCACGACTTCAATAACCTCCTGACGATCATCACCGCGTGCGCGTCGTTCGTCCTCGAAGCGTCGCCGCCAGAGGACGTGGCCGTGGACGTAAGGGAGATCCTCGGTGCATCCGACCGCGCGGCGGGGCTTACGCGGCAACTCCTCGCGTTCAGCCGCCGGCAGATGTTGAAGACGGAAATCGTGGACGTAAATGCCTCACTCGGCGCGATGGAGAAGTCGCTCGCGCGTCTGATCGGCGAAAACATAGAAATCGTCGTTTCGCCGAATGCCAGGCACAGCACGACGGAAGTCGACGTGCACCAACTCGAGCAGGTGATCCTCAATCTCGTGGTCAACGCGCGCGACGCGATGGCGGACGGCGGCACGATCTCGCTCGAGACAACCAACTGCAGCGCGTTGGCTGACGATGGAACGGAGCGCGAGTATGTGGCGATCAGCGTGTCCGACACCGGCACCGGCATCGAACCGTCGATTCGAGACCGGCTGTTCGACCCCTTCTTCACGACGAAGTCCGTGGGAAAGGGAACCGGGCTGGGACTCGCCATCGTCCATGGGATCGTGGAACAATCGGGCGGACGGGTGGAGGTGGAGAGTGTCGTCGGTGAGGGCTCGACTTTCCGGATTCTACTTCCAGTGATCGCCTCGGAAGGGAGTATTGCTCCGTTCGAGTCGGACGAAGCGCAGTTGCGCGGCACCGAGACGATCTTGCTCGTGGAAGACGAGTCCGTGCTGCGATCGGTGATGCGGCGCGTGCTCACGGATCACGGCTATGCGGTGCTCGAAGCGCGACACGGTGGCGACGCCGCGCGGTTGAGTGCCAGCTTCGACGGCAGGATCGACCTGCTGGTGACCGACTTGATCATGCCGGAGTTGGGAGGGCGCGAGCTGGCCGAGCTCGTTCGGGGCCAGCGACCGAATACCCCGGTGTTGTACGTCTCCGGTTACACGGACGACGAGTTGCTGCGCAAAGGGGTGCTCGAACGCGGTGCGCAGCTGCTACGAAAACCGTTCGTGCCGTCCGAGCTGGCGCTCGCAGTGCGCCAGCTGTTGAACGAGCAAGCCGTGCTGTCGTGAGGCGCAGCTTGAAATCATCGTCGGCGTGGCCGCGTCGCGTGAATCGTGAACGCAGGCCACAACCGAGCTTGTCTCCATCCTGAAACTGCCATTTCTGGCGCGCAACACCATGGATGTCATCCCGAGCGAAGTCGAGGGATCTGCACGTTCAGTCTCGGTTTGTAGTGCAGACCCTCTCGACTCGCTTCGCTCGCTCGGGGGTGACAACTCTGGAATTGGCAGTTTCAGGACGGACACGAGAGGAACGGATCAAACGGATGCCACAGATAACAGCCGGATCAAACGACTCCAAAAAGAGGCTTTGGATCGGGTTACCCCCGTCGCATCCGTGGAATCCGTTCCTCAACTTGCCGCCCTGTCCATCGGGTTAGGAGTTTCTCTTTTGGTGTTTCTCGTCGTGCCACGCGACCGGATTCACCACGGAATCTGCGGAGAGCGGTAGAAGTTCACGCCAAGCACGTTCCAACGTGGAGCGTGTGCGGCAAGCCGCTCGCGAAAATCTTCCCAATTTCGCGCGGCCTGCGCAGACCAACCAACCTCCGCAACCGCGGGCAATCGTGGCATCGCCAGATACTCGGCGGCGGTGATGTTGCGTACCGTTTCCGTCCAGAGCGGCGCCTCGATACCGATGATGTCGCGCTCCGACACACCCCGCATGTAGGCCGCGGGGTCCCAATCATAGGCGTCCCGAATCTCGATCAATCCGGCCCACCGGAGGCCCAGCTCGGTCGCCGGCGTGTACTTCATGTCGAGATACAGGCGGCTGCCGCGAGAGAGCAGCATCTTGCCACCGTTCTGCAGCATCGCCGTCACGGAGTCGTTGCGCCACTGATGGACGATGGTCGTGGGGAGAAGCTTCGCCTTGTGAATCTCTTCCCAGCCGATCATCTGCTTTCCGTATTTGCCGACGATGCCCTGCACGCGCTCGACGAAGAGGGCGTACTGCGGCGGCGTGAGCACCTCGACCTCGTCGCCACCCATGTGGAAGTACGGTCCGGGCGTCATCGCCGCGATCTCGCGGACGATGTCATCGATCAGCGCGTACGTCTCCTCCTTCTCGACGCAGACGGTGCTCCACCCGACGTCGGTTCCCGAGTACAGCGCAGTGGGACGCTTGCTGCAGGCCAGTTCCGGATGTGACACCAGTGCGGCATTGATGTGGCCGGGCATATCGACTTCCGGAACGATCGTGACATACCGGTTCTGCGCGTAGTTCACGATTTCGGCGTAGTCGGCCTGGGTGTAGTAGCCGCCGTCACCACCGCCGACCTGCGTGCTCCCGCCGACAAGCGCCAGTCGTGGTCGCGATTTGATCTCTATACGCCACCCCTGATCATCAGAGAGGTGGAGGTGCAATGTGTTGAACTTGTAGAGTGCGAGCAGGTCGATGTATTGCTTGACTTCGCGTACGCTGAAGAAGTGCCGCGCGACATCGAGCATCGCGCCACGCCAGGCAAATCGTGGTTGATCGGCAATCGTCACGGCGGGGATCACCCATGGGACCTGGGAGATCTTCATGTGCGACTCGACGTTGAACGGCAGCAACTGCCTGAGCGTCTGGGCGCCGTGAAACAGACCGGCGGGGCGATAGGCGACGATGCGCACCGAGTCCCGACTGACGGCGAGTTGGTACCCTTCCTCGCCGAGCGATGCTCGGTCAGCGGCGAGGCGGAATCCGATCGTCCCGGAGGTGGATGCGCCCGTTCCTGCGCTCACCGGCAGCGGTAATCCGGTCGAGGGACGCAAGATCGCCGCGAGCAGCTCGGCCGTGCGCATGCCTTCGCTGGATCCCCCGTCGGCGACAATACTCGTCGCCGCGTCGAGTGTGAACGGCGCGCCGGCCGCGAGGCTGAGTGATGCCGGCGCGGGGACGATTCTCGGTACGAGATTGCCCGCCTGGGTAGCCGGCCGCGGCGTGGGTGCCGTCGTCGGCGGCGGTGATTGGCAGCCGGCCAGCAACGACGCGCTGACGAGCATGAGCGAAAGAGACTGTCGAGTCATGAAAGCGATGTCGGTCGAGTCGGTGGGGAGCGGAATCGCAGGTAGGCGGAGTATCGCGTGGGGTGTGCCACGGCGCCACGCCTGCTGGCGTCGAGTCGGCGGACGCAGCATCTTCGCGGTGCAATCGTACCTGCATGGAACGGCCATGGACGCATCCACGCCCAGAGAGGAGGACCGCCGATGTCGCGTTTCCGCTCGTACCTGACCGCGCTCGTGATGGTAGCAACCGTGACGCTTCCCCCCAGCGCACTGTCTGCGCGAGAGGCCAAGCTGGACCTCACGGGTACGTGGCAGCTCATGGTGAAGACTGGCGCTATACCCACGGCGGCCATGCTTACGCTCAAGCAGCAGGGTGACTCCCTGACCGGGCTCTACAATTCATTCGACCTTGGTAAAGCGAAACTGACGGGCAACTACAAGGCCGAAAAGTTCCACTTCAGCTTCGAGGCGAAGGTTGTGGGTACCGTGGTGCCGGCGACGTTCACCGGAATTGTCGAGAACGACAGTGCGATGAGTGGTGCGGTGAACATCAGTGGGAAGGCCGGCACATTCACCGGGAAGCGGCAATAACGACGTGACGCCGCGCGGGGACGACGGTGCCACACCCGCTGGCGTGGAATTGCCGGACGCCCCATCTTCGCGATGACCCGCACTTCAAGGAACGGCCAGCAGACGCATCCACGCAACAGCACAGGAGGACTGCCGATGTCGCGCTTCCGCTCGTATCTGACGGCGCTCGTGATGACCGCAAGCGTTTCACTGCTTCCAAACATCGCCGGAGCGCAGGAAGGCAAGGTCGATCTCACCGGAAAGTGGCAGCTCGCCGTGAAGACAAGCGCGGGCACCGGTACGCCAACGCTCACGCTCACGCAGCAGGGTGACTCGCTCACCGGCCACTATTCGTCTGCGGTGCTTGGCGAGTCGGATCTCGCTGGCACGTTCAAGGCCGGGAAGATCAACTTCTCCTTCAAGGCTGCCATTCAGGGCACGTCGGTCGCCGTGACGTACACGGGAGCGGTCGAAGCGGACGGTACGTTGAAGGGAGAGATCGACATCGGAGGCCAGGCGACCGGCACGTTCACGGCGAAGCGACTCTAGGCCTACCCCAAGCGTGATGTAGCTGCCGCAGGCAGCAAAAAGAACCGGAAAGGCGT
>JAZJZK010000062.1:0-26825 GCA_040389905.1 Gemmatimonadota bacterium | reverse complement strand
CGCGGAGGATCAGGTACTGCTCGTTGTCGAGCGTGATCTCGGTGCCGCTGTACTTTCCGTACAGCACCTTGTCCCCAACCTTCACGGACATCGGGACGAGCTTGCCGTCCTCGTACTTGCCCGGCCCAGCAGCGACGATCTCGCCCTGCTGCGGCTTTTCCTTCGCGGTGTCCGGGATGTACAACCCGCCGCGCATCTGCTCTCCGTCTTCGGTTGCCTTCACGACAACCCGGTCCGACAGCGGCTTGATGTTCGCGCCCGCCGCGCTCTTGGTGGCCATAGGTGGTGCGCCTCCGTTCAATGGAAATGGGTATCAACTCTGCGTTGGCACTCAACGATTGCGAGTGCTAACAGACTAGAATGATACCCGGGCGCGTTGCGGGAGACAAGGTCTGATACCTGACGTTACATCTATGCTGCAAAGCTAGTTGCTACAACATGTTGCGTCTATTTACGCACTCATCCATTGGGATCTGCTCTCGCATCCTTCAATGCCGGGTAGAATGGCTGTCCCCATTTACCGCAGAGGGCGCAGAGGAGCGGAGGTACGCGGAGGAACTGCAACTGAAGGTCCAGGCCCCTCGCGTTGCTCAGGGCGACAAAACGAGCGTGGTTTTTCCTCTGCGTTCCTCTGCTCCTCTGCGCCCTTTGCGGTTCAAGTGACGCGGAACTCACCGCCTCACTGATGCTTGCTTGACCAGTCCGCCATCCGGACGATCAGGGCGCCACGAGATCGAACGCCATCCGCAACCCATGCAGCGTGAGAAATGGATCCACCGCCTCGAACGTCTTGCAGATCGGCGCGAACAGCTCCGCCAGACCACCTGTCGCAATCACCATCGGACGCTCATCTCTCGGCCACTCGGCAAGAATCCGATGTACGATCCCGTCGATCGCGTCGGCATTCCCGAACATCACACCGGCGCGGATGCAGTCTTCCGTCCGTCGGCCGATGACGTGCGCGGGCGCCAACAATTCCGTCGCCGGAAGCTTCGACGTTCGGCGAAACAGTGTCTCGGCCGAGGTCCTCACACCCGGGGCAATCACCCCACCGAGAAACACTCCGTCGCGTGTGATGCAGTCGAACGTCGTCGCCGTGCCGAGATCCACGACGACGCAATCGCGCTCGTAGCGGCGGCTCGCGACCAGCGTGTTGATGATCCGGTCCGCGCCCACCGTCTGCGGTTCGTCCACCGCGAGCGTGATCGGCAGCGGCGAACTCGCATCGAAGATCTCGAGACGCTCCACCGGCAGCCAGCGCTGGCACGCCTCGGCGAGGTGGGTTGCCATGCCGCGCACGACAGACGCAATCGACACACCTTGGACGGATGCCACATCGACCCCTGCCCCGGAAATCAGACCGCGGAGCAGCACGCCCAGTTCGTCGGCGGATCTCGGCACATCGGTGATGACCCGCCAATGCGCGCGCAATGCCGCTTCATCGAAGAGGCCGAGTGTCGTTTCGCTGTTGCCGACGTCGAAGGTCAGGAGCATGTGAGCGGTACGGCAAAAGTGAGTGATCCCGACCGGTAGCCGGTCGTACGATCATCCGAATCAATCAACAACGCGCCTGTGGCGTCGATGCCTTGCACCACGCCGTCGGCGGGCTCCGTCACGACTCGGCCGACTGCGAGATCGCGGGCGCGCCAGCGCGTCAGTTCGGCCTCAGACAGGTGACGCGTGGCCGCTGCCGCGCGACGAAGCGCGGGGAGCAACCGATCCAGCGCGTCGAGCCGCGTCGTTCCCTGTCGGAGACCGACCCCCGTCTCGAGATCAGGAGACGCGATGTTGAGCCCGAATCCGATCGCCACCCATTCCGGTGCGGTTCCGCGCCAGCGCGTCTCGATCAGGATGCCGGCGAGTTTGCGGTCGCCGGAATAGAGGTCATTCGGCCATTTGAGGCGGATCGGCGCGTCCGCGAGTGCATCGAGCGCCTCGGCCGCCTCGAGTCCGCAGCGGAGCGCGAGTACGTCCAGCGCCCGGGAGTCGGAGGGACGTTCAATGAGGGTGAGCCAGACACCCGCTCCAGGCGCCGACTGCCAGCGCCGGCCATGACGTCCGCGGCCCGCGGTCTGTTCGTCGGCGAGAACCACCGTTCCCGATGGAGCGGCCGGCGCCATGCGATGCGCAACGTCGAGCGTCGATGTCACCTCGCTGAAGGCACGGACTGCAGGAAGTTCCCACCGCACCGCGAGCGCTTCGACCGACTCGCCGTCGTAGAAAGACGACGGCCGGGCGCTATCGGAGGAAGACAAGAAAGTAGACCACGGCGAGCGCGATGCGATACCAGCCAAAGGCGGAGAAGTCGTGCTTCTTCAGGTAACTGAGGAACGTTTTGATCGCGATGATGGCCGTGACGAAACTAACGACGAAGCCCACGGAGAGCATGCCATAGTTGCCGGCGAGCGCGCTTCGGCTCTTCACCAACTCGAGGCCCGTAGCGGCAAGCATCGTCGGTACGGCAAGCATGAAGGAGAATTCAACGATCGTCCGCTTGGACACGCCGATCAGCGCGCCACCGACGATCGTTGCCGCGGACCGCGAGACTCCTGGTATGACCGCGAGCGCCTGGAACAGTCCGATGAGAAATGCGCGCCCATACGTGATTTCGCCGAAATCGACTTCATCGCGATCAACGCGATTCTTCTGGTACTTCTCGAAGAGAATGAGGAGTACACCGCCGATGAAGAGCGTCGCGAGCACGACCGGAACATTGCCGAGCAGCCGAGCCTTGATCGCCTTGTAGACGGTAAGGCCAATGATCCCCGTCGGGATGACAGCGACGACCAGCTTCACCAGCACATCGACCTTCCAGAACTTCTTCCAGTAGAGCACGACGACCGAGAGAATGGCGCCGAGCTGGATGATGATCTCGAAACTCTTCACGAACTCAGAATCGAGCCGAAGCGCCTCGCTGACAAGGATCATGTGCGCCGTCGAAGAGATCGGAAGGAATTCCGTGATGCCTTCAACGATGCCGAGGATGAGCGCGTGCAGGAGCGACATGTCTATTTCACCTCGCCGCTCAGCGCGCGCGCGTAAAAGGATTCGTATTGTTCGACGACTTGCTCCTGTCCGAAGCGAGCACGCGCGTCGGCGGCCGCGCGCTGGCTCATTTCCAGCCACGCCGTTTCGTCGCGCAGCAAGGCCGTGGCTGCTCGCGCCATGCCGTCGACATCTCCCGCCGCGCACAGCATGCCAGTCTCTCCGTGCCGGACGACCTCGGGCAGACCGCCAGTATTCGCGCCAATGACGGGAACGCCGGACGCGAGCGCCTCGAGGGCGCTGAGCCCAAACGACTCGCTGACCGTTGGCAGCAGGAACAGATCCGCGCTCGCGAGGAGCGGCGCCACAGAGTCGAGCTTGCCGAGGAAGAACACGCTCTCGCTGACTCCGAGACGCCGAGCCTCCTCTTCCGCGTCGATACGTTCCGGTCCATCGCCGACCATGACGAGAATGCTCGGAATCGACTGGGCCACCTGCGCGTAGATCTGCACGACGTCGCGCACCCGCTTGACCGGACGAAAGTTGGAGATGTGCATCAAGACCTTTCGTCCCGCTGCGGCTTCGCCGAGCTGCGACTCGTACTTCGATCGATCGTAGACGGCGGGATCGATGAAATTCGGGATTACTTCGATGCGGCATCCGGCGCACCCGAACGCCGTGACCGTTTCAGACCGCAGGTACTGGGACACGGCGGTCAGCCCATCGGACTTCTCGATGGAGAACTTGGTGATCGCGTGGAACGACGGATCCTGTCCCACGATGGTGATATCCGTCCCGTGGAGCGTCGTGAGGACCTTGATGTCAGGTCGCGTCGTCGCCAGCATCTCGCGGGCAATCCACGCACTGGTCGCATGTGGAATCGCGTAGTGCACATGCAGTAGATCGAGATCATGGCGCAGCACGACCTCGTGCATCCGCACGGCGAGCGCCAGGTCGTACGGCGGATACTCGAACAATGGGTATCGGCCGACATCGACTTCGTGGAAGTAGATGCGCGGCAGGAAGGACGGTAGCCGGAATGGCTGCTGATAGGTGATGAAATGGATTTCATGCCCACGGTGCGCCAGCGCGATCCCGAGCTCGGTCGCGACCGCTCCGGATCCGCCGTACGTGGGATAACAAGTAATGCCAACCTTCACGCGTCCCCTCCCTTCCACCAGGCCAGAGCGCGCTCGGCCCAATCCGGTTGGTCTGTGCTGAGGCGAGTGACATCTTCGCCCGCGAGTTGGTGCCGAAACCACGTGCGCTGTCGTTTTGCGTATTGCCGCGTCGCGATCGTGATGCGACGCGCTGCTTCCTCGATCGATGTCTTCCCCTCTACGGCTTCACGAATCGCCTGATATCCCGTGGCGTTCCACGCAGGTGCGTCCGGAGGCACGGTCAACATCAGGCGGCGGACTTCGTCTTGCCACCCGCCGAGCACCATGGCGTGCACACGTCGTTCAATGGTGTCGGCCAGCACCGGTCCGGGGTCGACGACAAGATACCGCGCGCTGCGAAGAGGCGCTCGGGCATTTCGGCGGTGCAAATCGCTGACGCGCTGCCCCGTGAGCAAAGCAATTTCGATCGCGCGAAGCAGCTGCGTCCGCCCCAGGTGCGCGCGCGTCGGATCGAGTTGGAGGACCCATCGTCGCAATTCCTCGGTCCCTTGGGCATCGAGCCACTGCTGCAACTGCTCACGATGCACCTCGCCAAGCGCCGGCTCGTCGAATAGTGATCCGAACAGCGCACGGAGGTAGAGCCCCGTCCCGCCGACGACGACTGGTACTCGGCGAGCCCCCTCGATCTCGGAAATCCAGGCGTTGGCGGAGGTCGCCCAACCGGCCGCGGAGAAGCGCTGGCGCGGATCGAGGATATCGATGCCGACGTGCGGAACAGCCGTGAGTTCTTTAGGCGTCGGCTTGGCTGTTCCAACGTCGAATCCACGATACACCTGCCGAGAATCGGCGCTGATGACGCTCACGTCGGCCTGTCGTGCAAACCAGAGTGCGGCGAAGGTCTTGCCGGCTGCGGTCGGCCCGCAAATCACTCGAACGGCGCCTTCCACGTTACTGACGGCCAAAGCGTCGCTCGAGTTCGGGCCAGGAGAGTTGCACGATCGTCGATCGCCCGTGTACGTCGTGCGCTGGTAGCCGGGTATCGCTGAGCGCGACGAACAGCGCTCGCATCTCACCTTGCGACATCTCGTCACCTGCCTTGATCGCTGCCTTGCAAGCGACGGTCGCCGCGAGTCGCTCATGCCTCGCGTGGGCAGCGCCCTCACGATCGCCCGTGAGCGTCGCCAGCGTTTCACGAAGGCAACGTTCGGCATCGAAACGGTGGTGTGGCATCGGGACGCTGTTCACGATGAGAGTACTCCCGCCAAACCCTTCGACTTCGAATCCCAGTCGCAGGAGCAGGTCGCGGTTGGCTTCGAATGCCTCTCCTTCCGCAGGCGTCAGATGGAGCGTGAGGGGAAAGAGAAGACGCTGCGACGGAGCTTCGCCGCGCTCGAGCATTCCCATGAATCGTTCATACAACACGCGTTCGTGTGCCGAGTGCTGATCGATGAGCACCACGCCGTCCTCATGCTCGAAGAGCATGTACGTGCGGCGTAGTTGTAGCAGGGGCGGAACCGCAATGGGTGCGACCGGCTCGTCCGCCACCACTGGCGGAAATACCGGCTCGGGCGGCATGCCGTCGGGGCGATGTGAAGCGGCATCGACTTCCGCGAACAGTCCCGACGAGTCCGGCGCCGCCGGACGCAGGAGATCGACGTCTTTCACCGCAGGCGTCCAGGTCGCGCCGCTCGGCGACCAGTGCCGAACGCCAAGCGCCGCATTCGCATCGGGCGCACCGAGGGCGCGACGCACCGCGTCTTCGACGGCGCGCTCCACCACCCACCGGTCGCGGAATCGCACCTCTGCCTTGGCGGGATGCACGTTGACGTCAACGGAGTCCGCCGGCACGACGATCTCGAGCAGCAGCGACGGCCGCAAGCCAGCGGAAATCGTCGAGCGATACGCCATCTCGGCGGCCCGGAGGAGCCCGTTGTCGCGAATCACGCGTCCATTTACGGTCAGGAAGGTCCGGCGGCTTGCCGTCCCGACATCCGACGGCCGCTCGGCGAGTCCGCTCACGTGAATCGTGCCGCGCACATCCTCCACGTCGACCAGCCGGTCCGCGACGCCCGCGCCCCAGAGCGCGGCGACGCGATCTCGCAGCGTCCGAGCCAATGGCAGCGCGAAGGCCACCTTGCCGTCATGCTGAAGCGTGAGGCGTACGTCCCGCCGGTTGAGCGCAATCGTCGTCATCGTCTCCAGCACGCTGCGCCATTCCGAACGCGGACCCTTGAGGAATTTCTGGCGCGCCGGTGCGTTGAAAAACAGGTGCGCGGCGGTAACCGTAGTCCCACGTCGCCGAGCGATCTCGCGCACCTCTCGGATGGCGCCTCCCGCCGCATCGATTGCCGTACCGGCGCCATCGTCCAATGCGGTTTCAACCAGCAGCTGGCTGACCGAGCAGATGGCCGGCAGTGCCTCTCCACGGAAACCGAAGCTCGAAACGCCGACGAGATCCGCGGCGAGCCGGATCTTCGACGTCGCGTGTCGTTCGAGAGCGAGAATCGCGTCGGAGCGCTCCATTCCTGAGCCGTCGTCGCTTACGCGGATCAATTGCCGTCCGCCGTCTTCCACGACGACGTCGATTGCTGTCGCGCCCGCGTCAAGCGCGTTCTCCACGAGCTCCTTCACTGCGGAGGCCGGCCGCTCGACCACCTCACCGGCGGCGATTTGATCAGCGACTGCGGATGCGAGAACGGCGATACGTGCCATCCCGAGAATCCTATCGGGCGGGCAATGAGACGGTCAATCGTCCAACGACGGTCCGTCGAGCGGAAGGACACTGGTGACTGGCACCCAGCCCGCGCGGACGCCATCAAGTGCGATCCTCACCCACCCGCCCTCGCGCGCGCCAAGGGCTCCGGTCTCACCCACGCTACCGCTCGCGAGGGCCGTTTGCGAACCAGGGGCCTCGACAAGGACACGTGAGTCCCGAAGCACGCCGAGGCCTGCAGTGTCGAGCCTGTCTCGCATCTCCAACGCACCGGCAAGCAAGACGCCGGCGAGCGCAATACTCCCTCCGGCGAGCGCACGCGCGTTGGCGGGGCGCTTCGCAGGGGCAACCACCAGCAAGGCCCACGGCGCGCACCAGAACACCAACGCCGCAATCGCCAGCATGTTCACCGGCATGGGAGGCACGTAGCCCTGTGCGCGAATCGACGGCACCTGTACCAACGCCAGACGATCGCGCGTCTCGACATCCAACGGATCGAGCCGCAAGGCGCGTTGCCATCCGCGCACGGCGCCGGCACTGTCACCGCGCGCCCACGCCGAGGCGCCAAGATTTGCCCAGCCGTCGACGGCGCGTGGCACGCGGGAGACGACGCGTGAAAAGTTCCGCTGCGCACTCGTGTACGCCGCGTGATCGTACGCTTCCACCCCTTGCTTGAACACATTCTCCACGCCGTCGGGAAGTGCGCTTGCTGCGGCAATGGCCACCAGTGATACAATGGCCATGACCTCGAACCAGCGCGCGCGTTTCCCGGAGTACAGTGCCTGCTCGTCGATTGCATTCACCAGGCGCCATGCATCCGCGAGCACATTCTCCGCCGCCGCGCCAGCAGGGGAAAACGCGGCGGAGTCCAATCGTTCGAGAAACGCGCCGACATCGTCCGCCGTGTTTACGGTCACGCCGTTTCGGCGCAATGCCCGCGAGAGCGTCGCGCTCTGCAGTTTTCCGACGGCGTCCGGAACGCGTTCGCCGATTGCGTCAATGAAGATGCGGCGGACCTCGCGCGCGGTGAGCTTCTCGGAGCGGGTCGCGGAGCGCTTCAAGCGACGGATCGCAGAGCGCCGATCGACCCGCCGGCGTGCCCGTTCGCGCGCGCTGCGAATGGCGGCCGGCACCGGTGCGACCACGAGTGCCAACCAGAACCACGGACGCGAGGGAATGGGCGGAGGCACTTCCTCGCGCAGGGTCCTCCGAATGCCAAGTTTCGAGACGGGCGCTGAATCCACAGAGGCGAGCGACGCTTTTACAACGTCGAGTGAAAGCGGTGCGGTGACTGCCGTCTCGTAGACGCGACGCTCCGCGTCGAAATAGGGGTAGCGAATCGGCGGCAGCGCATCACTCCCTGCCTGACGCGGCGTGAGCAGCCAATCGAACTCCTTCGATCCGCGCACGCGCGCCTGCGAGGTGTCGACGATCACGCGCTCACCACCTTGCGCCACCGACGCCCACGTGAGCGACAGCGGCGGCCGCGGCCAGAGCTTCACATTGCCGCTGCCCTCGAGCCGGAGTGTCAGAACAACCGGATCGCCCATGCGCGCCGAGGTCGTCGACAGCCGCGCCGACGCTGAGAGAGCGCCGACTGCGCCGGCAAAGTCGGCGGGCCGACCTTCGACCGGCACGTCGATGGCCACGAAGCGCACGCTGTCCGTACGAAGCTCGAACGTTTCCTCGCGGGAAAAGAACGACGTCGACAACGGCAAGGCATACGTGAGGGCTGCGGGGGCGATCGCTGTACGACCCGCGAAGAGCGGAAACAACGCCCTGCGGTACGAGAGCGTCTCGAAACACCGCCGTCCGGCGCGAGCAAAGCTCGTGGGCGGCGCGAGATCGTACGCCAGCACGCCCGGCATCTCCGGCGGAAAGAAGGTCGGGTTGCGCCGTAGGCGATTGCGTGCCGATTCATTCAACTGTACGTCGACGACGTAGTCCACCTGCTGGCCGACGAACAGCGTGTCCGATGGCCCACCGCGACTGGACCGATCGAGCCAGGCTCGCACAATCACCGTCGGCGGCAGGTTTCCCGCGGAATGGACGTCGATTGGCAACGGCTGCGACGTCATTCGCGCATTGCCCACCGTGGCAACAAATGAGGGAACGGTGATGCGTCCGACCGCATCCGTCGTGATGAGGTACGTCAGCTCGGTCAGTGCCGAAGGGCGACCCGCAGCATCGCGCTCGATGCGAGTCGACATGCTCGACTTGAGCACCTGAATGGCCCCTGCCGAGAGCAGTGGCGCGATCCGCGGTGCGACGTTCCCGGGCGCGCGAGCGGCGACGCTCAATTCAATGGGCGCGCACGACGTCGCCGTGTCCGGCGCATGAGCGACCACCATGAGCTGCGCAGTGAGGAGCAGCCCGATCACGCCCGATCTACCAATCCTTTCCGCCGGGCGGCGGCTCCGGCCTGTTCTGTTTCTGTTTCTTGCTCTGCACGTCGCGCTCTTCGCGCTCCGCGCTGCCAAGCAACTGCTCGGCCTGACGCTGTGCGAGCGTCGGCTGCGGCTTCTGCTCCTGCTGGGCCGGCGACGGATCGGCGTTCGACTGTCCGCCGCCACCTCCCCCGCCACCCTTCTTTTGCTGTTCCAGCGCCAGCTCGTAGTTCCATTTTGCGTCGAGGTCGGTGGGCCGCTGGAGTAATACGCGCTTGTAGGCGGCGAGCGCTGCCTTGAACTCGGCGGACGCCGAGTCGCCCTTCAGTGCGCGCCCCTGAAGCAGGTGTGCGAGTCCCGCATTGAAGCGCGCGCGATACTGTGTCTCAGTATCGGCCTTCTCCGCCGCCCGTTCCAGTATCTCCGCGGCGGCCGCCATGGAATCGGCGGCGAGAAGCGAAGTGCCATAGTTGTAGAGGGCGCCCGGCGTCTTGTCTCCCTTCTGAATCGCCCGACCGAACAGAAGCACCGCGGTCTTGTAATCCTTCGCCGCGTAGGCGGCCGCGGCGTCGAGCGGGTCGGTTGACGACGCGCAACTGGAGAGCAGCACCGACATCAACAGCGCCGCGGCGACTGCCGTTTCCGCCGACGCGGCGACGCGCTTCCGCTTCCCATGCCGTCCAGAGAGGATCGTGTCCAACCAGAGAAGCAGAATTGCCGGTAGCAGGAACCACTGGAAACGCGGCGTCAGTGACTCGCCCGCCTGCGTTGATCGTGAGCCCGTGCGCAGCCGCGAAAGCGCGGACTTGATGCGCGCCGCCTTGTCGGTCGCCTCAGCAGGGATGAATGTGCCCTTCGCGGCGTTCGCAGCGGCCTGGAGCAGTTCCGGGCGATAATGCGTCACGACAATTGCGCCGTTCTCGTCGCGCTTCTGGGTCATGGTGCCGTTTGCGCTGAGCACGGGGATCGTCGCGCCCTGAGGCGTTCCGAAACCGACAGTGACGAGGCTGATGTTCGCCTCGGCGGCTTTCGTCGCCGCCGTGATCAGCTCTTCCTGCGGCTCGAATCCCTCCCCATCGCTGAAGACGACCAACGCACGGTCGGCACCGCTCTTGGTCAGCCCAAGGAGGCTGGTGCCCTGCGTGATGGTCGACGCAAGTGAGCTTCCCGCTTGTCCGACTACTCCTGGGTCGAGGTTGTCGAGAAAGAGGTCGAGCGCGCCGCCGTCCACCGTGATGGGCGTGAGCACGTAGGAACGGCCCGCGAACGCGAGCAATCCAACGCGATCTCCTGGACTGATGGCGCGCAACCGGCGGATTTCCTGCTTCACACGCTCGAGTCGGTTCGGCTTCTCATCGCCTGCCATCATTGAGAGAGATGCGTCGACCGCGAGCACGAGGTCAACACCACTCGAGCGCACGACGGTCTGCTCCTGGCCCCAACGCGGTCCCGCGATCGCCAATCCGGCAAAGGCCGCAGCGAGTCCAAGCCTGGCGGCGCGCCACCCGCTTCCCGCGAGCGCCGACGGAGGGAGCAGCCGACGAACGACGTCCAGCGCTCCGAAGCGCGCAAGGCGTTTGGTACGGCTGGCGCGTGCTCGCCTCAGCAGAAACGCAAACAGGACGGGCAGAACGATGATGAGCGGCAGCAGCCACGGAAGGTCCACGTACTCGAGCATCATCATGGAAGGGGTCCCTTCCAGGCGACGAGGAGTAGCTCTGCGCCGATCGCAACCAGCATGATGGTCAGCGGCCAGCGAAAAAGCTCGGCGTACCGCACGTAGGTGCGGCTCCGAACCGGCGTGCGTTCGAGCGCGTCGATCTGCTCCGTGATGCGCTGAAGCGCGGCCGGGTCGCGCGCCCGGAAGTATCGCCCACCGGTCGCCGCCGCAACGTCGGTCAGGAGCGCGTCATCGATCTCCACCCGCTGCATCTCGTAGCGGAGGCCGAACAGTCCTCGCCCCACTGGGACGGGCGCCATGCCTTCGGTGCCGACGCCGATACCATAAATCTTGATGCCGAACGCCGACGCGGCCTTCGCTGCCGTGCGAGGATCGATTGATCCGCGGTTGTTGACGCCGTCCGTGAGCAGAATGAGTACGCGCGAGCGGCCAGGCGCATCCTTTAGCCGGTTCGCGGCGGTCGCGATCGCCGTACCGATGGCTGTTCCATCCTCGAGCTGGCCGGGCTGCAGGTTGTCCAGCGCCGCCTGCACCACCGGGTAGTCCGTGGTGAGCGGCACCTGCGTCAGCGCCTCTCCGGAAAAAGCCACGATCCCGATGCGATCCGAGTTTCGCGCGGCGACGAACTGTTTGATCTTTGTCCTCGCGACCTCGAGGCGGTTCTGTGGTTGGAAGTCGAGTGCGAGCATCGAGCTCGAGATATCGAACGCCACCACGATATTGATACCTTCGCTCGTCTTTGTCTCGGCATGCGCGCCGGAGCGAGGCCGTGCGAGCGCGACGATCCCACTGGCGAGCGCGAGATTCCTGAGCAACATGAGCGCGCGAGCGAGCCCCCTGCCCGCGCGCGGCCCCTTCGCGAGCGTAGCCACGCGCGAGTACACGATGGCCGCCGGCCGCCGCCGGCGGGCAATGAGCCACCAGGTTGGCAGAAGTAAGAGCAGGAGTAGCCACCACGGCGACGCGAACTGCAGCGCTCCGAAATCCATCATGCTGCACGCTCCTCAGCGGCCGATTCGGCCAGTGCGCGAGCTCGCTCGTGCTCTTCCTGCACGATTCCCTTTGCCTGTTCGCCAACCTCTTTCGCGTGAGCGGCGCCGATGGGCGCCGCGGCGAACTTGACCGCGTCGGCAACCTCCAGGAGTTGTTGGAGGTTTGCGAACGAGACCGTTCTCGCGCCGCGCAGTTCGGCAAGCAGCTCGCCGCTCGTTTGCGCCAGCGACGCCGACTCGATGCGCTCGCTCAGGTACCGACGGACGACATCCGTCATCAGCGCGACGTAGCGACCGGGCTCACCAGACTCGACGAGCTTGAGCTTCTCGATGCGTGCAAAACCGGCGTTGGCGTCGGCGAACGCGTCACCAGTATGTCTCGCATCCTGTCGACGTTTCCTCGCCCACCACCAGGCGACGAGCCCAATGACAAGAGCAGCGATCGCGGCGACGAGCCAATACCACCACGGCACTGGCGCTTTCACCTCGAGAAGTGGCCGCGCCGGCTTTGGAATGCGTAAAGCCGTGTCAGCCGGCAATACACTTTTCACGAACACGGTCGGCAAGTCCAGCGAGATCCGCCGGTCGCCGTCGTCCGTCTGGATGAGGACCTCGCCCAGCTTGATCTGCTGGTTGCCAACGTCCCATGCGGCGACGCGATAGGTTGCCACGCGATCCGCGGCCGAGGCGGAGTCGGAGCCATTGCGAACCGTGGGCGGTTCGAGCGACTGCACCGGGCCGAGCGAATCGACGGCCGCGGGGAAGTTGATCGATGCGCCGAGTGGCGCGTGGACGCGAATGGTGAGTCGCACCACGTCGCCGATGGTGACGGTGTCGCGCTCGATCGCGGTGCCGGCCTGGACGGGGATGGTCGGCGTCTGCGCGCCTGTCGCGTGAACACGTGCAACGACCAGCATGCATGTCACCCCGAGCAAGCGAAGCGCGTCGAGGGGTCTGCACCTTGGCCCGCTGGAGTGACGTACAGCCCCCTCGACTCGCGTTGCTCGCTCGGGGTGACATTGGGTCTGCTCGCGATCACACAATTCCGGGTTCGGAATCATCGCCGCCTGCTGCGCGTCTCGCGCGATCGGAAGAACTTGATCAGCGGATCGACGACGCCACCGTCGGTGTGCAACGGCACCTCATCGATTGCGAGTCGGCGCAGCAAGTGACGGCGCGCAGAGAGCTCGTTGGCCACAGCGGCGGTGAACTGCTCGCGTACACCTGCGTTGCTGGTGTCGATGTCGAGTGTCATCCCGGTTTCCGGGTCGACGAATCGCGCCAACCCAATGTCCGGCAGCTCGGCCTCGCTCGGGTCGTCCACCGTGACCGCGACGACATCGTGCCGCTGCGCCAGCAGCTTGAGCGGCTGCTCGAGGTCTGGCGCCTGAAAATCCGAGACGACGAAGATGATGGCCTTGTGCGCCAGCATCTTTCCCGTGTACTCGAGCGCGCCGGCGAGATCCGTTCCCTTGCCTTCCGGCGCAAACACGAGCAAGTCGCGCATTAGCCTGAGCGCGTGACGACGCCCTTTCCGCGGCGGAACAACGTGCTCGATCCGATCGGTGAACAGCACGGCACCAACGCGATCGTTGTTACGGATTGCAGACATCGCGAGCACCGCCGCCAACTCGCTCGCCAGCTCGCTCTTGAACCGTGTCCGCGTGCCGAATCGCTCCGACCCCGAGAGGTCCACCGCAAGCATCACCGTCAGCTCGCGCTCCTCGACGTACCGCTTCACGAACGGCTTTCCCATCCGCGCCGTCACGTTCCAATCGATGCTGCGCACCTCGTCCCCCGGTTGGTACTCGCGCACCTCAGCGAACTCCATCCCCTGCCCCTTGAATACCGATCGGTATTCGCCAGTGAAGAGGGAGTTGACCAGGCCGCGCGTCCGAAGCTCCAGCAGCTTGACCTGCCGCAGGATTTCCGGAGGTACGCCGGTGCTCACGGGCTGTCGACTTTCGCGAGGACGCGCGTGACGATCATGTCGCTCGTCACCTCTTCCGCCTCGGCCTCGAATGTGGTGAGGACGCGGTGGCGGAGCACGTCGGGCGCGATGGCCTTCACGTCGTCGGGCGTCACGAAGGCACGGCCACGGAGGAACGCGTGCGCGCGTGACGCCTGCGCCAATGCAATGGTCGCGCGCGGGCTCGCGCCGAATTCAATCAGCGGCTTGAGGTCCTTGAGCCCCGCGGCCTCGGGCTCGCGCGTGGCGTGCACGATGTCGACGATGTAGTCCACGATGCGGTCGTCCATGTAGAGATCCGCGATGCGGCCGCGTGCTTCGAGAATCGCCTCCGGCGTCGCGACGTGGCGCACATCGATGGCGTGGCCGCTCGCCATGCGGCGCATGATCTCCTTCTCCTCGTCACGCGTTGGATAGCCGACGCGAAGCTTGAGCATGAAGCGATCGACCTGCGCCTCGGGGAGCGGGTACGTTCCCTCCTGCTCGATGGGGTTCTGCGTCGCCAGCACGAGAAACGGTTCCTCGAGCTTGTACGTCGTCCCACCGATGGTGACCTGCTTTTCCTGCATGGCTTCCAGCAACGCGGCCTGCACCTTTGCCGGCGCGCGATTGATCTCGTCCGCGAGAATGATGTTCGCGAAGATCGGCCCCTTCTTGACCATGAACTGGCCGGTGGACTGATCGTAGATCTGCGTGCCGACAACGTCTGCCGGCAGGAGGTCGGGCGTGAACTGAATGCGCGAGAAGCTGGTGGAGATCGTCTCGGCGAGCGTTCGCACCGTCAGGGTCTTGGCCAGACCGGGCACGCCCTCGAGCAGCACGTGGCCACCCGTCAGCAGGCTGATGAGCAGCCGGTCGATCATGTACTCCTGTCCGACGACGCGGAGGGCGACCTGCTTGCTGACATCCTGGATCAGGCGGGCATCCGCCGTTGACGACGCTTGAGTAGCCATTTGAACGGGGTGAAACGGTTAGTCCCTGGTCATGCTGAACAGCCGCCATGTCACCCCGAGCGAGCGCAGCAGCCTGCCCTCGAGGAGCGCAAGCGAGGAAGGGAGGGGTCTGCACGCAAAACCAGGCGGCAGGTGCAGATCCCTCGACTTCGCTCGGGATGACAGCCAACTACACCATCGACTCCACGAAGCTCCGTTTGCTACAACTTCTCCAGCGCCATCCGCTCCTGTTTCGTGAGCGACCGCACCTTCCCGACCGCGAGATCGCCCAGCTCGACAGGGCCGAACTTCACACGCACAAGACGGTCCACTTCGAGACCGACCGCCTCGCACATCCGACGCACCTCGCGATTCCTGCCTTCGCTAATCGTGATCGTCAGCTCCCAACGCCCGCGGCCGAGCTTCTCGGCCGAAATTCGTTTCGGGCGCACGATGCCGTCGTCGAGCTGCACGCCATGGCGCGCCTCCTCGGCGGCCAGGTCGCCTTCGCCGAGGACCGACGCCACGTAGGTGCGTTCGATCTCGTGACTCGGATGTGTGAGCCGGTGCGCGGCGGCGCCGTCCGTCGTCATCAACAGCACACCTTCCGTGAGGTAGTCGAGCCGGCCCACATAGGTGAGGCCCGGTGTCTTCGGCACCAGATCGAACACCGTCTTGCGCCCCTCGGGATCCTGCTTCGAGGTAATGACGCCCGCCGGCTTGTGCAGCACGAACCATTCGAGCGGCGACGGCGCGCCGATCTTTTCACCATCGACCTTGATGATGTCACGCGCCGGGTCCACGGTCTGGCCAATCTGCGCCACGGTTCCGTTCACGGTCACGCGCCCATTGGCGACGAGTTCTTCCGCCTTGCGCCGCGAAAGAATTCCCGCTCGCGCGAGCGCGCGCTGGATCCGCATCGTTTCAGACATCAGAGAGCGCGCGGTTCGGCGCGTAGGGCGACGGCCAGCTCGTCGGAGCGTGGGAGCTCTTCGAGATGACGCAGGGCGAAGTATTCCAGAAAGATCGGCGTGGTACCGTAATGCAATGGACGGCCCATTCCGTCACCCCGGCCAACGACATCGATCAACCCGCGCTCGTGCAGCGACTTCAGCACGCTCCCCACGGAGACACCGCGAATCTCCTCGATTTCTGCACGGCCGATCGGCTGCCGGTAGGCAATGAGCGCGAGCGTCTCCAGTGCGGCGGCGCTCAGACGGGCCGGCCGAGAGGCGAGCTGCGCTCGCTCGATCGCCTCGGTATACTCGGCGCGTGTGAGAATCTGCCACCCGCCACCAATCTCGATGAGCTCGACACCATGACCGTCGACGTCGTAGTGCTCGCGGACCTCGTCGAGCGCTGCGGCGATTGCCGCTTTCGACGACTCGGGGTCCAGCGCCGCAAGCTCCTCGGTCGGGATGGGGCGTGCGCTGGCGAACAGCGCTGCTTCAAGCAGCTTCGCTAGCGGCGTCACTCGTTATCTCCACATTTGCAAAAGGTCTCGGCTGTTGAACTCGGCACTCTCCGAGCTTGGCCATCTCGAGGATGCCGAGGAGAGTGGACAGGACTTGCCACGGTTCGGCCTCGCGTGCGACGAGGTCGGTCCAGAGCGCGCGGGATCGAATGGCGAGCAGCGCGCGAATGACGGTGATTGCGCCGGGTACGTCGACCGCGCGCGAGATGACGTCGTGTACGGACGGGTCTCGCGTCGTCCGGAGAATGCGGTCCACGGCGGCGAGCAACTCGCTCAACGACAGGGCGAGCGGTGCCTCCGGCGGCGCAGCCGCGAGGGGGATGTAGGCGCGGGCAAAGCGGCTGCGGCGTTCTTCACCGGCGCGCTCCAACACATCGACCACCTCGCGCATCTGCTGATACTCGAGCAATCGGCGGACAAGTTCGGCGCGCGGATCGTCCCACTGCTCGCCACCGTCCCCGCGCGGCAGCAGCATCTGCGCCTTGATGCGCAGGAGCCGTGCTGCCATCTCGAGGTAGTCCGCCGCTTCATTGAGCTGGAGTGTGCGAATGCGCAGCAGGAACTGTTCGGCGATCCGGGCGATGGGAATGTCGTAGATGTCGATCTGCTCTTCGCGAATCAGCGTCAGGAGCAGGTCGAGCGGTCCTGAGAACTCCGTGAGCTCGACGACAAAGGTCGGCGCGGGCGCCAGGGAGTCGAGGATCGTTCCGCTCTCCGCGATCATTTGAACCACGCCTCCACGCCGACGAGGACGTACGGTGTGACGATGTCGAGCAGCTTCTCGGAGACAAACGTCGCCGGACGGAACCAGTAGTCGAGCACCGGCGAGCGCATGAAGAGGAGGGCGAACAGCACGAGAATACCATACTTGCCGAATTGCACGTACTTGATCGCGAGCGGTCGTGGCAGCAGGTACTTCATCACGTGCGACCCGTCGAGCGGGGGAATCGGCAGGAGGTTGAACGCGATGAGGCCGAGGTTCATCAGGATGCCGTACACGAGCATCGCCTGCAGGATGACCATAGACGACGTGATTGCCGGGACCGAGCGAGTAATGATGCCAATGACCGGGATGATCGCCGTACAAAGGAGGGCGATGATCAGGTTCACGAACACACCGGCGAGGGAGACGATGATGTCCCCACGGCGGATGTTGCGGTAGTTGCGCGGGTCAACGGGCACGGGCTTCGCGCCGCCGAAAATGACCGAGCGGCCGAACGCGGACGAGCCGGAGAACATGAGCAGCGGCAGCAGGATCGTGAAAAAGGGATCGATGTGCCGAATCGGGTTCCAGCTGAGGCGGCCGGCCTCGAGGGCCGTCCGGTCACCCTGCTTCAGGGCGGCGTATCCGTGTGCAATCTCGTGAGCGATGACCGAGAAGAGCAGAATGGGTACGACGAGCAGGAATGTCTGGAAAGTATGCAACGGGGTGGACGAGGACGTCGGGCACCCCACGCGGTGAGGTTCGGGGTGCTTGAAGGGCGTAAGGTAGTGGGGCCGCAGTGGAGAGTAAAGCGTAGGGGCTTGCTGCAACGTGCTGTCGCTGCTTGACTTCGCCCATCTGTGCGGGTATCTTCTCAAGC
Organism: Gemmatimonadota bacterium; assembly: GCA_040389905.1. Taxonomy (GTDB): domain Bacteria; phylum Gemmatimonadota; class Gemmatimonadetes; order Gemmatimonadales; family Gemmatimonadaceae; genus AG11. The sequence goes on along the minus strand of JAZJZK010000062.1, from coordinate 8,988 downwards.
TCGCGACAATCGCGACCAATACTGAATTTTTGGAGATATTTCGTGCCGAATATCGCATCCGCGAAGAAGAACATGCGGAAGTCGCGCGCCGCGACGATTCGCAATCGTGCGCAGCGCTCCGCTCTTCGCACTGCGCTCAAGAAGGCCAAGGCCCCCACGGCCACCGCTGAAGAGAAGACCGCAGCCGTGAGCTTGCTCGATCGCGCCGCCCGCAAGGGGCTGGTCCACAAGAACCTCGCTGCCCGCCAGAAGAGCAAGATGGCAAAGGCTGCGACCGCCTGATTCTTGGTCTCCTCGTGACATGATGCGCCGGTCGGCTTTCGCTGACCGGCGCGTTCGTTTTACCCGCCACATTCTACAACGACGCCAGCTCCGCTCCGCAGCGCTCGCAGTACCACTCCGTGGGGTAGTTGAGCGCGCCGCAGTCGCCACACTTGAGTGTCTTGGCACCGTCGAGCGGCGCGGTGCCCGCCAGAAGGGGGTCGCCCTCCTTCTCATACGCCTGCGGTGGCTTGTCGACCGGCGCGGAATTGGTGCCGGTCAGGTTCACGATCGACTCCTCCTTCCCACGGCTCGCAAAGGTGTCGCGACGCGTCCGCTCGTCGGCCTGGTCCGCTGGCGCTGGATCGACAGACCCGGCAGGCGTATCGACGACGGAGCTCAGGAACGCTAGCTCGTCGAACTTGCTCGAACGCGGCGTGTGCATCGACTCCCGCGGTGGAAGCGGCGGCGGCGTGACCCTTGGAGGCGTCTCGATGCCGAGCGATTGCTGCTCAGCGCCCCGCGAAATCCTGATCGCTGGCGGCGATGATGCAATCGCTTCCGGTATTGGAGCCACAACTGGCGGCAACGGTTCGACCACCGGCTCGCTTGCGACCTCTTCGACCTCAGCGACAGGTGTCTCCGCCACCAGCGGCACAGAGTCGCCGGGGTCAACGGTAATCACCGGCGGCAACAGGGCGGCCGGACGCTCCGCCTCGGCTAACAGCCGCTGCGTCTTCCCGACCTCGCGCTCGACCTCGGCCTGGCGTGAGGCGAGGTCGGCGAGTTGGGCGTCACTTGCCGCAGCGAGCGTGGTCCACTGCTCGCTGCTCAGTTCGCCCACGTGCGCGCGAAGGGCAGACTCTGCCCTCGTATCGAGCGCCTGCTGGCGAGACTCCTCGAGTGCCACGGAACGATTGGTCAGCGCCTCGAGCTCCCGGCGAAGCGCATCGGCGTGGGACTCGAGCTGCCGAACCACCACATCGAGCCGAGTGGCGTAGTCCGCGTGCACGCGCCGGAACACATGGTCCGGGGTGGCATCGCGCTTCGCATCCAGCCCGGCGATCCACTCCTCGAATTTCTTCCGCTCGTCGATCAATGCCGTGACGGCGCCGAGCACCGTGGCGGCGCCGGTCGGTTCGCGGCGATTCTCCTCTTTCTTCATCGGTCCCCCCTGCCGTCTACAGTTCCCAGCTCCCTCGCACGACGCGCAGCCGCGCGAGCCGCTCGAATCACGTCTCCATCCGATGCGGACAGCGCGTTGACGCGTCCAAGCGACCGCGCGACGACCAGAATGCGCGCCGCGTGCTCGAGACTCTCCATTCGTTGATGCGCCAGTTGCAGCGTGGGTCCCACCGTCGTCGCTCCGTGATTTGCCAGCAGGAATCCGTCGTGATTTGCGAGAAACGGCTCCATCGCATCGCTCAACGCTGGCGTGCCCGGTGTCGCATACGGCACGAGGGGCACGCCGCCCAGTGAGAAGATAGCCTCAGGCAAGATATCGTCCATCAGATCGTGACCTGCGACACCAAATCCCGTCGCCGTCGGGGGGTGTGCGTGCACAACCGCTCGCACGTCCGGACGACGCGCGTAAATCCGAAGGTGCATCAGGATTTCTGACGATGCCGACCCGGCACCGCTGACCTTTTCACCGTTTAGGGTCAGCTCGATGAGATCACGCTCCGTAACGTCGCACTTGCTGGCCCCCGCCGGCGTCACCAACAGCGTGTCCGACGGAAGGCGCACGCTCACATTACCATCCTGGCCGGCGATCAGTCCAGCGTCATAGAGGCGCCGACATACGCTAACGATGCCGCGCGCAAACTCGGCGCGCACGCCGTCAGACCACTCGCCGATAGACGACGCGCCCATCGACGAGCGTGGCGTCCACGCGTCCGCGGAGATCCATGCCGGCGTACGGCGTGTTCCGTCCCTTCGACCGAAAGTGCGACGCATCGACCGTCCATGTCACGTCCGCATCGAACACAGTGACGTCGGCGCGCGCGCCACGGCGCAGTGTGCCGCCTGGCAGCTTGAACAACCGCGCCGGCGCACACGCCATGCGCTCGATCAGGAGCGGTACGTCCATGATACCCGAATGGACGAGCCAGGTCAGGTTTACCGCCAGCGCCGTCTCCAGCCCCACGATGCCATTCGGTGCGTCCGCGAACTCGCGCTCCTTCTCGTCGTAATGATGCGGCGCATGATCGGTCGCAATGACATCGATCGTGCCGTCCTTCACCGCTTGCTGCAAGGCCGCGACATCCTCCGCCGATCGTAACGGCGGGTTCATCTTGGCGTTGGTGTTGTAGCCCTCGACATGCTCTTCAGTCAGCGAGAGATGATGCGGACACACTTCTGCGGTCACGTTGATGTTTCGCTCCTTGCCCCAGCGAATCAGCTCGACGGACCCTTTGGTGCTCATGTGGCAGAGGTGGATATGCCCACCGGTACGGCGCGCCAGAAGAATGTCGCGGATCGCCATGATCTCTTCTGCCTCGGCCGGAATGCCCTTGAGGCCGAGTCGTGCGCTCATCAGCCCTTCGTTCATGGCGCCACCGTGCGCGAGCGTCGGCTCTTCGCAATGGTCCGCGACCGGAATGCCGAACGTCCGCGCGTATTCGAGCGCCGTGCGCATCAGCTGTGCGCTCGCGACGGGCTTGCCGTCGTCGCTGACGGCGACCGCACCCGCGGCGACCATTTCACCGAACTCCGCGAGCGTCTCCCCCATCTCGCCAATCGAGATGGCCCCGATGGGATAGACGCGTGCGCCGCCGGCCTTCTTGGCCTGACTGATGATGAAACCGACCGCGGCTTGATTGTCAGTGACGGGGTCGGTGTTGGGCATGGCGCAGACCGCGGTGAAGCCGCCTGCTGCCGCCGCGCGTGCGCCCGTCGCGATCGTCTCCACCTCTTCGCGGCCCGGCTCGCGCAGGTGACAGTGCACATCGATGAAGCCAGGCGACACGATGCGGCCGCCGCAGTCGATGGTGTCCAGCGCATCACCATCACGGCGAATCTCGCCAAGACGCCCAATGGCTTCGACTGTACCGTTGGAGATCAGCACATCGCCGATCTCGTCGAGACGCTGCGAGGGGTCGACGATGCGACCGCCGGTCAGCAGGACATCGCGCATCATCGCCCGCCTCCACCCTTCGCGGCTTCCGCCAACTCGGGCCGGCCACCTGCGAGGAGATAAAGCACCGCCATCCGCACTGCCACGCCGTTCGTCACCTGATTCAGGATTACGCTGTGAGGGCCATCTGCGACGTCCGAGTCGATCTCGACGCCGCGGTTCATCGGGCCGGGGTGCAGAATCAATACGTCGCGCGGCGCCTTTTCCAGACGGTCGCGGGACACACCGAAGACGCGGTTGTACTCGCGTAGCGACGGGATGTAGCCTTTCTCCATGCGCTCGAGTTGCAGCCGAAGGACGTTCAGCGCATCCGCCCACTGAATCGCATCCTCGATGTGATCGAAGACCGTGACGCCAAACTCATCGATCGCGTTGGGCAGCAGTGAGCGCGGTCCGCAGACGGCGACCTCGGCGCCCATCTTCTGTAATCCCCAGATGTTCGAGCGTGCGACGCGCGAGTGCAGCACGTCGCCGCAGATGCAGATCTTGAGTCCGTCGAGGCGCTTGAAATGATCCCGCAGCGTGAGCATGTCGAGTAGCCCCTGGGTGGGGTGCTCGTGCGTGCCGTCGCCGGCGTTGATCACGTTCGACTCGATTCGCTCGGCAAGAAACTGCGCCGCACCGGACGCGTGGTGACGAATCACTACCATGTCGATGCGCATCGCCTCGAGATTGCGCGCCGTGTCGACGAGCGTCTCGCCTTTGCTGACACTCGAGCCGGATGCGGCGACGTTGACCGTATCCGCAGACAGCCGCTTTTGCGCAAACTCGAAAGACACGCGCGTGCGCGTCGACGCTTCGAAGAAGAGATTGACGATAGTCGAGCCGCGGAGCGTCGGCACCTTCTTGATGGCGCGTTCGCTGATCTCCTTGAACGGTTCCGCAGTATCGAGAATAAGTCGAATCTGGTCGCTGGAGAGCTGCTCCAATCCGAGCAGATCCTTTCCCAGCGCTCCGGCCCTCACTCGCGCTCCGCGATGGTGACGGCGTCTTTCTCATCCAGCTCGGTCACGTGCACATCCACGCGCTGATTCCGCTCGACCTTGATCTTCTTGCCGACCACGTCGGGCTGGATCGGCAGTTCCCGCCCCCCGCGATCGATCAATACCGCGAGCGAGATACAGCGCGGACGGCCAAAGTCAGCCAGCTCATCGAGCGCGGCCCGGATGGTGCGGCCCGTGTAGAGCACATCGTCGACGATCACGACGTGCTTGCCGTCGATTCCCCATGGCAAGTCGGTCGGGCCAACAACCGGTCTCGGCCCGACCGTTTGGAGATCGTCGCGATAGAGCGTGATGTCGAGCGCGCCGGACGGGACCTCCGCCTTTTCGCGGTCGCGAATGGAGGATACGATACGCGCCGCGAGTTGGACACCGCGGCGCTGAATTCCCACGATGATGAGGTCGTCGGTACCATCGTTGAGCTCGACGATCTCATCGGCCATGCGACGAAGGGTGCGGTCCATGGCACGAGCGTCGAGAACGATGGAGTGGCGATCGGGCATGTCGGTTAATATCGCCGGGCACGCCGCGAAAAGGAACTCTGTCACTTGTCATCCCGAGCTCGCTCAGGGTGACATCGTGAAAAAGCGTAGCATCAGCGTGGCGACGATCTAGCGCGTTCGTTCTGCCGCCGCACGCGCCTGCATGATCGGCTCAATGTCGTCCGACAGGATCGCGGAGATCCCGGCGCGCCACAGACGACTCGCCTGCACGGGGTCGTTGATCGTCCACACGTGCGTCGGAATGCCGAGGTCCGCGGCGATGCGCGACAGGGTGACGACAGGCACGGGGAACGGAACCGCGGCCTCGTACCACGGCGTGATGGAGAGCACGGAAAACGGCGGCCGTGACCGTGTCCGGCGCCACCCGATGCGAGTGAGCAGCAGCGCCGCATCCTTCATCGACGCACACGTCTCGTACGGACCGCCGTAGAAGTGCTGCATGACATTTCGGTGCACCGACCCGATGAGCACACGTGCCGTCAGGTTGAAACGCGCCAACAGGCGCTTTGTTTCCGCGACGGCTCGTTCTTCCTTGACCTCGATGATGAGTGGAACGTGGCCGAGGGCTTCGAGTGTTGCTTCCAGCGTGGGGATCGTGACGCCTGTCTCGCGGAATCTCTGCTCGCCGTCCGGGGAGCGGTGCGACCAGCCCGCGTCGAAGGACTGAAGTTCCTGGCGCGACAGCGAGGCGACGGCGCCCGCGCCGCTGGTCGTTCGATCGACGGTAGCGTCGTGAATGACCATCGCCACGCCGTCGCGCGAGAGGCGCACGTCGAACTCCAACGCATCGGGTCCGAGGGTCAAGGCCCGCTCGAACGCTTCGATGGTGTTCTCGGGCGCGTGTGCGCGGTTGCCGCGGTGGGCGACGACCGGCCGGTCAATACCTTCGAGAAAACTCACAGTTCACGGATCGGATGGAGGTCGCTCGCCGTAGTCTAATTGCCAGGCTGGTCAGGCCGCTTGTCCGACCTCGGCACCATGAGCTCGACGCGGTCGATCCACGCGTCTCCTCACGCGAGTTCGGGCATGGCCGGCGGCGACAGGCTACCATCGCGTGAGCCACGACGCCAGGGCGAACGGAGTCGGTCACAGTGGCCGCGGTTGCGAGTCGCGACAGTTCTAGGCGGCCTGCTCGCGCTTGTTGGTACCACGCTTACGGCGCGGGCGACCGAGGCGCTTCTGTACGCGGGAGAGCTGCTTCCACAGGAACACTTGCGCGGCGTCGCTCGTTGCGCGGACCAGCGCGTCCAGCATGGCCACATCCATCCGCGCTGACGCAAAGAGGGCCGGCAATTGTCGAGTCGGCGCGCCGCGATCGGCGGAGGCGGCGTAGGCCGTCCGAAAGCGCTTCTTGAGGAGTCGCGTTTCATCGCGAATGCAATCGATACGGGTAGGATCGATCTTCGACTTCGCAATCAGCTCCCGATGTGGCCGCAGTGCCTTCACCATCGCCTCGGCGGCGGCGAGAATTTCTTCGGTCGGAGCGCGCTTGTGCGGAACGCGGATCGCGGCTTCGATGCCGCTCATGCCCACGAAGAGCGGACGTGTGAGACGAGCGAGTGGGAGCATGTGCTCCGTGCGCATGCGGTCGAGGGCGCGTCGCGTGTGTGTTACAAGCAAGAGCTTTCGGGCCATGAACTGCTGCTGCTTGTACATGTCGATCTCTGCCACGGTGCTCGCGAGCCGCTCGAGGATGGCCGGAACTTCCGGCGCGAGAGTCGACAGTGATGCACCGCTGCCGACGATCCGCCTCCAGGATTCGAGCACTCGCTTCTTTCGGTCATCCATGTCATGCTCCCGATTTGGCGTGTCAGCTCTGGCACGCGGGTCGGAACGAAGAGCCCGACGTCGGGCGCGACCGGCGTGCTGGATGCGCGCAGGTGGTGCGATGGTCGCAGAAGAGAGTACGGGCGCCGGTGCACTGGGTTTCACCGCGTGCGTAGCCGGTGGCCCGGGGCGCCACCTTGGTGTGCTGACAGGCGGGACGCGTGAGGCAGGTGTGGGGCTGCGTTAGCTCTCGGTACGAAGTCGTGCGGCGGGCCACGGTTCGGGTGAGCCGAGTCAGCGCTCACGTGACGCGATGCGGCCACTGCGGAAGCCGAATGTCTACCAGCGGACCGTCACCGCCGGTCCGGGTACTTTCTCACTGGCTCCGCGTGGGGTGAGCCCGCCCTGCGTGAAATGACGCGCGCACTGCGTATTGTGATTCATCACGCCGGAGAACTCGATGCCTCGCGAGGCAAGGCCGTCACCGGCGGTTGCATTGTGGACGCGGGCGCTGCGCACCCCGTCGCGAGCGGTTCTGAATCGCGCACTTTCATATGAAAGGACAACTCGCGCGCCGCAAACGCTGGCATTCGCGCGCGCAACGCGCGCACGGAGGCGACGAAAAGCGACAGACGACGGGGCAACGTGGCCACAGCCATCGGCATTCTGCACTCGGGCATTGCAAACGACATCCTTCCCCCGGCAAATCAGAGCGTTCGCAACTGAAATGTGAACATGTGCGCGGAGAAGTCGGCCGCGACCGTGGGTAATTCGATCATCACTGTGAATCGTTGACTCGCGCGACGATGACACTGTCTCGCCTGCGCAGACAGCGCGTTCGCGACGTACAGACGCAGCCCTTGCCGGAGATTCACTCGTGTCATTCATCCAAAACGGTCCTCCGCATGCATGACCAGCATGGTCGTGCGTCGCGAACATCGAGTCGCGCGTTCGGAATGGCGACGTGATCGTCGCGCATGGTCGTCTCGCGCGAGCAACCTGGCCCCTGTGCTTCGCCCACGGGTAGTTGGGAAGTGCGACATGCCGGCCGCTTATTGGGAACGGTCAGTCTCGCGCCGCCAACACGAGGCTGTGCGCGTTGCACTGTCGCTCGAGAAGGTGATTTGGCCGTTCGTTGTATGCGCACGGGCGTCCGTGGGCCGTCGGCTACCGTTTCTCAGTCAAACATCGTCCTCCCGGCACTGTGCAGCGCACTACAACGCGAATTGAGCGTTGCCGTGCCGGCTTCGAGGGTCGAGGCGTTTCCGCATAACGGCCCGCCCGTGGCCGACGCATCTCCGCGTCGCGACGTGATCCCGCGCAAGCCGGCCCCCCGCCGCTCGCGATCACCCTCCCACAGCCCTTCATTCCAGAATTGGAATGAGCACGCGTGGACGACAGTCCTCAGCGAGGAACCGGGCTTGTAGGCTGGCCCCTCCTACGCGGCGCGGGAGCCGGGACGGTTCTGGTCTCTGGGCGCGTTCCTGTATCGGCTCGCGGTGTGGCGCTCCGCCGGCCAACATTTCTCCGATGGCACGGCCGATGATCCAACGTCGCCCGAGGTGCCTCGGGTTTGCTCTCGCCTGTCGCTTGCCGAACAGCAAAAGCAAAGCGTACCGCAGAGGACGCAGAGGGTTCGGCCTTCCGTGCCTTCATCAATGCGCCGGACCGCAGAGGGCGCAAAGGACTGCGGAACGGCGGTGGGGGTTTGGTTCTGTTCTCGTAGTCCTCAGCGACCTCTGCGGTCCGGCGCATCGTAGATTGCTCTGGGTGCCCATGGCCTCTGGGTCCTCTGCGGTGAAGCGTTTGCCTTGTGCAGAAATCGGCGTGCTGGAATTCCGCGCGGCGCTTCGGGGACTTGAGAAGGCAATCGTACGCGGATTGTGCCGCCAATATTCAAGAGGCTGGTGTGTGCTCAATGCCTGAAGCGCGAGCGGGACCGTTTAGCGATGAGCAATCGTACACGTAGCGTATGCACCGAACAAAACGGCGCCGGACTCTGCGAGTCACGGCGCCGAACAGCGAGCGAGCTAAGCCTATGTTGATCAACACAATGAGGGTACTTCTGCAACGGATCGGGTGAGATTCGAACTCACGGTACGCTTTCACGTACACACACTTTCCAGGCGTGCGCCTTAAACCACTCGGCCACCGATCCAACAGTCAAGCGCGCTGGCGGCTCCATTCGCCGAACCAGCGCGCCTTTAGATGTTCCGTGCTGCCACATACAACGGACAGGGTGAGATTCGAACTCACGATACCCTTGCGGGTACGCCGGTTTTCGAGACCGGTGCTTTCAACCACTCAGCCACCTGTCCGG
>JAZJZK010000061.1:0-2751 GCA_040389905.1 Gemmatimonadota bacterium | reverse complement strand
GTGCTATCCGCCGGAGGCGGATTGAGTTCAACGTTCGTTGCAGCAGTCAAGGCGGCCACGCATCTTCATTCGGACGGTGGCGGGTTGGCCGCTTTCTGCTGAACTTGGGCGTTAGATTGCAACGGCCTGTGTCAACACATCCTTCTGTGCTTTGATGGTGCGGGGCTGCCTGGTGCGCCACCACGACGCTCCGGCGCAGGGCTCGCGCCGGTCCACGTGCGCCGCGGCTCGCTGCACCGGCCCCGCGCCCGTCACGGAACAGCCCTCGCGATCAACTCGTTGGGTTGATGCGCCACGCGCCTCCGCCGCGGCCCGCGCACCCAACACGCCACACGCTGATGGCGGCCAAGTCGTTGGGTGGCGCGCCACGCGCCTGCGCCGGAGCCGTCCAAGCCCCAGGGCGGGCGTCGCCGGGCGACCGCGCCGAGTGGCGCGGGGTCGCGATTCGCGCGCCTGCAACCTAACGTTCGTTGCAGCAGTCAAAGCGGCCACGCATCGGTGCTGGGACAGTGACGGGTTGGCCGCTTTGCTGCTGAACTATGGCGTTAGACATCCATCGACTTCTCGTTTAGCACGTTGGACGCGGAATCGTGGTCCTCGTTGTCACCCGCGGCTCGGACCACCCTTCGCTCACCATGGCATGGCAAGTCGACGGCCCGCTCGGCGGGCGGGCGGCACCAGTGCGCCGGCACTGTCGATCCCGTCCGCTGGGTGCAGTATCAACGGACTGGTCATCGAGCGTCGTGGCGCTGTCAGCCGGATAGCGACCGACTGGAGTCGCTGAGGTGGTACGCCACGCTGGCACAGCTCCGTTGCGCCAGCATAGATTCAGGAATCCCTATCTGGATTCGCCCATGACTCGTCTTCTCGAGGAGGCCTTCGCCGCCGTGGCGGAGCTCCCGGAGGCAGACCAGAACGCCCTCGCGACCGCGCTCTTGGACGAGCTCGCGTCAGAGTACCAAATCGATGCTGCTATTTCGTCGCGGCTTGACGTCTTGGCTCGCCTCGCCGATGAAGCGGCCGCCGAGCACCGCGCCGGACGGACACAGCCGCTGGATCCGGACGCCATCTGACCGCGCCGTCGCTCCGCTCACGAACGACCATCCGATTTCGTGAGGCGCTCGCGAAACTGCCGCCTCACGCTCGCGCGCAGGCACGAGAGGCCTACCGGCGTTTTCAAGAGGACCCATCGCATCCTGGGTTGCGGTTCAAGCCTGTTCACCCATCGCAGCCCATCTATTCCGCCCGCGTGGGACTCGGCTATCGGGCACTTGGTACGCTGATCGGCAATACGGTCGTCTGGTCCTGGATCGGCTCGCACAAGGACTACGATCGGATGATCGCCGCCCTCTGATCGGAGTCCGTCCCGCCGGATGTCTAACGTTGCGTTGCACTTGGCAAGGGAGTTTCGGAAGCTCGCTGCGCTCGCATTTTGTTGATTCCCTTGCAAGTGAACTTGGGCGTTATAACGCAACACACCGAACACCGGTTGAATGTCGATTGATTCGCGCATAGCTGAGGCCTTCGAGGCGCAGAACGGTTTCCCGCTCGGCCCGCACCTCGTGGTGCTCGGACTCATGGGATCTCACAGCCACGGCACCTACCTTCCGCCACAGGAGCCGAATGCCGTCGATGATATAGACATGATGGGATTCGTCGTGCCCCCGCTTGAGTATCACCTCGGCCTGCCGCGCTGGCAGCATTGGACCCTTCAGGTCGATGAGCTCGATGTCGTGCTATACAGTCTCGAGAAGGCATTCCGGCTGCTTCTAAAGAGCAATCCGAATATCGTCGGTCTCCTTTGGCTCCGGGAAAACGAGTACCTGCACCGCAGCCCGGCATTTGATGTCCTCCACGCAGGTCGTGACATCTTTTCGTCGCAAGAGGCCGCGGAGGCATTTGCTGGCTATGCGGCTGATCAGTTGAAGCGCATGGAGGCGTTCGACCTAGAGCGGATGGCCGAGTATGAGGAGCTCACCGGCGCAATCAAGGCACGAGGCGCGATCAATGAGGTGCTCGATGCAGATACTGCCAAACTCAAATACCTGGCGGGCCGCTGGGATCTTGAGCTTGAGCTCCTCAACCGGTTCCGCAAGCTCCATCGGGAGCACTTCAGCGGATACATGGGCGAAAAGCGGAAGGCGATGGTCCGGAAGTATCAATATGATGTGAAGAATGCGGCGCATCTCATCCGCCTGTTGCGAATGGGTGCGGAGTTTATCGAGACAGGCACGCTGCAGGTCTATCGCACTTCGGACGCAGAGGAGTTGAAGGTGATCAAACGGGGCGGATGGTCGCTTGCGCAGGTGAAAGAGGAGGCGGCACGCCTATTCGGCAACGTCGAGCAGGCACGAGCGCGGTCTCCGTTGAAAGCGGAGCCAGATGCCGTTGCTGCGAACGAGTTGCTGATCGCCATGCACGCCGCCATCCTTGGCGTTCGGACTGATTCTCGCCAAGTTGCGTTATAACGTGCGTTGCTGCAGTCGGGCGATTTACTGATGGCTCGCTCCGCTCGCTTTTATTTGACTCGCCCGCAGCAGAACTTGGGCGTTAGATTGCAACGACCTGTGCCAACAGAGAGTGCTGTGCTTTGATGGTGCAGGGCTGCGTGGCGCGATACCTCGACAATGCATCGCGGTGCTCGCGCCGGTCCACGTGCGCCGCGGCTCGCTGCGCCGGCCCTGCGCCCTTCACGTCACGGGCATCACGATCGAGTCGTTGGGTTGATGCGCCACGCGCCTCCGCCGCGGC
>JAZJZK010000060.1:0-14022 GCA_040389905.1 Gemmatimonadota bacterium | reverse complement strand
CAGGTGGGGGAGTTTGACCCGGCCACAGGTGGGGGATTTTGGGTGGCCGCCGGGGACTCATATCTTCGGCGACGCAAGAGTGACGATGCCGAAGTATTCGCCATCAAGAACGAACGTCATGCTCGGTATTGGATGGCGCAGGCGTTTCCCGTGCTGCTTGTCGTGCGCAATTCAGAGGGCGAGATCCGGTGGATGGAGGTGCGAGACATGTTGAAACGTATGTCTGACGCGACGGGAGTGACTCCGAATCAGATTGTATTTCTGGGAGAACGATTCGATGTAATGGCGGTGCGACGCTGGCGTGATAGAGTGTCGGATGCTTCGACAGTTGGAGATGCACGTTCAAGGCGTGATTGACTCGCTGGTTGATCGAGTTCAGATGCATGGGATCTCCCTCTTCGCATCGCGGCACGCAAGTTCATCTATCCACTCCAATTCCGACGGCATCGCTACTCGCTATGCGCAAAGTTGGCACCAAATGAATGGTCGCTGTCTATCAAGTCCACGACTTCCGCGGCCCGTTTTGGAGTGGCTACAAAGGGCGGGGTTTCAGACCTTCGCACGGCGCGGGCGGAATGCTTTCTCTCCGCGATCCGCCGCCTCCCTGAAGGAGGCGCACTGCCTGGCGGATTTGCCATTGCAGGAGCGCATGCGGGTGCTGCCTCGCTAGTTCGCGATTGCCTACACGAATGAGCGCAATGTCGCGGCGAAAGAGAGCACTATGTTCTCAGAGCGAGCGCAGGATGATACGCTGAGTTCGACGACGTCGTTCCGCCGCGCGTTGCCGTGGTTTGCTCGAATCCGTATTTATCCGCTTCAATCCGCTCCGATCGACGTTCAGTCGGTTGTGGTCTTGCTATCCTCGATTCAACGCTGGCGAACTCTTAAGAGGGAGCTGCCCGATGGACGCAGCGAACATCGCACCACTCCACGCGAGCAACGCAGGGAACAGCAGCGTTAACAGATACAGCGTCGCCGGCGGAAGACTCATCGCGCCACCAAGCGTGTCGCCGAGCATCCGCAACGGACCGAACGCCGCGTCAACGATCAGCAACAGAATCCAACCCTCCGTTGCACCGAGCGCCACGAGCCACGCGCGACCGCGTCGCTCGCGATAGATAAATCCCGCAATGAGCGCGACAATCGCCACGCCCCACCATCCGGCGACCCACGTGCACGCCGCCATCGCGATCGCAATCACAAGATGAAAAATCATCACTTCCTCGGCGAGAGCGTGAGTTGTGCTGCCCTGTTCTTTCCCGTGAGCTCCTCGGGAGTGCGCGGAAATACAACAGGCTCCAATTGGCCACTCGTCCACAGCGGAATGCGATCACGATAGTGCGCACTGATCGCGCTCCCCGATTGGCCGCCAGGATAGGTGGACCACGCACGAATCTCGTTACCGAGTTCCACGACCATGCGCCAGCTCGCACCGTGCGTTCCTGGTCCCGCCGATGGACTCAACGTGCCGGGGCCGCTCTGCACAGGCAGATCGAGCGCGGACAACGCAGGAAGACGCAGCAGGTGGTTGATCTGCGCAAAGCGAATGTGATCCCAGCGCCAGCCGTCGCCATTGGGTTCACCGTACTTGCCGCGCACCGTCGCGAGAGCGGCGGCGAGGCTCGAGGCTACGATGTCGTCGCGATTCTCGATCTCCTTCGACGCACGGTCATCCCACCAACTGCTCGTTGAATCGGAGAGCAACTCGAGCAGCACCGCCGTCGATGGTGTCGCCACGCGACGACTCCCTGATTCGTCCATTGCAAGTTCGTCCCACGTGCGGTTCGCGAGCTCGCGCATCGCTTCCTCGAACAACACCGCGCGCTTGTTGTCTTTCGTGTAGCGGCGGTCCCACTCGCCAAGCAGCTTCGCCGCCTCGGTGAGATTGGCCGCGTTCACGCCCGCCCTCGGCGTCTTGCCAGCGGCGAGGAAATACGGAACGAACAGATTCGCACGTTCGCTGCCAGGATCCGTCTGAAAGCGTTGCATCTTCTCCGGCGTCATCGCCGAATCGGCGCGGAGTAATGCGTTGATGCGAAGTGCTCGCCATGGATCGTACGTGCCGCCCCACCAATCCTTGGTCGCACTCGGATCGATCGGCTGCTGGTTTGCCGAGGCCAGGTATCCCTGTGCAGGGTCAAAGCTCTGCGGATACTGCGACAACGTCAGAATCGTGGTCCAATCAGACGTGCTGTGCGAGCCGTCCCGGATGGCGCTGCCCTTTCCGTCGCCAGGGCGGACGGGATACCGCCCCGTTGACCGGATCGCAATGTGACCTCCACGATCGGCGGACAACATGTTCTGCGCGGGCGCCATGTACGACCGCGCCATGGCGTCCTCCATCTCCACCGTGCTGCGCGCGTGCGACGCGCCGTAGAACGCATTGAGCTCACGTCCCGCGTTTAGCACCGTCCAGTTCAGGGAGACCCACTTGCCATTCACGCGACGCATCGGACCGCGATGCGTGAAATACAGGGTATCAGTGGCGATCGTGTTGCCGCGCGCATTCTTGTACTGCTCGATGCGCTCCTCGAGTGGCTTCCAATTGTTATCGAGCTTGTACTTCGTCGGATGCGCGTCGTCGTTCACCGTCTCGGCGTAATAGTCGAGCACATCGGCGCCGGTGTTGGTGAACGTCCACGCCACGTCGCGATTGAAACCAATGACGATGCCCGGCGCTCCGGGAATGGTGACACCGTACACATCGAGCTTGCCCGGGACAACGAGGTGGACTTCGTACCAGATTGACGGCAACGACAGTTCGAGATGCGGATCTCCCGCGAGCAACGCGTGGCCGCTGGCCGAACGAGAGGGCGCGACCGCCCAGTTGTTGCTTGCGAGCATGCGCGGTTCTTCGTCGTTCAACCGCGCAAGCGCGTGCGATGGAAGGAATGCGTCAGTCGCAGTGGCGAGGAACTTCGACAGACTGTCCGGAGCGCCGGGTGGCGGCAGCGGCTTGAAATCGAAACGCGGAGCTTTCTGGCCATTCGGCTGAATGGGCTCCTGAATCGGCGTGTTGTCGGGAAAGAGCGCTTCTGCCGCCTGCGTGCCGACGCGACCGGCGGCGGCGGACCTGTCATTCTCCATTGCGTAGTAGGCCAGCGTCCAGCCCATACGGTTGAAGAGATGATAGGAATCGATGGGCTTCCATTCGACCGGATGCGTTCCGGTGATGCGAAACTCGAGCGGTATCTCGCTCGCCGGAATGTGACTGATATATCCGTTGACGCCCTCGGCGTACGCGCGAGCATTGCGCATGAAGCCGGCGGTGTCACCCGCTGTCGCGATGGCTCGCTCGGCCGCGCGTGGCAAGCCGAGGCCGCGCATCTCGCGGTCGAGACTGAGGGTGCGCGGGCCCGCGATCTCCGTCAATCGCCCTGTTGCTGCCAGCGTCTGGAGATGCATCTGAAAGAGTCTATCTCGCGCGACGACGAACCCCATCGCGCGGTAGGCATCCTCCTCGGTCGTCGCGAAGATGTGCGGCACGGCACGATCGTCGTAGATGACGTTGACGGGTGCGCTCAGTTGTGCGACGTCGACTTTCGCGTCACGCGGATGTGCGGCCGCGCGCGCGAGTGACCACACGCCGTGCGCCGGATCGAGAAACGAACCGAGTGCAGGTGCCGGACCGATGCGGCTCGCGCCAACGTAGAGCGCGCCGGCGAAAACGATGAGAGCGCCTGTGAGTCGCAAAAAGCGCACGAGTTTGTCAGGTGAGAGTGAGGGTCGTAGAGTCTACGATTCGCTACACAGCGGAGCCAGTGCAGACCGGCACGATCGCTGCCGCTCGCCGGACCCGCTCGACCTGAGCCCACTTCCTGAAAAGAGTTGTCACCCCGAGCGAGTCGAGCGAGTCTGCAGCTCAAAACCCAGACTGAACGTGCAGATCCCTCGACTTCGCTCGGGATGACATCCATGCATTTGCGTTTACGGTCCGGTCTTCGGCGTGACCCACACCCACGGACCCGTCGGCTCCTTGCCGACGGGAAGGTTGCGCGGGACCCCCTTGGTGTTCGGGCCGAGCGACTTGATGTAGCGGTACATCGCGCGCAGGTCGCGTTCGCTCATCTGTGCGGTGTTCCACCACGGCATCGGCGGCTTGCCGTCGCCATCGTCCGCAGTCTGGAGCACTTTCACCCAATGATCTTCGGTCTGGCGCTGGGTGATGGTGCGGAGATTCTTTCCGTAGACGGTGCCCCACGCGCCGCGAAAGCCCACGTCAAAGCCAGCAAAACGATCAGCTGGTGGGATCTTGCCCTTCGACTCGGTCCATCCCTGGGTGTGGCAGTCGTTGCAGCTGCCCACGATGGTGAGGTACTCACCCGCCTGCTCCATCGTCATGGCAGCGACTGCCGGCCCGGTCGAGGGCATTGCGGTCATGTTTCCAGTTGCGGCGGCCGCTGGCGCGTTCGACGCAGGAGCGCCAGAAGACGTCTGGCCGCTGTGACAGGCAGCGAGCGCGAGAAGCGCGAGCGGAAAGGATCCAGTGAAGCGCATGAGGTTCGGGATTGGTAATGGGACACACGAAAATGCGACCGCTGAATTCTAGTACAACGCAACGCCATTGGTCGTTAGTATCGGTCGCAAAACTTGTCACCCCGAGCGAGCAAAGCGAGTCGAGGGGTCTGCACCTCAAAACCAGACGGAGGTGCAGATCCCTCGACTTCGCTCGGGATGACAGTTGGCTATGAACTCGCCATTCAGCGTCGCCTTATGGCTTCTTGCCGAGCGCTCCTCCAACCGTGCCTGTCACGGTACCAGTGACACCTGACGTCACGCCGCCCTTGTTGCCCCCGACCGCGCCCGTTGCCGCGGCACCCGCGCCGGCCGCCGTACTGCCGGCGACTCCACCAATACCCGAGGCCGCGGAACCCGTGGCCGATCCAGTTCCGGTTGTCGTTGCACTCGTGCTTCCACTGGCGTTCGAGGCACCGCTCGCCGCACCGCGTCCGACGTTCACCACGCCGTTCAGGCCTGCCGACGCGTCTCCGTTGATCGCAAGGCCGCGTAGCTGCGCATCAGAGGCTCGCGCTTCGAGCAGGCTCCCAACTTTCGCGACCGCGTTCGCCGTGCTCTTCCCTTCCGCTTGGAGAGACGTCAACACGTCGAACGCCACCGTCAGCGACCGATCAGACGGTGTATGCTCGGCGACCGCCTGCAACTGCGCACTCGTGTAGCCCCTGGCAAGCAACTGCGCACCACGCGACACCTCCTGATCGCTCGGCGCCTTGTGCCCGGCGGCGACCATTGCGTCGAACGAACTCTGAAGATCGGCGAGCGTCTTGCTACTCGCGGCGGCGATCTGCGCATCCGTTGCGCCTTTCGCCTGCCCTTCTGCCACTCGCTGGCGGATGGGTTGCTCGGGAAGCTTGTTCTCGCGCGCTGACCGAATGTTCGCGTCGACTGTACTCTGCGCGTCGGCGGAGAGCCGCCGTCCTGCTGTGGTAGAGGCGCTCGTGGCAGACGACGCATTCGCGTCGGTGGTTGCCGAGCTCGAACCGCGAGATGCGGAAACGGAACCCGCTGCCGACACACTCGTCTTGGACTGCGCCTGCGCGCTGGTTTGCGCTGTCGCCAATGCAGGCGCGAAGAGCAGTGCAACGGTCACAATGGCGTTCTTTTGCATGAGAGAATTCCTCCTTGAATGCGGAACTACTTCGAATCGCCGCGCGCCCTGCTTCGCGCACGCGGGGTCGTGCCACGGCAGTCAGCGCACGCTCACGAGCGCGGACTTGCCGCCAAATCCATCATCGATGCTGGTTGCGCCCTCGGGGACGCGCCAACGCTGGCCATCGATCTTGAAGGCGTAGCGGTATTCGCCTTTCGGGAGCGCGACATCGGCGTACCAGATGCCTTCCGGATTGCGCGTTGCGGGCGTTGGCGTCCATCCATTCCAATCCCCGGCGACTTCCACACGCTGTGCCGCCGGCGCCGAAATGAGGAGCCGTGTCGTCCCGCTTTGCGGAGCCGGTGCGCCGCGCAGACGAGGGGCGGCAACCGGGACGTCGATGCGACGCGCACCGCGCAACGACACCCCGATACTCGCGAAGCGCCCGCCGAGCGTGCCACTGACCAGGTTCGACGGATAGCTACCGGCTGCCGCCTGGAGCGCGACGCTTCGAGCGACCGCGAACGTCGCGCTCACGCTCCCATAACCGGACGGCTCGCCGATCGCGTCGCGCAGGCCACCGCTGGCCGAGACCAGCCACGATTCGCTTCCGAGGGTTCCAGTGGCGACGCGGTCGACCACGCGTGCGCCCTGAACGCGGGCGTGTTCTTCACGATAGCTGATCGCGGCGCTCTGATCGGCGCGCTGTGTGGCGATGTTCCAGACGCCGCCGAAGACCGGCCCCGCGCTGCTCCGCGAGATGGCGGTATCGCGTGTGACGAGTGTTGGCGAGCCAAACACGCCGCCGCCTGGCATCGATGTTGTCACGCGCTGTGACGTCCTTCCAGCGGCGACGTGCGCGCCGGCGTAGAGGGTCACTCCGGACACCGTTGCCTCGAGTGTCGGTGTGAGGTCAGCGCTCGTGTAGCTCGCATTGAAGGAGGTCGTCGTGCCCGAGGCGCTCGCCGATCCAGCCAATGCAAGGATGGACGTCAATGGTAGTCGAGTACCGAGCGATCCCACGCCGCTGACGGCACGAGCATCGGCACCGAATTGCGTTCCCGAAAGTGCGAGCCCGGCGCTGAATCGTGGATCCGGCGCGGCGAGCACGGACGGCGCAATCGTAATCGCATTGGAGCGAAATCCGCGCTGGTCAGTCGCGATCCCGCCAGACACGCTGATTTCGCCGCGAACGACCTGGGCGTCTGCACCGTCATGGGCAGTCGCGACGAGAGCGACGAGACCAACGAAAAGGATGCTCGGTGTTTTCATCTGGAAGTTCTCCTACTCGAGTTACAATCGAGCGATTCCAGATGTTCCACTGGCAAGGCGTAAGCCATTGCTGCTGTGTATCTTACGTCACATCTTCTTTCGTGATTTCGGTCACATTGAGTCCGGCCTTTACCAGAGGCCGCCAATAGGAGTGTCACCCCGAGCGAGCGCAGCGAGTCGAGGGGTCTGCACCGCAAACCCAGACTGAAGGTGCAGATCCCTCGACTTCGCTCGGGATGACACTCCAAGTCGATGCACCCTACGCCGCACCCCCTGGAATCGTCCGCACTACCTATCATTTACGCATGTCTACAGCCCTCTTGTTCGACCTCGACGGCACGCTCGTTGACTCCATCGGGCTCATCCTGAGCTCTGCCCGCTACGCTTTCGACGGCTTCGCCGGCCGAGCACCAACTGACGACGAGTGGCGCGCCGGAATCGGCCGTCCCCTCCAGATCACCCTCCGCGAATGGGCGAGTGACGACGCGGAGGCCGAGCGATTGTTCGTGCGCTACCGTGAATTCCAACTCGAGCACCACGACCGAATGCTCCGCGCGTACGACGGAATCGTCCCCGCGTTGCGTGCCTTCGCCGCCGCCGGCCACCCACTCGCGCTCGTCACGAGCAAGTCGGACTGGCTCGCGCGCAAGGCGCTGGAGCTGATCAGGGTGAGCGACATTTTTCCCGTGTTGGTCGGCTGCGACAGCTGTGAACGCCACAAGCCGCATCCGGAGCCGGTCGAACGCGCGCTGGCCCTGCTGGGGGTGACCGCCGAGCACGCCGTGTACGTCGGAGACTCGCCGCACGACATCGAGTCTGGACGAGGCGCCGGCGTCTACACGGTTGGCGTGACGTGGGGCGCCTGCTCGCGCGCCGAGATGGAAGCGAGCGGCGCGGACCTCGTGATCGACAGCGTGAGCGACCTCCACCAGATTGGCGCTCGGAACGCGCCGGATATTCAAACCTTCTGAGCTGTCGGAGTATCCCATTGAGTGCACAGTGGGAGACCTCGACGACCGATGACGGCAGTGGCCTTACCCGAACCAGTGTTGACGGCACCGGCGCCCACCGCCGACCCGGACGTGGCGCTCGCCGCCGCGGGGGACCGTCGCGCATTCGAACGGCTCTACCGGCTGCACATGACCCGGGTGTTTTCCCTCTGCGCACGCATGGTCACCGACCGCTCGCGTGCTGAAGAGCTGACGCAGGACGTGTTCGTTCGCGCCTGGGAAAAGCTGCACCTGTTTCGCGGTGAGAGTGCGTTCGGGACATGGCTGCACCGGCTGACCGTGAATGTGGTATTGAACGACCGCAAGACCGAAGGGCGACAGCGATCGCGATTCGAGGAGGACGACGACGGCGATGGCATCGATGGACTCGCCGCTCGACCCACGGCACCGGGCGACCGGATGGACCTCGAGATGGCGATCAACAAGCTGCCGAAGGGCGCACGACGGGTGTTCACCCTGCACGACGTGGAAGGCTACAAGCACGAGGAGATCGCCGAAATGCTCGGCGTCACCACTGGAGCGACGAAGGCGCAGCTGCACCGCGCGCGAATGCTGTTGAGGGAGGCACTGACCCGATGACGACATCACCCATGCACCTGGATTGCGACGGCTTCGCCGATGCACTCGCGGACTATCTCGAGGGCGACGCCCAGGAGAACGTTCGCACCGCGGTGGATGCACACGTGGTGGAGTGCGCCGCATGCCGACAACTGCTCGATGATCTCAACGCGATTACCGTACGAGCGGAAGCACTTCCCGCACTCACACCGTCACGCGACCTGTGGGCCGGCATTGCGGACCGCATTGGCACACCGGTCATCGCGATGGAGTCGCCACGGATCGTCGCCGCCACGCCGCGGCAGCGCGCGTGGCTGACACCGGCGCTCGCCGCGGCGGCGCTCGTCGTCATGACGGCTGGCATCACGCATGTCCTCACGCGCGCCTCGTTGTCACCGGCCGCGGGGAACGCGCCGCGTCTCGCGACGACGGCGGCGCCGATCGCCAGCGAGCCAACGGCGGAGATTCAGTCGACCGCCAGCGAACGGCCGGCGATGCCAGCGACCGGCCCGAACAGGACTGGCACGGCGAAGCTGGCCAGCGCGACACCGCTCATCAGTGAGGCGGAGCCTGTCTTTGCGAGCGAGATCAGTGCGCTTCGCAAGATCGTGAAGGAGCGTCGCTCCCAGCTCGATCCCGCTACGGTGGCGGTGCTGGAGCAAAGCATTGCCGTCATCGACTCCGCCATCGCGCAGAGCCGTGCGGCGCTCGTGAAAGATCCGGCGAGTGCATTTCTCGCCACACAACTCAATCATTCGCTCGAGAAGAAAGTCGAGCTGCTGCGGACAGCGGCGTTGCTGCCCGCGCGGACCTAGAGGACACCTGACCATGCATCGCCCTTCCATTTTTCTCCTTCTTGCTGCGCTGACGGTCGCGACACCGGCGCCGTCAACCGCGCAGTCCTCCACCTCGGAACGCGAACGTGAGCGGCGGGCGGAACGCGAGGAGCGCGCCCGTGAAGCCAGGGAGCAGGCAGCCGAGAAGGCTCGTGAGAAAGCCGAACGTGCGCGGGAGAAGGAAGCCGAGCGACAGGAGCGGCTGCGGGCCGCATCGGTCGATACCACAGTGACGTTCGATGCCCGTGGCACTCTCAGCGTGAGCTGTCCCGGCGGAACCGTCGTCGTCATCGGATCGGAGCGCAATGAGCTGCGCGTCAGGGCACGGACGGAGAGTGGCGCCATTCGCTTCACATCCAGCGGCGGCCGTGCGACGCTCGAGCCGGCGTCGGGGCGCGGGTGCAACGACGGCCGTTTCGAAGTCACGGTGCCGGTGGGTGCGCGTGTGACGGCGGTGACGTGGAGCGGATCGCTCTCGGTGCGCGGCGTACACGGTGACCTCGAGCTGCATACGCAAAGCGGCGACATCGATGTGCGCGATGCGGGCAACCGCCTCGATATCGACGCGCTCTCAGGGGATATCCAAGTCACCGGTGTCACCGGTGAGACCAACGTGTCGACCGTCAGCGGGTCGCTCACGCTGACCGGCGCGCGCGGCAACGTGGTGGTCTCGACGGTGAGTGGCGACATGGATCTTCGCGATGTGATCGCCAAGCAGGTCCGTGCGCACACGACGAATGGCGATGTCACGTACCAGGGCTCCATCCTCGAGGCCGGCCGTTACGAGTTCAACACGCACTCCGGCGAGATCGATCTGCATCTGCCGGCGGACATCGGGGCAGAGCTGAGCGTCTCGACTTTCAATGGCGGCATCGAGAGCGATTTTCCCATCACGCTCAAGGCGGGCGAGCACGGCATCGGCTCGGCGCAGGCCAAGCGCCTCAATTTCACCGTGGGTCGCGGTACGGCGCGCATCATCGCCGAAACATTCAGCGGCGACATCACGCTTCGTCGTCGCAGCCGGTAGAGGACATCATGCACACCAACAGGAGATCTGCGATGCGGCAGCTATTTCGGATCGTCATCGGCGCGGTGCTCGTCGCACCGCTGTCCCTCTCGGCGCAGAGCCGGCAGACCGATCGCGATGCGTTCTCGCTCAGCGAGCGCGTGCCGCAGAATTCGTGGATTCGGGTGCGGAACGTCAATGGCGAAATCCGCGTTCGGTCATCGAGCAGCGACAAGGTGGAGATCGTGGCCACCAAGAGCTGGCGGCGCGGCGATCCGAAAGACGTGACGATCGAGACGAAGAAGGCGAGCGATGGCAGCATCCTCATCTGCGCGATCTGGGTCGATACGAACACGATCTGCACCGAGGACCGCTATTCGAGCCACAACGACGACCGGCGCCGGAACTACAATGACCGCGACCGCAACGATGTCGCCGTCGATTTCGAGGTGCGCGTCCCGCGCGGCGTGAAGGTTGGGGTGTGGACGGTGAACGGTGCCGTCTCGGTGGACGGCGCGACAGCCGAAGTCCGCGCGGGCACGGTGAATGGCGGCGTGGAGGCAAACAGCACCGGCTCGCCCGTTCAGGCGAGTACGGTGAATGGCAGCGTCCATGCGACGATGGGCCGTCTCGAGGGCGACCAGGATCTCAACTTCAGCACCGTGAACGGCAGTGTGATCGCGGAGTTCACCGGCGACATCGACGCCGACGTGGATCTTTCGACGGTGAACGGCCGTTTTCAGACGGACTGGCCGGTGACGATCTCTGGGCGGATCGATCCCCGCCGCCTCCGGGCGACCATCGGCAAGGGTGGCCGGCGGATCAGGCTCCAGACGGTGAATGGGAATGTGGAGTTGAGGAAACGCTAGGGGACAGGGGACAGGGGACAGGTAACTGCGTAGTTCCTGTCCCCTGATACCTGTCCCCTGATACCTGTCCCCTGACACCTGTTGCCTCGTACGGGGTATATTTCCTCATCCCTCAGAGGAGCTTTCCAGCACGATGGGTTTCTCACGCGCTTTCAATCAGACGTACGTTCGCACCGGCGAGGAACGCGCGACGCTCGTTCGCCGTACGTACGCACTTGTTTTCGTCAGCATCATCGTCACCTGCGTCGGCGTCGCGATCTGCCTGACGTCGCCCGCCCTGTTCGACATGGTCGCGCGTCACCCGTTCATCACGATGCTGGCGATGTTCGCGCCGCTGTGGATGGCCATGCGGGTGCGAAGCAACCCGGTGCAGAGCATCTCCTTCACGCTGCTGTTCACGCTGATGGAGGGCATCTTCATCGCGCCCTTCCTGGCGTTCGCCGAGTCGCGCACGCCCGGCGTCATCGGGCAGGCTGGGGTGATCACGTTGACGACGTTTGGCGCACTGACGCTCTACGCGACCTTCAGCAAGCGGGACTTCAGCGCCTGGGGCAGCTTCTTCATGGTCGGGCTGGTCGTTCTGATCGTCACGTCGCTGCTGAACATGTTCTTCCAGAGCACGCTTGCGTCGCTGTGGATTGCCGGTGCCACGGTGCTGGTGTTCGGTGGCCTGCTCGTGTTCGATACGTGGCGCATCGTGCGGTCCGGCCAGTACGGGCCCGATGACTATGTGCCGGCGGCGGTGAACATCTATCTCGACCTGCTCAATCTCTTCCTGGCCATCGTGAGACTGCTTGGAGGCGGGCGCCGCAATTGATCAGAGGATAGTGACGAACCAGTCCGCGCACGTCAGGACGGCCTGCCTTCCCGTTGGAACGCAGGTCGTTGTGCGTTCAGGTGGGTGAGGTGCTGAGCGCTTCTATTTGAGCGGCGAGCGTGAGATCATTCGTGGTAATGCCTCCCGCGCTGTGCGTCGAGAGGGTCATGATGATCTTCGTATACCGGATGTCGATGTCCGGATGATGATCCATCGCATCCGCGGCACGCGCCACGCGTTGGACGAACTCGATACCGTCTGCGAAGCGGGGGAATGTGAACGTCTTCGTCAGCACTTCGCCCCGGCGGGCCCAACCTGGCAGCGTGCCCAGGGCCCGCTGGATTTCGAGATCGGAAAGTCTGGGAGGCATGGCCCTCGGGTTCGTGGGAGAAGAAACGACCGCATGATACCACACTGTTCCTACCCTGATCAACCAACGATGCTGCGATGTTATACGGAACGGAGACCTCGTCCGTTCAGGTCGTTCACTGTTCGTCTCTGCCTGACGTCGATCGCTTTCTCCGCTGTCGTGGCGCCGCGGGTGTTGGCCCAGAGTGATTCCCTGCTCACGACGCCTGTGCACGCGCCCGCACGATCACCACACTATTGGCGTAACGTCGGCGCCGGCTTCGCCGCGAGCCTTCTTGCGCATGAAACGGCCCACGTCATCACGGCGATTGCCGTCGGGGGGCATCCGTCCTTCGAGTTCAGCAAGGGCCGCCCGACCGTCTACTCGGGAATCAACGTCGCGAAGTATCCCCACAAGCAATTCCTCTTTTCGAGCATGGGCCTGAACGTCCAGGCGGCGCTGGACGAGCTCATCCTCGACGTACCGCACCCCAAGGGCAGCTCGTTCGAGCGCGGCATCCTCGGCGGGGGAATCGCTACCGCGCTGTTCTATGTCACCATCGGCCGAACGGCTTCAGTGAGCGACATCGACTTCATGTCGCGCACCTCGTCGCTGAGCAAGACCGACCTCACGTTCATCTACGGCGGCGTGGCGCTCCTGCACACGTTCCGGATCAGCCGAGATGGACGATACGCGAACTTCTTCGCTCGGCCGGAACGTGATGGGCAGCCTGGGTTGCGGATCGGCGTGAGCATGTAGGGACTTGGGCTCCGGGCGCAGCCTCGTCGACGTTTGAAACGCCAGACATCAGGCCGCAACTGTAACAGCGTAACTGCAGGTGCAGGCCCTTCGCGAAGCCTGCCCTCGAGGAGCGCAAGCGACGAAGGGCTCAGGGCGACAAAACGAGCGGAGTTCCCTAAGCTCCTTGTCCCTTACTTTCGGTGTTTCTTCGGTATATGCTACTAGTCCCCCGAAGACGCCCGAAAATTGTCACTCTCACTTGCCGAGCTTGCTCGGCTCCTTCCGCCACCTGAACCGGCTGCGCCGGCGCTCCCCACCGGGATCGCAGCGCTCGATGCCGTGCTACTCGGCGGAGGGTTGCCGCGGGGCCGGCTCACGGAGATGACCGGCCGCACGGGGAGCGGAAAGACCACGCTCATCCGCGCCATCGTGGAATCCGTCGTCCAGGCACGCGGATGGGTGGCGTATATCGACGCCCAGCGCACCCTCGACGCCCGCGACTGGGTGCACCTGGGCGACGCACAGGGCGTGTGGATGATCCGCCCGCACGACGCCACGCGCGCCGCATGGTGCGCCGACGTCCTGCTCCGGAGTGGGGCCTTCGCCCTCGTGGTGCTCGACGGCGCGCCCACACTCACGAAGGCGGCGGCCGTGCGCCTCACCAGGCTCGCGCGCGAATCGGACGCGGCGTTCGTCGTCATGGGCGATCGAGCGGGAGGGGCTACGCAGCTGGGTGGTGCCGTCCGGTTGGCGATCGAGAAACGACGACGAGGAGAAGGGGACAAGGGACAGGGAACAGGGGACAGGGCGACACACACGATCGGCGTGCGGGTCGAGAAAGGAGGAACGCTCAAGACGGTGGAGGTGAGCTGTGCAATCGTTGTGGCGCGTCGCTTGTGTACGCATCCCGAGGTTCCCGATCGGCGCGGTGTGGCGCGCGGTCCGGCGGGGGGACT
>JAZJZK010000059.1:0-62192 GCA_040389905.1 Gemmatimonadota bacterium | reverse complement strand
GGTCTCGTCGATCTCGCGTCCGGCGAGGTCATCGAGGCAGTAGTTTCTTAGGAGACCGAAAGCACCTCAGAGTTCACTGATCGGCAACCGTGCCACCTCCGCGCCACCGTGCCCGTCACGTCGCAGACGGCCTGCGGCGCCAGCCGAGTGCGAGAAAGCCGAGGCCAAGTCCGATCAACCCAAACGTCCCGGGCTCCGGGACAGCTTCCGACGTGAGCAGGAACGCGTGTCGCTCCCCGCCGATGAGGCCGGAGCCCGTCATCTGGCCAGCGTCGTTGATCCCGTACGCAACCTCGAGCTCCCACTCGGAATCGTCAGGGAGCAAGTCATTCAGATCCGTCATGACGCCCCCGCTGTAGAGGAAGCCGTGAAAGACTGTGTTGCCGGCGAGATTGCTCCAGCCGGCTACCTGGCCGCTGCTGTTGATGCCGAAACCTGAAGAAAAGTTGCCACCAAGAGATCCAATGTCCTGCATAGTTCCGCCGCCGTAGACGAAGGCGTGCGTTGCGGCGCCCCCGATGACGTCGCTAAAGCCCGTGATCAGCCCCGAGTCGGTGATGCTAGTTGCGCGGCTGTTGCCGCCTCCGAGTGTCCCGAGGTCGGTCATGATGCCGCTCTCGTTGAGGAATGCGTGAAACACAGCATCGCCTACGAGTTGGCTGTATCCGACCACCTGCCCCAGGTTGTTGATGTCAGACGCGGCACTCTCGAAGCCTCCCAGACTACCAAGATCCAACATTCCGCCCGCACCGTACAGAAACGGATGGAAAGCAGCGTCTCCTGCCGTGTAGGAGCCGCCGACGACTTGCGCGAGGTCGTTGATGCCCGTCGCGGTCGAGGCTCGTCCACCGAGTGTGCCGAGCAAGGTCCAAGCACCGCCGCTGTTCAAGAACCCCTGGCGTTCAATCGGCAAAACCGGCGAAACGACGTATCCGGCGGTTTGCCCCGCGTTGTTGATGGCATAGGCGTCGCTGATGGTGTATCCGCCAGCAGGAATCCCGAGCAGGGTTGTTGCGGTGCCATTAAAGAGAAAGCCGAATGCGTTTACCGTGGGCGCTGGGGGGAAGAACACACCAGCGACCTGTCCAGCGCTGTTGATCGCCTGACCTGAGGTGATGCCCGGGCCAATCGTTCCAAGGTCTCGGATGGTGTACGCCTGCGCCGCAGCCGAGGTGATGAACCCGCCGGACGCTGCCAGGACGACGACGAGAGATGTAATTGCGAGCGTACGCATCGAGGCTCCATGTCCCTTCATTAGGTGGCTCATAATATGAGACTTGAGACCTGGGAGCAACACGAGCAACGCGCCTGTGCCCCATTGGATACGAGTGCGCGTCCCGCGGCGCACACCTCCCGGCTCCGCGGTGCAGAAGACCGTCGGCGTCCGCAGCGAACCCTTGTTGGCTTGCCAGCACTTCTTCTGTGAAGCGGCGTGCGATGTCAAGCCCCGTCGTAAGAACGAGCGCCGTGGTGATGTGATGCCGACCTGAGATCGCGAGATGCTGCTCAGTCTTCTGTTCGCGCTCGATGTGGAAGCGAGGGAATGCCTCGCCGGCGCAGATGGGTATACGGATTGGACACGGCGGCGCTCAACTAAACTTCGGTCTCGATAGCGGCCATGAGCTGCGTCGCGCTCAGCGCGTGCCCAGGTCAGTCACCCCGATACTCGGTCGGCGGAGTGGTGCGTGCGGTCGGTGCGCGTTAGGCAGCCACCGCGCGCACTGTGCTCGCCGCGTAATCAACGTCGTCCCGCCACATCGCGTAGAGAATGCCCGCCACGCGTCGCGCGACGGCGACCGTGGCGATGCGCTTGCCACGGCGCTCTGCAATCTGTTGGCCCCACGCCTTCAGCGCGGCGAGCTCCGGATTCGGCGAGCGGAGAATGCGCCACGCCGCCTCGACCAACAGCCACCGCATCCGCGCATCGCCGCGTTTCGTGATCCGCCCGCGGAGTCGTCGGTCGCCCGAGCTATACTCACTTGGCACCAATCCTAGATACTCCTGCACCTGGTGCGCGCTGTGAAAGCGCTCCACGTCGTCAAGCGATGCCACAAACGCCAGCGCCGTCACGGGGCCGATGCTCGGCATCGTGCGCAACCGCGTGATCGCGGTATTCGCCGTGGCCAACGCGCTGAGCCGCTCGTCGGCGGCCTCCAACTCGGTTTGGAGCGCCCCCACAGCGCGATCAAACGGGGCGAGCGCCTCGAACACGTGGGCGGGTAACGGTAACGCGAGGAGCCTGGTCACGGTGTGTTCGGCGTCGCCGCTGGGAATCCGCAGTCCTTCGCGGCGCACGGACGCCTTGATGATCGCCACGTACCGTCGTGCGCGTCCGCACCAACGCATCGCGTACCGCGAGCTGCGCGCGGACCTGGCGTTGCGCATCCGACGCGCGATGGATCGCGCGATACGCGCCGAGTTGTAGCGCCTCGTACAACGTGCGCGCGTCACGCTTGTCCGTCTTCACCCGCTTGGAGCGCGTAGCGTACATCGCGGCAAAGCTCGGGTCCACGACGATCACCGTATGGCCGAGCGATTCGAGATGGCGGGCGACCCACTCACTCTCCGTCGCAGCCTCGAGCAGAATGCGCGCCGGCGGCCGCTCGCCCAAGACGGCCGTGAACCGCTCGCGACTGGTCACGATGCGGCGTTCGATCAGCTCACCGTCCGCCGTGAGGATACACAGTTGGCTCTCGCGTTTGTGCAGGTCGATCCCTATGCTATCCATGGCTGGCCTCCCGGTTGGTTGTGCGGCACCGACCGCGTGTAAAGTGTGTGGGGCGTACGTTGCCACCACGGGACCGCGGAGGTCCAGCCGCTTCATACCAACTCAACTTATGCGTTAGGCCGACAACACCTATCTCATCGAAGGACACTTGCATTGACTCCCAAGCGCTCCCTCACCAGACCCCCGGTCGCTGCTCCGCTATCGCAGAGCGGTCCTGGACCGTTGATGCAATGCCCTAGTTGCGGACTCGATGACGTACGGGCGCGCGAGGCTGTGGTGCTTACAAAGTTCACTGCCGGTGAAGACTCTTGGGAAGTCGAGGGGAAGGCGAAGGTCGTACAGTGTATCCACGGACATTGCGCGAATTGCGGAACGATATTTGACGTCGCCCGACGCGAGATACCTGTTCAGTATCCGTCGCTCCCTTGCCCACAATGCGCGTTCAAGTGGTTCCGATATCGCGTGCGCTCACTGGAGCAAACGAACGGCTCTTTTGCATTCGTAGCGCACGTCGAGTGTCGTACATGCGGCTTCACCAGGAATCTGCGTCGCATACTGAGTAAGGTGGGGGGCATACGACGGTTGACGATTGGCCTAACGGGAGTCGAGGTCGAGCGCGGCGACGGGAAGGCATAGTGCGGCCAGTTGTGCGCCTGCGCCTTAACGTGCGCTGCTGCTGTCAAGCGATTTGCGGTAGCTCGCTGCGCTTCGCATTTTATTGAGTCGCTTGCAGCAGAGCTTCGGCGTTGGACATAGTCCCCTTTTGATTCCAGTAAGAGGTGGCGAATGACGGACGGACGACTGCCTCAGGTTGTAGTAGTCGGTGGCTGCGCGGGTGCCGCCATTGCGCACCGACTGGCCGAGGAGGGTAAGCGCGTCACCCTACTCTGCCACGGCGATGATGTCCCGAGCGCCACCGACACCAATCAGAAGTGGCTCCACAGCGGCCTGCTGTACCCCTCCGAAAGTTTGGCTGAGCGGGCATGGACGCACCGGAACATCGACTGGGACATCAAGGCGAAGTATCTCGTCGGCCCACAGAAGGCCTATTTCCTTGCGCTAACCGACGACACCCTCCGTGCTCGTACTGATATGTGGGCGAAGTGGAAGGCCGACGGTCGACGCGTTCCAGATGCCTACCCTCTGGAGGCCGGCGACCGGGCGAGGCTTGCGTCGCTTGGCATCAACTTCTCGGGCGGTTGGGTTACTCCGGACTGTGCCGTTGATTTTCCGGCACTCGTCCGCGACATGCGCCGGCATATCGCCGGACAACTCGAGGATAGCAGACACCTGCCCGCGATCAAAGCCACGGGTACGGTCATGGAGGGGGCGAGGGTACTGGACCTGCGCCGCGGGCCGCACGGAATGACTGGCGTGGACTACGAATGGCACGGGAGACGCGGGACGCTCACCTGCGATCAGTGTATCGTGGCTGCGGGAGCATGGTCGCACGAGCTCCTCGAGGGAATCGGCGTCAGCCTCCCACTGATTCGGAAGAAATGCCTGGTTGTTGCGTTCAAGCGCGGTATACGAGAGTCGCAGCAGGACCTTGACCGGATCACGGTCTGGCTGGATGTAGAAAAGGAGGACGGGACGCGGGGTGACTTCACCCTGGTGCCCTACCGCGATCACATACTCGCGGCCGGAACGGACTTCCGAGTCGTGTACGGTGTCCGCGGGTGCTCGCTCGAAGCGCTGAGGACGGCACCGTCCGACGTGGCTGCGTTGAACGCCGAGATGGACCAGTGCTTCGCGTCGGCGTCGGTTCGGCCATTCAGCATGTCAGGCTTCACGCCCCGCACCTGTTTCAAGACCGAGCAATACAACGCCTCTCATCCGTGTGTGGATATCAAGGTGTACACCGAGGATGAGGGCATGGGCGGTCACGGCGTCCGGGGTTTGACCGTGGCGCTCCCAGGTAAGGCCAGCCTCATGTTCGATCTCGCTCGCGAAGTGGCGAAGCACATCGTCTGACACTATTCCTCGGCTTCGTTGCGCCGCCAGCTAACGATACAGAGATTCTTGCCGCGCGAAGCCACGGCAGAATCTGCTGTTGAACTCAATCTGCCTGCGGCGGATAGGCGGAGCGATTAGGATCGTCGCGCCCCACCCTCAGGTGATTGCCCGCGGGAGAGTTGCGCTGTCTGGTCCTCTCGACCCTTTTCCGAGAGGATGGTTTGACAGCCCTTCGCCGCCGGATGACCGAGGACCTGCAGCTCCGTGGCTATGCCGAGCCCACGATCAAGGCGTACCTGCTCGCGGTCTCGCAGTTGGCCAAGTTCTATGGGATCTCCCCTGACCGGCTGACGGAAGAGCAGCTGCGCGATTACCTGCTGCATCTCAGTACCGTGCGCCGGATTGCCGCGAGCAGTTTTACGCAGACACTGTGCGGGTTGAAGTTCTTCTATCAGGAAACGCTCGGCTGGCAGTGGACGGTCCTCGACGTTGCGCGCCCGAAACGCGAGGCACGGCTCCCCGTCGTCCTGAGCCAAGAGGAAGTGCAGCGCGTGCTGGCGGCCGTGCGCATGCGTCCGTACCGCGTCTGCCTGACCCTCCTCCATACCTGCGGCCTCCGGCTGCTCGAGGGGCTGCGGCTGCAGGGTGCCGGCGATTGACGGCGCGCGCCAGTTGCTCCATATCCGCGGCGGCAAGGGTGGGAAAGATCGCCTCGTTCCCCTGCCGACCGCCGCCCTCACCCTGTTGCGCGACTTCTGGCGGATAGACATCTACCAATCTGAGGTGTTCGCATAGCTCATGGTGCCGAGTGCCGCTCGCCAAGGCACTGTCGGTCCTGCACGCGTTGCGATCCACCTGAACGGCGACTCTCGTGTCCCGGAACCGCCCGGGACCGCCAATTGTTCGCCCAGACACGCCGTCGCTTGCCCCGTCCGGCTACGGTCGACATTCTTCAGAGATGGCGCACCCGCTCTTCGACTTCAGCCACCTCACGCCCAGCCAACGCGCTCAACTGGCCGTTGATCTCTGGGACAGTATCGCCCTGAAGCACCAGGACGACCTGCCCGTGCCCTCGACCCACGAGACTGAGATCACGCGCCGACACGCTGCGTATCTAGCGGATCCCGCCGCAGGGACGCCATGGGAGGAAGTGAAGGATCGGCTGCTCGCCCGGGCGGCGGCGGGCGAGCCGACGAAACGCTCTGTGAAACGCCGTCGTCGGTTGTGACACGCGGACGGCGGGCTGCCCTCATCATCCACGAGGAGGCCGAGGCCGACATGGACGCAGCCGTTGGGTGGTACGCCGGCCAGCGAGCCGGACTCGGCGTCAAACTGATCCGTGCGATCGATGCGTGCCTGAAGTCGGTCCGGCGCTGGCCGCAAGCTCGTCGGATCGTCTTCGATCAACTCGATCCGCCCGTGCGGCGCGCGCTCATTCCGCGTTTCCCGTACAGCATCTACTACGTGGTCATCCCGGGAGCGGTTCACGTTCTCGGGTGCCTCGATCAGCACCGTGATCCCGACGAGCTTGAAAGACAGGTCGAGGCGCGCGCGCATGATGTCTAGCCTGAACGGCGATGGCGCGCGCCCGAGAGCTGCGCTCGCATCCGGCATCCTCGTCGGGACGGCCTCTCGCCGGACGCCATATATCACGGTGTGCCACACAACAGCAGCGCATCTTTAGGACCACAGCCCCTTCCGAAACTCCTCGTGGCAACTGACGATGCTCAGGCGGACGATGTGTTCGTTCGCGCCAAAGCGCTCCAATCGAGTGGCCTGTCTTGGAGTCATGCGTGGGGCGTTGCGGCCCTCGAGCAGCGTCTGCTGAGCTGGCCCGCCGAATGGGAAGATCGGCTGCACATTCTCGTATACGGAGACTTCGAGGCTCCGTCGACTTCACTGAACTATCCGACCCTTGGAATCTCTATTTCCCAGGAACAGGTTCTGCGGTCCTCCAATTCAATCGATCTGAACGCCCGAACTACCCTCAAGGGCACCATTACCATCAGCGAACGCACCGTCGCTGGAGTGTCTGACGCGATTGCGCGAGCAAACGTAGTTTGCGGCATACTGACACTAGCGGATTGGGGCAACAATCCTGTGCGTTGGTGGTGTTGGATCACACATCTTCGCGGCGGTGGCACATTGGTGGCGCTCGATGCACATGACGTCGCGCCGACCGTCAGTGCATTCGCTACGTTGCCGCTGAATATTCAGCGCAAGGTTGCCACGGCGCTCTATTGGATTAGAGAGTCCAGAAACCTCATGAATGAGGTTTCGCGAGACGACACAGTCCGCACGTTTGCGGCCTACTGGAACGCATTCGAGTGCCTCATTGACGCGGTGTTACTCATACGCCCTCTGGCCCGCACCAACGATGCCGCCAAGCAAGCAGCCATTGACGAGTATCTGCGCGGCAGCAACGGACGTCTCACGTTGGCGCAGGTCAGACACCTATATCATTCGGTAGCAGATCCTGCATTCTCCGTCAGAGCCAAGCATGCATTGGAGGTGTGTTTCGGCCCCGCGGCCAGCCTCTATATCAATGAGGTCTTCTATGCGCAGCCGCGCAGCATGAGCCTATCACGCTTTCGCAATGCTATCGCTCACGGGTTCATTGATGCGGAAGATCCCGAGCAGTTAATTGTCCTAAATGACCGAACAACGATGCTGTGGCGCACAGTCTGGGGCATGTTCGGTCGCATCATACCGTTCGCTGCGCCCGCCGACCTCGGTTCAGCCCTGGAGCGCCAAGCTGCTGAATAACATGCGTTGCAGCAGTCGGGCGATTCAATGATGGCTCGCTTCGCTCGCTTTATGAACTCGCCCGCAGCTGAGCTTGGGCGTAGAATGCACTCATCCCACGGAGTCCGGATGGCAGCTCCCACAGCTGACAACGAGCCGCGCCATCTCTACAAATACGCGAGCCTTGCAGGCGAGCGCCTGAAGTACGCCGAGCGTACTATCTTGCACCATGAGTTGTTCTTTGCTGCTCGCACGGCGTTCAATGATCCCTTCGATTGTCGGCCGCGCCTTTCGCTCGATGGCACTCGGGAGCAAATACGCGCCTACGCCACGAAGACCGTAGCGAAGGAGCCCGGGCTCACCGCCAACCAGCGTAAGGAGATAGTTGAGCGCGTCGTTTCAGATCGGCAGATCCGGGAGGCGAATGTGGCTCAGAACATCGACCGCCGGTTTGACGTAGACATTGGCCTTTGCTGCATGTCTGCATGCCCCGACGACATTCTCATGTGGGGTCACTATGCGCACTCGCACACAGGCGTGTGCCTAGAGTTCGACCGTTCGCAACTGGCCGCCGCTATCGGGGAAGCGCATGCGGTCCATTACCAGAGCGAGTATCCCGTACCTAGGCCGATCACGCATTCTGGTGATGATACCTTTCGTCCGACATTCCTGACGAAGGCAACGCCTTGGTCATATGAGCAAGAATGGAGGCTTATTATCTGGGGACAGGGCGTGAAAGCGTTTCCGCCTGAGTGCCTCACTGCCGTCATATTTGGGGCTCGGATGACCACGTCCACTCAAGCCACCCTCGCCCAATGGGCGCAGGCGCGCGTACCTTCAGTTGCCGTGAAGCGAGCGCACCTAGCGACGCATCATTTCGGAGTAGAAATCCAGTCTGAGGGATAGTGTCTCCCGCCGTGCATTCTAACGAGGCGTTGCACTTGTCAAAGGAGCTTCGGTAGCGCGCTGCGCTCGCATTTGTTTGATTCCCTTGCAAGTGCACTTTGGCGTTGGTTTGGTCAGCGCCCCGGCATGTGGTGGCGTCGTGAGCAAACAAGTATTAGGTTTTGCCGCTGAATGAAACGCAATCCCGCCCCCAACTACGGCATCGACGCGCCGCTGGCGGTGCGCAACCTGTTCATCGTGGCAGCGCTGGGAGTGATCTCGCTGATCACGCGGCTGCTCGGCGTGTGGTCAAGGGAAGACCTCATCGCGGCGATCGCGCGGCCATTGATCGGGGCCGGCCTGGGCAGCGGCGCGATGGGCCTGTGGATGCTTTACGACAGCAAGATCGGCAAGGCGCGCGAGCGCGAAGAATACCTCGACAAGATTGCCTGGCGGGGTGATGAGCGCGTGCTGGATGTGGGGTGCGGTCTCGGCTTGTTTCTGATCGGCGCCGCCAAGCGGCTCTCCACCGGCCGCGCGGTCGGGATCGACAAATGGCAGCAAGAAGATCTTAGCGGCAACAACGCTGCGGGGACACTCAACAACGCGATGATCGAAGGCGTGGCCGACAAGGTCGAGGTGCACACCGGTGATGCACGCAAGCTGCCTTTCGACGACGCCAGCTTCAACGTCGTCCTCTCGAGCATGGCGTTGCACAACATCTACAACGCCGGCGAGCGGCAAACCGCCGTGCGCGAGATCGCGCGCGTGCTTAATTCCGGCGGACATGTGCTGATCGTGGACGCGCGCCACACCAGACAATACGCCGCCACCCTGCGCGATGCCGGCGTCGATGCGCGGTGCGTCCAGGGAATCGTCTCATACCTGCTAACCGTGATCACGTTTGGA
This sequence comes from Gemmatimonadota bacterium, assembly GCA_040389905.1. GTDB lineage: Bacteria > Gemmatimonadota > Gemmatimonadetes > Gemmatimonadales > Gemmatimonadaceae > AG11. The sequence continues at coordinate 52,969 of JAZJZK010000059.1, read as the reverse complement.
TCGATTCAATTTGGCTACGTGATCGGCAGCAAGACGGGGCCGGGTTAACCGGCGCAGTTTAGTCGGCCGGGAGAAATCGTTGACCGTCGACCGCGGATCGCAAACGCACAACTCCTTTCCGCCAACACGCTGCTACGCACTCGACTTCCTGAAGACCCACAAAGGCCAGATGCTGTTGATCGCGGCCCGTTCCGCCGATTGCCCGTCGGTGTGCGCGGCCCCGACAGAATCGCTGGCGCCAGGAAGACGCGGGCTTGATCGTCGGATAGTGTGACATGCCAGCAAGGCCATGCAGCCGGCGTTCGCCGCAGCGGCGCTCGCGGCTGATGGCCAAAGACGTTATATGGCAACAAGCTGTCGATGACAGGACAGTGCACGACAACTGCGATGCTCGTGTCGCCGGATCATTGCAACACTCCCCTCGAACTGGGAACGCCGCCGTCAGCGTGCATCCTCGGCACGCATCATTGCTGAGCGCCCGCGTTCGTCCCTGCTCGCGTAGCTATCCACCATGGCGGACCGTCCCTATCTTCAAATCAGAATCTCTGCACTGGAGGGTCAGCATGCGGTCATATACAGCAGTGGTCGAGCGGGACACGGAGACTGGGTTGCTCGTGGGCCATATTCCGGGCTTTCGCGGCGCGCATAGCCAGGGCGAGAGCATGGAAGAATTGCAGGCCAACCTCGCAGAGGTTGTGGCCATGCTCCTCGAGGACGGTGAGCCGCACCTCGAAGCCGAGTTCGTTGGGACCCAGACGGTTCGCGTTGCCTGAATGGGTTCGCTGCCGGTGCTCAAGCCGCGTGAGGTCGTCGCGCGCCTTGAACGGCTCGGGTTCGTCGAGGTCCGGCAGCGTGGGTCTCACAAGCAGTTCCGTCATCCGGATGGCCGCGCCACGACGGTGCCGATGCACGGAGGACGCGACATCTCACCGATTCTCTTGCGCCAGATCTGCCGGGACATCGGCGTCTTCGCTGAAGACTTTCTGGCCGCATAGTCACTTGCAAATAACGTGCGCTGAAGCTGACGAGCGATCGTCGGTAGCTCGGTTCGCTCGCATTTATGTGATGCGTTCGCAGCTTAGCTGGGGCGTACTTCAATACTCTCAGCATTCCGCTGCTTGCGGGACGCGATTTTGTTGCTGGCGATGACTCGGCGAGTGTGAACGTCGTCATTGGTGGACGCGACATTCGCGAACCGATACTGGAAGGGAGCGAAGGCGATCGGCAAGCAGGTTCGCAATACGGGCAACCAGCAATGGTTCTCGATCATCGGTGTCGTTGGCGCTTTGCGTGACGGAGACGCGGCAGAAGCGCCCTGGCCGCACATGTACTTCAGCCTTCCTCAGGCCGGTGGCAATCCGTTGTCACTCGCGTCGCGCACGAGCGGCCCATGGGCGGGCGTGATCGCCAACACACGTCGTGCGAGCACCGAGATGGAGCCGTCGATTCCGCTCGATGATGTACAGAGTCTCTCGACCATCGTCGATCGCACATTCGCGACGCGGCGGCTCACGAAGCTCCTGCTTGGCGGCTTCGCCCTCGTCGGATTGATTCTGGCGGTCGTCGGGATTTATGGCGTCATGTCACTTCACGTCGCGAATCGCGGCCGTGAGGTTGGCATCCGGCTCGCCGTAGGCGCCGAGCCAAGGAGACTCATTCGCCTGATACTGGGCGAACGTGCCGTGCTGGCGGGGCTTGGTGTGGCGATCGGCGACGTCGTCCCTCTGGTGAATTCGACTCAGTCCCGGCGCAGCACCGTCAGCGGATCGCTCCCCGCCGCTCGCCGAGCGGGCAGGTAGCACGTCGCGAGCGCCACCGCCGCCAATCCGAGGGGCATCGCCACCAGCACGACGGAATCGGTCGGACTCACGTCGTCGAGCAGGCTCGCCAGCCACCGCGCCATGCCGATCGCGCCGACGTCGCCGATCGAGCAGTGAGTAAGGGTGGCGGTCATCCCGCACTCACTCGCTACGCGGCTCGTACGGGAAGACATCGCTTAGTCCGGCAAAGAGGTGCTTCTTAGGGATGAACCCGATCGATCGGCGCCGGCCGCGGCACGCGCTTTACGGGAGACTGCGCCAATTGCTTGAGCGCCTCCTGCACTGCACGCTCGAGTTGTGGATCTCGGCCCGCGATGACCTCCGCCGGCGTGTACTCCACTTCGACATCCGGCGTAACGCCTTCGTTCTCGACACTCCACTTTCCATTCATGTCGTAGAATGCCAACGATGGAGCAGTCACACCGCCGCCATCGATCGTCGGCGGAATGCCAAGGGTACCGACGAGCGCACCCCACGTGCGCGTGCCAACGATCACGCCGGTCTTCCGCTGCTTGAACATGTACGGAAGCGCATCGCCGCCGGAACCGGCAGACTCATTCACGAGCATCACTTTCGGTCCGTAGATACCTGCCGCGGGCGACGTCCATGTCGCGCCATTCCGTAGCGCGAAGAACCCCATCTGCTTTCGCTCGAGCTCATTGGCGATGTAGTCGGCGACCATACCGCCCTGGTTGTATCGCTCGTCGATAATCGCGCCCGGCTTATCCTGTTGCGCGTAGAAGTAGCGCGTGAAGTACGTGTATCCGCCGGCGCCGGTGTTTGGAAGCCAGACATACGCGAGCTTTCCTCCCGACAGCGAGTCGACCTTCCGGCGATTGGCTTCCACCCACGCGCGCGTGCGAAGAGCATCCTCGTTCGGAATTGGAACCACGGTAACGAGACGCGAACCCTCCATCGCCGGTGTCGAGTTCAATCGCAAGGTCGTCTGACGCCCCGCCGTCTGTTCGAAGACAGAGTAGACGTTCGTGGGAGACGCGAGCGGACGTCCGTTCACCTCGAGGATGTAGTCGCCCTCCGCGACGCGGATCCCGGGCGCGCTGAGCGGCGCGCGCAACTCGGGGTTCCAGTTCTCGCCCGAGTAGATGTGGCTGATGCGATAGCGTCCGTTCTCGACGCGATAATCGGCGCCGAGCAAGCCGACGTTCACAGGTGTTTCACTCGGCTCATCGCCGCGGCCGGCGATGTACGAATGCCCAACACCGAGTTCTCCGCCCATCTGTGCCGTCACGTAGGTGAGGTCGGCGCGGTGATTCACATAGGGGAGGAGTGGGCTGTACTTCGCCCACACGGCAGCCCAATCGGCGCCGTGCATCTTCGCGTCATAGAAAAACTCGCGCTGCGTGCGCCACGCCTCGCGGAGGATCTCGGCCCATTCGACGTGCGGGTCGATCCACGCCTCGAGCGCCGCGACGTTCACGAGGCCGACGCCGACAGTTGCCGGGCGGTCGAACGTGACGACACCCCAGCGCGGCGCACCACCCGCGGCCTGGTACAGCAACTTCTTGTGGTCTGCCGAGACGCTGTATGCGCGAACGCCTTCCAGCATTGCGGCCGGCGCGCGCTCGCGCAGTTGCATCCGCATCAGTTTCAACCCAGCCGCCGGTGATGCGGCGCCGGTGGGATCGAGATAGAGCACGGATCCTGCGGGCCCGGCGCCGAGTTGCGAGTAGTCACCGGCGGGGACGGGCAGGCTCAGCACGCGTTGCGCGATATTCGGAATGTCGATGCGGATTGCTGTCGTATCCGTACGCGCGCGGCCGGCCCCTGATGCCGGTACCGCAGGCGCTTCGCCTTCATCGCCCATCTCCGGCAACAGTGGCGAGGGATCGGCTGCGCTGAGCACAACCACATAGATCGCTCGCCGCACCGGCCGGTCGACGGAACTCATCTCCAACCAGCTCGTGCGCGGACCGTAGTCGGTGCTCGCGAGGAAGTAGAGATACTTGCCACCGGCATCGAACGTGGGTGAGCTCGCGTCGGCGAGACCATCCGTGACCTGGTATGACTTGCCCTCCGCGATCGAATACGCGAACACGGCGCGCAGATGGCTCTCGAGGCTCTTGGAGTATGTGACCCAGCGTGAATCGGGCGACCAGCTTGCGTCGATCGTCCGGCCGGGTGTCTCGAAGAGGTCGGAATCGATACGCGTCGTCTTTGCAGTGGCGGGATCGACGAGCCACAGCGTGAGATGATTGTCGAGGACCGTCAACTGCTTGCCCGTGGGTGCCCAGTGCAACTCGGTGAAATACGCCGCACCATTGCCGGGGAGCGCGATCGATTTCGGCTTTGTGGTACCCAGCTGGTCGCCGATCATGAGGGTGTGCGTGCCACCGGAATCCGAGAGCCACGCGACTTCACGCCCGTCGGGCGACCAGGCGGGGCTATGCTCATTTGCGCCCGACGAACGCGTGAGCGCGCGCCAGTCACCCTTCTCGGCGGGGACGCTGTAGATGTCGCCGCGCGCCTCGAATGCGACCCGCACGCCGGTTGGGGACAACGCCGCGTCGCGAATCAGCGCCGCGACCTTCTTGAATTGCGGCTGGGCCCACGGGAATTCACCGACAACATTCACACTCAGCTGCTTGCTCTGGCCGGACTTCGCGTCCAGGACGTGGATGTATCCGTTCTGCTCGTACGCGATCGCATCACCGTCGGCGGATGCGTTCATGACGTCGACGTCGTGCTTCGTGATCTGCTTCACCTGCTTCGATTGCACGTCGTAACTGAAGAGGTTGGGCCGGTTGTTGCGATCGGAGATGAAGTAGATCGAGTTGCCGACCCACATGGGGTTGGCGTCGTTCGAGTTGTTCCATGGCAGCATCTGCATCTCGCGCGACGCAAAGTCGAAGATGCGAACTGGCTGTGTGCGGCCGCCGCGATAGTTGCGCCAATAGCTGTTCTCGTACCAGTCGGGAATGAACGTCTGCGAGATTTCCTGGTAGGCGAGGCGCTTGCCGTCTGGCGAATAGGACGCGTCGAAGGCGCGTGGAAGCGGGAGCGCATCCTCGTTGCCACCGTCCACCGACACCGTCCACAATCGCGCGTACGCTGCCGACGGGGCGTTGTTGCGCGTCGTCATGAAGACGATGCGCTTGCCATCGAGCGTCCAGCCACGCACGCGGTCGGTGGAGGGATGCCACGTGAGCCGTCGCGCTTCTCCGCCGCTGGTCGGCACGACGTAGACATCGACGTTGCCGTTGGCGCTGCGGCTGAACGCCAGCATCGATCCATCTGGCGAGAGGACCGGTTCGCTTTCCGCCTCCGGCGTTGCGGTGATGCGCCGTGCTGTACCGCCGTCGCGCGTTGTGCTCCAGAGGTCGCCGGCGTATGCGAACGCGATGGTATTGCCACGGATCGACGGATGACGGAGCAGGCGAGTGCCCTGAGCACCGACGGCGCTCGCGAGCGCCAGCGAGAGAATGGCGATTCGACGGATCATGACTGTTCTCCGGGCGCCGGAGGGACTGCAGGCGCCGTGTTGTGGCAACCATTGTGGTATACCAGATGCGCGAATCTGCGGCCCAGGTGAGCGGAGCGCAAGCGTCATTCGAATGCACCTGAGACCGACGGAATCGCTCGGGAAGCTCCGAGAGATTTACCGCAGAGGGCGCAGAGGAGCAGAGGAACGCAGAGGAAGCTACGCACGTTCACCGAGTCATCATGGCCACTTAATCAACCCGTAACCTCAGTTCATTGCCGCGCGCCGACTGCGCTCGCATCCTGATGGCCACACTTGATTCGATGCTGTACCCGCAATCACGCCACTGGAGTATCGTCGTGAAAACATCCCAGCGTACGTCAGTCATTCTCGGCATTGGGCTCGCCGCGATCCTCACCACGTATGCATGGTCCCGGCGCATTCCCACCGAGCCGCGTGACGAACAGTCGCTCGTCATCGCGGACGGCGACACGGCACACATATCGATGCCGGACACCGTCGCACCCGGGAAGCCCTTCGAGGTCACGTTCTCGACCTTCGGCGGCGGATGCGTTCGCGAGGCGGCTCGCACAGCGGTGACCATGTCGTACGGAACCGCCATGCTCCAGCCGTACGACCACAATCATGGCGGCGTATCATGCCTCGACGATCGCGTTCCACTCGAACACAAGGCGCGCCTTCGCTTTGACGTTCCAGGAATTGCGAAGGTACGTATCGCGGGTGGCAAGCGAGACAGCGAATCGCGCTCGAGGAGTTCGCCTGTCGAACTGTTTCGCACGGTGGTCGTGTGCGACTGCCGTCCCGCCAAGGAGGTGATCGTTGCGAGTCTCGTGGCTGATCGCGCAACTTCGGCGGACGACGTGCACTCGACCACCGCCCATGGCATCACGTTTGTCGTCGACACGGTCACGTTCAACGCCAACGCGCTTCCTCCGGGAGAGGATGCACTGCTCGAATGGCGCTCGTTTGCGTCGTATACGGCGAGTATCACGTTCGCGTCGGGACGAGGACGCATGGACATAACGTCGAGGCGCGGAGGACCGTCCATTCTGGTCGACAGCGTCGAGGCAGCTCCAGTCGCCGCGAAGGGCGACTACTACCTGTTCGATAGCACGGGTTTTGTGCTCGTGCACCCAGCGTCCAGGACGTTTACCGTCCACGCCATCTCCGAGGACTCATACAATTTCGAAGGCCGCCGCGATGGATGGCCGGACGGTTTTCATTTTGTGGCGCCTCGGCTCGATACACTCGTGTCCACAGCCGTTGTGCAACGATCAGCAAGGAATGCCGTCAATGTGTTCTGGCACACCGACGCGCTACCGGACGTCGCGATCGCCCGTGGACGTATCACTCTCGATAACGCACCTGCTGGCGAGTTCAATGTGGCGCGATGGTTTGCGGCGACGCGCGCGTTTGCGGAGCTCGCCGAGTTTGGTCGTCCACTGCCGATGGGTCGCGTGACCCTTACCACGGCAGTTCCGCGTTTCCCATCGCGCATACCGGGCGTGTTCGTCAGCTTCATTCTCAAGCAGGAAGTCAACAAGCTCCACGCCAGAACTGTCGATCTCACCACGCTCGCCATTCCGCGCGGGTTTACGGAAGTCCTGCCCCCCGGATCCGCACCCGGCCGCTCGACTCAGCGATGGAAGGCTCCACCGAGTCGGTCGACGAAGAGCGCCAGCCCTCGCCCACGAAACGACGTGTAACGAAGCGGCGCTCTGCGCTTGCGCTCCTCAAGGGCAGGCAGGCGAGAAAACGAGCGTGTCCTGCGTTGCGATCAACAGTGCCACCGCCATTTCATTCATCGGCGTAGGTATGCCGTGTTTCTTGCCGAATCGCACCACGGCGCCATTGCGCGCGTCGATCTCCATCGGGCGCCCCGCCAACCGATCCGCGATCAGTGAATTCAGCGCGTCCGGATACGCTCGGCGCATGCCCTCAACGACCTGCTCCGCAATCTCGTCGCCGAGGATTGCGCCCTCAGCGCGACCCACGGCGATGCATTCCCGCACCATGGCTCGCACGAGGTCGGGAATCGGCTCGACCTGAATCACGCCGGTTGGCTTGAGGAGAATCGCGCTGATGGCGCCCGGTGCGTTGATGCACAGCTTCGCCCACGCGCGCGTGGTGAAGTCGTCGGTGGTGACGGCGAAATTTGTCTTCTTCCAAAGCGGCAGGAACGCGCGGCCGTTCACTGAATCCGGCACCACGATCCACGAGTGCCCGCGCTGCCGCATGCGGCCAGGCGCCGTGCGTTCCGCCGGGCAATCAATGACGGCGGGGACGAGCACTTCGGCGGGCAGGTACGGAGTGAATCGCTCAACATGTTCGACGCCGTTCTGCAGTACGACGACGCGTGAGTGGTCGCCACGCAAACCAGGCAACCACGTCGCCGTGGCGGCGGCGTCATAGGCCTTTGTCGTGATGAGGATCCAATCAACCGGTGTCGCCATCTGTGGATCCGTGAGCAGACGCGGATGCGCAATGATCACCGCATTCGGCGTCTCAACCTCGAGATGATCGAAGGATGTACGCGCGCAGACAGTGACGTCGTTCGCAGCGTCCTGCGCAAGCCAGGCGGCGAGAATGCCGCCAATTGCGCCTGGCCCGATGATCGCGATGGTGGGCATTTGCGGTTGCTTGTCGAGAGCTACGGCCGTGCCGCAGGCGGCATCATGCTCGGTGGACGCACCTTCAGCTCCTCGAGATGGTCCAACACCGAGATGGACGGCGCCGCGCTGCCGTCGGCCTTCCACATGCCGTCGCCGCGCGTGCCCTCCGGACCCCAATAGAACACCCCGAGTCCATTGTTTCGCTTCACGGTGTTGATGATGTCGGCCATGAATTGACGCTGACCCTGCGGCGTGCCGGGCCACTGCATGTATCCCTTTTCCTTCGGTGTCTTTGCCGAGAGCACCGGCGTTGCGATCGCTTCAGGTGGCGACATGGCGTTCGTATCGTTCTGCACGTAGCCGGTTTCAACGACCATGAATGGCTTGTGATAGCGCTTCTCGCTCTCGATCATGACCTGCTGGAGCATGGCAAGGGTGCCGTGATACTTGGGGTAGAAGCTCAGTCCCATGATGTCGTACTCGAGTTTCGCGGCGGTGGCGTGATCGAACCACCACTTGGTCACCTGCCAGTCGCCACCGGTGTCGGTGTGCAGGATGATTTTCGGCTGCGTGTTGCCTGACGCGGTCTTCACACCACGAATGCCCGCCTTGAGAAAGCGCGTGACGTTGTCCCACACCTTCGCTTCGTCGTACGGCGTGATGTAGCCGCCGCGAATCTGCTCGTTGCCTTCCTGCTTTACCTCCGAGCTCGGCACATGCAGGTGACCGAGTGGCCAGAGGAATCCGCCGGTGATCTCGTTGCCCACCTGCACCATGTCGGGCATCGCGCCGGCGGTTTTGAGCTGTGCGATCACATCCTTCGTGTACTCCTCGACCTTCGCTTCCAAGCCTGGCACGTCGAGGTCACGCCACGCGACGGGTGTATCCTGATGGCCGGGATCAGCCCACGTGTCGGAGTAGTGGATGTCGAGCATGAACATGCCGCCCGCGTCCTTGATGGCCTTCGCGAGGGGGATGGTGTTCTCGAGTGTGTTGTTGGGCGCGCTCCGTACTGGCGACACGAAGACGCGCAGCCGGAATGCATTCCACCCATTCTTGCGCATGATCGCGTACTCGGTGGTCTCCACACCATTCTCGCGATAGATGAATGGCGTGCGTCCGCGTCCACCGCCGGGCGTGGCGGGCGGCGTCGTAGTCCCGGTCGCCGAAGAATCAGGCGGCCTGACGGGAGGGCGGGCGCCGGCGAGGGACGAGATGTCCGCGCCGAGGTAAAACACGCCCGGCGTGCGGGCCTGCGCGAGTGAGGCCGTCGGCAATGAGACGACGCCAAGCGTTGCCAGAGCGACCGTGCAGAAACGGTGCGCAGAGCGTTGGTTGGTCACGGTAATTTTCGCGGTAGGTCGTTGACCGTCGATGACACTTGACCGAATCTACACATCAGGCGCTGGAGCGGATTACCCCCTTCGGCGACAAGAGCTGGAATCCCCGGAGCAGCACGCCGCAGCACTCGCGAGGCCGCATGTTCGCGTGATGGACTTAGGGGCCGAGCAAAGTGGCGCGTACTTTGCCCGTATACGCGCACATGTCACGTACCTCATCATCCCGCGCACTCACCATTGCTGTGATCGCATGGGCCCTGACCAGCGCCCTTGATTCTGCACAGGCACAGGCGACTCCGGCAACAGACACAACAAGACACGTGGTGCTGGGCGCCTTCGCGCCTGCTGGCGTCACAAACGGAGCGGCCATGGCCAGCGACACGGTTCGCCGGCGTCCGCGGGCCGTCGAAGTGAGCGAGTACTACGAATTGATGCTTCGCATTCATCGATACGCGTCGTATTCCATGATTCCGATGTTCGCCGTCCAGGCGGTTGCCGGCAACCAGCTCTTTCAAGCCGACAAGTCCGGTGCCCCCCGGCCCTCGTGGGCGAAGTCGGCACACAGCCTTGGTGCGGCGGGGTTGGGCACGTTGTTCTCCGTCAATACCGTCACCGGGCTGTGGACCCTCTACGAGTCACGGTCCAACGAGGTCGGACGCACCAAGCGGCTGATTCACTCCGCGTTGTTGCTCGCATCCGATGCGGGGTTCGCGTACACGGGGCTCGTCCTCGCCGGCGATGCGGAGCACAGTGCGGTTGGCCGTGCCGATCATCGCAACTACGCCTACTACTCGATGGGCGCCGCGCTGGCAGGCTACGGCGTGATGCTGGTCGGCGAGCACTAGTAGAACCGCTGTCGAGCGCCGAAAGTCGACCGGCGGAGGCGGGAAACCATCGGGCTGGATTTACTGTCGAATGCCTACAGAAGCCACGTCTGTCGTCGTTCGAGAGGAACCAACATGTGAGTTCGGGTGGCGGGAGGGTCGTCGCCTCTGTCTCGTCGGCCTCGACACCGCCGGTGCGGCCTTTGTGCTCACCGGCACGCGCACCGATGGCGAGCTCGATTTCACGGTGCATCGCATCGCCCCCACCGCTCACGCGAAGAAAACGCCCGGCTGAGCGAGCCGAAGGGTGTCGCACTATGGCCGCCCGTCAGATTCCCGCGTACCACGCGTAGCCGTCGTTCACCGCGGACTGCCCCGTTCCCGATCCGAATTCGTCGAGTGAATCCGTAAGCACGAGACGATTGATGAACTTGACGCTCTTGTAGCCGAGTTGCCGTGGAACGCGCAGGCGTAGCGGACCGCCGAAGGGGACGGGCAAGTCCGCGCCGTTCATTCCCCATGTCACGAGCGTTTGCGGATGCATGGCCTCGTCCATGTCGATGCTCTCCCACCAGTCGGGATCGGACGAGTAGTAGACCAGGTAGCGAGCCGTCGGGCGCACGCCGATCGCGTTGAGGAGACCCGACAACGGCGTTCCGGTCCACTCCGCCACGTACGACCATCCTTCTTCGCACGTCACGGCCGTTATCTGCGAATGCGTGGGCATCGCGCGCAGGTCGGTGAGCGAGAGCGACGCGGGTCGCGTCACGAGACCGTGCACGTGGAGGCGCCAGGTCGCGAAGTTCGCCGCTCGATGCCGCTCGAACGATTCGGTATGCGGTGCAATCGAATTCGCGAACGGTTTTGCCGAGATCATGTCGCGCGGAAACTCGCGGGCCAGGGCATTGCGGCCGAGCAGCCGGTGTGCCGCGTAGGCAAGCGTTTCACCCGGGCCGTAGATGCCGCCCGCATCGGGTGGCACGAGGCCGAAACGACGACCAACGGCGTTGAGCGTAGCGCCGACGGCCGCACCGGCAGCCACGATGGCACTCCCCACGAGCGCACGACGTGAGATATCGCTCATCGGTTTTCCTCCGTGGTCCCGGCGATCATCGGCAGAACGCGCGCACGAAATCCCGCGAGGACGATCATCATGAGGTGAACGAGCGTGAACAGCACCAAGGCGATCGTGACGACGAAATGGAGCGTGCGTGCCGACTGCTGGCCGCCGAGGAGCGACACGGCTGGCGAGAAGACCGCCGTGAAGCCGGGCGCCATTGCCAATCCTGTCCAGATGATGAGCGGGAAGAGCACGAAGACGACGACGAGATACGAGAGCCGCTGCAGCCCATTGTACGATGAGGCATCGCCGACGGCCGTCGCTGCGAAGCGCAGGTGCTCGGCGATGGCGTGTCGCAGGGCGCCCAAGGAGCGGTCCGACGGCGAGGGTACCAGGTTGCGACGGAAATGCCCGCTGCGCATACCGGCAAGCACGTACGCGAGGCCCACGAAGAGCAGGAGCCACGCCGCCTGGAAGTGCAGAGAGCGGCTCCACCCATTCTGGTCCGGCAGGTTGAAGCTGTAGCCGGTAGGAATGGTTGAGCGCGACGAGGGCACCGGGATGACCAGGAGCGGGGTCATGTTCGCGTTGCCGACTTCTCCCCAGTAGAAGCGGGGATGCGAGAGGAGGACTTCCCCGCCGCTCAAGAGGAGCGCGAAGAACGCAATGGTGGTGAGCCAGTGCGTGATGCGAACGAAGCGCGGGTGCCGTGGCGCCGGGGCGGCCGACTCGTTGGTGTGACTCACCTGGGAAATAGGACCTGGCGGTTCGGGGAGCGCAACCGTGAGGATCACGGCACGCGGACAACCACCTTCCCCTTGGCCCTGCCGCTCTCGAGGTATGCGAGTGCCTCCTTCGTCTCGGCGAAGGGGAAGACGCGGTCCACGACCACCTCCAGCATCTTCGCGTCGATGAGCGCGGCAAGTGTCTCGAGATCGGCGCCGCTCGGATGCATGAACAGGTAGCGGTAGCGGACGCCGCGCTTCGCGGCCGACCGACGTAGGCCGAGGCTCACAACCCAGAAAAGCGCGGCCAGCGCGCTGCCGCGACCAAGGTCGCGCCGAGCTGTCTCCGGCTCCGGCATCCCTGCGACCGATACCACCGAACCGCCGCGCTTGACCACCGAGAAGGTGCGCACAAGGTCGTCGCCGCCGAGAAGATCGAAAGCGCCGTCGTAGTCGCGGAGCGAGTCTTCGAAACGCTCATGGGTGTAGTCGATCACGATGTCCGCGCCAAGCCGCCGCACCAGCGCATCGCCTCGCGGCGAGGCGGTGGTCGCAACCTGCGCGCCGAAATACTTGGCGATCTGGATGGCGAAGGTGCCGACACCGCCTGCGCCCGCAGAGATGAAGACGCGCTGGCCCTCGCGCAGCTGGAGTTCGTCACGGAGCGTCTGCAGTGCGGTGAGCGCGGCGAGTGGAACCGCGGCAGCCGCCTCGAAGTCGAGCGAGGCCGGCATCATGGCGAGATGGTCCTCATGCACGACCGCCTTCTCGGCGAATCCACCCATGGTGTCCTTGCTGAGCCGCGCGTAGACGCGATCGCCGACCGCGAAGCGCGTCACGCCGCTGCCAACCGACTCGACCACACCGGCGATCTCGTTTCCCATAATTGCCGGAAGCGGATAGCGACGGATCACTTTCAGCTTGCCCTCTCGCGTCTTCAGGTCGACGGGGTTGAGCCCTGCCGCGCGGACCTGGACGCGGACTTCATTCGGGCCCGCGAAGGGTTCTGGGACGTCGCGGAGTTCGGTCGCCTCGGGTCCGCCATACCGCGTCATCACGAAGGCTTGCATGTCGTGAAGGGTAGGCGAAGGCTGAGGGTTCAGCTACCCAGGAATCATGCGTGCTCCTGGATGTGTGTGTTGGCGGCGAGATGCTCGAGCATCGCGCCCTCGAGATTCGCCCCGATCAAGTCCGCTTCCTCGAGATTCGCTCGCGAGAGATGTATCCCCGTGAGAATCATTCCATGGAGATTCGCGTCGTCGAGAACAATGGCGGCGTCTGGATTCTCATCGCGCCAGAGATTCCACGATCCGTACCTCACGCGAAGCAAAAAGCTCTCGATCACGCTAGCGCTGTCGCGGTTCTTCGTAGAGACCGAACTCGTTTCCGACCGGATCGGTAAAGGCAGCAAATGCCCCCATGTTCGGTCCAATGTCTTTGCGTGGCGTGACCACCTTGCCACCGGCATTCTCGATCTGCTTCAACGACTCGGCGATGCTGTCGACCATGATGTAGGTCCGGGTGCGCTCATCGGGCGTCCGGTCGCTTTCCTTCACCCACGTCCCGCTGACACCTCCAGTATCATCGAATGCCAGGTTGCCATCTCCGCGTGCACGCACCTTCCAGCCGAAGATGTCCGAGTAGAAGCGCGCTGAATCTTCGGCGCGGTTCGCGGGGATTTCGAGGTAACAGATCTTGCCGTGGGGCATCTGGGAGTCCTCCGGTTTCTGTCTGGCCGCCTAACGGGTTGGAGCGAGCCGCGGCACTCCCTGAAGAATGCGGCAGGTGGGCGCAGCAAGCCAGCCAGTTTTTGTCAAAGGCGTCGCCGTCAGGAGTGCGTCGCAGGGTTGGTCGTTGTTCAGCCACGCACGCAGTAACATTACCGAACCCATTTCGCCCATGGTCTCATGACACCGCGTGTCCCACTCCTCGACTTCGCTTGCTCCCTATCCACTCGCATCACGGCGACCGGGACGGAGTAGCCAGCGCCTACGACGCTGAAGAAGTGCTGACCAAGTACGGTCGATTGCGGCGGCGTGTACGAGCGGATTCGTGGTGCGCCTATGGGCGCTTAACAGGCTCGCGGGATCAACTGAACGAGCATCTGCCGTTTCCTGACGCGGCGTGCTCTGCGATTCAGGGTATTACAAAGGATGACATCGCCCCTATGTTCCAAGTAGTGCAAGATGCAATTCCGTACCAGGTCCCGTGGAGGGACGGTGCCGTCGATTTCCTGGTGACGCGAGGCGCGAATATCAGCAAGCTCGTCAAGGAGGTATGCAATGCGTGACCTTTTTCGCGATACGGAGCGGTTCTGGTATAGTCTCGTGTCGGCCGCACCCATGCCAGAAAGTGGCGAGCGGGTGAATGTCGGAGTGCTCGTCGGCAATGGACACGTCACCGCGCTGCGCTTCAAGAAGAAGCTGCCGCGCCTCGCGGGCATCGCAGCGGCCGATGAGGTGAACGTCTATGCGGCTGTGCTGGAAACGGTCGCTGACATGATCCGCACGCGTCCTATGGAATTCGCATCGGTTTCCGGCGTTCTCGCGCCGCAACTCATGCTTGGCGAGTGCCATGAGCTCGCCCGCGCTCCGGACGAGGCGTTGCTGGAGCGACTCGCTGAGCGCTTCTTATCCGCGCCAAAACAGCCAGTGCGCGAGAACCTGGAGGCGCTTGTGACTCGGTCGGTGGCAAAGCTCGACGTTCAGCTCACCCTGGCGAAACCCCGGGGCGTACTCATTGAAAAGGATATTCGACTTCGCAATCTCTATGATGGCAAGATCCAGCGGCACGTTCTCTATCACGTGCCGCACCTCGCCCGTGCATTCCGTGGTAGCTTTGGTCGGGATGCATTGATCGATAGTCTTGCGGTGGAGAGCGCAAACGATGTGCAATCCGTCCGCGAGGCAGCAGGGCGAATCGGTCAAGCGTTCAATGCGTATGCAGGAAAGCTCAGGCCGCTGATTCGCGCGCAGACCAACAGTGAGTTACGACTGGTTGGTGTTCTCCATCCCACGCCGCCCGATGCGTCGCCGGACTCGATCGCGCTTCGGGATTACATCGCCGAGTCCTGGTCGCGTGATGCCCAGGTCATCGACGGCAATCGCACGGACGTCGAGAGTGCTCTCCGCGAGCTAGGCATGTGGGTGGGAGGCGCATAGGACGCGCTCACGTTCAAGTCATTTGGCGCCCACCGCGACCCGCACGACCACATGGTTGCCTTCCGCCTGCGTCGCCGGTCGCAATCAAGATGTTGACGCAGGTCGCTCAACTGCTGCGGGCGAGCGGTCCAGCAGGAGATCCTCGTCGCGCGTACATGGCGAGCAGTTGCGGGTGCATGAGACGCTGAACGTCGGCACGGCCAACCCAACGGAATCGTCTCTCCGGAAGAGTAGCAGAAAGTCTTGCAAACGAAACCGCGGTCCGCGAAATCATTTTCGACACGACTCCAGCAAGAAGCCGTATTTCGGGTGAAACACAATGCGTGCACTTCATTCTAACGATCGGTTTCGATGCACTCGAGCGGAGTCTCAGGTCGGAAGTGCGACGGGCGTGAGCACCTTGCGTCGCGTCTTGGCAAGATGCGCATCGACAACGCCGGCATAGTCAGCGGGACAGTAGGGAGCGAAGATTTCCGCGAACACATTCGGCAGTTTCCGGTAAGGGGATTGGCCGAGGTCCGCGAGCATGATATCGAGGTACTGTTGAAAGCGCGTGTTCACGGCGCAAGCGCGTGACGGTTCGAAGTGAATGTGCTCGCGCTTCCACGCGCGAATGTGCTCGATATTGCGCTCCATCTGCTCCACAGGCGGCAACGTCAGTTCCCCGCGCCACAAGGCCGCAAGCCACAACGCTCCGACTTCCGCTGCGGGCACGTGCATGAACCCGTGATTGAATCCGGCGAACCCGAGGCCCGGAAGCCGAGGGTGTACCACGTGTCGATAGAGCTGGACGCCGTCGTGCTCCGATTCGAGGAGCGCGCGCGACGATTCGTCGAGAAAGGGAAAGCGTGGCGTGCCTGAGCCAACCGAGAGCACAACGATATCTGCGGGAAGCTCCTCACCATTCGACACCCGCACGCCATCACGGGACAGGCTCACGACCTCCGCGCGGCGTGGCTCGATCCGGCCTGCGCCCACATGTCCATAGTATCCTGTCGACGCGAGCGCGGCAGCGGAACGGAGGTCGGGGAGGAGCGAATGTGAGGGTATCACTGCCGCGATCCGCGCCTCACCGGCCGCTCCGTGTCCGCGGCCTTCGTGCCGGGCGATGTGCGTAAAGAGTTTCTCGAGTCCACTCCAGAAGCTGCGAATGAACGATGTGCGTCGATGCAGAAAACGTTCGCCACGCGTCGGGTGCGCCCAGCTCGTCATCATGACGGAGCCGAACCGGTTGAAGAGCAGCTTGGTGTAATGCACGCCGTAGATCATGCGCGGCAACGTCCAGCGCGGCGTGCGGAAGACGTGATGCACCGACGCCGCGCGTGGTGCCGCGAACGTGGCCATGTCGAGCGCGCTCTTGCCGAAGCCGACGACCACCACGCGCTTGCCATCGAAGCGCGTAAGGTCGCTGATGTCACGTTCGGTCAACACGACGCCGGCGAATTCCGATTCGCCCGTGAGGTGCGGGCGGTGCTTGCCCTCTGTGTATTGGCCGACGGACACGACGAGGTGATCGAAGTGTTCGACGTGTTCGCCGGCGACACTCTGCACGCGCAACGTCCAGCGGCAATCTGCTGCCTCGCGCGCGGAGGTGACCTCATGCTCGAGCCGAACGTCGAACCCGCGCGCCGTGACGAGCGCATCGAGATACTGCAGAATCTGCGTTCCCGTCGGGTGCTCGTTTGGCACGGCGGGCCAGGGGAAGCTGCTGAGGTGATAGCCCCACCAGGTGTTCTGCAGACTGACCTCCGGATACGAACAAGCCCACACGCCGCCGATGCGTGGTGCTCGCTCGAAGATCACGACGGTGAAGCCGCAACGGGTGAAGACGTCGGCATGTGCGAGGCCGGAGATGCCCGCGCCGATGATGGCAACGCGTTTCTGAGAACTCATGGGCGGTGAATCTACCTCGTGTGACGGTCGTTCGGACACACCGGGTCACTACTCATGCAGGGAATGTCACCGACGTCCGATTCGCCGGCGACTTGCGTAAGGAGCCTCGATCGGCATCTTCGCAGTCTCGGACTTTCCTTAGCAGCGCGACGATGCGCCGACATTTCTCACGTCAAACGGGGGAATCGATGGTGTATCGCATCGTAGCTCGATGGATGCCGCTGATGGTAGCAGCGTTCTTCGTCGGCGCCGCAGCGCACGCGCAGACGGGCAGAATCACTGGAGTGGTCACCGACACCGCCGGGGGACGCCCAATCGAGGGCGTCACGATTACGGTGGTGGGCGATGGCAACCGCACGTTGGCCAGCGCGCGATCAGACGCCACGGGCCGATATACCCTCGGCGCCGTGAACGCTGGCACTGTACAGCTACATGCCCGAATGCTCGGCTACGCGGCAAAGGATCGCACCGTCTCCCTGGCGTCGGGGCAGACGCTCACCGCCGACTTCATGCTCGCGCAGCGCTCTATCCAGCTCGATCAAGTCGTCGTCACCGGCACCGGTGGCGCCGTCGAACGACGCGCGGTGGGCAACGTCATCGAAACCATCAATGCGAGTGAGGTGATGAAGACCTCCGCACCACGCAGCGTCGAGCAGCTGATCGGGGCGCGGACGCCGGGCGTCGTGATCCTCCCGGCGACGGGGCAGGTCGGCACCGGTGCACAGATCCGCGTCCGCTCGGTCGGAAGCCTCTCGCTCAGCACCGATCCCATCGTGTACATCGACGGTGTACGCATGGACGCGAACACCTCGCGAGGACCCGCGCAGCGGGGCGGCGCCGGCGCGAGTCGTCTCAACGACATCAATCCCGAGGACATCGAGTCCATCGAGATCATCAAGGGCCCCGCCGCGGCGACGCTCTATGGCACGGAGGCCTCCAACGGCGTGGTGCAGATCATCACCAAGCGCGGATCGAACAGCACGCCGCACTGGGACTTTACCACGCGCCAGGGAACGAACTGGCTCGCGAACCCCGAGGGCCGCGCGGGCACGCTCTGGTCAAAGAACGCGGCTGGGCAGCTCGAGACGCTCAACCTCTATCGCTACGCGATCGACAGCGGCGCCGGGCCCATCTTCCACAACGGCAAGAACCAGGGATACTCGGCCAATCTGCACGGCGGCAACGACATCACGCGCTACTATCTCTCCGCGGGGTACGACGACGACCAGGGTGTCGTCGCGTGGAATACCGACAAGAAGTTCGCCGGGCGCGCCAATATCGACATCGAAGCCAACAAGAAGCTTCGCATCGAGGGAAACCTCGGCTTCATTCGCGACCGCATTCGGCTGGCCCAGAACGGCTCGATCAACCCTGATCCATTCAGTAATCTCGTCTGGGGCCGGCGTAGCCTGATCCCGACCACCGGTGGATTCGGCTTCGCACCGGCGGACCTCTGGGACGACGTGGAAGATCGCGCGGACGTCGATCGCATGACGTCGAGCATGACGGCGCGATTCGAACCGGCCACGTGGTTCACGAATCGCCTGGCCGTGGGCCTCGACGTGAACTCGGAGAATAACTCGACACTGTACCCAAGGGAGACGGCGGCGAACGCCACGTTCTACGGGTCCAACGGGCTGGGCGCCAAGAGCGTCGAGCGCGCGTCGCGCAACTTCCTCACACTCGACTATTCGGGAAACGTCAAGTACGGCCTGCGGTCGTTCGACCTGACGACCGCCATGGGCTTCCAGGCCTACCGGTCGGAGCTCAGCAACATCTCGGCGAGCGGTACCACCTTCCCGGCGTCGCCCATCACGACCGTGTCCGGCACGACGACGAAGAACGCGACGGAAGGCTACGTCGCCAATGCGACGGTCGGTCTGTTCGTACAGCAGGAGCTCGCGTGGCAGAACCGTCTTTTTCTCACCGCCGCGCTCCGCGCCGATGACAATAGTGCATTCGGCAAGGAGTACTCTGCCGCGTACTATCCGAAAGTCAGCGCATCGTGGGTCCTGAGCGAAGATCCGATGTGGACCAAGAAGGCCGGCGCCGTGGCACGCGCACTTGGCGACCTGCGGCTTCGCGGTGCATTCGGCGCAGCGGGAGCGCAGCCCGGCACGTTCGACGCGGCGCGCCTGTACACGTCGAGTGTGGGATATCAGAACGCCGGTGGGCTCGTGCCGTCGTCGTTTGGAAACCCGCAACTCAAGCCGGAGCGGAGCACGGAGCTCGAGCTCGGCTTCGAGACGTCGCTCCTGAATCGGCGCATGGACGTGAGCTACACGAACTTCCGCCGCTCGGTCACCGACGCGATCGTGAACGTGCCGGTGCCCCCGTCCGTCGGCTTTCCCGGGAGTCAGGTCGTCAACATCGGCCACTTGTCGACGTGGGGCAACGAGCTGTCGGTCAACTTCCGGGTGCTCCAGGGCCGTCGCGTTGCGTGGGACGTCGGAACGCAGCTCGCCAACAACGGCAATCGCGTCGACGATCTGGGATCTGGTAACGACTTCCTGACGGTCGGCGGCGGTGGGCTGGCACAGGCGCGCGTCGGCTACGGCATCGCTGACTTCTTCTTCTACAAGGTTCGCTCCGCTGTGCTCAGCCCGACGGGGGTCGTGCAGTCCGCGATCTGCGACGGCGGAACAGGCAAGTCGGGACTCGAACAGGGCGGGCCAGACGCTCCGTGCCCCATCGGCACGTATACCGGCACAGCCGCGCCGCGCGTGTACTGGGGCCACACACAACCGACGTGGCAACAGGGCTACAACACGCAGGTCACTCTCTGGGACAACCTGCGTTTTTATGCGCGCGTCGATGGGAACGGGGGCCATTGGCAGTCGGATACCGAGATTCGCGCGCTGCACAACCAGGGTTCGACGAAGGCCGTGATCGAGCAGAACGATCCGTTCCTGCAGGTCTATCGGACAATCGATACCGACGCGGCGAGCACGTATCAGGCGGGATTCCTGAAGCTGCGAGAGCTCTCGGCGTCATACACGCTCAAGCCGTCTCACGTGGCAAAGTTGGGCGCGGCGGGTGGTTCGGTCACGCTCGCCGGCCGAAACCTCTCGATGTTGTGGACCGCGGAGCAGGGCTGGAATACGTCGCGCGACGGTGAGATCTACGTCGACGTCGCCGGACAGCACGTGTGGGATCCAGAAATCCGCGCCCTCGGCTCGCTCGCGAACGGCTTCCAGACGATCATGCCGCCGACGCAGAGCTTTGTGATGACGTTCCGTCTCACCTACTAACCACTCACCGAGGAGACAAGAGAATCATGTCACATAGACTCACTCATCGGTCGATGCTGGTTGCGTTCGCGCTCATCGGCCTCGCCGCGTGCGACAAAATCCTCGACGTCGAGAATCCGGGCAGCGTACCGGCAGAATCACTGTCGGATCCGACGCTCGCGCCGGCACTCGCGGCTGCCGCGATGCAGACGCTGCAATGCGGTGTCATCCAGTATGCCGCCACCGCCGCCATGCTGAGCGGCGAATACCTGAACGCCAACGGCTTCGTCGACAATCACCCGTGGGAATGGCGCGGCGTGACGGAGATCAAGTCCGCACCCGGCAACTGCAACTACGGCCGAGGCACAACGGCCATGGGTTACTACACGCCGCTTCAGCAGGCGCGATTCCAGCTCGACGACGCGTTCAACCGTCTGGAGAAGTTCACCGATGCCCAGGTGCCGAGCCGATTGCTGTTGATGGCCACCATGCGCGCGTACGGCGGCTATGCCGACTTGCTGCTCGGCGAAGGGATGTGCGAGATGACGATGGACAACGGTCCAAAGATGACTCGCGCAGAAGTATTTACAGCCGCCGAGGGGCGCTTCACCGACGCCATCGACCGGGCGACGGCGGTGAATGACCAGAGCATTCTCAACATGGCTCGCGTCGGCCGAGCGCGCGCACGTCTCAATCTCAAGAACCTTGCGGGTGCGGCGTCCGACGCGAACCTCGTTCCGACCACCTTCGTGCGGAACGCCGAATTCACCGAGGGTGGAGCGGCACAGCGCGAGAATCGCATCTTTAACCTGACGATCCGGAACGAATATCTCTCGGTGTCGATTCCGTACCGCAACCTCACCGTAAACGGCGTCGCGGGCAATGTGGCGGATCCACGCGTGAAGGTGAAGGACGCGGCCAAGAAAGCCAACGACGGTGTCACGCCGCTATTCCAACAGCAGAAATTCCTCGCCGGCAACTCGAATCATCCCATCGCGTCGTGGGCCGAGGCGCAGCTCATTTACGCCGAGGCTGTGGGTGGGCAAGCGGGATTCGACGCGATCAACCGTGTTCGCACGGCCAACGCCGTTCCGACGCTTGCTGGTCCGCCGCCAACCGGGCAGGCATACACGGATCTGGTGCTCGAGGAGCGCCGTCGTCAGCTGTTCAGCGAAGGGCAGCGGTATGGCGACATGCTGCGGTACAATCTGCCGTTCGTGAAAGGGCTCACGCTCAAGGGGAATACGTACAGCGATCTCACGTGCACGCCACTGCCGGACGTCGAGACGCGGAACAATCCGAACTTCAAGTAACAAGAGTGGCAGGTTCCTGAAAACAGAACGCCCGCACCAACGTGCGGGCGTTCTGTTCTTCGTTACTCCGCGTGCTCCGGCGGTATTGCGGTGATCGAGCGCATCGCAACGTCTCGATAGAACACCTCTGCGCCTTCCGACTGTAGAATGATCGCACCAGAGGTGACCGGTGTAGGCAACTCGCCCGTGATCCGTGTGGCACCGTGCAACCGCATCACGACTTTGCCATTCACGACATGGATGCATCGTTGCCCCAGGCAGACGATCTCCACCGTGTTCCATTCTCCGCTCGGACGCTCCGCGTCCGACTGCTTGATGCATCGACCGCTCTGACCTGCGATCTGAGAGAAGTAGGTCCACGGGCCGCTCGGGTCGTAGACGTACTCCGCCGGCATTGTGCCCGGAACGGTCTTGGCCCTGACGGCGATCGCCGATCCTACCGCATACAAGTCGCCGGTGTCGCCCTCCTGGATCTGCAGCTCGATCGAGCGTGCCCAAAGGCGCCCGTCCTCACCCGGGCCGGCGTGCACGTGATAGAGGACGCCACTATCTCGCTTTCTGGTGGCCGCATCCCGAGGTGGCCACTTCTTCTGACCCCATTTGAACTGGAACCTCAGGTGGTAGTCCTCGAGGCCGCGCGTGGAGCGTAGCTCGCCGAACGCCTCGCCGGAAATGCGGATGGCGGGCTTTCCGTCTACGTCGGGCACCACAGTGAATACCTTCAGCGGGTCGCGGTTGGAGCCGATCGGCTCCGTGTACCGGCCGTTTGCGTCGCGCGCCAATCCCGGCACATCGGAGGTCGGCTCTGGACGCTGCATCCAGGTCGTCCACCCGTCGAGGTCCTTCCCGTTCCAAAGCGGTGTCCAGCTCCCCTGCGGAGCTTGGGAGGGTTGAGGCCGTGGCGTTGCAAACGCCGTGGCGCCCGACGCTCCCAACGCCAGAAGCGCGAATTCTCGGCGATCCATTGCATGCGATGTCATTGATAGCCTCGGTTGTTGGCGAGCCGTGATCGCTAACGTGCCTGTCGCCCAAGTGTCGCGTCATCCAACTCTCGCGAAGCACGTTCTCCAGGCGAGCAGCGCCTGACGAGCGAGCATGCCGATAGAGCGGAGGGATGCTATGGACCGCCGGCGGGTTCTATCTTAGGTCTGCTGTCGCACGCGGAAGTATACGTGACAATTCGTTGCTGCCAATCCGCGCTATGAATGTCCGCAATACTTGCCAGATTCCGTTTAGCTTCGAGGGGGCCAATAGCTCGATTCGCAATGTCCGCACCGACTAAGCACGCGACGTCCGCAGCGAGATCGTTGAAGGCAAGGTACGCGTTACCAAAACCTGAGGAAGGGACAATGTCACCGCTGCGAATGGCGTCTCGCGTTTCCTGGACTGCCTGACGAAACAGTCCCAGTGTGAGGATTTGCTCCGGCAGGAACAAACGCTCTGATGCGGTAGTGTGTTGCTTTCTAACGAATCACGTCCACGCGAGCCCAACAAGGCTCACGTGAAGGGTGCACGTCCTTCGCTGCGCTCAGGACGACAAAACAAGCGGAACTGCACTCGCATCTGTCCTATGCCACACGCGGTGCCGCAAAGTGTGGCGCCGCTACCAACGCGGTGGCGCCTCGAAGCCGAGGATACCCACCCATCTGCTCCGGCACCACCGGCGTCGCCGCCCCGGCCCGCGTGAGCGCACGCTCCATGATTCCTTCTCGCACGGCGGTTTCGATCATGTCCCACGCGCCCGTAATCTCGCCACCGAGAAACACCTGCGACGGGTTGAGCGCATTGATGATTCCCCCAATACCAACGCCGAGATAATGGCCCGTCGCCTCGATCGCGCTCGACGCGCGCGCATCGCCGCCTCGCGCTTTCGATATGAGATCGTCGATCGTCAACGGCACCGCTTGTCTGGTTGACTGGCCCCAGATTGGAGTGAGCTCACGTCCAAGGTACCGCGACAGCGTCGCCTGGTTGGACGTATACGCTTCCCAACATCCGTGCGCACCACAGAGACATTGCGGACCCGCAGGATCGAGCAGAATGTGCCCGAACTCACCCGCCGAATTGGTGTCGCCGCGAATCAACTGGCCGTTCAAGACGATGCCCGCACCGACACCATCGGACACGGTCACATAGACGAAGTTGTCCGGACTGTTTCCACGCTGGCCCAACCACATCTGCGCGAGCGCACACGCCATCGGCGCATTCTCGATGATGACGGGCAATCCCACGGCCGTCGCCAGCGACACACGAATGTCCACGTCGCGCCAGCCGAGCTGCGGGGACAGCAACACGCGGCCGGTCACGCGCTCCACCATGCCTGGAATCACCAGGCCAACACCTTCACAACGACCGCGCGCATCGCGCGACGCAAGCAATCGATTGATCCGCTCGGCGAGCTCGTTCATCAGCGCTGCCGGGTCAAGGATCGTTTCGAAGGACTCGAGTGCGATCTGCGTCCCCGCAAAATCGCTGAGCATGATAAAGGTGCGGCTGAACCGAATATCCACGGCGACGACGAGGCGATCCTGCGTCCGCACGTACAGCATGGTCGGGCGCCGGCCGCGGGCGGCGGGGCCAGTGGCGCCTTCGTAGATGGTTCCCTCGTCGATCAGCTCCTGAATGATCGACGTCACGACGCCGCGCCCGATATCCATGCGCCGAGCGAGGTCGGCGCGCGACACAGGCTGATGATCGCGGACGAGGTTGAGCACAATGCGGCGGTTGATTTCGCGCGACGTCGTGCGGGTAGCACGACGAAAGTCGCGCGTGTCGATCTTTCTCAAACGAGGGTCCGTGGGTGCATCGTCACAGTACCACCTGGCTCAAGTGAACCCCTCGACAACGTGTCGCACGCACGGGGTGACAGAATGGACAAAATCAGGCGCACCCACCGTGGGCGCAAGCTCAACCGGACATCCTTGCCAATTGGAGAACTTCGCATGCGCGTTCGCCGATACAGTCTTCTCATCGCGCTGGTGGTCTCATCCGTGGCGACGACCGCACACGCGCAGCTGGTGGCCACGCCCTTCATGGGCGGCAACCTCGCTGGGGACGCCGAGTTCCGCAGAGGCGGTCCGGGCCTCGCCCTCGGCGTATTCGGTGATCGGGTAGGGTTCGAAGTCGAGGTCCAGCGATACTTCCACTTCTTCAAGGACCGGAATGTTGACCTCATTCCCAATAACTGCGGCGTGGTCGCCCGCACAACGGCGTGCATCGACCTCAACACGCGCGCCTGGAGCTATATGGGGAACGTGGTGTTCCCGCTGCGAGGCAACGAGGAAAAATGGCGTCCGTATGCCACGGCGGGCGTCGGCATGATCCACCCATGGATCGAAGGGCCGGGAACCCAATACGACGTCGATCAAACCGACATGGCATTCAACGTCGGTGCTGGGGTGTCGCGGTCGGTGACCGGCATCTTCGGCTTCCGAAGCGATCTGCGGTATATCCGCGCGATCGTCGATAAGGACAACTCCGCGGCGTACAAGAGAGACTACGGCTTCGTGCGCATGACGATGGGGATCACGCTTGCATTGCCGCGCTGAAGCTGAAGCTCACCGCGACAACGAGCGGAACGGCGGAACAGCAGGTGCAGACCCCTCGACTCGCTGCGCTCGCTCGGGGTGACAATACTCAACCGGTGTTTCTCAGTCCCTGTGCGATGCCACTCAGTGTCGTCGAAAGAACTTCGTCGATCGCCGCGTGATCGTCTCCACGCGCCACTGCCTCGCGCTTCTGGCGCAGTAGCGCTACCTGAAGGAGCGACAACGGATCGACATACGGGTTCCGCAGCGAGATCGCTGCCTGGAGCACCGGGACATCTGACACGAGCTGCGTTGTCTCGCGAATGCGCAGCACCGCATCCACGGTGCGGCGATATTCATCGCACAGCGCATCGAACAAGATCGCATCGCCACCAAGACGCTCCACGTACGCGCGCGCGATGTCGAGATCGGTCTTCGCGCAGACCATCTCCACCTTCGACAGGAAGTCGTCGAAGAAAGGCCACGTTCGCGTCATGTGCTGCAGCTCCCGCAATCCCTCATCGCTCGAACAGGCCTCAGAAAGCGCCGTGCCGACGCCGAGCCAGCCGGTGAGCATGAGTCGGATTTGCGTCCAGCCGAAGGCCCACGGTATCGCTCGAATGCCATCGATGCCCGCGTTCGCCCCGGGGCGATACGCGGGACGAGAGCCGAAGCGCGCATCGGCAAGTTCCGCAATCGGCGTCGTAGTGCGAAAAAGAGCAAACAGCTCCGGCCGTTCATGCACTAACGCGCGATAGAAACCAAACGAGCGCGCGGCAAGCGAATCCACCACGTCTCGAAAACGGGAGACTTCCGCGACATCGAGGCCTGTGCGCCAGTCCGTGAACTCATGCAACAACACACCGGAAATGGACACCTCGAGCGAACGCTCGGCGACAGGCAGCAAGCCAAACTGCTGCGAGATAATCTCGCCTTGCTCGGTGATCTTGATCCGGCCACCGGTCGTACCCGGAGGCAGCGCCGAGAGTGCGCGATGCACGGGTGAGCCGCCGCCGCGTCCCACACCTCCGCCGCGACCATGGAACATGAGCAGTTCGACACCGCTGTCCTTGAACAGCGCAGCGAGCGACTCCTGCGCGCGATAGAGCGCCCACGACGCTGAGAGGAGGCCCGCATCCTTCGCCGAGTCGGAATAGCCGAGCATGACTTCCTGCCGATTGCCGCGCGCGCCGAGCTGACGTCGATAGACCGGATCATCGAGTAGCGCACGCATGACGCTTGGCGCAGAATCGAGATCGGCGAGGGTCTCGAACAGCGGAACGACGTCGAGTCGCGACATTGGGGAATCGCCAGCGAGATCGACGAGGCCGGCTTCACGCGCGAGCAGCAGGACGCGAAGGAGATCTTCCGGCTCGCGCGACATCGATACGATGTATGTCTGCGCAGCCTGCTGGCCGGACTCGTCCTGAATGAGACGAATGGCGGCGAAGGTGTCGAGGACGCGTCGCGTGGCTTCACCCAGGGGAAGGTGGGTCCCCACCAGGGGACGCCGGCCGGTGAGCTCGGCGCGAAGTGCGGCGCCGTCCAGGCTCGCCAAGCCAAGCACCGTCGCGATCTCGTCAACTGCAGCACGATGCATGTCGGCATGATCGCGCACGTCGAGCATGAATCCGTGGAAACCGTGCGCGCGCACGATCGCGATCAGTGGATCGAGCACGGTGCGACACGCCTCGACTGCGCCGGCGCTCAGCAAGCTTTCGCGGATCAGCATCAAGTCCGCGTCGAACGCCTCCGCGTTTTCGTACGCGGCAGGTTCGGCGCGCAGTGCGCCAGCGTCGCGCGACGCAACGCGCCGCCGCGTGGCGGCGATACGCTCCGCAATGAAGCTGAGCTTGAGACGCACGGGTTCCGATGCGTTGCGGGCGCGGTTGGTGGAAAACACGGCAGGAAGCAGCGCGCTGTCGGTCTCGAGCGACGCGAGCAACGCTTCCGGCGGCGGAGCATGTTGCGCCGAAAGCGCGAGACGTTCGATGAGATCGTCGAGCATGCGGCCGTAGCGGCCGAGTATCACGTGACTCGCGCGGCGCGCGGCGGCGATGGTGGTGTCAGGAGTGACGAATGGATTTCCGTCGCGATCGCCACCGACCCAGTTGCCGATGTGAATGGGGACAGGGATGCGCAACGCATCGGCGGTGGCACCGAATTCATCCTCGAATGCGCGTACGAGGGCGTCGCGCGCGGTAGCGCTGGCGTCGAGGAGCCTGGTCTCGAGATACCACAGGACTGTACTCACCTCATCGAGTACCGTCGGCCGATCGCGCCGAACCTCAGCGGCCAGCCAGAGGAGTTCGATCTCGCCGTCGAGACGCTCTTCGAGCTCGCGGCGCTCGCCTCTCGCAGTTGCCTCCCACCGCAGCAACAGATCGGCGACGCGTGCTTGCAACGCGAGCAGGGTACGCCGAGTGGACTCCGTCGGATGCGCGGTGAGCACGGGGCGTACGTCGAGTCGCGTGATCGCGTCGAGCACCTCGCCGGCCGAGCGGCCGGTTTCGCGCAGCTTCCGCATGGTCCAGCGTGCAGAGGCGGGCTGCGGCGCGGCGTCGGCGTCCTCGGCGTACGCTCGACTCCGACGCACGCGGTGCACCTGCTCTGCGGTGTTGATGAGGAGGAAGAAGAGCGTGAAGGCTCTTGCCGAGACGGCGCAGAGGGAGAGTGAAAGGTGGTCGACGTACTCGAGTTGCGTCTCGAGGGTCGGCGCGCCGGGGTCATTGCGGCGGCGCGCGCGCGATTCGCGGCGAAGCATGTCGACGGTAAGGAAGGCTTCCTCGCCCTCCAGACGGCGGATGACGCGGCCGAGGGCGGCAGCGAGGCGGCGGACGTCTTCGTGGAGGGGGAGGTCGACGTCGCGAGTGGCGGTCGGGCCATCGTGGGGGTCAGAACTGTTCGGGACTCTGGCGTCCGAGTTGTTCAGCATATGGTAGTATCACAGGAGGAGTGGCAGCCGTACTGCACATGCAGGCCCTTCGCTTCGCTCAGGGCGACAAAACAAGCGGAACATCGCAACGACACGTGCAGACTCTTCGTTTCACCTAGCGTGCCAAACGAGCCCAACCATCCGATTGATATTATCGAACACGGTCCCAAAATATTGCCAGTCGTAATGCGCCTCTGTACATTCAACGTCTGTATTAGTTTGTAGTTCGAACAAACTCGACGCACGTCAGCGCGGGCTGCACGCGCAAGTTGTTGTCCGATAAGAGAATACAGCAGTCCGACGAAGCTTTTGTTCCCCAAGCATTCCCTCTCCGGCGCGTCCGGGTGTCACCGGCCCGCTTCCTCTCTTCTACGCACCCCGTCGAGCAATGGCGAGTGTGGTGAACCACGTACGAGCCAGCGCCCAGAACGGCGACGGCACGCCCCTCACGCTTCACGCCGACCGATTCTTCGACTCGGACCCGGCAATTCGCCGCGTTGCGCGCGAACTCTACGCCGAAACGTGTGACCTGCCGCTGATCTGTCCGCATGGGCACGTCGACCCGTCGATCCTCGCCACGAACAATCCGTTTCCGGAGCCCACTGCGCTCCTGATCATTCCGGATCACTACATCTTCCGGATGCTCTACAGCCGCGGCGTGCCGATGGAAGACATCGGCGTCCCGACGCGCGATGGCACCGCGGTCGAGAGCGACCCGCGCGTCATCTGGCAGCGCGTCGCAGATCACTGGTACCTCTTCCGCGGCACGCCGTCCGGCGCATGGCTGGCGCACGAACTCTATGAAGTGTTCGGCGTCCGCCGCCGGCTGGACGGCGAGAATGCGCAGTACATCTATGACGAAATCGCCGAGAAGCTGACGAGCCCGGAGTTCCTGCCGAGGGCGCTGTTCGAGCAGTTCAAGATCGAGATGTTGGCGACGACGGACTTCGCCGCCGATCCGCTCCCGCACCACCAGACCATACGTGCGTCGGACTGGACGTTCGGCAAGCACCGCGTCGTTCCGAGCTTCCGGCCGGACGCGGTGTTTCGCATTGCGCTGCCAACCTGGAACGCAGACGTCAACGCGCTCCAGAGCGTGAGCGGCATGTCGATCAACAGTGCCGAGTCGCTCGTCGCTGCGCTCGCGGACCGCCGTCGCTACTTCAAGTCGTTCGGCGCAACCGCCACCGATCACGGTGTGTTGGAGCCATTTACGACGGAACTAGCGCCGGAAGAAGCAGAACGGCTGTTCCAGCTCGGAAAGCGTGGCGAAGCGACACCGGCGGATCAGCGCCAGTTCGAAGGGCACATGCTGATGGAGATGGCGCGCATGTCCGTCGAGGACGGTCTCGTCATGCAACTCCATCCCGGTTCCTTCCGTGATCACAACGCCGCAATGTTTGCGCGCTTTGGACCGGACAAGGGCGCGGATATTCCGATTATCGCAGAGTTTACGCGGAACCTCCGCCCACTGCTCAGCCGCTACGGCAGCGATCCGCGATTCTCCATGGTGCTGTTCACGCTCGACGAAAGCACCTACTCGCGCGAACTTGCCCCATTAGCAGGACACTATCCAGCGGTGCGACTCGGCCCACCGTGGTGGTTCCACGATTCCATCGAGGGCATGCGCCGCTATCGCGAACAGGTATCGGAGACGGCGGGCATCTACAACACCTCCGGCTTCAACGACGACACACGCGCATTCTGTTCGATTCCCGCTCGCCACGATCTCGCGCGTCGCATGGATGCCAACTGGATTGCGGGCCTCGTTGCGCGACACCTGATCGAAATGGACGAAGCGCGGGAAATCGCGCACGCCTGCGCCGTGGACCTCGTCCGGGAGACCTACCGTTTCCCCGTGCCGGCGAACTGAGGTGGCTGAGTCGGCTCCTGATGTAAACGTGCTCGACGCGGTTCAGATCCACCCGGATGACAATGTCGCGGTTGCCGTTCGGAATCTGAGTGCGGGTGAATTGTGTGCCGGTGTGCAGCTCAACGAATTCATCGCGCCCGGCCACAAGTTCGCGCTCCGTGATTTGGCACTTGGGGAAGCAGTGGTGAAGTACGGCTTTCCCATCGGCGTCACGACACAGCCCGTGCCGAAGGGCAGCTGGATCCACAGCCACAACCTCAAGACGCAGCTCGAGGGCATGCACTCGTACGCATACGCCCCGCGCGAAGGACGCATCGCTGCGCCCGGCGACATGCCGACCTTCGAGGGATATCGCCGAGCGGACGGCCGCGTCGGGACGCGGAACGAGGTGTGGATTCTCAATACCGTCGGCTGCGTCAACTTCGTCGCCGAGGGAATCGCGAAGAAGGCGATGGAGCGCATCGCCGACACGCCGTACGTCGACGGTGTCTTTGCCTTCGGTCATCCGTTCGGTTGCAGCCAGCTTGGCGATGACCTCTCGCATACGCAGGCGGTGCTCGCGGGGCTGATGCGCAATCCGAACGCGGGCGGCGTGCTCGTACTGGGGTTGGGTTGCGAGAACAACCAGATGGACGCGCTCCTCGCGCGCGCTGGCGACGTCGATCGTAGTCGAATTCGGTTTTTCAATTCGCAGGACGTGATGGATGAACGCGCCAGCGGACTCGCGATGGTCGAGGAGCTGGTCGCACGCATGGCAGACGACAAGCGCACGACGATTCCCGCGTCGGAGTTGGTGATCGGCCACAAGTGCGGAGGCTCCGACGGTTTCAGTGGCATCACGGCCAATGCCGTCGTCGGGCGAATCGCAGACAAGCTCACGTCGCTCGGCGGGGGCGTGCTGCTCACCGAAGTACCAGAGATGTTCGGTGCCGAGCAGCTGTTGATGAACCGTGCGACGAGTGAGCCGGTGTATGAACAGCTCGTCGCCATGATCAACGACTTCAAGGCGTATTTCATCCGGCACGGTCAGAGCATCTACGAAAATCCGTCGCCCGGAAACAAAGCGGGCGGGCTGACGACGCTCGAGGAGAAATCACTCGGCGCCATTCAGAAGGGCGGACAGGCGCCGGTGACGCGCGTCCTCCGGTACGGCGAGCCCGCAGGAACGGGCGGACTCTCGCTCCTCGAAGGACCCGGCAACGACGGCGTGTCATGCACGGCGATGATCGCGAGTGGTGCGACGGTACTGCTCTTCACGACAGGCCGAGGCACGCCACTCGGATTCCCGGTCCCGACGATCAAGATCTCGTCGAACTCCGACATCGCCGCGAAGAAGCCACACTGGATCGACTTCAACGCGGGCGCACTGCTCGACGGTACGCACACGATGGACGCGCTCGGCGACGAACTGTTCTCGTACGTACTGAGCGTTGCGTCGGGTACCACGCGCACGAACAATGAACAACACGGGTATCGTGAAATTGCCATCTGGAAGGACGGAGTAACGCTTTGACGACGACAACGCTCCCTCGCCTCACCCGCTCGCACCTCGCAACCGTGCGCGCAGAACTTGGGCGTGTGGTGGACATGCCGTCGGAGGCATTGCTCGAGCTACCTGAGCGCGTGGTGCAATTCGGCACGGGTGGATTCCTCCGCGGGTTTCTCGACGACTTCATTCATCGCGCGAACGTTCAGGGCACGTTCGACGGCCGCATCGTCGCCGTGGGCTCGACAGGCAGCAATCGCGATCGCGCGCTGACGGAGCAGGATGGGCTCTACACGCTCGTTGTCGAAGGGATCGAGAATGGACAGCAGATGCAGGAGGTGCGCGTCATCAGCTCGCTGAGCCGTGCGCTGTCTGCCGTGGACGACTGGCAGGGCGTGCTCGAGGTGGCGCGCAATCCGGAACTCAAGTACGTGTTCTCGAACACGACGGAAGTCGGGATCATGCTCCACCCGACTGATGGGCCAGACGACGCGCCCCCGAGCTCGTTTCCCGCGAAGTTGACTCGCTTCCTCTATGAGCGTGGACGAACATTCGGGTACGACGAGGCGCACGGCGTCACGGTCGTACCGTGCGAGTTGATCGAGAACAATGGCGACAAGCTGAAGGACATCGTCCTCGCACTCGCCGAGCGGTGGGAACTCGGCGAGGACTTCTACAATTGGGTGAGCGACGAGGTGCCCTTCTGCAACACGCTTGTCGATCGCATTGTGCCAGGCGCACCACGCGACGAGAGCATCGAGCGGCTCAACAACCTGCTCGGCTACGAGGACGCGCTGCTGACGTGTTGCGAACCGTATCGTCTCCTCGCGATCGAGGGCGGTGACGAGCTTCGGAGCAAACTGACCTGGGCGAGCGCCGATCCGGGGATTATCATCGCACAGGACATTGCGCCGTATCGCAAGCGGAAGGTGCATCTCTTGAATGGCGCGCACACGCTGTTCATCCCTGTCGCGCTCCAGATGGGATTCGAGTTGGTGCGTGACGCGATCAATGATCCGTCGATCGGAAAATTCGTGTATCACGCGATGCATACGGAGATCGCGCCGACGCTGAATGTCGAAGGCGCGGACGCTTTTGCCGACGCCGTGCTCGATCGTTTCCGGAATCCGTTCATCAAGCACGCGCTATTCGATATCACGCTGCAGGCGGTGATGAAGACGCGCGTCCGCATCGTGCCGACGATTCAGCGGTACATCGCGGAGAAAGGTGAAGTGCCTCAGTCGCTCGCGTTCGGATTCGCGGCGTTCCTGCTCTTCGCACAAGGGAAGCGTCAGGCCGAGCGGAAGGCGCAGGGATTGAAGGTGCCGGCGGATGACCAGATCGCGCAGCTTCAGGCGCACTGGGAGGGATTCCCCGAGGATGCATCGGCGCCGGTGGACGGTCTCGTGGAGGCCGTGTGTCGTGACGCCACGCTCTGGGGTGTCGATCTGACTCAGCAGCCCGGATTCTGTGAAGCGGTGGCGCAGCACCTCTCGCGCATGCGCACGCAGGGGATGCGCGTTGCGCTCGAACATCATATCGAGGCGTCGGTGACGTGAGCGAATCGCTGCATGCGCCGATCAACGCGCGACTGCGTGCATTGCGCGTGGTGCCGGTCATTGTCATCGACGATCCCGACCGAGCCATATCCCTCGCCGAGTCGCTTGCCGAGGGTGGGTTGCCGTGCGCCGAGGTCACGTTTCGGACAGAGGGTGCGGAAAAGGCGCTGACGCGGATCGCTCGCGCGCGGCCGGATTTTCTCGTCGGTGCCGGAACGGTCACGACGACGGAACAGGCAGATCTTGCGCTCGACGCGGGTGCACAGTTCGCCGTCGCACCGGGAATGAACCCGCGCGTCGTGGAGCATTGTCTGAAGATCGGATTGCCGATCTACCCAGGTGTCTGCACGCCGAGCGACATCGAGCGGGCGATGGAGTTCGGGTTGCGGACGTTGAAATTCTTTCCTGCGGAGCCGTCTGGTGGGGTGAAATACCTCAAGGCGATCGCGGCACCGTACGGGGCGCTGGAATTCATGCCGACGGGCGGGATCACTCGTGAGTCGCTCGGCAGTTATCTCGGGTACAGTCGCGTGGTGGCGTGTGGCGGTTCGTGGATGGCGCCTGCTGAGTGGATTACTGAAGGTGCGTTCGAACGGATTCGCGATGAGACGTTCAACGTGATGTCGCTGGTGAGCTTGATGGATCCGCATCCGTGATCGGACTGCAACAGCTTTTGAACCACAGAGGACACAGAGGAACACAGAGGACTGCATAACAGCAGAAGCATTGAACGAAGAGGTCGGAAGGCACGCAAAGAACAGGTTCATGCAGTCCTCCGTGTCCTCTGTGTCCTCTGTGTCCTCTGTGGTAAAGGCAGTTGCAGGTGCAGGCCTTTCGCTGCGCTCAGGGCGACAAAACGAGCCGAACTGCACTACTTAACATTTTGACACAGACACGATGAGCGCAAAGGACCGCATCTCCGTCCTGCTGGCGATGATGGATCAAGGCGTCATTCCGGTGTTCTATCACCCGGATGTGGACGTCTGCAAGAAAGTGATTCAGGCGTGCGCGAATGGCGGCGCCAAGTGCATCGAGTTCACCAATCGAGGCGACTTCGCGTCGCATGTGTTTCACGAAGTGACGTACCACTTCGCGAAGGAAGATCCGTCGGTCATCATGGGCGTCGGCTCGATCGTCGACGCACCTACGGCGGGGATCTACATCGCCAATGGCGCGAAGTTCGTCGTTGGGCCGCTGCTCAATGCCGACGTCGCAAAGGTGTGCAACCGGCGAGGAATTCCGTACAGCCCCGGCTGTGGCTCGGCGACGGAGATCGGCTACGCGCAGGAACTCGGTTGCGAGATTGTGAAGGTCTTCCCCGGATCGTCGGTGGGCGGACCAGACTTCGTGAAGAGCATACTCGGCCCCATGCCGTGGACGAAAATCATGCCGACCGGCGGCGTGGACGCGAGCGAGGCGTCACTCAGCGCATGGTTCAAGGCGGGCATCGTCGCATGTGGCATCGGCAGCAACCTCGTGACGAAGGAACTGCTCGATAGGAAGGACTACGCGGGCATCGAGGCAAAGGTTCGGGATACGGTGCAGTTGATCAAGTCGATTCGCGGCAAATAGCTGGAACAGCGGAGCAGCAAGGAATTTGACCGCAGAGGTCGCAGAGGAACGCAGAGGACGACGGAACAGCGAAGCCGAAAAGATGAAGCAAGGCGTTTGAAGTTGCAGTTCACGCCGTCCTCTGCGTTCCTCTGCGACCTCTGCGGTAGAAATGCTTTTCAGTTCCGCTCTTGTGACAACAACCAACAGAACTCATGACTGCGTTAACGATCAAGACAGCCGCCGAGACGAAGTGGGATTGCATGTCGTTCGGCGAGGTGATGCTGCGATTCGACCCGGGCTTCGGACGTGTGCGCAATGCGCGAAGCTTTCAGGTCTGGGAAGGGGGCGGCGAGTACAACGTCGCACGGGCGATGCGGAAGTGCTGGGGGAAGCGCGCCGCCGTCGTGACGGCGCTGCCGAAGAACGACCTCGGCTGGCTCGTCGAGGATTTCATCATGCAGGGCGGTGTCGACATGTCGAACGTCATCTGGCGCGACTTCGACGGACTGGGCCGCAACACGCGCGTGGGGCTCAACTTCACGGAAAAGGGCTTCGGCATCCGTCCGGCGCTCGGCTGCTCCGATCGCGGCCACTCCGCGGCGTCGCAGATCAAGCCCGGCGAGGTGAACTGGGAGAAGATCTTCGGCGAGGATGGCGTTCGGTGGTTCCACACCGGCGGCATCTTCGCGGCGCTTGCGTCGAATACGGCGGAGGCGGTGATCGAGGCGGTGGAAGTGGCGAAGCAGTATGGAACGGTTGTGGCATACGATCTCAACTATCGCGCATCCTTGTGGAAGAGCCAGGGCGGCAAGGAAGGGGCGCAGCGGATCAATCGGAACATCGCGAAGTACGTCGACGTCATGATCGGCAACGAGGAGGACTTCACGGCCTGCCTCGGCTTCGAGGTAGAGGGGGCGGACGAGCACCTGACGCAGATCGAGACCGAGAGCTTCCAGAAGATGATCCAGACCGCCGTGACCGAATTTCCGAACTTCAAGGTGGCGGCCACAACCCTCAGAAAGGCGACAACTGCAACGTTTAACGACTGGAGTGCGATTCTCTATTATCAGGGCGAGCTCTATCAGTCGGTGAAGCGCGAGAATCTGGAGATCTACGACCGGGTGGGCGGCGGGGATGGCTTTGCGTCGGGCCTCGCGTATGGTTTCCTGGAGGGGAAGGGGCCGCAGGCTGCGGTGGAGTACGGTGCGGCGCACGGTGCCCTGGCGATGACGACGCCCGGCGATACGTCGATGGTGCGGGTGGAGGAAGTCGAAGCGGCAATGAAGGGCAAGGGAGCGCGAGTCATCCGGTAGGAGCACGGCCACACACTTCGAGGGGTAACGAATGGCAGCTCAGGATGTGAGGACGGTAGACAGTGTGGCACCACCCGGTGTCGGATATCGATGGACCATCTGCTTGCTCATTTTCATGGCGACGACGATCAATTACGTCGATCGTGGTGTCATCGGTCTCCTGGCGCCCACGCTCCAGAGTGAGCTGCACTGGTCGGAGTCGGACTACGCATCAACGGCGGCCTGGTTCACCTTCGCCTACGCGATCGGGTATCTGGGCGGGGGCGGATTACTCGACCGCGTCGGTGTGAAGAAGGGGTACGCGGGCGCGATCATCTTCTGGAGTATCGCCGCGATGTCGACGGCGTTCGCAACCACCCTCCACGGCTTCTATGCGGCACGGGCGGCGCTCGGCCTCGGTGAGGCGGGCAATTTCCCGAGTGCCATCAAGGCGACGGCCGAGTGGTTTCCGAAGAAGGAGCGCGCATTCGCCACGGGATTGTTCAATTCCGGGACGAACGTGGGTGCGGTCCTCACACCGATCATCGTCCCCTTCATCACGCTGCACTGGGGATGGCGATGGGCCTTCATCTTCACGGGCTCACTCGGGTTCCTCTGGCTCATCGCGTGGTTGCTGGTCTACAAGACGCCGGAAGAGCATGCGAAGGTAAGTGCCGCGGAGCTGGCATACATTCGGAGCGATCCCGTCGAGCGCGATACACCGGTGTCGTACCTCGGCGTTCTCAGGCACCGCCAAACGTGGGCCTTCATCCTCGGCAAGACGATTACCGATCCAGTGTGGTGGTTCTATCTGTTCTGGCTGCCGAAGTTCCTCGACGCGCGCTTTGGGGTGAAGCTGGGTAGCATCGCGGCTCCGATCATCGTCATCTACATCATCGCGGATATCGGGTCGATCGGCGGCGGTTGGATGTCGAGCTTCCTGATCAAGCGCGGCGCCAGCGTGAATCGCGGACGCAAACTCACGATGCTCATGGCGGCGCTCGTGATCATACCAACAATGCTGGCGCCACGCGCACCGTCGCTCTGGATAGCGGTCGCGATCGTCAGCGTCGCGACGGCAGCACATCAATGGTGGTCGTGCAACATGTTCACGTTGTCGAGTGACATGTTTCCACGCAGAGCGGTTGCGACCGTCGTCGGGTTGGGTGGTTTCGCCGGCGCGCTGGGCGGTGTCGGCTTCCAGAAGCTGACCGGATGGATCCTGGAGGCGGATCCGACGGCATACGGAACAGTGTTTCTGTTCTGCGGATTCGCATACGTGACCGCGCTGCTGGTGATTCATCTCCTCGCGCCGAGGTTGGAGCCGGCGCGGCTGGATGGTGAAGCGGGGTGACACCCGCTCGTTCGCTGGCCGTTCTATTCGCGCTCGCGGTGATGGTGACTCCGCGAGCGCACGCACAACAGGAAGAGAACAACGGGCCCGATCGTCTCTCGTCCGCGAGAATCGAAGGACTGACGACCGCACGGCGCGCAGCGTGGACGACGTACGTTGCGCGCTCGAGACAGCTGCGCAGTCGCGACAGCGCGTCGATGGCGGCCGAGTTGGTCGCTGTGGGCCGAACGACCATGAGCAAGGCGCCGTACGCCGGCCCGAACTTCGACCTCGCACGCCGAAGCGATGCATGGCTCAAGAGCGACAGCGCGCGGATCATCGGCGAAGCGGTGATCAGCTTTCAGACGCCATCGGGCGGCTGGTCGAAGCGCACCGACATGACACGAACGCGGCCCGCCGGCACGAGTTACTACGCCGAAACGGAGTCGTGGCACTACATCCCGACATTCGACAACGGCGCGACGACGGGGCAGATGCGCTTCATGACGGCGCTCGCCGCGCGTCACATCGACTCGCGCTTTGCATCGGCGTTCAACCGCGGACTGGAATTGCTGCTGGCGGCGCAGCAGCCGAACGGATGCTGGCCGCAGAGCTTTCCGCTCGACGGAGGATATCACGATGCCATCACGTTCAACGATGACACGAACGTCCTCATCCTCGAGTTGTTGGGCGAGGTGGCTGCGGGGAAGATCGACCTCGCGACAGCGACGCAGAAACGCATCGCTGGTGAGAGCGTGCGGCGCGGCATCGCATGCCTGGTTGCGGTGCAGGTTGTCGTGAATGGCCAGCCAACGGTCTGGGGACAACAGCACGATCCGATCACGCTCGAGATGGTAGCGGCCCGGAGCTACGAGTTGGCAGGGCTGTCCGGCAAGGAGAGCGCCGCGGTCATGACGTATTTGATGTCGCTCGAGAAACCCGATGCCACGGTCGTGCGCGCGGTACACGGAGCTGCGGCGTGGTTTCGCGCGCACGTGCTGAAGGGTTGGAGATATGACGGGTTTGGGTTGCGTGAAGACTCCAGCGCAGCGAAACCGATCTGGGCGCGACTGACCGAGGTGTCGTCCGACAAGCCGATCTTTGCGAATCGGGACGGCATCACGTTGTATGACTGGAACAAGCTCACCGATCGGCGAACCGGCTACGCATGGTTCAGTACCGAGCCGGCCGAGGCACTTCGTACGTACGAGTCATGGGCACGCGAGCATCCGCCGACGAGTCAAGGAGAGAAAGATCATGAGTGAATCGCGATCATCGCGCCGCCAGTTTCTTCGCCAGGTCGCCGCCAGCGCGGGTGGCGTGATTGTCTCGCCGACGCTCCTCTCGGCGATGACCGGCTGTCGCTCGCTATCAGGCGGCGCGACGACGGGTGCAATCGCAAGCGCCGCCGACGGCTGGGACCGGGTGCCGGGCATTCTCGCGCGAATCGTGGCGCCGAGCTTTCCCGCGCGTGATTTCGCGGTCACTGCGTACGGGGCCAAAGGCGATGGAACCACTGACTGCTCGGCCGCATTCAAGGCGGCAATCGGAGCATGTAACGCCGCGGGCGGTGGGCGTGTGGTCGTGCCGGCGGGGCGTTTCCTCACCGGTCCGATTCACCTGCGTAGCAATGTGAATCTCCACGTGCAGGCCGACGCGACGATTCTCTTCAGCACAAATGCGCGCGCTTACCTGCCGGCGGTGCTCACCCGTTTCGAGGGAATGGAGATGATGGGGTATTCACCCTTCATCTATGCGTACGACCAGGAGAACATCGCGATCAGCGGTACGGGGACGCTCGATGGCCAGTCCACCAATGACGCGTGGTGGCCGTGGAACGGCAACCCGCGCTACGGCTGGAAAACCGGCGAGGGCAATCAGCGCGCGGCGCGCGCGGCGCTGTACAAGGCGATGGAAGACGCCCTCCCCGTTGCTCAGCGGCAGTTTGGGGAGGGGTCGTTCCTGCGGCCGAACTTCGTGCAGCCACACCGGTGTCGCAACGTGCTCATCGAGGACGTTACCATCGTGAACTCTCCGATGTGGGAGCTCCATCCGCTCCTGTGCACCAACGTCACGATTCGCCGAGTGAAGATCAAGTCGCATGGCCCGAACAATGATGGGTGCGATCCGGAATCATGTCGTGACGTGTTGATCGACGGCTGCGAATTCGATACGGGCGACGATTGCATCGCCATCAAGTCGGGACGGAACGAAGACGGGCGACGCGTTGCCGCGCCCACGGAGAACGTCATCGTGCGCAATTGCGTCATGAAGGACGGGCACGGCGGCGTGACGATCGGCAGCGAGATTTCCGGCGACGTCCGCTGGGTCTTCGCCGAGCGATGCACGATGGACAGCCCGAACCTGGATCGCGCGCTCCGCCTCAAGAACAACGCATCGCGCGGTGGTACGCTCGAACACATCTACATGCGCGATGTCACGATCGGACAGGTTGCGGACTCGATCGTGTCGGTCGACTTCTACTACGAAGAAGGCAAGAAAGGCAACTTCACGCCGGTCGCGCGCGACATCAACGTCGAACGCGTGACGAGCAAGAAGAGCAAGTACGCGCTGTATTTGCGCGGCTTCGAGAATGCGCCGATCTCCGACATCAAGCTCATCAACTGCCGTTTCGACGACGTCGCGAGTCCGAGCGTGCTCGAGAACGTGCATGGACTCACGTACGACCGCGTCACGATCAACGGCAAGTCCGTATGACGATGGGTGACCTGAGCTCGCTGTTTTCCCTCAACGGCCAGCGTGCGTTGGTGACGGGGGCAAGCCGCGGGCTTGGGCGCGCGATGGCGGAGGCGCTCGCGGGCGCGGGTGCGGACGTCGTGTGTGCGACCACGCAGCCGGGCGGTGCGGGGGCCACGCTGGCCGCCATCGAGGGGCTCGGTCGTCAGGCGTGGGAAGTCGTCGCGGACCTCAGCGATCGGGCGTCGATCGAGTCGATGCTGCTCGACATCGAGGTCGCCGTGGGGACGATCGACATCCTCGTCAACAATGCCGGTACGGTACGGCGCACGCCTGCCGTCGAGTATTCGATGGCGGATTGGGACACGGTGCTGCGGACGAATCTCGACGCCACGTTCATTCTCTGCCAGCACTATGGCGCGGAGATGGTGACGCGCGGTGTGGGGAAGATCATCAACATCGCGTCTCTCCTGTCGTTCAGTGGCGGTATTACGGTACCGGCGTATGCCGCGAGCAAGCACGCCGTGGCAGGACTGACGAAGGCGTTGGCGAACGAGTGGGGAATGCACGGCGTGCAGGTCAATGCCATCGCGCCAGGTTATTTCCGCACGGACAACACGCAGAAACTGCAGGAGGACCAGCTGCGCTTCGAACAGATCAGTGCGCGGATTCCCGCGGGTCGTTGGGGCGAACCATCCGATCTTGCGGGTGCGGTCGTCTTTCTGGCGTCGCGTGGGAGTGATTACATCAATGGCCACGTGCTCGTGGTCGACGGCGGATGGATGGCTAGATGACGATGCATTTTCTTCCGGATGCAGTGCGCGCCGCGCGAATGACCACCAACGAACTTCGCGCGAGTTTTCTCGTTGAAGGGTTGTTTCAACCTGGTGCAGTGAACCTTCGTCATATCGACCTCGATCGCGTGGTGCTCGGCGGGGCGGTGCCGACGACGGAGTCACTGACGTTGCCGACGCCGGACTGGCTACTCGCAGCATTCTTCTGCGAGCGGAGGGAAGCCGGCGTACTGAACATCGGAGCGTCCGGTACGGTCACTGTCGATGGCGTCGAGCACCGGCTCGGCAATCGCGACTTGGTTTATATCGGCCGTGGGAGCCGAGCGGTCGTGTTTTCGAGTGATGACGCTGGGATTCCTGCGCGATTCTACATCGTCAGCTATCCGGCGCATGCAGACCATCCGACGACACGTGTTCTCGCGAGTGATGTGCAGGCGGGAGAGCTGGGTTCAATGGAGCAAGCGAACCGGCGGCGGATTGCGCGATACATCCACACCGGTGGCGTGCAGAGCGCGCAACTCGTGATGGGCATGACGGCGCTCGAAGCGGGGAGCGTGTGGAACACGATGCCGGCACATACGCATGACAGGCGCACTGAAGTGTATCTCTATTTCGATGTTCCGGAGACGGCGGTGGTCTTTCACCAGATGGGTGAGCCAACCGAGACGCGGCATCTCATCGTGCGCGATGGGGACGTCGCGCTATCGCCGGGGTGGTCGATTCACGCCGGGTGCGGGACGTCGAACTACGCGTTCTGTTGGGCGATGGGTGGGGAGAATCAGGATTACGCGGATATGAGTCCGGTCGATATGAAGACGCTGCGATAAGCCGAAGACGGAACCGCAACAGCGGAACCGCAACTGACCGCCTACGGCGAACGCGGATTGGGCGGATTGAACGGATTATGCGGATTGTCCAGCGGACATCCACGCCTGAGTCGCACCGTCAAGAAAAGTTTTGATGGCGAAGGGGTTAGAGTGGAGCGCCGGCAATTGAACTACTCGAGTGGATCAGATTTTATCCGCTCCATCCGCTCAATCCGCGTTCAATGTGCCGGTGCACAGAAGCCGATGGCTACTCTCCGTACGGAATCCAGATGTTCTTCACCTGCGTCGCCTCGCGGAGGAAATCACGCCCTTCTCCATCCGCCGCATCGGCCCACAGACGCGGCTCCCACTCGGCCCACGTGCGCTTCATGTTGCCGGCCGATGCCAGCTCGACGGCGCGCACGCCGTCGCGCGTGCCGAAATACCACACGGCATCGATGTCATCATGATCGGCGAGCGTCTTGATCAACGACTCCTTTCCGCCCGTCACGATGTTAACCACACCAGCCGGCACATCGGACGTCTCGAGCACCTGATAGAAATCCGTTGCGGCGAGCGGCGCTCGCTCCGAGGGAATCGCGACCACCGTGTTTCCGGTGCACAGCGCCGGACCGATGAGCGACACGAGGCCCAATAGCGGAGCCTCTTCGGGACAGCCGAGCCCGATCACACCAATCGGTTCGTTCATCGCGAGCGCGACACCGCGTAACGGCACCTGATGGACCAGCCCGTCGTACTTGTCCGCCCACGCTGCGTACGTGAACAGTCTCCGAACC
Source organism: Gemmatimonadota bacterium (assembly GCA_040389905.1). Lineage (GTDB taxonomy): Bacteria > Gemmatimonadota > Gemmatimonadetes > Gemmatimonadales > Gemmatimonadaceae > AG11. The sequence continues at coordinate 10,878 of JAZJZK010000059.1, read as the reverse complement.
GACGCCTCCACCTCCGCCGCGCCGTCACCGCCGGTCAATGCCGACAAGCGACGCGCAAATTCGTCCGTGCGCGTCGCGAGATTCTCGGCGATGTAATACAGGATCTGCGCGCGGCTGTGTCCCGTGGCTTTCGACCAACCCGCCGCCGCCGCGTGCGCCGCTTCGACCGCATTCCGAATGTCCTTGCGGTTACCCTCGCCGACTTCGCCGAGTGCGCGGCCATCGGCGCCGGTAATTCGTATGGAATAGCCGGAGTCGGGACGCGCCTGCTTGCCACCGATGAACAACTTCGGCGTGCGGTCCACCGGCGGTCCGCCGCGATCGGGATCGTCGAGCTCCGCTGCGCGCTTGATCGGCTTCGCCGCGTTGGCCTTCGCTGCCGCACGTGCAGAGGCACGCGCGGCACGCCCGGCCGCAAGATCATCCGTGGCACTGACGCGATCGCGTTTGAGATACTCATACATCCCCTCGCGTCCGCCCTCGCGGCCAAACCCGGACTCGCGATACCCGCCGAAGCCGGCCGCGGCGTCGAAGAGGTTGGTGCTGTTGATCCAGACCACACCGGCCTTGATCTTGGGCGCGATGTCCAACGCGAGATTGATGCTCTCGCTCCAGACACTCGCCGCGAGACCGTACTGCGTGTTGTTCGCCAAGGCGACCGCTTCCGACGGCGTGCGGAAGGTCATGGCCACGAGCACCGGTCCAAAAATCTCCACCTGCGCAATCGTCGACGACGGCTGCACGTTCGTGAACAACGTTGGCGGATAGAAGCAGCCCTCGGCGGGACAGGCCCACGACGGCTGGAAGAAATCTGCGCCTTCCTCGCGTCCCTGCTCAACGAGCGACCGGATCCGTTCGAGTTGCACGGGCGCCACGATCGCGCCCATGTCGACGGCCTTGTCGAGCGGGGAGCCAAGCCGGAGGTTCTCCATCCGGGCCTTTAACTTCGCGTAAAGCCGATCGGCAATACCTTCCTGCACCAACAAGCGCGAGCCCGCGCAGCAGACCTGCCCCTGGTTGAACCAGATCGCATCGACGACGCCCTCGACGACCGAATCGAGATCCGCGTCTTCAAAGACGATAAACGGTGACTTTCCGCCAAGTTCGAGGGAGAGCTTTTTGCCGGATCCCGCGGTGGCCTTGCGGATGATGCGACCGACTTCCGTGGACCCGGTAAAGGCGATCTTATCGATATCCGAATGCTCGACAATCACGCGACCCGTGTCGCCATCACCGGTGACGATGTTGAGCACACCGGCCGGAAGCCCAACGGCATCGGCCAACTCGGCAAACACGAGCGCGGTGAGTGGCGTAAACTCCGCCGGCTTGATGACGATGGTGCACCCCGCAGCGAGTGCGGGGGCAACCTTCCACGCCATCATCAGCAGTGGAAAGTTCCAGGGAATGATCTGGCCGACGACACCGGCGCCATGGTAGCCGGCGAACTCGCTCTCCATGAGCTGCGCCCAACCGGCGTGGTGATAGAAGTGCCGGGCGACCAGCGGGACGTCGATGTCGCGTGTCTCGCGAATCGACTTGCCGTTGTCCATCGATTCCAGCACGGCGAGGAGACGCGAATTGCGTTGCACGGCGCGTGCGAGGGCGTACAGGTAGCGCGCGCGGCCATGTCCGCCGAGTGCCTGCCACGCCGGCAACGCCTTGCGGGCGGCCTTGACGGCGGCGTCGACGTCCTTCTTCGTGCCCTGCGACACCTGCGCGATGCGCTTGCTCGTCGCGGGGTTCATGACGTCGAAGGTGCCGGATGGTTTGGTCCATGCGCCGTTGATGTACTGGCCGAACTTCCCTTCGAACTTGTTCAACCACTCGACGGCGGGCTTGTCCGCTTCCGGTGCCGGTCCGTATTCCATCGTCTCGAATGCGTCGCGCACAGTGGTCATGGTCACACCATGGGGTGACGGTGCGCCGCAGAGTAGCGCCCGGTGACGAAGTGCTCGAGCTGGCGCTCGATGTCCGTGAGCAACGCGCTTGCCCCAAAGCGGAACAGGTCCGGCCGGAGCCAGCGATTCCCCAGTTCCTCTTTCATCAGATACAGATATTCGAGGGCATTTTTCGCACTGCGGATTCCGCCGGCGGGCTTGTAGCCCACGGCATAACCCGTCGCCTCATAGTACTCACGAATCATCCGGACCATCACGAGCGAGAAGGGGAGCGTTGCGTTGACCCCTTCCTTTCCGGTGCTGGTCTTGATGAAGTCCGAGCCGGCCATCATGGCGACCATGCTCGCGCGCGCGACATTGCCCAGCGTCGCCAACTCGCCGGTGGCGAGAATCGACTTCATGTGGGAGTCGCCGCAGGCTTCGCGAAAGAGCTTCACCTCGTCGTACAACGCCTGCCAGTTGCCCGTGAGGACGTGGCCGCGGGTAATGACGATGTCGATTTCCTTTGCGCCGGCGGCGACGGAGGCGCGGATCTCACGGACGCGCTCCTCGAGGGGTGAGAGGCCGGCGGGAAAGCCGGTGGACACGGCAGCGACGGGGACGCCCGTTCCCTTGAGTGCCTCGACCGCGGTGGGCACCATCGCGTGGTAGACGCAGATTGCGCCAGTCGTTAGACGCAGATCTGCGACGCCGAGTGACTCGGCGAGATCCGGCCTGATCGGGTGTGCGGCCTTGGCGCACAGGCGGCGGACATTGCCGGGGGTGTCGTCACCGGCGAGCGTGGTGAGGTCGATCATGGTGATCGCCCGCAGCAGCCAGCCGGCCTGCCACTCCTTTTTCACGGTACGCCGTGTCGGGATGGTCGCAGAGCGTCGCTCGACGGCGGAGCGGTTCACCCGAAGGGATCGCACGATGTCGAGATCGAGCGCGGTGCCAGGATTCCGCTCGACGTGCGCCGCGGACAGATGCGACGGGTGATCGGATGGAGTCGAGGCGGGCGCGTCCGCTCTGGCGAGCCGGAGCGCTGGTTCAGATTTGGCCTGCATGGGGTTCCCTGACTGAAAGGGGCGCCTGCGGTATACGTCGCCGCGGAAACAATCTATTCACGAGTGATACGAACGGCATTGGGGACTTCACCCCTTGGAACCCGGCTGATAACTAGGGATGCGGGCCAACTGCGGGCCTGGGCGCGGGTTCGGGCCCGGGCCAACTGCGGGCTTGGCCGCGGGCTCGGGCTACGGCTTGGGCTCGGGCCTGCCTGCAGGCTTGGGCAAGGGCGCGGGCAAGGGCTCGGGCCAGCGCTCGAAGCCACCCACGCCCCAGCCCAAGCCTTCCTGCCCGAGCCTGACGGTAAGCCCCAGCTCGGGCCCTAGCCCCTGCCCGCGCCCAAGCCCGCGGTTGGGGCTCGGGCCCACGCCCGCAGTGCGCGTGCGAAAAAGCGCATGCCCGTCGTACTAACGTGACGCCCATCACATGCCGACACTGTTCGATAGTTGACATCGCATCCTTCCGGATTGAATGACGCTCCCCGACTTTCGCGCTCACTTCCTCCATGCCCCTGATGGCATGGTCATCGTCGACTCGGCGGGACAGGTCATCGAGGCGAATGAGCGGTTCGGGCAACTCGTCGGGGCAGCGCCTCCCACCCTCACTGGACGGGCATATAGCGGCCTCGTCGTTTCCCTGGGTCCATCCATATCCCAGCACAGCTCCAGGCTTCCGGACGGGGCAGCTCTCATCTGCGTGCGCCAGACCGGCCGACACCCCTCAGCCGCCGCGCTGCATAGTGCCGACGCGAGCTTTCACGCGTTGGCGGAGAGCCTCAACGTCGCGTTGGTTATCACTGACGCGGGCAACCGGATCGTCTACGCCAACGAATGCCTGGCGAACCTCACCGGGTACGGCGCCGAAGAGCTGATCGACAGCGACTTTGCCGATCTTCTCGCGAACGAGGCCGGCCGTGAACGCATGCGCGCCCGGTGGCGCGCGCGGCTCGCGGGGACCGCCGAGAAGTACGAGCTCGAGCACCGGCGCAAGGACGGCAGCGTGTTCACCGCGTCGATCACCGCGTCCCCGATGTTCGACGAGGGCGGACGGGTGAGCGGAAGTGTCGCCGTGCTGGAGGATGTCACGGAGCGCCGCCGCAACGAGCAGGAACTCGCCGACCGCGAACGGCGATACCGCTCCCTGTTCGACGTGACGCCGTTGCCCACCTGGGTCTTCGATGTCGAAACCCTTCGCTTCTGTGCCGTCAACCCGGCTGCCGTGGCGCACTATGGGTACAGCGAAGCGGAATTCCTGAACATGACGTTGCTCGACATCCGGACGCCGGAAGGGGCGCACAACTTCACGCTCTTCGCCGAGAACGCGGATGGAACGCCGAGCCCGAGCCGCGTCGAGCATATGAAGAAAGACGGCACGCGCATCCAGGTCGATCTGGTCGCCCGTGATTTTCTCCTCGAGGGGCGCCGCGCGCGTATCGTCGTGGCGCAGGACGTCACCGACGAAATCAAGCTCCAGGAACGCCAGCGCTCCGTCGAGGAGCAGCTCCGGCTGGCGCAGAAGATGGAGGCGGTCGGCGGGCTGGCCGGCGGCGTCGCGCACGACTTCAACAACCTCCTCAGCGTCATGCTTGGCGCGTCCGAATCGATTGGTCGCGACCTTCCCGCCAGCAGCCCCCTCCAGGAAGACGTGAAGGACATTCGCGACTCCGCCGAACGCGGGGCCGCGCTCACGCGCCAACTGCTTTCCCTCGGGCGCCGAGAGGTCCGGGCTCCGGAACTGCTCGAGTTGAATCAGGTGGTGACGAACGTCTCGCGCCTGCTATTCCGTGCGTTGGGTCCGCAGGTGCGCACGGACGTGCACCGCGCACCAGGGTCACTCTACATCATGGCCGACGCGGGCCAGCTCGAGCAGGTCATCGTCAACCTGGCTATCAATTCGCGCGATGCCATGCCGGCCGGTGGCTCGCTCACCCTGACGACCGCCGTCCGCACGCTGTCGGAGAGCGAGGCAGCCGTGATCGGAATCGAGGCCGGTACCTACGCGGCGCTCGAGGTGCTGGACGATGGCATGGGGATGGACGAGCCGACCCGCGCGCGCGCCTTCGAGCCCTTCTTCACCACCAAAGGCCCCCATAGTGGAACGGGACTCGGCCTGTCCACCGTGTATGGCATTGCTCGTCAGTCAGGCGGCGGTGTCACGCTCGACAGCGCTCCGGGCGCCGGAACTCGTGTCCGTCTCTATTTCCCATTGACGTCGCAGGAAGCAAAACCGCCGACTACCCCCCACGTGACAGGCGAGCAGGTGGCCATCGGGCGTCGCGGTCGCGTGTTGCTCGTGGAGGACGAGCCACGGGTGCGTGCGCAGGCGCGCCGGCTCCTCGAGCGGTCCGGCTTCTCGGTCACCGACGCACATGACGGCGTGGAAGGCCTCTTTCAGTTTCGCGCACGCGAGGGAGCCATCGATGTGGTTGTGAGCGACGTCATGATGCCGACGATGGGCGGCGTCGAGATGGTCTCGCTCATTCGGGAGCACGCACCCACCTTGCCTGTGGTGTTCGTCTCCGGATACACCGCGGACGATCGGGATCTTCCGCTCGGCGAACGAACGCTGTTCGTGCCGAAACCGTACTCGATTGAAGGACTATGCGGCGCAATCGACTCACTGCTTACACGTACCTAGAAGCTCGTCTATGCTTTCAGCATGAACTTCACACGCGAAAACCCGCTGACCTTCATCGTGCCGGAGCCGCTGCTCCTTCGCATCGAGCGACTCGACCGTCCGGGCGCCGCGCCCGGCGACCAACCTGTAGCGTTCACACGCGCGGGACCGAAAGAAATCCTCCTCGCCATCAACGCCTATCCCGCACAGCTCGTGAAGGCGTTTTTCGCGAGCGATGCCTTCGGAGAGCCCGTCATCGTTGTCGGCGCGGCGTGGGAAGAAGAAGGCGGTGTCCGCGGAGAACTGAGCGCCCTGTTGTCCGAACGCGTCATGCAGGCGATTCAGGAAAACGTGTCGCCCGAAGACGAGGAGCGGCCCGCGGAGCCTTGGGCTACCTCGGTGTCCCTCGGGGGCAAGTCCTTCGAGGAGGTCGTCAAATCCGCCGAGGACGAAAGCGAGGATGACGATGCAGAGAAGAGCGAAAACGAGCCGCACTTTCCCCTCGTCATCGGAGCCGTGCTGAGATTTCCGGAAAACCGGAAGTTTCCGGATGATTTCGAGTTGGAAGTCGACGATCTCATGCGCTCGATCCTCGAAGGCCGCGCGATGGACGCCGCGGAGAAGCGAATCAACAACTTGCTCGGCGAAATCTGACCTTTTTCGGTCCAAAACCGCACATTCGCCGCGCGCGGCACGAAGCTTCCTATGCAAAGGCCATGGTGGTACCGCAGCCCGGCCGCGTGAGTGCCGGATTTGATGTCAGCGGAGAGCAGGTGATAACCGTGTCCTGGAGTGTCGATACGAACGGCCATGTCTTCCCCTCGGGTGGCGGGGCGGCCGATGAGCAATACCCACACATCGTCATTGATCGGAATGGCGTGGAATGGAGTGTGCGCGAGGTGGCCACGCCGCAGTCGTGGGCGCGTGCCTCCCGCTGTCTGGTGCTCAATTCCCGCGAATGTGTGAGACGGCTGTGGCAGTACCCTCGCCATTGGCGCACCCTCGACGCCGATACCCTGCTTCGGGTCGGCGTAGCGGACTGACCGGTAAGAGGGTCGGACGCAACATATGGAACGAAGGTGGCAGCCTAGACTGTCCTAGCGTTCGCCAGTCAGACAGATTGGAGTGACGTTCGTTCCCCGTGATCTGTCTGCTCTAGATGCCCCTCGCCCCTCCCCGCAGCAACCTCGGCCGCCGTGCCAGTGTCACCGTTCTGGCGGTCATCGCCGTCGCGGTGGCGGTACTTGGATTGCTCGTGGCGCAGACGTCGCGCCACAGCATCGACGGCGCTCGGATGAACGTGGCCGGCCACCAGCGCATGCTCAGTGAACGCCTCGTCGCGCTCACCCTGATCGCGCAGTCGTCCACGCCTGAGGAACGGGTGATGTGGGCCCCGCGCATCGACGCGACCGTCACCGAGCTTCGCATCGCCTCACAGGAGCTTCGTCCGCTCACGTCCGGCGGCGCCGTCATCCCGCAGAACACGTCCGCGGCTCGTGACTACGAATCGCTCGTGGCTCTTCAGGACTCGGTCAAGGAATCGGCGTTGCGAGCCGCCTCCCCCGACGCCTCGCCCTCCCAGATCGATTCACTCCTGTCGCAGCAGAAGCGCCTCGCCGTCGCGCTCGAACACGTCGTCGACGAGCTCGAAATCGAGTGGAGCCGTCAGGTCGACCACCTGCTGCAACTCGAAGCGGCCTGCGTCATTTTGCTGCTCATTGCGCTCGGCTTCGGCATCCGGCAGGCGCTCCAGCCAACGCAGGCGCAACTGAACGCGACCGTCGAGGCGCTCGAGGAAAGCGAGTCCCGCACCCGGGCCATTTTCGACGCCATGTCGGATGGAATGCTCATCTCGGACAAGAACGGCGATGTGATCGCGTGGAATCCGAGTGCGTTGCAGATCCTGGAGGTGAGCGAGGAGAACGCGGCCCAGCAGCTCAAGGAGAAGGGGCGCCAACTGACGGATGAGAACGGCGCGCCGCTGGAACAGGCGCCAAGCCGCATGACGTTGCAAAGCGGCAAGCCGCTCGAAGACCTTCAGCTTGCCGTGGCACTGGGGAAGGGCAAGACCAAGTGGCTTTCCGTCAACACCAACCCGCTATACCGCGGGGAGAGCGAAGACCCGCACGCCGCCGTGACGATCTTCCGCGACGTCACCACCGCGCGCCGAGTCGAAGAAGAGCGGCTCGCACAGGCGCAGGCGCTCGAGATGCAGAACCAGGAGCTTCTGGCCCAGGCAGAAGCGCTCGAACGCGGCCATGCCCTCTTCCGGTCCCTCGTGGAGACGGCGGGGAGCGTGATCGTCGGACTCGATGCGGACGGGCGCGTGTTCGAGTGGAACCGCGAAGCCGAGGTCCTCTTCGGTGTCACCCGCGCGAACGCGCTCGGTCGAGACTACGCCACGGAGTTCGTGACGACGGATCATCGCTCGCGCATGCGAAAGGGCATTACCGGCGTTCTCAACGGACAACCCATTCGCAACCTGCTCGGCCCGGTCAAGAGTACGACGGACGAACGGCACATGGTGCTCTGGAACATCACGCCGTTGCGCGCAGGAATCGGCGAGCCGGTGCACGGCCTGATCGCCGCCGGTACCGACGTGACGGAACGTGAGGCCTCCGACGAACGCTTCCGCCTCCTGTTCGAGCGCTCGACGGACGCGCACATGCTCTACGATGCCGCCGGCATCATCGACTGCAACGAGGCCACACTGCGCATGCTCCGTGTGCCGCGCCGCGAATCGCTCGTGGGTCGCCGGCCCGCCGACCTCTCGCCCCTCCGCCAACCGGATGGGCGGCTCTCGGTCGTCGTCGGCGCGCAGATGCGGGAGAAGGCGCGCATTACCGGCAATCATCGCTTCGAGTGGGTGCACCGTCGCGACGACGGAACGGAGTTCCCGGTCGAAGTCACGCTCACACCGCTCCGTCTCCATGGGCGCGACGTGATTCTCGCCGTCTGGCACGACATCGCCGAGCGGAAAAAGGTGGAAGACGCGCTGCGGTTGGCGAAGGATGCGGCGGAGTCGGCGAACCGGACGAAGAGCGAGTTCATGACGCGCATGAACCATGAACTTCGCACGCCACTCACGGCGATCATCGGTTTCTCGAAAGTGTTGTTGCAGGGGCGCGCCGGCGTGTTGTCATCGGGTGCGCAGCTCTACACGGAGCGCATCCTGGACAACGGCATGCATCTCCTTTCACTCATCAACCAGATCCTCGACGTCGCGAAGGTCGAAGCGGGACGCATGGAGCTCGATCGCGATACCGTGGCGCTCGACGCCCTGGTCAACGAAACGCTCGCGATGCTGGAGTCGACGGCGGAGTCGAAGGGGTTGACGTTGAGGAAGGAGGTGCCTGACCGGGTGGTTCCGTTTGTCACCGATGCGGGCAAACTGCGCCAGATCCTCATCAACCTCGTCGGCAACGCGATCAAGTTTACGGCGCAGGGGGAGGTGCTGGTGCGCGTGATTGCCGATCCGGTCACGTCGCATGCCCGGGAGATCATCGTGCGCGACACGGGCATGGGGATTCCGGCGGAGCGTCAGGACAAGATCTTCGAGCCATTCGAACAGGGTGATAGCTCGACGCGCCGGCAGTTCGGTGGAACGGGCCTTGGATTGTCGATCGTGAAGTCGTTCGTCCACCTCATCGGAGCCACGCTCGACGTCGAGAGCGAGGTCGGGGTCGGGACGACATTCACGATTCGGTTGCCAGTGCTCGAGACCGTTACCGTGCCGGCCGAGGTGGGATCACCGGGGGGTGTGGGGGTACGGGTATAGAGGGACATGGGAGGGCGAGGTGTCTCTCTGGCGGGTAGCGGAGTCCACGTTCAGGTGTCCATTCGCCACTTGGGCTTACCCTGCGAATGAAGAGTCCCACTCATTTGAACCGCAGAGGACGCAGAGGGGCAGAGGAACGCAGAGGAAATGCGTGTAGGGCTGCACATCCCGTTGTTCCTCTGCGTACCTCTGCTCCTCTGCGCCCTCTGCGGTAAAAATGAAAACGCCGGCCGACGAACATCCGAAGCCTGAGTTGGGAATGACCTCCTACTGCACCATTCGAATGATGATGATGCCACGCCTTGCCTTGCCACTTCTCGCGACGCTCCTGACGGCGTGCGCTTCGACGCAAACCCCACCAACCGAGGAGCAACCTCGATCGGGTCCGCAACCGCTCATCCGTGCGGGCATCGACTCCGCGCGCATGAACCGGGTGACGGAGAATTCTCGTCCCGACGCGCCGGCGCGCGCAGGGTTGCTGCTCGTCGCCAACCAGCAGGCGGCCAGTGCGACCGTGCTCGATGCGGGCACCATGGCGCCGGTCGCCACGATTCCGGTGGGCGTTGGCCCGCACGAGACCGTCATCTCGCCCGACGGACGATGGGGCATCGTCACCAACTACGGCGACCGCACGACGCTCGGCAACACGTTGAGCGTCATTGACTTAGCCGCGCCAACACTTTCCGTCGTCCGCACGATCGATCTCGGCGAATACAAACGGCCGCACGGTGCTGCCTTCATTCAGGACGGCCGAAAAGTCGTCGTCACGAGCGAGACCTCACAGCGTCTCGTCATCGTGGACTTCTTCAGCGGGAAGGTCGATACGGCGCTGGCCACGAATGGAAAGGGTTCCCACATGGTGGCGGTCCGACGCGATGGCAAGCGAGCGTGGACGGCCAACATCGGAGACGGGAACGTCACGGAATTCGACCTCGAGGCCCGCAAGACGGTGCGGCAGCTCCCCGCCGCGGCGAACGATGAAGGAATCGCCACCACGCCGGGCGGCATTCTGCTGTGGGTCGGCAGCAATTCGGAGAAGACCGTGACGATCATCGACACGCAGAAGGGCGCCACGATCGGCACGCTCACCGGATTCGGGGCCCCCTACCGCATCGGGATTTCGCGGACAGGACGCGTGGCCGTCGTGAACGATCCGACGGCCAACAAGATCTGGTTGTACGAAATCGGGACGAACCGGCTACTCGCGACGGTGGACGTGGCCAAGCTCGAAGGGCTCACGGTGCGCACCGGGCAGGCGGGCGCAGGGCCGGAAGGGGTGACGTTCGATCCGATCGCAGACATCGCGTACATAACCTTGAACGGCAGCGACCAGGTGTTGGCGCTGGACCTCGTGACCCACAAAGTGCTGGGCATTGGACCAGTCGGAACGGCACCGGACGGAATTTCGTATAGCCCGCTCGTTCGGAAATAAGCCGAGCCTGTGCCGAGCCCGTGCCGAGCCCCGTCCGGGCTGGGGCTGACAAGCTGATAACTAGGCCTAAAATAAGCGAGTTGTGCGACCACGGCCTCTCGTCGGCC
>JAZJZK010000058.1:0-31018 GCA_040389905.1 Gemmatimonadota bacterium | reverse complement strand
CAATCTACTATTCACAGCCGGGTTTTCACACAGTCTCTCGCTCGGGGTGACAACTGGGCAACAGGCGCTATCAATAGTGGCGCAACGCTCCACTACTCAGTTAACGCGTTCACCCGCGCGTCCGCCGCGCTCCTCGATGATCTTGACCGATGGTTTGTGGACATACGACGGCTCATGGAATCGGCGCGCGAGTTCCACCGGCGTTACGTCTCGGTATTCGTGGACGGAGGGGTCCTTCGCGAAGGCCAGCCCCTTCCGAATGGACGCCATGGCGTTCGGGTCCGCACCGCGGTCGAGCAGGAACGTGGTGATCGACGTATCGCGGTGGCCTGCGTTCCACGTGATCACACAGTTGAAGAGCGGCGTGTGCCCACCAAAGCCGTCCGCATCGACATCGGCACGGACATTCACGTCCATGCCGTGGTCGAGCAGCCAGCGCACGACATCGATCTCCTCGTAGTCCACAGCCATGTGCAAGAGTGTCGCGCCGGCCAGCGGCACTCCATGCAGCGCCAGCGATTCATCCGCGTGACAGCCCAGGTCCGAGGGCCAGATGTCGCAGTGCGCGAACGTCCGCACGAGTAAACGAGAATCGCGAACGAGATGCTGCTCGAGCAGGTCGAGCCGCCCTCGATGAACCGCCATCGTGGGAGTGTCAGGAAAGGGAATGCCCTGATCGACCATCGTCTCGAGAATACGGTGTTTGCCAGCGGGATTTCGTGCATACGTCTCGAGCGTGAGGGCAGCTCGCGACCGCCATTCGCCGTTCTCGTCCCTGATATCGCCGGCAATCTCCACCATGAACGCGATGTTGGAACCATCGAGCACTTCCAAAGCGCCGCCGATCGCGTCGCGCGGGAATCGAGCGCCGAGCCTTCCGAGTACGCGAACGGTGTCAAGCCAGTGGCGCTGTTCGCGGTCCGCTACGACCGCGTCGAAGTTCCTGAAACCGTTCCGGCTGAGTCTCTCAATGATCAGGACCATCGCCTCCTGCGCCGCGTGCGTCACCGCGACACGCCATCCGAACTGAGCTGAATCTGTCGGCCGTCCGAGCAGCGACGGATGTGCCGTTACAACCTCGCGAAGCGCAGCAAAGTCCTCGCATGTCATCGAGGCGATCGCATGACAGACGCCCACGAGCAGCGGCCAGCTCGAGCACTGATAGCTGCGGGCAAGCACCAACTGCGCGTCGGCGAGCTTTGCGGTCGCGGCAGCGATTCGCTCTGGATGATGGTCAGCGAAATCGGCGATTGCAGCCGGGTTTCCCCCGCGGAACTCCCTCAGCAGGTCTTTGGCCTGATGCCGGAGTTGCTCTACATCAGGACGGTCGGGAAGGTGACGAACGGGCATGACGAGCCTCCTTGAAGAGTGCCCGGGGTCCGCATTCGTCGGGCGAAAGGAGGTTCGCGTGAACCGTTGTCGTGCGCTGACTGCCCAGGTGGACTCGGTCCTTCCCGCGGACGGGGGGCGTCCTGCGCGCCAACGAAGTTTAGCGCGGCCCGGCGACTACCGTCAACTGAAGCCGAAGCTCAATCAGACCACGGCATCGTTGGGTTCGGTGAACGCAACTCGCAGCAGCGCGTGATCGCGCTTTCCCTTGCCAATCACGATGTGTCCGCCCGCCAACAGCGCAGCGTCGCGCGCGATGCTGCGCTCCGACGCCGCCACCTTGCGCTTGTTGACGGAAACTCCGCCTTGCTCCAGCAGTCGCTTCGCGGCGCCGTTCGACGCAGCCAGGCCGGAGGCCGTCAGCAGCTTGAGCACGTCGAAGGCACCGCTATCCGCGTCGCTGGTGATTGCCGACGCCGACACGTCTGCGAACGGCGAATCAGCTCTCAAGATCGCGAACGCGGCCTCCGTCAACTCATTCGGATCCAACCCGCCGAAAAAGAAACCGGACACCTGTTCCGCAGCCTGAAGCGCGACGTCTCCGTGCACGCGACGCGTGACGTCCCGCGCCAGCGCACGCTGGGCGATGCGCTGTTCCGGAGCCGCGATCGCCCCGGCCTCGAGTGCTTCGATCTCAGGCCGGTCCAACAGCGTGAAGAAGCGGAGATACCGGCCCACGTCCCGGTCTTCCGTCGCGAGCCAGAACTGGTAGAACGCGTACGGCGATGTCCGCTCGGCGTCCAGCCACACGGCGCCCGCCTCCGTCTTTCCGAACTTCGCGCCCGTCGAGCTGGTCACGAGTGGAATGGTCAATCCGTGGGCTTCCACGCCGTCCACGCGGCGAATCAACTCGATCCCCGCTGTGATATTGCCCCATTGGTCGCTTCCGCCAAGCTGGAGCGTCACACCATCCCTCCGGCGCAACTCGAGGAAATCGTACGCCTGGAGCAGCATGTACGAGAACTCAGTGAACGAAATGCCGGCGTCCATCCGCGAGCGGACGGAATCCTTCTGGAGCATGTAGTTCACGGTGAAGTGCTTTCCCGTATCACGGAGAAACTCCACCATGCCGAGCGGCGTCAGCCACGCGGCGTTGTCACGCATGCGCGCGGCGCTCGGTCCGTCGAAGTCGAGAAAGCGCTCGAGCTGTGCCCGAATAGCAGCCGTGTTCGCCGCAACGATTTCCGGTGTGAGCAGCTGGCGTTCAACGGTTTTCCCGCTGGGATCGCCAATCATGCCCGTGCCGCCACCAACGAGCGCGACCGGGCGATGCCCATGGCGCTGCAGATGCACGAGAATCATGATGACCAGGAGGCTGCCCACGTGCAGGCTGCTTCCCGTGGGGTCGAATCCGATGTATGCGGACGCTCCCTCCTTCGAAAGGAGGTCGGCCACCCCCTCGGTACGCTGATAGACCAGCCCCCGCCACTCCAGCTCTTCGAGTACGCCTGTCGTGTCCATGGCACAAAACTAGACAGAGGTGAACACTCGTGTCAGCTGGCACGTTGGTCAGCCCCCTCGCCGAGCGTTAACGTTCCCTCATGGATTTCCCGTTCTCGAAGAATTTCCGCCGCAAGAACCCGCGTTTGTCCCGCGGGCTTGCCGTGGCGCTGACTTTTCTCGTTTCGTTCGGAGCAGGTTTCGGGTACGCGAGCTGGGCGCTGGTCTGTCGAGCGGGCGCGTGTCCATCGGTCGAAGTACTCGACGAGTATCAACCTCGGCAGACCTCGAAGCTCTATGCTGCCGATGGGCGATTCGTCGCCGAGCTCGGCCTCGAGCGGCGCACGCTGCTCAAGATCGGCCAGATTCCCGAGATCCTGAAAAACGCCGTGGTCCAGAATGAAGACAAGCGCTTCTATTCGCACAAAGGCGTGGACTTTCTACGCATTCCGGGCGCGCTCTGGGCGGACATCAAGGTCCGGAGCTTTGCCGAGGGCTTCTCGACGATCACGATGCAGCTCGCGCGCAACATCTTTCCCGAGCGGTTGTCGCGTGAAAAATCGCTCGTACGTAAGCTGAAGGAGATGAAGGTCGCCCGCGCGATCGAAGCCAAGTACTCGAAGGACAAGATCCTCGAGCTCTACATGAATCAGATCTCGTTGGGCAATGGCGCATTCGGCGTCGAAACCGCGGCCCAGCGGTACTTCGGCAAGTCTGCGCGCGACATCAACCTTCCCGAGGCGGCGCTTCTCGCCGGCCTTCCAAAGGCACCGGAACGATATAATCCCCGCCGGTTTCCCGAGCGCGCGATTCAGCGCCGCAATACCGTCATCGAGGTCATGCGCTCGCAGGGTGCCATCAGCGACGCCGACGCGAGTCTCGCGAAGGCCTATCCCCTGCAGCTCGCGCGCAAGTCTGAAGCGGGAGATGTCGCCCCATACTTCGTGGAGTGGGTTCGGCAGCAACTCGAGACCCAGTTCGGGCAGAAGCTGTACGAGCAGGGACTCAAGGTCTTCACGACGCTCGATGTCGACCTCCAGTCCGCCGCGGAACGAGCGCTCGAGAACCAGATGCGCGCGATCGAATCCGGGAAGTTCGGCAATTACACACATGTCTCATTCGAGTCGTATCTGTCGCGCGCGGCGGAGCGAGCAGGGGAGGCGGCTGCCGCGAATTCTCCGTACCTCCAGGGCTCGTTCATCGCGATGGATCCGCGTACCGGCGCCGTTCGCGCGTTGGTCGGCGGACGTGACTTCGACGACTCCAAGTTCAATCGTGCCATTCAGGCGCTTCGGCAGCCCGGATCCACCTTCAAGCCGGTGGTCTATGCGGACGCGGTACAGAACGGGAAGCCGCCGTCCTACATTGTCGACGATTCGCCGGTCACCGTTCCGCAGGCAGATGGAAGCGACTGGACTCCGCAGAACTACGACGGCAAGTTCGAAGGTCCGATGCCGATGCGTCGCGGTCTCTACCAGTCGCGCAACATCATCGCCATCAAGGTGGGCATGGAGCTCGGTCCACAGAGCGTCATCGACATGGCGCGGAAGTTCGGGCTGACGACTCCCATTCCCCCCTATCCGTCGATCAGCATCGGTGCGGCGGACGTCTATCCCATCGAGATGATTGCTGCCTATTCGGCCTTCGCGACGCTCGGCACGCGCGCGAGCCCGACGCCGATCATCCGCGTCGAGAACGCGAAGGGTGACGTGCTCTGGGAGCCCACCGTCAATCGTGTGCCCGTCATGTCGCCGGAGGAGGCGTGGATCATGGTCAGCATGATGAAGGACGTGATCCGTCGCGGCACGGCGGCAGGTTCGGTCGGCAGCCTGTTCAACTATCCCGCAGGCGGCAAGACGGGAACGACGAACGACGGGGCGGACGTGTGGTTCATCGGATACACCTCCGACCTCGTGGCCGGCGTCTGGATGGGGCTCGACAAACCGCAGAAGATCAAGGGCAATGCGCAGGGTGGCGTGCTCGCCGCGCCCGCGTGGACCGCCTTCATGCGCGAGGTGTATCGCCGCAAGCCGGCGCCGCCTGACTGGCCACGCCCCGATGGAATTGTCGTACGGCAAATCGATCCCGTATCGGGGTTGCTTTGGACAACGGGGTGCGCACAAGCCACGGAGTATTTCATCGCCGGTACAGATCCCTCGCAGACGTGCACACCTCCCGTGGTGCAATTCCCGGACACGGGATTCGGCGCGACCACCCGGCCCCCCACGACGTCGCCATATCCGGTGGCGCCCACTCCGGACACGACGCGGCCGCGCATACCTGATTCGACGGTGTTTTCCCGTCCACAGCGATTGACACCTGGCGCGACGCCGATCCCCCGCATCAACCCGCCGCGCGACACCACGCGTCCTCCGCGCGACACGTCCCGTCCCGCGGTGGATACGAATCGCGCCCGTCGGGATACGAACCCATTTCGAATCCCACCGCCGCGATGAGCTGGTTGCCCACGGACTGCCACGCGCACTCGACTCACTCGGACGGAGTGATGACCGTGCACGAGGTCGCGGCGCGTGGAGTAGAACTTGGTGTGCGGGTGTCCGTCTCCGATCACATCTCGCGCGATGCGCCCACGACCGTCGACTCCATCGCGGCCATCGAGGCGTATCTGGACGATCTGGAGCAGCATGATGTCCTGCGCGGGGGAGAGTTCTGCTGGCACGACCGGTTGTGGCGCGAACTGCCAGAGCATGTCGTTCGGCGCTTCACTCACCGCATTGGGTCGTTGCACTCCATTCGTCTTCGCGACGGCACCTTCTTCCGTTCGTTCTCGACGACGCTTCCGCACGGCGTATCGGTGGCGACCTACATGCAAGCGCAGGTCGCATCGATCGAGGCGCTGGCCCTCGAAATGCCCGTCGACGTGCTCGCGCATCCGACCCTCGTTCCACTTCCACTGCGAAGCTTGGATCCTCACGAGCTGTGGACCGAGGCGCTCGAGGAACGTGCGGTAAAAGCGCTGCTCGCGGCGGGCATCGCGTTCGAGGTATCCGCGCGCTATCAGCCGCACGACCGTCTGGTGCAACGCGCGGCGCAGTCTGGCGTGCGCCTCTCGCTCGGATCCGATGGCCACCGGCGCGACCAGGTCGGCAACATCCTCGTTCCACTCGCGCTGACGAGAAGCCTCGGCGTTGCGGACGATGCGCTCTACGATCCGGCGCGTCACGGGTCTCGTACCGGCGCGACCTTCTGATGGTCCGGTACCACGCACGATGGGTCTGCCCTGTTTCGGTTGCGCCCATTCCGGACGGAACGGTCGTGGAGGAGCAGGGACGCATCGTCTACCGAGGTCCGCGCGCAACGGCGCCCGAAGGAGGAGAGGACGTCGACCTCGGCGAGGCGCTGTTGATGCCCGGCCTGGTGAACACCCACTGCCACCTCGAACTCACCGCGATGCGCGGTTTCCTCGACGGCCTGGCATTCCGTGAATGGATTCTGCGCCTCACCTTTGCGCGCCGTGCCGTGATGTCGCCACGTATGCTGTTGGATGCTGCGCGACTGGGCGTCGAAGAAGGGCTGCGCTCGGGCATTACGACGTTTGCAGATACGGGTGATACCGGAGCGGGGTTCGATGCGATGCTCGAGCGTGGCGTGCGGGGCATCTGCTATCGCGAGGTGTTCGGCCCCGACCCCGCACAGTGCGCCGAGGCCATCGCGGGACTTGAAGCCCGCGTGACCGAGATGCTCACGCGCGCGACCGCGCTCGTACGCGTGGGCGTATCTCCGCATGCACCCTACACGGTCTCCGATGCGCTCTTTCGCGCCACCGGCGCGTTTGCGCGGACGATGCGCCTTCCGATCGCCGTCCACATCGCGGAGAGTGACCTCGAATCCGCACTTGTCACCGAGGGGCGTGGAGCGTTTGCGACGGCACTGAGTGCCCGTGGCATCGAGACGCCAGCGCGCGCACGGACACCGATCGCACTCCTCGATGACCTGGGGATACTCGAGCTTCATCCGTTGTTGATTCATTGCGTGCGGGTTGACGCCGAAGACATCGCGGCAATCCAGGCGCACGACGCCGCAGTCGCGCACTGTCCCGCTTCGAACGCCAAGCTTGGTCATGGGATCGCACCGCTTGCCGCGCTTTTGCGCGCATCGGTCCGTGTTGGACTCGGCACGGATTCCGTGGCCAGCAACGATCGCATGGATCTCCTCGACGAGGCACGCCTCGCCGCGCTCGTCGCGAATGCGCGCGAACTGCACCACGGTGCTGTGACCTCCGCGAGTGCCCTCCGGCTCGCAACCCTCGGTGGCGCCACGGCGCTGGGGCTCGAGAACGAGATCGGCACCCTCGACGTCGGCAAGGCCGCAGACCTCACCGCGTTCCCGCTGCCTGCACACCGTGCACCTGTTCATGATCCAATTGCCGCGGCGATCTTCGGGCTTGCTGGGACGCAGGCGTCGCTCACCGTCGTCGCGGGAAGGGTCCTCGTTCGCAACGGAATGCTGGTCGACGAGGACCACGGGCTGCCGCGTCGCGTGCAGGAAAGTGCGGATCGCCTTCAGGAGTGGCTCGCGGCGCCATAGCGATCTTCGGCTATTCACTTGTATGCACTCCGGCAGCACCGTAACTTCGGTAAGAACGCCGGAGGGACGATTGATCGTCGGATGCCTGGCACTGAACGCGTCGTTCGAACCCCTGACCATGGTCCCCATGCGTCGGGCGCTCCGCCTCGTCATCGACGGGAAGGCGGAGATCATCGAGGCCGAGACAGACCGGCTGGTCCGATCTGAACGGCTCTCTATGCCGCGTCCGCAAGTCATCAGGCTCACGAAGTTCATCCACGTGCCGCGCCGTTTTCGGCGGCAGGTGACGAACACATTCCTGTTCGCCCGCGATCACTATCGCTGCCAGTACTGCGGTCGCCCGGTCATGGAACTGCGTCCGCGCGAGTCACTGACCCGCGACCACGTCATCCCCATGTCGCGCGGCGGCAAGAACGAATGGACGAACGTCGTGACCGCCTGTTCCCCGTGCAATACGCGCAAGGGGAATCGACTGCCGCACGAAATCGGCATGCACCCGCTGACGCATCCCGTCGAGCCGCACTTCGTGCATCTCTCTTGGGCGGTTCGGCGTCTCACGCAAACGCAGGCCCGCTATATCAAGACGTTCTACGGTGACGCGATTCTCCATCAACTCGAGGCGCTGGAGCATCGAGTGCATCCCGATGCGCGCCGAGTGGAACCGATAGGGACAGCGATTGAATAGCTGTCTTTTTTGTTGTCGGCGCGCAATGGCCGAGCAGTCTGTGCCGCCATGCAGTGGCGCGCCGGCACATTGAACGCGGATTGAGCGGATTTCAACGGAAGAAAACTTTGATTTCTTCAGTGAGGGCGCGAGAGTAGGATCTCGCCATGGACTCTTTGAAGAAAACGCATTCTTGCTTCGTGCCTCTAGTTTCAAGGCTGTCACCCCGAGCGAGCGCAGCGAGTCGAGCGGGTCTGCACCACGTACACAGGCGGCACGTGCAGATCCCTCGACTTCGCTCGGGATGACATTCTGCAGTCTCTACTTCTCGGCGACAAAGAACTCGCTGCGCGCCGAGAGATGCTTGTTCTCCCCACCGAGCATCCGCAGCATGAGCGTTCGCATTCCGTTTCCAACGGCCGACGCCGCGGTTCCTCCCTTCACGCCGCGCAGCCAGCGCTCGAGTTGATCCATGTCGCTCACCGACAGCGCCTCGATGTCCAGCACGAGAATGTAGTAGTACCGTGACCCGGCCCGCTCGGGGATCAACATGATCCGCGCTGGCCGCTCGATCACCGACTGTGCCGTCGAGAGCGTGGCAAAGGTCCCGACCTCTTCGAGCTTGCCGCCCTGCCGCCGTGCAACGAGGTAGCGTTGCGCGGAGGGATCGTACTGGACGATGACTTCCCACTCCACCTTCGACTCGAGGTCATTGAACAATCCGCCTGCGCGCCACAGCTCCAACCGGTAGTGCAACGACGCCGGGAAGCCGCTGCGAAGCAGGTCGCGCATCGACTGGTCCGCAAAGAGACTGGTCGCCGAAACGAGCGCGCCCGAACTGCCTGCTCCCGGTGGCTCGATGGAAAGGGCTGGACGCCTGGATTGTGCCCCGGCTGCCGAGGCAACGGAGAGCAGGCAACCCCAGAGCAGCGCGAGTGTCCGGCCAGCTCCAATCATCGCTAGAAGCGGTGCCGAACGCGGAAGAAGACGTTGAGGTCCTCCGTCGGTACCGAAATCGCCTTTGCGAGGTAGATCCCGATCTGGTCGAAATCCAGCCCGCCACCGATGTCGGTTCGATACGAGGAGAGCGGCGGAAGGTCGTGCCGGCCGATGTTCAGAGGACTCCCCGGGGCGTTCACCGTCCACCCGCGTCCCGCATCCGCGAAAAACACCCAGGCGCCATCCGCACGAAAGCGCGTGCGCCGCTCGCCCGGCGCACCGGCCGTCGAGGAAATGCGGATGTCATTGCGATACTCGAGCTGCGCAAGCGAAATCCGTTCACACTGCGCGGGACGACCCGGTAAGGCGGGCCCGAGGCCACACGTGCCGACATCCGTTCCGCCGGTGACGCGAAAGTCGAAGCCCGGCACCGTTCCAGGTCCGTCGATCGACAACCGCCGCTCCAACGGTAACGCGTCTCCACTGACCCAACCTCCCATCACGACGCGCAGGTTGAGCGCATTGCTGGGGCCGAGCCTGTTGTAGCGACGGACGTCAACGAAGGCGCGCTGATATCGCGTGGGACCGACCGTCGATGCACGCACCCCAACGGAGCTGGCTCCGAGATGATCGATCTGCCCGGTACCGCGCTCGTAATCAGCGAGCAGGTACCAGCCCGCCCATGGGTTGTACACGTCGTTTCGCGTATCGACGCGCAGCGTGAGATTCGCGACGTGAAAGCGTCCATCGTCGACCGACGGATTGTCGCGCCAGCGCAACTCGTTCTTGAAGATCGTCAGCGGGTCGCGCACGACACGCGAGTTCCACCGCTCGTCGCCGTAGCTCAGCGTCAGGTCCGCGCTTTCGGTGGCGCGCAATGCGCCGAAGATACGTCCGCCGTGACGGCCGAAATAGTCGCGGTAATCACGGTGAAACATGAACGTCGCGAGCCCGACTTCGGCGTTGCTCAGCTGCCACTGCTCCACGCCCTCCACCACGTCGAACAGGCGCCCACCCAGTGTCGCGCCGAAGCGGCGTCCAACTCGGACTTCGCCACGCACATCGTGGCCGACGTCCGGCTCCGGACCTGAAAAACTACTGCCAGTGCGGACGATGGCCGTCGCGTCGAAACGCACGTGGCCCCAGCCTTGATCGCGATAGAGCACCGGACCAATGCGCACTGGCAACCCTTCGACCCGATTGTAGACGCCGGCCGTGGCAAGCTCGAAGCTGTTGAAGTTGCTGCGTCCGCGTCGCTCGAGGCGCCTCCACCACTGTTCGTCGGCCGTGCCATTCAACTCCGCCACCAGCTCGTCGCCGGACTGTGAATATCGGAGCGGCGGGTGGTACACACGCGTCTCGCCACCGATCCTCACGCCACTCGCTTCCTCGATCTCGCCGCCAACAACGAGAATATCGCCGTCCACGCGTGCTCCCGTCCGCAGGATCACGTCCGCATTGATCGCCAGGACTCGGCCAGTCACATGTCCCGCGACGATCACCGGGCCATTGAGCACCGCGACGTCGCCGGTGACGGTGCGGCCGCTATCGATCACCAACCGGTCTACCGCGCGTAACGCTCGCGTCGCATTGAACAGCGCGACCACTTCACGCGCGACGTCGCGCGGCAGCACGGTCCGATCTGCGATCGTGTCGCGCTGCTGTGCCCCCGCCGCGCGCGTGGTGCCGATCGCGACGATCGCGAGGAGGATCGCGAGCCGCGACGGGCTATTCATCGCCCACCGGAATGTTGAGGCGCCGCATCCGCCGGTAAAGATTGGCGCGGTCCGTCTTCAGTCGTCGCGACGCCTCGGCGACGTTTCCGCCGGCGGCGGACAGTGCGCGGACGATCAGTGTGCGTTCATGCGCATCGAGCGTATCCGAAAGCGATTGATCGAGGAGCGCCGGATCGGGCAGCGGTTCCTCCTGGCGGCGCGACCCGCCATCGACGGGAAGGACGGCGCGGACGTGACGCTCATCCACATCCGACCCGGCGTGCAGGATGGCGAGACGTTCCACGATGTTCGCGAGTTCACGCACGTTGCCGGGCCACCGGTAGCCCACGAGCAGGGCGAGCGCTCCCTCCGTCCACGTCGGTGCACGACGGCCGGTTCGCGCGTGATGCATGGCGGAGAAATGCGCCACCAGCGCGGGGATGTCGTCCGGCCGCTCGTGCAACGGAGGTACCTCGATCGGAATCACGTTCAGGCGAAAGAGGAGATCCTCACGAAAGGTTCCGTCGGACACGCAGCGTGCGAGGTCGCGATTGGTCGCGCTCACGATGCGTACGTCGACGCGGATTGGTTTTGCGCCGCCGACTCTCTCGATTTCCCGCGCTTCGATCGCCCGCAACAGCTTCGCCTGCGCCTCGAGGCCGAGGTCGCCCACTTCGTCGAGAAAAAGCGTACCCGTGTGTGCGAGCTCGAATCTCCCGATGCGCCGATCGGTCGCACCGGTGAACGATCCCTTCTCGTGGCCGAACATCTCGCTTTCCACGAGGTCGCGCGGGATCGCGGCGCAGTTGACGCGTACGAATGGCCGGTCACGCCGCGCACTCCCGAAATGAATCGCGGCCGCCACGAGTTCCTTCCCCGTGCCCGACTCTCCGGTCACGAGGACCCGCGCATCGGTCGGCGCGATGCGCGCGATCAGGGCGCGGACGCGATCGATCGCCACACTGGCACCGATCATCTGACCGGCCAGCCCGAGATCCTCGCGGAGCGTTCGCGCCTCGCGGCGAACGCGACGAAGCTCGAGCGCCGAGGCAAGCGCAAGCAACACGCCCTCGGGCGACAGAGGCTTCTCGAGAAAGTTGAACGCGCCGAGCTTGGTGGCGCGGACGGCGTCGCTCAGGCCTGCCTTGCCGGACATCATGATCACCGGAACATCAGGCACGAGTTCCCGCAGTCGCGCGAGCGTCGCAAGCCCATCCAGCTCTCCGGGAACCATCAGGTCGAGCAGCACGACGTCGGGGCAGCTCTCCGCAACGCGCGCCAGACCGACTGCCCCCTCGGCGGCGTCGCGCACCTCGTACCCCTCGCTCGAGAGCAACGCCCCGATCATCCTGCGGATGTTCGGTTCGTCATCGACAATCAGTACGCTGGACACGGGTGGTCAGCCCCGCTCGCCCCCGGACGGGGCGTCCGGAGTGGCGCGGTCGGAGAGCAGCTTGGTGGTGAACCGCTGGCCTTCGGAGATCCGCTCGATCTCGACGGCGATCGTGTCGATTGCCTGCTCCATACGTTCGAGCCGGAGTGCGACATCGCTCGGCACTCCCGAGCCGACTGGCTGTCGTTCGAGCCGCGACGCGATCGCACGCGCGAGCGGGTAGCCGATCGCAATAATGGGAATCGACGACACGAAAATGACGGGAATGAGAATGGGGCTGACCATCATGACACTCCTTTGGAATCGAGCGGCGGCGCATCCACGGGCAGCAGCAGCCGGAGCGTCGTTCCGCGACCTGGTTCACTTTCCACCTCGACGGCACCATCGTGCGCGAGGAGCGTCTGGCGAACGATCGCCAGCCCAAGCCCTGTGCCACCGGCCTTGTGGGTGACGTACGGCTCCCAAATGCGATCGAGCCGTGCCGCCGGAATGCCAGTTCCCTCGTCGTGCACGGCCACCTCCACCATCTCGCGCCCACCGCGCTCCGCACGCCGCACCGTGACGGCGAGCGGTGCATCGGTCGAACTGGCTTCCACCGCATTCAAGAGCACATTGGTAAGCGCCCGTCCGAGGGCATCGACATGGCCGGGGACCATCGGCACGCCTTCGTCGATGGTGATGTCGAGGGCTCGCCCGGAGGAGATCGTGCTGCGCGACACCGAACGCGCAAGTTCGCCGAGATCGACCTGTGCGCGCGGGCCCTCGGGGAGGCGGCCGAATTGTGCGAAGCTCCGTGCCATTTCTTCGAGCCGGCGGGACTCTGTTTCGAGTACGTCGATCGTTTCTGCCAGGCTTTCCGGTGCTTCGCGCCGTAGCCGCGCGATCGCGAATCGAATCGGCGTCAACGGATTCTTGAGTTCGTGCGCGACTTGCCGCGCTGATTCACGGAGTGCGGTCGCGCGCTCTGCTTCCAACGCGCGGGCGCGTCCCAGACGCAGCTCGATGGACATCTCGCGCATGCGATTGCGCAGCAGCACGAACTCCGGGGCACCGCGGCGCGGGGGGCCCTCGGGCAGCGGCTCGCCGCGTTCAATCGTCGCGGTCCAGCCCACCAACTCACTCAGTGGGCGACTGAGATTTCGACTGAGATGTCCCGCCACTCGCGATGCGACCAGTGTGAGAAGAATCGAAACCAGGAGGGCCACCGCGCCCGCCACGACCGGTGCGCGATGTGCCCAGAGAAACTCCAACTGCTTCGCACGCAACAGCCCTTCCGAAAGCGCCCGTTGATGCTCGCTGAGCGCCGCACGCTGCCCATCATCCAGCGGTGCGGCGCGTGCTGCCGTTACGGCCCGGTTCCCCGTTTGCGCGATCCGCTCCATAGCGGGAAGTGTCCCCAGTAGGGGCAACGCGCGGACAACCGTAAGCTCCCACGCCGCCGAAAGGACAATCGTCGGAATGAGAGCGAAGCCCAGCAGGATCAGGAACAGACGAGCGCGAAAGCCAACCTGCTTCACGGACACTCCTTACGGGCGCGGCGGGGAGAGGTTTCTTTCGGAAACATAGCCTCTGCTGCCCACTCGCTCACGCTCGTTGGACGGCTCGCTCGCTGGCGCTCGCTGGACGAACCACTCGCTTCGCTCGTTTGACAGCCCGCTCGCGTTGCTCGCTCCACGGCAACAGCCGCTCCGCCACCCTCCATCTGCCCAGGAAACGATCAGCATGCGTACCGCCACCAGCTACCGCACGTTCAGGACGTCGAAACGTCAGGAGATCATCGACATCACGGACGACGTCGAGCGCTGCCGGGCCGCCGCGGGGATCGAGGACGGCATGGTGCTCGTGTCGGCGATGCACATCTCGGCGTCGGTGTTCGTGAACGACCACGAACCCGGTCTGTGGGCCGATATCCTCGAGTGGTTGGACACGCGTATCGCGCCGTGGGACGCTGATGCCTACCGGCACAATCGCGGCACCGGCGAAGACAACGCCGCAGCCCACCTTCGCTCGCTCGTGATGGGTCACGAGGTCATTGTCCCTGTGACGAAGGGCGCGCTGGACCTCGGCCCCTGGCAACGGGTTTTCTACGGCGAGTGGGATGGCCAGCGGCCGAAGCGAGTGATCTTCAAGGCAATGGGCGAGTAGCGGGTCCGCTGTTCCCGTCCAGCGCGCGTCAGCGAGCGGGCCGTCACCCGTCAAGCGAGCGCGAGCGAGCGGGCCGTCCGCTGTCTTTCCCGGCAACAGCACCGTACATTACATACGGCCATTCAGGTTGGCGCGAGCTCGCGAGCCCGCGGCGACAGGGGTGACCAATCAATTTCGGTGACGAGGTGATCGGTGCCGCCCTGGTTTGACTGCACGTCCGTGCAGTGGGGCGAGCCGGTGTACCGCCGCACCGCGAACAATCGCTCCACGCTTGGACCGGCGGCCAAAGACGGCACGCCTGGTTCCGCTGCGATGCGAGCACGGGCGCTGCCGACTCTACACAGGCACGTCCGCTCACACGCCATGCGTCGAATGACGCAAGAGATCGAATGAACCCACGCAATTCGCGGAATGTGTCGTCGCGCACCGGCGCAGCGCTCATCCACCGCGGCCCGCAGGCCACCGCACCTCACATGTCGGGGCCCAGCTACGCACCACCAATGCACGCCCCGAACGCAGCGCTGCTCATCGACTTCGACAATGTCACGATGGGTATCCGCTCCGACCTCGGGAAAGAGCTTCGCACCCTGCTCGGCTCCGATATCATCAAGGGCAAGGTCGCGGTGCAGCGCGCCTACGCCGACTGGCGCCGCTACCCACAGTACATCGTCCCGTTGGCCGAATCGTCGATCGACATGATCATGGCGCCGGCCTACGGGTCGTCGAAGAAGAATGCCACCGACATCCGCCTCGCGGTCGATGCCATGGAACTCGTCTTCACGCGTCCCGAGATCGGCACGTACATCCTGTTGTCCGGCGACAGCGATTTCGCGTCGCTCGTCATGAAGCTCAAGGAATACGGCAAGTACGTCATCGGCGTCGGTATTCGCGAGTCGTCGAGCGATCTGCTCGTGATGAACTGCGACGAGTACTACAGCTACAATGCACTCGCCGGCCTGGTGAAGAACAACGAGGACGAGCCCGCGAAGAAGTGGGACCCGTGGGAGCTCGTTACCGAGTCGGTCAACCGCATGAAGCGCAACGGCGACGTCATGCGGTCCGACCGCCTCAAGCAGGTCATGCAGGAAATCGACAGTTCGTTCGATGAGAAGGATCTCGGCATGGCCAAGTTCTCCCGCTTCGTCCAGGATGCGGTGCAGCGCGGCTTGCTGTCCGCCACGAAGCTCGAGAATGGCCAACTCGAAATCGGTCTACCGAGCGGCGCCAAGGGCGACGCGCGTGACGCGGAGAATGCGGCAGCCGATGAGGCAGCGCGCACAGAGGTGCCCGCGATTGCCGGGGAAGAGAAGAAGGGTCCCAGCCGCGGACGCCGCGGTCGCCGCGGCCGTGGACGCGATCGGGATGATCGCCCGCGCAGCGACAAGCCCACCGAGGCTGGTCTCGATGGTGAAGAGCAGGCCGTCGCGAGCACCACAGCGGTGCCCACGCCTGTCGCGACGCTCGCACCGGTTTCCACGCTCGCGCCGGCGGCTCCGCCGATCAACGCATCCGTCTCGGCTCCGCCGCCGGCACCGCGTTCAGATCGCGGCCCGCGCCCCGATCGGACGCCGCGGCCCGAGCGCACAGAACCAGTACCCGTCGCCGCCGATCCGATCGGCCTCACGGGTGAGCGTCTGACCCGGGATGAGGCGTTCGACCTGCTTCGGCGCACGGTGAAGGACCTCGTGTCGGGTGACGCCGCCGTTCGCGCGAGTGTCGTGCGAGCCAAGGCGCGCGAACTCCTCGGTCGCGATAGCGAGAGCCTGAGCGATCGGAACTTTCCGCGCATTCTCAAGGATGCGCATGACAACGACGTCATCGACCTTCGTCGTCGCGGCGACGACTTCGAGATCGCCCGCGTGGCGGAAGCGGAGTCGGTCGCCGATCAGCTCGCGAAAACGGCGATCACGAACGCGCCGGCACCGGTTGCGGCGCCGCCAGTGCAGCGTGGAATGGGTCCGCGTGGTGTCAGTGGGCCGAGAGGTCGTTCCGGACGTCCGGCTGCGCCTCCAGCAGATCTGCTGAGCATTGGGGTGGTGGGGCCATCCTCGAGCGCGAGTGTGGCGGCGCCCGCCGTTACGACGCCAGCGGTTGCGGCGCCGCCAGTCGCACCTCCTGCTCCCGCAGCTCCGTCCTCGGCACCGGTCGCATCCGTCGCCGAAGCACCCGCAGCGGCGCCGGTCCAGCCAGCCGCGCCCGCGAAGGAACCGGCGATCAAGGGGGCCGTCGCCAAGGAAGCCGTGACCAAGACAACGGCCGTCAAGACGCCGGTGTCGAAAGTCGCCGCCAAGAAGGCCGCCGCGAAGAAAGCGGCGCCCGCCAAGGTGGCCGTCGCGAAAGCTGCTCCCGAAAAGCACGCGCCGGTGAAGTCCAAGGCAAAGACTCCACCCGCGCCCGCGACGAAAAAGCCGCCTGTTGCGAAGAAGGCAACCGCGAAGAAATGAGCGGCGGAATCGAACGAGGCACACGAGACGCCGCGCACACTGCGCGGCGTTCTCGTTTGCGCGCGCCACTCCCGAAGTGCTTCTATGACCGTCCAACGGAGATCGTCGCGCGCGAACTACTTGGCGCGGTGCTCGAGTGTACGACGCCAGACGGTATGACGCGCGCGCGGATCGTCGAGACGGAGGCGTATACCGGGCCCGAGGACCCTGCATGCCACGCGGCTGCGGGGCTCACGCGCCGAACGGCGCACTTGTTCGGGCCACCCGGAGCGGCATACGTCTACCTCATCTACGGCATGTACTGGTGCGTCAACGCAGTTACGCGCGAGGCGGGCCATGGAAGTGCCGTACTCGTTCGCGCGGTCGCGCCGATCCAGGGTGTGGAGTTGATGCGGCGGCGTCGCCCGCGCGTTCGGACCGATCGTGACCTGACCAACGGGCCCGGAAAGCTATGCCTCGCGATGGGCATCGACGGGACCATGAGCGGGACGTCGCTGCGGACAGGCCCGGTGATCATTCGCGCCGGCGAGTCGATCGACGACGCACAGGTCGTCGTAACGCCGCGGATCGGAATCAGCAAAGCCGCCGAGTGGCCGCTGCGATTCTTTGTGAAGGAAGATCCGTTCGTCTCCGCGACGCCGAGGCATTTTCCGCGTCGCCCCTGGTCGCGAGCCAATGACGACAAGTAACTGAGCTGCTTTTTACCACAGAGGACACAGAGGACACAGAGAAAAACGGAGGACCGCACTCACGCAGTCCTCCGTGTCCTCCGTGGTTAATTGCTGTTCCATTCTTATCGCTGGCGGTCGATCGCACTCCCCACGTTGTATCGCGCGCCGACTTCCAGGGACAGGTTCACCGACGTGGAGCCGCTGCTCGATAGAAAGAATGAGCGCTGCGACGGTGACGCCGACACCTGCGCAAAGACCGACGCGCGTGGGAGACGATACTGCGCTCCGCCCATCAGAATCGGTGAGAAGGCCGCCTTGCGAGCCTGAATGCTGTCTTGCGCAATGCCGAAGCGCGAGGTCGCGATCGGGCCCGCCAGCGCCGCGCTCGCGATCTGATTCAGTGTGAGTCCGAATCCGACGTAGGGGTGCAGCGTGCGAGACTGCGCGGGGAAGACCATCCCGGCAATGGTGAATCGACGCAGGTTCTCCAGGTCGACTTTTCTAATGAACGCACGCGTGCTGTCCGGGTCGCGATCGAGGTACCCGCCCTGCGTCGTGAAGAATGCCTGGTCGAAGCTCAGGTAGAGGCCGCCGGTGGACCGCGTGATCAACCATTCGCCGCCGATCACCGGCGCGCTCGCATTCGTCGCGACCTCCGACGAATAGAGCAAGCCGCCACCCTTGATGCCCCAGAACCACGAGTCCTTGAAGAGCCTGTCACCCTGCGCAGCGCTGGGCTGGGACAACAGGGTGGCGAGACCAACAGCCACAGTCAGGACGCGGAGGAGTCGCATAAACACAAACCTCGAGAGAAGAGAGCGGGGCCCGACCGCCGGCGCTCGGGCTCATGCTTCGGACGAAGACGCCGCCCGCTGGGTCACTAACTACTATAGAAGCGCACGCCGCTGTCCGCTATCCGTTCGCCATCGGTCTGCTAGATCAGCTGCAGCTTGCGCCCGACGCGGACGAACGCTGCCACCACCTCGTCGAGGTCCGAGCGCGAATGTGCCGCCGATACCTGACAACGCACCCTCGCTTCGCCCTTCGGTACCACGGGGAATCCAAACCCCGTCGCGAACACGCCTTCGTCCAGTAGCATGTCGCTCATCTGGATAGCGGCTGCCGTCTCGCCGACGATGATCGGAATGATTGGGGTCTCGCCGGCCAGCGGCTTGAATCCCGCCTCGATGATCTGCCCGCGGAAATACGCGGCGTTGTCACGCAACTGCTGGACACGCTCCGGATGTGCCTCGATGAACTCGACCGCCGCCAATGCGCTCGCGGCCACAGTCGGCGGCAACGCGTTGGAGAACAACTGCGGGCGTGAGCGCTGGGTGAGGTAATCGCACAACGCCGCCGAGCCGGCAACGAAGCCGCCGGCGGCGCCACCCAATGCCTTGCCAAGTGTCGAGGTGATGATGTCGATCTCCCCGAGCATTCCGTAGTGCTCGGCGACTCCACGTCCCGTTTGGCCCAGCACACCCGTCGCGTGTGAATCATCGATGACGAGGATGGCGTCATGGTCCCGACAGATCTGCACGAGGTCGGGAAGCGGTGCGATCGATCCCTCCATCGAGAAGATGCCATCACTCCACACCATGCGGCGCTTCGCACCCTTGGCTCCCTCGAGCTTCGATCGAAGATCGTCCATGTCCGCATGCTTGTAGACCGCGGTCTGGCACTTCGTGATCGCCTTGGCGAGTCGAATGGAGTCGATGATCGATGCATGATTCAGCGCGTCGGAGCATACGAAGTCGCCGTCCTCGAGTACCGTCGCGGTCAACCCCTCGTTCGCGTTCCACGCGGAGACGAAGGACATGGATGCCTCGGTACCGACGAACCGCGCCAGCGCGGCCTCGACCTCGCGATGGATCGTGAAGGTTCCACAGATGAATCGAACGCTTCCTGTGCCGGCGCCGTACTTTCGCAGCCCTTCAATGCCCGCGTCGATGACCGAGGGCTCGGCGGAGAGGCCCAGGTAGTTGTTCGATGAGAGAATCAGAACTTCACCGCGCCCCTCCATCTGCACGCGCGCCGCCTGCGGCGAGTCGAGATAGTTGAGTCGCTTGTAGACGCGATCGTCGCGCAGTTGCTGCAGTCGCTGCTTAAGTCCGGCTTCGAAATCAGAGTTGATGGACATGAGTATTTGTGAAAACCGCAACTGAAGAACGCGGATTGGGCGGATTCGGCAGATCAGATCTGATCCGCTCCATCCGCCCAATCCGCGTTCGAGCAGTTGCCGAGGAAGGGATCACGAAACCTCAAAGACAACTTTGCCGGCCGACCCACCCTTGATCGCCGCGATCGCATCGTCGAACTGCTCGAGTGGAAAGCGATGCGTGATCACCGGCGTGGGATCGAACTGCCCCGAACGAAGGAACTGTGTCATCTGGATCCACGTGTCGTACATGCGGCGCCCGACGACGCCGTACACCGTGATTCCCTTGAAAATGATCTCCGTGGCGAAGTCGACATCCATTGGTCGCGCCGGAATGCCGAGCATCTGCACGCGGCCGCCAACGCGCACGAGCGCGAACGCTTGATGGATGGCTGCAGGTACTCCCGACATCTCGAGGACCACGTCGACACCGAGTCCCTTCGTAGCGGCGCGCACCGCGTCCTCCGCCTGCTGCGGCGTGACCGCATCGTGGGCGCCCATCGTCGAGGCGAGCGCCAATCGAGTGGCGTTCACGTCGCTCGCGATGATGCGCGACGCACCCGCCGCCTTGCAGATGCCGACGGCAAAAATCCCGATCGGCCCGCACCCCGTCACCAGTACCGTCTTGCCAGACATCTCCGTGCCGACGAGCGCGGTGTGAAACGCGTTGCCCATGGGATCGTGAATGCCACCGATTTCGTACGGAACGGAATCGTCGAGATGCCACACGTTGGACGACGGCATCGCGATGAAGTCCGCGAAGCACCCGTCGCGATCGACGCCGATGATCTTCGTGTTGGGGCAGACATGCGCGTTGCCGGTGCGGCAGAGGTGACAGCGGCCGCACACGATATGTCCTTCCGCGGTGACGCGATCGCCCTCGCGGACATCGGAGACGAGCGAGCCGACCTGCACGACGTCGCCGGCGAACTCGTGACCAACGGTGAATGGCGGACGGCAGCGGCCCTGTGCCCAGGCATCCCAGTCATAGAGATGCACGTCGGTTCCGCACACGCCTGCGCGTCGCACCTTGATGAGCACTTCATCATCGCGAATCGACGGCTGCGCGACGTCACGCAGCTCGAATCCAGCCGCAGCGGTCATCTTCACCAACGCTCTCACGATGCCTCTCTCGTTCAATGAGTTCGAGGAGAAAACTCGCCACTCACCACCAGTGTGGGAAGTGCGCGCGACTTTTGGTGCGTACGAAACGTGCGCCAGATCACGATGCGTCGAGATCGCTTCTTTCACTATTGCGTGCGTTTTCACTCGTTCCTATATTCGCGCAAGTTGCACATTAGTATTGTGCGTAGTATTGCGTCGTCGTCCGATCGGCGCATCGCAGTCACGAGTGCTCAGGGTATTGCGTGGGTTCTTCCCGCAGAGAGTTCGTCAAGACGACATCAACGGCCGCCGCGGCGGTCACTGCACTCGTCGCAGTGCCCCACGTTGCCCGCGCGGCAACCTGGTCGGCCGCTTCGTCGCGGCACGCCGAGCCCGACACAAAAGACCTCGCGCACGTCGCCCTCGATGCAGCACGCGCGGCCGGTGCCACGTACGCGGACGTCCGCTTCGCTCGCAATCGCACGCAAGCGCTCTTCACCCGTGAACAGCGCGTCCAGGGCTTGGTCGACAATGACACGCAGGGTTTTGGTGTTCGTGCACTCGTGAATGGTGCGTGGGGATTCGCGGCGAGCCGCGATGTCACTCGCGACGAGGTGGCGCGCGTCGCGAAGCAGGCCGCGGCGCAGGCGCGCGCGAACAGCGTCACGCTCGTACGACCCGTGACACTCGCCCCCGTCACGCCCGTGCCGAATGGCACGTGGAAGACGCAAATCGAAATCGATCCCTTCACCGTTGCCATCGAGGACAAGGTGGCGTTGCTGTTGGGTGCGAACGCGGCGGCGATGAAAGGCGGAGCCCGCTTCGTCAACTCGAGCATGTTCTTCTTGCGCGAGGAGAAGACCTTCGCGTCGTCGGACGGCAGCTACATCGTACAGACGATCTATCGCACACAGCCCTCACTCACCGCGACGGCCGTGTCGTCCGACGGCAGCGATTTCCAGACCCGCGCCTCGAACGAGATTGCGCCAATGGGTCGCGGCTATGAGCACGTGCGCGATGCGCGACTCGTCGAGAACGCACCCAAGTGGGCGGCCGAAGCGGTCGAAAAGATCAGCGCGAAGCCCGTCGAGGTCGGACGCTACGATCTCGTGCTGCACCCCAGCCACCTGTGGCTCACGATCCACGAATCGGTTGCGCACCCCACCGAGCTCGATCGCGCGATGGGCTTCGAGGCGAACTACGCCGGCACGTCGTTCTGCGCGCCACCCGAGACCGTCCTCGGCAAGCTCAAGTTCGGATCGGCACTGATGAACATCCGCGGTGATCGCGATCAACCAGGATCGCTGTCCGCGGTGGGATGGGACGACGAGGGTGTGAAGCCGGAGACCTTCGACATCATCAAGAACGGAATCTTCGTCGACTACCAGACGACGCGCGAGCAGGCGCTCTGGTTGTCCGACTACTACAACAAGAGTGGACGGACGGCGCGCTCGCACGGGTGCTCCTACAGCCAGTCATGGTCCGACGTGCAGTTTCAGCGCATGCCGAATGTGTCGCTGCAGCCTGGCGAGAAGGATCTGAGCTTCGAGGATCTCGTCGCGGCAACCGACAAAGGCATCGCCATCATGGGCGACGGCAGCTTCTCGATCGACCAGCAGCGCTACAACGCACAGTTCGGCGGCCAGCTCGCCTACGAAATCAAGGGCGGCAAGATCGTGGGCATGCTGAAGGACGTTGCGTATCAGCTCCGCACGCCCGAGTTCTGGGGCTCGCTCGACATGATCGGCGGCAAGAAGAGCTACTTCCTTGGGGGCGCGTTCAACGATGGCAAGGGACAACCGAGCCAGTCGAATGCGGTGAGCCATGGATGCGTGCCCAGTCGCTTCCGCAACGTGAACGTCATCAACACCGGGCGGAAAGCGTGAGCGAGCTTCGTTCCCTCTTCGAGTCCGCGCGGTATCTCTCGCGCGACGAGAGTGAAGCGATCGCGAAGCGCGCACTCGGCTTCGTCACCGCGGCATCGGCGGCGCGAATCAACATTGGCAGTGGCAGCCGAGGCAACACGCGCTTCGCCGTGAACCAGGTGTCCACTGGCGGCGATAACTACGATACGAGCGTCACGGTTACCGCCTACGTTGGAAATCGGTCGGCAACCAGCACCACCAATGCGCTCGACGACGCAGGACTCCGTCACGCCGTCGAAACGGCGGAACGGCTCGCGAAGCTGGCACCGCCTGACCCGGAGTTTCTGCCCGAGCTCACGCCACAGCAGTATCAGCCCGGCCGCAATTGGAGCGAGGCAACGGCGGCGCTCGATCCGCAGGGTCGCGCCGAATCGGTTCGCGCCATCACGGCGCCCGCGAAACAGAGCGGACTGGTATCGACGGGGTACCTCGACACGCGTGCCGGCTCGACGGCGGTCGCGAACACCAATGGGTTGTTCGCGTACGCACGTTCTACGGGCGCCGCTCTCACGACGACCGTTCGCACGCCGGATGGTTCAGGCTCTGGCTGGGCAGGCGCGTCGCACCACGACTGGTCACGCATCGACGCCGCATCGCTCGGTGCACGGGCAGCGGAGAAAGCGCGAGCATCCAAGAACCCGTCGGCGATCGAGCCGGGGCGCTACACAGTCGTCTTCGAGCCGACGGCCGCCGCGAATCTTGTGCAGTTTCTCGCCTTCGCGTTCAACGCCCGCGCCGCGGATGAAGGGCGCTCGTTCATGTCGAAGCCCGGCGGCGGAAACAAGATCGGCACGAAGATCGTCGACGAACGCGTCACCATCGAGTCGGATCCATTCGACCCGGACGTAGCCGGCACTCCATTTACGGGCGAAGGCCTCCCGACACAGAAGAGTGTCTTCATCGAGAATGGCGTCGTGAAGACGTTGCTCTACGATCGCTACTGGGCGCAGAAGACGGGTGTCGCGCCGACCGCAAACGGCGGTTCATTTCGCATGAGTGGCGGCTCGTCGTCGGTCGAAGAGATGATCGCGTCGACGCAGCGAGGGCTGCTCGTCACACGATTCTGGTATCTTCGACCGGTCGATCAACGCACCATTCTCTTCACGGGACTGACGCGCGATGGTACATTTCTTATCGAGAATGGCAAAGTCACCAAAGCGGTAAAGAACTTGCGGTTCAACGATTCGCCGATTTTCATGCTCAACAACCTCGAAGCGCTCGGTACGCCGGTGCGCGTGAGTGCCAGCGAGGATGGAGGGCCAGGGCAGGCCGTCGTCGTTCCGCCGATGAAGGTGCGCGACTTCAACTTCACAAGCTTGAGCGACGCCGTGTAGGTCGGCGCCGCATGATGTCACGGTCTTACCATGAGATCGTGCCACGGTGGGGAAGGCGCTTCGGCGTCCAACCACTGGCTCGTACGAACCACCGGGGGTTCGATCGGGCGTTTACCTCCTTCACTGGAGATTACCATGGCCGCAAAAAAGGCTGCAAAGAAGGCCGCGAAGAAGGGCGCCGCGAAGAAGGGCGCAGCTAAGAAGGGTGGCGCAAAGAAGGCCGCGAAGAAGGGTGCGAAGAAGGCTGCGAAGAAGGGCAAGAAGTAGTTCTCGCTCTCCGAGCACGAAGAAGCCGGCGCAATCGCGCCGGCTTCTTTCGTTCGGTCACCGTGTGTAGCGGCCCTGTGCCAACTCCACGATCCTGCCGATCAGCGCGTCGTGCGCCAGGCCGGACTTCTCCGCCGCTCGTGAGAATTCGGCCGTCCGCTCGAGATAGCAGTTTGGGTTCACCTCGATGACGAAGATCCGCTCATCCGGCGTCACGCGCAGGTCGACACGACCATAGTCGCGAAGCCGGAGTGCGTTGAATGCCTCGATGGCGACCGCCTGCATTCGCTCGAGCAATGGCGCCGACACGTCCGTCGGGAAAACCGACTTGGTTCCAGCGAATTCGGCACCGCTTTCTTCGGCGCCTCCGGTGCCGCCGTCTCCCCACTTGGCTTCCCAGCTCGCGACCTTTGGCCGGTCCGCCGGAAAGCCGGTGAAGTCGAGCTCCATCACCGGCAACGCGAGCGGCGACGAATTGCCAAGGATCCCGACATAGAACTCGCGGCCGTCGATGAACTCCTCGACGAGCACCGGCGACTGAAACTCCCGCTGCAGCGAGTCCATCGTATTGAAGAGCTCACGAATGTCGCGAACGACACTCTTCGAGGTGATGCCAATCGATGCGTCTTCCTGCGGAGGCTTCACGATCAGCGGAAAGCCGAGGTCCCCGACGTGATCGAGCGCGCCGCGATACACCGTGGCGAACTGCGGGGTGAGGATCTCATGGAAGCGGAGCACCTTCTTCGCGAGGCTCTTGTCGCCGCACATGACCAGCCCCGACGGACTCGATCCAGTGTACCGATACCCGAGAAGGTTGAGCAGGGCGGCAAGGTTCGAGTCGAGCGCGCTCTTTCCGTCGAACGACTCGGTCAGGTTGAAGACGATCGCCGGTTCCACAGCGGCGAGACCGTCGATGACGTGCTTCACATCGGTACCCACGGCGACGCGCGTGACCGCGTGGTCGAGCGCGCGCAATGCGCCCTCGATCTGGGCGAGTACAGGATCCTCTGGCGGCTCGACGGCGTCCTCGCCGTGGAGGAGGGCGATGTTCATCAGGCCGTTGTGTGAGGAAGTGAGTCGGCGTCATGCGTGTAGCGCCAGTGCAGCAACACGGCCGTTCCGAATCCGGTGAGCTCGATCAGCGTCGTCGCCTCGAGTCCGACGACTCGAAGGTCGAGCGTGGCCGCACGTTGGCGAAGGCTGAAGAGCAGTGAACGAACTTCCGCGGCACCGAGCCCCGCCCAATACGCGAGACGCGCAACGAGCTCGCCCTCGTGCCTCGCGAGGAAGCCCGCCGCCGCCTCTCCCAGTGGAGCGAGTTGCGCCGGGCCGAAGATCCGACGCAGATCGTTGTCGAACTGTCGTCCATCGCCGACGGCAAGCGGTTCTGGCTCTTCATAGTGTTCCGCGACGGTCCACTGCATCGTATCCACCGGAACGTCATCGTCCGTGATTGCAGGCGACTCTGGATTCTGGTCGGCGACCTCTCGCATCGTCAGGTCGACCCATTCGAGCTTCGCGAGCGCCGGCCAATCGGCATACTCGGTTTTCCAGTCGAGTCCAGGTGTCAACCAGACCGCGAACGT
Source organism: Gemmatimonadota bacterium (assembly GCA_040389905.1). GTDB lineage: Bacteria > Gemmatimonadota > Gemmatimonadetes > Gemmatimonadales > Gemmatimonadaceae > AG11. The sequence goes on along the minus strand of JAZJZK010000058.1, from coordinate 5,296 downwards.
TTCAGCGAAGTCTTCGTCTGGATGCTTTTGCGCATACCATCCGAGGATGTGTCGCACGAAGCCGCGCGACATCGGGTTGGCGGGAAAGTGATCGCGATACGGCCGCGCATAGTCGCCGAAGAGTGTGCCAAACTCCGGCTTCTCGTGGAGTCGGAAGGCATAGTTGATCGCATGCCCCGCCTCATGACGGAGATAACGCATCGCCTCGTCATCCCCTTCGACAGATCCCGCATGCTCTGCTTCGAGCATCTCGAGTCCGCGGTGGGCCAGATAGAACGGCACGCCGATCAGCGGAGTACCGTCGGGACAACCCCATTCGTCGCTCAGGTACACGAGCGGCCGAAAGGCGAGACCTCGCGCGGTTAGCTCACCGTGCAATCGCATGACGAGCTGCTCGACTCGGCTTCCGGCAATTGAAAGGCCGAGCTCCGAGATGCGACTTCCCAGGAGCTGTTCGCGCTCGTGTTCCCATTCTCGAGATCTGGACACGCCGCCAACGGGGGCAAGGCGCGTACCGGGCCCAGCGAATTTTCGAACTACGCGGCCTTGATCTCGATCTCGATATCGTCAGGGCTCGGCGCCCATACGAACGCGCTGAATCTCGGCAGCGTTTCCGGCTCTGCGCCTCGCGAGATGACGATACCGACGGGTTCGCCGGTCTGGACTTCAGTGTCGTGCTTCATATACAGAGATGCTCGGACAAGGAAAAGCCCCCGGAACGGTCGGGGGCCGAACACCTCTAAAGCAGCTACAGTGCCACTGTGTGAGAATTCACTTAAGTGTTGTAAATAAAAGACTTACGCGAACAAATGCGCGATGCTGGATAGTCTCGTGTGTCACATGGATACGTCACGAATCGAACACAGTGTGTCGTTCCGAAACAAATTTACCGCCTACTTAGTCCGCAATCCCTTTGCGCGCGAGGAAGGAGTTCGACGTCGCGTCGTCGATGGTGACATCCCAGCCGCGGTAACGCTTTCGCAACTCGTCCAGCGAGACCGCGGTGCGCTTTCCGGCAGCGATTGTTTCCACCAGGTGCACGCCGCCATCGGCTGTCGCGCTCTGAAGGACTTCAATGACGCGTGTCCGCTCGGAGGCGCTCAGGCCTCTGAATGCTGCGGACGTGTAGATCACCGCCGTGAGCGGAGCGTCGGGCGTGAACGCATTGAGCGCCGAGGCACTCACGTGCACGCGCTCGCCGAGCCCCGCCTCTTCCGCCGCGTCCATCACGCGCTGAACCGCGTCGGCATCCGAGAGGGCAGTGACGTCGCACCCGTTTGCGGCGAGATACAGCGCCGGTGTTTCGACACCGGCTCCCGCCACGAGCACACGAGAGTCGCCTCCCACTGCTTCCACTGCACGGACCACCAGGTCGTCTCGGCTCAATCCCCAGTGCTCCGGACGACGCAGCTCCTCGAGCAGCTTCAAACGGGTCTTCCGCCATGCAGAGTAGGACGGCAGGCGCAGACGCTTCGAGATGATCTTGTTCACTTCGTCGCAGAGAACCAGCTCGGTCAACTCGAACTGCGGCTGTTTCGCGATGAAGGTGACCGCCTCGTCTCCGATCGAGAGGAGCACATTTCTGGAGACGGACTCCTTGTACTCCTCGATACGCTCGTCGAGGTAGCACGCATACTCGGTCTTGAGCGAACGCGATGGTCGCAGAGGCATGCGGGCGAGCTTTTTGTTGGGGACGCATCTGTTTTTGCAGACGCATCTAAGCTAGAACTTTCACCGACCCGCGCAAGTCCCTGTATAACAGGGACTTGCAGCCCGCGGCCGTTGGCCGCTGGACAGCTCGCTCGCTAGCGCTCGCTTGACGGTCCGCGCCTTTCGGCGCTCGACAGCCCGCGGCCTTTGGCCGCTTGACGGATTGAGCTTGCGACTGTCGTTCCCCGTCAAGCGAGCGCCAGCGAGCGGGCTATGCTGGTTCGACGTGTACGATCGCCTCAGCAGTTCCCAGTTCGCGTGCGATGGCCAGCTCCACTTCGTCCGTGAAGTTGTGGGCGTCCGTTACCGAGGTCGCGCCGTCTACGAGAATCGTGACTTCGGCAAACAGGTGACCGGACGCAGTGCGGCGCGAACGGGCCGCTCGCACGCCAAGCACGCCGGGAATCGTCCTGACAATTTCGGCGAGGCGGTCCGCGTCCACCGCGCGGGCATCGACGAGGATCGGGATGGAGCTGCGAAGAATTCCGTATCCGCTCCACGCGATGATCAACGCGACCACCATGCCGAGTGCGGCATCGGCCGCCGAATAACCGAGGTGCGAAAGGACGAGTGATGTGATGGCGAGCGCCGTCACAAGAATGTCGCCCGCGGTGTGCGACGCATCCGCCATCAGCAAAGTGCTTCCGAGCGCCCGGCCACGTTTGCGTTCGTAGTGGACCACGAGGACGTTGATGACGAGCGAGGCGATCAGCAACAGTCCGTCCAGCCGCCCAGCAAGGGGAACGCTGCGCTGACCGAACATCTCCATGACACTCTGGCGGAGGAGTTCGAAGCAGGTGATGCTCAGGAAGACCACGATGCCGAGTGTACCGAGGGTCTCGAACTTTTCGTGACCATAGGGGTGATCGTCGTCCGGTGCGCGGGAGGCAATGGAAATGGCCAGGATCGCGACGACATTGCTCAGCATGTCGAGCACCGATTCGAGCGCGGCGCCAACAACCGTGAGTGCGCCGGTGCGCACTCCCACACTCACCTTGAGCGCTGCCGACAGTGCGTTGAGCAGAAGCACCAGCATGAGCGCTCGCCGCACGCCATTCGAGCGCGTGGGGTCCGACGGGGGAGGGACGACCGCGTTCGAGTGTACCGGCGTGAGCATCAGGGTGATTCTGCGTATCTTGTCAGCGCCTTGTCAATCGAGCTGAACGCGAATGCCGGAACTTCCAGAAGTCGAAGCCGCGATGACGGCTCTCCGCCGCCACGCAACGGGCAGAACGATCGTCAACGCGCGACTGTTGCATCCGTCGTTTCGCAAGCGGCTGTCGCCCGCGAAGCTCCGCAGTCTCGCGGGCGCGGTCATCGCGCGCGTCGAGCGCCGCGGGAAGCATCAGCTCCTGCATCTCGCGGACGGACGGGTTCTGCATGCGCACTTTCGCATGAATGGCGACTGGGCATTCGGCCAGGCGAGCGACGAACTGCCTCGATTCGCGCGCGGCGTGCTGGAGTTCGCGGATGGATCACGACTCGCCTTCGTTGACTCGCGGGCGCTGGGTACCATCGAGTTGCATCCCGCCGGAGCGGAGCTCGATCTCGGTCTTGGCCCTGACGCATCGGACAAGGGGTGGACGGCGCAACACCTCGGCGTCGCGCTCTCGAAACGCAAGGGACCGATCAAGCCCGCACTGTTGGATCAGAAGCTCGTCGCGGGGCTCGGCAACATCTATGCGGCGGAATCACTGTGGCGTGCGAAGATCGATCCGCGTGCAGCAAGCAACGCACTCTCGGCGACGCAGGTGAAAAAACTCCGCAGCGCGATCGCCGCCGTCCTGAAACGCGCCACTGGCTCGCGCTACACGGACGACGATACGATCACGCTCGATGTGTACGATCGTGAAGGACACCCATGTCGCGTGTGTCAAACGCCGATTGAGCGAATTTCTCAGGCCGGGCGATCGACATATTTTTGCCCGATTTGCCAGGCCCGCTGAGTGTTGTAGCCGTCAAGCACGCGTCAGCATGCGAGCGGTTCCTCAGTCCATTGCCTCGAGCAGCGCGCCCTTGATGTACCCTGTTTCCGGTACCGTGAGCAACTCCGGATGATCCACCGGTTGTCCTCGGATTTCGCGAAGGGCCATTCGGCGTCCACTGTCGGCTGCCGCGGCCTCGAGCATTTCGAGGAAGAGTGGCTTCGTCATGTGGAAGGAACAGCTTGCGGTGAAGAGCAGGCCACCAGGCGTCAGCAGTCGCATCGCACGAAGGTTGATCTCCTTGTAGCCGCGAACTGCGGCGGGGAGTGACGCGCGCGTTTTTGCAAAGGCTGGCGGGTCGAGCACGATCGTATCGAAGCGAACGCGCTCACGCTCCGTCGCCTTCAGGTATTCGAACGCATTCGCCTCGAGGAACTGACCATTCGTGAAGCCGTTGCGTCGAAAATTCTCGTCGGCGCGCGTGAGTGCGTGCCCCGAGGAGTCGAGCGCGATCACGGAGTCCGCTTTTTTCGCGAGGTGCAGTGCGAAGGAGCCGTGGTAACTGAAGCAGTCGAGTGCTCTGCCGCGTGCGATGCGACCGACGAGTGCGCGGTTCTCGCGCTGGTCGAGAAATGCCCCGGTTTTCTGTCCACGCCACGGCGCTGCGAGGTAGCGGATGCCGTGTTCGTGTATCTCGATTTCGTCCGGTACGCTTCCTACTAACAATTCGACGTCGGTACCCAGTCCCTCTTTTGTTCGCAGCGAGACGTCGTTGCGCGCGAGGATGCCGGTTGGTTGTACATGCGCCGTCAGGGCATCGACGATCTCGTTGCGGAATCGTTCGAGGCCGGCACTCATGAGCTGGATGACGAGCCACTGGCCGTATTTGTCGACGACGAGGGAGGGGAGTCCGTCTCCCTCTCCGTGGACGAGTCGGTATGCCGAGGCGTCGGCGTCGAGTCCGCTACGTCGTGCGATCGTGCGTCCGATGGCGGCGTTCCACCAATCGCCATCGATGCGTGCGTCGGGGTTGCGATCGAGCAAGCGGAGTGAGATTTCGGACGTCGGACTCCAGAGGGCGACGCCGAGTGGCTTTCCGCGTTGGTCGCGGACGCTGACGGCGCCGGCGTCGCCAGTCGGGCGGTCGATGAGGTCGCTGCGATAGATCCAGGGGTGTCCGGCGTCCCAACGCCGAGCGCCTTTTGTGGAGACGGTGGCCGATTGCATGGAGGGAAGGTAAGCGGTGATACACTTGAATCGGCGGGTGCGATCGGGTAGAATTACGACCCTTCTCGAATCGTTGTTTTTTCGGTCGAGAGGTTGGGAACGAAAGTGATGGGGCTGATGCACTTGCAGGCGCATCATCGCCCGTTTACAATGCAAGGCTCACCGCGAGAGTTTCTGAAACGCGGATCGCTGTTTGAAAAGTGAAGGACAGAGGATGGGTCGTCGGCCTTTTTGTATGGTCTTTTTGGCCGGCGGCAAATCGTGGGAAATGGAATCTTTACCGAGCCGGTGTGATCGTCGTGGCATGCCACGAAATGAGAAGCAGCGGATTGGTAATAGGTAGATTGCGATAGCAACGCGCGTATATCTGCTTGACGTTTTTGTAGTCAAGCGAAGGAAGGCATGTGGGGGATGCCTGGGCACACAGAGGCGAT
>JAZJZK010000057.1:0-16238 GCA_040389905.1 Gemmatimonadota bacterium | reverse complement strand
TCCACACCATGAACGCGCTTCTCTGAAGATGAATTTTGCGCCAAGAAGTAGTTAGTCCGCATACGTGAGACTCGCCCGCGGTGAGCTGAGTGAAGACGAGCCCGCCGGCGACCGCTGGCGGCCCGGAGGTCGGCGGCGCTGTGCCAATTCCGCGCTGGTCCCGTTGGCCGAGCCAGGCGTCCAGGAGCCCACCGCAGCGGTCCCCGACACGTTTGTGTTTGGTGCGGCGCTGGTGACTGAGCCACCACCGCTCGCGACCGCGAAAAACACACCCACCCCTGCGATGGCGACGAAGGACAGTGCGGTAAGACATGCAGCGAAACGTGATGCGCTCATTGGGCGACTCGCTCAACGTAAACCCACCGAACACGTGGCCGACCAAAGCCACCGGCGGCGTGGAAAAACGCCGGTGGCACGAGCACGTTGGAACTAGTGGATCACGGGGCGACGACAGCCTGGGGAGTCAGGAGCGCGGCGCCGTTCGCACCTTTGCCGAGTTCGCCACCGTTGTTCTCACCCCAGCAATAGGCGGCTCCACTCGACGTCAACGCACACGTATGCCCGAGTCCGCCTGTGAGTGAGGTGAAGGTGAGCGCGGTCGAAACCGCAACTGGAAATGACCTGGATGTCTGCGTGCCGTCGCCGAGTTGGCCACGTGCGTTCTGGCCCCAGCAATAGGTGGTCGCGCCGCTGATACCACAGGTGTGGTTGCTCCCCGCCGCGAGCGAGCTGAACGTGAGCGAGCCAGAAACCAGAGTTGGCGAGGTCGCGTCGATGTTGGTGCCGATGCCAAGCTGCCCGCTGACGTTCAACCCCCAACAGAACGCCTGACCCGCCGTGGTGAGGCCACATGTGTGACTGTCACCCGCCGTGATTTGCGTAAAAGTGCGCCCCCCGACGACCAGCGTAGGCACATTGCTCCCTACGGGCGAGCTCCCGCCACCGCCTCGTCCGAGCTCGCCGTACCGATTCACTCCCCAGCAATAGGCGTCCCCTGCTGTGGTCAATCCGCACGCATAGTCAAGACCGAGCGTGAGGCTCTGGAAGGTCAAACCACCGCTGACCAGAACGGGAGTCGCTCGGACCTGGCTCGTGCCATCACCGACTTGGCCTTGGTAGTTCGTTCCCCAACAGTAGGCGACCCCTCCCGATTTCAGGCCGCAGCCGTTTCCGGCGTTGCTGGCCGCCACGCTGATGAACGCACCGAATCCGGTTTTGAGCGTGGGTGATGTCGCGTACGATCCTCCCCAGCAATACACGTCAGACACTGTGGTCGCGCATGCGGAAACGTAGCCGACCCCGTAGGCGGTATAGCTACCGGAAAGCTGGGTCGGTCGCGGACGCATGGTGTTGGTTCCGTCGCCAATCTGACCGTACTCGCTTCTACCCCAGCAGTAGACCTTGCCGGACGAGAGTCCGCACACGTTGTAGTACGACGCGTCGAGCGACTGGAATGCGAGCACGGCCGATGGCGACGCAGTGGCGGTGAACGTCACGGAGCCGATGCCACTCGCGGAAGCTGTGAGCGTGTTCGTACCGTTCGACGAACCGAGCGTCCACGAGCCGACCGTCGCCACTCCCGAGCTGTTGCTGCTTGCCGGAGTTCCCGTGACGGTACCGCCACCGCTGGCAACGGCGAAGGTCACCGACGTTCCCGCAACGTTGTTGCCGTCGGCATCAGTGATCTTGACGGACGGCGCGATTCCGACTCCCTGTGATGGGAGAGCCGTCTGATTGTCGCCGCCGTTGATCGCGATGGTCGTCGCTGCTCCGGCCGTGAGCGTCACGTTCGACACGACTTGCGTCAGGCCGCTCGCGGAGAACGTGATGGATTTGGCGCCAACGGGACCGCCAATCGACAGCGTCGTGAACGTCGCAACACCGCTCGAATTCGTCGTTGCCGTGAGGGAGCCGCTCAATGAGCCCGCACCAGCGGAAAGGGACGCCGTCACCACGACACCGGCGCCGGGCACGAGCGTGCCGTTCGCATCCTGTACCTGAATCACCGGCTGTTGAGGGAACGCCACGCGCGAAGCTGCCGTAGACGACGGAGCCGTGCTGACCGCGAGTTTCGTCGGTGCACCGGGCGCGGCCCCGATCGTAAAGCTGGACGACGTCGCGGACGTCAGCGTCGGTGCGGAGAACGTGAGTTGATAGGTGCCGGGCCCGGTGACGCTGAGGTTGGTGAACGTCGCGACACCGTTGACGGCCGACACGGTCGTCGTGCCCCCCAGCGTCCCACCCGAGCCGACGAGGGTTGCCGTAACGGGGTTGGTCGCACCAGTGACCACCGCATTGGAGCCGTCGCGCACCTGCACGACGGGCTGCGAGAGCAGGTTCACCCCAGAGGCGGCACCTGTCGGCTGCGTCGTGACGGCCAGCTGCGTCCCGGTGGCCGGCACCGTGACATTCACCGTGGCGGTCGGCCCACCGGCACCGACGGTAATCGTCGCGGACCCGGCACCAACTGCCTGAATGAGCCCAGTGCTCGAGACAGTCGCAACGCCGGGACTGTTCGATGAATAGGTCAGCGCCGCACACGAGGTGACGTCGACACTGCCACCGTCACGCGCCAGCGCCTGAATCTGCGCCTGCTTGCCCACGGCCAACGCACTCGTATTCGCGGGCACATCAGGGTTGACGCCGCCAGCCTCGGCGTCGAGGACGGCGGACACCGTCAGGTTCGCGACGGTCGCGGGCGTGGCGTTCGACGTACCGATCCGTGCAACGGCCGGGAGGCTGACGCTGTAGCGCGCCAACTGCTGTGCGTCGATCACGTTGGCGGCACCGTCATTATTGACGTCACCTCGAGCAGCAACAGCGGAGGGGTTCGAAACGCTGAGCCCAACGCTGGAGCGCGCCACTTGCTGCGCATCGATCACGTTGACGACGAAGTCGTCGTTGACATCGCCCCAGAGCGCTGGATTCACTACGCACACCGGGATATCACGCACGCGGATGCGCTGGAGCAGATTCGTTCCCGCGTCGGAGCCGGCGACGCTCGGCAACAAGGCGATCTTCGTGGAACCGGCCGCGAGGGCCGTGAAATAGAAATTGGCGGCGGTAACAGTCGTCGTCGTGCCGGTCACGTCGTAAATCGCGACGCTCGCACTCCCGTTCGTGGCTTGCGACATGTTCGGAATCACAGTTCCAAGCGCAGCCGCCTTGACGGAGTCGAGGGTGAGGCGCGTCAGCCCCCACGACATCGCGCTCGCGAGCGATGCGAGGTTCAACCCACCCGCTGCAGTCATGTCGACCACGATGGGCACCGTCAGCACGGTACCCGGCGCCACTTGAATGGCGGTGCCAGCGGAGCCGCGGACGACGATGGTTCCCTGCGCCCGCAGGCTCGGTGCGGCGAGGAGGGACATGCCCGCAAGACATGCGGCCGCGCGCGAGACTTTCATTTTCGCTACTCGTTCAAGGTGGACCAACCGAAACGTCGTCGTGCCGGTGTTGCACAATGAATCGAGTCGATCAGGCGGCAAGAAGCTTGCGCGGCCCTCTCAGCGCGACTCCGTACGTGCGCTCCTACTGCAGCGCAACTGCATACAAAAGGTAGCGAACGTTGGTAAGAACTGCCAATACTGAATTGAGGGACGATTGGGCCACGCACACGAAGTGGGCTGAGCTCGGCCGCCCCCGCTACGCCAGTTCCAAGTTGAGCCTGGTTATTCTCACCCCAGCAATAAGCGACGCCGTCGGTCTTGAGCCCGCACGTATGGGAGTGGCCGGATGTCAGCGACTTGAATGTCAGGTTGGTGGACACCGCGACTGGGAACAAGCGCGTCACCTGGGTTCCGTCACCAATGCTGCTCCCGCGCGAAAACCACAGGTGTGATTGAGCGCGACGTAAATGCTATCGAAGGTGCCACCAGTTGCGAAGAGCGTGGGTGTGGATCCCGCATTCTGATTATTTCCCCAGCAATACACGGCACCGGCGCTATCGAGCCCGCAACCTTGCGCGCCTCCCACGGCCAGCTGCTCGAGCGACGTGCTGATGGCCACGGGCCGACCACGGAGAGTCCTCGTGCCATCGCCAATCTGACCGTAGCTATTGTCTCCCCAGCAATACGTCGCGGAGCCTGAGACACCGCAGTTATAGAGAGATATCCCGCCATGAGCCGCTCATACGCCAGCGGCGCGGCCGAAGTCGTCGCCGGGCCGTGAATGTGACAGGCGAGCAGTGCAACCCTGTTGCGGTCGCCGTGAGCGTGTTCGTGCCCGATGACGCACCAAGTTGCCAGGTGCCGACCGTCGGCACGACCGGCGTTGTCAGTGACAGGCGACGCGCCCGCAATCGACCCACGACCGCTCTCGACGGCAAACGTCACGGGGACCTGCGTCACGCGTGGGTTGTTGTTGCCAGCGACGCGAACAGTGGGCTGCGGATTCGGGACCGCGTCGATTTCGTTCGCTATCCACCAGGGCCGCCGAACGTATAGACCGGTAGCCCGCGCGATTCGAGGACTCTTGCCGGAACGGGAAGCTGCACCGGCGTAAAAGGCTGAAGACCATCGACGTGACGACGCTGGAATAGTGTGTATCCATTTGTGTTCAGAAGCTCGACGTCCCGCTCATAGTCGATGTATGCGAGAAGCGTCGTCGCTCCGTCACTGGCCGATGCCGGCGCGAGGTGTCCTCTGCCGACGCGCGTCAGATTGATCAGCGTTGCTGCGGTTGCGAAATCACCATTCGTTCGTATGATCGCTTCCGCCCGCACGAGATCGCTCTCGGCCGCGAGGAGAAACGGTACCGGCGTCTGCTTGAAGGTTGGCGACTCGAGACCGTGCGCGTAGTATCGCGTGTGATAGTACGGGCTCAACATGTAGACGCCGCGTCCTGGATCTCCCGGGATCGGTGTGAGATAGGCGTAGTCCGTATCGAAACGAGCGTCGACTGACGATCCTCGTGGAGGTGGCGTTGTCGACGTCATGCGCAATGGCGTCCCCGGATCCATGCGGTTGATCAACCGTAGGTCGACGCGCAACCAACTGGGCGCGGCGCCGATTTCGACGATACTCGAATACCAATTGTTGAAGTCCCCGATGACGTCCATGTCGAAAGGGGTACCCGCGAGGCCGCTTCCAATGCCCCGCGCAGCCAGATCGCGTACTTGCGCCCAGTTGACCGCGCTCGCCTCTGCCGCGTTGCGCGGTGCGTAGGCGAGCGTGAGCGCAGCCATCGTGTTGGCGAACCGTTGGATTCGTGCGGAGGTAAGGGGACCGACCACCAGTGGGAATACGGACGGCTCATACGTGTCCGTCTTTCCCGCCTCGGCATCCGCGAGCGCTGTCCATTTCGCCACCGCGCTCGCCGCCACGTCGCGATACGCCGAAAGCGGCGTTTGCGCAGCGCCCGTGACCGTGTTTTCGTCCATGATCAGTGCCTGATCGAACGTCAACGCGAGCTGCGACAGCATCCATGCCTGCGACATCTGGGCGAGACGACGGTACTTCCCTGCTTCAGCGACCCCCCCACTCGGCACGACCCCGGCGTCGAATGCCTGTATGGCGTCGTTGGCGCCACGAAGCGCCTGATAATAGCTGTCCCAGGGAGCTTCCGTGACTCCGCGATCGCTACCAGCCGAGTTGTTGGCGTACGCAATACGAGGTTCGAGGTTGCTGAAGCGCATTCCGAAATTGCTGAAATTGGACGTCAGTGCGTCGGCAGCAACGTGCATGAACGCGCTCGGCTCGTAGTTTGTGACCGCCAGGTACGCAAAGTTGACGGAAGCGATCGCCTGATATTTCGCGGCATCGGGAGGTCCAACGTAGATCGACGACGTGGTTGTTTTCGACCCGGATGCCGCAGTGATCGTCGCAATACCGCTCGTCAGACCAAAGACGCGACCTGCAGAATCGACGGACGCAATGGTCGGCGCGCCCGACGAGAACGACACGGGCTGGCAACCATTGAGCGCATTGTTCGACGCATCTCGTGGCTCAGCGAGAAGCTGCGTCGCCGACCCCACGTATACGCTGGCATCAAGCGGATTGACGAACAGCGCGTTCACCGCCGGCACAATCGGAAAAGCAACACCCACGCGTGGAACGGCGCTGAGTGCCACCGTGTAGCGCGCGATCTGCTGTGCATCGACGACGTTCACCGTGCCATCCTCGGTCACGTCACCCTGAGCGGCTAACGCCGTCTCGTTTGCCACCGACAATCCGACCGAGTGGCGTGCGATCTGCTGCGCGTCGATGATGTTGACGACATTGTCGCTGTTCGAGTCGCCCCACAGCACGCCGGGCGCAACGCACACTTCCAAATGCTGCAGCCTGAGTCTCGTTACCACGCTCGCACCAAGATCGTTGTCGACCGCGATAGGAGTCAGCAGTATGCGGGTGCCGCCGGTACCCGCCGTCGTGTTTGCAGTGAAGTAGAGCGTCGCAACCTCCGCCGTCGTCGTCGTGCCGGACGATGCCGCGCTCGAGAGCGACAGCGACCCGCTCGCGACGTCGGCGGCGCTGGACGTCAACACACCGAATGACGACGACCTCACGGAATCAAAGGTGAGTCGTGCTGTCGCCCAGCTCACGCGCATCTGGAGCGAACGCACGCTGGTTCCGGCGCCCGCACTCAGGTCCACGACAATCGGCACAGCCAGCCTGGTTCCAGGTACGACGTGTTTCGCGACCGTCGCCCCCGCTCGCAGGGTGACGACCTGGGCGCTCAGACCAAACGCGCTCAGGCATGCGCTGAGCAAAGCGACACCCACAGAGGCCCGCACCTGCGCCAACATCCCTAGTGTGACGTAGGCTGTTTTTCCCCAGGGCGCGTTCACGGCGAATACGCGTGCGCGGAGAGCACGAATCCCGGTAGCGAGGGCGCGGTAACAATGACTTTGTTCTCGCCCGGCAGGCCAAGGACCCAGCCACCCGCAGTCGCGATTCCCTTCGCATTGGAAACAGCGGTGCCGCCCGTCACAGTCCCGCTCCCGGCGATGGCCGCGAAAACCACGGTCACTCCACTCACAGGCGCACCCGTATAGTCGCGAATGGTCACTGAGGGTGGCTCGCCAATGGCCTTGCCAGCGTAGCCCCAGTTGCTGGTGCCCGCCGCCGTCACCGAAACGGGGACACCGACCTGCCCTTCCATCCAGTTCACTGCCGTCGGCACTGATCGAGTTGCCCCTGATCCGTCTCCCACCTGTCCCTCGAGGCTGTTACCCCAGCAGTACGGGTGTCCACTGGTCGCTCTCGCGCAGGTGGTTCCGTCGCCGATGGAGAGCGAGGTGAATGTCAGGTCACCGAGAACGCGCGTAGGCGCGCGACGTGATTCCCGCGTTCCGTCGCCAACCGAACCTCCCCCAGCCAACCCCCAACAATACGCCCGTCCCTCCAGCGTCAGTGCGCAACCGTTCCCGTCATTTCCAGACGCGATAGACGCAAAGGTCAGGTCCCCGGGAAGCGCGAGTGGCGCATCGAACCTTCCCGTCGACGTGCCTTCGAACGTGATGAGGTTCGCACCCCAGCAGAAGGCCTTGCCCGTCACGTCGAGCGCGCAACTGGAAACGGCGCCCGTCGATACCGCGATGTATGATCGCGATCCCGCAATCGGCGTCGGGGTGGCACGATTCAGAAGTGCGCCATCTCCCACCTGGCCGTATTCGCCGTGACCCCAGCAGTAAACCCGTTGTGTCGTCGAGAGCCCGCAGTATGTCGCACTACTGATCGACATCGAAACGAATGACACGTCTCCGGTGTTGACCGCGGTGGCCGTGGAGCGAATGCCGCCGCGCTTGCCATCGCCGAACAGACCGTAGCCCTCGCTGCCCCAGCAGGACAGAGCTCCGCTCGATGAGAGCCCGCAGGTAGCGTTGGCAGAGACACTCAGCTGTACGAACGTGTGCCCACCGACGACCGCAACCGGCGTGTCGCGGTCGATCGTCGTTCCGTCGCCGAGTTGTCCGTAGTCATTTGCCCCCCAGCAGTATGCGTGACCAACTGGACTTGGCGCGCACCTGTGCCCACCTGCGCCGGCGGCGAGCGAACGGAAGGTCATGCCGCCCCCAACGGGTGTCGGCACGTACAAGGCCCCCGTCCGCAACGGGCCCCAGCAGTACGCCGCTTCCGCGGCTGACAGCGCGCAGTTGAATACGCCGGCGTCGCGCGCTGTTCGAGCCGAGATGGCAAGATCGGGCAAGCCGCTGACCGTTGCCGCGAGGGTATGCGTAGTCTCGAAACCTGGCTGCCAGACCACGGACGCGTTTCCGTTTACGTCCGTTGTTGCGACATCCGGGTTGAATGTCGGAAGCTTGCCGCCGCCCCCCGTCACGGCGAAAATGACGCGGGCTCCCTGCACCGCGCGATTTTGCGCGTCCTTCACCGATACAACGATCGGTTCGATGAATCGCACATTGGAAGCTTGAACCTGATCGCCGCCGGAAACCAGCGTGATCGGTGCCGGCATTTCCGAAACCGCGACGGCCGAGCCAGCCACTACGCCTTCAACGGTCGCGGACACAGTGGTAGAGCCGGTGACTGTACCTGACACTCGCCCAGTCGAGTCGACTCGTGCCACACTCGCGACGCTCGAGTTCCACGCAACGGGATGGCAACCGTACAGCGCGACGCCCCCTTGGCCTCTCGGCGTGACCAACAGCTGGCTGAATGCATTCACGCCTATGACGAGCGATGTGCGATCGAGCTCGACGCGGGTCACTAGTGGTGTGACCACGCCGGGCGTGTTCACACGTTGAGCCGCACTCAGCGACACGCTGTACCGGGCGATCTGCTGCGCATCGATGATGCTGACGTATCCATCTGCCGTGACGTCGCCCTGATCGGCGACGGCAATGGAGTCCAAAACAGCAAGACCCACGCTGAAGCGCGCAATCTGCTGCGCGTCAACGATCGTAATGGCGTGGTCAGCGTTCGCATCGCCCCAAAGCGTGCGCTTTCCCACGCAAACATCGAGCGACTGCACTCGCGCGTCGGGAAGGATATTCTTGTAGTTCTTGTCGAACGCGACGGTCGGCGAGAGCGACACTCGCGTTCCTCCACCACTGCTCTTCGCGGTGAAGTAGACCGTCGCGAGTATGGAGGTCTCCGTGAAGTATGCGGAATTCATCGAGATCGAGAGCGATCCCGTCGCTGCCGCCGTACCGTTGACCGAGATGTACAACCCGCCAGCTTTTGCCGAATCAAAACCCAGTCGAGCGGGATCCCAAGTGACTCCCGTCGTGAGTCCGGTGACGCCCACGCTCGTGTAGCCGCTGAAATCAACCGTGATGGGGATTGCGATCCGGTCACCCGCGACAACGACGGCGCGCATCGTGTTCCCGTTGCGGATCGTAATGCCCTGCGGATGCGCACGGACGCCGGCACCCATACACAGCACGACCGCCAGTGCAGAAGCACTGCGCACTCTCATGATGGGATTTGCAGTGTCCGGCGGCGAGAAATTGCGATTGCTTCGTGCAAAGGCAACGGTGCTGAAGGGCTCACATCAGCGATGTCGCCATCTTACGCCGCCGATACCGATGAACGCAAGGGCGCGCTGCCCGGCAGAACCGCGTTAGACCCGTACATCATCCGTCCGCTCCTCCGACCGGCTCGTCGACCGCCGACACCGCCGCAAACATGTAGTCGCGGTTCATCCGCGAGATCACGTCGATGCTGATCTCCTTCGGGCACGCCTCCTGGCACTCTCCGAACAACGTGCACCCCCCGAAGCTCTCGAGATCCATCTGCGCCACCATCCTGAGCGCGCGCCGGTAACGCTCCGGTTGCCCCTGCGGCAGGAGTCCGAGATGCGAGATCTTGGCGCCGGTAAACAATGACGCCGACGCATTGGGACACGCCGCGACACACGCCCCGCAACCGATGCACGCCGCGGCGTCCATCGACGAATCCGCATCCGTTTTCGGAATGGGAATCGTGTTCCCGTCCTTCGCCCCACCGGTGGACACCGAGATGTAGCCGCCCGCCTGGATGATGCGATCGAGCGCACCGCGGTCGACGACGAGATCCTTGATCACCGGAAACGCGCGCGCGCGCCACGGCTCGATCACGACGGTGTCGCCATCCGTGAAGCTGCGCATGTGGAGCTGGCACGTCGCCGTCGCCTTCATCGGCCCGTGCGCGACGCCGTTGATCATCATGCCGCACGATCCGCAAATTCCTTCGCGACAATCGTGATCGAACGCGATCGGCACCTCTCCCTGCTCGATCAGCCGTTCATTCACGACATCGAGCATCTCCAGAAAAGACATCTCCGGACTGACGTCGGTCGCGGCGTACTCCGTGAGCGTGCCCGCACTGTTCGGACCCGACTGGCGCCACACCTTGAGCGTAAGGTTCACTTGTAGCTCCGCTGCGAGAGCTTGATGTTCTCGAAGACGAGCGGCTCCTTGTTGAGTACTGGTGTGGTTCCCTCGCCCGCATACTCCCACGCCGCCACGTATGCGAACGTCTCGTCGTTGCGGAGCGCTTCGCCATCGGACGTTTGATACTCGGTGCGGAAATGCCCGCCACACGACTCCTCGCGATGCAATGCATCGCGACACATGAGCTCACCGAGCTCGAGGAAATCCGCGACTCGGCCCGCGTGTTCGAGCGTCTGATTCAGCTCGGCGCCGCTCCCGGGAACACTCACGTCGCGCCAGAACTCTTCGCGAAGGGCGGGAATCAGCTCGATCGCCTTCGTCAGGCCGGCTGCGTCGCGCGCCATGCCGCAATACTCCCACATGATCTTGCCGAGCTCGCGATGAAATGACGCGACGGTGCGCTTGCCCTTCACGCCGAGCAAGCGATCGGTGCGCGTCTTCACATCGGCGACGGCGGCTTTCACCTCGGGCGTCTCCCTGGTCACCGGCTCCAGCTTGTTCGACGCGAGGTAGTCCCCGATGGTGTACGGCAACACGAAGTAGCCATCGGCGAGACCCTGCATCAACGCACTCGCGCCAAGGCGGTTCGCACCATGGTCGGAAAAGTTTGCCTCGCCCGCGACGTGCAACCCGGGAATCGTGCTCATCAAGTTGTAATCCACCCAGAGCCCACCCATCGTGTAGTGCACGGCGGGATAGATGCGCATCGGCACCTTGTAGGGATTCTCGTCCGTGATGCGCTCGTACATCTCGAACAGATTGCCGTATCGCTCGCGGATCTTGTCCTCACCGAGTCGCTTGATGGCGTCGGCGAAATCGAGGTACACGCCGCGCGCGCCGGGTCCGACACCGCGTCCGTCATCGCAGGCCTCCTTCGCCGCGCGCGACGCGATGTCGCGCGGCGACAGGTTTCCGAAGCTTGGATACTTTCGCTCTAGATAGTAGTCGCGCTCGTCCTCCGGAATGTCACCCGGCGCCTTGCCAACGTCCTCTCGTCGCTTCGGCACCCAGACGCGCCCATCGTTCCGCAACGACTCCGACATCAGGGTCAGCTTCGACTGATAGTCGCCGGCGACGGGAATGCAGGTCGGATGAATCTGGGTGTAACATGGGTTCGCGAACGCGGCGCCTCGCTTGTACGAGCGCCAAATAGCGGTCGTGTTGCATCCTTTCGCGTTGGTCGACAGATAGAACACGTTGCCGTAACCGCCTGTCGCGAGCACGACGGCATCCGCGAGATGCGGCTCGACGGTCCCGGTCACTTCATCGCGTACGACAATCCCGCGCGCCCGCCCATTCACCACGATGAGATCGAGCATCTCGGCGCGGGGGTACATCTTCACCCCGCCCTTCGCGATCTCCTTCTCGAGCGCCTGATACGCGCCGAGCAACAACTGTTGTCCGGTCTGGCCACGCGCATAGAACGTCCGCGACACCTGCGCGCCGCCGAACGAACGGTTGGCGAGTAACCCGCCGTATTCACGAGCGAACGGAACGCCCTGCGCCACGCACTGGTCGATGATGTTCACGCTGATCTGCGCGAGACGAAACACGTTCGCTTCTCGCGCGCGGAAATCGCCGCCCTTGATCGTGTCGTAGAACAGCCGCTGGATGCTGTCCCCGTCGTTCTGATAGTTCTTCGCCGCGTTGATGCCGCCTTGCGCGGCGATCGAATGCGCCCGCCGCGGCGAGTCCTGGTAGCAGTAGCAGCTGACGTTGTATCCGAGTTCGCTGAAGGTCGCCGCCGCCGATGCACCGGCGAGTCCTGACCCCACGACGATGACCGAATATTTCCGCTTGTTGGCCGGGTTGACCAGCTTGATATCGAATTTGTGCTTGTCCCACTTCTCGGCGAGCGGTCCGCCGGGGACGCGCGACTTGAGATCGACGGTCATCTAACGAACCACGCCAAGGAACACGGCAACCGGCACCGCGGTGAAACCGAGCCACACGACGAGCGCGATGACCGTAGCGATGCGACGCTCCCGCGGATGCGGCGAGGGCTTCGTCAGCCCCAGCGTGCGCACCGAGCTCCAGGCGCCGTGAAAGAGGTGCAGCAGGAGAAACAGCATGGCAACGACGTACGCGGCGACCACCCACGGAACGCGGAACGCCGAGATCACGTTTCCGTAAACGTCGGTATGGCTGAAACCGGGCCGCATGACGTCGGGGCTACTCGCCATGGGGAAGACGTTGCCGGTGGTGAAATGCAGGATGTGGAAGACGATGAAGGCCAGGAGCACCACCCCGCCCCACCGCATCGATCGCGATGCGACGGTGCTCACCTGGGGATCACGTTTGGCGTATCCGACTGGCCGCGCGGCCCACGTCACGCGCGTGAGCTGTACCGCCATGAGGACGTGCAGCGCGAGCGCCGTCAACAGTCCCAACCGCGCAACCCAGAGCAACTCGCCGGTGCTCTTCAGGAACGCGGAATACGCGTTGATCCTCGATGGGCCGATGAAGATCTGAAGATTGCCGATCATGTGGGCGATCACGAAGCCGACCATCATGAGGCCGGTGACCGCCATGATCACCTTCTTGCCGATCGTCGAACGGTACAGCGTCAACAACCACATTACTTTCCTGGGCGCGGAAGAATGTCATCCCGCATGAGTGAGCGAAGCGAACGAGTGTCGGGATCTACCGTCCGATCGCCGAAGCGGGCCACGGTGCGGTGAAAGTAGATCCCGACACTCGCGTTGCTCGTGCGGGATGACAGCTACTAGAACTTGATCAACGACATCGGCTCCCGAACGGCATCCGCACTGCTGGCCAGCGCGGCCTTTTCATCCGCCGTGAGCTCGACCTCGATCACCTTGAGCAGCCCACCCTTGCCCAGCTTGCACGGCACGCCGAGGAACAGGTCGCTCATGCCGTACTCGCCCTGCAGCCACGCGGCGCACGGCAAAATGCGGCGCTGGTCGTTCACGATCGCTTCGGCCATCTGAACCGCACCAGCCGAAGGCGCATAGTACGCCGAACCCGTCTTGAGGTGCTTCACGATCTCGGCGCCACCATTCCGCGTCCGTGTCACGATCGCATCGAGCGTCGCCTTGTCCATCAACTGCGTGATGGGGATGCCGCTGACGCTCGTGTAGGAGATCAGCGGTACCATCGTGTCGCCGTGCCCACCCAGCACCATCGCCTGAATGTCGCGCACGGACACGTCGAGCGACTCGGCGAGGAAGCCGCGGTAGCGAGCCGTGTCAAGCACGCCAGCCATTCCGATGACGCGCTCACGCGGGAAGCCGCTGGCCTTCATCGCGACGTAGCACATCACGTCGAGCGGGTTGCTGACGACAATGAGGATCGCGTTCGGCGACGTCTTGGCAATCTGCTCGGACACCGACTTGACGATGCCGGCATTCGTGTTCAGAAGATCATCGCGCGACATGCCCGGCTTGCGAGCGATGCCGGCGGTGATGATGACGATGTCCGAGTCCGTTGTTTCTTCGTAACCGTTGGTGCCGACGATGCGTGTGTCGTAGAGCTCGATCGGCGCGCTCTGCCACTGGTCGAGACCCTTGCCCTGCGGAATTCCCTCTGCAACGTCGACCATGACGACCGTGCGCGCCAGCTCCTTCTCGGCAACGCGCTGAGCGGTCGTCGCGCCTACGTTACCAGCGCCGACAACCGTGATTTTATTGACCATGAGAGCGATATGTCTGGGGTGAGTGCAGCCACAGACAAAACTATCGCGCTGACAGGGTGACGCTACCCTCCGACCTGCGACAGCGCGCGGAGTCCGCCGTTCCGTCGTGAGAGGAGCGCGTGCTCCTGCGGTTTGTCTGCGAGTGCCTGCCGAAAGTACGGCTCGAGTGCTTCGCCCGCGCGCAATGGACCGCGAAGGTCGACCTCATGGTCGCCGAACAAACAGGTGCGTAGTCGCCCGTCCGCGGTGAGGCGCACGCGGTTGCAGCTGCCGCAGTATGTGTGCGTCATCGGTGTAATCACGCCGACGGTGCCAGCCGCGCCTTCAAGCTGAAAGTACGCCGCCGGTCCATTGCCGCGCGCAGGGCCCGCCGAGCTCGTCAGGGGTCCCAGCGCGTCCTGAATGCGCGCCAGCACTTCGTCGCTTGGCACGACGTGGTCGTCGGTCAACGCCTCCAGCGAGCCGACCGGCATGAGCTCGATAAAACGGACGTGCCACGGATTCTCGATCGTCAGCCGCGCGAAATCGGCAACTTCATCGTCGTTCACGCCCCGCATGACGACGACATTGAGTTTGATCGGACCCAGGCCAGCGGCCTGCGCCGCCTTGGCCGACGCGACCGGCTCGAAGCCCAGATCGCGGCGGGCAATTGATACGATTCGATCTTGGCGAAGGCTGTCGGCCGAAATGTTCACGCGGTCCAGCCCAGCGCCGGCAAGGCGCGCCGCCATTTCCGGGAGCTTCACGCCATTCGTGGACAGCGCAATGTCCTCGACCCCAGGAACTTCCCGGATGAAGCGAATGAGTGTGTCGAGCTGCGGCCGAATGGTCGGCTCGCCGCCGGTGATGCGAATGCGGCGCAGCCCCAGTGGCGCCAGTTGCGACACGACCTCTCGGATTTCCTCGTAGGTCAGGATTTCCGACTTCGGCAACCAGGGCAACCCCTCGAGCGGCATGCAGTAGCGGCAGCGAAAGTTGCACTTGTCGGTGACCGAAATGCGGAGATACTCGATCGACCGGCCGAACTGATCCCGAAGCGCGCTCACGAGTGCGCCTCCACGGCTCGCGTTGCGGTTGGGTCCACCCACTCGCGCGTCCCATCGACATAGTGCTCACGCTTCCAGATCGGCACTCGGCGCTTCAACTCCTCGATCACCCAGCGTGACAAGGCGTAGGCTTCATCGCGGTGCGCGTGAGCGACCGCGATGCCGACGCTGGCTTCCTCGAGCGATAGCTGCCCCAGCCGGTGAACGACCGCGACCGAGTCAGACTCGAAACGCGACGCCGCCTCGGCGGCGATGCGTTCAAGCTCGGCCGCCGCCATGCCCTCATAGGCAGAGTACTCGATGCCGGTGACCCCGCGGCCGTCGTTGACATCGCGCACGACGCCGAGGAAGAGCACGATGGCTCCATGGGATGGATTGGTCACCTCGCGAATCAACGCAGGGACATCGATTGGCTCATGCACCAGCCGTCCGCCGATGCTCATCCGCCCGCCACCGGTGGGATGAGCGCCACTTCGTCGCCCGCGCGCACGCGCGTGCTGCCCTTGGCGTACTTCTGGTTGACCGCCACGAGGGGAGTGGCTGGGAGTCGGGCGGCGCCGGGCAGTCCGTGTATTGACGCCAGCACGTCCGCCACGGTTGCCTGCTCCGGTAGGTCTATGGAGAGACTGGAGGTGCCGAGGGCGTCGGCATAGGAGGCGAACAGCAGGACGGTGACGCTCATGGATGCATGGTACTGTAGCCGGACCGCGCGCGAAAGTTCCGAAAAATACAAAACCCCGGCGCGTACCGGGGCCAAGTGCCGAGCGTGAAAGTGGTTACGCGTCCGACTCTTCGTATTGATCTTCGTTCTCCAACTCCTCTATTGAGATGTTGGCGACCATCGCGCGCAGTTCCTTACTCGGCTTGAAGACGGGTACGGGGCGCGCAGACACCTCGACGGGCGAGCCGGTTCGGGGGTTTCGCGCCATCCGCGTCTTGCGGTGGCGAATCTTGAACGTCCCGAATCCACGCACTTCGATGTTCTTCTGCTCCTGAAGCGCCTCTTTGATGGCGTCGAGGAACGAATCGACCACACGCGCGCAGTCCTTCTTCGAAATCATCGGACCGGCAGTGCGAGAAATCTGGGCGGTTACTCGCTCGACCAGATCGGCTTTCGTCATGAGCAGTGCCTCAAGAGCGGGCAGCGGAGGGGGTGCAAGCTGATCGAACTTATCCGCGTTAACTCTTGTGTGTCAAGAGCTTA
>JAZJZK010000056.1:0-13564 GCA_040389905.1 Gemmatimonadota bacterium | reverse complement strand
CCTCCTGCTCCCAAAGCAGGCGCGATACCAGGCTACGCTACGCCCCGCATGAGAACCAAAGAATAGTCAGTCACTCAACAACGGTCAACTCCATCAAGAACTGCGTGTGCAGGCCCTTCACTCCGTTTCCTTCGTCGCTTGCGCTCCTCAAGGGCACGCAGGCGACAAACGAGCGCACCATCGACAGCGGGGCCTACAGCACACCGCGCACGTGCAGGAGGCCCAGCAGCGCCACGAACGCCCTGCCCCGGTGACTCACCTGCTCCTTCTCCGCCACGGTCGCCTCGGCCATCGTCATTCCTAACTCGTCGATGAAAAAATGCGGATCGTAGCCGAAGCCGAAGGACCCTCGCGGCTCATCGACAACGCGGCCGAGTACCTCGCCGCTCGCCGCCAACTGCCCCGCACCGTCGGCGTAGGCAGCCACGCAGACGAAACGAGCAGCGCGACGCTCCGAACCCGCGAGGCGCGCGACCAGAAGAGCATTGTTCGCAGCATCGACCGTCTTGCCGTTCTTTGCCGAGCTGCCACTCCAGCGTTTGCTGCGCACGCCCGGTTCACCGCCCAATGCGTCGACCGAGAGGCCCGAATCGTCTGCGACAACGACGCGACCGGGAAGCCGCGACGAGAAGTATCGCGCCTTTGCGAGCGCATTCTCCTCGAACGTATCGAACGACTCGATTTGCTCTTCCGCAACGGGATCTTCGCGCACGCCGGCCTCCACGAGATCGATTACCGCGATGCCATGCGTCGCAAAGAGCGCGCGGAGCTCGACTAGCTTGCCGCCGTTCCGGCTCGCCAACACCCACGGTAGGCCGACGTCCACTGTCAGCTGCCCAGCACGGCCAGCTGCCGCCCGTCGAGGTCTCGGAGACCACTTGTCGCGAGATCGAGTAGCGCGTTCAGCTCGTTGCGGTCGAAGGTGCCGTTTTCACCGGTGCCCTGCACCTCCACGAACCCCCCTTCGCTGCTCATCACGACATTCATGTCCACGTCGGCCACGACATCCTCGATGTACTCTAGATCGAGACGTGGCTCACCACCGATGATTCCGACGCTCACACCTGCGACTCTCCGCTTGACCGGAGTGCGCTTGAGCTTTCCCTGTTGCACCATCCACGCGAACGCGTCGCAAACGGCAACAGACGCTCCGGTGATGGCGGCGGTTCTCGTTCCGCCGTCAGCCTGCAGCACGTCGCAATCGACTTTCAGCGTGTACTCGCCCCACGCAAAATCGTCGAGCATCGCGCGAACGCTGCGTCCGATCAACCGCTGGATCTCCTGGGTACGACCGCCAATCTGCCCACGCTCGCGATTGGTTCGCGTTTTCGTGGCGCGCGGAAGCATGGCATATTCAGCGGTGAGCCATCCCTCGCCGCGACCCCGCCGCCAACCCGGAACACCGTCTTCGACGGACGCCGTGCACAACACGCGCGTCTCTCCGAAGGACACGAGACACGAACCCTCGGCGTACGTCGCGACGCCGCGTTCGAGTGTCACCGGGCGAAGGGCGTTCGCTGCTCGGCCGACGCGAACCGGTGGAGTTCTATCTGGAGCCACGCAGTACCTGCACGATGTTTGTGGTGGATTGACCTGGCGTGAGCGGAATAACACGTACGTCTCCGCCCCAACTTCTGACTTCTGGCGCACCGACGATGGTCGACTCGGAATAGTCGCCACCTTTCACCAACACATCGGGCCTGAGCGCCTTCACGAGGTCGAGCGGAGTGTCCTCGGCGAACAACACCACACAATCGACCATCTCGAACGCCGCCAACACGTAAGCGCGCTCCGCCTCGGTGCGGATCGGACGGTCCTGCCCCTTGAGTCGCTTGACCGACGTGTCACTGTTCAGTCCAACGATGAGGTGCTCACCACATCGGCGAGCGCCGAGGAGGACATCGACGTGACCGGGATGCAGCAGATCAAAGACGCCGTTCGTGAAAACGACGCGTCCCTCCTGGCGACTTCTCCAGTGCACAGCGGACGCGAGATCGAGCACCTTCGCCGCAGGATCGCGCGGCGCCGAACCGTTCAAAAGATGCCTTCGGCGTGCGGGTTGAAGCGTACCTCGCGCACCATGAGCGGCAGCTCGAGGTGAATGTAGTACTCGGACTCGATCTCGATATGCCGACCGTCGCGCTGCAACGTGACCTCGCCGGCGGCCTCAGGTAACCCGAGTGAATCCGCCCGGATACGCAACTGCCGCAAGATCACCGCATCGGGGTTATGCGCAGCGAATTTCACTTGCTGTCGCATTGAGTCCTGATATTCGTAGAAGCGGAAATAGTGTTCGCCGACGCCAATGCCGAAATACACGACGGCGGCAAACAGCAACAAGGAAAACAGACAACCGAGCGAGGATAGCCCACGACGGGGGGTCACCATTGTGACTGCGCTCCTTCGACGATGTCGTTCACAACGCGCTTGATCGCTTCCCTGCGCCCTCCGACTTCATCCCGCTCTGCATAGTCCCCTTCGGCACGAAGGCCCTTTTTCTCCCACAGGGTCTTGCCGGTCGTCTGATCGATGATCTGAATGTCGAGGGTGATCTGGAGCCGGCGGCGCGAGGTAACGGCCTGCTGCGGATTCGCACTGTAGCCAACGGGAACGTCTGCGTCGTAGTTGCGCACGACGCCGCGCACGACGGCATCTGCCTTCTCCTGGGGTGCATCCCGTACACCCAGCCGAGGCTGCAGCTCCTTGCGCATCGCCTCGAAGATTTCTTTCTGGAGTTCCGGAGTTGGCGTCTCGTTGTCGAAAGGCTGAATGGCGAGCGTCCGCACATGCGAGGGCAAGCCGCCGCCGGCAAAGCCGTAGCCGGGGATGCAGCCGGCGACCGCGAGGCTCGCCGTGAGCGCCAAGGCGCGAAAGGACACTCTCATCCTAGAAGTGCCAGATCGAGCGATCGAACGGTGATACGACATCGGACCGTTGAACGAGAAGCGAAAGTGAGCGTCGTGCTGCTTCATTGCGGTACTGCACCTTTTGATCGCTCGTGCGTTCTACCCATTCCTGGAGCCGTCCTTCATCGACGCGCTCGAGGCGTGTGAGCGTGTCACCATGAAAGGTAGCTCTCCAATGCACTGGGGAGCCAATGTCCGCCCGAATGACGTTGCCGTCAACACGGACCACGGTATCAGGCTCAGCCGGCACATTGAACCGCCCGAGCGACGCCCACAGGAGCGCCTTCGGTGGTACCAGCTTGCGGGTCATGTCCGGGCCGGGCACCTGAAGCGAGTCGCCGATGAGAATGGCGGCTCCGGCCCCAAAGCCGCCGCCGAGGAAGAAGTCCATGCGTACACTGTCTGGTGACGCCGCACGGGCCACACCATCGCCGCGCGCGATGATTTCCCCATCCTTGAGTTCCCACGAAAAGACCAATTTCCTGTACCCATCTGGCAAGGTGCCTTTCGGCAGCGCGCGCACTGGCGCGACTTCCCCAGGCAACTCGGCGACTCGAGGCGGACGACACGACACACCCGCCATGAGCGCAGCGGCGAGCACGAATCCGCGCACAGCCGATCGCGTGCGAAGCATACGGCTATCGAACTGTGACGCGAACAATACGATCCCCCTGAATGATGCGGTCGAGTACGTCCCCGCCGCGGAGCAATTGGCCAAAGACGGTATATCCTCCGTCGAGGTGCGGCTGCGGTGAGTGTGTCACGAAGAATTGACTGCCTCCCGTATTTGGACCCGAGAGCGCCATGCCCAGCGTGCCCCGTCCGTAGCGATGACGATTGATCTCGTCCCGGATTGCGTACCCCGGACCGCCACTTCCGTCCCCTCTTGGGTCGCCGCCCTGAACCACAAAGTTTGGCACCACGCGATGAAAGCGTTGTCCGTCGAAGTACTGACGGGCAGCCAAGGAGCGAATATTGTGAACCGTGACGGGCGCTTCCCCGCTGAAAAGGGCGAGCTCGAGCACCCCGCGCTCGGTCTCGATAGTGAGCACCGGCTGCGGCGCCCCCGCCTCCCGCGCCCGATCGTCGTACCACGAACTGGGACGCGCGGTTCCAGTACTGTCCCGCCAGCTCGCGAAGCGCGGAATTCGCGCGGCAGCATTTCGCTCGATGGCTTCCGTCGGGCGCGGGAGAGAATTGAACGCAGCCTCGACGGACGCCGGCAGGGTCTTGTTGCGAGCGACCGCGGAGTCGGCAAGTCGCCAGAAGGCGAGGCGAGCGTCGGCATCGACGTCATTGGTGTGGTCGCGATATGACGCCAACGCATCGGCAAACTCGTCTGCCGATGCGCCACGGGTCAGACCGCCGAGACTCGCGCTTCTCACTCCGATATCGGCATCGGACAGGAATGACCGCAGCGCCGCACGCACGGGCGCGCGCACCGATGTGCTGTCGGAGAGCCTCGCGAGACCACCGGCTGCGGCCGCCCGTACGCGGCCTTCGGCATCGGCCATCCACGTGCTCAATCGCGTGACGGCCGCACTCGCGGGGCCGCGCGCATCGAGCTCGGCCGCTGCCGCGCGCCGCTGCCAGTCGGTGCTCTCCCGCCATTTCCCCTGTTGCGCCAGGTTGACGCCTCGCCGGATGGCTCCGTCCGCGACGGCGCGCTGCACCGCGAAGTTCGTATCGGCCTCGAAGGCCTGAGTCCACATCGCCGCCGTCGAGTCGAGCACGAGATCCAACGACTGCGCGGCGCTCAGGGAGACACCCTTGTCGGAGTCGCGTAGCGCCGCCAACACAGCGGCCTTGTACGGCGCGCCGAAGGTCGCCAGCGAACGGATGGCCGTCATGCGCACGCGTGCCGATGTATCGGCGATGAGCCGTTCCAGTGCCGCACGTGCAACGGAGGCGAGCGAATCTCCGACCATGTTTCGCGCGGCCGCGCGCGCGACCTGGTCTCGAACGGACGACCAGGGAGAGCGGTCGAGCCCCAGGAGCGTTCGCACACCGGCGAGGCCGCGCCCTCGCGCCACCGCGTACGCTGCACGCCACGCTATGGCGCTGTCTCCGCTGGCGAGCAACGGCACAATGGCGGCTGTGGGAAGGGGGCGGAGCCTCGTGGCAGCGAGGAGCAATGCACCGCGAGTTGCGGACGACACCGACGCATCTGCAAGACCGGCAACGATGCCCGGCCGACCAACCTCCGCGAGCTCGCCCAAGAGCCACGCCGCTTCGATACCGATCTCAGACGGTCCGGACAAGGCGGTGACGGCGACCTGAACCGACGCGCTGTCCTTGAGGAGGCCCAGGTTGAAGAAGGCATTCGCGGAGACCGTCGCATCAGGATCAGACGTCAGCCGCCTCATCGGCGAAAGATGCGACCGTGCGCCGATTCGACCGGCCGTCATGACCGCAGCCGCGCGCGTTGCCGGATCAGCACTCGCGAGCGCCGAGTCGAGAAACGGGGGATCATCCCTACGTGTGTCCTCGATTCGGATCAGTCGCGCGCGATCCCGCTCTTTGGGCGTCAGGGGCGCCGGTCCGAACAGGCGGCACGCCGAGAGTGTGACAAGGAGGAGGCTACTCGAGAGCTGCGTGTAGCGTCTCCCTGAGCGCCTGCGGGATGGCGGTGAGTCGGCCGGCGACATCGATGGAGACGAGAGCGGTGTGCGCGGTGGCGAGACGGGCTCCGGTGTCCGCATGCGTGATGACGTAGTCAAAGGTGATTGCTCGAGACCGGACTCCGGTCAGCGTCGTCGCGATCCGAACGAGATCGTCGAAGCGCGCTGGGAGCGTATACCGGACGCGCGCTTCCGATACGGCAAGGCCGACGCCTTCCGATTCCAGAACAGCGTAGCTCTTGCCCAGCGCGCGGAGGAATTCCACCCGACCGACCTCGCACCAGACAAGATAGTTCGCATAGTAGACAACGCCCATTCTGTCCGTCTCGGCGTATCTGACGCGAAGTTCCGTCGTATGTGTATGGGACATTGGTTTCACGGGTGGCGGGCGTGTTCGCGCGAAGTTGGGCCGTATCTGGCGGGTTTGTAAAGGCTGCGTGCGCCATGTAGAATGCGTCCGTGCTCCCTTCGCCTTGCTATGTAATCTCCGACGTGCACCTGGGCCACGCGTCCGAGGCCATCGAGCGATCACTCCAGGCCTTTCTCCGTGCGCTTCCCGGCAGCGCTGGGTCGTTGATGATCAACGGCGATCTCTTCGAATTCTGGTTCGAGTGGCGCACGGTCGTTCCGAGATATTCCGTCCGGGTGCTCTCCGCCCTCCTCGATCTTCGCGACGCCGGGTTTCCCGTCACGATGGTGGGCGGCAACCATGATTCATGGGGCGGCGCAGTCCTTCGCGACGTCGGCGTGGACTTCCACTCGGGACCGTGGACCGGATCGCTGGGCGGCTGGAACGCGAGGGTCGAGCACGGCGATGGGCTTCGCGCGGAAGAGGATCGAGGCTATCGTCTCCTCAAGCGCTTCGTGCTCCGCAACCCGCTCGCCATCCGCGCATTCCGGATGGTGCACCCAGATCTAGCGTCGCGCCTGGCGATGGGAAGCTCGCACGCGAGCAGAACGTATCAGGCGCGGGACGAGGGCATCGGGCTGCGGAACGTTGCCGAAAAGGCGCTGGCGGCCGAACCAGCGACCGAACTGCTCATCTACGGGCACTCACACGTCGCGGCATTGGAACGCATGCCAAGCGGCAATGTCTTCGCGAATGCCGGGAGCTGGTTGGATGCGCCGACCTTCCTGGCGGTAACGCCGGAGCGGGTTTCATTGCGGATTTGGGAAGGTACCGGTCCTGGAGCTGAAGTGCGTACTCTCGACCACATTTCGCCGACCCCTGCTGCTGTGTAAGGACTCAAGGAGCGGATTGTACGGATGCGACGGATTTGAACGGATTCGAGCTTCGAAAGGTTGGTTGATCCGGCATTTATCCGATGAATCCGTCAAATCCGTTCCTTGTCAGTTGCTGTTCCGCTGTCTGTGTTCCGCCGTTGCGATGCCTGAATAATCTCGGCGCCTACCCGAACGTCTTCACCTCGACGTGCTCGATCGCATCCCCGAAGAAGCGCTGTCCGAGCGCTAGGAATTGCTGCGGGTCGTCAGACGCGATGAAGCGATAGCTGCCCCGTTCTCGCGAAGACGCCAAGCCGTATTCGGCGAGCATGCGCCTGGTATCTGCCGCCGTCTCCTCCGCGCTGTCGATGAGCCGAACGCCGCGGCCGACGATGTCACCGATCACGCGCTTGAGAATCGGGTAGTGCGTGCACCCGAGCACGAGTGTGTCCACGTCGTCCTGAAGGAGCGGCTGGAGATACTCCTCGGCGATCGACCACGTGGCGTCGTGGTTCGTCCACCCCTCTTCGACCAACGGCACGAACAGTGGGCACGCGAGTGCCGTGACCTTCGCGTCGGGCGACTCCGCGTGAATCGCGCGGGTGTACGCGCCAGAACGAATGGTGCCCGCGGTACCGATCACGCCGATGTGCCCGTTCCGTGTGCCCTTCACTGCGGCGCGCGCTCCCGGCGCGACCACTCCGATCACGGGAACGTTGAGGTCCTGCACGAGCGTCGGCAGCGCGTGGGCGGTCGCGGTATTGCACGCCACGACGATCGCCTTGACGCCCTGTTCGAGCAGAAACGCCGCGATTTCGCTGCTGTACCGGCGGACGGTATCCGGAGACTTCGGCCCATACGGCACGCGCGCCGTGTCTCCGAAATACACGAGACTCTCGCCGGGCAGGTGACGCATGATCGCATGCGCGACCGTCAAGCCCCCAAGCCCGGAATCAAAGACCCCGATGGGTGCGTCGCGATCGCCGTTCGCGGTCACCATCGAATCCGCGCAGCGATGCGTGTTCCGGTCGGTGTCTGCGCGACGTTGATTTGCGACTCGAGGTCCCACAGATGAGCCGCGACGTACGCATCCGCACCAGCGAAGAGGTGATTCGCGACGAGAAATGCGATCCAATCCTCCACGTGACCACGACGGATGCTGATCAGTTCGTCGTTATAGGACGACCGCTGCATCACCGCGGTGCCGGTGACCGGATCGTTGCCGATGTTGACCAGCGAGTCGGTGCGGAATTTTCTCGCCTCCCGAAGGTCCGCGGCAGACTCGCGCAACATGGCGATGGCGATCGATTCCGTGAAAACGAAGATTGCGCCCGCTGTTGGCCGGCGGAGCTTGGTCTGCGCGAATCCAGGGGCGAGAAAGGAATACAGGAACGCTCGCCCCGGAGACAACGGAGGCACGACGGTCGTGCTCGCGGTATCAACACCTTTCGTCGGTGTCGGTGTCGGTGGAGTGACGCGAGCACCTTCCACGCGTTGTGCCTGCGCGCCTGCCGTTGAAATCACGCTCGCGATGATCACAAGCATCAGCGCGCGAGAAGAAGGCGTCTGGCAAAAAATGGCGAGCTTCAATGGATCACTCTCTCTGTACGACGGCGTGATGGCGGGAGTGCATGGGAATCGAACCCACCCGAGACGCTATGCGCCTCGCAATCGTTTTGAAGACGACGAAAGCCACCAGGCCCCAACCACTCCCAAACGATCACCCCAAAATGACGAACGCGTTCCCTCGCGGTTCCACAACGCCGACGACAACGCTTCCTTCAACACGCGAAAGATACTCCGCGGCCTGAGAGGGGTGCACGGCCAACAACAAGCCGCCGGAGGTCTGCGGATCGAGCGCGAGAGCCCGGTCTGCCGGGCGTGGCGATGCAAAGTGAGTCAGCGGCGCAACGAACGCTTCGTTTCGCTCAGCGCCCCCTGTACGGACGCCGGCGTGCCACAGCGCCCGCGCCCCTGGAAGCTCGGGAAGCTCGGAGCCGCTCAGCCGAATCGTAACGTCGCTGGCCCGCGCGATGTGCGACGCATGCCCCAGCAGGCCGAACCCCGTCACGTCAGTCGCGCATTGTACATCCAGCGCCAGTGCGACTCGGCTCGCATTGGCATTCAGGGCACACATGGACGCATGGAGTGCCGCTCGAGCGGATGGCTCGAGACGATCCTGCTTGCCTGCCGTCGCGAGGAGCCCCGTCCCAAGCGGCTTGGTGAGAATTATCACGTCACCGGGGCGTGCCGCCGCGTTCGTGAGCAGGCGCCGAGGATTAGCCTGACCGGTGACGCTCAGACCGAACTTCAACTCCTCGTCGATGATCGAGTGCCCGCCGACGAGGAGGGCGCCCGCCTCGCGCACCTTGTCCTGCCCTCCTCGCAGGATGTCGGTCAACACGCTCATGGGCAGCGTGCCTGCCGGGAAGCCCACGATCGCGAGTGCCGTGAGTGGCTCTCCTCCCATTGCGAATACATCGGACAACGCGTTTGCCGCTGCGATCTGGCCGAACTCGTACGGATCGTCCACGATCGGCGCGAAGAAATCGACCGTCTGCACGAGTGCGAGATCGTCGCGCACAAGGAAGACGCCGGCATCGTCGAAGCTCTCGCGCCCCACCAGGAGGCGCGGATCCGCATGCGACGGCAGGCCGCTGAGAGCCAGCTTGAGATCGGCAGCACCCAGCTTGGCGGCGCAGCCTGCGCAACGCGCCAGGCTCGTGAGCCTGATGGCGTCGCCCGGAACGGTTGTGGCAGTCATCTCGCCGAGTATCGCCGGTGCTAGCGATCAGCCATGGTTGGGAAGTGCGACGACGAGGTCGATTTCCACCATGACGCCACGCGGGAGCCCGGCCACCTGCACCGTCGATCGCGCCGGACGCGCATCGCCCATGACCTGCGCGTACACCTCGTTCACATGCGGAAAATCCTTCATGTCCATGAGGAATACCGTCGCCTTCACGACGTCCGTCCAACTGGCATTCACCGTCGCAAGGACGGCGGAGAGATTCCGGAAGACCTGCTGGGTCTGCGCCGTCACATCTCCGACGACGACTTGCCCGGTCGCGGGATCGAGTGGGATCTGGCCTGCGGTAAACAGGAACCCATTGGCAACGACTCCCTGGGAGTAGGGGCCGATTGCGGCGGGGGCGTGATCGGTATGTACGGTCTCGAGTGGCAACGTCGTCTCCGTCAAGGGCGTGATCGGTGCTTGCCGAACGGATTCTAGCGAGGGTGCGATGCTACGCCAGCCCGAAAAGGGTGCGCGCATTGGTCGCCGTGATCGCACCGAGTGCCACAGCGTCGGTGCCCCGCACCGCGGCGAGTCGGGCGACGGTGAAGCTGACCCACGCGGGCTCGTTTCGCTTGCCACGGTGCGGAACGGGAGCGAGGTACGGCGAGTCCGACTCCACGAGCAGCCGGTCGTCGGGAACCAGCCGCAAAAGCGCATCATCCGTCCACTTCTTGAAGGTGACGATGCCACTGAACGAGACGTACCATCCGCCATCGAGGGCACTCTCGGCGAGGGCCACGCTACCCGTGTAACAGTGAAGTACGCCAAGAACGCCGGATGACGCGGCCTCAGTGACCATCGCTCGCGTGTCGTCCTCGGCCTCGCGCGTATGTACGATCACGGGGCGGCTCAGCTCCTTCGCCAGTTGGAGTTGCGCGCCAAACGCGCGGCGCTGTGCGTCACGCGGTGAGTGATCGTAATGTGAATCGAGGCCACACTCGCCGATCGCAACCGCGCCCAGGTTCACGAGCTCGCGAATCGCCGCTAGGTCCCGCTCGGCGTCGAAGTCCGCCGCGTCGTGCGGATGCACACCGGCGGAGAAATAACAGAATCGCGGATGGTCAGTGGCGATGCGATGGGCGCGTTGCGCCGCGGCTATCGACTCTCCCACGCAAACGATCGCAGACGCGCCTGTCTGGCGCGCGCGCGCGATGACGCTTTCCCGATCGTCATCGAACGCAGGATCCGCGAGGTGCGCGTGGCTATCGATGAAAGTCGTCATGTGGCCACTTGAAACACGAACCGCCGCACGGGGCGGCGGCGGTTCGCGATTCTCGAAATCATTCTCGTCAGCGCGTGGTGCGAGCCGCCACTGGGGGCTTGGCGGCTGGACGCGGAGCAACGGGCGCTGCCGGGCGAGAGGACTGCTTGTCGTTTCGCTGACGCGGCCATCTGCGTTCGATCCAGAGCAACACGGGACCGGCAATGTAGATCGAGCTGAATGTACCGGTGACGATACCGAACAGCATGATCCACGAGAACGGCCGGATGACCTCGCCGGCGAACAGGAGTAGCGACAGCGTTGCGGCCGCCACCGTCACGTGCGTGAGGATGGAGCGCGGCAGCGTTTCATTGATGGAACGATTGAGCACGTCGTAGAGTGGTTCCGGGCGCGCCTTCTTCAGATTCTCGCGCACGCGATCGAAGATGATGATCGTGTCATTGAGCGAATAGCCGATCACGGTCAGGAGCGCGGCGACAACCGTGAGCGATACCTCGAGCCGCATGATCGCAAGGAATGCGAGCGTGCTGAAGAGGTCGTGTCCAGTGGCCAGAACGGCCGCGACGCCGAAGCGCCACTCGAAGCGGAAGGCGAGATACAGCAGGGTGACAAAGAGCGAGATGACGATCGCGATGACCGCGTTCCGGCTCAGCTCATCTCCGACGCGCGCACCAATCGCCTCTGTGCGCCCGATCTTCGGCTCCGTCGCACCGTATTTCGCGTGCAGGGCGCCCTCGATGTCCTTTGCCACCTGCTCGACACCCTTCGTCGCGTCGTGACCCGCAGCGCGAATGGTGAACTCGTGGTTGGATCCGAACGGCTGGATTTCCGAACCCGGGTATCCTGCGGCGTCGACCGTGGCGCGGATGTCGCCGGCGTCAGGAGGCGTCTTGAAATCGATCTGCATCAGCGTTCCGCCAGTGAACTCGATGCTCTTGTTCAAGCCGTGGACCGCGAGAAAGATCAGCCCAGCGGCGATGAACGCCGCGGTAATACCAACCGCGATGCGCCAAGGCCTGATGAAATCGTACTTCGTTCCGTGAAGAATGCGCAGCATGATAAGCCCTTAGATGCTCAGCGTCTGGGCGCCGCGCGAGCGGTTCAGCCACAGGAGATAGAAAGTGCGCACGACGAAAATGGACGTGACCATCGAGGCCACGATGCCGGCGATGAGGGTGACGGCGAAGCCTTTGACGGGGCCAGTACCGTACTGATAGAGGACCGCAGCCGTCAGCATCGTCGAGACGTTCGAGTCGATAATGGCGCTCATGGCGTGACGGAATCCTTCGTCGATCGCGGTGCGCACCGTCTTGCCCCGATCGAGTTCTTCCCGAATGCGCTCGAAGATCAGCACGTTGGCGTCGACCGCGATACCGATGGACAACACGAATCCTGCGAGGCCGGGCACAGTGAGCACGGCGTCGAATCCCGCGAGTGTGGCCATCGTGTACAGCACGTAGAGGCACAATCCACCCACCGCGAGCATGCCAGAAAATCTGTAGTAGAACAGCATGATGCTGACGACCAGAATGATCGCGATCGCACCCGCCTTGAATGCCTTGTCGATGGAGTCCTGACCGAGACTCGGACCAATGTTGCGAACCTCAGCCACCTTGAGCGGAACCGGAAGCGCGCCGGCCTTCAGCACCAGCGAGAGATCCTGCGCGGCCTGAAGGTCCCTGCCCTGACCCATCGTGATCTGCCCGCGAGTCTGGATGGCGCTGTTGATGATCGGCGGGCGCCCCATGACGATGTTGTCGAGCACGATCGCCATGTAGTCCTTCACATGCTTGGCCGTTTCGCGACCGAACTTGCGGCCGCCCTCATTGCTGAGCGTGAACTCCACGACAGTTCCCTCGAGCGCCGACGAATTGGGCTTCGCATCGGTGAGAAACTCGCCGGTGATGATCGGCCGCTCATCGAGGAGATACAGGAAACGATACGTCTTGTTCTGGATGACCGTGGAGTCACTGCCGAAGCGCACGACCTTACCGGGCGGCAACGCGGCCTCGACTTCCTTTTGCGCGAAGAAGGTCTTGAGCGCGTCCTGGTTCGAGAGCTCATACAGGAACTCGCCGGGAAACTGCCCCGCGAGAATCATCTTCGAGATCACGCCGCCGGTAGCGCCGGGCAGCGACGCAGAATCCTTACCCGCGCTGTCCTTCTTCGCCGTGTCGCCCGCGGCCCCCAACGCCACCTTCTTCGCCGTGTCGCCGCCCGCCGTGAGCAACCCGCTGAGGGATGCATTCGGCGCCGCCGCTACGCCCTTCGCACCTGTCGTCCCGAAGTTCATCGACTTGGCGATGCCGTCGAGGCGTGGGAGAACCTTCTCGAACGCCTGAGTCTTGTCAGTTATCTGAAACGTCAGAACCGCCTGGTCCTGCGCCATCTTCACCGCGCGTTCGCGATCGTCGATGCCCGGAATCTCGACGATGATGCGATCGTTACCCGCCTTCTGGATGACCGTCTCGGAGACGCCAAGACCGTCGATGCGCGTGCGAACGACTTTGAGCGCGCGATCGATCGCTTCGCTCTTGTCGGCCACCACGCCCTTGGATTCATCCACCTCGAGGGCGAGGTGCATGCCACCCGAAAGGTCGAGTCCTTTGCGCAGAGGCACCTTGCGCGTGACGGTGTCGTAGAAGGTCCCGTCGGGCCGCCGCGAACGCTGCTTCACGTCACGCGGAAAAAGCGACCAGATAGAAAGAAGGACAAGGACGCCAATGATGGTAAGGCGCCACTTCAGGTTGGACATGCGACTACGGGGTGGAGGGAGGAAAGTGCATGGAACCTT
>JAZJZK010000055.1:0-40246 GCA_040389905.1 Gemmatimonadota bacterium | reverse complement strand
GACCGGATAGCTCAGTTGGTAGAGCAGGAGACTTTTAATCTTCAGGTCGTGGGTTCGATCCCCACTCCGGTCATCCGATACTCCAACGGCCATGCGCTTCGCGCGCTGGCCGTTTCTCGTTTGGCTCAACCCATACCGACCAAAGGGTGTCGAATGGTCGTTCCTGTCCAAAGGGACGGTCGCAACGCTCGTTTGCCGCCGGCACATTGAACGCGGATTGAGCGGATGTGAACAGCAAAAAAATGATAAAACGTACTTCTTTGAAAGTTTTCAATCAGATGTGATCCGCTTTCAATCCGCTCAATCCGCGTTCAATGTGCCGGCGGGTCGATTCTCTGCTTCCAGCTGCCCACCCACCACACATGCGTCACTCCAGAAGCACGATCGCGACCCTCCGGAACGCGATGTTCCCATTGTTCATCGCCGCCACGGCGTTGGCACAAGCGACCCCAGCCCCAACCACCAGCGCTCCGCCTCGCTTCATTCGCGCCGTGCAGCGCTCAGGAGACATCAGGGTCGACGGCAAGCTCGACGAGGCAGCCTGGAACGCCGCGGTGCCTTCCAGCGCGTTCACGCAAGCGTACCCTGCCCCGGGAAAACCCGCGCCTGACGGAACCGAAATCCGCGTCCTCTACGACGAAAGTGCGATCTATGTCGGAATCCGCATGTTCGACACCCACCCGGATTCCGTCGTTGCCGGCCTCGCTCGGCGCGATGCGACCGCCGCAACAGGCATCTATTCCGATTGGGTGCATCTCATCATCGACTCGTATCACGACAAGCGAACGGCGTTCCGCTTCTCGACCACGCCGCGCGGTGTCCAGAAGGATGTCTACACCTTCAACGACGGCAGCGAGGACCTGAACTGGGATGCGGTTTGGGAGGTCGGAACGCGGATCGACAGCCTTGGCTGGGTCGCGGAGTATCGCATTCCGCTGAGCCAGCTGCGCTACGGAAAGCAGGAGGCCGGCTCGGAGCGCGTCTGGGGACTTCAGGTGCAACGCGATATCGCCCGCCGCAACGAGCGCGACACGTGGTCACCGTGGACGCCGCAGGATGGCGCGTTCGTCTCCCGCTTTGGCGATCTGTCCGGCCTGCTCGATCTTTCCGCGCCGGAGCGCGTCGAGCTCATGCCCTATGTCAGTTCCAAGCTCACGCGGGCGCCGGGCAGCGTCGCGAATCCATTCTATAAACAGAATGACGCGCGACCGTCCGCTGGGGCGGATCTCAAGTACGGTCTTCCCGGCGGGCTCACGCTCAGCGCCACCGTGAATCCTGACTTCGGTCAGGTCGAAGTCGATCCCGCCGTCGTGAACCTGAGCGCGTTCGAGACTTCGTTTCCCGAGAAGCGCCCATTCTTCCTCGAGGGCTCCGACGTCTTCGGCTTCGGACAGGTGGTGCGCCAGAACGGCTACGGTGGCGGCACCTTCCTCTATTCGCGCCGCATCGGCCGCCAACCGCAGCGCGCCGTCGGCGGCGACGTTGCCTACGTCGACGTTCCCAGCCAGACCACGATCGCGACCGCCGCGAAGGTAACCGGCAAGACAAAGGGCTGGACCGTCGGCCTGCTCGACGCCGTCACCACCGAACAGAACGCACGCGTGCAGACGTCGACCAAGCTCCAATACGATTCTCCCGTGGAGCCCCTCACGAACTACTTCGCGGGGCGCCTCAAGCGCGACTTCCGCGGCGGGGCCACGTTCGTGGGAACGCTGCTGCAGAATACGACGCGTGCGGTTTCGGATACCGCGTTCTCCGGCTTGCTGCGCTCGAACGCCACGATCGGCGGCGTGGATTTCGAGCACGACATGATGAACCGCAAGTACATCCTCAGCGGGTTCCTTTCCGGTTCGCAAGTGGATGGCAGCCGCCAGGCCATTGCATCGACGCAGCGGAACAGCACGCACTACTTCCAGCGTCCCGATGCCACGTACCTCCGTTACGACTCCATGGCCACATCCATCCGTGGATACATGGGCGAGATCGCCATCGCGAAGAATGGCGTGAACTTCTGGTCGGTCGACTACAAGGAAACGAGTCCCGGCCTCGAATTGAACGACTTCGGTTTTCAGACGCGCACTGACTTTCGTGCGCTTTCCACGCTCATCGGACGGCAGGATGGCACTGCCGGGAAACATTTTCGGAGTTTCGCGTACTTCGTGTACAGCAACGACACGTGGAATTATGGAGGCGACGCGGTCTTTCACGGCTATGCGGCGGCCTTCCACAGTACGCTGAACAATCTCTGGGGCGTCAATGGAGGCGCCAGCGTGTCGCCGAGCTATTTCAACGATCGGCTCCTTCGCGGCGGTCCTGTCGCCGAGAACCCAGGGAGCTGGAGCGGGAATGCTTCTGTCTCATCGGATTCCCGCCGACGGGTGATCGCGACCGTCGGGACCAACCTCTTTCGAGACGAGAGTGGAGCTCGGTCCACGAGCTTCTCCACCAGCCTCAACGCACGCCCGAGCTCGAACGTCAACGTCAACTTCGGGCCGTCGGTCAACAGGGGGCGAGGCACGGCACAGTACATTCGCGTCATCTCGGACGCGAGCGTCACGAGCACGTACGGCCGCCGGTATGTGTTCGCGGATCTCGAGCAGACGACGCTCTCGCTCGACACACGTGTCGACGTCACGTTCTCGCCGTCCCTGAGCTTCGTGATGTACGCCCAGCCGTTCGTCTCCTCCGGCCGCTACGAGAACCTGAAGGAATTCCTGACGCCGCGGAAATACGATTTCGCGGTGTACGGTCGCGATCGCGGAACGAGCGCATACAACGCGACGTCGAAGGTGTACACCATCGACCCCGATGGCGCGGGTGCGGCGCCCGCGTTCACGGTGGGCGATCCGAACTTCAATGTTCGCTCGCTCCGCGGAAATGCCGTAATGCGGTGGGATTACCGCCCGGGTTCCTCGCTGTACTTCGTGTGGCAGCAGGAGCGCAGCGACTTCGAGCAGATCGGTGATTTCGAGACGCGACGCGATGTCAGTGCAATCTTCCGCGGGCCGGCGACGAATGTGTTCCTCATCAAGGCCACGTACTGGATGGGCCGGTAGACTCCGGCGGAAAGGGCAACGGGGCCGCGTCCTGTTGGACGCGGCCCCGCTGCATTACACAATTCGAACAGCCGCTATGCCTTCGTATCGAGACAGCCCTTGAACTGCGGGTTCGACTTCTCGACATCCGGCACCGGAAACGCGACGTTCGTTCCGTAGTTGCCATTCTTGTGGAACGCGCCATCCGGGAAGACGTTGTCCTGGGTCCGCGAGTACTGGCGCACCAGGCGGCGCAAGTCGCCCAACCGTTCGCCGCGGCCGAACTGCCACAGCGCCTTCTCGCGGAAGAAGAGATCCTGAGCGGCGGTCGTCGATGCCGGCGTCGGCAGCGCCGCCATAACGGCTGGCTGATACGCACCGATCTTCGGCGGAGCCGTACGGAGGTTGTTCAGGATCGTCATCATGCCGGGAATGTCGCTGGCCTGCAGCTTGGCCTCCGCCTCGATCAACCGGGCGTCCGTTCCGTTCACGAGCGGCACTGCATCCTCACGCGCATAGTTCTGGAATTCCACGAACGGCGTCAAGTTGTCGAAGCTCTTGGTGCCATTCGCGTTCACTTTCACGCGCGTGTCCTTCAGCGACGCGAACGGAATGCTGTTCTTGACGATTCCCGTGGCATCGACGCTGTCACCGACGCTGTAGCGCTTGGTGCTGGTGGACATTTGCCACCACTCGTTGCTCTGCGTTGGGATCGAGTAGGTGATCTCGTACTGGTACGCAGTCTGCACGGCCGCGACCGTCGCGGCCGCCGCCGAGAACTGAGCGAGGTTCACCTGAGCCCTCGCCTTCGCAATCTGGAGCGCGCTTCGGACATTTGCTGCGGCGGTGCTTGCGTCACTTCCGAGAATCGTCAGTGCGCTGTCGAACCGCGCAATGGCCGTCGTGAACACCTTGTCGTTCGTGAGCGGTGCCGTATAGACGGGCACACCGCCCTCCGTTTCGCCCAGGGGAATGCCATTGCAGAAATCCTGGCCCAGCGTCAGCTCGAAGAACCCCATCTCGAAATACATTTCCGCGATCTTGGCCGTCTCGGTGGGTGCGTAGAGGCGGAGCGAGTTGATCGCATCACGCGCCCGGCCGCGCGACTGCTGGGCCGAGTTATACGTGGACGCCATCACGCCGTCTGCACTCTGCGTGACGCGCTGGTCGGCGTCATTCCGCTGGGAAAACGTGTCGCCGGACTTGAACTCGTCGGTCATCAAGCCGGCGAAGTTCCAGATGGTCTCCTGGTTGTTGTTGCCGCCATTCAGCGCCGTCTTGAACCGGCCAAGCGCACCTGTGTAGAGGGCGAGTGCGGCGGCGTTGCTCGTTGTGAACTCCGGCAGGATGAGCTGTGGCTGCTGCTGTTCGAGCAGCGTATCCTGCGGGTTGTCGCAAGCGCCCGCGATGACGAGGGCCAGCGCCATGGCGCCTGCTCCTGTCGTGCGTCGAGCACGATGTGCAATTCGATTCTGCATATGTCGATCGTCCTCGAGGTTAGTAGTGAAGGTTGAGACGGACCGTCAGGTACGTCGGTGGCGACGTCGTCGAGAAGTCCGACTGCACGTTGCCAGTCCCGTAGTTCGACTCCGGATCGGTGCCGGTGTAGCTCGTCCAGACATGCAAATTGCGCGCGGTCACCGTGATCGAACCGTCGCGGCCGCGGAACCGGCTTGTCAACGCCTGGGGAAGGGTCAGCGTCGCGCCGACTTCGCGCAGCCGCCAGAACTGCCCGTTTTCGTAGTAGCCGAAATTGCTGCTCGGCGTCTTGTACCGCAGGGCAATCAGCCGGGCCTGATCATCCAGCGTTGCTTCCTTGTGCGTTTCGTCGTAGCAGAGATTCGACTGCTGGCAGTAAAAGGCCTTCGTGTTGTTGTACAGGCTGAAGCCGCCTTTGTAGTCGAGCAGGATGCCGATGTGCAGCCTCCGCTCCAGCAGATCGATCCCATTCTGGATCGTTACCAGGTCACGCGGCACAGAGTACCCGACGTACTCGAATTCGCCCGGCGTAGACACTTCACTCGCTTCGATGATTCCATCGTGGTTCTTGTCATCGTACGTGTATTTGCGCGCGAACACCCCGCGAATCGGGAAGCCTGCGGAATCGCGGTTCGCCCCCGTACCGATGGCGGGATACGGCACGCCATCCGGATCGAAGCCGAGCGACTCCACGATGTTGGTGTTATGCGAGCCACCGATGGTGACATCCCACCCCAGGCTGCGGCGGTCGAGCAGCGTCGCCGTCACGGTCATTTCGTGCCCTGAATTGCGGATCGACCCGATGTTGCGGGTGATCGAGAGGTTCGGGCTGCCTGCGGCGCCAGACGATGCCGCGATCGGCTGGTTCACCAGCGCGTCCATCGTCAGGTTGTTGTAGTACGTGTAGTCGACATTCACCCGGCTGCCGAACAGCTTGGCCTCGAAGCCCAGCTCGCGCTCGGTTGACCGCTCCGGCTTGAGGTCCGGATTCCCGAGGGCGGACGCCACGAGGCCTGGGCTGTCCGAGCCCGAGGTCGCTGTCACGGCCGACGGAACGTTCACTGTCGTCGTGCCAAAGGTCTGGAGCGCCGTGGTGGAATTCGGCTGCACACCAGACGCTCCGTACGCACCGCGCAGGCGGAGCGATGTCAGCAGGTCCGTACGCGGGAAGTACGACTCGTCCGACATGATGTACGACAGGCTCGCCTTCGGATAGACGACACGCTGGAACTTCGTGCCGAAGGCGCTGTTCTGGTCGGTGCGTGCGGCGAGGGTGACGAATGCGCGGTCCCGCAGGGCGAATTGCTCCTGCCAATAGTAGCCGAGCGTCTTGTCCGCGCGCGGGAGCGAGCTGCTGGCCGACTGGATCGCGGCGTCACCAACGGACTGCGCACCTGGTGGCAGCGTCGAGCCCGAGGCGTTCGTGAACTCGGTCTGCTGATTGACATAGTCGGCGCCGAGCGTGGACTTCACGTTGAGCGTCGGCTTGACCTGCCACGTCGCGGTGCCGTTCAGCTTCATCGATAGATTGCGGTCGCTGGCGCGGTTCTCCGTGACACCGCCCAAACGTGTCGTGCCCGATGCGGGGCACTCGGCGAGCCGGCAGAGGCGCAGGGCGTCGCGCTGCGCGTAGTCCACTCCGACCGTCGCGTCACTTTGTATCCACGAAACGGGACGCCACTGCGCACTCGCGCTGTTGATGAACCGGTCCACGTCGGTATTGTTGAACACCTGGAACAATTGGCCGGGAGTGTACTGGATATAGCCACCGAGTATCTCGCCGATACCACCCTTGTTCGTATAGCCGAGACAGTTCGCCGGCGTTATCTGGCAACCGACCGTAGGCTTGAACCCCGGATTATTGAACGCCTGATACATGTAACTGAACGTGTTGTTGTCCACCTGCGGCAACCGCTGGCTCGTCTTGGTGTAGCCTGCGTTGATACTCAGGTCGAGCTTCGGCGACAGCACCATGTTCGTGTTCGCGCGCAACGAGTTGCGCCTGAAATCCTCAGGGTGCATCCATTCCTCGCGAATCGCCGTGCCGAGGGAATCGAAGTAGGATCGGAACAGCGGTGGCATCTCCGTCGGTCCGCGCTCGTGCTCTGCGTCGCCGCTGATGAAGAAACGCACGAGATCCGATCCACCGCTGACCTGCCCGCCGATCTGTGTCAGGTTGCCCGTGACCTTGGGCGACACCGCGGGATCTTGCAGAAGATTGTACGAGGTTGTGCTGTCCGGCGTGCAGGCGCCCGATGCCACGGTCACCAGGATACAGCGCGTCAGGGCGCCGGCCGCGTTGTGTCCCCACATCGCGTACTGCGTCGGATACTCGTTGCGATCCTTGACTCCACCGAGTTCCGAGTGCCACGTCCACCGCGACGCGCCGGACTGTCCCCGCTTCGTCGTGATCACGATCACGCCGTTCGCCGCGTCCGTGCCGTAGAGCGTCGCCGCAGACGGCCCCTTCACGATCTCGATGTCCGAGATCTCCTCGGGATTGAGCGTATTGAGCATGCTCACCGTCGTGCCGCCGACCCCGGTGCCCGCGCTGATCGCGCTGGAATTCATGCGGATGCCGTCGATGACGTAAATTGGCTCGCTCCCGAGGGAGACCGACTTGATGCCGCGAATGCGGACGGTCGGCGCGGATCCGGTCATGTTGCCAGGCAGGACGACGACGCCCGGCGCCTTGGCGACCATGAGGTCGGTCAGGTTCGTGATCGGCGCCTGCTCGACCTTGAGGCTGACATCGCCGAGCGTCTGCACCGAATTCCCGAGCTCGATGCGGCGCTGCTCGCCGGTGGCGGTGGTGACGATTTCCGTCAGCTTCACGATCGCCTGCTGCATGGTGAAATCGAGCGTCGCACTGCCGTTCGCGGCAACCGTCACCGGCCTCTTCTGCTCCTGGTAGCCAACGCGGATGACGCGCACTTCATAGGTGCCGGGCGCTGTGCGGAGCGTATAACGCCCGTCCGTGTTCGTTGTAGCGACAGCTTGCGTCCCCACGACGAATACGCGGGTTTCCGCGAGTGGCTGATTGTTTCCGGCGGAGACTACCCGTCCTGTGATCGTGCCTGTCTGCGCCGCGAGGAGTGCAGGAACGCACGCCGCAGTCGCAAGGAGCACGAGCCGCAGGCGCGCGACGACGTTACTCGGTCGAAACGATGACATAAGTCATACCCCAATGGAAGAAGTCCACACCACCAATCACATCGCGGCGCCAGGGGGACGCCGCTTTCGAATCACTGCAAAACGACCGGCCGGCGGCGGCCTGTCGTTCATGGAACTCAAGAAAGCGCATGAGGAGGTAGCTTGGCGTGCCCGTAAAACGACCGCACAGCCGGTCCCGGCCTCGTAACGGCTCACCCCAGAGAAGAGGCGCGCGTCACATTCTTATCAAAAAAGGTTGCCATCCGCCAGATGCGAACCGAAAATGCTCCGAGTGCGTTCCGGATATTGTATATGATATTTGTCGGCGGCGCTTGCCCGTGGCGATTCGCCCGTGAAATTCGGGACCTCGCGCTCCATAGCGTACGTTGTTCCAGAAGGTTCTAGGGGCGCGCCGGTGGCTTCGCCAACCACTCCCCGCCATCGACCACCATGATGGCACCAGTGATCCACGCGCCGGCCGGTGAGGCGAGAAAGGCCACCATGTTCGCGACGTCGGTGGGGGAGCCCCAGCGCTGAAGGGGAATCATCTTCCGCGCATAGCCTTCCATCGCCTTTTCCACCGCGAAGACATCCGGCACGCCGTCCGCCGAGGGCGGTGGTGTGAACGCCTTCCGGACGCCCTCAGTGGGGATTGGTCCCGGAGCGACGGCGTTGATGCGGACGCCATCCTTGGCCCATTCGAGGGCAAGGGTCTTGGTCAGTGCGTCGA
This sequence comes from Gemmatimonadota bacterium, assembly GCA_040389905.1. Taxonomy (GTDB): domain Bacteria; phylum Gemmatimonadota; class Gemmatimonadetes; order Gemmatimonadales; family Gemmatimonadaceae; genus AG11. Next base: position 31,849 of record JAZJZK010000055.1, on the reverse strand, counting down.
TACCGGCCTTCGCGGCGGTGGCGTGCGCCATCAGCGGCCATCCGCGGTAGTGGAGCGTCATCGAGATATTGATGATCGAGCCGCCGCCGTTCGCACGCATGACGGGCAACACCGCTTGCGAGCAGAAAAAAGTACCGTACAGGTCGATCTCGATCACACTCTTCCACGCGTTCGCGGACAGCGATTCGGATGGTGCGTAGAAATTGCCGGCCGCGTTGTTCACGAGGATGTCGATGCGCCCGTGCGCGCCCTGCGTCTCTGCGATCATCGCCTGCACGCGCTCGGGATCGCGAACGTCGACGGCAACACCGCTGGCCTTCCCGCCCGCCGCGCGAATCTCGGCGGCCGCCGCTTCCACGCGCTCGATCTTCCGGCTTGCCAGCACCACATGCGCGCCGAGCGACGCGAGCAAGTCCGAAATGCCTCGGCCGATTCCGCTGCCGCCGCCCGTGACGAGCGCCACCTTGCCATCGAATAGTCCGTCGCGAAAGACGGATGATGCGGAACCACCGAGGGGTTGACTCACGAGAATTCTTCCGGGTCGAAGACGTCCATCAAGACGACGGCGAGGGCTGGCGCGTCGGCATCGTGCGCCGACAGATCGAAGGTGAGCTGCGCGACGGGCCCAAACGAGATGCGATGATGGCGGGTCATTCCATGCGATGCCAGGCCGGCCTGGTGCTCGCGCGTGCCGTATCCTGCGTTCGACTCCCACTTATAGTGCGGGTGCCGAAGCGCGAGCGCACGCATGAGCCGGTCGCGGGTGACCTTCGCAATGATGGACGCGCAGGCAATGGAATGACACCGCGCGTCGCCGCCGACGACGGCGGTGTGTTCGATGCCGAGCGTGCGAATGGGGTTTCCGTCGATCACCACATGGTCCGGCGTGATCGACAGCCGGCGCACCGCACGCCGAATCGCGAGCGACGAGGCGTGATAGATGTTGAGTCGGTCGATCTCGCGCACGCTGGCCGCGCCGACGGCAAAGCAAAGCGCTCGCTCGCGAATGCGGACGGCCAGCCGTTCGCGCTCGGCGGCATTCAGCGCCTTCGAGTCATCGACCCCTCGAATGGCGCGGGCGTCGCTCGGCATGACGACGGCGCACGCGACGACGGGGCCCGCGAGGGGGCCCCGTCCGACTTCATCCACACCGGCAAGCAAGGGACCGCGACGTGCGCGGAGGTCTCGCTCGATTCCGCTCCAGCGCGCGGCCATGCCGCCTCGCCGCTGCGGGCTTTACTTCGCCGCGGTGGTGGCCTGCGGCGACTTGGTCTTCATTTCCTTGATGCGCGTCGCCTTGCCGGTGAGGTTGCGCAGGTAGTACAGCTTGGCACGACGCACGCGGCCACGACGGACGACATTGATGTCGGCGAGCATTGGGCTGTGCAGCGGGAAGATGCGCTCGACGCCGACGCCGTTGGAGATCTTCCGAACGGTGAACGTGGCACTCACTCCGACACCGCGGCGAGCAATGCACACGCCTTCAAATGCCTGAATGCGCTCCTTTTCCCCTTCCTTGACGCGCACATTCACGCGAACGGTATCGCCGGCGCGGAACGGAGGAAGTTCGCGGAGCCACTCTTTCTGGGTTTCGATGAAGACATGCATAATAGGCTTAGCTTGGCTGGTAGAGACTGAAGAAGTTAGCTACACGTCGAAAGTTAGTCTACCCCTATTGCTCTCTCCGTTCGGGCTTGGGCGCGGGCTTGGGCGAGGGCTTGGGCGGGCTTGGGCTCGGGCTTGCCTGCAGGCACGGGCGCGGGCCCGGCGGTTGGCCCGGGCCTGGGCCCCCGCCCCAATCCCTAGTTATCAGCCAGTCACTCTGTCATCTGTCAAGCCGTCAGCTGGCTTGGGGTTGGGCTTGGAGCTCAGTGTTCTTCCGCCGCTCCAAATAGTAGTTCGACCATTGCCCGCTCCTCCGCCGGCGCGATCACGTATACGTAGTCCCCTGGCTGAACGACTGTCGCCCCCGACGGCGCGATCAACGCCCCGGCCCGCTCGAGCATACTGACCGCCACGCCAGCAGGAAACGGAATGTCCGAGAGTGCCGCCCCAGCCACCGCCAAGGAAGGCGACACGAAGTACGCCCGCAGTTCGTCGCCCCGCGGAGCCCGAGCATCGATCTCGATCGACGCTTTGGGTGGCGGTGGCGCGGATGAGCCCATCCCCAACACCCTCGTCATGAACGGCACCGTCGCCCCCGGCACGATCGCACCCACCACCACAATGAAGAACACCACGTCGAACAGCTCGCGCGCCCCCGCCACGTTGGCCATGACGGGAATGGTCGCGAGCACGATCGGTACGGCGCCTCGAAGGCCCACCCAGCCGACATAGGCCGACTCACGCCAGCGGTAGCGAAATGGGGCAAGGCACACCACGGTGACGAGTGGACGCGCCACGATCGCCAGAAACAGCGCCAACGCCAGCCCGGTCGATGCAACCTGCCAGACTCGCGACGGAAACACGAGCAGGCCGAGGAGCAGGAACATCAGCACCTGGCTCAACCAGCCGAGTGCGTCGTGGACGCGCCGCACGCCGACCGCGTGCGGGAGGGCACCGCTCCCGAGGATGACGCCAGTCACGTACACGGCGAGGAACCCGCTGCCATGCAGCAGCGTCGTCAGGCCGAAGGACAGGCACGCAATCGCCAGGGTGAATGCTGGATACAGTCCGGCCGCGGGGAGACGAATCCGAAGCATCATCCACCGGCCTGCATAGGCGATAGCGGCTCCGGAGATGGCGCCGACCGCCATCTCGAGGAGGACCTCACCCGCCAAATGCAGGGGCGACAGTTGATGCCCGCTCACGAGGCCAGCCGTCAGCGCCGTCGTGAGGATCACCGCCATCGGATCATTGAGTCCCGATTCAACCTCGAGCGTCAGACCGACGCGCTGGCGGAGGCGCGTGCCACTCGCCGTCAGCACGGAAAACACGGCCGCGGCATCGGTCGAGGACACGATCGCGCCGAGCAACAGTGCCATGGGCCATTCCAGCCCGATCGCGTGTGCGGCCACGGCGATCAGCCCCGCAGTGGCGAGGACGCCAAACGTCGCCAGCACTGCCGCCGGTGCGAGCACGGACCGCACGGACGAAACCGACGTGTTGAGCCCACCGTCGAACAGGATGAGAACCAGCGCCGTGGTTCCAAGCCTGAACGTGAACGCGTAGTCGCTGAACGGAATCCTGCCGATGCCCTCCGACCCGGCGAGCACGCCAACCAGGAGGAATAAGAGCGCAACGGGCAATCCGAGACGCGCCGACGCCCGGCTCAGTCCAACGCTCGCACCAAGCAATACGCCGAATGCGGTGAGGAGGATCGCGGTGGCGATCGGCTCACCGCCCATCAGGACCTCTCGCGCGAACGCTCCGTCGTCAGCCGCTCGCCTTCGCGCACGCGCCACTCGGCGATCTTCTTGTGGTCGCCGCTCAGTAACACCTCCGGCACACCATGGCCCCGGTACTCGGGCGGGCGGGTATAGCTCGGCGCCGAAAGCCCCCGCTCCCAGAACGAGTCGCCAAAGGCGCTCTCGTGATCGCTCATGGCGCCGGGAAGGAGGCGCACCGTCGCATCGATGACGGCGAGTGCCGCAGGTTCGCCGCCACTCAACACGAAGTCGCCGAGCGACAGTTCTTCGGTCGCGAGGTGATCGGCGACGCGTTGATCGACATCCTTGTAATGCCCGCAGAGGATCGTCAATTCGGATTCTCCTGCGAAGCGCACCGCGTCCGCCTGCGAGAAACGTCGGCCGCGTGCGCTCATCAGCACGATCGGACGCGCGGCGCCGAGGGCGTCGATCGCTTCGAAAAATGGTCCGGGCTTCATGACCATGCCTGGGCCACCGCCATACGGCGCGTCGTCGACGGTGCGATGGCGATCGTGCGTGTAATCGCGAAGGTCGATGATGTTGTAGCTGACGAGACCTGCGGTGGCGGCGCGGGCCGGAATGCTCAGGCCCAACGGTCCCGCGAAGAAATCCGGGAAGATCGTGACGACGTTGATCTTCACTCGAGCAACCCTTCTGCCGGCGTCACGACGATGACGCGACGTTCCTTGTCGACGGACGCAATGGTCTGCTCATCGTAGAGCAGGATGACTGTCTCCGCCGCGCGCGGTTCGCTCCGGCGGACGTCGATCGCGAGCCCCTGCGGCAGCTCGTAGAGTTCCTCGACCACGCCCACCGATTCACCGCTTTCCAGTTCAACGCGCATCCCCACGAGGTCATGGACGTAGATCTCGGCGTCATCGGGGGGTGGCAATTCGTTTTCGGGAACGAGCAGGTAGCGACCACGCCAGAGCTCAGCGGCGTTTCGGTCGGGGACTTCCTCGAAGTTGACGAGCAACCCTTCGTTGAAATCTCGCACCGACTTGATGTGCAGCTCCTGCTGTGCGGGTGCGATGTCTCCGGTCGCTGTCCCTGCAAAAACACGACGGCCGGCCGCGAAGATCGCGTCCGGCTCGTCGGTAATGGCTTCGACCACGACATCACCGCGTATGCCGTGTGCCTTGCGGACCCGGCCGACGATGATGAACAACGTGGGGTCCGTTATGCGTCTTCCGTCTTCTCGCCGAGCGGTACAGCGGCTGACTGCAGCTTGGCGGCGAGGCGCGTTTCGTGACGCTGCTTGAGCACGCCGGCCTTGCGGAGCAACGAGCGGACCGTGTCCGTCGGCTGCGCGCCGACGTTCAGCCAGTAGTTCACGCGGTCGGAATCGAGGTTGAGCGCCTTATCGCCCGTGCGGGGCTGATACTGGCCGACGATCTCGATGAACTTGCCGTCGCGCGGGCTCTTGGAGTCGGCGACGACGATACGATACATGGGGGCCTTTTTCCGGCCTACCCGGCGAAGGCGAATCTTTACGGCCATTCTGGTGAATCCTCGTGAAGTGTACTGGCTGGGCTCATCGCGATTCCGGCAGGTCCGGAACGCACCCATTGAACAGCAAGGGGACAGGTGACAGGTATCAGGGGACAGGCCATGAGGCAGTTCCTGTCTCCTGACACCTGAGCCCTTGAATATAGCTACCTCAGCCCCCCAAACATACCCGGGGGCATCCGCATTTTTCCGCCGCCCCCTCCCCCACCGCCGCCGGCGACCTTCTTCATCATCTTCTGCATCTCGCGGAACTGCTCCAGCAGGCGATTGACCTCACTGATGGGGCGCCCACTGCCCTTCGCGACCCGGGCGCGTCGCGCTCCGTTCAGGATTTCAGGCTTCTTCCGCTCCGCCTTGGTCATGGAGAGGACGATGGCCTCGAGATGCCGCATGCGCTTCGGGTCAGCATCCTTGACCTGCTTGAGCATCTTCGTGTTGACACCCGGCATCATCTTGAGCAGCCCTTCCAGCGGCCCCAGCTTCTCGATCTGCTTCATGGCGCTGAGGAAGTCCTCGAGGTCCATGCCTTCCTTGCGGACCTTGCGCTCCATCTTCTTCGCTTCGTCCGCGTCGAACGCGCCCTGCGCCTTCTCGACCAGTGAGACGATGTCACCCTGCTGCAGGATGCGTCCCGCCATGCGGTCGGGATGGAAGTCCTCGAGCGCATCGGACTTCTCACCGACGCCGATGTACTTGATCGGCTTCTTGAGTACGCCGTAGATCGAGAGCGCGGCACCGCCACGCGCGTCGCCATCCATCTTGGTGAGAATGACGCCGGTGATATTGAGCTTGGCGTCGAAGCCTTGCGCAATCTTGACGGCTTCCTGCCCCGTCATTCCGTCGGCCACGAACAGAATCTCATCGGGCTTGATCGCCGCCTTCAGGCGTTCGAGTTCGCCCATCATGTTCTCGTCGATCTGCAGACGCCCCGCGGTATCCACGAGCACGACGCGATCGCGCGCTCGGCGCGCCTGATCGATGCCGTTACGCGCGATCTTGACGACGTCGGACTCCCCGCGCTCGGCGTACACGGGGATGTCGAGCTGTTGGCCCAGTGTCTCGAGTTGGTCGATCGCGGCGGGACGATAGACGTCGCAGGCGATGAGGCGCACCTGCCTGCCCTCGGCCTTGAGCTTACGCGCCAGTTTCGCGGCCGAGGTCGTCTTTCCGGAGCCTTGCAGGCCAACCATCATGACGACGGTGGGCGGAACCGAGCTGAGCTTGAGCCCTTCCCGACGCTCGCCGAGCATCGCGGTGAGCTCGTCATAGACGATCTTGATGAGCTGTTGCGCCGGCGAAACCGTGCGTAGCTGCGACACCCCGACTGCTTTCTTCTCGACCCGTTCGAGGAATTCGCGCGTCAGGGCGAAATTGACGTCTGCCTCGAGGAGGACGCGCCGGACTTCGCGGAGGCCTTCCTTGATGTCGGCTTCGCTGAGTGTTCCGCGGCCCCGCAGCTTTGCGAAGGCTTTTTCTAGATTCTCTGATAGTTGGTCAAACATTTTTTGAAGCTAGCTGGTTAGCGAGAGAGGGTACAGCGGCACTCGCCCGCTCGCGCTCGCTCGACGGCGTTCGCGCGCAGCGCGGCGCGTGCGTATTTTAGGCCAATGGCAAAGCCTCAGCGCAAAGAGGAAATCCTCAAGTCCGAGCTGCCGCCCGCGCTGCCACTCATGGCGCTGCGCTCCACGATCGTCTATCCGTTGGGAACGATCGCCGTCCAGATGGGCGCGCCGGAAAACCTGTCGCTCCTGCGGGCGTACGACGAACCAGGGCTCATCGTCGCACTCGTCGTCGCGGGTGGGGATCACGATGATCCCATCGACTCGCAGCGCTTCATCGGGCGCGTTGGCGTTGCGGCACGAGTCCATGAGCGGATCAACCTGCCCGGCGACACGGTCCAGATCACGCTGCAGGGGCTGCGGCGCATCGTGGTCGAGGGGATCACGCAGGAAGAGCCCTATCCGGTCGCGGCTATTCGCGGGGCGAGAGAAACCCCGGCGGAACCGACGGAGCTCGACGACCTCGTCACGCGAGTGATCTCAGCCGCGGAAACGCTCGCCGAGCTCGTGGATCGCATTCCCGATGAAGTGCCGGCGATCCTGAAGATGAATGTGTCCGATCCGGGCCGCTTCGCCGACCTGGCCGCGACGAACATGAACTTCCGCATCACCGACAAGGACGAGGTCCTCCAGCGCCTCGATGTCGGGCAGCGGTTGCGCTTCATCCTCAACCGGCTCGAGCGCGAGGTCGCACGCGCGCGCGTCATGGAGGACGTCAAGCGTCAGACGGAGATCAAGATCGAGCAGCACCAGCGTGAGTTCTATCTGCGTCAGCAACTGCGTGCCATTCAGGCGGAGTTGGGCGAAACCGATCCCGGCGAGAAGGAAGCCGTCGAGCTGCTCAAGAAAATCGACGAGGCGAAGCTGCCGGAACGTGTCGGGCAAGAGGCGCGTCGTGAGACGGAGCGGCTGCGTCAGCTGAGCAATGCGTCGAGCGAATACCAGGTGATCCGGACGTACCTCGACTGGATTCTGTCGCTGCCATGGAACAAGCGCAGCGGTGACGATGAGATCGCGCTCAAGAAGGTCGAGGAAGCGCTCGACGGTGGGCACTACGGTCTCAGCGAAGCGAAGGAGCGAATCATCGAGTTCCTCGCCGTGCGGAAGCTGCGCGGCGGCGACCCGCATGGGCCAATCCTCTGTTTCGTCGGTCCGCCGGGCACCGGCAAGACATCACTCGGCGAAGCCATCGCGAGCGCCATCGGTCGTGCGTTCTATCGCATTTCCGTCGGCGGCGTTCGTGACGAAGCGGAAATACGTGGGCACCGGCGAACTTACGTCGGCTCCATGCCGGGCTTGCTCATTCAGGCGCTGCGCCGCGTGCAGGTGCGCGATCCGGTCCTCATGATCGACGAGATCGACAAGATGTCCGGCGGTGGGCCGAGCGGTGACCCAACGGCGGCGATGCTCGAGGTGCTCGATCCGAGCCAGAACGACGAGTTCGTCGACCACTATCTCAACCTGCCGTTCGACCTGAGCGGCGCACTGTTCATCTGCACCGCGAACAACCTGTTCGACATCCCCGCACCGCTTCGCGATCGAATGGAGATCATTCGCATCGCCGGCTACACGGTCGAGGAAAAAGTGGAGATCGCGTGGCGCTACATGTTGCCGCGTCTCCTCGAGGATCATGGCATCAGCGACAAGGACATCCAGTTCACCGACGAGTCACTCTCGTTCATCTCCAACCGCTATTCGCGTGAGGCGGGGCTGCGCAACTTCGAGCGCAACATCGCCGCGATCATGCGGAAGCGGGCGCGCAAGAAGGCCGATGGTGAGGAAGGCGCGTGGGTCGTCGACGTCGAGAAGGTCGAGGAAATCCTCGGCATACCGCGCTACGCCGTCGAGGCGGCCGAGATGGTGCCGGAGATCGGCGTGGTGACTGGGCTGGCATGGACGGCATCGGGCGGAGACCTGATGGTGATCGAGGCGCTGCGCATGCCCGGCAATGGCCGCCTGACGGTTACCGGCCAGCTCGGCGACGTGATGCGCGAGAGCGTGGACGCCGCGTATTCGTATGTTCGGTCACGCGCGGCGGCGATCGGCATTGCGGAGGACGTGTTCAAGGACTTCGACGTGCACGTGCATCTCCCGGCGGGCGCGATTCCCAAGGATGGACCCAGCGCCGGCATCTCGCTCACGCTGGCGATTGCGAGCGCGCTCTCCCAGCGACCGGTTCGTCGCGATGTGGCCATGACGGGAGAAGTCACGCTCCGCGGGAAAGTCCTGGAGATCGGCGGCGTGAAGGAGAAGGTGCTCGCGGCTTATCGGGCTGGGCTACGGCAACTCATCATGCCGGCGTCCAACCAGAAGGAGTTGCGCGATGTGCCGGACGAGGTGAAGAAGCAGATCGCATTCACCTTCGTTGCGACGATGGATGAAGTGTTGCGATTGGCGCTATTGCCGGCAGTAATGGGTGACGTCGAGCCTGACGTCCGACTCGAGCCTCCGCACGAGTCACTCGCGAATGTGCCGCTCACGCGTGAGTTGAGTTAGTCAAGTTAGCGTGGCAATCCGTGTAGTTCTCGCCGCATCCGTTCAATCCGTTCCTCAAATTGTAGCGCCTTTTCTAGGAGCGGATTCATCGGATGCAACGGAACAAGCCTGATCAACGTGTAGCGCTACGGCATGGTTAGCCGAGCGAGCGTCGTTCCATTGAGATCAATTACGTACACCGACCACGTCCCGTCCCGGTCGCTCTGAATCGCGAGCCGCTTGCCGTCGGGAAACCAGCTCGGCGTTTCGTCGAGCTGCGCCCCCTCCGGGTTCGTTACTCTCCTCGTCGTGCCAGTGCTCAAGTCTGCGACGTAGACGTATGCGCGAGTTGGGGTTTGCCCGCGTGTTGAAGCCTGATATGCGAGCAGCTTTCCGTCCCGTGACCAGGTTGGACGTTCCTCGTTGACGGCATCGGCTGAAACGCGTCGGCGTCCAGTACCGTCGGCGTTCATCACGTTGACGCGAACACCTTCCCCACGCGTTCCAACCACGAACGCGATCTGCTTCCCGTCGGGTGACCAGACCGGATCGTAGTCGAAGCCAGGATTCGGGGAGATGTTCCTCCGATCGGTTCCATAGAGATTCATCGTGTAGATGTTGATGTTGGGAAACGTTCCCGACGCGAAGAGGATCTTCGACCCGTCATGCGACCAACTGGGCGCCTGGTTCCCTCGTGCCTCGTCGACCACGCGCGGTGATGTCCCATCCGCGTTCATGATCAGGATGCGCCCAACCATGCCACTCGAGTCACTCGTTTCGAATACGATGCGCCGCCCGTCGGGAGACCATTGCCCGCCGTGCGCGCCGGTCGCAACGTGCGTGAGTTGTCGGAGGTCCGAACCGTCGGCCTTCATGACATAGATCTGCCCCGTTCCTGAGCGATTCGATCCAAAGAGAATGTGCGCTCCGTCAGGGGAGACGCGTGGACTACCGCCCAGATAGGTCTTCGGTGGAGGGGCACCTTGCGCACTGGACAGGGTGACACCGGCGAGTGTGGAGGCGAGAGCGAGTAGCACGACCTTCATTGGACAACCTCGTTGGATGAACCTTCTCAGCACGAGCACGAGCTCGAACGTGAGCCAGCAGCGGGAGCCTGAGCGTGAGCGTGAAGCCTCCAGCAATGAGCAATTCAGAGCCTGAGCTCGCGCTCACGCTCGACCTCGAGCTTTGAGCTCTTGTCAGCTCAATGCTGGAGGCTCACGCTCACGCTCATGTTTCGCCACGCTGTTGCAGGGACTCCCGCCGACTTTGCAGCAACGACGCCAGGCAGCTTGGCGCGCGCGCAACTGCTGTCGGTATCTTGAGAGATGTCGAGCTATGCCGAGTCGCCCTCCTCTGTGTTCACCGATCGGCGCGCGTTGTTGAGCATTGTCGCCGTCATCGCGCTGCTGATCGGGACGCTGCTGTCCATTCAGGCGGTCATCGAGATCCACCGCGCCGGCCGCACCGACCCCGCGTGGCGAATGTTCCTCCTGGTTCTTCCGGAGTGGCTGTTCTGGGCTGCGGCTGCACCGGCCATCTTCGAAATCACTCGGCCGCGCGCACGCCGCCAACCATCGCTGCTCGTGCAGATTCTTGCCGCGATCGCGCTGATGCTGGTGCACTCGGCAGCGCTCTATGCCTGGCAGCGCGGATTTGGCCTGACCGATTTGCAGATTCCGATCTGGAAGGGTGCCATTGCACTCTCACGATGGCGCTTACCGAAGAACGTGCTGGCGTATGGATCGCTCGTTGCGCTCGCGATCATGAGTGACTTGACTCGGCAGGCCGCCGAGGCGGCGCGATTGGCGCACGAGCGTGAACTGCAGACGTCGCGGATGGCCGGCCAACTCGCGACGGCACGACTCGCCGCCCTCCGCATGCAGCTGCACCCGCACTTCCTCTTCAACGCACTGAACACCGTGGCAATGTTTGCGCGCCGCGGCGATGGATCAGCCGCAGTGAGCGTGGTGGCGGGACTCAGCGATCTGCTGCGACAACTGTTGCGCGATGGAGGTGCCGCGGAGATCACGTTGGAAGAGGAGCTCGCATTCACGCACCGCTATCTCTCGATCGAGCAGGCGCGTTTCGGCGATGCGCTGCGTGTCGATTTCGACGTTGCACCTGAGACGCTCGGGGCGCGTGTGCCGACGCTGGTGCTCCAGCCAATCGTCGAGAACGCGCTCCGGCATGGCCTCGCGGACGCCGGCGGCGGTCGCATCGAGGTCAATGCCGAGCGAAATGGGAACTACCTCTGCCTCGAGGTGATCGACAATGGAGCCGGGATCGGCGAAGCGTCGGAGCAAGGCACGGGACTTGGCATTCGGAATACGGTGGAGCGGTTGCAACTTCTGCACGGCGATCTCTTCGACTTCACGCTCGAGAACACGGTCCGTGGTACGGTCGCCCGAATTGTGTTGCCCTTCGTGTCAGGAACCGCCGATCGCGCACTCGCGTGAGCACGGACGACGTGGTGCGCGTGGTCGTCGTCGACGACGAAGCGGCGGCCCGCGAAGGAATCGTGGCACTGCTCTCGACGTATCCGGATGTGGACGTCGTTACAACCTGCGCGAATGGTGCGGAGGCAATCGACGCGATCACGGCGCTGCGTCCCGATCTCGTGCTGCTCGATGTGCAGATGCCGGCGCTATCGGGCTTCGACGTGGTGCGCGTCATCGGCGCGGAGTCGATGCCCTGCGTAATCTTCATTACCGCGCACGAACACTTTGCCATCGAGGCGTTCGAGGTGGCCGCGCTGGACTATGTACTGAAGCCATTCGATGACGCGCGGTTTCATGCAGCGATCGCGCGCGCGCGCACCGCGTTGCGGTCGTCAGTGGCGAGACGCAGTGACCAGCGTCTGCTGGAGCTGCTGCGGGCGACGAACCCCGAAGTCTTGCGACGCGCAGCAGAGTCAGCACATCGTCCGGACGCGGGCAACGCACCACTGACTCGACTCGTGGTGAAGAGCGGCGGGCGCCTCACGCTGCTCCGCGCCGCCGATATCGATTGGGTCGAGGCGGCGGACTATTGTGTGCGCATTCACGCGGCGAGCAAGACGTACACCGTGCGCGAATCGATGACGTCCCTGGAAGCGCGCCTCGATCCCGATACCTTTTTCCGAACGCACCGCTCGGCAATCGTGAATCTCTCGCGCGTGAAGGAGATGAAGACGTCGTTTCGCGGTGAGCATCGTCTCCTGCTCCACGATGGCACGCGCGTGTTGCTCAACCGGTCACGCCGTGGCCGCTTCGAGGAGCGGTTCCGGCGATGACGTCCGAAAAGCCTGACGTCATCCAATGGCTCCTCGACGGAGACCCCGCCATTCGATGGCAAACGCAGCGGGACCTTGTTGGTGCTTCGGCGCGGACGGTCGCGCGGGATCGCAAGTTGGTCGCGTCCGAGGGTTGGGGAGCGCGGCTGCTTGCCAAGCAGGGCGATGACGGACGGTGGTCGGGCGGCCCGTCGCGGGACGCGGGGCTGTATACGCCAAAGTGGACGTCTACGACGTACACCCTCTTGTTGCTCCGCGACCTCGGCCTTCCACCCGACGAGGTGCGAGTTCGAACAGCCTGTGCGCTCCTGCTTGACCATGGTCTTCGGCCGGACTTCGGGATCAGCTATGGCCCGCACATCCGAAGCGAGACGTGCATCACGGGCATGGTGCTGTCGATTCTTTCGTATTTCGAATCGGACGACGATCGGCTCGATACCGTCGCGAACCACCTTCTCGACGTGCAGATGCCCGACGGCGGCTGGAACTGTCGTCGCGATCGTGGCGCCACCCATTCGTCGATGCACACGACGATCAGCGTGCTCGAAGGACTCCGCTCTTTCGAGGTGCGGCGTCCGCGGGGTGCGCAACGCTATCGCGAGGCGCAACGCCGCGGACGTGAGTTCCTGCTCGCGCACCAACTGTTCCGCTCGCACCGAACCGGCGCCATTATCTCCACCGACTTTACGCGCTTCGTGTTTCCTCCGCGCTGGCACTACGACATTCTGCGGGCACTCGACTACTTCCAGGCAGTCGATGCGCCGCGCGACGCTCGCCTGAGCGAGGCCATTGGCATCGTTCAGTCGCGACGTCTCGACGACGGTCGCTGGTCACTCGAGTACGCGTATTCAGGGAAGACGTATTTCGCACTCGAGCGGCTCCGTGCGCCGAGCCGGTGGAACACACTCCGGGCGCTTCGTGTGCTCCGGTGGTGGCAGGGATCAGCGGTTTGACGAGCAATTCGTCGCCGGCACATTGAACGCGGATTGAGCCGATTGAAGCGGATCACCTCTGATTCGAACTGCATCACCTTGGCGCTTGATCAGATTCGACCCGCTTCAATCCGCTCAATCCGCGTTCACTTGGTTGCGGTTCAGTTTTGACATCCGTCAGTGCGCGTTGGTGACTGTCGCCTTGATCACCGGCTTGAAGAGCAATCCGTTGTTGTGGACCGAGTTGCCGCGCAGCACGAAGCTGTTGTTCACATCGAAGTCGACGAGGAGGTTGGTCGTGCTGCCCGCAGTGATCGGTACGGGTTGACCGAGCACGATCTTGATGCCCGACTTGCTGGCGCTGGGGAATGTGACGTTGGGGCTGCTCATGTTCGACAGGACCTTTCCATCCTTGAGCATCACGCTCGACTTGGTCGGATCGATGATCAGGCGAAAGCCGCTGTAGCTGCCCACCGCCAGCGCGGCCTGTCCCAGCGTGGTCGCCACACCATTCTGGAGTGACAATAGGTTGATCGATGCGTTGGGTGAAGCAATCGTCTTCCAACCATTCGTGGACGAGCTGTCATCCGTCAACGCATGATCGGCGGAAGAGGAATCCGCGTCGGCCTGCCTGGCATCAACGCGCACGACGAAGATATCGACGCTCTTGACGGAGTCCGTGAGGAAGGGTGCATCGGTCAACTGCACGACGAGCGTGCCGGAACTGTTGGCAACACCCGGTGCAGTCCCCGAATCGGAACAGGCGACGAGCAGTGAGGCAGCCCCGATGGCGAGCATGGCGAGTCGAGCGTGGCGTGAGCATTTCATGGTGCGTCTCCTGCTGTTACGGATGAGTCGCGCAGTGGGTCGCTGTCATGCACCGTCGCACTTTGCCCAGTGGTTGTTTCATCACGTTGACTGCAGGTACTTTGCCGGGCGTCACACGTGTGACGAGCATCACATGTACCACGGTTCTTCACTGCGAGGTTGTGACCTGAACGATGAACCCGGCAGTCAATTCAGCGTGAGTGAGCGAACGGACACAGAGCTCGTCAACGCAGCGACCGCTGGTGACGCACAGGCGTTCGCCGAACTCAGCCGCCGGTATCGCGGCGTGGTCACGCGATTCGCGGTCCGCATGGTCGGCAATCGTGATGACGCCGAGGATGTACTACAGTCGGCGTTCCTGCGGGCGTATCGGGCGCTTGACCGGTGTCGCGAGCCGTCGAAGTTCGGTGCATGGCTCTATCAGATCGTCGCCAACGAGTGTCGAAGCTACGTGATTCGCCGCGCACGCCGAGAGCGACGCATCGTGCGCGACGAGTTGCAGTTGCGCGCGATGGCCACGCCGGCCGTTGTGGACGCGAACGACACGCTCGACGATGTGCAGTATGCGCTCGACCAGCTCGATATCGACCAGCGCGAAGCCTTTGTGATGAAGCACGTGGAACAGTTGAGCTACGAAGAGATGTCGGAGATCACGGGCGACGGCATATCGGCGCTCAAGATGCGTGTGAAACGAGCCTGTGCCCGGCTCAGGGAATTGTTGGAGGAGGCCTACGATGTCTGACAACGCGCGCGACGATCAGCGCTTTGGCGATCGCGTCGCCCAAGTGCTGCGCACAGAGGAACAATTCGGCGACGACTTCGAGGAGTCGCTTGTGGTCGCGATCCGCGCGGAGCGACCGATCCGGTCGAAGCTGGTGAGGCGGGGACCAGTGCTGAGTCCCGCATGGTGGCGCACGCCACGCACGCTTCGCGTCTCGCCGCTGGCTGGTCTCGCATACGCCGCGTCGCTTGCCGCCGTCACGGCGGTCGCCGCAGTGAGCGCTGCGCCCACGCCGGATACCGCGCTGCCGGTGACGATGGTTGCGCAAACCAGGACCGATACCGTCACGCTCGTTCGCTTCGTGTTCGTTGGTCGGGCACAGACTGTCTCGTTGGTCGGTGATTTCAATCGATGGGGGGCCGAGCAAACTCCGTTGACTCCTTCCGGTCTCGATGGCATGTGGACGGCGTCCGTGCGCGTGCCGCAGGGCCGTCACGAATACGCGTTCATTGTGGACGGCAAGCGTTGGGTGCCCGACCCGACCGCGCCGACGACGTCGGACGAATTCGACACCAGAAGCTCCATCGTCACAGTTGGCTCGTAGATGCGCGGACGCGCTCGTGATGCGATTGTGATCATTGTCGCGGTCACGGCCGCGCCCATCAGGCCACTCGAAGCACAACGGACGGCGGCGAGCGTCGATCTTTCTGGCGTCTCCGTCTGGTACAGCGATAGCATCCTGTCGAGTGGCGCCTCGATCAGCCCGACACTGCGCTTCGACTGGTCGCGCGCGACGGTCGGCGCCTCTGCCGACATCTCGCGACTCGGACGCGGCGGTGTGAGTGCCCAAGCCCAACTCTCACCGTCGCTCTTCACACCGAGCTATGGCGCAGTCACCGGGGAACTTGCCGGCGCCTTTGGCGGGAGCACGCACGAAGATGGAACGCGCACCGGCCAAGCGTTGGCTATCGCCAGACTCTACGCAATGCGTGCAACGTCGGGCGCCTGGATCGGCGGCGGCGCGGGACGGACGACCGACGGATCGCTGTGGCTGCGCGTACGACAGGCCGAACTCGGGGCGTGGTTCGAGCGTAGTGGCGTCACGACGCTCGCGACGATCACACCGGTGGCCGTCGCCGACACGCTGCGATACACGGACTTTCAAGCCGCACTTCACTACCCGGTCCGCGCCTATGAGCTTGGCGCCAGCCTCGGTACGCGTAGCGGAACCGTCGGGCCAGCAGTCGGCGGAACGTCGCGTGTCTGGGGCAGCGTCAATGTCGTTTCCTGGTTGAGCGACCGCATCGCCGTCGTCATGAACGCCGGTGCATACCCCGTTGACCTGACGCAGGGCTACCCCGGTGGGCGCTTCGCGACGGTGGCGATGCGCCTTGGCGTCCGCCCCGTGCGCGGTGGAGGTGCCATGACAGGCGACATCAGCGATGCGTCAATCACCGGAGCGTCAGACGCCGAAGCCCGACGCGAAGGTGTGACTGCTTTCGACGTTGCGACGGCGGATAGGACGCAGCGCATCTTGCGCGTTCGTGCCCCGGATGCGCGGACGGTGGAGATCGCGGGCGACTTCACGCATTGGCGACCGTTGCAGCTCACGCGCGGCGGCGACGGCTGGTGGAGCGTGACGCTCACCATTGGTGCGGGCACTCACGAAATGAACGTGCGCGTGAATGGCGGCAAGTGGGTCGCGCCCCCAGGGCTTGTCACGACGCGCGACGAATTCGGCGGAATCAGTGGTATCCTGACGTTCGAGTGACTTTCTCGACGATCACGGCAGTCATCTCAGCAGAGCGGCACTCACACAGCACAACTGAGGGCATAGTCATGCGCTTTTCCGGCATCCGATCGAGCATTGCAGCCATGGCGCTGCTGTTCGGCTCGCACATCGCATTCGCACAGGTGCCCGCGAGCGATGCGGCGGCGCGTCTTCGGGAAGTGCTCCCGGCCGATGTGGCAACGCGCGTGTTGGCGGTGATCGAGAAAGCACGCTCGCGTGACCTTCCCGCGGATGCGCTCGAGAACCGCGCGCTGAAGTTCGCGGCGCGTGGGGTGAACCCGAGCGCGATCGAGCGCGCCGTTGCCGAGCACGCCGCGCGCATGGAAGAGGTTCGGGAAACGCTCCTCAGCGCGCGGAGCCGAAAGCCCGCCGGTGACGAGATCGAGGCGGGCGCGGAAGCCGTGCGAAAGGGTGTCGATGGCGCGAAGGTGAGCGCGCTGGCGAAGAGTACGCCAAGCGGTCGCTCCCTGGCCGTTCCACTCTACGTCATCGGCAGCCTCGTCGATCGCGGGCTGCCGTCGGACTCGGCGCTCAGGCGAGTGCAGGAGCGGTTGACCAAACGCGCTTCAGACGTCGAGATCGAGAAACTGCCTGACGAGGTTCGCGCGAAGGGGTTGGCAGCGGCCGACAAGAAGCCGGCGGAAACCGGTGGCGAGATCGTGAAGATCAAAAAGCCGGACAACCCAACGGGTACGGGTCCGATCACGAAAGCACCAGGCGCTCCGCCCTCTGGCGTTCCAGCGAATGGCGGCAAGACGACGAAGCCAAACACCCCGCCGACCACGCCACCAGGTCAAGGAAAAACGGCGCCAACGACCAAGCCGTAGCTCCATCCTACTTCAGCGCTGTCGGCAGTCGGATGAAGTAGAGGGTGAGCCGGTCGCGGAGGCCCGTAGCCGGTAGCAATTTCGCGACGAAGTTGGACGCTCCGCCGTCTACGATGCCGAAGTCGTCGTCGTTCGAGACCACGAGCAGATCTTTGCCGACGACCGTCACGCCTTCGAGTTTGTCATGCGGATACCCACCGGGCAGCGTCAGCAGATCATAGACCAACGTCTTCGTGACCGGAATGATGCCATTCGACGCACGCTCGGCGGGCGTCAACGCCTCGAGCACCTTCGTGCCGAACACTTTCCCGTTCGCCGTGTTGGCCGGGTCGCTCACATCCGTGGCGCCACTGATGTCGATCTTGTAGATCCGCTTGGTGAGGGCGGCGGGCGCACCGCCCTGGAAGTATTCGTCGCGTTCGATTACGAGGAACGTCGTTGCGGTGAGCGCCTGAACCTCACAGACGAAGTTGCCCACGGCGTCCACTTCGTAGACAAACGTCTTCGTCGTCCCGGTTGCGATGTCGAACGCGATCAGACGATTGACGTTGCTCAGCCGCCCAATCGCTGCCGTCGGATTGTCGAGGGGATTCTGCATCGCGCCCACGAGCGTCTTGCCGTCGGGGGTAATCGCGAGTCCTTCCATGCCGCGATTCGCGCGTCGTAGCGCGAACACCAGCGGCATGCGCCGCCCACCCGTGCCTGTACCGAATGGATTGATGCGTTCGATCGTTCTGCCTGTCGCGTCGAAATGGATGATGTGCGGTCCGTACTCATCGGCTACCCAGAAGGTGCCGTCCGGCGCGATCGCGAGACCTTCGCTGTCGAGCCCCTCCGGGTCCGTTCCAATGGGCGCCCCGCTCGCGTCGACGCCCGATTCGCCGGTTGCTCCCTGACCTGCCGGATTCGGACGACCACTAAGCGGAACGCCAGCCGAATTCCGCAGAGGAATGGTGAGCACGCGCCGAAGCGAATCGCCAACGATCTGGAATTTTCCGAGCGTCGGCGTGAACGACGGAATGGGGAAGATGAGCTGGTTCGCGGTGGGCGTTGTTGTATTCGGACCGCGATCCGTCATGATCCAGAACATCGTTGGATCGATGGGGTCCGCGACGAGGGCTGAGCCATAGCCGCCAGCGATTTGCAGCGTGCCGAAGGTGCCCCATGTCGTCGGTGCAGCGTCCACGAATTTCAATGGTAGATGGAAGGAGCCCGCGCTGTGGTTGAGTCCGCGCACGCGGCGGCAAGCAAAGTAAGCCCGGCAATTCCGAAAGCGGGAGGGCAGGAGGCGACCCCATCCAGGGATGCCGTGCCGCTGTTGGCATTTGTGATCATCGCTCACTAAGCTCCAGCGGTTCCCGCACGGTGACGACCCATGGACTCCTGGCCGCAACTCGCGCTCGACGAATGGCTGCCGACCTGTGAGACGCTGCACCGCTGGACGCAGATCGTCGGAAAAACGCGGCTCGGGCTTGCGCCGTTCCAGAACCACTGGTGGCACAGCACTCTTTACGTCACCGCGCGCGGCCTGACGACCTCCCCGATGCCGTATCGCGACGGCGTCATCGAGATCGACTTCGATTTTCTCGACGATGCGTTGTGGGCCCGAACGAGTACGAGTCGCTCCAGAAGCATTCGGCTCGAGGACAAGTCCGTATCGGCCTTCTATGATGAATACCTGGCGCTCCTGGCAACGCTCGGGGTCGAGGTACAGATATCGCCGACACCCAACGAGATCGCCGACGGAACGCCGTTCCCGGATGACCACGCGCACGCGACGTACGACGGCGACGCAGCGCGACGATGGTGGCGCGCACTCGTTCACGCGGATCGATTGCTGAAGCGCTTCCGCGGTGGTTTTGCCGGCAAGAGCAGCCCGTCGCACTTCTGGTGGGGTGGGTTCGACCTGGCGTGTACGCGCTTTTCAGGGCGGCCTGCGCCAAAGCATCCCGGAGGTATTCCCAACTGCCCCGCCTACGTCATGCACGAAGCGTATTCGCATGAGTGCATCAGTGCAGGCTTCTGGCCGGGTACTGCTGGGTCACCGGTGGCCGAACCGGCATTCTATGCCTATGCCTACCCCGAACCTCCCGGTTGCAGCTCGGCGCCGATTCGACCTCACGCCGCGTTGTACCACTCGGAGTTGCGCGAGTGGATACTCCCCTATGCAGCGGTACGTTCGGCCGAGGATCCCGATGCGCTCGTGACTGAGTTTCTGGAGAGCACGTACGAGACCGCAGCCGCGTTCGGTGAATGGGACGTATCCGCGTTACGCTCATCGCGACGTGAATCACGCGGACGTAGGCCACACAACTGAGAGGAACCGCTCCAATGACGACGAGTCTTTGCGCGCATTTCGATGGCATTCTTGGAGTGGAACCGCGCACTCCAACAGGGTGCGAAGAGTGTCTGGCGATGCACGGTCAATGGGTGCACCTACGCCTGTGCCTCACCTGCGGACATGTCGGGTGCTGCGACAACTCCCCGAACCGTCACGCCACCGCACACTTTCACGCGACGAAACACCCGGTCATTCGGAGTTTCGAGCCGGGTGAGAACTGGGGCTGGTGTTATGTCGACGATGAGTTCCACGAGCCGATTCCGACGTTTGGCGTGCGCACGTTGGCGCACCCGTAACGACTGATGCGCGCCCTGTCTTTGTCTTCCTCATCGTGGCGGCGTTGACAGTGGAATTCTCACACGTTACCGTGAAGAACGATGTCAAACGGTTTCACGAACGTCCTCGCCTGTCGCTGTCGCGCTGTCTCCCTCCGGAGAGAGCTGGCAGTGTTTGCGCGTATGCTCGCGAACGAATGACCTAAGCGCCGTCGCGCCCAGTCGTCCCTGCCGGCCCTCTTCCCAGAGGCGCCGGCTTTTTGTTTTGTACCGCCTTCCACCACTAGAATCATGTCACAGTTTCGACGCTCCTCGTATCACCGCTCCATCGTGTTCTCGCTCGCGGCCTTGGCGTTCGCCGCGAACGCGCAGGAACCCGCGCCTGCAGCGGAAGTCGCACCATATCGTGCGGAACTCGAGAACTGGCGCGCGAATCGAGCGCGCACGGTCGTCGAACCCGGTCGGCCGCTCTCGTACACTGGCCTCACCTGGTTGCGGCCAGGCCGCAACACGATTGGGTCCGGCCCCCTGAACGACGTCGTCCTTCGAGGTCGTGGTGTGCCGCTCGCGCTCGGCGCGTTGGTTCGGGAGGGTGCGACGGTACGCTTCGAGCCCGCAGACGGAACTTCTGCCACGATCGACAGCGCTCGCGCCGTGGCGGGTACGCTGAGAACAGATGCCGAGGAGCGGCCGAGCCGAGTGTTGGTGGGTAGCGCCGGCTTTCGAATCGTGAAACGCGTGGACTCGATTGGCGTACGCGCGTGGGACGCCGCGCTTCCCGCGCTCAAGTCATTCAGCGGCATTCCGTATTTTCCGCACGACCCGCAATGGCGGGTTTCCGGACGCTTCGTTCCCCTCGTGCCCGCACGCAAGGTGGCCGTGATGACCGAATCGGGCGTCCCCGAAGAGCACGAGATCGTGGGCTCGGTCCGCACGACGATCGGGGGAGTGGACTACGCGCTCACGGCGTTCAAGAGCGGCGGTGCGCGACTGTTCATCACGTTTGCCGACGCATCGAGCGGCGAAGAAAGCTACGGATTTCGCTTCCTCCAGGCACTGCGAGATACCGTGACGAACGTCGTGACCATGGATTTCAACTTCGCGTACAACCCGGATTGCGCGTTCAGTCCGTTCACGACCTGCCCGCTGCCGCCGCCGGAGAATCGTATTCGGAGCAAGGTTCTCGCAGGTGAGCGGGCGGTAAAGGTTCGGCGATGATGCTGCGTCATCGCACGATGGTGCACGCGGCGGCGGCGATCGCGATCCTTGGGGGATTGGCCGCCTGCCGTGGCGACGCGCAGAAGACGGCGTCGGCAGCTGGAACGGAGTCGGCTTCTCCTGCGTTGGCGCCGCCTGTCGTTCTAGCGCTCGGCCAGCCTGTGCCGAAGTTTGTGGGCACGTCGCTCGCGGGCCAACCTTTACGCGTTGGCACGGCGATCGACTCCGTGACACTCGTCAACGTGTGGGCAACCTGGTGCACGTCATGCCGAGAGGAGATGCAGGATCTCGAAGCGATTCATCGAGAATTCACCCCGCGTGGCGTGCGAGTCGTCGCGGTGAGCGTCGACGCTGGGAGCGAAACACTGGTACGACGATTCGTGGAGCGCGAGCGCCTGACATTTCCGGTCGTCCACGATCAGGCTGGAGAGTTTCAACGGCGCTTCGGCGTTAACGGTGTACCGACGACGCTCGTCATCACCAAGGGCGGTCAATTGGCGTGGCAGCAGGTGGGAGGCGTCCACGGCGATCCGAGCGCCGTGCGAGCGGCGCTCGAGTCCGCCCTCGATCGTTGAAGTCGTCTGGGATTTGCGTCATCATCTGCGGGTTCGCGACACCTTTGCCATTGATACGATGCCGAACATTCATAACACCGTTCGCTCAATCGCTGGCCTGTTCTGCGTTGCCGCGCTCGCAAGCGTTGCAACGCCGGTGCGGGGGAGCGCACAGAACGCGGCCACTGCAGCGGCGTCATCGGCCATCTGGAAGCAGCTCGTCACGTTCAAGAGCGGCGACCTCACACTATCTGGCTACCTGTTCAGGCCCGCCGGCGCCGGACCGTTCAAGGCGCTCATCTGGAATCATGGCAGTGAGAAGAATCCCGGCGGCGGGCCGCAGTTCGATTCGGTCGCGGCGATCTTCGTGCCGGCAGGGTACGTCGTCTTCGCGCCCGTGCGTCGTGGGCATGGGACCTCCCAAGGCGCGTATGTCGTGGATGATACGGACCGCGAACGCGCGGCACGCGGCGCCGGCGCCGCGAATCGCCTGGTGGTGCACCTGCTCGAATCCGAACAGCTCGACGATCAGCTTGCCGGCCTGAGATATCTCAAGAGCCTGGCCTATGTCGACACGACACGACTCGTGGTCGCCGGCTGTTCGTACGGTGGGATCCAGACACTCCTCGGCGCAGAACGCGGCGTGGGCTACACGGCAGCGGTGTCCATCTCGCCGGCAGCGCTGAGCTGGAATGGCAATGCACTGCTTCAGGATCGTCTCGTGAAAGCCGTTCGAGGAATCAACATCCCAGTGTTCCTGCTTCAGCCGCCGGAAGACGCGAGCCTCGAGCCAAGTCGCGTGCTGGGCGCGGAGTTCCATCGTCTGGGCAAAGCCTACCAAGGAAAGATCTATCCTGCGGACATACCGGACGCATTTCGGCCGCATTGTTTCGGCGGCGCGAAGGGAATGCACATCTGGAAGCAGGATGTGCTCGCGTTCCTTGCGGCCAGGGTGCGCTGAACCGACGAGCCCTGGATCGTCTGGGCCCTCCCTTGCACGCCACGATGTCGATATATAGAATAGCTACCATCCATGGTAGTTATTCTTAACAACATCGCCAGAGCCGGATCGTGGCCGCCAAACCATCAACACCCCGCGAGCGGAGTGATGTCATCAAGGGCACGCTCGACATGCTCATCCTCCAGTCGCTCACCGTGCAGTCGATGCACGGATACGCCATTCTCCAGCACATCGAGCGCGTCACGGACGACTCTCTGAGTGTCGAGGGCGGCTCGCTGTACCCTGCCCTCGAACGGCTTCAGAAGAAGGGTTGGGTGACATCGAAGGTTGGCGCGTCGCCCACTGGTCGCTCCGCGCGCTACTACACGATCACCGCGGCTGGCCGCCGTCAGCTGGGCAAGGAAGTCTCCGACTACGAGCGCGCGATCTGGGCGATTGGTCGTGTGCTCGGACGCGCGTAGACGGCAATCCTCATGTCGCTGATCGACGCGGTCCGCTATCGGATTCGGACGCTCGTGAGCCCCAGGTCGTACGGCCGAGAGCTCGATGACGAGATCGCGCATCATCTCGCTCTCGAGGCGCAGCACCAGCGGCGTGCCGCAGAGCGCCTGGATGGATCTGTCGATCCCGCGCGCGAAGCCGCGAAAGTGTTCGGCAACGTCACCTACGCCAAAGAGGAGCGCCGCCGCGTGTCTGGAATCGCCTTCTTCGATGCACTCGGCCAGGACATCCGCTTCGCCACGCGTGTGCTCCGTCGCCGACGTGTCTTTACCGTCGTCATCGTGGCGACCCTCGCGCTCGGCATCGGCGCGGCGACGTCGATCTTCAGCATTGCCGACATCGTGCTCTTCCGCTCGCTGCCGATGCCGGATGCGAATCGCGTGATCACCGTGTGGCAAACACGGCCCAAAATGAAGGCGAATCCGGTGCGTGCCGGGCAATGGGATCGCGGCAGCTTCTCGATGCCGGCCTTCCGTGATTGGCGCACGGCGCAAACGTCGTTCGACGCCGTTGCCATCTGGACCACCGCAACTACCGTCGTTGCCGGCCGCGGCGCGCCAGAGGAGCTTCGCATCATTCGCGCGAGTGCGTCGCTGTTGACCGTACTCGGCGTCCAACCCGAGCATGGCAGAGGCTTCACGGAAGGCGAGGACCGTGTGGGCGGCGCGCCCGTCGCGCTCGTGAGTCACGATGCATGGGTCACACGCTACGCGGGTGATCGGCGGGTTCTCGGAACGCTCGTGAACATCGACAGCGTCAGGTACACGATCGTTGGCATCTTGCCGCCCGATCTGGCGCTTCAACGCAACGGACAAGCTGCGTACTGGGTGCCCGCCGGGCAGGACGCTGAGCGCGCGAACGATGCAGGCGCACAGGACTACTGGACGATTGCGCGGCTCAAGCGCGGCGTTTCGATCGCGACGGCGGCGACGGAAACGGAGCGTCTGCTCCATGGCCCTCCGTCCACAGACACCCGCGACAACGGCATTCGCCTCACGCCGCTTCAGGAGGATCAGACCCGCACCGTGCGGCGCCCAATCTTGATTCTGCTCGGTGCTGCGGGCCTCCTCCTGCTCATCGCGTGCGCGAATGCCGGCACGTTGCTGCTCGGCGAAGCGTCTGGTCGCGAGGCCGAGCTTCGGGCGCGTGGCGCGCTCGGTGCCACGCGCGGGCGAGTCATTCGACAACTGCTCACCGAGAGTCTCGTCATCGCGCTGCTCGCCGGCGCCCTCGGTAGCGCCCTCGCGTATGCGGGCACGAAGTTCCTCGTGCAATTCGCACCGGCGACGATTACCGGCTTGAGCGCCGTGCATGTCGATCTGCGTGTGCTCGTCGCGGCACTTGTAGTATCGTGCGCAACCGGGATGCTCTTCGGCATCATCCCCGCGCTTTCGCTCTCACATGGCAACGATGGCGGCACCATGCGGCTCGGCGGTCAGACGCCACGCGGGCGCGGACGCAGCCAACGAGCACTCATTGCCTGCGAGGTGGCGCTCTCCATGGTGCTTCTCGTCGCAGCGGGCCTGCTCATTCGGAGCTTCGAGAAGCTCACCGCTGTGGATCCTGGATTCCGCACCGAACAGTTGCTCGTGGCCCAACTGCGTTTGCCGGAGCAGCAGTATGGCGACTCCGTACGGATGCGTGCCCTCGTTCGCGATCTCGTCGATCGCGCTGTTTCGCTGCCCGGCGTCGTCAACGCCGCCGTCACGACGACCCCACCATTCTCGGGCGGGTCGAGCAGCAGCTCCTTCGAGATCGAGGGACGGCCGCTCTCCCTCAATGCCCCATCCCTGGAAGCGCAGCGGCGCATCACGTCGCCGGAATACTTCTCGACCGCCGGCGTGCGAATCCTCAGCGGGCGGTCGTATGCGCGAACGGACGATGCCGGCGCACCGTTGGTGGTCGTCGTTGGCCGAGCGCTCGAACGACGGGACTGGCCTGGTGAAAGCGCGCTCGGCAAGCGCATCAAGTGGATGGGAAAGTGGCGGACGATCGTCGGCGTAGTCGACGACGTCAGGCTTGGGACGCTTCACGACGACGCGCTTCCCATTGTGTATGCACCGTACGGGCAGCTCGTTCGTCGCGGGGATGCGTCGCTCGTCGTGCGCACGATGCCGGAGGCCGCGGGAATCACGGCCGCCATTCGTAGCATCATCGCCGAGGTTGCGCCGGGCGCGCCGCTTCGCCGCATCGACGAGATGAGTGCGCTCGTGGACGCGACGTTGGCCGACGAGCGCTTCCGGACGCAACTCATCACCTTGTTCGCTGTCGTTGCTGCGGTGCTCGCCGCCGCCGGAGTTTATGGAGTGGCCACGACGGCCGCGAACCGGCGCGCGCAGGAGATAGCGGTGCGTCTCGCGCTTGGCGCCACGAATGGGTCGATCGCGCGCATGGTGGTGGGCGCTGGTGCGGTTGGCGTCGCCATCGGCGGAGTCGTGGGCGGCGTGCTCGCGTTAGCAGCATCGCGGGTGCTGGCGCCGTACGTGTATGCGGTGGGTACCGCCGACCCAGTGACGTTTGGTCTCGTCGTGGCGATTCTCGTCGTCACGACGCTTGGGGCGACGTGGCTGCCAGCGCGTCGCGCGACGCGGGTGTCGCTCACGCAGGCGCTGAGGGGGGAGCACTCATGAGCATGAGCCGCACTTCCAGCGCTGAGCTAAACACAATGCTGTTCAGTTAGGCGGGCATGGCTATGATTGTCACCCTGAGCGAGCGAAGCGAGTCGAAGGGTCTGCACCTCATAGCATAGGCGGCAAGTGCAGATCCCTCGACTTCGCTCGGGATGACAGCCTAGCTGAACAGCATTGGAGCTAAACAAGACCTAATCGCTCGAGCTCTTTGAGCACGAGCTCAAGCTCAAGCTCTGACTTGCTCATTGCTCAAGGATCACGCTTGCCCTCCTGAATCGGCGGGGCGCCGTCGTACGTAACGGGCACGTGTATTCGCATTGGCCGCTCGCGGGTGTACTCCTCCGTCACTTGCGCAGTCAGCCCGGCCGAGCGGCCAATGATGAAAAGGAATTTTGCGAAGAGCGGCGCGCAGCCCATGTCGTGCAGTAGCGCTGCCTGCGCGCCGTCGACATTGATCGTGAGCGGCTTGATGCGCCGCTTCACGGACTCGGCGAGCGCCTCCATGAAGCGGACACCGTTACCGGCGATGCCATGCTTTTCTGCGAGACCAAACAGCACCGCGGTTCGCGGATCCACGGCGTGCGCTCGATGGCCGAGTCCTGGGACACGAACCTTGTGCTCGATTGAATCAATTACCGCGTGATCCGCCGCCTGCTCGATGGAGATCGCCTGCTCGCGCGAGCGCGCAACACCCGCGGCGATGAGCTCCATGCACGCTGGGCCGGCTCCTCCATGTACGTCGCCAATCGCAAGAATCCCGGCCGAGAGCGCCGCTTCTGGCGCTTGTCGATTCCCACTCGCGGCGAAACGCGCTGCGGCAGCCGAGGGCGAGCCTGGACCATGGTCCGCCGCGGCAATCAGCATGGCGTCCAACAGCTCACGCTCGCCGGCGCTCGGCAGCTTGCCATGATGCAACAGAAAGAAGACGTCGGTGAAACTCGCCGATTTCATCAGGGACGTAATGTCATGTCCCCGAATCCAGATGTGCGTCGCGTCGTGGTCGCTGAGTGCCGTCTTCCAGGGTTCCATCGATTCCTATTGCGTGACGATCGAGCGCCGCGGATTGATCAAGAGTGTCAACAGCCCGCCGGCAACGTAGACGACTCCGCCAATGATGAGCGGCGCTTCCCACTTCCCCGTCCACTCGAGCGCGTAACCAACCACGAGCGGGCTGAGCGCACCACCAAGATTGCCGAAGGTATTCATCGCGCCGCTCACTCGGCCAGCCGCGTCGCCGCCGATGTCATGGCACATCGCCCACGACGGGCTCAGCGACAGGTCGCCCATCGCTGTCGCCAGCGCGAAGCATGCGGCGGCCGCTATCGGGTGTGACGTCACTGCCGCGGTGATGAGCGCGAGCCCGGCAAGCGGTAGCGCAATGGCGCCGATCGAGCGGCCAACCTTGAGGCCATATCGCTTCGTTAGGCGATCGGTGAGCCAACCACCGGCGATGCTCGCCACGCCTCCGGTGAGCAATACCATCCCGGACAGTCCCGCCGCCTGCGCCGCCGAATACCCGCGCGCCTCCTTGAAATAGGTCGGCATCCACGTGAGGTAGAAATAGAGTCCGTAGATGACGCAGAAATACATCATGCACAGCACGAGGAGGTTGCCGTTCAACAAGTCACGCCATGCAACCGCTCGTTGCTCCGCGACTGGCTCCGCGCGAATTGCCGCGAGCTCCTCTGCGCTCACACCGGGATGATCTTCCGGCCGGTCGCGAAACCACCGCCACCAGAAGACAGTCCAGATCACACCGAGCGATCCGAACGCAAAGAACGCGGTGCGCCATCCGGCCGCAGCGATGATCAAGACTACCAGCGGTGGGGCGAACGCGCCGCCCACTCGGCTGCCCATGAAGACGATGCCGTGTGCAAACCCTCGCTCGGAGGGTGGAAACCAGCGGGCAAAGCTGCGCGACATGTTCGGGTATGCGCCCGCTTCCCCGGCGCCGAAGAGCAGGCGCGCCGCCACGAGCGATGCGAAATTCCACGCCGCTCCGGTTGCCACGGTGAACGCAGACCACCACAGCACGATACGCGTAAGGACCTTTCGCGGCCCGATGACGTCGCCGAGCCACCCGCTCGGGATCTCGAACGCGGCGTATGCGAACGTGAACGCGCTGAAGATCCAACCCATCTGCGCTGGTCCGATGTGCAACTCGTCACGAATCGCCGGCGCTGCCGCGCCGATGGCCACGCGATCGATGAACGTGATCAGCGAGAGGACGAAGGTGAACGCCAGCAGCTTGCGCCGGCCGTCACGACGCGATGGCGTCACGCTGGTTTGTACGCGCGTGGCGTCGCGTCGCCATCGGTGAGCCGAAGTGCCCAGCGCAGTGCCTCGAAATACATCTTCTGCACGTCGGGGTTGTCCCACGTGGTCGCGGCATGGCCGAGGCTCGAGTAGAACGCGCGCCCTTTCCCAACGTTCGCCGCCCATGCCAGTGGAAAGTCGCCGTCCTTGCGATGCACGCCCGCATTCGGCGGCATCTTCGACACGTCGAGCCGCAGGACGGGGCGAATCTTCTCGCGCGAGTAGTCCATGGTCTGGTAGAACTCGTCCGTGAACGGGAAGGTCGCGGGAAAGTGCTTCGTCGCGGGAAACGTTGGATCCTCATTGATGATCGTTCCGGCGGCGCTTCCCCACGGATGACCGTCGTACCGCCCGCCGATCAACTCACCAAACTCGGGCCAGCTCAGGAATGCGGTCGTTGCCGTGTGCGCGGACACGAACCCCTTGCCGTCGTCCTTCACGAATGAAATGAGGTCGGTCTTCTGTTCTGGCGTCAGCTCGACTTCACGGTGGCCGAGAAAGAAGATTGCATCCACGTTGGCGAGGCTTGGCCCGCCGCTCGCCGCCTGGCCGGTCGTCATGAGCGGCTTTTTCGAGATGATGTTCGAGTCGGTGCGGATGAACGTGTCATACGCTCCGGATTCGTAGCCGAGCCGCTCGATCACCGACAGCGCATGCGACACCGAGGCGTGCTGGGCGATGCCGTTCCGTGTGTCGGCCCAGGCGAGGACTCGTTTGCGCGTGCCCTGTTGTGGCGGCGCTTGTTGCTCTATCCGCGCGGCTGTCGCCTCAAGTGGTAACAGGCTCACGGCTGGAATGCCGAGCGCAACGCTTCGGAGAAACTCGGATCGCTTCATTGGTATGCCTCGGTGTCAGTGTTGTCATCCCGAGCGAAGTCGAGGGATCTGCACGTTCGCCTGGTTGTGAGGTGCAGACCCCTCGACTCGTTGCGCTTCGCTCGGAGTGACAGTCCGTCTCCTGCCCGCAACAGCTACTTCAAACGATACGCGATGACGACATCCGATCGCGGGCTGCCAAGAAATCCACCGCCACCGGCCGAGACCACGACATACTGCTTGCCATCCTTGCCCATGAATGTCGACGGAATCGAGTGCGCCGGCGCTTCGATCTTGTCCACCCAGAGCTCCTTGCCAGTCCGCGCATCGAACGCGCGGAAACGGCTGTCGATCGTCGCGCCGATGAAGACGAGATTACCCGCAGTGGAGATTGCTCCGCCGAGGCTCGGAGTCCCGGTCTTGATGCCGCGCGCTTCAAGTTCCTCGAAGATGCCGAGTGGTACGCGCCACGCGATGTCGCCGGTGCTCGCCTTGACCGCCACGAGCTCGCCCCATGGCGGATTGACGCACGAGTAGCGCGTGCGCGGCTCCCAGAAACGGCCCCCAACCGGAGTCACCTTTCTGAATGACGTTCCGCTCGCTTCGACGTGCCCCCACTGTCCGGCATTCATCACGTTGGTGATGATGAGATCGAGCGGCGCGTTGTACGTCACACCATTCCAGTTCCCACCGCCCACAGCACCGGGATGGACAACGACATCACGGTTGAATCCCCACGGCGTGTACGGGCCGGAGTCCTGAAGCTTGTAGGTGTCCCAGAGATTCTGGCAGTACGCCGTGTGCTCCGGTGTGATGCCGGTTGGAAGATCGCTCTTCTTCATCGAGTTGCGCGCGAGCGGTGCTGGCTTGATCGGGAACGGCTGCGTCGGCGACGTCTTTTCGCCGGGCACGTCGCTCTGCGGTACCGGGCGCTCTTCGATACCGTGAATCGGCGTCCCATTTGTGCGATCAAACATGAACAGCAGTCCCATCTTCGTGATCTCGGCAACTGCGGGAATTCGCTTGCCGTCTTTCACGACGTCGAACAACGTCGGCGCTGCGCCAAGATCGTTGTCCCAGATGTCGTGATGCACGAATTGCTGGAACCACTTCAGCTTCCCGGAATTCGCATCGATCGCGACGAGCGATGTACCGTAGAGATTGTTTCCCGGCCGCGTGACGCCGACGTAGTCACTGCCGGCAATCGAGTTCGGCGCGTAGACGATTCCGCGCTCCGCGTCGATCGAGAGATATCCCCAGACGTTGGTGCCGCCGATGGTCTTCCAGGCGTCGTTCTCCCACGTCTCGTGCCCCGGGTCACCCGGCTGCGCGATGAGGTTGAACGTCCACACGAGCGCACCGGTGCGTGCGTTCCATGCGCGGATGACGGGCTTTCCGCCCGCAGTGATCAGCAGGTCCTTGTAGACAGCTGGCGGCGACGGCGCGTCCGAGCCCATCTCGACGAAGCCGCCAGTGCCGAAGCCGGGCACGGGAACGCCCGTCTTCGCGTCGAGCGCGACGAGTTGGTCACCCGCCGTGGCGACGATGCGCGCGGGCGTGCGCGCGTCACCTGGCCAATACGACACGCCGCGGCGCGTCGTCTGGTTCGCCGCGTACTTCCAGAGTTGCGTGCCGGTGATTGCATCGAGGGCGAAGAACGCGTTGCCCGCCGACAAGTACATCACGCCATCGATGACGAGCGGTGTGCTTTCGAAGAAGCCCGCGGGATTACCGGTGTGAAATGTCCAGGCGCGCGTCAGCGTGGAGACGTTGTCCGCGTTGATCTGCGCGAGGGTGGAGAACTTGCTCGCGCCCTGGTCCTGGCCGTAGTACACCCAGTTGTTCTGCGCCGGCACCGACGACGCTACGCCGGCGAGCAGTATGGTGACAGCCAACAATGATCGCATTCTGGCTTCGGATTTGGAGGAGGGTCTTCGCTGGTAGACGTTAGCGGGGGACGTTGGCCCCGCCAGTACATCCGGGGGAGGTTACGGTAACATCCTGCGATCAGGTGGCAGGCTGGCTATCGTCCGTGGTCAACGGCGCGCACGGGTTTGATTGTCATCCCGAGCGAAGTCGAGGGATCTGCACTTTCAGTCTGGGCTTCTGGTGCAGACCCCTCGACTCGCTTCGCTCGCTCGGGGTGACATCGTTTCGCACGCCGCCCGAACAGCCACAGATATGACCGCAACGTCGACACCCATCCGTACCGTCACCGCCGACGAGCAAGCACGCGCTCGCCTGGCACTCGAGCGGGCGCGTGCCGCAATGCGCATTGCCGACTCGTACGATCAGGACACCGTTGACCGGCTGTGCCGAGCTGTCGCGTGGGCCGGTGGCAACGACGAGATCTCGATGCGCCTCGCCAACATGAGCGTCGAGGAAAGCGGCATGGGCACTCGCGAGCCCACTCGGCGCGCCAAGGTCCTCGGCATTTTGCGCGACGCACTGCGACAGAAGAGCATCGGCGTCATCGAGGAACTTCCCGAGCGTGGCATCGTCAAGTACGCGAAGCCAGTCGGCGTCATTGCGGCACTCGTTCCCGTCACGAGCGCGTACGTCACGCCCGTTGGCATCGCGATCTATGCGATCAAGTGCCGCGACGCCGTGATCTTCTCGCCACACCCGTCGAGCAAACGAACGACAACGGAAGTCGTGCGGGCAATGCGAGCCGCACTGAAGGCCGCTGGCGCGCCCGAAGACTTGCTTCAGGTGTTGGAGAAGCCGAGCATCCCGCTCGCGAAGGAGTTGATGTCCGTCTGCGATCTCACCATCGCAACGGGCGGGCCTGCGATGGTGCGCGCCGCATACGGCTCGGGAAAGCCGGCCTATGGCGTCGGCGCCGGCAACGCGACGATGGTCGTCGATGAGACGGCGAACGTCGAGGAAGCAGCGCGCAACACGCGCATCAGCAAGACCAACGACAACGGCTCCGGCTGCTCGGCCGACGGCA
>JAZJZK010000054.1:0-26923 GCA_040389905.1 Gemmatimonadota bacterium | reverse complement strand
CCGCTACTGCCTAATCGCACTCGCCGACACTCCAGTTCACGCTGAACCAAGACAGGGGTAGGCGAGGTGAAGGCGACGATCAAGACGCTTGGCAGGACCGATCACTACACGTTAACGAGCAAGAAATAGTCCTTCTCGCTAACCTGTGAACCATCGTTGTCGTTTCTCTTGCCATCGTCGTACCCGCCGCGGTCGAGACGCGACCGCGCAGGACACTGCGCGGGCTGACGCAATAGTCATCCTTCTAAACCTGACAGAAGCTCTTCGTGGGTGTTTCGCCCGACGTCGATAATCAGTATCGCGTTTCCACCAGCCGGAATACGATCGCTACTCGGTGCCCGTTGCGGCATCATCAGTGGCTGTACAACTGTTCACTCAGCAGTCCCAGAACTAGGAGGTTCCGATTCCATCTGCAAATCGTTCCGAGCAGGATTCGAAAAATACGCAGTCGTTGCCAACTTGGCGATTTCGAATAGTCGAAAGCCACCCGCCATGGTGCGCGTTACGAGCCCGCGCTCGGCCAATGCCTTGCCACGTTTGCCTACGAGTTGGTAGGAGCAGTCCAGCTCACCGGCAATCTGAGCAGCGCGAATAGGACCGTCTTCAGCATGCAAGGTCTGCAAGATCCCGAGTTCTGTGGCCGGCAACAGCGCGTCCTGGCTCACTGCGCGGAGCTCATCAGCGTACTTACGAGAAAGGTTTGTTACCCGAACGGTGCCGTCCTTGCACTCGCGGCAACGCATGCCGTAGAATTTAAGAGCGTCCAGATTCTCAAACGCGTACGTCGCCCTACACGCGTCACACACGATCTCCTGATTCTTCGCCAAGTAGGCAAGCAGGATCGGTGAATAGTCAAAACCCCGCTCGATGAAATACGTCCGAAATTCACGCTCGCCCGTTGGCCTGCCGAAGCGGATTGTGTATTTGGAACAGAGACCGTAGTTCAGCGCATAGACACTGACCTTTCTCGATGATCGGTCAGTCATTTCGAAGTACTTCGTGAGAAAGAAGTTCAGCTCAAGGCTCGAAAAGAGCGGCTCGTAGGCGACCGGAACGTGAAAGTGGCTGGTGGGCGGCCGACCGGAGATTTTGCGGATGAGGTCGGATCCACCTTGACTGCGGAGTTCGCGCGCGCGGGTGACGAGTGCTTCAAGCAGTTCCTTGAGACTAAAGATCGACGATCGTTCCTCGAAGGATTCATGCAGGAATTTGCCGATGGTGAAGTACGACTCGATTTTCTCGGCGTAATATCGTTGCGCGGCTTCTTGGATGGCGGAAACGCTAATCCGTCGACCGCGAATTAGATGCGACTCGTAGAGGTAGTGCAGTAGGTACCCGAGACTCCGGGGATTGGCCATCGATGCGTAAAAGAGGTGCTGCCACACCTCCGCGTCCGGGTTCTCAAAGAAGTCGGCAGCGTCGCGATTGCAAAAATGCTGAATGCGCCGCTCGACCAAGCGCTTGGTGAAATCGATTGCGCTATCTTCCATCCGTCCCACGTCACCGCCGCCGTACAGCCGATACATGTCGAGATAAAGCTCGTCAACCTTCGTTTTGTCGATCGCACCGAAGTACACTCGACCGGGGTAGGCGGCGATTTTGAACTTGATAAACTCATCCGACCAATTGTTGAGCGGTGCAAGGAGCACATCGACAACAACCCGCATCGCCTCTTCAGGTAGTTCCGAAAAGTCGTCGACCAAAACGTAGAGGTATCGAATCCCGAGTTGATCAAGGATTTCACGAAGTCGCGCGACTATCTCTTTGATGTTGAAGGAGCGCAGGAGAATGTCTGTGTACTCAACTTCGTTTTCGTCCGCGGCACTGGATTCACTGGTCCGCTCGACGGTGGCGGATGCCTTTGGCGCCGTTCCTAGTTCGCCAGCAGCGCCAGCCTTTGTCGACGCGCGCTTCGCCGCACTCTTCTTTGCCTTACGGTCGGCGGACCGCAGACCGATAATGTTGATGAATCGGTCCTCGTTGGCTTCCTCCAACAGAGTATCTAGTCCTTCAAACAGCTCGGCGATGTTGCCCGAGAAGTGTTCCTTCACCTTCTCCCATATTGACGCTTGAATGCGCTTTGTGAGCTCCGACTTGATCTCGGTGACGACTGCGCGGAGAAACTCGCGGTATAGAAGCAGCCGTTCTAAACTGGCGGCCGGTAGGGCCGCATCCAGCTCTTGGACGCGGGCGAGCAGCTCAGGATCAACTTGTGAGGATTCGTAGACCGTTTTTATGTCGAGGTAGGCCGACGTCTGATATTTGCTCTTGCGGAGTTCGTATTGTAAGCGCTGGAAGATTGTTGATTTTCCGGTCCCTTTTCGACCGATGACGAACGTTGTGTGTGGGCTCAGCACTGTCTGAAATGCGTTGTCCGCTGGGAGCGGATCGACATAGAGCTCTTCGACGAGAGACCCTCCCTGCTCGAGGTCCTGTAGCTCGGCCCGTCGATAGAGCTTCAGCGATTGTGCGGCTTGCTGGAATCCCTGAAGGGTCTCGGGCGGCCAAGGGTTCGTCATTAACAGGTTTGGAATGGGATCTGAGCACTCCACGGAGATGCAGTCCGTGCAGGGCCAGCAAACATACTACTCGTCAGCGACACGTGTCGCCGTGAGGATAAGAGTTCGTCCGCACCGCTTCGCTAATCTAGAGGCCGTACTCCGACTTGAGTTGCCGTAGATCAGCCTCGAACTGCGCTACCATGGCTGTGGTATAAATGCGAGTAATACCGCCAGCATTCTGAAGCTCGACTAGCTTTCGCAGATCACTCTTTCGCTGCTTCCAGGTTAGGCCGTCGGTGAAAAGCAGGAAAGCAGTATCCGGTCGCTTGGCAGCGATGATCTGCTCCGCATCGCCGATGATATCCGTCATTTTAGAACCAGTGGCGCCGTAGACCTTCGACTCGATCACGATCCGAGGTTCGTCTTTCGATGGGATTGCGAAGTCGCATTTCGCTTTCTTCGAGTACGGTCCCGTGAAGGTCGCGCGGGTATCGAACACGCTGCCGAACACTTTTGCTACGATGACTTCTGCGAAGTCTTCTCCCCCCCGACCTCGCCTTTGCCCCGAGATCGCGCTGCCTCGACCACTTCGAAGTCTTTCGAGCAGCACGTCGCTCCAATGCAGTTTTCGATTGACCTCAACTGCCATGGCCTCAAGTGCCCCGATTCCGATGAGCGCTTCGAGGAACGCTTGTCGGTTTGCTTTGTAGCTCTTTATTCCAATCCCGAGCGGGTCAAGTGTGGACGTCAACACGCCCGTGAACTGATCCTTTGATAGTCCCAGAAAGAGACGGAGGATCAGAACGCCATCGTCGAAGTGTGAATCGAGCAACGCCTCAAGATCGGCCGCTGAGTATGTCTCTTTCCCAGGAAAGTTCTGAAGCCGGTCGATGACACGACGCGCCGTGTCGTCTTTCCATTCGACATTGATCCGTTGCAGACTTAAGACGATCTCGTCGAGATCCTGAGCAATGAATTGCACTTATGTACCCACTATCAGGTACTCGCGAACCTCGGACCGCTCCACGCCCGCATGCGTACCAAAGTGATAGCGATGTGGCTTCTCGTACGCGGTGACATTCCCCTTGTACCGTCGCAGTAAGGTCTCAAGCTCCTCGCGATCGGGAAAGCCATTTGAGCTGTACGAGAGGACGATCGTGCTATCTCTATAGAGATGGAACAAACGATCAAACGCCTCGATCGCAGTCTTGCGGTAACTAAACGGTGTGTAGGGTTTCTCGATCTTCTTTACTTTCGTGTCCTCCATGATGCGAACACCCTTCCAGTAGAGCGAGAGCCCTTCAAGGAAGTGATATCGCTTCATGTAGCAGTTATCGTCTGACCGTGGAACGTACGGTGGATCCAGATAGACAAGATCGATACCGCGTGGTTTCAAGGAGAAAACGTCCGCACGCTTCACGGTGTGACGGTGCCCGTTGTCGAAAACAATGCGATTGAATGCCTGGATTTGTTCGAGAAAATGCTCCTCAAGCGAGAGACGCAGATCGCGCCGGCCGTCGTCGTAGCGCGACAAGTCTCCTGACACTGTGAACACACCGCGCGGCTGCTTCTTCAAACACGAGCGCATAAGTGCCGCCCGAGCAAGCGCGCGCTGATGATCGTGCTCAAGATGGGCAAGGTTTCCGGAAACGCGGTCGAGGAAACGTAGGTCCTCGGGAGTGTAGAAGATCCCTTCGAAAGTTCGCTCGATGAAGTGTGGGCCACCTCGGCGTGAGGCGAGCAGTCGCTTCACCGCGGGACCATCGAGCTGATACCGGTTATTGGCCACGGCGGCGAGAGCGAGCACTGCTGGGAAGTTCAGAAAATCAGATGCGACGACGCGCTTTCCCATGGTCTTGAGGAGATACGCTACACAGCCGCTGCCACAGAATGGATCCGCCGCCGTCTCGAATTTAAGGCCCTGTAGGACCCCGTGAATCCAGGGAAGGAGTCGGTTCTTTGACCCCATATATCGCAATTCAGGGTACTTGCTGGCGCGTTCCGGTAACGGGACGCTCGCGAAGTTCTCTTGGCTATAGACCAGCCTGAGGTGGGTCTGCCGTTCGGAATCACGGATTGGTTGAGTCATGATCGGTCGGCACTTCGCTTTTGCATTGGTCCGTTTCCGCCACTTCGGCTCGTCCGACATCAAGCCCTTGGAGTTGACGAACGGGGAGGTCGTCGAACGCTGCACGGTGTTGAAGTTGGCCCATCGTCGGCTGAAAAGCCATGGAAGCTTCCCTGGACGGACGAAGCGTGCACCCTCAGGTACGTGTGATCCGCATTCAGGTGGAAAAAGGCGCGGCTGCGAGGACAAAGCGTATCCAGCTATCCGCCACTGTCTCATCGTCGAGGAGAAGCGACTCGTATTCAGCGATTCGCTTCGGCAGGTTAATGATCTGCGACTCCTTCGCTCCGACCCATGCAATCAGTTGCTGGCGCGTTGCGCGGGACATCCGCAGTTCTCGCGCTGGATCGATTGGTGCGCGGGTACGCCATGGCCGAGCCAGATAGATCAGCTGATTCTCGATCGCATACAGCCTGCGATGTGCTGGTCCTTTCTCGATCCCGCTCTTTGCAATTAACCACGAGAGATTGACGTCTAAAGCGATCACGGTCATGGCTGAGCATAACGACACAGCGTCACACGAGCGTCATGCACAGCACGCTACGATCTCGCTTGAAGACGGTTTTCGTGCTTACTCGGTGATTATTTTGCCAGAAAGCCGCCACAGTTCTCACCGTGGCGGCTTTCGGTAACATATTGTCCTGAAATATCTTACATGTACTGGGGCGGCAGGACTCGAACCTGCAACTTCCTGATTAACAGTCAGGCGATCTGCCAGTTGATCTACACCCCATCAAAACAAGAACGCCTTCCAGGTCTGACCTGGAAGGCGCTGGCATCTGTGTGACGCGTGTGCGCTAACCAGGTCTCCGCGAGGAGGGCCGATTATTATTGAGATTATTGCGGTTGAGCGCGGAATTCATCGTCATCGTAGTGACAACATACAAGAACCCGGCGACAAAAACAAGCACAAAAGAGATCACCGAACCTTACCAATCCGCCCGATTCACGCCGAGGGCGTAAAGGATTCTGTCGGGCACGGACGTACCTGCGTTCCATTTGCCTCGCGCGCGCGAGCGCAAAGCAGACGCCATTACTGATCGAGCTTGAACGTGAAGCTCTGCTCGACCAGTTGGCGGACGGCCTTGCCCCGCACTTCGGCGGGCCGGTACTTCGTCAGCAGCAATGCACGCTTCACCGCTTCGGAAAATGCGTCGTGCGGCGACGACATGACTTCGAACGACTTCGATTCGACGCGTCCATTCGTTCCCACGACGAACCGGATCGCAACAGTGCCCTGCACGCCCGTCGACCGCATGGTCTCGGGAAAGCGCGGGGTTGCCGGGGCCGACGTGAGCTGCACAATCCGCTCGACCTGGTCGTCGGTGAACGCTTCCCCGCTGTTGAGTTGTCCACTTCCCGTACCGGTTTCCGATCCAGCGCTTGCCGACGCTTTCTCAGTGCCCCCTCCGCCGATGGGCGGCGCCGCAGCAACGGCGACGACGATCTCACCGACCGGTGCCGCAGGGGCACTGATGGCAGGAATGGTCGTCGCAATGGCAATCGGCGCGGGAACGAAGGTCTGCGCCACCTTGGGCTTTGGCGCAGGCGGACGATACTGCGGCGTAGCCGCCGGCTTCGGAGCTGCCCGCTTTGGTGCGACGTGCACTTTCTCGGGAACCGGCTCGACTTTCACGACCGGTGGCGGTGGCGGCTCCATATTCGCGAATACGACATGCTGCTCCTGCGGCTTGCTGAGCGCGGGCATGATGGCACGGCCCGTCAGAACAACGATGCCGGCGAGAAGCGCGCTGTGCAGCGTCCCACTGATGAGCCATCCCCTCTTGCTCAGTCGTTTGGCCGGCCCGGATGCGAGCAGTGTCTG
The DNA here is from genome assembly GCA_040389905.1 of Gemmatimonadota bacterium. GTDB lineage: Bacteria > Gemmatimonadota > Gemmatimonadetes > Gemmatimonadales > Gemmatimonadaceae > AG11. The sequence goes on along the minus strand of JAZJZK010000054.1, from coordinate 20,469 downwards.
GAACATGTCGACGACTCCGCGAGAGGCTCGCTGCGCCAAAACGCAGAGAACGGTACGCGTGTCACTAAGGCAATCCGCTTGCCGTGAATTGCGAGCTGGACGATTGGCCGACGCTTACGGCACCGAGGGATATGCGAACCGCGAGATGCCATACGCACGCTCTCTCCACGGCAATTGTTGCAAGGCACGAATCAATTCGGCGTCGCGAAGCGCCGCCGAGGCTCGGCGAAGTGGCAGCAGAAAGATTGCGGTCCCGACCGGCGTCAAGTCGACCGCAGGGAATTTCACGGCCGTGTTCGCGTACGGCGCGACAAAACGCAGTGCTTTCTCGATGCTCGCGCTATTCGCTGCAGTGAAACGCCAGAGGTCCGCACGAACTTGGCGCCCCATTTCAGCGAGCATCGTAAAGGCGTCGAGATTGAAAACGCTGTAGTGCAACGGCCGCGTCCGTTCCAGCTCGAGCGGCTGCTTACCATCGGCGCGTATCTGGAACGCAATGCGCGCTCTCGCGCTATCGACGACCGTGCGCGCAAAGAGCGTGTCGCCCACATGGAGCGCCAACGCGAGGAGCTGCGCGTCGTAGAACGTGCCATGGTTGTTCGTGGCGGCACGTTCTTCCTTCCCGTTCTTGCTCTGAACGAGCCACTTGAGATAGCCCCACGACCACGCGACCATCGCTGCCGAATCAGTCGGGGTCCACCCCGGTGCGCCGTCGAGTAGACGAACAGCATCGACGAGACGTGGCAGGTCGCGAGTATCGATGATCCCCGTTCCCCGTCCGTCGTTGACGCCGAGTACGGCCTGACCGTACTCGAGATGCGGATGCATCGCGGTCGCGGTGTCCAGGAAGAACACGCGAAGATCCTGCGCGGCCTTTCGCGAATACCGGGCGTCGCCGGTCAGGAAATGCGCGAGCGCGAGTGCCTCGACACGGTCGATCGTCTTCTGGAGGCGAAGCCCATCATGATCGAGGCGACTCTCCGGGTACACCACGCCATCGCGGCGGACGAATGGGAGACCACCTGGCTTGGTGGTATCTGGCCACCAATACGGCGCCATGCTCATGAAGTCGTGCTTGTTGCCACTCGGCGGCATCCGCTTCTTCTGCATGACCGACAGCGGCGCCGCTCCGAGTGCAGACTCCGCGCTGTCGCGCAGGACGGCGAGGCTGGCCTGCAGCTCCTCGTTGCCCTGCTGCAACTCGGCTTTCGCTTCCGCGAGCCATTCTCCGCGCATGAGAATGGTTCGCGGCCTCGCCAGTGCTGCTGACACGGGCACTACGGACACATTCGGCGCGACACACGCCGAAACGAACAGGAGTAGGGTGCTCACCCTGAGCGCAGTCATGCCGTATGCCCTGTCTCCTGTCTCCTGTCCCCTGTTCCTCACCGCTGAATGCGCGCCGACCCTCCCTTCGCGAACGCGCGCACTTCTTCGAGCGTCGCCATGCTCGTGTCGCCCGGATAGGTCGTGAGCAATGCACCATGCGCCCACCCGAGATTTACCGCTTCCTGCGGTTCGGCATCACTCAACAACCCATAAAAGAAGCCCGACGCAAAGCCATCGCCGCCGCCGACGCGATCGATGATGTTTAGCTCACAGGTTGGCGAAGTGTACGTCTTGCCATCGAGCCACGCGACCGCGGCCCAGCTGTGGTGATTCGTCGAGTGCACTTCGCGCAGCGTGGTCGCGACGCCCTTGATGCCAGGATACCGATTCACCACTTCGCCGATCATGCCGAAGAAGGCACTGGGATCGAGCTTCGATGCCGCGGCGACTTCCGGACCCGGAATGCCAAGTCCGAGTTGAAGGTCCTCTTCGTTGCCGACGAGCACGTCGACGTTCTCGACAATCCGCTTGATGACCGATTGCGCTTTCTCGCCACCGCCCCAGATGTTCCAGAGCTTCGCACGGTAATTGAGATCGAACGACGTGATGGCGCCCGCTTCATGTGCCGCCTTCATCCCCTCGATGATCAATTCACCCGTCGTGTCCGACAACGACGCGAAGATGCCGCCGCTGTGGAACCACTTCACGCCGCGCGAGAAGATGTCTTTCCAGTCGAAGTCGCCGGGCTTGAGCTGCGCGGCCGCTTCGTTGCAACGGTTGTAAAACACGACGGGCGCTCGCACACCATGACCGCGATCGCTGTAAACCGTCGCCATGTTGGGGCCGTTCACGCCATTGTGCTTGAAGCGCTTGTAGAAGGGACGCACGCCCATCGCGCGCACACGCTCGGCGATCAGATCACCGATCGGGTAGTCGACCATCGCCGTCGCGACGGCGGTTTCAAGGCGAAACGCATCGGCAAGGTTCGCCGCACAGTTGAATTCGCCGCCACTGACGTGAATCGCGCACTGCGTCGCCTTGCGAAACGGAATCTGTCCAGGATCGAGACGATGAATGATGGCGCCGAGCGACAGGAAGTCGAGCGATGCGTCCGTGCGAATATCGAGACCGTGCGTCACGCGTTGTCCTCTTTTGAGTCGGGGGTCCATTCAGTATGAAACGTGCCTTCGCGATCGATGCGCCGATACGTGTGCGCACCGAAGTAGTCGCGTTGCGCCTGTGTGAGGTTCGCCGGAAGGCGCTCGCTGCGATAACCGTCGAAATACGCGAGCGAGGCACTGAGGGCGAGCACGGGAATACCCATGCCGATCGCCGACTGAATCGCGAAGCGCCATCCGTCCTGACGGCTTTCAACGGCGTCACGAAACGCATCGTCGAGCAGGAGATTGGCGAGCGCTGGATTGCGTTGGTACGCCGCCATGATGTCGCCGAGGAGACTCGCGCGAATGATGCAGCCGGCGCGCCAGATCTTCGCGATCTCACCGAGGTTGAGGTCGAACTTGTACTCGGCGGACGCGGCGGCGAGCAAACCAAGCCCTTGCGCATATGATGTGATCTTGCTCGCATAGAGCGCTTCACGCGCGGCCTTGATCAGCCGGTCGCGATCGCCCGAGAATTCGACGGTGGGGCCACGAATGGCCTTGCTCGCGACGACTCGTTGCGATTTGAGACTCGAGAGAATGCGGCTCTCGACGGCGGCGTTGATCGTAGGAATCGGCGCGCCAATGTCCAGCGCGTTCTGGCTCGTCCACTTTCCGGTACCCTTGCTTGCGGCTTCGTCCAGGATGACGTCGACGAGTGGGACGCCGGACTCCGGATCGGTGTGACGCAGAATTTCCGCGGTGATTTCGATGAGATACGACTTCAGCTCCGCAGCATTCCATTCGTCGAAGAGGTCGGCGAGTTCAATTGCCGACATGCCGAGGCCGCGGTGCAACAGGTCGTAGATCTCGGCGATGAGCTGCATGTCGCCGTACTCGATGCCGTTGTGCACCATCTTGACGTAGTGTCCGGCGCCGCGCGGACCCATATACGCGACGCACGGCTCACCGTCTTCGGCCTTCGCGGCGATGGCGCGGAAGACCGGCGCCGCCAGCTCCCACGCTTCACGCTGCCCGCCGGGCATGATGCTCGGTCCCCACAGCGCGCCCTGCTCTCCGCCGGAGACTCCGGTACCGATGTACACGATGCCGTGCGCCTCGAGCTCGCGTGAACGGCGATCGGTATCCATGAAGTATGTATTGCCGCCATCGATGAGCATGTCGCCCTTTTCGAGCGAGTCCTTGATGCCATTGATCGCGGCGTCCGTCGGGGCGCCGGCTGGCACCATCATCATGATTCGGCGCGGCGTTTCCAGCGTCTCGAGAAATGACGCCATCGTCTCGCATGGAATCAGATTGAGTCCCGGATGCTTGTCGGCAAGGGCTTTCGCCTTTCCCGGCGTCACGTCGAACATCGCGACGCGAAATCCATTGCGCTCCATGTTGAGCGCGAGCATGTGGCCCATGACGCCGATGCCCATGAAGCCGAAATTAGCCTTTTCCAGTGGTGTATCCTCTCGTCTAACGATGCGCCGATCCCTTAGAGCATAGAACTGCAATTGCAAAGCCGGAACTGCAACTGCCAAAGCCTTAACGCAGAGGTCGCAGAGAACTGCAACAGCCGCAGAGAGCGCAGAGGACTGCGTCAACAATTGGAAATGGCACTAAAGCAACGACCAATGATCTTGCAATTCGGTAGTCCTCTGTGTTCCTCTGTGTCCTCTGTGGTAAAAAGCTGTTCCGCAGTTGCCCTTTGCTCGTCAAGAGCCCTTAACCACAGAGAACACAGAGGTCACGGAGGACTGCACACCAGGCGAGTCTGCACCAAACACTTACTTCTCGTACTGTTCCGAAGTCCTCTGCGTTCTCTGCGGCGTTGCTGTTCTCTGCGACCTTTGCGTTGAGGCTGTTCCGTTTTATCTCACTCGATACAGCGTCTCTCCAGCTTTTGGCACGAAGAGAATCCCCTCATCCTCACGACCCTTCCATTCTTCCACATCAATCGAATCAGGATCGAGATAGCCGACATTCAGCATCTCACAATCCGCCGCCGAGATCTTGCTCGCGAGCGTGACACGCACATTCGCACGCTCCACGCCGCCCTCCATCACACCTGACCCTCGCAGATGCGTGCTATGCGCGAGCACGCCGAGCGGCAGGTGCTTGAAGCGCTCCCAGTCGGCAAGGAAGTACGGTAGGATGTGATAGCCCACTTCATAGATGTACTTGCCGTGCACATGGCTGACCGTATCGAGATGCGGTGCGTAGATCACGACTTCACTCCCGAGTGCCATCGCGGGTTCGAGCTTGTACATCGCCTTGGCACCGGTCCACAGCTCGTCGTACATCGGCGGCGCGCAGGATAGTGCTCGTTGAAAAGGCTTGTCGCACCAATGCACATGGCGCTGCGCAGAGAGATCGGCCGCGGCCGCCCACGCGTCGCGATGATTACCGATGAAGAGACCCGCAAGTCCAGGACCCTCAACCGTCAGCGCGATCAACGTAACCGGAGTCGTCAGTCGCTCGGCAGCGGCGTGGATCATCGCGCGCACCGGCGTCTCCTTGATGCCGATCGTGCCGACCACACCGGCGAGCGCGCCAAGCCAATGCGTCGCGTCGATCATGTCGCTGCCGGAAATACCTGGGAACAGGTACTTGGCGCCCCCTGAGAATCCCACGACCTCGTGCGGGAAGGTCGGGCCCAAAATGAGTATGTGATCGTGCTCGAGCGCCGCCTTGTTGAGGCGAATGTTGACCTGATCGGGAAGCGACGAGTGCCAGTGGTCGCCCGCGAGGGCGCGAATCTCGTCCTGCGCCATGATCCCGAGCGACGCGAGTGACGCCGGGTCATCCCAGGCGTGGTTCAGCAAACCGATGTGCGCAAACTCCGCAGCCCGTTCGGCTTCGGTGATCCCGACCAGCTTGTTGAGACTCTCAGGAGGCAGCGGCGGGTGCGTCCCCAGTGCCACCATGAAATCGATGTGTTTCGCTTCGCGTAGCACCTCCACGAGCGCCCGGAAAAGGAACGGCAGGGGGAGCGAGCGCGTGTGGTCGGGAATGAGCACGAGGAGATTCTGCCCCGCAAACTTGCCGGCGAGCCCCTTTTCGAGGGTTTCGCGAATGGAATCTGGCGAGAGCAGGCCTGCCTGCGCAGTTGCTTGTGCGTCGAGCGGCGTCACTGGAACGCTATGAGGGGTAATGAGTTAGCCGCGCTCAACAAGTCAGCAGACAACATCGGCGGATCGATACTGTATGTACGCGTTGCTGCCCCTGTCGTCAAGCGCGAGCATAGGGCAGCTCCCGCACGTACCGGCCAGTTGACTCATGCGCATGAGTTAATTACACTCATGACATGACTGTCAGACTTCAGGTTCTCTTCGAGGACGACGAGATGGCTCAAATTCGAGAAGCCGCTAAACGCAAGCGGATGACTGTTGCGGAATGGGTGCGACAGGAATTGCGTCGTGCTCGGCAGAGCGAACCACCTGCCGATCAGCATCGGAAGCTGATGGCCGTGCGGGAGGCCGCGCAGTACCAGTATCCCGTTGGTGATATCGATCAAATGCTCGGAGAAATCGAACACGGGTATTTGTCCGGCGGCCCCGAGTGATCTTCGTCGATTCGAACATTCCCATGTACCTCGTAGGCGCGCAGCATCCCCATAAGGATGCGTCGCGCCTACTTCTCGAGCGGGCCATCGCACGCGGCGAACGGTTACTCACTGATTCGGAGGTGCTCCAGGAAATCCTGCATCGTTATTCGTCCATCGGCCGGCGAGACGCCATTCAGCCGGCGTTCGACGCGCTACTCGCCGTGGTGGACCATGTGTATCCGGTCGAGCAGGCGGATCTGATGCGAACCAAGACGCTCATGCTGAACTTGCCCCAACTGTCGGCACGGGATGCGCTTCATGTCGCTATCATGCAGCGATATCAAGTCGAGCAGATCATGAGCTTCGACGCGGGATTCGACAGCGTCTCTGGGGTGCATCGGCTTTGCTGAATGTGCGCCGGCACATGGAACGCGGATTGAGCAGATTTCAACTGCGAAGCACTGATTTCTTCGGTGAGGTGCGACAGATGCATCTCGCCGAGGAGTAATTGACGAAAGCGCATTCCGTATTTCACGCTGTATCGATGTTCTTCTTTTCCATCCGCACAATCCGCGTTCAATGTGCCGGCGCGCGAATGCTTCTGGATCAGGTTACCGACTCCACACGTTCGATCCGCCCCATGATCGAGAAGAACAACACGGCCGCGAGCGGAGCCATCACGCCCACCATGATGAACACCGGCGTGTAGGAGAAGTGGTCGACCACATATCCGACGAGCAGCGTGAAGAGCATGCTCGCAATGCCGGCCGCGGTTCCACCAATCCCAAACACTGAGCCCACGTCCTGTTTCGGAAAGCAGTCCGACGGGATCGTGTGCATGTTCACGATCCAGCTTTGAAACGCGAACGCGATCATGCTGATCGACGCGATGACGACCGCATCGCTCTGGGCCGTGACCACGCCGACTACGCCGAGCGGGACCATGAGTGAGCTCAGTCCGAGGACCGCCTTGCGCGCCCGGTCGACGGTCCATCCGCGACGAATGAGCAGGCTGCTCACAGCACCGCCAGTCAAGTTGCCGATGTCCGCAAACAGGAATGGCACCCACGCCAGCAGGCCGATGAGCGCGAGGCTGAACCCACGCGCGGTCTTCAGGTAGTTGGGCAGCCACGCGATGAGGAACCACCAGATCGGATCACTGAAGAAGCGAGCCGCCACAACGGCCCACACTTGCCGATACCCGAAGAGCGAGGCCCAAGGGCGACGCGAGACCGCCCCAGCGACATCCGTCGACGGCTGATCGGACGTGATGTATGCGAGTTCCGAGTCCGACAAATTCGGATGCTCGGCTGGTGATCGATAGAAGAAATACCACAGCACCATCAGGAGAGTCGACAGAATTGCGCCGATGAAGAACGCATAGCGCCATCCATAGTGCAGCGCGACCCACACGATGACCGGCGGCGCGACGACGGCCCCAATCGTCGACCCACCATTGAAGATCGACATCCCGAACGCGCGTTCCTTCACCGGGAACCACTCGGCCACTGCCTTGGCCGCGCCGGGCCAGTTGCCTGCTTCGCCGATGCCGAGGATGAAGCGAAACACCGCGAGCTGATAGACGTTGCGTGCCGTGGCGTGCAGCATCGAGGCGATCGTCCAGATACCGACGAAGACCATGAAGCCGCGACGCACGCCAATGCGGTCGAGCACCTTGCCTGAGAGGGCCTGCGAAATGGTGTAGCCCAGCAGGAAGATCGTGACGACGCGTGAGTACGAAACGTTGCTCATCCCGAACTGCTCGCGGATTGTCGGAGCGAGCACGGAGAGCGTCTGGCGATCGATGTAGTTGATGATCGTGACGAGACAGATCATCCCCACGATCCACCACCGCAGGCCCCGCACTTTCTGGGACATTATTTCACCGGAGCAAGGAAGTCGTCGCGCACGGGCGTGAACACATCGACCAACTCGCCGTCCTCCAGCGCGCGGACGCCGTGCGGCACGTCGCTCGGCGCATAGAAGCAATCGCCGTGAGCGAGCTCGTGGAGCTCGTCGCCCACAGTGACCTCGAAACGGCCGGCGACGATGTACGTCGCCTGCCGGTGCGGATGGTGATGCAGCGCGCCAACTGCGCCTTTCTTGAATTCGACGCGGACCATCATGAGATCGGTCCCATGACCGAGTACCTGGCGTCGAACGCCATCGCTTACTTTCTCCCAGCCAATTTCACTGGCGAGAACGAATGGTCCGCGTGTCGGCATCAGATGAAGTACAACCCGCCGTTGATCTCGACAGAGTCGCCGGTGATGTACGCCGACGCATCCGATGCGAGAAAGAGCACTGCGTTTGCCACATCCTCGGCAGTGCCTTCGCGGCCCACGGAGGTGCGCGCTGCTGTCGCCTGCCGAATCTCCGGCTTGGTGAAGGTGTCGTGGAAGGTTGTGTCGATCATGCCCGGCGACACGGCATTCACACGGATACGCTTGGGGGCGAGCTCCTTCGAGAGCCCGCGCGTGAGCGTGAGCACGGCGCCCTTCGCCGCCGAGTACGCCATGGCTCCGCCACCGCCACCGTCGCGGGCGGCGAGCGACGCGAGATTCACGATCGCGGACCCAGGTGGCATGAGCGGTACCACGGCCTGCGTGACGAGGAAGACGCTCCGGACATTGAGCGCCATGACCTGGTCCCAGAAGGCCGCGTCCATTTCGTCGAGCTTCTTGCGCGCGAGAAGGCCGCCGGCATTGTTGACAAGGATGTCGATCGAGTCGCCAAACGCGACACGCGTTTCGTCAATCATGCGTTTGACGTCTGCACCATTCGAGACATCCGCCTTCACGGCGATTGCCTTGCCACCGCTGGCGTAGATCTGGCCAACGAGCTCGTTCGCCTTCGTCGCGCTGCTGAGGTAGTTCACGACGACGGATGCGCCGCTCTGTGCGAGCTTGAGCGTGATCGCGCGGCCGATGTCGCGTGCGCCGCCGGTGACGATGGCGACTTTATTCTTGAGATCTACTTGCATTCAATAGCCTTAGGCTTGAGTTGTCGTCCCGCACGACGGAGCGAGCCATTGTCACCCCGAGCGAGCGCAGCGAGTCGAGGGGTCTGCACCTCGTACGCTGGTGATAAGTGCAGATCCCTCGACTTCGCTCGGGATGACAGTCGAGTTCCACTTGCGTCCGATTAGCGTTGAACACCGGTCACGGAATAGGGGCCCTTCCACTCGAAACTCCCAACGCGATGCGATACGGTTGGCGATGCCGAGGCATTCGACACCATCACCACCCAACGCACGCCGCCATCGCCGGTCACTTCGAGGACCGAACCTTCCGCCTCATCCGCGAGAACCTTGACCGACTTCAACCGGCCAACGGCTTCCACCGATCGCTCCTGTGATTCGCTGAAGAAGCCATGCGCCTCGATCACCGACACGAACGTCGTGTTCGCGGCACGTCGGCGGAGCATGATCATCGGCTCGGAGACAAGGTTGAAGTTCGGATCGCCCGCTCCGGTGCGGCCGAAGATCACCTCCGTTCCGGGCGCCGCGCCCCAGAGCACGGAGTGATAGCGCGATCCATCGAGCCACGTGAGCGACACCGGCGCATCGGACGTCGCGGACGCGTCCTTCCAGATATGCTGGTAGCCTGCGGCACTTCCGAGTGCCTCCTGTCGAGTCACGTTCGGCTGATACTTCGCGTTCGTGGCGATGAGTTGACCGCGGAAGTGGAGTGGAAGATCATAGGTGTGCTCCGCGGTGCTCGTCACGCGGAAGAGATCGACCACGACTGGATAGGGAAGCCGGCGATCGCGCACGAGCAACATGGTCCGTTGCTGGCGCACGCCAGGGTACGACGAATTGTCGCGCGCACTCATGACCTGCACGCTCGCGTCACCTGCATCGAAGAAATGGCGCTCGCCAGAGACCTTGTCGGCGTCGCCGTCTTTTCCGCTATTCTGTGAGCGCTGATCGACCACCATGGTATTGTGGGCAACCGTCTGCATGGCGTAGCTGTCGTTCTCGGGCAGGTAGCGGCCACCGAACTTGGGCTCGATGTTGATCCACCGGCTGAATCCGTAATCCGGCACGACCTCTCGGCCGGCGTCGAACAGGACGAACTGCAGCTTGTCGAAATGCCCGTGCCCTTCGCCGTGCACGCCGTACTTCATCAGCAGCATCGTTGCGTCCAGACCAAGTCCGGTCCGAAGGATGCCGAGCCCACCCTGATCGCCCTTGGGGCCATCGGTGAACTCGATACTCCCGAAGCTCATTCGTGCGTCGCGATGCGCGGACAGGTCTTTCGCAACGGCAAGCCCCGCGCGATTCAGGATCACCTCGTTCTGGATCTTCGCCGCACCAAGCAGGTTGCGGTTGGCGCCGTAGCGATCATATGCCAGGTCGAGCGACATCACGACTTCCGGCGCATCGATCGCCATTGTGCGCGACGCATCGTTGATCGGCGGAAACACTCCGTTCGGATACGCGGTCTGAACGGCGGAGTACAGCGCCTTCTTCAGTATGCTGTCGCGGTAACCGTAGATCTTGAGTGAGGGCTGCTGTCTTTGCACGGCTTCCGCAAATGCAAAGAAGGGGAGTAGCGCATACCGGATGTAGTACGGCCCCTCCATGTAGTAGCCGTCCGGCGAGAAGAGGAGGTCGAGCTGCCGAAGGAATCCGCCACTCCTGTCACGCTTGGTACCGTACAGCGCCCTGTTCACGTACGAGGTGTCGCGCATGACGTAGCCGATCATGCCGACCGACGCCGTCGCCCAGGTACCGTGGTTGTGGATACGGTCGAACTCCTTCGCCTGGGTGACGGACATCCAATCCGCCATCGGCCGAAAGACATTCGCCTCGAATCGCGCACGCTCGGCGGGCTTGAGCCAATCGTACACGCAGTCGTACGCGATGGCCGTCGCGACGAGCCAGTTGGCTTCGTTCAGCGATTGATGAAAGAGCTTGCCGGGCGCCTGATTCTTCGAGAGGGGATGCGCGCCGAGTGTCGGATACAGGACGGCGTATTTCTCGAGCATGTCGCGCACGAAGCGCGGATAACGCTCGTCGCCCGTGATCTGCCACAGTTCACCCGCGAGCTGCATCTCGCGGTAGTTCTGCTTGTGCCGCTCGTGCGCGTAACCGCCGGCTTCGCCTGGCTGCGGAACGTCGGTTGGCTTCGCGATCGCGTCGTCCACGACGGCTCGTGCGGCGGCAACAGACTTCGCCAGCAGCGGGTATTTCGCCTGCGCGGCGCGTATGTCGGCCGCTTCCGCCTTCGTGAGGAAGATGCTGGGGTGTTGCGCCGAGGCGACGGCTGGAACGACGAGCAACAGCGTGAGGTGCAGGCCGCACCAAACGTTTTTGATTCTCATTTTACGGGATACAAGAGCACACCGCGCGATTCGTTCACCAGCTTCGAATCGAGCTTTGGGTACGTGGCAGCGTAGAGCGACTTTCCGAGCGCCGCCTCCGTGCGTCGCATCACTTCGACGATGAAATCCGGCTCGACCGCGTCAATCTGCTTGCCCGGCCACTCCTTCGGCCGCGCGACGTAGTTCGCGAGATGATCGACCGCTTTCTTGATGCTACCGCCTTCCGGCGCCTCGTAGTGCCAGAGGTCGACGTTCACCCAACGCCCCACTTCAGCGAGCCGCGAGAGCGCATCGGCGTTGAAGCCACTGTAATGCATCGAACGCGTGCGCTCGAGTTCCACCGGCTGCTGCCCATCGGGCTTGATCTGCGCTCCGATGCGCGCCTTCGCATCACTGACGATGGATCGGACGCGTGAGGTATCGCCACTGAAGAGGGCGAGGGTTGCCGTCTGCGCGGCGTACCACGAACCGTGATTGTTGGGCGCGTCCCACTCGTCCTTTCCGTTGTCCGATTCCAGGAGCCACGTGTTGTATTGCTTCATCCACGCGCGCAGCGCTTCGTGATCTGTTGTGGTCCACCCGTTCGATCCCAACAGAAGCTGCGCCGCATCCACGACGTCGATGAAGTTGTGCGTATCGATGATGGCGCTACCGCGCTCCTTCGGGTTCCCACGCACGAGCTGCCCGTAGTGCAGGTGCGGCGTCATTCGTGTGTCGGCATCGAGAAACCAGGCACGCAGCTGCTTTCCTGCGCGGATCGCGTACCGCTCGTCGCCGGTGAAATAGTACGCGAAGGCGAGCGTGCCCACGTTGTCGACCATCGCGCCGAGGCGTGGCCGGTCGAGATCTTTCTTGCTTTCCGGATTGGTCTCGCCGTCGCGACGGATGTACGGGAGCCCGTCGGCCTTGGCGGGGTCGGGCCACCAATACGGACTCAGTGAGAAATAGTCGTGCTTGTCGCCACTCGGCGGCAGCAGCGACTTCTTATCGGTGACGGCGACGATTGGTGCGTCGAGTTGCTGCTTCGCATCACGCTGGAGCTTTGCGAATGCAGCGCGCGAGGACGGATCATTCGACGCGACCAGGGCCTTGGATCGCGCCAGCAGCTCGCCGCGCCACACGATCGTGGGCGGCGATTGTGCGCCAACCGTCTGCAACATCGCAACACAGAGTATGGACAACAACACGTGCGGGCCCTTCGCTCCGCTCAGGGCGACAAAACGAGTGGAACTGCGCAACAGCAGGTGCAGGCCGACAAGACGAGTGGAACGACCATGGTTGTTTTGTCGCCCTGAGTGAAACGAAGGGCCCGCACCTGCTGTTTGAAGAGACGTCATGGGTTGGCGCAAACCCCGTCTTCCCAGCCGGGATTCTGCTTCAGCGCCTTGTTCAGCTCACACGCCCGAAGGGGAATGGGATAGAGCTTCCATTTGTCCGGAATGGGCGCCGCATTGAACTTGGTCGTGCTGCTCGTGAACGGGCTTGCGTTCTTCGTCGAGATGCTCGTCATCGAAGTCGCGAGACGCGCCGCCGACCACGCCCAGTTGCGGCGATTGTCGAACAGGCCATGCATCTCCATCGCCAGCTCGTACCGACGCTCGAGGAACACACTGTCCTTGAACGCGGCCTTGGCGAGACCCGCCGTGAGCGCTGGCACGCCGGCGCGCGTACGTACCTGGTTCACGTAGCCATAGGCTTCGGCGGTCGGACCCGAGATCTCATTCACCGCTTCCGCGGCGGACAGCAGGACATCGGCGTAGCGTGTAATGACGACGTCCGGCGCCTCACCACCCGAGCTCGAGGCGCCCCAGTCCACGTATTTGCGGGGCGTCGGACCGGTTGACCCATACTGCGTTGACGCCTGAATGCCGGACGTCCACGCCCAGGTGATGACCTTGCCCGCGTTCGTGAACGTCGTCATCCACGTACCCGCCTTGCGCTTGTCGTTCGCATTGTACGAATCGTAGAACGCGCGCTCCGCCTGAAATTGATTCTGCTGGCTCAGGTAGATCGCCGGACTCACGACCGGCGTGAACCACTGCGTCATCGTGCCGCCGGCGTTGTCGATCCGCACGTTCTGGAACGCGAAGATGATTTCCTTGCTCGTCTCGTTGCTGCCGTCGAACAGGCTGCCATAGTTCGCGTCGAGGATGTAGCCGAGCCCCATGACGGTCTTGAATGCGTCGAGTCCGCGCTGGTAGTCCGCAACGATTGCGTTGGCACCTGCATTCTGGAGTGCCGCTTTGCCGAGGAGCGTCAGTGCAGCGCCCTTCGTCGCGCGACCGTAATCGGCGCCCGTCCACGCTGCCGGCAACACCGCCGCCGCGTCCGTGCAGTCCTTGTAGATCTGCGCGTACACTTCTGCGGCCGTCGCGCGCGGTTGACCATCCGACACGATCGACGCCGTCTCCTCGACCTTGAGCGGAACCCCGCCGAACAGCCCGACGAGATAGTAGTAGTGTTGCGCACGCAGGAACTTGGCTTCAGCGACGAGCTGCGCCTTGCGCGTCTCGTTCATCGTCACCGTTGGCACACGAGCAATCGCCGAGTTCGCGCGATTGATACCGGAGTAGGCCGCTTCGTAGATGCCCTGGATGTACGGATGCGCGGAGTTGAACTGCGTGTGGTAGTTGTCGACGAGGCTGCGCTCGTTCGTCGCACTCAGGCGGCTCGTCGCGACTTCCGTGGCATACTCCGCGATCATCCAGTAGTTGCGCCCGAGATACTGGTCTCTCGAGAGCGGCGACTGAAGGTTGATGAAGCTCGCGTACACCGCGTTGACCGCGGCCGTCGCGTCCTCTGCATTCTTGTAGAAATTCTCAGGTGCCACGAAATCCTGCGGCACCTCCGTCAGGAAGTCCTTCGAGCACGCCGGCGCGGACATCACGGCCGTTGCGAGCGCGAGATTCCGAAGAAGTCTCTTCATGTGCGTGCGCTCAGTAGTTGAGGTTGAGTCCAATCGTCACGCCGCGTGCCAGCGGATACGCGCCGATGTCGATCCCACGGTTGGTCGTGCCAACGGACTGACTACTGACATCGGGGTCGTACCCGGTGTAGTGCGTCGCCGTGAACAGGTTCGTTCCCGTCGCATAAAAACGAGCGCCCGACAGACGCGAACGCGCGGTGAATCGCTCGGGAATGACGAACGACAGCGACACCGAACGAAGCCGGACATACGAACCGTCTTCGAGCAGGTTGGATGTGAAGTTGTTCGTGCCGACCTGATTGGGATTCTCGCCGATCTTCGGGAACGTTCCGTCGAGATTCGTCGGTGACCATGCGTTGAGGTAGCGCTCGACGGAGACGTTGACGCGCGGCGAGCTTTCCGTGCGGATTCGGTTGATGTTGAGGATCTTGTTGCCGTAGACGCCCTGGAGCAAACCGCTTAGCTCGATGCCGCGGAAGCTGAAGACGTTCGTGAGACCCATCGTGAACTTGGGAACCGGATTGCCAATGTCGGTTCGGTCCGCGACGGTGATGGAATCATTGCCGTCGATGTCGACGACGCCCATGTCGCCTGGCTTGAAGGTCGAGCCGCTGAAGTTTCTCGTCTTGATCTTTGCCGCCGCCGCGGAGTCGCGAATGACGCCGGTGCTGATGAAGCCAAAGAACGTGCCGACGGGCTTTCCAACCTGAATGAGCGTGCCCGGCAGGTTATAGTCGCTGGTCAACAGATCAGCGAACAGGCGATCAGGGCCGCCGAGGTCGAGTACCGTGTTCGTGTTGCGTGCGAAGTTGATGTTCGCACGCCATGCGAATGCCTGCTTGTTCTTCGGCGCGATGATCTTTGCATCGAGGCCGAGTTCGTAGCCGACGTTCTCGACGGAGCCGCGATTGGCGAGCGCACTCTGGAAACCGGTCTCGAAGGGGAGGCTGATCTGGAGGAGCAGATCGGTCGTCTTCTTCTTGTAGTAGTCCGCGACGAAGGTGAAGCGGTCGAGGAACGCGAAGTCGACCCCGAAGTCCGTCTGCGCGGTCGACTCCCACGTGAGGTCCGGGTTGGCGACCGACACCGGGTAGTAGCCCGCCAAACCCGTTGCGTTGAAACTGTACGGGACGTTGTTCAATCGTGCGAGCGACTGATACGGGCGGATCGATGGGTTACCGACGATGCCGTACGTAACGCGGAACTTGAGTTCGTCGAGGAAGGACTTGTTCGCGAGGAACGACTCCGACGACGCACGCCACGCGAATGCCGCCGAGGGGAAGTTGCCCCATTTGCGATTCTCGGCAAAACGCGACGAGCCGTCGCGACGAACGGTGGCCGTGAACAGGTACCTGTCCTTCAGCGAGTAGTTCAGGCGCGCAAGGTACGATTCCAGTGTCTGCGTTGAACGGCGCGACGAGACGTTCGCGCCACCGGCCTGCGTTCCCGCGCCGATGTTGTTGTAGCCCGTGATGTCGCTCACGAAATTCGAGTTGGCGACCGTATTGCCTTCCGCGTCCGTGCGCTGACGCGTGTAGCCACCGAGCAGCGAGAGATCCTGCGACGTGCCGAGCTTGCGATCGTAGGTCAGTGTGTTCTCGTTGAGCCATGACGACGTCACGCCGCCGGCACGGATCGCATCGCCATTCGCTGCGGCTCCCCGGATCGTCGTGCGCGGGTAATACGTGTTGCGGCCGCGGTTCGCGTAGTCGGCGCCGACGCTCACCTTGAAACGGAGATTGTCGAGGATCTCGACCTGCCCGAACACATTGCTCAACAGCCGCGTGTCACTCAATGAATCCAGCACTTCCTGTGCGAGCGACACCGGGTTCGGAGTCTGCGGTGCATCGAGGAGCGCGTTGTAGAAATTGAGGTCGGTGTTGATGTAGGAGTACGTGCCGTCCGCGCGCTTGATCGGAAGAATGGGGACGTACTGGATGGCCGCGCTCACCGCGCCCGAGTTTGCGTTCTGCTGGCCGGCGGTTGGCGTCGACTTGCTGCGCGCCTGACTCGCCGTCAATGAACCGGCGATCTCCACGCGCGATCCCATCGATTGATTCAGGTTCACGCGCCCAGAGAGGCGCTTCAAACCGGAGCCGAGCACGATGCCGCTCTGGTTGAAGTATCCACCGGAGAGCGAATACCGCGTCGGCGAGGCCGCGGTCGTCGCGCCGCGCATGGTCAGCTGGAGGTTGCGCACATCACCCGTGCGAAAGATTGCGTCCTGCCAGTCGGTATTGATGCCGCTGCCGAGGATCCGAGCCTTTGTCGTGTCGGGAAACGGCGTGTACGGCGTGCTCGACCCCTGTGCGAAAGTATTCGCGTAATTCATGTACTGCTCAGCGTTCAGCATCTCGTACTTCTTGGACAGGCTCGACACGCCGGACGAGTAGTCGACGCTGAATTGCGGCTTCGTGCCACGTCCCTGCTTCGTGGTGATGATGACGACGCCGTTCGCGCCGCGCGCGCCATAGATAGCGGTGGACGACGCGTCCTTGAGAATCGTGATCGACTCGATGTCACTCGGATTGATCGCGGCCAGCGGGTTGGCCGGCGTGGTCTTCGAGCGTCCACCGTTGCCGACCGAAGCGCCTTCGATGTCGTTCTCGATCGGAAATCCGTCGATGACGTAGAGCGGTTCGGCGTTTCCGGTGATCGACGACGTACCGCGGATGCGGACCGAAAGGGCACCACCGGGTTCGGCAGAAGCGGTGGTAACATCCACGCCCGGTGATGTGCCCTGGAGGATCTGGTCGAGTGACACGATCGGCGTGTTCTCGAGGGCGTCCGTCGTCACCGCGGCGACCGAGCCGGTGACATCGCGCTTGTTCTGCGTGCCGTAACCCACGCTGACCACGGCGCTGAGTTGTGCGGCCTGCACCTGGAGCGCGAAGTTCACGATCTGTGATGCACCGCCAACGATGGTCACCGTCTGGGTGCGCGCCGCGAAGCCGAGTCGTTGGACGCGGACTTGCGCGCTGCCGACGGGGACACCGGAGATCGAGTAGCGACCATCCGAGGAGGTGGCGGCACCAAGCTTGGTGCCGACCACGGTGATTGTCGCGCTCGGAACCGCTTGACCGGTCGTGCTATCGGTCACGGTTCCAGTAATTCTGCCCGTCTGGGCAATGACTACGCTCGGCGCGAAGATCAGCGCGCCAAGGAGTACGAGGCGTTTCGCCCACTGCATCGTTGTGCTCTCCATATAAAGGAGGTTGGTGTGAGGGACCTGCGTCATGATGCGGTCGGCACGAGGGCCGCCGTCGACGAGCGAACAATCAGCTCAGGCGCGAACAGCTGACGGGTTGGAGGGTGCTCGCCACGCAGGCGAGCGAGGACGGTATCGACGGCGCGTGCGCCGATCTGGTCGACGGGCTGATGCAGCGTGGTAAGCGGCACACGTGCGCGCGCCGCGAGCTCGATGTCATCGAGTCCGACGAGGGCGACGTCGTCTGGTACGCGAAGCCCGACATCGAGCAACCCGTCTTCGAGTCCCAGCGCGCCGAGATCATTGAAGCAGAACATCGCGTCGGGGCGATTGGCGAGCGTCTTCATCTGCTCGCCGACGGCGTAGCCGGACTTGTAGTCGTTCCATTCGCCTTCGAATGCGAACTCGAAGACGTTCGCCGGATCGATGACATGGCCGGCCCGCTCGATTTCCTCGCGATACCCACCCATGCGCAGCTCGCCGTTGAGGCTGCCCTTCTTGTCGATCAGGTAGCCGAAGCGGGTGTGTCCGAGCGAGAGGAGATGTCGTGCGGCGAGGCGCCCCGCGAGGTCGAGATCACCGCCGACGTAGGGGATGTCGTCGCCAGCCGTGTACGACACCATCACGTACGGAAAGCCCGACTCGTGCAGCGCCTGGACGGACTCGCTGATACGGAAGGTGCGGCTCATCGACACGACAATCATGCCGTGGACGCCGAGCGAGAGGAGGCGCCGGATTTGTTCTTCTTCGCGGTCGAGGCGGTTGGAGCTGGAGGCGAAGAGGATTCCGACGCCGAGGGCATCGGCGCGTTGCTGTGCGCAGTGGGCGATGAGGGAGAAGTAGGGGCTGCTGAGGTCCCGGAGGACGAAGCCGATCGTCTGTGGGTTGGCGATGCCGGAGGTCGAGGCCGGGCGGACCATGACGTAGGTGCCTCGGCCAACGTGGCTGTAGAGGACCCCTTCACTGACGAGGCCAGAGAGCGCCTTGTTGATGGTGATGATGGAAACGCCGTATGAGACGGCGAGGTCGCGGTGCGGTGGGATCCGTGAGCCAACGGGCATCTCGCCTGCGACGATCTTTCGCCGGATATCGGCGGCGACTTGCTGGTAGAGTGGTACTGGGGCGTTGGTGTCGAGTCGCACGGATCGATTGTTCGAAGTTGGGACAATCTGCTGACGCGATTGATAATGTCAATAGCATCAATGACCCGCGCCTCGACAAGTGGGTCACATGTAGGCCACTTTCACATCCCAATGGTGCGAACGCGGAACTGCAACGGGCCAAGGAGCAGATTGTACGGATGCAACGGATAAAAGCCGGATAGAGAAACAATGCTTATCCGTTGAATCCGTTGAATCCGTCAAATCCGCTCCTCGCTCACTTACACAGCCCATGTCCGGCGCATGGACGCACGAATGGGCTTTTTGTTCGACAATGGAACAATATCCGCCTGATAGGACCAGTCAAGAGATTCCTCCACATTTCTTATGACTTCGCGCACCGTCTTTCTCTCGCTCCTCGCTGCCGCCTCGCTCTCGACCGCACCTCGGCCCATCACCGTCTGGATCGCCGGTGATTCCACCGCCGCGGAGAAGCTCGCTTCCAAGCGGCCGGAAACCGGGTGGGGAGAAATGCTCGGCCAGTACTTTCGGCCTGCCGAAGTGCGCGTCGCCAATCGTGCGCTCAATGGGCGCAGCACGAAGTCCTTCGTCTCCGAAGGACACTGGCGCGCGATCACCGACTCCATCCAGGCTGGCGACTATGTTTTCATTCAGTTCGGCCATAACGACGAACCCGGCAAGGCCAGCTACAGCCCGCCGGATGTGTTCAAGAAGAATCTTTCACAAATGATCGACGAGGTTCAGGCGCGCGGTGGGCTTCCCGTGCTCATGACACCCGTGGTCCGTCGGCGATTCGACGCCAATGGCCGGCTCGAGAACACGCATGGTGAGTATCCGGAACTCACGCGCGCCGTCGCCACAGAACGGAAGGTGCCGCTGATCGACATGGAACGCGGAAGCGCTGCTGTCCTGCAGAGCTTCGGTGCCGATTCATCGGCAAAGCTCTTTCTTCAGCTCGCGCCAGGCGAGAATCCCAACTACCCCGAGGGCGTGAAAGACAACACGCACTTTCGTCCACTGGGCGCCGAGTTGATGGCGCGGATTGCGGTCGACGGGATCACTGCATTGAAGCTGGAGTTGGCCGCACACCTCCATTCTCGGTAGCGGTGGTTCTTCCTCACCGCGCTTCGCTGGAGCGCGCGCGCCGACTCCTGGACGACATGGCCGCAGCGGAACACGAATTCCTCGCAAGGAATCCTTACCGCCTGGTTCACGAACACGACATGCGCGGCGGACGCTATGTCGTCCGGGTGCAAGTGGTGCAGACGCTGCCAGAAGAGATCGCGGTGCTCATCTCCGACATCGTGCGAGCACTCAACGACTCGTTGAACGAAATCACGACGCACCTCGCCGGCACTTTCACGCGCTTTCCGATCTACGAATCGCTGCCGCTGTTCGCGCAGCGGTCGCGTAAAGCCATTGCGTCAATGTCCGACGAAGCGCAGGCGGACCTCGAGGCGCTACAGCCCTATCACGCCATAGGCGGGTTCAGGAACGGGCCGCTGTGGATCCTTCAGCAACTGGCAGTTCCCGACGCCATTCGTCTCGCCGACGGTGGCATTCGGGAAGACGGAACGATGGGGGTGAATACCGAACGCAAGGTGTCGCTTGGTGAGCTATCCATTGTGGCGGGGCCGTTCGCCGACGGTGCCGTTGTCGCATCCGTGCCAGTCAAGATCGTCGGGCCGGATCCGAAGCTCGATATGTTCTTGCGGGTGGAGTTTGCGCTGGCCTTCCGCGCGGGCAATCCGGGGCGAGGACGCGAGGTGGTCGCGCTACTTCGTGAGTTGTGCGAGCACGTCGATCACACGGTATTCGGTACGCTCGAAAGGACGATGTGATTTCATCATTGGGTCTTCTCCCGATCGAGTGGGTACTTCAGCCCCTTTTCAGAGCTCCGGAAG
>JAZJZK010000053.1:0-78199 GCA_040389905.1 Gemmatimonadota bacterium | reverse complement strand
CCATCGAACGCGAGCCGAGGCACCTCGTACTCCGGCGGCAGGTGCAGATCTCTCGGCTCCGCTCGGGATGACAGCGCTAACTGAACCGTGTTGAGGCCAGGCTAGAGACGCGCTCGCTGGGTTAATGCGTACTATATCGTACCTAAGATCCCGCGTCATTGCCTTCAGCTGTCGAGAAGACTTCCCATAGCGAAGCGCGGTCGGTAGTATGCGCACCGCGTTCGCAGATATCACCACATTCGGGGCTTTAGAAGAACACGAACACCTGGTCGCGAGCAGAGTGCTCACCCACCACACCGAACGACGACGATGCCAGGATACCGCTCATTGCCGGACTCACTTTCTGGTGCTGTTGCCGACCTGACGCGGCAGGCCGCGCTACTCGAGGAACAGCGCGCACCATTGGAAGCTGTGACCCTGTATGAACAAGCGCTCGACGCCGCTGTCGCCGAAGATGCGGCCATGCCTGGTTTTCTTTGCGGCCGACTCGCCCTGCTCTACCGCCAGCTTGGGCGTCACCACGACGAGGTCGCGCTGATCGAGCGATACCAGTCCTCACAGCGCTCCGAGCGTGAGCGGGTTCGCTTCGACGCGCGCCTTTCAAAAGCGAAGGCGCTGTTGGACAAGGCCCGCCCATCCGAAGAGTGCGGAGCGCTCTCATCCATTCGCGCGATCAGGGCCATCCCGCGACCGGCGCGCAACTCGCGACGCTGAGCGGGCGCCGCCTTACGGTCGCTGCGGAAAGTATCCGCCGGTCGCGATGCAAAACTGCGTGCCAGCGGGCACGGCGATCTGCCTGAGGTCAGGGATGGGAAAGGTATCGCCCGGCCTGGCAAACGTGGTGCCGATCAACGTAAAGAGCGCTTCGTATTGGTCCACACCAATTCTGCGGCCGTCGCACGGTAGCCATCCATCGGGTGTCGTGGTCGTGGGAAACAGCCGCACCTCTCCCACAAACGGGTTCGGTGGCAACGGAACATCGCCATCGGTTGCGATGAAATATCGCGAGCCCGCCGGTGCGCGCGGCGTGAGATTGGGTGTGCCGAAACTCTGTTGGCCGTCGCCCCCGAAGGTCGAACCGATGACGTTGTAGAGCGCGGGGCACTGGGACACCGGCAGCGTCTGTCCATTGCATTCCGCCCAGCCGCCTGGGGTGAATGTGACTGGCAGCAATGCGATCTCGCTGGGTGCCTGGTCGCGAGAGTGGCCATCCGCTGAGGGATAGGCCGCCTGCACGGCAATACAATATTGAAGTCCTTGCGGACCCAACGCGCGATAGTCCGGAAGACTGTATGTCCCGGCGCCATCGCCGCCGAACCTGTAGCCGAGAAGCGTGAAAAGCGGTTCGTTGTCGCGGATCATCAGCTGCCGTCCGTCACATGCTGCCCAGTTGACCGGCGCAAAGTTGAAGGCGAACAACGAGATCTCGCTCAGGAAGGGATTCAGCATGCGTCGCTCCGTGGATTGTCGTGCAGATGAGGGTCAGGATCAGCGCGATCGTGCGATTTCCACCGCATACACATGGCGGGCACCGTGAAAGTTGCCCGTGAAGATCACCCATTTCTTGTCTGGCGTGATGGAACCGTTGGGCTCCACGCCGCCGCGACCCGTGACGTAATTGTGGTTCGCCATGTTCACGAGCTTCTCGCGCCTCAGTGCCTGGCCGGGTTGCACGGTGAAGAGGTTGATCCACCGTCCGTTCTTCGAGAAGGCAACCTGTGTTTCATCCCCCCCGTCGCCCATGAAGAGCGTGTTGTCGCGCGACACGTTGTAATGCACCGACCACGCGTCACGATCGACAGGATATCGCACCTCCTTCCCTGACGCGATGTCCGTCCCCGCGATCCAGAACACCTCGCTGCGTGGCGTTTGGAGGTCGAACCATACCGTCTTGCCGTCGAAGCTCCAGAATTCGTGGCCGGCGATCTCCATGTCCATCGTCCGCTTGTGCCGGAGCGTCTGTTCGGTGCCGTCCGTCCGAATCGTCCAGATGCGATCCACCTCATGCCATGTGCCTTCGTGGCAGTAGAGCAGCAGATTCGGATCTGTCGGCGAGAATTGCATGTGATTGAGCCACCCGTACTGATAGCCCACCGTCCGTGGCTCACCGGTCTTCAGGTTCGTGAAGACGAACGCCATCCCGTCCGGATTGATCGCTCGGCGCGCGAGTCCGTCCTCCTTGGTCACTGCGTACTGCTGTTCGGGAGAGAGGTCGGCGAGCTGCTTCCCCGGGAACATGCGCTCGAGTTGCGGACGCGGTTCCCGCCGCTGAGGCCGCGGCGTCTTCCCCGATGGATCTTCCGCGGTAATCGTCGTGACGGTTTGCGTCTCGTCCGCGTTGATCAGGGTGCGCGTGGCGTTCGCCACCGTGCGCGTTGCCCTCGTATCGAAGTTGAACGCGAACACCTGCCCCGCACCGGCCCCCCGCCGCGTGAAATACACATCGCGCGAGCGACGAGCCACATATGCGCCACCACCCATCGGCACGGCGAGCTCCGGCTTTGGCGGCTGCGCGCCCAGCTTCGAGATATCGAGCATCATGATGCCGCTCGGACTGCTGAACACGAACTTGTCGCCCTCAGCGGAATACGCGTTGTCGTGAAAGTAGAGCGTCTGGCTACCCGCTTCGGACGACAGGCGAATGACGCGATGCCCCGTCTCGGGATCGATCCAGTCCATGGGTGGATCATCGTGTGCGCGTCCGGCCAACAGCGTCGACGCACAGAGTAGCAAGCCGAGTAGGCGGAGTGGGCGATTCATCGCATGTGCCTCGGACAAACGGTTGATCATGCGTCGGAGTAGCGGAAGAAATCTGCACCATCTCCGGGGGTGGCGCGAATCGACGCGGCGAAACAGCGTTACACATGACCAATTCGGCCGACTCCAGCAAACCCATGCAGCACGTCGCCTCCGCGCTGGCTGGCCGGTATCGCATCGATCGCGAGTTGGGTGTCGGCGGCATGGCGACCGTGTACCTCGCGCAAGATGTCCGGCACGACAGGCGCGTCGCCATCAAGGTGTTGCGTCCCGAGCTTGCCGCCACGGTCGGTACCGATCGCTTTCTCGAGGAGATTCGCACGATCGCGCAGCTGCAGCACCCGTACATCCTCGGGCTGATCGACTCCGGAGAGCTCGACGGCACGGCCTTCTACGTCATGCCCTTCGTCGAAGGGGAGTCGCTGCGTGAACTGCTCATGCGCGAGAAGCAGTTGCCCGTGCCCCAGGCGGTGCGCATCATCGCCGGCCTCGCTGGAGCCCTCGATTACGCGCACCGGCGCGGCGTCATCCATCGTGATATCAAGCCGGCCAACATCCTGCTGCACGACGGGACGCCGTTTCTGGCGGACTTCGGCATCGCCCTCGCTGCCACGCGGGCGCGTGCCGGCGAGCGGCTGACGGAATCCGGGATGTCGCTCGGCACGCCGGAGTACATGAGTCCCGAGCAGGTCGTCGGTGACCGCACGCTCGACGGGCGCGCCGATATCTGGGCCCTCGGATGCGTGCTGTACGAGATGCTCTGCGGCGAACCGCCATTCACGGGCCCGACGACGCAGGCCGTCGTCTCCAAGGTGATGACGGCGGAGCCGGTGGCGGTGACGACGCTGCGGCGCGCCGTACCAGCCAACGTCGCCGCCGCGTGCCTGACGGCGCTGAGCAAGGTCCCCGCCGATCGATTCGCGTCGTGCGAGGCGTTCGTTGCCGCGCTGCACGATCCCGCGTACACGACGCCTGCGGTGGCGGCGGAGTATGCGGCGCGGCGGTCGCGAGGAACCGTCGTCGCACGATGGCCCGTCGTCACCGCCGCCGCAGTTGCACTCCTTGCAACCGGCGCGTTGGCGTCTGCGTGGCTGCGCCCGAACGCTGCCGCACAGACCGGTCTCGTCGCGCGCTTCGACGTCCAGATTCCCGACTCGACGTTCAGCCCGCAGGTCGTGCTCAGCCGAGATGGGTCTCGAATCGTCTGGGCAAACCAGTCCGGCTTCTTTGAACGACCGCTCGACAGCCTTTCGATCCGGCGGGTGCGTGACGGCGTCTCTGGATTCGGGCAATTGCGCGACGTTGGTCCGAGTGGCACTGAGGCGCTCCTTTCGGGACGTGGTGGCCTTGCGATCGTCTCGCTCACCGGCGGACCGCCTCGTTCGCTCGTGGCAAATGGCGCGCGTGGCGGGTCGTGGAGCAGCGACGGTTACGTCTACTTTGGGCTGCCCGATCAGAGCGGCGATGGTCCTGCGCGCGTGATCGCACGCGTACGTGCGGAAGGTGGCGCCGTCGATACCCTGTTGGCGACGAGCGCTCCCGTCACCGACATCGTCGCGCTGCCAGACGGCGGCGGGTTGATCATCGTGCTCGAGGAGAAGGGAGAGCTGCATCTCAACGCGTTCGATATTCGCGCGCGGAAACTGATCCCCCTCGGTGTGAGCGGCGCATCTCCCCAATACATGCAGCCGGGGTACCTCCTCTACGTCGACGGCACCGACGTCATGGCGGGCCCGTTCGACGAATCGACGCTCGCGTTCGTGAAGCCACCACGCGTGCTCGAGTCAACGACATCGGCCGGCACCAACCTGTTGCTGGCGCGCGGCGGTCTCTACGTCCACATGCACGCGTCGGATCAGGTGGGCTCTGGTGTGGTGATCGCCGGAAGAAGTGGAACGGGGCGGCCGCTCCCGAACATTCCGGATACGATTCGCTTCACTGGTTTCGCCCTTTCCCCCGATGGAGCGCGTCTCGTCGCCTCTGGCTCCGCGCCACCAACTGGAGGTGGGCGCCAAAGCGGTCCGCCGCTCTCCAATCTCTATATTTATGAACTGGGTTCCGAACGGCTGAGTCGCCTGCGCTCCGACTTGCGCGACGCCAGTCCGTCCTGGATGACGGGAGGAAAAGAGGTTTCCTTCGTCCGAGTGAGCGCCGACACCCCCACGACGTCGACGCTCATGCGTCGCCCGTGGGACGGCAGTGCGTTTCCAACGAGTATCATGGTTCGGGAAGGCGGAAGGCGTGGTCCTGTGCTCGGGCCCGTCGCGTGGTTGCCCGACGGACGTCATGGGATTATCCGCATCGGAACGGGTGGCGGACGTGGAACGCCCACCGGCGATTTGTTCCGGATCGCTGTCGACAATGCCGCCACGCTCGATACCGTCGCCGCTACGGAATACGCGGAGCAAAGCCCTGCCGTGAGCGCCGACGGGACGCTGCTGGCGTTCACCTCGGACCAGAGCGGGCGTGGTGAGGTGTACGTCCGCGCTCTCGCCGGCGGCACGTTACATCGCGTCTCACTCGGCGGTGGCGCGCAGCCTCGGTGGGGCCGCGCTGGTAAGTCGCTCTACTACACGAACGCGGACACACTCTTCACGGTTGACGTTCGGCCAGGCGCTGAGCTTCACATCGGCGACGCGAACGTGGTGCTGATTTCGCGCAGCCTTGGACAGGGCTTCGCGGTAATGCCCGGCGACTCCACGTTCGTGATGGCGGCGAACCCGCGAGCGCGACACCTGGAGATCGTGCTGAACATCGCGGCTGAGCTGGAGCGGATGTTCAAGATGCGCTAGGCCCTGCCCCATCGGCCGTCCGCCTTCCACCTGTCCTTTTCCGTTGCTCGATCGTCTCGGCGAGCTACCTTAGCACCCTTGACTGCTCCAACGAACGCTTATGCGGCGCCGGACCGTGATGGTCGCCAAGTCATCGCGGGGCGGCGCCCTGTCAGCGCGCAGTCGCGGAGATACAGGTTGATCAACGTCTGGTACGGAACATCCAGCTCGCCGGCCAAGCCTTTGAAGTACTCGACCGTCGTTCGGTCGAGGCGCATCGTGACCGACTGCTTGAGCTGTTTGGCGTACGGATTGCGCTTGCCCTTCGAGAAATCGTATTCCTTCCGCATCACTTCCACCGCGTGGCATACTGGCCACGCTCAGAACGAGTAGCACGTCGCGCCGAGATCAGGCGGATCCCGGCGCTGGAATCCGGCTCGCAATGAACGACTACCAAGACGCGCAACGCGACGCTGAGCCCAATCAGGACAAGGCGCTCTTCCGTGCGGGTGCTCCGGATCGGGCAGGATGATCGCATCCTCATCGGAGAAGGCGGTCTCGGCCTCCTCGAAGCTAATGACGCGATCCCGCTACGCCACCGCACCCATGCGTTGCACCGGGCGCACCTCCGACCGTTGAGGCAGTTATTGTAGAAGTGCAACGGCGTAGGGAATTGTCGAGTACGAAACGCACTCGGCCAACAATATCGTCCTCCTCGGACAGGCGGATGCCGGCGGCAGCGGAAGCTCTGGCAACCATCGCAGTCGCCACAACGGGTAGCGTATCACCCGCTCGCGCGGAACGAAGTTCTTCTCGGCGTCGCGAAGGATCGTTAGCGAACGGCTGCCATCCAGCGGCCGCCGGGTCGATGCCCTTCACGACACTCCGCATGTCCTCCGCGAAGGCTGCTTCGACCTCATCTCGGTGCTGGCGGAGATGCTCAACAAGAGGTTGGACGACCGCAGGAATCTCTCCAACCGGAACGTCCGCTAGTGCCTTTACCAGGAAAGCATACCTGTTCGTCTCTTCGGCGCGGCCGGGAATGTGTCGATGAAAGAGCGCCAAGACCAACTGGCTGTCCGGCTCTGGTGCGATTCGCAACTGCATGCTGGATCCGTCGTACTGGGTGCAATGATCCCAGAGCGTCTGCAAGGCCGCGTGCGCAGCTCGAAACGAGCCATCACTTGGATCGGCCAAGTGCGCACCCAATTCCATGATGGTCCAAAAGTTCGCGCACGCGATGACACTGCACTCGCGCTGCGCGAGGCGCAGCGCAATCGCGGCGGCGCGCGACAGGTGTCGATAAACATTGGTGTCAAAAACGACAATCTGACGCGGCATTGTGTCCGGGGTGCAGTCTAACGCCCAAGTTGAGCTGCGAGCGGATCAAACAAAATGCGAGCGAAGCGAGCTTCCAAAGACCGCTCGGCTGCTCCAACGCACGCTATACATCAGCCACGCGATTGCCAGACCTTGGGGTCGTCATGGAGATGATAGCATGATACGATCAGCAACTCAGTGTCCGTGTCGCGAAACATCAACGCGTAGGGAAATCGGTGCACTAAGACCCGGCGCAGCTCGCCGTGAATGCGAAAGTACAGCTGGGGCGAGCGCGCGGCGGCAGTAACAGCTGTCTCGATCGCTGCAAGGAAGCGCTCGCCCAGGCCCGCTTGACGCGCGTCATACCACAACGCGGCCTCAGCGACATCCAGATCGGCCGCGGACGAGAAGACAATCCGGCGCCGGGCATGGGTGATCAACGATCGGTGTGTTCGCGAGAGCTACGCGGGACGACGAAACTGTGCGCGAATGCGAGCGAGTGACTCGTCCATGGGAACGGCGCGCGACGGGTCGGCATCATGCTCCGCGATCCGGCGATCCAGCTCCGCCTTCTGGGCCTCTGACAGGGGAAGGGCCTCCGGGGAGGTGCTCGCATCCGCCGCAATGCTATCCCAGATATCACCGACGAGTCGAAGCCGCTCGGAGACGCTCAAGTTGCGATAGTCGAAGGCGGGACTGGCCATGCTGAAAACTGCCTCGGCAGAGCCTTACCGGCAAGTGGGACCGTTGCTGCATAACGCCCGTCTGGTATGGCACAGGCAATACATCAGGCGCCCGGATCGATCTCGTCATCCTCACCTGCGCGACGAATCCTGAGATCCCAGAACACGAGCGACAGCGCGAAGACATTGTGCCGATCTCGACCTCGAACATCGGTCGGCCCAGTCGATCTGACCAGTAGACTGCGCGAGCGGACGTTTCGCTGACCGACGTGCCTTCCTCCGCGCTACAAACGGAGCCGACCGACCAAACAAAGCCGTCGGGAACCTCTGTCGCGTCGCGCTCGACCAATCGGGGATCCATGCTGACGGCGCTCGCCGGCAGTGTCACGGCGTATCGAACCTCCATGCAGCCTTCGAACACGTACTCGAATAGGCCGATCGGCGCGTTGCTGAACCGCTCGACCAAGAGTTGATAGTCGCGCAGGTGTGGGAGAAAGCCGTGCGCGACGATGTCGGCGTCGTAGAGCTCGTATTCGCCGAGAAGGCATTCGATGTCAGATAGGTCGCGTGCCACGATGACCTGTTGATGTATAACGCCCAAGTTCAGCAGCAAGGCATCAAATCAAATGCGAGCGAAGTAACGCCTTGTCTGCTGCAACGCGTTAGCCCGCAGGTGGCTCGGAGCTGGCCCGACTACTTCGTGGCGAGAAGACTATCCACGGAAATATCCTCGTCGACTTCCTCCCAGTGGAGGCCGATCCCGCCGCCGATGAGCCGCCAATGTTGCCGTTGCTCAGGTGTCGCGTCGCGCAACCGTGGAAACCACTCAAGGGGCACCGCGATCTCGCGCGCGTCAGCGAGACGGACGTGCAGGGTGTTCTCATCACACCAAGCCTCGACGGCGAGTGGCTCAGGTTGGGCCCGATGGGCCCTGACTGCGGAGGTGCTCATCCCACTTCTCCTGGAAAGACGTCGCGTGCTCCTCAACGAGTCGTCGCAGCTCGCTGAGCTCGTGGCTACGGAACCCCCGGGCATCCGCGAGCAAAACCGGCGACAGCCAGAACTTCGCGTACCGTTCCGCCTGCTCGATATGGACATGCGGTGGCTCGCGATTCTCTCGACTCCAGAAGTAGAACCGTAGCCGGCAACACGCAGAACGGTTGGCACGTGCAGGAATCTACGCCACGATCGGACAAAAAGCAGGGCGTGGCCCACCGAGGCAGCCCGCTCCCTCTCCGGACCGCAATCAACCGGTGATCGTTTCGATGACCCTTGCGCTTCGAGGCGCAGACAGTCGCGCACGCACGGCGCTCGAGGAATTGGCCAGGCGAGTCAGGTGGCGGCGGACGACGATTGCAGGTGCGGAACGTATCGTCGCTGACGAACGCGGACGGGCACTGCGGATCGAGCGGTACGAGCGATAGAGAGCGCACCGCCGCCACGGGGATGACTCCAAAGTTGGCATACAACCCCGGTTGAGTATTCATCGTGTTGCGGGCCAACGCAAAGTCTGCTGACCCTCCGAAACGACATTCGGCGACTGCCAGAACTTGATTCCGCATCCATTCTTCGAATCGTTTGTCGCAGTGACCAGCCCTCACCAGCATTCGACTGGTCAGCCTAATCCGGCTTCGCCACCAAGGACATGGCACGTCCATTCACCGGGCGTAATTGACCGGGCGACGTCCGACCGGCAACAGGTGCAAGTCACAGCCTTAGCCACGTCGCAGCCAGTCCAGTGCAGCGGCGAAGTCGCTACCAGCTCGGCGACAGGTGTTCTCCTAGACCCGAGACCACGCTCTGAGGCTGGCACTGTGTTCCGATCCCGCTTCGTGGACCGTTGAAATGACGGCTTCTATCGCTGGGTTACAGACCGATCGTCTCGGCCGCGCCAGGAGCCGGAAATGTTCGTGCGCCGTGCGAACCGATTCCCGTGTCGCACTCTGCGAGCGCTCCAAACTGCAGTCTGCCAGCCCTGCTGTGTGGATCGGAGTTCTGCTCCTCCATTGTGCAATCACAACTGTGTCATTCGTTCGAGCCAAGTTGCGAGCCGTCCGATGATCAGGCGGAGCCTTACTCGCAACGTGGCTGGGCGTCCGCGGCGCGCGCTGGATGGAACGAACAGTCGGGTGAACCGCCTGCGACACGTGGCGAAAGGGCCAGGCAACGCCGGGCGCAACGACTCCGGCAGGCATCAGGATCACCCACGACACATGCAACGTACGCCGACGAGCAGCGAGAGCATGCGTCGAGACGTGGTCGAGTATTCTGGCAACGAGAGCCACTGCACGCGACACGTGACGGCGCGACCGGGCAACCGCGCGAACGATCCGCCGCACGCTGTCTGTCGGCCGAGCAACGTGTAGAGACGGCCGAGCAACGTGTAGACACGGCCGAGCAACGTCGAGCAGCGACCGCGCAACGTGCGTTCGTATTTGACCTACGTGAGCGATGGACCGCGATGTCCGCGCGACGGTACGGGCGGCGTGTTGTGCGCGCCGGGAGACGCGCCTGCGGATGCGCGCCAGTGATGGCAACGAACGCGGGCATTCCGCGGCGCATCATGCCTCTGCATTCGTCGCACACGCGACCGACATGACCAGACGGGTGGGTTGTACAGAATCTCTGGACATCGGCAAGACTGGCCACGTGGCCCGCATCACGCGTCGTCACTCCGGCGCACGTTTCTTCGTCGCGTGCCGGAGCGACCGCGTCACCGAAGCGCCGCACCACGGCGCGTGCATCGCGTCTCGTGCCGCTGAACTGATCGCTTTCGAGATGATCGTAACGTGGAGCCCTGCTGTAACAGACCGCCGTCGCATTGTTTCTGTTGTTCTCGACTGCGACCTCGGCCTTCGTGCCCTTGAAGACGATCGTTCCGAGGCTGAAGTTGAACTCCGCGATGCTGCGTGCGCTCCTCGCGATGTTGACGCCGCGAAACGCTCGTGCGGACAGAGCACGGCGCTCATGGAAGGACAACCATCTCTATGAAGCGCTCCTCGCGCGCCGGCGAGGAGTTGATCCTGAATGTCTTCCCCGAGGACTGCCGATGCTGACATCGCAGCAAACCCTTCGTCTGGCGCATAGGGATCATTCTTGGTTCTTCCGCGCGATAGGACGACTGATTTATTGATCGCTTCGATCGCGTGCCTTACAATAATGCGTCGTCACTGGTCGCAACGACTCGTCGCCATGTTAGGCGCGGCCTGGTTCGTCCTCATCGGGATCGAACCGGCCGTGTTTGGCGCGTGCCCGGCACACCAGTCCATGGGCGCGAGGTCGGCACATGGTGAACACGGCACGGCCATGCCGATGGACCATGGCTCGGCCGTTGAGCACCAGGACACCGGCGCTCCGGCGGACCAGACGGATCACAGGTGCACGTGCCCCGGGAGTTGCTGCGGCCCGTCCGTCGCCGTCGTCGCGTCCGTACAAACCGTGTGCGCGCTTTCGGTGCGGATCGCGGGATCCGTTCGCTCGTCCGAGTCCCAGTATCGCGCTGCGTGAGAGGATTTTGTCCTCCCGTTCGCAACGGCGCCGCCTCAGCGCTCTCAGGCCTGACGCGTTACCCCGCTTGCCTTCGCAGGCGGGATCCCGTGACGCCAATGATGTCGAATGTGCTCAGGACGTTGTGGGGACGCGGGCTCGTCGCCCAGATGTTGGCTGCCGGCGCCGCCCTGGCGGGCTTCCTGTTGGCGCGGCGTGGCATTCCGGCTGGATGGGTGCTCTCCCTCGTCGCCGCCGTTGCACTGTGTGCGACACGTCGTTCATGGGGCATGCGGATGCCGCGGAACGGTATTACGCGATCTCGATCGCGGCGGACTGGGCGCATGTCACGGCGGCGGGTGCGTGGGTGGGTTCATTGGTTTTTCTGGCGTTGGCCATGCGCTCGCTCGCTGCCTCGGATGCGGCCGGAGACGCCGCGGCGACACTGATTGAATGGTTTCATCCTGTCGCAGTGGTCAGTGCAGGCGTCCTTCTCGTCTCCGGCACGGTGGGCGTGTGGCTTCGCGTGGAGCATCTTGCCGATTTGTTTCGCTCGGAGTACGGAACGCTGTTCGGCATCAAGATCGGATTCACACTCGTCGTGGCCAGCATTGGATTCTTCCACTCGCGTTCGGGGGCTCGGCTCGCTCGCCGCGGTGGGCCGAGCGCAATGGTTCGGTCGCTGGTGGCCGAGGTTGTCGTTGCGGTGATGGTCATTGCCGCGACGGCTGTTTTGGTCGGTACGTCGCCACCAATGGAAGGAATGGGACCATGAACGCTCGGACGCGCGTCCTCACATCGGTCGTCGCCGCGGTGACACTCGGTTGCGCCAAGGGCGACGCGATCCGCTCTCCGACTGTTGGCTCGGCGGCACCCGAGTACGCCGCGGTGAGTCTCGAGGGTCAGCCAGTTTCACTGGCCAGCCTCCGCGGCAAAGTCGTCGTGCTCAATGCGTGGGCTACCTGGTGCGAGCCGTGCAAAGATGTGATTCCGCAGATCGAGGCGCTGCCTCCGGAATTTGCCGGCAAGGACTTCGCGCTCATCGGCATAAGCGTGGATGCCGCGGGCATGGGTGCGGACGTTCGCGAGATTAATGTGGGACCACAGGATGACCTACGACGTCTGGCTGGATCCAACCAAGCAATTTTCCGCAACGTTTCTGACCGTTGGGGTACCCGAAACCTTCCTCGTTGATCGCACGGGTGTCATCCGCTGGCGAAAGATCGGCGCCGTCGCGCTGAGAGACACATCACTGGCACTGGCCATTCGCTCGGCCCTTGGGTCGTGACAGCACGCAAGGACACTCAACCTGGAATTGCACTTGAAGCTCACGCAGAAGTTCGCGACGCGTTGCATCGCTGCGTTCGTGGCGTTGGTGCAGGTTGAGCCAAAGGCCGGCGCGCAGGTGGTCGCAACGCTCGCCGTCGACGGCCGAGCGAACGCGAATCCCACCATTGCGGCGGGGGGACAGTTCGTGGCGGTCGCCTGGCCATGCGCAGATGGCAATTGGCCCGGACGGAATGCCGCTCGTCGTCTGGGATGAAGTGGTCGAGGCCACGCGTCGCATCGCGATGGCGCGTGTACGGTCTGATGCGTCAGGCAGGGCTTCGTTCTCTCCAGTGCGAGCACCCGACGGTGCTGCTGGACAGTGGTATCCCGTGGTCGCGTCGACGACGTCCGGTGTGGTGGCGGCATGGGTGCGTCAGACTGCAACGGCAAGCACGATCGGTGTTGCGCGTGTGAGGTGATCCTCCGGGTTGAACTGACCCGTCGTACGACGCTGCTTCCGAGGTTGGCCCCGCGACCGGAGTGATGAATCAGCCTACCGCCGGCCGCCGGCTTGGTGCGAATGGAAATGCAACGCGACAAGACCGACGCCGATCGAACCAAGGCCGCGACAAAGGCAATCCAGTCGGAGGCAAGCTGAGTGCAGATGACTCGCGAGCGAATCTCACTCGCTCTGCAACGGGTGCAGTCCGTTCCGGGTGCGGAACAGTTGCCGCCCAACCGTGTCACGTCGATCGCGAGTCGGGTAAAGGCGGTTCGCAATCGGGTACAAATGAATGCTGGCCGAGTACAATCGACTCGGCGCTCGGACAACTACGGTGAGGACTGGGTGCGAGCCGATTCCGGCTGAGTACAGATCGATGCGGTATGCGACCAAATGGATGCGGAGTCGGTCAAGACGGTTCCGCAGCGAGGCACGATCGGTACTGGGCTGGAACAAATGGACTGGAGTTGGGGCAAATCGGTTAAGCGTTCGGTACAAGCCGAGACGAGTTGCGTCCATTCGGGTGCGACCTCGGACACGGACGGTGGGCACCGAGTGCAGATGGTTAGGAGTCGGGGAAAGTCCGCTCCATGTGCGGAAACGATGACTCGCGGTCGAGTGCAGATGACTCGCGGTCGAGTGCAGATGACTCTGCGCCGCGTGCAGGTGACTCTGCGCCGCGTGCAGGTGGTTCGAAGGCGCGACCAAGTGAGTCACGGTTGCGTGCAAACCGGTGAGCGCTCAAACCCGCGGGCAAACATTCAGGCGAGCGTGGTTGCCTCGCGCGTACGGTTGAGTGCGATTCCCGCAGTCACGGATGGCGGTTCTGCCAAGTGCGGCGGCGATGCGTCCGAAGTGGGTGCGCAACGCTGCTGGCGAACGGCACAGAATGTCCAGTCACCCTGTTGAAATAACCGCTCATTGTAAGCTGCTTGTGGCTGACCTCATCGTCGGCGTCCGTTCATGTTGTCACCCGCTTCCGGCGACTCATGCACACGAGCACAGCACGCTTCCGCTCGCCATTGGACCTTCTTGTTCTGGCTATTCTCGCTACGTCCTGCGGCGGGGCGGACCAGACGCCGACTCCGCCGGTCACCCCGGTCCTCTCGAGCCTTTCCGTTGTATTGTCGACAACCTCGATTACGATGGGGCAGTCCACAACCGCCACGGCAACCGGACTCGATCAACAGGGACGATCCATCGCAGTGGCTTCAGTCGAATGGAGTAGCAGCAACCCGTCCATCGCGACGGTCACTACGAGTGGCCTCGTCTCGGGAGTGTCTGCCGGCACCGCGGTGATCGCCGCATCACAGGGCGCCATCTCGGGGTCGCAGACGATCCAGGTGACATCTACCCTGCCCGTTGCCTCGATCGTTCTCTCGCCGCTCGCCGGAGCGCTCATTCCTGGAGGGACGCAGCAATTCACGACGAGCCTGACGGATGCCTTCGGCAACCAGTTGCTGGATCGCTCCGTGAGCTGGACATCGTCCACACCCAGTGTCGCCGTCGTATCGGGGAATGGTCTCGTCACCGCTGTTGCCCCGGGCACGTCAACCATTTCGGCGATGAGCGAGGGACGGTCGGCCACAGCACAAATCGTCGTTGTCGCTGCGTCAGCCAGTATCACGCTCGCCAGCGCCGGCCAGTCGATCGCGTTTCTCAGTTCCCCGACCTTCCGTGAGACGCTGAAACTTGAATCAGGGGCCCAGTACCTCATTGCGGTCGTCAACACGACTCCGTCGGCAGCCTTGCGCTCTGATTTTCAGCTGACGGCCGCTTTCGCCGGCGGTCCGGCGCCAGATCGTGTCGCCGATGTTCCTTCGTCATCCCCTGCGCCATCACGGATCGGCGGCGAATTCGCGATTGACGATTCACAGCGAAAATTGGTGGAGCAACGCGGACGGCTCGAGCGGCACCTCACGATCCTGGAGGAGAATCGCCAACTCTTTGCCGCGCGGACACGTCCGAAAGCAGCGTGGGCGAAAGTACGAGGCGCGCCGGGACGATCGATACCGGTGTTCAGAGCGGTCTCGCAGTCGATTGGCGCGGTGAACCGCGTGTACGTTCGCAACGGACGCGCGAGCTCATGCACGTCCGTGGATTCCATCGGAGCGCGTACGGTCGCTGTTGGACAGCATGTCATCGTGCTTGCCGACACGAACACGACCACCTGGAGCGCCGCGTTCCGACCAGACAGTGCCTTCTACGAGACCTTCGCCAGCGAGTTCGATCAGCTCACCTGGCCGCACATCCTCGCGAACATCGGCAATCCGCTGGCCTTCGATGCGTCGCTTTCGGGAATCGGCAAGGTCACCGTCACCTTCACGCCCGCCCTTAACAACTATGCCGGTGGCTCGGCGGGCGGGGGCTCCGTTGTTGCCTTCGTGAACGGCTGCGACTTCTTCCCGTTTGCGGCATCCGGTGCAGAGGCCGACTTCAGCAACGAGACGGAGATGTTCTACTCGTGGGTGCCATCGGCGAGCGGGTACGGGGTCGCGGATTGGAAGAACGCGGTGCGCGCCACCGCGGCCCACGAGATGAAGCACATCGTGTCCTTTGCCGATCGCATCATCAACGACAGCGACGCATTCGAGGAGATCTGGCTCGAGGAGGGGTTGGCGCAGGAATCCGCCGACATCTGGGGCCGCCGCTTCAACGACACGGCCTGGTTGGGTCATGCGGGATTTCTCCAGACCGTCGCATGCGAGATCAACCTTGGCGCGAATGCTCCGTGTGACGCGAAGAGCGACAAGCCGATCAATCTCCTCTCCAGCCATCTCCCCTTTTTCTTCGAGTATCTCCAGAGTGAGAGCGACGCAAACTCGGAAGGACTCGGCGTCGACACCCCAGCGAACTATGGTGCGGGCTGGGCTTTCGCTCGGTGGGCAACCGATCAGTTTGCGGGATCCAACGAAGGGGCGTTCATCAAGTCGCTCGTCAATGAACCGCGACTGACGGGACTTGCGAACTTGAGTCTTCATACGGGGCAGTCAGTTCCCCAACTCCTTGTGTACTGGAACCTCGCGTCCGCCATCTTCCAACTCCCCGCGTACACTGCCGAGGATCGTCGCGTGACGATTCCCAGCTTCAATTTTGCGGACATCTTCAACTTCGGGCAGACGCGATTGACATGTAGCGGCAAGCCATGCGGGCTGTTCACGGCCACCGGGGTTCCGGTCTTTCCGACGCAACCCATTCCAATCGATGGCAGTTCGTTCAGTCGCACGGTAACGGGAGTGCCCGGAACGTCAGCATCGTTCTTCCTGCTGTCCGGAACAAGCACGGGGATCGAGAGCATGCAACTGCTGAGCGTCAGCGGATCGGAGCTGAGCGGTAACAGCGGATTCCGCGTGGCGATCCTGCGCGTCCGATAGCGCGAGCTTGCGTCGACGGCGAGCACGCAGCGAACGATTGGTCGACGAAGCGGCGCCGCGGATCCGACGCGGTGGCGGTGACCGGCACGACGACGGTCACCGGCACGAACGCGGCAACGTTCATTCTCGCGGCGTTCCTTTGTATTACGAGATGGTGACGGGGAAGTCGAGTGAGAGATCCGTGTCGAACGTCGAACCAAGTCCATTGCCCTTCGCGGATTCGAAGTGATGCAGCTCGACATGCAGCGAGCAATTGGTCGACGAAGCCGCTGTGCCGTCCACCACGACCTGGAACTTCAAGCCGAGTGGCTGTCCCGGAACCTGTGTGTCGAGATCGAGGCTGGACACAGGCACGTTCACCCCACTGCACGTGAGTGTGTAGAAGAAACGGTGGAAGTTTGCTTCCTTCTGCACTTCGTCGCTGATGTCCACGATGTCCTTCGGATCCAGATCATTCAACAGCTCGATCGTGCCGTTGTACGTCTTGCCTTTCGTCAGCGCGAGAGTGCCCACCGCCACATTGACGGGCTTCGGCAGTGACGTGCCGTCGGGATCGACGCGCACTGAGGTGACGGCGGTGCCTCCGCCGACCGGTGTCAGTGTGACCGTGACCCGAGCGATGTTCTCCGGATCGCCGCCACCCTCGATCGGTGCCGTCGGATCGTCGCCACACGCACCGAGGAGCACGAGGCCGGAGA
Source organism: Gemmatimonadota bacterium (assembly GCA_040389905.1). GTDB lineage: Bacteria > Gemmatimonadota > Gemmatimonadetes > Gemmatimonadales > Gemmatimonadaceae > AG11. The sequence continues at coordinate 61,339 of JAZJZK010000053.1, read as the reverse complement.
CGAGGAATCCCGTAAGAGTGGACCGTGACATTGTCATGACGAACACCTGTGTGAAGTTGAGGTTTCCAGACTGGAACTCATTTCGCCCCACCAAAGGGCACCGTGATCCGGAGCACGACATCACGCCCCGGCTCATCGACGAAGAGGCGATAGCGGCTGAGATAGTCGCGATACGCCACGTCCAGCAGATTTCGTACAGACAGACTCGGCTCCATCGTCACGCCGAAGACGTGGAGCGACGCGGCGCCGATCTGCGCATTCAGCAGTGCATAGCCACTCGTCGGCAGCTTGTAGATCGTCACGGGCGGCACATTGCTCTGGCGCCGCACGAGCGTGCTGCCAAGTTCGACATAGCCGCCGCTTACGCGCATGGAGTTCCAACGTGTGATGCGGGCCGACAGCGTGGCACGATCAGCGGGCATGTCGTAGAGGGCATTCCCGGTTCGCCGCTCCGTGCCGCGCAGCAGGTTTCCGCTGGCCGTCAGCGTCAACCACGAGAATGGATCGAGCTGTCCGCTGATTTCCACGCCACGCAACAGCGCATCTGTCTGCGCGTAGCTGTACGCGGGATAGATACCGCGCACGGTAGCCACCGGCTCGCGCGGCAGGAGATAAATGAAGTCGTCGATCTGGTTGCGGTACGTGCTCAGTTCGAACCGTGAATGCTCGCCGAGATGACGCAGCGTAAGATCCGCGTTGTATGCGCGTTCGCCGACCAACGACGAGTCTCCGATCTCGTACTGCGCCGTGCCGTGATGCACGCCCTGGCTGAAGCGCTCATTGACGTTCGGCGGGCGCCACGAGCGCGACAACGTACTCGCCACGGACCAGGCGTCGGTGACCTTGTATGAAAGGCCGAGCGATCCGGACGGCCCCGCGTACGAGCGCGCATCATCGGGACTGACGACGACCGGTGCACCGTATTGATATGCATGCTGGTACCGGTCGTCGAAGCGTGCGCCCGCCGTGAGTGTGAGACGCGAACGCGTGTATCCTTCGAGCGCGAAGATACCGCCGGCGTAGATGCGATACTGCGGGATGAGGAACGAGCGGCCCGGCGAAAGATTGCCCTGCCGCATGCCCGAGACACCGACGGTCCCGGTGAACGATCCGGCGGGTGGATGGTGATACTGGATGTCGAGAGAGTGCGTGTAGAGCTCGAGCTCGAAGGCGGGCCGCGCACCGACCGCGAAGCCATGATTGTCGAATTCCTGGCGATCGTTGTGCTGGAATCCGTAGGACACTTCGAGCCGGCTACTCTTCGGCAGGTCCAGCGTCGTGCGCCAGGACACGAGGTCGTGCCTCACCTTCTGATCCGGCCGAGCTATCGCATACGAGAACATCGGCGACGTGAACGGCGTCTCCATCGCCCGCGTGAGATCGTCGAGATTGCCGACGTGGGCGCCGACGTATAGTCCAAGGTCGGTACTGAACAGGCTATATGCGACTTGTGAGGTACCCCATTCGCGCGTCACACCGAGCGCACCGCTCGCGTCCAGCTCCTCGTATCCCGTATTTGGCAAATAGTAGTTCGGTGACCGAGCATCACCTGCGCGGCGCGCGGTGACCTGTGCGCGCCAGCCGGTCGTTCCAACGACAGGCAGGTGGACATTCGCGCCCTCGAGCATGAGCGACGTGGCGCCTTGCCGATTATTGGCAAAGCCATTCAGCGACAGCTCTCCGCTGAGTCCGCCCTCCGTAGGCAGCGGACGTGGCGTGACTCGGACGACGCCGCCGAGAGCCCCCGATCCATACAGGATGGTGCCGGGACCGCGGATCACCTCGATCTGATTCGCGGCAAAGGCGTCGATTTCGGGAGCGTGTTCCCCACCCCACTGCTGGCCTTCCTGCGGCACGCCATCATTCACCGTGGCGATTCGCTGCGAATGCAAGCCGCGCACGACCGGCTTCGCGATGCTCGGCCCGTACTGAATGATTGAAACGCCGGGTAACTCGCGAATCGTTTCGCCGAGCGTCTGCCCGCGCCGTTCCTTGATCAACTCAGCGGTCATGACGGACGTCGCCTGCTCCGCGCGCAGAAACTCCGCGACGGAATCTGCCTTCACCGTTACTCCTGACAGCGTTGTCGCTCGCGCCGCAAGTACGACGTCGAGCAACACCGTCCCGCGGCTGACGTCAGCCCGCTTTACCGCGAAGGCGAAACCCAGCCGGCGAAAGCGCAGCGATACGACGGCCGGCATTGCGCCCGCTATATGGTAATGGCCGACCGAGTCCGTGAGCGCGGCGATGCGGGTGCCGTCCACGGTTACCGCCACATTGGACACGGGAAGCCGAGTCGCCGAGTCGCTCACCACGCCCGTGATCTCACGCGTGAGCCGAGCGCCTGTTGCTACGTCCTGCGCGCGTGCGCCTGACGCGGCTGCCACGAGAAGGAGCACAAGGGCGACCCCACAACTCCACCAACGACGCGCGCGCACCACTATGAGATTCATCACTCCGCCAAGTATGAACGGGCCACACGGGCATCGTGCGCGCATTCCAATGAGTGGGGGTTTCTGACCAACCACTGGTATTCAACGTGGACTCACCGGTATGCGTTTGAAGGCGTTGAGAGCGTGGATCGCTTCTTCTCGGACGATGCGTGCGGTGTCCTTGACGGCGATTGCCGCCGCCGCGAGCACCGCGTCATCGTCCGGCCATGATTGGCGCAACGACTCCATGGCGGCCGCCCGAACCTCCGCACTCGAATCCCGCATGCCGGTGAGCACGGCATTCATGGCATCGCGAGAGTGGCGCGCGGCGCCTGAGCCGAGGGCGAAAATGGACGCGCTGCGAACCTCAGCGTGTGTGTCTCGTGCCGCGTGAACGAGCGCGGCCATCGTTGCCGGTTCGCGCCAGATGTGCGAGAGGACGAGTGCTGCCTGAATGCGCTCAGCGTTCGCTCCGTGCCGCCTCAGGATGCTGACCATCGCGCGCTCGACATCGACCGCACGTTCCTGCGACGACTCAGCGAGGGTGATCAACAACGCCGCCGCTCGCACACGTAGCGATGCATTCGGATCACTCAGGCGCGCCGCGAGGATTCCGGCCATCGCCGGCGTGCTGGGCTCCAGAAACTCCAGTGCCGCCATGGCCGAGTCGCGGTACGCCGGCGACGCGCTATCGAGCATGGCAATCCAGTATGACAACGGGCGGCCCCACGCCCGCTGTGGGACTTGGCGCGTGAAATACCAGGTCATGGCCAGCAGCGCACCGGCAACAGCGAGAACCAGCCCCACTTCGAGCAGAAGCGATGTGACGACCCGTCCGAGCGTCGCTCGGCGGAGGACTCTCGGCAAACCATCCAGCGTCCGAAGGGTGGGCTTCGTCACGCGACGAGGGTACCGCGGTCCGAGCGTCACAGAACTCGGTTTCCAATGAACTGCTGCTCTGGTTCCTCGAATTGTCATTGATCGCGCACCGGCGGCGATGCGCGCGCCTCAGCTGTCACCAAGAGCGAAATTCGGGGTGACAACATCCCGTTGCACGCTCATTGGCTGCTGGTGACCATTCATGTGCCCGTTCTGTCCGTTCATCTGCCGACACTGTGAGCATGAGCCCGACCGCCTACAGTTCTCTCGTTCAATCCTCGGGAGCCATGACGTCGAGCGATATTGCGGCGATCGTTCACGCGACTGGCTTCATCACCGGCATTGTGCTGTATGCGATGCTCGCCGTGATGACGCTACGTGGCCGAATGGTGAGCGCTTCAGCGCGCTCACTCGGCACGCAGTACGCGTTCTCGTCGCTCGGCGACCGAATCCCGCTGATCACGGCCGTGCTGGGCATCGTGTGGAACGCGGGCGGCCTGGTCATCTATGGCGGCCGCGACATCGGTGCAACGCCGCCCTCCCCGATCTTTGTTGCGCTCGCGTTCGGTGCGCTCGGTTTTCTTCCGGCCGTCGTCGTGCATGCGGCGAGCGGACACGCATCCCGCTACGCGCGGTGGCTCACTGGTTCCGTCTATGCACTCAGCTCCTCCGGCGCGATCGTGCAGCTATTCATCGCAAGCACGCGCGGCATTGCGCCGTACCGGCCCGCTCTCATTCTGCTCACGGTGGGGTACGGTATTGTCATCGCGCTGCTCGCCGTCACGATGCGGGGACAGTCTGGTGGACGCGGCCCGCTCGCCGCCGCAGCACTCGCGGCGTTCGCGGTCATGGCACTCCATCTCAGCCATCATGTCGAAGGAACGCAGTCCGTGGCCATCGAACTCGTTGGCCACCACGCATCGCTGCCCCTCGTCCTCGTCATTCTCTATCAAGACTATCGCTTTGCTTTCGCGGACATCTTTCTCAAGCGCGCGTTGGCACTCGTTGCGCTCGTCTCGCTGGCGCTCGCGACCTATCTACTCATTGCCGTTCCCTTTGTTCTTCCGCGTCTCGCCGCAGACCCAACCGACCCGCGCGGCACTGCGGCACTGATTGCGCTCTGGGTTGGTGTTGCGGCAGCCTATCCGCTGCTCCGCGGCGGACTGACGCGCTTTATCGATCGCGTTGTTCTGCGACGAGTCGACTCCGCTCGTCTGCGTCGCGAGGCCGTCGTCAGGCTCGGCACGCTGGAGTCCACGGAGCACGTACTCGATCTTGCGGCCACGATGCTGGCACCGGCACTATCAGCGAGCTCCGTGCGCTGGACGGCCGCGGATGGTATCGCGGGTACTCCCTCCGCGTCCTCCGACGGACAGCAGCTCGACACACGCATTCAAGTCGCAACCTCGGAGGCTCCGCATTTCAGAATTGAAATCGGCGCGTTGGCCGGCGGCCGGCGAATACTCTCCGACGACATCGCGCTCGCGGAGGCCGTCGCTGAAGCGGCCGCGCGGCGCATCGACGTGCTACGCGTCGCGCAGGAGCGCCACGAGCGCACGCTTCGTGAGCGCGACCTCGAACGATTGACGACGGAGGCCGAGCTGCGTGCGCTTCAGGCGCAGCTCAATCCGCATTTTCTCTTCAATGCGCTGACGACGATCGGCTTTCTGCTGCATGAGTCCCCGAGCCGCGCACTGGATACGCTACTCAAGCTGACGAGTCTGTTGCGCGCCGTGCTGCGTCGCTCGGCTGGCGCATTCGTCACGCTGGGCGAGGAGATGGAGATCGTCGAGTCGTACCTCGCAATCGAACGCGCACGATTCGAGGACAGGCTGCGCGTGTCCATCGCTGTGGACGACGACATCCGGCAGTTGCGGGTGCCGCCGTTGCTGCTCCAACCGTTGGTCGAGAACGCCATCAAGCACGGCATCTCACAGCGGCAGCAGGGTGGCACGATTAGCGTGCGGGGCACATTGGACGCCGCGGACGCGGCCGATTCGCAATACCTCCGATTCGTGGTGATCGATACCGGCGCCGGCGCGACAGCAGAGTCGCTCGCTCGACAAACGAGCACGGGAATGGGCCTGGCCAATCTGCGCAGCCGACTGCTGCACTACTACGGTGCGAACGCGTCGCTGGCGATCCAGAGCGAAGAGGGTCAGGGTACGCGTGTGGATCTCGTGATCCCTGTTGCACGCGTGGGAGTCGGACCGTCGCTCCACGAGCGCGAGTCGTCCACCATCAACGCCACGGTTACGTGAAAGGAGAGCGCGAAATCGGGCCAATGCTCCGCGTCGTCGTCGCCGACGACGAGCGTCCCGCGCGCGCGTACCTGCTCGCGCTGTTGGCAACGTGCCCCGACGTTGAAATCGTCGGCGAGGCACAGGGCGGCGCAGAAGCCATCGCCATGATCGAGGAGCACCGCCCCGATCTCGCCTTTCTCGACCTCCAGATGCCCGAGGTCGGCGGCATCGACGTCGTCCGCCTGTTGCGCAAAGATCGGCTGCCGCTCGTCGCGTTCGTCACCGCATTCGATGAATTCGCCGTGCGGGCATTCGAGCTCAACGCCATCGACTACCTGCTGAAGCCTGTCGATGCGACGCGTCTTCGCTTCACATTGACGCGAGCGCACGACCGGCTCGACGAAGCAGACAATCGGCGTGAGTCGCTGCCGGCACACCACGCCGGGCTGGCGAACGCCGCGGCGCTCATCGAAGACGCGAGCCCGCTTGCGCCACTCCGCAGAATTCCCGTGCGCCGGCGCCACGATCTCGTGCTCGTACCCGTTTCGCAGGTGGCATCGGTTGTCGCCGATGGCGAACTGCTCCACCTCATGACGATCAACAAGGAGCGGCACACGATCACGTATCGTCTCAAGGACCTCGAGGCACGACTGGAGCCTTCAGAGTTCATTCGACTGTCGCGCGGCACGCTGGTTCGCGTCGAGAGTATCACCAAGGTGAGTCCGATGCCCGGTGCCACCTATCTCGTGGCCCTGGCCACGGGACAGCAATTTCAGGTCAGCCGACTGCGCGCGCGCGTGCTTCGCGACCAGTTGTTGAAGCTGTGAATCCGGTGCGCGCTCCGAACCGGATCGGCACCTCGGTGCTCTTTCTGGCGGTCGTTTGGTCGCCCTGTGCGGTCGCACAAACGGGGTATCTGAACTCCGATGGCGGACGTCCGGTGCGCACCCAGGATGCCCTCGTGACAGCACGACGATCACTCGACCTGGAGTTGCCCGCGATTCGAGGGGAGCGGTTCGGAAGCGGCGTCACGCGTTGGCGAGTCGATCCCGAGGTGACATACGGCGTCGCGCCGTTTACCGAATTGGCGATTCGCGTGCCGGTTCTGTATGTCGTGCCGCCGCCCGGGTCGGGTGAGCGCACGTCCGGAGTCGCCGGTGTAGCCGTGAGTGGGTTGCACGCATTCGGGCAGGAAACGTCTCGCAAACCGGCCGTTGCGCTGGGGACCGAAATCCTGCTGGCGACCGGATCCCTTGCCTCGCCGCGCTCGACGTATTCTGCCTTCGCCGCCGCGACGAAGACCCTTCCCGTCGCCCGCGTCCATCTCAATGCAGGGATCGGCACCTGGTCTGTTCGCGCGACTCCACCCCCGGAGGTCTGCATTGCCAGTCGATTCAGCCCTGTTGACACGCCAAGCTGCGGGGGGCCTTTAATCCCCGACATACCGTGCGACGTCATCAAGCTCGACTCGCTGTCTGTTGCGCGCTTTCCCATCGCACGCTCCAGCGTCTGTCTCGGGCCGTCCGCCAATCAGACTGCCGCGGAAGCTCCGCGTTCCGATGGTATGCGTTGGTCCGCGGCAATTGGAACGGATCACGCGTTCGCACTCTCGAGCACACAGATCGCCGTGGACGTGGTCGCGGACCGCTTCGTGGGGCTCTATGCGGTCACGGATCTCACTGCCGAGGTGGGCGCGAGGCACCAGTTGAGCCCGCGCGTGGTGCTCGACGCGGGAGTCTCCCGCAAGTTCGCCGGCGCGATTCAATCCACGGCATTCACCGTCGGAGGGACGTTTGCGTTCAGCCTCGCGCGCTGATCCTGCGTGCCGACGACGCCGTATGCTGGTCGGGTTGATCGTCAGCGCGACAACCGCCAGTTGCCATCCCGTCGCGTACGAGCAGACCTACCTTCGCGCGTCGCACAACTACGCATTCCGCGGACAGTACCCGCGCGTCGATGCGCTCTTCAACGCCTTCGACTTTGGTCATGCGGCGCTGTATGAGCGAGAACTGCGTCATCCCGGAACCTTGACACACGACGTCGACACGGTGCTCTACACACTGGTGACAACACGGGTGCTCCGTCATCCGTCGTCCGTCACGCTCGACGAGCACGCCATTGCTCCGCGATACGCGACGACTGCGCCCGAGCTTGTCGAGGCATTCGAGTGGGCGCACATGCTGCATCGCCAACTGTACGATGTATTGTCCGACGCCCGGATTGCGGACAGCCAACGCGACGCGCGTGTTGCTGACGTGATGCGCTACTATCGCTCGCGGCCAGATCTCGCGCTGAGCAGCAAGCCCAAGAACATGGCATTGATGGAGGGACAACCTTTCTCGCTCTCACTGCGACGGGCAGCACCCGCGTACAACGCATTGATCTGGTCATACCATTGGTTGCAAATGAGCCTGTACGAGGCGCTGCTCGCCGCACCAGCCGGTACCACGCGAGACACGCTCGTCCAGCGCAGTGTGGATGCGTTCTGGACCCTCGCGCTTTCGCATGGCCGTGTGCCGTCCACCATGCCGTTGTCGCCGGCGATCGCCGAACGATTCACGCAGCGCTATCCCGATGCGGCGGCCGTGTTCGACAACCTCCACGCACTGCACGACGTCGTGGGTGATATTCTCGCCTCGCCCGCCGTGCCGCCGGCGCGCAAGCGGGCAGCGCTTCTGGTCGCGCTCCATCAGTACCAGGACGACGCGACCTTGGTGGTCTCCCGCGACGATTGGCTCATGATGGCCCGCGAGATGGATTCCGCCGCGATGGGAGGCCGCGTCATTCCCTGATGATCACATTTGCCTCCGGCCCTACGACCATATAGGCTTCCATTTGATGATTCGGCCGAGTCGCTGGACCCGCTTCCTCACGGTCTTCTTCGCTGCAGTGCAATTCGCGCTGCCGGCGACGTTGAGCGTGAGCGACGCCGTGGATGCGATCGACCGCCGCAATGCGTATTCGCACGTCGAGGACGAGTCGCGCACCGCCTGCCGGCCGCCACATTCGGCCGACTGCGTCGTCTGCCAGTACCTCAGCGTGCTGATGGTCGGCACCTCAGCGGATCCGCTCGAGGTTCCGCGCCGCCTCACCGGCGGGCTCGCGGAGTTCTCCGCGCCCAGCACCGAGTCGTTGCGCGGACATGGCTACCTCTCCAGGGCCCCCCCAGACCAGCTCGTCTGACGGACCGTGAGCGCCGAGCGCGCTCACAAACGCTCGGCGGGACTCCTCTCGCCGGTGAGCCATCATTCGAGACAAATCACACATGAACCGGCTTCACAGGACCGCGACATTCGTCGCGGTCATGATTGCCTGTGGCTGCGCGAGCGTTCCGCTCGCTGCCCAGCAGGCATCCGATACGACTGCGCGCCGACAGCAGCGCACACTCGATTCTCTCACTGCCGCCGTCAAGGCACAGCAGGAAAAGCTCGACAGCCTTCTCCGCGCCGGACCTGCGGAAGCCCCGGCGCCCGCCACGCCACAGCGCGCCGGGGGCGCCTATATGAACATGGGCTTCGACGCGCTTTCCGATTTCGGATGGTCGTCAACGCCCAACGTTGGCTCCCTCCTTCGCGGCGATCACGACCCGCTCGTTCGCGGCTTCACGGTCCCGAATGTCGAGCTAACCTTCGACGGCGCCGTGGACCCGTACTTCAAGGGCTTCAGCGCGCTGGTCTACAAGCTCGACAAGAATGGCGAAACAGGCGTCGAGCTCGAGGAGGCATGGGCGCAGACGACATCACTCCCGTGGAATCTTCAGGCAAAAGCAGGCCAGATGCTGACGGATTTCGGTCGGCAGAATGCGCAGCATCCGCACGCATGGGCGTTCGTCGACCAGCCGCTCGTCCTCAATCAGATGTTCGGGTCCGATGGGCTGCGGGGACAAGGCGCAAAACTGTCGTGGCTCCTGCCAACGGACATCTATACTGAAGCGATGGTCTCCGTCCTCAACAGCGCGGGCGGAACGACGTCGAGCTTCCGCTCCGAGGAGTCGGGCGAGATACACGGCGGCGTGCCAGTCGATCGCGAGGTCGGAAGCCTCACAGATCTGCTCATCGTTCCGCGCCTCACCACCTCACTCGATCTCACCGAGACACAGACCATCGTGCTCGGCGCATCGGCAGGGTTCGGGCCGAACAACTCCGGGTCGAGCGCGCGGACGTCGATCTATGGTGTGGATGCCTATTACAAGTGGAAGGCCGAGGCCGCGCAGGCAGGCTTCCCGTTCGTGGCGTGGCAGACTGAACTGATTTCGCGGCGGTACGGTGCCGCGGATCGAGTCGCCCTGGACGATGCGGGCGCGACGCTCCGCGCAGAAACACTCAGCGATTGGGGTGGCTATTCCCAGCTGCTCTGGGGTATCAGACCACGAGTGATCCTGGGACTTCGCGGCGACGTTACGCGAAACAGCGCGGCGTCATTCGAGTCCGAACTCCGCACGAACAGAGAGCGCGTATCACCGAATCTGACGTGGTATCCGTCCGAGTTCTCCAAGCTTCGTCTGCAATACAACGTCGATCGCCGAGCGGGGCTGGGCACTGAGCATTCGCTCTGGCTTCAATTCGAATTCATGATGGGCGCCCATGCGGCGCACAAATTCTAGGAGTAACAAGAAATGAGTCTCATGATTCTACCGCGTCTCGCGGTTACGGCCGCTCTCGTGCTTTCGAGCGTGGTGACGCCGCCGGCAGCAAAGAAGCTCAACGTCGTGACGACGACACCGGATCTCGGGGCACTCGCGCGCGAGATCGGTGGCGACGCCGTCGATGTGAAGACGCTCGCGAAGCCCTCGGAAGATCCGCACTTCGTCGATGCGAAACCGAGTCACATCGTCACGCTCAATCGCGCAGATGTGCTGATCGAGGGCGGAGCCGAGCTGGAGATCGGATGGCTTCCGCCGCTGCTCGAGAGTGCGCGTAATGACCGCCTCGCCGCCGGTGCACCCGGTCTGGTTCTGGCCTCGGCGGGCATCCGGATGCTCGAAGTGCCGACGACGCTCGATCGCTCGCGCGGCGATGTCCACGCCCTCGGCAATCCGCATTTCCTCATCGACCCCATGGACGCCAAGATCGTTGCGGCCAATATTGCGGCGCATTTCACGCAAGTCGATCCTGCCGATGCGGCAACGTTCAAGGCCAATCTGGCGAAGTTCAATGCCGCGGTGGATGCGAAGACCACCGAATGGCAGAAGCTCCTCGCGCCGTACGCTGGCGCGAAGATCGTGACCTACCACAACGATTTCATCTACTTCGGCGAGCGCTTCAAGCTCGACGTAGTGGAAACGCTGGAGCCGAAGCCGGGCATTGCACCGTCGCCGGCGCACCAGGCAAAGGTCATCGGAACGATGCGCGCGCAAAATGCGCACGTGATTCTCGTCCAGCCCTACCAGAACAGAAAGACGGCTGAGAAGGTCGCGCTCGAGGCCAGCGGTGTCGTCGTCGACGTGTCGCAGCAACCCGGCGCAATCAAGGGAACGGATACCTACGTCGAGATGATGGATATGCTCGTGCACTCGGTCACCACCGCACTCCAGGCCAAGAAATGAGTAGCGAATTCGCCATCGCGTGGGCGGTCATGAAGTGGCCGCTCGCCGCCTGCCTGATTCTTCCGCCCCTACTCGTCTACCTCGGCCTTCATGTTGTGAAACGCGAAGTGATCTTCGTTGACCTCGCGCTCGCACAAGTCGCGACGCTCGGCACATGCATCGCGCTCATCATGGGCTTCCAGTTCGGCGACATGGCGACGTTCTGGATCTCCCTTGTCGTCACGTTCCTCGCCGCGGGTCTCTTCAGTTGGTCTCGCAGCATCGAGCAGCATGAGGTCCCGCAGGAGGCGATCATCGGCATCACGTTCGTCGTTGCCGCGGCGGCCGTCATTCTGTTGCTCAGCCGAGTCGCCGGCGGCAAGGAAGAGCTCGAGCACTTGCTGACGGGCGACATTCTCAACGTCACGGTCGAAGACGTCATGAAGCGCGCGGCCACATTCGTGGCGCTCGGCGCGTTTTACGCGGTGTTCCACAAGCGCTTCGCCCTCATCTCGGAGAATTTCAAGGCGGCGCACGGCTCCGGGATGATGGTGATGGTCTGGGACTTCCTGTTCTACGCGGCATTTGCGCTGGTCGTCGTGTCGTTCGTCCGCATTGCGGGCGTGCTGCTGACCTTCGCCTACCTCATCGTACCTGCTGTCTGTGCGGTGATGCTCGCGCGCACGTGGACGTCGCGCCTCGTCGTGGGTTGGTGCATTGCGGCGACGGCGAGTCTCGGTGGCTTGTGGGCGTCGTACAAGTTCGACCTGCCCACGGGCGCGGCAATCGTGGTCGCTTGCGGTGTGTTGCTGGCACTCGTCAGCACCTTTGCGTCGTTGCGCGGTCAGCGAGCTCACAGCATCTGAACTCGAGATGTGGCTGTCACCCCGAGCGAAGTCGAGGGATCTGCACCTTCAGTCTGGGTTGAGGTGCAGCCCCTTCGCTTCGCTCAGGGCGACAAAACGAGCGAACGTCCCGAGGCTCATGCATTGAGAGATCGCACCTGGAAGTTCATCGGCCTGGGGTTGGCGGTCGCGTTCTTCACATATCGGCTATCGCCGCAACTTGACGTATTGCGTGGCGGGAGCGTCGGCGACGAGATGCCCGCCTTTGCGGTCAAGACGCTCGATGAAGTCCCGATCACGCGCGACAGTGCACTCGGGAAGGTCGTCCTCGTGAACTTCTGGGCGAGCTGGTGCGGTCCGTGCGTCACCGAAATGCCGGCCTTCGACCGCGTCTATCACGCGAAGAAGGACCAGGGATTCGTCGTACTGGGCATCTGGACGAACGACACGGATCCATTCGCCATGTACGACTTCCTGCGCGAACATGCGATCAGGTACCCCATCATCGTCGGGGCGGAAGAACTGGTCGAGTCCTTCGGCGGCGTGTGGGCGCTTCCCGTCTCGATCCTCATCGACCGCAACGGAAAGATCGTGAAACGGGTGACTGGCATCTTTGCCGAGGAGGCGTTGCGCACCGAGGTCGAGCGGCTGTTGAGCGAGTCCGCCCGCGCGCCGGTGCAAACGGGCCGCTGATAACACGTATCGGCCGACGAGGTTACATCAACGTCCGCACCGTGTCGATCGTGTCGGCTTCCTCTGCCCGCTTGTCCGGCCGATAGCCCTTTACGCGCGCGAAACGGAGTGACGCGCCACCGGGATACTGCGAGCTCTCCTGCACTTCGTTGAACGCCACTTCCACGACGATTTCCGGGCGCAGGTACACAATGTGTCCCGCTCGACGCTCCTCGCGCGCCAGAAATTCCATCGTCTGCCACGCGAGCATCTCGTCCGTCATGCCCTTGAACGTCTTCCCGAGCATGACAAAGTCACCAGTGCGCGGATCGCGCGCGCCAAGGTGGATGTTGCTGAGCCAACCGTTGCGCCGGCCGGAGCCCCATTCGGCAGCGAGCACCACGAGATCGAGCGTCCGCGCCGTCTTCACCTTCACCCACGCTGACCCTCGCTTCCCCGCCGCGTACGGAGCCTCGAGACTCTTCACCATCACGCCTTCGTGACCGCTCGCAATGGTCCCTTCCTGAAAGCGGCCAGCCTCGTCGGCATCTGCCGTGGTGATCGCGGGCACACGAAACGCACTCGGCACCACGCGATCCAACGCGGCGCGACGCTCGGTGAGGGGCAGATCGATTACGCTCTCGCCATCGAGGAGCAGGATGTCGAAAAAGAAGGGCGCAAGCGGTATCTCCGATCGCATGGCATCAGTGTCGAGCTTCCGGCCGAAGCGGCGCATCGTCGTCTGGAAGGAACGCGGACGTCCATCGGGCGCCAGCGCGATCACCTCGCCGTCGAAGATCGCTTCGCGCAGTGGCAACGCGCGAACGGCTTCCACGACTTCCGGCACAGCACCCGTGACGTCATTCAAGTTGCGCGTGTAAACGACGACGCTGCCATTTCGCACGTGCACCTGAATCCGCGCGCCATCGAGCTTCCGCTCGATCAGATACTCTGCGTTACCCACCATCGCCTCAGCGACGGTGTCCGCCGAATCCGCCAGCATTGGCGACACCGGGCGGAACAGCTCGAGACCATACGCATCGAGTGCGTCGGTGCCCCGCACGAGCGCGGCTTCCGCAATAACACCGAGATCGCCGGCCATCATCGCCGCTCGGCGGACGCGCTCGGCGGGAACGTCAGCAGCCCGCGCGATGGCTTCCACCAATACTCCTTCGAGCGCGCCCTGCCGCACCGCACCCACGATCAGTGCGCCGAGGAAGTCCTGCTCGGCCTCCGTCGCGCGGCTGAAGAGTGACGCGAGGATTCGTCCGCGCTGCGCCGAGGAGTGCTTTCCGTTCGTTCCGGCGAGTTCGTCGAACGCGCGGTCGACGTCACCAACGGTCAGCGTGGCGTCGGGACACACGGTGTCGGCACGCGCCTTCGAGACAGCGGCCCAACCCACGCCGAGCTTGTTCTGCCGCGGCCAGCCGATGAGGAAACCGATGACCATACGAACCTCGTCGTGCGGCGCGCGCCGGAGAAGATCAGCAAGCAGCGCGACTTTGGCGAGGCGGCCCGAGGTAGCGGCCACCTGCGCGGAGGCGGTGACGACATCGGCGAATTTCACCCGATAATAATATCACGGGCGCGTTGGCTACCGCTTCGGATGCGTTGCGAAGAACTCCAGAATCACCTTCGACGCATCCAGCGCGGTGCTCGGCGCATCGAGACCAGGCCCCAGTTTCACCCCCATCGGCCACGCGTGCGGGCCGCCGATGATATTGTAGAGCTCAACCGCGGTCGCGTTGGCGCACATGCCATATGTGCTGTGAACCAGCGCTGACGTCGAGTCTACCATCGGCTTTGCTGTGCAGCGATCGAAGCGCAGCCACGAGTCCACGGCAAAGCTCACCGGCTTCACATCGTGACGTTCGAGCGCTCGTTCGCCGGGCCCGCCGTCGTACGGGAGATTCTTGTCCGCGGTACCATGGATAATCATGACCGACACGGGGTTGGCCGGACTACAGGGAACCGAGAGCTCACCGGATACCGGCGCGATCGCCGCGAATCGGTCGCTCAACGCGCAGCCAACCAGGTGCGACATCATGCCACCATTCGATAGTCCGGTGGCAAACACTCGCTTCGCGTCAACCTTGTACGAGCGCTGCAACGAATCCAGCATCGCGCGCACAAAGGCCACGTCGTCGATGTTGTTGTTGCGTGCGTAGCCACAACAACTGCCGGTGTTCCATGTCAGGAGCCGCTCGCGCAGCCTCCCTGAGCCATTGGGATAGACGACAATGAACCCCTTCCCCTTTGCTGCATCACTCATGTGCGTCTGACGCCGCGTACTTTCGGCGTTTCCTCCGCCGCCGTGAAACACGATCACGAGCGGTAGCGACGCGCGCCCGTCGTACTGCGGTGGAAGATCAACCACGTACGTTCGAACCCGGTCACCGACCCGCACGCGCCCGTCCTCCGTGCGCGCAACCGAGGCGGGCTGGGCCAGGCAATCCACGCCGGCGAATAGCGTTCCGGCGACGATCATGATGAGCTGTCGTGCGTATCGCATGCGGTCAGCGGTCGAGGACTTCCCGTAGCTTTCGTCCAAGGGCCTCGGATGTGAATGGCTTTTGGAGAAAGTCGATACCCTCCTGTAGCACACCCTGGTGGGTAATCGCATCCTCAGTATAACCGGACATGTGGACGACCCGAATGTCCGGCCGCTGCGCTACGAGGCGTCGCGTCAATTCAGCGCCATTCCCACCCGGCATGATCACGTCCGTGAGCACGAGGTCGATCGTCGTGTGGCGCTCGAAGAGCTCGAGCGCTTCACCGGCGCTCGATGCAACCAGCACGCCGTAGCCCTGTCGTTCCAAAAT
This sequence comes from Gemmatimonadota bacterium, assembly GCA_040389905.1. Lineage (GTDB taxonomy): Bacteria > Gemmatimonadota > Gemmatimonadetes > Gemmatimonadales > Gemmatimonadaceae > AG11. The sequence goes on along the minus strand of JAZJZK010000053.1, from coordinate 45,922 downwards.
GCGCTTGATCAGGGTGCGCAATCCCTCGGCGTCTTCGACGAGCAGGACCGTCTCTCCCTTGCTGCGCTGCCGTTCGCCGCCGGGCGCCGGCCCAGCAGCTACTGCTGAGGATTCCGAACATGGCAGGTAGATCGTGAACGTCGTCCCCACGCCGAGCTCACTCTGGACGTTGATGCTTCCGTCGCTCCGCGTCACGATGCCGTGCACCGTCGCGAGGCCGAGTCCGGTCCCTTTGCCGATCTCCTTCGTCGTGAAGAATGGTTCGAAGAGGCGATCCTTCACCTCCGCAGGCATGCCCGAACCGGTGTCACTGATCGTGAGCGCAACGTACCGGCCAGGCTTCGCGGCAAAGTGCGTCCTGGCGTACTCCGCATCGAGTTGCACATTCGCGGTCTCGATCACGATCGTGCCACCACCCGGCATTGCGTCGCGCGCATTGACGGCGAGGTTCATGATGACCTGCTCCATCTGGCCGGCATCGGCGGTGACTGCGGCAAGGCCGGGACGAAACTTGAAAACGATGCGCACGTCTTCACCGATCACGCGAGCGAGCAGTCCGCGCATGTTCCCGATCACCACGTTCAGATCCAGCAGCGTGGGCTCGATGACTTGTTTCCGACTGAACGCGAGCAGTTGGCGCGTGAGTCCCGCGGCGCTCTCGCCGGCCTTCTGGATCTGCTCGATGTCATTGCGAAGGGGACTGCCCGGAGCAAGGTCGCCGAGCACCAGCTGGCAATACCCGAGGATGCCCGTCAGCAGGTTGTTGAAGTCGTGCGCCACGCCGCCAGCCAGTCGCCCCACGGCCTCCATTTTCTGCGCTTGATGATACTGCGCTTCGAGGCTCCGGCGCGCCGTAATGTCCATCGAAATCCCGACGCCGCGAATCGGCTCGCCGTGGTCACCACGTTGGATGCGGCCTGTGTTGCTCAGCCAGCGAACGGTGCCATCCGGCCACAGTGCACGGAATTCCGCCGAAAAGTCGCCTCCAGACGCGATTGCCTGCTTGATCGTATCCGTCAGGTGCGCGCGGTCCTCAGGATGAACGGCTTCGATGAAGGCATCGAACGTTCCACCAAAGGTTCCGGGAGTCATCCCGTGATGGGCGAGGCAAATGTCCGAGACGCGCGCCACGCCCGTGGCGTAATCCTGGTCCCAGATGCCGACGCCGGCATTTTCGAGCGCGAAGCGCATGCGCTCCTCCGCGACGCGGAGCGCTTCGATCGCGTTGTTTCGCTCGGTATTGTCGGTCCCGGAACTCAGCGTGCCGATGACGTTCCCGAAGTCATCGTGGAGAACACTGTTGCGCCATTCGATCAATCGCTCGTCGCCCGACTTCGTGACGATCAGGTTTTCGACAAGCCGCACATCGCCGCTCACCAGATGATTGAATTTCTGCGTCATTGTGTCGCGGACCCGCGCCGGGAGGCACGTGTCGATCCACGGGCGTCCGAGCAATTCCGCCTCACCCCGACCAAGAATGTCACACCCCTTTCGGTTGATGAGCGTGATGTTCCCCGCGTTATCAAGCGCCAGCAAGATGACGTCGGCCGCATCCAGATACCGCTGCGCCCGATCGCGCTCGAGACGCAACGCTTGCTCAACGGCTTTGCGGTCGCTGATGTCGCGCGCCACCTTCGATACACCGATGACGCGTCCGACTTCATCCCGTATCGGAGAAGCCGTGACCGACACGTCGATCAACCGCCCGTCCTTCCTGCGGCGCTGCGTCTCGAAGTGACGTACGCTCTCGTTGCGACGGATCTTCGCCAGAATCTCCAGCTCTTCGTCGCGGCGCTCGTCGGGAATCAACTGCATGATCGACGCCCCTACCATCTCCGTCGCGGCATAGCCGAAGAGCCTCTCCGCTCCGGCGTTCCAGCTGGTGATGTCGCCAGAGAGATCCTTGCTGATGATCGCGTCGTCCGACGTCGCGACGATTGCAGCGAACCGGCTGGAGTCCGTCTGCGTCTGACGCCGCTCGGTGATGTCGATGATGACAACGACGACGTATGCAACCGTTCCGTCGACGATCGTCGGCTCGTAGCGGACCGAATAGAAACGCTCGCCGGTCGCTGACGGTCGGTGTAGCTCATAATCAACGCGCTCACCCGCGAAGGCGCGATCGAGGCGCGGACGCACCTGCTCCTCATAGACTCCGGCGAGAACGTCCTCGAGACGCTTCCCGACGAGGTTCTCGACGGCAAGCGCAAGCAGCTCGGCGTAGGTGCCGTTGGCGTACGTGTATCGCCGCTCTCGGCTCACGATGACGAGCCCCACGCGCGCATTCTCGGTCACGATGCGCAGCAGCGCGTGCTCCGAGAGGCCGCCGGAGAGCATGTCGTTTTCGGTAATTCCAACGTGACGTACGTCGTCGTCCGTCGAGTGCCGGATGGTCATCGGGGCAGGTAGAAGTGGCCTCTATACCACGGACGACCGGCGCCGGGAGTCTTCACAAAGTCTTGTGTCTCATTGTGTGATAGGAGGCAGCCGCGCCAGGAAATCCTTATTCTTGTCGGCATTCCGGTCGCGCAGTTGCGCAGCGGAATGCCACGCCGCGCATAGGTTTGGTGACGCTGATTCTCGGCCAATGGTTAGAGTACGGCTATGAGAGCTTGCCTCGCAGCGTGCGCCGAGCGTACGCTTCACTCATGGCCGATTGCTGGAGTGCCCAATGGCCCACGCCGCACGGGATGCCGTCGTGCTGATCACGCCCGACGAGTTTCTTGTTTACCCTCTCTCGGACGAGCAGGCGGAGCTCGTCCGTGGTGAGGTGCGGGTGACTCCTCCGCCAGGTGGTCCCCACGGCCGCATTGCGACGAACGTCGTTATTCGGCTGCACGCCCATGTCGAGCACCACAACCTCGGCTGGGTATTCGCCGACGGAGTCGGGTATGAGCTCCTCCAGCTTCCGCGCACCGTGCGGAGCCCCGATGCGTCATTCGTCCGAGCCGGCCGACTGCCCGTGGAGGGAATCGCGCCAGGGTTTCTCAAGCTCGCGCCTGACCTCGCGGTCGAAGTGCTGTCACGGAGCGAGTCGGCTACCGACGTCGAGGAGAAACTCGACGACTATCTCACGTGCGGCACAGCGCTCATCTGGGTCATCGATCCTGTACGGAGAACGGTGATGATCGTCGCGAGCGACGCGCCCGTTCGCTGGCTGCGTGAAACCGACACGCTCGATGGAGGATCCGTGCTTTCAGGCTTCAGCTGCGCGGTGGCCGAGTTGTTCAAGGGCGTCGCACGGTAGTGTTCGTGCAGCGCGAAATTCCTAGACCTGCCGCCGGCGGCGTGCCGCACCGATCACGCAGACGAATCCGGTAGCGAGCAATATGATGGCGGCCGGCTCTGGTGTCGCCACTTCCGATGTCCCTGCGAAGTTCGGCCCGAAGTATCCGCCCGGCAGATAGCTCCCGCATGAGTCAGAAAGCGAAAAAGATAGACAGTACGCTGCTCCGACATATTGGATTTCAGGAACCGAGGATACGTACCCGTCGAACATGACCGCGTCCGCGCCCCCGGGATCAAAGCCCATGATCCGGTAGTTGTTACCCGCGACCAACAACGTCGGCGCCACGACAAGGCTTCTGAACAGCCCATCGATCGCCTGATTCTCTCCGGAGAGAGTCCCGGATACCAGCAACGTTCCGCTTGGGCTGAAGATGCCGACGTCATGCGACTCCAGGAGGCCATAGTTTCCCCAGTCGAGATAGCCCAGGCGCTGAACGGTGAAGTTAGTCGTCACGTTGAAGGAGTACCCGATGGACCACGGGCCATCGGTGAGTACATCGGTCTGCGCCCCCGGCGCCGTGTTGATCGCCCATTGGGCGCGCGCCGCCGTAGGTGTTCCGAAAAGGACGATGGCCGCCGCAAAGGCGACGATTGAACGGTTTGACATGGCTTCGGGGAAGGCTCAGCTCGTTTCGATGAAACGAAGCCCTGAGATAGGGGAAGCGGTTGTGCTGTCTCTTGCAGGACACTGCCCCAACGCGTTGACGATGCACGTGCGCGCGCTAACTCGCAAGTCACCTGACGACCACCGCAAGACTGCCCACTCGCCGCGACCGGGCTATCTTTCGATGTTCTATGACCAAACGCGACGACGCACTCGAATACCACTCCCGTGGACGGCCCGGCAAGATCGCCGTTGTCCCCACGAAGCCCCTGAACAACCAGCGCGACCTCGCGCTTGCCTACTCGCCCGGCGTCGCTGAGCCCTGCCTCGCGATCCGCGACAATCCCGACGACGTCTACAAGTACACGTCCAAGGGCAACCTCGTCGCCGTCGTCTCCAATGGCACCGCCGTCCTCGGACTCGGCAACATCGGCGCGCTCGCCGGCAAGCCGGTGATGGAGGGCAAGGCCAACCTCTTCAAGCAGTTCTCGGACATCGACGTCTTCGACCTCGAAGTTGGCTCCGAAAATCCGGACGACGTCATCAAGTTCTGCCAGCTCCTCGAGCCCACCGTGGGCGGCATCAACCTCGAGGACATCAAGGCGCCGGAGTGCTTCTACATCGAAGAGACGCTCCGCAAGACGATGGGCATCCCCGTCTTCCACGACGACCAGCATGGCACCGCGATCATCTCCGGCGCTGCGCTGCTCAATGCGCTGGATATCGTCGGCAAGGACATCACGCAGGTCAAAGTGATTTTCTCCGGCGCCGGCGCCGCCGCCATCAGCACCGCGGAGCACTACGTGCGACTGGGGGTCAAGCGCGAGCACATCTTCATGTGCGATCGCGCGGGCGTCATCTACGAGGGGCGCGTCGAAGGGGACATGGATCCCTACAAGGCACGCTTCCTCCAGCACACCGCCGCCCGCTCACTCGCGGACGTCCTCGTTGGTGCCGACGTCTTCGTGGGCCTCAGCGTCGCCGGTGCGATGTCACGCGAGATGGTCGCCAGCATGGCCGCGCGCCCGATCATCTTCGCGCTCGCGAACCCGGTTCCGGAAATCACGCCGGAAGAAGTGCGCGCCGTTCGCGACGACGCCATCATCGCCACTGGACGCAGTGACTACGCGAACCAGGTCAACAACGTCCTCGGCTTCCCGTTCATCTTCCGTGGCGCGCTCGACGTCCGCGCCACGGAGATCAACGAAGAGATGAAGATGGCGGCCACGCGCGCACTCGCGCTCCTCGCCAAGCAGGACGTTCCCGATTCCGTCGCGGCACTCTACGGGCTGCGTAACGTCCACTACGGGGCGGACTACCTCATCCCCTTCCCCTTCGATCCGCGCGTGCTGCTCTGGGTCGCGCCTGCCGTCGCGTGGGCCGCGGTTGCGAGTGGCGTCGCACGCGAATTCATCGATCTCGAAGGTTACCGCGAGAAGCTCGAGGAGCGACTTGGCCGCGCCCGCGGCATCATGCGCGGTCTCATCAATCGCGCCATGCGCGATCCCAAGCGCATCGTCTTCCCCGAAGGCGACGAGCCAAAGATCATTCGCGCCGCCTCGATCCTCGTGGACGACGGCATCGCGCACCCGATCCTTCTCGGCAATCCGGAGACGATCGAGCGCGTCGCTGCTGAGCATCGTATTCCGCTCGTGGGTATCACCATCGAGGACCCCGCTACATCGCCTCGTCGCGACGGGTACGCGCACTACATGTGGCAGCTGCGTCAGCGAAAGGGGCTCTCGCTCGACGAAGCGCGGCGTCAACTCTTCAACGGCAACTACTTCGGCTCGTGCATGGTCGCACGCGGCGACGCAGATGCGTTGCTGTCCGGTGTGACGATGCACTACCCGGAAACGATTCGACCGGCGCTCCAGGTCATCGGCGCGCATCCAAGTTCCAAGCTTGTGAGCGGGATGTATATGCTCGTCACGGAACGCCACGTCGTCTTTTGCGCCGACACGACCGTCAATATCGACCCCACGGCGGAACAGGTCGCGCAGATCGCCTTCGCCGCGAGCCGTATTACGCGCACGATGGGGATCGTCCCGCGCATCGCAATGTTGTCCTTCTCGAACTTCGGATCGGTCAAGCATCCTGACGCCGAGAAGATGGCGCGTGCGGCGCAGATATTGAAAGAGCGTGATCCGTCGCTCATCGTCGATGGCGAGATGCAGGCGGACACCGCGTTCGATCCCGAGATCCTCAAGCGCGACTATCCGTTCAACACGCTCAAGGAACAGGCGAACGTGCTCATTTTCCCCAACCTGAGCGCCGGCAACATCGCCTACAAGCTGCTGCACCACCTGGGTGGCGCAACGGCAATTGGCCCCATTCTCGTTGGCATGCGCCGGCCAGTGCACGTACTCGAGCGCGGTGCCGACGTGCAGGACATCGTGAACATGGCCGCAGTGGCCGTGGTCGATGCGCAGGAACGGACGCAGTCGCTCGAACCGGCCTTTGCCGCGTCGAGTCCTGCGCCGACTGTGTATTCGAAGCTGTAGCATTGTCATCCCGAGCGAGCGAAGCGAGTCGAGGGATCTGCACCTGAAAACAGCGGAAGTGCAGACCCCTCGACTTCGCTCGGGGTGACAGCTTGACGGACGAAACAATTACTCTGCGCCTTGCGCGCTGACATCTTCATTTCGAGGACTTTACCGATGGCCACACAGACCACGCCGCAACACGAGACGGGCCTCGACGGCAATCTCGCCGGACTCGGGCTCACGCCGTCCGGGAAGGTGCACTGGAATTACGTCGCGCCGGTGCTCATCGAGAACGCGATTCGTCGCGGTGAGGGCCGCCTCGCCGACATGGGTCCCTTCTGCGCCGTGACCGCACCCCACACCGGCCGCTCGCCGAACGACAAGTTTGTCGTCAAGGACCCCAGTTCCGAAGCCGATGTCGATTGGGGCAAGGTCAATCAGCCCATCACGCCAGAGCACTTCGAGACGCTCCGCGCCGACGTGCAGCAGTACCTGAATGGGCAGGACGAACTGTTCGTCCAGGATCTCTACTGCGGCGCAGACCCCAAGTATCGCCTCTCCGTTCGGTATGTATCGCCCAATGCGTGGCACATGGCCTTCGTGCGCAACATGTTCGTGCGTCCTGACGTGGCCGCACTCGCCGAGTTCGCGCCGAACTTCACCGTGCTGCATGCACCGGAATTCCAGGCTGATCCCGCGAAACACGGCACGCGCACCGGGACATTCATCGTCCTGAACCTCGCCGAGCGCACGATTCTCATTGGCGGAACGCGCTACGCGGGTGAGCTCAAGAAGTCGATGTTCACGGTCATGAACTACTACATGCCGAAGCAGGGCGTGCTCTCGATGCACTGCTCCGCGAACATCGGCCCCGCCGGCGACACCGCATTGTTCTTCGGGCTCTCGGGTACCGGCAAGACGACGCTCTCCGCGGATCCCGCGCGCTCACTCATCGGCGACGACGAGCACGGCTGGGCCCCCGAGGGCACCTTCAACTACGAAGGCGGCTGTTATGCGAAGGTCATCAACCTCTCGCCCGAAGGTGAGCCCGACATCTATCGCACCACGCAGATGTTCGGGACGATCCTCGAGAACGTGATGCTCGACGACAAGCGCAAGGTGAAGTTCGAGGACCAGAGCATCACCGAGAATACACGTGCGTCGTATCCACTGAACTACATCCCGAACTTCGTTCCGTCGGGACGCGGTGGCCATCCGAAGAACATCGTCTTCCTCACCGCCGACGCATTCGGCGTGCTGCCCCCGCTCGCTCGTCTCTCCCGCGAGCAGGCGATGTATTACTTCCTCTCTGGCTACACGGCGAAGGTCGCCGGCACCGAGCGCGGCGTCACGGAACCGCAGGCGACATTCTCATCGTGCTTCGGCGCGGTATTCCTCGTCTGGCATCCGACGAAATACGCTGACATGCTCGGCACGCTGATCGACGAGCACAAGTCGAACGTGTGGCTGGTGAACACCGGTTGGAGCGGCGGCGCGTATGGCGTCGGTAAGCGCATGAAGCTGGCCTACACGCGCGCGATGGTCCACGGCGCGCTCGACGGTAAACTCGACGGCGTTGCCACGCGCACCGATCCGTTTTTTGGGCTCGTGACGCCGCAGGCAGTGCCTGGCGTGCCGAACGAGATTCTCGATCCGCGCGGCACGTGGAGCGATCCGCTCGCGTACGACGCGCAGGCTCGGAAGCTGGCTGGCATGTTCCGCACGAACTTCGAGAAGTTCGGCACTGTCGATGCGGCCATCAAGGCGGCGGGGCCAATGGGTTGACATCAGGGAACAGGAGTCAGGGGACAGGATAGGCACACCGCAAGTATTTTGGTGTGCCTTTCGGTTTTTCATTCCTTACTGCGATGCGCTCCCCAGATCATCCTTCCATAGGCCGTTCCTGTCCCCTGATACCTGTCCCCTGTCCCCTGGCCCCTGAAATGGACGAAATCATCAGGGATCCCCTCTGGAACAACATGCGTGTCGACCCGGTCGCGCTCCGACTGATCGACACGAAGGTGTTTCAGCGGCTGCGGGATGTGCGTCAGTTGGGGCTCGCCTATCTCGTCTACCCCGGTGCCAGCCACTCGCGCTTCGAGCACGCGCTCGGCGCATACCACCTCGCGCGTCGCTCCCTCGCAATGTTCGAGGAACGCGACGCGTCACAGATCGATGACAAGCGCGACAGCCTCATTGTCCGCTACGCTGCGTTGTTGCACGACATTGGACACTATCCCTTCTCGCACGCGCTCGAGGAGATCGGCGCCCTGCATCACGAGGAAGTTGCTCGCCCGCTGATCATGAACGGGGACATCGCCGATGTGCTCGCCGGGGCGCTTGGCGACGATGCCCCCGCGCGCGTCATGGCCCTCATCCGCGGCACCAGCACGAGTCCACTGCGCGGCCTCATCTCCGGCTCGCTGGACCTCGACAAGATCGAGTACCTCAAGCGCGATGCGTTCATGTGCGGCGTCAACTACGGTGACATCGACGTCGATCGGTTGATCAACTCCCTGACCCTCGTCGCCGATCCGGAACGCAACTCGTCGACAGTGGGCATTTCGGAAAAGGGGCTCTCCGCACTGGAGTCGCTCCTCTTCGCGAAGTATCAGATGTACCGCAACGTCTATTGGCACCACGCGGTCCGCAGCGCGACGGCGATGTACAAACGCCTCGTCGATAGCGCGTTACGCGCAGGGTCACTCAGTGCAGAGACACTTGCCGGCTTTACGGACGAAGGGTTATTGCACGAGCTCGCGGCCAATTCCCCGTCGCCCTTACTCGCGGCGCTGCGCGAGAGGCGCCTCTACAAGCGCGTCTTCGAGTGTCCGGCCGCCGAGCTGCCGCCTGACATCGGCGAATGGATTGCCGACGATCGCGCGCTGGTGGTTGCCGTCGAGGACCGCTTGGCGGGGGAGCTTGGCCTTGCACCCGGCGAGGTGCTCCTCGACTATCCGGTAAAGACCCAGATGCTCGGCCTGGACATCCCCGTGCGTCGGCGGGATGGCTCTGTGCGGCGTCTTACCGCTGAGGGGTGGGAGGGCGCTGTAAACCTTCCAAAGCTGTCCGAGGAGCTCTATGGCAGCGCACGGTGGTTACGCGTGTTTGCCTGTCGGCGCATTTCGCTCGACCGCGGGGCGGTCGTTCGCCTTGCCAGCTTGAGTGGAGCCGAGGTCCGCCAGAAGCTCGAATCGGGGGCGCGATTGAGCTGAGACGTTCCGCACCTCGCGCCGTTCTACGCCGATCCCGAGCCCTGGCGTTCCCGTCCGCGCGCTTCCGCCAGCTTTCTGGCAATACCACGATAGTACTTCGCGTCCTCTGCCTTGCCCGAACCCTCCAGCGACATGGCGGCGAGCTCGAGTGCGTAGAGGATATTGCCGAGAAAGAGCTCCGAGACCGATGCGACGGTCTCCGCTTCGTCAGCCAACCGACCTGATCTCCACCGTCTTGCTGTCGGCCAGTCCATCTCCGGAGTCGAGCACCTGGACGATGATCGCGGTGATGTTGTCGAGTCCCCCGCGGCCGTTCGCTTCCGAGATGAGCGCCTGCACCTTGCGGTCAGGTTCCGCGCGTGAGCCGAGGAGTTGGCCAAGCCGGCGGTCGTCGACCATGCCGGTGAGACCGTCGCTGGCGACCAGGAACAGGTCACCGGTGCGGACCTCACCGCGATAGACATCCGGCTCCACGTCCGGGCTCGCACCTACGCAGCGCGTGATCACGTTGCTGTAGGGGTGATAGCGCGCCTGCTCCGGCGTCAGGAATCCGGCGTCCACCTGCTCCTGGACGTAGGAGTGATCCTTGGTGAGCTGGGTGAGCGCCCCGTCACGGAGGAGGTAGACTCTCGAGTCACCGACCTGTCCGATGAGATATTTCGCCCCCGAGATCACGAGCACCGATGCCGTGGTGCCCATGCCTTGCTTGTCCACTTCCGTAATCGTCCGGTCGTGGATCGCACGGTTCGCGAGGCGCAGTGTATCGGCCGTCAATTTGGCAACCGATTCCGTCTCGAGATCGGTAACCTGCTTGAGCTCACGCTGGATGATCTGCACCGCCATCTCGCTGGCAACCTCACCCGCCGCGTGCCCGCCCATGCCATCCGCAACGATGTAGATGCCCCGTTCGGGGTTGGCGTCGACGGTGAAATTGTCTTCGTTGCCGGACCGGATCATGCCGACGTCCGTGCGCGCTGAATGGAGAAGCCTCACGCGTTTCCCTTCAGCAGGAAGAACGCCACCGCCGCGATCACCACCACGGCAACGACGATCCATACGACGACTGGGACGCCACCGCTCTTGGCCGGTGCGACAGGTGCTGGCGGCGCGGCGGGCTGGACTGGTGCGGGGGCCTTTGCCGCAGGGGAACTTGACGCTGCGGCAGACGGGCGCGCCTGCGGTGCAATCGCTCGCGTCGCCTTGGCCTCGAGTTCGTCCGCGGTCGCACCGACCGCAGTGAACCGGAACTTCAGGCCGCCGAAGCGAACATCTGGCGAACCCTCGATACGCTTCTCGCCCGTCACGCGCGTCCCACCGACGTAGGTGCCGTTCGTCGAACCCATGTCCACGACGTACCAGCCATCATCGCGCTTCTGGAGCTTCGCATGCGTGTCGCTCACACTCTCGTCATTCAGCGTGATATCGTTCGCCGGTCCTCTGCCCACGTGGCCGAGAATGGTGCGCAACTCGTGCTTGGTCCCCTTTGCCGGGCCTTCGTTCATACTCTCGAGTATCGCCACAACCGGCCGAGAATCTTCAACCACTACCGGCTTGGGAGGCGGCGGCGCTGCCTTGACGGGCGCCGCAGGTGGCGGCGCGGCGGCAGCCGGAGGTTCGGCCGGGGGAGCTGCGGGTACAGGCGCCGGCATCGCCGGTGCCAGATCCATCTCTGGCAGCGCGGATTCCGCTGGCGTCGGAGCTGCGGGCGCTGGTGGCGGAACGACCGGCATTGCCGCCGCCGGGGTTGGCGCCTTCGCGGCGGTCGGTGCCAGCACGTCGGCGTAGAAGCGGAACTCCTCGGTGCCGACGCGCACGACATCGGCGCGCGTAAGGACTTGTGAGCCCTGCACTTTCACACCGTTCACAAACAAACCGTTCGCACTCGTGTCCTTCAGCACATAGCCCTGATCGGCCGGTGCGATTTCCGCATGGCGCCGCGATACCTCATTCTGCGCCACCACCACGTCGCAGGACGCATCGCGTCCAAAGACGATCCCGGAATCGGCGATGGTGTACTCCTTCCCGTCGACAAGGGAAACGAGACGACCTCCTGAGGCCGCCGTTGCACGGGCAGCGCCGGTGCGTTTGGCGCCGGCCAGCGCGGCAATTTCGCTCGCGCTGACAAACTGGGTGGCGCCGCCCTTCGCATCGTCGGCATAGCGGAGTTCGAGACCGGCGATCTCGACCTTGTCGCCATGCATCAGCGGCGTGGGTTCTGCGCCGAGGAGGACGCCGTTGACGCGCACGTGGGCGGATTCCTCCGCTCGGCGAATCGTCGGCGTCGCACCGCTATCGATGACCGCTTCGACCGCCAGGGCGGAGTAGCCCGGGACGACGACGTCGGCGCCTGCACCGGCGCCGATCCGGGTTGAACCCGTGTTGAGCGGGAACTGCTGATCGTCGAGCTGAAGGACGGGCATTAGGAGGGCTTGAGCGCAGAAGGACTACAGCGCGGACGGCCGAAACATGAGCCTCGAGTTGTTTGGCCCGGGGACCCAGTAGGGGCGGAAACTATCGGCCGCTCTAGAGACTGGCAAGCGTGAAAGACATCTGTTCCGTCGCTCGGCCTTTCCTGTCCCCTGTCCCCCGTCCCCTTCCCCCCGTGTTTGGTACGCCCGTTGCGTTAGTACGCGCCTGTCCCACACTCACTCTCGGAGGCCGTACAATGGGTATTCTCGCTTGGATCGTGCTCGGATTGATCGCCGGTGCGATCGCGAAAGCGCTCATGCCCGGGAAAGATCCGGGTGGCGCCATCGTTACAATGATCATCGGTATCGTCGGTGCCTTCGTCGGCGGATTCATCGGCAACACGCTCACGGGTTCCGGACTCAACGGGTTCTCTCTGTGGAGCATTCTGCTGGCCGTCGTCGGCGCCATGCTCCTTCTCTGGGTCTACCGCCTGTCCACGCGGAGTCGCAGCACGACGACGCTGTGATCTGAGCGTTTTGTCGCCCTGAGCGATGCGAAGGGCCTGCACTTCTTCCGACATCGGGAGGTGCAGGCTCTTCGCTCGCCTGCCCTCGAGGAGTGCAAGCGACGAAGGTGTCAGGGCGACAACTCGAGCGTGCAGATTGCTACCTTTGAGACATGAAGGACAAGATCCTCGTTCGCGGCGCGCGGCAGCATAATCTCAAGGGGTTCGACCTCGAAATCCCGCGCCGCACCTTCACCGTCATCACCGGGCCCTCCGGCTCCGGGAAGTCCTCACTCGCCTTCGACACCATCTACGCGGAAGGCCAGCGGCGGTACGTCGAATCGCTCTCCTCCTACGCGCGACAGTTCCTCGAGCGCATGGAGAAGCCCGACGTCGACCTTATCGACGGACTGTCCCCTGCGGTCGCGATCGAACAGAAGAACCCGACCAAGACATCACGCTCCACCGTCGGAACCTCGACGGAGATTTACGACTATCTGCGCCTGCTGTGGGCGCGCGTCGGACACACGATGTGCGCCAAGTGCGGGCGTGAAATCCGGCCGGATACGGTGCAGTCCGTGACCGACACCGTGCTCGCGCTCCCACCGGGCACGCGATTCTATGTGGCCGCTCCACTCAAGATGTCGAGCGAGGTCTCGCACGAAGTCGTGATGGAAAACCTTCGCGCGCAAGGCTTCGTGCGCGTGAGCCTCGATGGCGTCGTCAAGCACCTCGACGACCTGGACAACGAGAACGTGGACGTCACGTTCGCGAAAGAAGTCCTCGTCGTCATCGACCGACTCGTCGTCAATCCCGAGACGCGTGGCCGGCTCGCCGACGCCGTGTCCACGGCCTTCCGCGAGGGCTATGGCGACGCATCGATTCTGCTCGCCGAAGCGATCACCGACGCGAAGAGCGGGAAGCGGGTGTCGCGACTCAAGTTCACCGAGCGCTTCGAGTGCCCGAACGACGGAACGACGGCACCGTCGCCGACGCCGCAACTGTTCTCGTTCAACTCCCCACGCGGCGCCTGCACCACCTGCAACGGCTTCGGCGCCATTCTCGAATACGATGAGATCCTCATCGTCCCGTATCCTGAACGGTCGCTGCGCGAGGGAGCCATCGATCCGTGGACCAAGCCGCGCTACGACAACAAGCGCCGCACCCTCGCCGAGTACGCGAAGAAGGAAGGCATCTCGATGGATACGCCGTGGCGCGATCTCTCAGGCAAGCATCGCGAGCGGCTGCTCAATGCGAACATTCGCGGATTCAAGGGCATCCTTCCCTTCCTCCGCGATCTCGAGGACAAGCGCTACAAGCAGTACATCCGCGTCTTCCTCCGGCAGTATCAAACCGCGCAGGAGTGTCCCGGCTGTCACGGGAGCAAGCTGCAGCCCGAGTCGCTGCACGTGCACGTCGGCGGACGGAACATCGCCGAAGTCAGCGATTTCCCCGTCGGCACGCTCACCACATGGCTCGACGCGCTCGAACTCTCGGCGTTCGATCAGGAAATCGCCGCGCACATCCTGAAGGAGGCACAGGATCGCGTGCGCTTCCTGTGCGATGTTGGCCTGAATTATCTCTCGCTCAACCGCGCCACCCGCACGCTCTCCGGCGGCGAAGCGCAGCGCATCGGGCTCGCGAACTCACTCGGCTCGCGACTCGTCGATACACTCTATGTACTCGACGAGCCGTCGATCGGACTGCATTCGCGCGACATGGACCGGCTGCTCAAGCTTCTCCTTCGGTTGCGCGACACCGGGAACACGGTGCTGGTCGTCGAACACGATCTCGAAGCGATTCGTGCCGCGGACTACATGGTCGAGTTGGGCCCACACAGTGGTGAGAAGGGCGGCCAGCTCGTCTTCTCCGGGCCGATGTCGCGCGTGCACGAGAGCCCGCTGACGGGAGGCTACCTGAGCGGCGAGAAATCCATCCCCGTTCCCGCGACGCGCCGCCGCATCGGGCCACTGTGGCTCACGCTCACCGGCGCGCGCGAACACAACCTCAAGAACGTCGACGTCCGCATTCCACTCGGCACCGTCACCGCCGTGACCGGAGTCTCCGGCAGTGGGAAGAGCACGTTGATCCACGACGTCCTCATGCGCGCGCTCGAGACCAAGCTCACAGGTGAACACTCCGCCAAGCAGCATCTCGGTGAACGCGTCGGTGCGTTCGATGCGCTCACGGGCTACGAAGCCCTCGATGCGGTCGTGCTGGTCGATCAAAGTCCCATCGGCAAGTCACCGCGTTCGAATCCGGTCACGTACGTGAAGGCCTTCGACGAGATTCGTCGAATCTTCGCGGCGCTTCCTGCCGCGCGGCAACGTGGATACACGGCGGGAACGTTCAGTTTCAATGTCGCCGGTGGCCGCTGCGAAACGTGTGAAGGCGCGGGTTATCTCGAAGTCGAGATGGTCTTCATGGCCGACGTCTTCGTTCCCTGCGACGATTGCGCCGGCAAGCGATTCAAGCCGGCTGTCCTCGAAGTGAAGTACTTCGGCAAGAGCGTCACCGACGTGCTCGACATGACCGTCGACGAGGCGATCCGCTTCTTCCCATACGAGGAGAAGCTCGGGCAGGCACTCTGGCAGCTCCAGCAAGTCGGGCTCGGTTACCTTCGCCTCGGCCAGCCCGCCACGACGCTCTCCGGTGGTGAGGCGCAGCGGCTCAAGGTCGCGCGCGAACTCGTCTTCGGCGCGAAGAAGTCCGGGCGCAAGCTGTATATCATGGACGAGCCGACGACGGGGCTTCATCTCGACGATATCCGGAAGTTGTCCGCGGTGTTCGACCGGCTCGTGGACAACGGTCACACCCTCGTGCTCATCGAGCACAACCTCGACGTCATCAAGCTCGCGGACTGGGTGATCGACCTGGGGCCAGAGGCCGGAGCCGACGGCGGAGAGATCGTTGCTTTCGGTCGGCCGGAAGAGGTCGCGGGCGTCTCCGCATCACACACCGGCCTCTGGCTCCGGACCGTGCTCCCCGACTGGGATCAGCCTTCAGGGCGCAAGCGCGCGCAGCATGGGGCGACTCCGAAAATTGTGTCGGCTATCGCACCGAATCGACGGGCGCGGGCGTCCTGAGCCGATTGACTTCGCTCAGGGGTCCACTAAATTTGAGTGTCTGTAGCAGAACACATTCCCCAGTAGCTCAGTTGGTCAGAGCATTCGACTGTTAATCGAAGGGTCGTAGGTTCAAGTCCTACCTGGGGAGCTTAGGAAGAAGGCCGCGATGAGCGGTCTTTTTCTTTTCCAGCCAGTTGCCCGCGTTGGTCATTTCCGTGGCGCCACTGCCGGCCCCACCGACCCAGGGTGCATCGCTACGAAAACTGGGTCATTGTGGCTTGAGAACGCGAGATAATTCGTCCAACGCGCAACACCCATCGGTCTCAGCGCGTCCACACGTAGAGCGAACACCCTGCGACTCCCAACGCGCCATTCGAGACGCCGCGGTAGTACTCGACCGCCTCGACATCCGTCGCTCGCAAGAACGTCAGCACATCGCCATTCGCCGGAAGCCCATCGACGAAGAGTCGCGGCGCCGGACACCGGTTCCCCGTACTGTTCCCCTTCTGCACGAGAAACGGGATGCGCTCCACGATGTCACTCGCGGTCCGCATGCCTTCGAACGCGTCCAGTTGCTCCCGCGTGTAGTACGCTCCCGATCCAACGCGACGGCGCTGATAGAAGTCGTCGTACTTGGTCGTGTAGTTGAGGCGCGCCGGCTTGTCATACGGCGACCGCGCGACGACGCGCATGGTGTCGAGGAGTTGCCCGAGGCGCTGGAGCACGACCGAGCCATCCACGGTTTCCGCGCCCGTCACCTCGATCGCAACGAGGCGTTGTAAGTACCCGATCGCGCGAACGTGCAGCATCCGTTGTCCAATGGGGACGCCGGCGAAGGAGAAACGGCCACGTTCGTCCGTGATCGCGTCACTCTCAGCACCGACGATCCCCACCGTCGCACCTGCAATGCCCCGCGCCGTCGAGTCAGTGATGATGCCGTACACGTTCCCGTGCGTCGAGTCCACGGCGGCCTGCGCGCCCACTGCTCGCGCGCACAGTACGCCGAGCAACAGAAATCGAGCGCTACTCCACCACAAACTCATTTACTTTCTCACGAACGCGACGCGCCGAATCGTTGAGCATGTGACTCGTCGCCTCGAGTTCCTCGACCGACGCCGACGTCTCTTCTGTTGCCGCCGCAACCTCCTCTGCAGACGCCGCATGGCTCTGCGCCGTATCGCCGGCCTTGGCGATCGCATCCTCGACGAGTGCGATGGCGCTGGCATTGCCACTCACCGCCTCGGATACACGGTTGGACGCATCCTCGACGCGCTCCACCGCCGCCTGAATCTGCGAGAGGGCGAGCCGTGCTGAATCGGCCACCTTGCTCACGTCCTTCATTTGCGTCGTGCCGCTCTCGACAGCGCGCGACGTACCGAGCACGCCTTCGCGGATACGGCCGACATTCGCCGTCACCTCGTGCGCCGCGCGCGAGCTCTGCTCGGCAAGCTTGCGCACTTCCTCGGCAACAACGGCAAAACCACGACCGGCGTCGCCCGCGCGCGCGGCTTCGATGGCCGCGTTGAGCGCGAGCAGGTTGGTCTGCGACGCAATCTCGGAGATCGTCGTCGCGAATTCGTCTACCACGCCAAGTGACTCACGCAGCGAGTTGATTTCCCTGGCGCTGCGGTCGAACACTTCACGAGCCGCGAGCAGCGTGTCCACCGCCTTGCCGATTTCCAAGGCAGTACTCGTTGCGGAGACGCGAATCTCGCGGCCGCGTGCCTGGCTCTCCTTCACCGCTTCGCCAATCGTCCGGCCGGAAGCGGCGAGTTGCGTGACGGCACTGCCGGCACCGGTGAGCACGTCGAGCTGCTGTCCCGCCCCATGCGCCATTTCGGTGACGGCCGTCGCGACATGCTGCGTGCTTCCCGACGCACCACCCGCTGCTTCCGCGAGTTCTGCGGCGGCACCGGCAACGTCGTCCGACTGGCGCTTCATCTCCGCCACCAAACCGCGCAGCCGTTCGCGCGCCTGATCGAACGCGCTCGCCAATGCTTCGTATTCCGCCGCACCCTTGACCTCCCGCTGGAGATCACTGCGACGCAGGTCGCCGCGACCAATCGCGAGCAGATCGCGCGTCAGCGCAGCCAGCGGCCGAGTGACGGCGCGCGACGTGGTCACGCTGGACACGATGCCGACGACCAGCGCGGCGAACACGACGAGTCCCAGGAGATAGAGATTCCGCTGCAGGAGCGACGAGGCCTCGTGCTGGCGATCGCTCAATTGCCGCGCGCCTTCCTGCCGAAGTGACTCGAGCGTGCGGTCCACTTCGTCGAGTGCCGACGACGTTTTCCCGAGAATGGCCGTTGCATCCGCGTTGCGACCGACCGCGTCATAGGCATGCGCGGCTCCGATGCCTGCCTCGACAGTCGCCTGAAGCGTGCCCAGATCCTTGAGCTTCTGTCGCTCGCTCCCGGTGATCACGTCCTGCTTGATCGCTTCGCGGCGCAGCCGGTCCGCCTCGTCGGCGAGCGCGTTGTAGCGACTCTCGTCCGACGCATTGCCCGTATTGAGATAGCGCATGCCGGCGGCCGTCTCGCGCAGGATGCGGAAGGCGACCTGCTGCATCGTTTCCTGCTGCACGCGCATTTCGGCGACGACCGCTTCGTTACGCGCACCGGCGCGGAGCAGGCCGTAGCCCGCCAGCACACCAGCCACGAGAATCAGCAGTATCGTAACGCCGAAGCCGGCCTGAAGGCGGCCGCGAATCGTGTTCAAACTCATCATTTGCCGACCTGCGCTACGACCACCGGTTTGTTGATGGCGTCATGTTTCGCGTCGAAGGCGATCGGTCCGGCAACACCGGCCACCGCCGGGCGACGCGTGCCGTCGATCGACTCGATGTAATCGCGAATGGCGGCGCGATCGGCACCCACCTCCAGTGCCGCGCGTCCGATCAACATCGCGGCATCGTACGCCAATGCCGCGCGTTGATCGGGATCTTCCTTGTATGCGGCACGGTACGCGGTGATGAACGCTTTCGCTTCGGGGCTGGTGGCACGACGCGCCAGGAAAAAGGCGGCGTAGCGCGCCGTCGGGAACTCCGCGGCGTTCGCCTCGAGGCCAGAGGTCGCGTCGCCGCCAACCAGTGGCGTAGCAACACCGACCGCACGCATTGCTCGCAGGAGCAGGACGGCATCTTCCGTACTGCCCGGAAAGAGGATGACGTCGGGATTGAGCTTCTTGATGTAGGCCGCGTACGCGTCCCACGGCGTGACGCCGGCGAGGTAGGGATCTCGCTCGACAACGGTTCCGCGACCTTCGCGATATGCGTCGGTAAAGGACTTCGACCAATCCTTCCCGTACGCGTCGTTGCGGTAGATCACGCTCGCACGCATCGCCTTCAATGAGTCCAGAAGGTAACGGGCCATCGTGCGACTCGTCTGGACGTCGCTCGGGCAGACGCGGAAGAGCCACCTGTTCGCGCCCGTGAGCCCCGGACTGGTTCCCGTCGGCGAAATGGCGACGACGCCATTGCGGCCCCCGTTCTTCGTGTCGGCGTATTCACCGATCGCATCGAGTGTCGTGCCACTCTCCGGATGTCCGACGACGCCAACGACCGCCGGATTGTCGCGGAACGTTTCCGCGATGCGGATTGGATCGCTGACATCGGGCGCACCCTTGATCATGCGCAGCGGTGCCTTCCCGTTGCGCTGCTGATTCAGTTGATCCACGGCGAGTTGCACGCCATTGTAGATCGTCTGCATTCCTGCGCGATGCGGATCGAGCGCAACCGCAATACCGATCTCGTCACCTCCCGCCGCGCGGCGGGAGCAGCTCGACAGAACGAGCGAGAAGATGACGAGCGCGAACGCACAGGCGGCTGATGACTGCCGACGAGACGGAGAGGGCATGGACGGGGCGAGTGCGGAAGACGGGGGCAGCATCGCCCGCCAGCAGGAATGGTAGCAGTTTGCGGGGCTTCATGCGACATGATGAGTCGCGGTGGCCTTCATCTCGCCAGTCGCACTATCTTTCGCGCCACTGCTCCGACGACTTTTTCCCAGCGCGCATGCCCTCAGCTCACGATTCGACGTCCGTCCCGCCCCTGGTGGGCGTGATCATGGGCAGCCGCAGCGACCTCAAGGTCATGTCCGCTGCGCTCGAGATGTTGAGCGAGTTGCAGATCCCGCACGAAGCCAAGGTCGTATCGGCGCACCGGACGCCGAACTGGATGCGCGAGTACGCCATGGCGGCGGAGGGCCGAGGGATCGAGATCATCATCGCGGCGGCTGGCGGTGCCGCGCACCTGCCCGGCATGGTGGCGGCGTTCACGATCCTGCCCGTGCTTGGCGTGCCCATCCCCGCGACCGCTCTGAATGGCGTCGACGCCCTGCTCTCGATCGTCCAGATGCCGAAAGGCGTTCCCGTTGGCACCTTGGCGATTGGTGAGCCCGGTGCGGCCAATGCCGCGCTGCTTGCCGCCGCAATGCTGGCGATTTCGCGGCCCGCGCTTCGAGAGCGACTGCGCGCATGGCGTGCGGCGCGCGAGGCCGCGGTGCTCGACGACGCCGATCTGTCTCACCCGCACGCTTGATGTCGATCTCTCCGCCCGCCACCGTCGGTATCCTCGGTGGCGGCCAGCTTGGGCGGATGACCGCCCTTGCGGCGAGGAATCTCGGCTTCGGCGTCCAGGTGCTCGACCCCAGCGCCGATTGTGCCGCGAGACCCGTCGCCGATCGAATGGTCGTGGCCAGCTTCGACGATGCAGCGGGCGCCGAGTCGCTCGCACGTGAATGCAGCGTCATTACGCTTGAGATCGAGCAGATCGGTGGTGCCGCGCTCGCCGCAGCGGAACGGCACGCGCCGGTGCGTCCGAGTCCATTCGTGCTTGGGATCGTGCGCGACCGCGCGCGTCAGAAGGAATGGTTATCGAAGCTCGGCGTGCCCATCGGACCGTACGCCGTCGTCGAAACCCCGGCGATGCTCGCGAGTGCCATGGCAACGCTCGGATCCGAACTGTTCGTGAAGGCGTGCGAGGGCGGTTACGATGGCCGGTCGCAGCTACGGACATCCGCTTCGACAGATGTGGATGATGCGATAGCGTCGCTTGGCCACCGGCGCTCCGTCGCCGAGCAGGGGTTGTCACTCGCGTTCGAGCTGAGTGTGCTCGTGGCGCGACGGCCCTCGGGCGACATGGTCGTCTATCCGCCCGCGATCAATCATCACGAGCAGCAAATCCTTGCGTGGAGCGTAATGCCGGGCGAGCTCCCACCAACGCTGTTGGCGCAAGCGCGGGAGATCGCGCTCGAAATCGCGGGTGCGTTCGAGCTCGAAGGCATTCTCGCGGTGGAGATGTTCGTGCTCCAAGACGGCCGCCTGCTGGTGAACGAATTGGCGCCGCGTCCACACAACTCGTTTCACGCGACGGAACTCGCCTGCCCGACGAGCCAGTTCGAGCAACTCGTTCGTGCGGTGTGTGACCTCCCCCTTGGCGCCACCGAGCCCATTCGGCCTGCGGCGATCGTCAATCTTTTCGGTGACCTTTGGCTCGACGGACGAATTCCGTCGTTCGCCAAGGCACTCGAGATCGAGGGCACTCGGCTTTTTCTCTACGGGAAGTCCGGTGCACGCGCAGGGCGGAAGATGGGGCACATCGCGGCCATCGGCGGTTCGACGGATGAGGCGCTGGCACGCGCGCAGGCTGCGTTCGCACGCTTATAGCCGTCGTTGCACACCCCGCGCTCGAACTTCTCTACGTAGTTGGCTCCACTTCGCCGGACATCAGCTGTGACAGGTGCTCAGTAGCCAGCTGCAGCCAACAGAGTCACAGGGGGTGTGGCGATTGGGTGCATCGCAACTCGAGCGCCACACCCCCTGAGGCTCTGTCAGCCGTGGCTGATCACTGAGCACCTGAAGCGAAGCTCTGATGAGCGGTGCAACCATTTCCAAAACCATCGAAACCGAGTGCAGGACTTCGCTCGAGCTCAGGGCGAAAAAACGAGCGGCACTCCAATTGCGCGTAGGCCGACGCATGACTGATCAATCCGCTCTTCGGCCCGCTCGTTCGTTTGACCCGTTGTCCGTGGCGGCTGGACTGACGGGCGGACTCATCCTGGCCACACGGCCGCAGCGCGGCAGCGCGCGGGTGGCATCGACACTGCTGGGTTGGCTTCTCATTGGCGTCGCCGCGCGGAAACCGATTGAGCGGGCCGTCCGCAAGGCAGGCACAAGGCGCCGCTCCGCGAGTCTTCGCTTCTCCTTCGTCGTCGGGCGGCCGGTGGAGCAGGTGTTCGCTTTTTGCGCGGACTTCGAGAATTTTCCGCGTTTCATCGGCTCGCTTCGGGAGGTACGCGACAACAGTGACGGCCGCTCGCATTGGTGCGCGTCAACACCAAGTGGTGGTGAAATCGAGTGGGATGCGGTGACGACAAAGTTCGTCACGAACTCGGTGATCGGGTGGCGCAGCGTGCCTGGTTCGCCCGTGATCACCAGCGGCATCATGCGGTTCAGTCCCGAAGATGGTCAGACATGCGTGAGCGTTGCCATCGATTACCGCGTCACGGATGGCAGTCTCATGGACGCGATTGCGGCGCTCGTGATCCCGCGAGGGCGGCACTCACTCGAGGGCGATTTCCGACGCTTTGCCGACGTTATTCCAGAGCGGGAAGCAGCACGCATCGAGGAGCAGCTTCCGGCGATTACGGATCCCACCAGCACGCCGCTCGCGTTGTCGCCTTGAACGCCGTGCCGCTCGTTTTGTCGCCCTGAGCGTGGCGAAAGGCCCGCACCTGCTTGTTCTCGGTTTTCACGGCGACGCCGCGCGATCCGTGACTCGGCGCCCCAGATGGCGCCGATTCACTGGCGCCTCCGCCGAACGTGACACCTCGAAGATTCGGTAAGGAGGTTGATCCGGAAAGTGCTCCTTCAGCACGGACAGCGAGACATTGTAGACGGGAATGCCTGTGCTGGTTCGTCCCTCCGGGGAACCTTTGTGCGCATGGCCGTGAAAGACCGCGCTCACTTCGTATCGCGTCAGCGGTTCCTCGAGCCGGCTCGACCCCAACCACGGGAAGATCTCGATCGGTTCGCCGACGAGTGTCTCGTGAATCGGCGCGTAGTGCAGGAGCGCGATGCGGCTGGCCGTCGTCAGGCGGGCGAGCGCCGACTCGAGCTTCAGGGCCTCCTGAACGGCTTCCTGCACGAACATCTTGATCGACTGCTCGCCCCATGGGCCGAGTGCGCCCCGCCCGAATCCCCCGGCGAAGCCCTTGACACCTGCGAAGCCGATGCCGAGCAACTCGACCGCGTCGCCATCGAGCACATGGATGCCGGCGTCTCGCAGGATCGCGCGGACTTCGTCCGCCTGGTCGCTCTCGTAGTCGTGATTGCCAAGCACAGCAACGACGGGTATGCGGAGCGTAGCAGTCAGATCGCGCACGAGCACGCGGGCTTCCTCAGGTAACCCATAGTCGGTCAGGTCGCCCGGGAGCACGAAGATGTCCGCATTCTCGGAAATCTGGGCGAACAGGGACTGCAGGGTGCCCTGAGACGTTTTTCCGTAGTGGACGTCGCTGACGGCCGCGACGCGCACGATGTCACTCGATGCCATGTGGGTGGGTGAAGGGTTCGTGCTCCTCACTGAAGGTTTCGGGCCAGCGCTCCCGGCGGCGGGCGCCTGACGCTAGCCCTACTCTTGCAACCCGTCCGGCGCATGACCGGCCAGTCCACGCTCGATGCGTCTGCACAGGACACCAACAACTTCTATCGCAGAACGTTGCACGTCCTGAGCGACGCGGCCGTGCCCTTTCTCGTTGGCGGATCGCACGCATTTCTCGAGTACACGGGGATCGTTCGCAACACGAAGGACTTCGACCTGTTCCTCCGTGCCGTCGACGTGGAGCGAGCGATGGACGCGCTGCGTGGTGCGGGCTATCGGACGGAACTGACGTTCCACCACTGGCTCGCCAAGGCATGGCAGCACGAAGACTTCGTCGATCTCGTGTTCAGCTCTGGTAACGGCCTGTGTGCAATCGACGACGGCTGGTTCGACCACGCGATCGAGACGGAGGTACTCGGCATGCCGGTCAAGATCGTGCCGGCGGAGGAGCTGATCTGGCAGAAGGCCTTCGTCATGGAACGCGAGCGATTCGACGGCGCGGACATCATGCACATTCTTCGCTCGCGCGCGAACGTGCTGGAGTGGCACCGGCTCATCGATCGCTTTGGCGCGCAGTGGCCGCTGCTGTACTCGTACCTCGTCTACTTCACCTTCATCTATCCGAGTGACGCCGCGCTGTTGCCGGTCGACGTGCTGGGCGATTTCGCAGCACGCCACGCCGCCCTGCGCGCGGCGCCACCCACGGATCGCGTGTGCCAGGGCACACTTGTCAGTCGTGGGCAGTACCTCGTGGACATCGGCCAGTACGGATACGCCGACGCGCGGTTATCACCGCGAGGTGAGATGTCCGCTGAGGACGTGATCTACTGGACGTGGGCGATCGAGCATGTGAAGTAGGCAGGCTACTTCGACGCCGTCACCACCCCTGGTGTGGCCTGCGGTGCAATGCTGCGCAGGTAGAGGAAAATCGCGTGGATTTCCTCGTCCGTCAGCTTGCCGAAAATGCGAAATGGCATCGCCGCATTGACCGTGAGTCCATTCGGCCGCTTGCCTTCGCGGAGCAGTTTCCGGAAGTCGTCCTCGCTCCAATCTTTCGTCGATCCGGACGGGGTGAGATTCGCCGCGGGTGGCCACGAGGGATCGCCACCGAGAATTGGTCCACCCGCCAAGGTCGGACCATGGCAGCCCTTGCACCCGATGCTCGCCAGGTAGGCACCGTACCCCGCGGTGGGCGCAGGCGTCACCGATGCGACCTGCAGCTTTTCGTGATCGATGCTCTCTGCTTCGAGGATGGGCAACTTGCCTGCGACCATCAACGCTCGACCAATGGGTCCGATCATTACGGAGGGCACTTCATTGTCGACCGGCGGGCGGGACTTCACATACGCGATGATCGCGCCGAGATCCGCATCGCTGAGATTCATGTAGTCGCTCGACGGCATGACCTTGAGTGCTC
Organism: Gemmatimonadota bacterium; assembly: GCA_040389905.1. Lineage (GTDB taxonomy): Bacteria > Gemmatimonadota > Gemmatimonadetes > Gemmatimonadales > Gemmatimonadaceae > AG11. The sequence continues at coordinate 21,327 of JAZJZK010000053.1, read as the reverse complement.
GGCCGGTTGGTGCAATCCCGTGTCGGATAGCGCGCACGAAATCCGCGTCAGTCAGCGTCCCGCCGACGCCGCCCTTTCCACGGGTCAGGTTCAGCGCGTACACGCGACCGAACGCTGGCGCATCGAAGACCACCTTGCCGCCGAGATTCTCACCGTGACAGTCGACGCATGCCGCGATCGTCTGTACCAGGTGTTCGCCTCGCGCGACGGATGCGGAGTCAGTCGGAACCGCAACCGCCCGTGGCGTCACCGTGTACTGCTTGCGGTAGCGTGCCTCGGAAAAGCCGTAGATGCCCGCGGCGGTGACGAGCACGAGCCCTAACAGGCCTCCCACGACGTAGCCAATTCCCTTGAGCCAGCGATTCATTGCGCCACCCGTTTTAGGTACGGCCATAGGATGGCAAAAGAGCGCCGCTTCGTCCAGACCGGTGTTTCGCTCGACCTCACGATGTTCCCTTCAAACCTCCCGACGGACCCGGGTGTCCCAGTGTTGGCGTCTCCCCTGAGGCACCGGACTGTTCACCCCACCGAGGTCCCAATGCACTTCACTCGCGCAGCGCTCCTGATCGCGATCCCGGCGGCACTCGCTGCCCAGCAACCCGAGCGCGTCACGCTCGACGGGCATGAAATCGCCATCTACAATCTTGTCGGCAAGCTCCGCGTCGAGGGGGGCACCGGAGACCGCGTCATCGTCGAGGTCACGCGAGGTGGCCGAGATGCCGGACGCCTCAAGCTCGAGACGGGCAATGTCCGTGGACGGATGGCACTCCGGGTCACCTATCCGGAGGACCGGATCTACTACCGCGACATGCGTTGGAACGGCCGCACGCAAATCACGATCGACGAGGACGGCACTTTCGGCGACAGCAATGGACGATGGGATGATCGCAGCCGTCGCCGTATCGAAGTCACCAGTCGGGGTGACGGGCTGGATGCGTACGCCGACCTGCACGTCATCGTGCCGAAGGGTAAGTCGATCTTCCTGCGTCAGGGCGTTGGCGAAACGACGATCGACAACGTCGAGGGCCAGATCGACGTCGATGTCTCCGCCTCCGGCGTTCGCGTTTCGCACGTGAAAGGCTCGCTGAATGTCGACGCGGGTTCGGGTGGCGCGGATCTGGTCGACATCCAGGGCGACGTCAAAGTGGACTGTGGTTCTGGCGGGGCGACGCTCGACGGTCTTCGCGGCGGGACGCTCAATCTGGATATTGGCTCCGGATCGCTCCGTGGCCGGTCGCTCGAGTTCACGGACATCAAGGCCGACGTCGGCTCGGGCGGTGTGCGTCTTTCCGGCGTGAAGGCGCCGCGTTTCCGGCTCGACGCTGGCAGCGGAACCAGCGATATCGAAATGCTCACGGCTCCGGATGACGTCGACATCGAGGCCGGCTCCGGCGGCGTCACCCTGCGCATGCCCGCGACAACGAGCGCGTCGGTCGACATCGAAACCGGGAGCGGCGGAATCAACTCCGATTTCGAAGTGAAGGTCGCGCGGATCGAGCGTCACGCCCTTCGCGGGACGATCGGCGCGGGCAAGGGCCGGATCAAGATCGAGGCGGGATCGGGAAGCGTGCGGTTGATGCGCAACTAAGCAGTCGATGACCGGCGTCGAGCACGTGCACGCGTCAAGCATCGGTGTGATTTAGGAACGGATTTCACGGATGCCACAGAAACAGCCGGATCAAGAACCTTTAGGTCTTTGAATCCGGCTGATTTCGTTGCATCCGTTGAATCCGTTCCCTAACCCGTTGCCACTGGTGCCATGCAATGAGGTCTACGAGGCGACCTGCTCCGGCGCCAACCCGAATCGCCGATTCCGGCCCCGGAAATCCGCCAGTGCCTCCGCGAGATCCTGGGCATCGAATTCCGGCCACATCTTTTCCAGGAAGATCATTTCCGCGTAGGCGCACTCCCACAGAAGAAAATCGCTCAACCGTTGCTCTCCGCCTGTGCGGACGAGCAGATCGACGTCGCGCGCCGGCACCATGTCATGGTCCACGCGCGCGAGCATTTCCGTGAATGCCTCGCGCGAAACCACTTCGCCCCGCAATGCGGCCGACGCTCGTATCATCGCATCGCGCGCCGAGTAGTCCATGGCGATCCGCAGATGCATGCGGGTCCCGCTCACCGTCACCGCCTCGACCTGTTCGACAGTGTGACGGAGCGACGAACCGAGACGATCGCGTCGTCCGAGCACGGTCAACCGTACGCCATTCTGGAGGCAGCGCTTCGCTTCGGCGATGAGCGCTCGGCGGAACAATCGCATGAGCGCCGTCACTTCCGCCGTCGGACGTTTCCAGTTGTCGGAGGAGAATGCGTACAGCGTCAAGATGCCGACATTCTCCTGCACCGCGGCCTCGACGACCTCCCTGACCGTGCGCACACCAGCTTCGTGACCCGCCGACCGCCCCAAACCATGCGCGGTGGCCCATCGGCCATTTCCGTCCATGATGATGGCCACGTGCGGGCCAGCGAACGGAGTGGGGGAGTGCGAGTGTCCGTGGGAATGCGAGCTCGCGTGTCGTGGAATGGACATCCGGATCAGCGCTCCCGTGTGGCGCGAATCAGCGCCTCCATGTGGTCCAGGTAGCGCTCGAGCGCCTTTCGGCCCAACGCGGTCAGCTTGTACTCGGTCCTCGGCACGCGTCCCTCGAAGGACTTCTTGCAGGTGATGTAGGCGGCGTCCTCGAGCTTTCGCGCGTGGACGCTCAGGTTGCCATCCGTCGTCTGCATGAGCTGCTTGAGCTCATTGAACGTGAGCGATGCGTTCACCGCGAGCGCACTGACGATACCGAGCCGCAACCGCTCGTGAATGAGACGGTCGAGTGCCAATGCGCCCTCTTCGGCCTGGCCCTCGACCGTGGCGCCATTCACCGACCGTAGCGCGCGCGACGCCCGCGCCTCGCCGGCGGGATCGTTCGTCCGTTTCGTTGCTGCGCCGTGCTTAGCCACCGTGCCTCCGTGCAATCAAAGTTCCGAAAACGAGATGTAATGCACCGAACCCCACAGCCATGCTCGCCGTCGCCCAGGCGGGCGGTGTGAAGAGAACGACGGAGCCGAGTGCCATGAACACGAGGCCCATGACGGGGACGATGCGGACTGAGAAGGTACCGGCGGCGACGACGGCGACGCCGTACAGCAGCATCCAGACGCCGGGGATGAGCGAGAGGAGGCCGCGCTCGAAGAACACGAGGGTGAGCAACGCGCCCACGATCATTGGTGGGACGAAGCTGAAGACCATCTTTCGCGCGGGCTCGGACCAGAGCGGCAGCTGCGCGGCCCGTGCCTTGAGCGCCATGGTGTAAACGGAGACGGCGACGGAGAGTGCCGCTTCGCACATCCAGATGAAGAGCCAGCGGGTGGTACTGTGCGTGGCGGCCGCGAGCAGTGCCGCGCCCATCGCGGTGGCGCCGATGAGCACCATGCCCCAGCCAGAGACGGCGGTGAAGGTCGCGGCGGCCTCCATCGTCTCTCTGATGTAGCGAAGGTTGTCCATCGCCCGTTCATGCATCTCGGGCGGCTGGGGTGTCTTCGTGGGGCGGAGCGGCAGAACGCGCGTCATGTCAGGAGAATGATGCGTTTTCCGTCGCTTGTCAAGTGCTTTGCGCCATAAAGTGAGGCGCGGCGTCCTCAAGTGCGCGCGGCGCCTTGGCCCCCGATGGCCGTCGGCCCGGGAGGCGGGTCACTCGCGGGAAAGCTCTGCTCGCTGACCGCATCCAGTTGCGCGTCCTCGATGCCGCGGGCGAACTCCTTCACGATCGTCGCACAGAACTTTGGCAGGTCTTCGGGCTTCCGGCTCGTCACCAACTTGTCGTCGACACGAACCACCTCATCCACCCACTGCCCTCCGGCGTTCCGAATGTCCGTCTGGAGCGACGGCCAGGAGGTCAGCGTCCGCCCCGACACCGCGCCCGCCTCGACAAGCAGCCATGCGCCGTGACAGATGGCCGCGACCGGCTTGTCGGACAGCATGAACTCGCGAACGAACTGCACCGCCTTTGGGTCCATCCGCAACCGATCAGGATTCGCCACCCCGCCCGGCAACAACAGGGCGTCGTAGTCGCTCGGATTCGACGCGGCGAGCGTACGGTCCACCGGGATGCGCGCGCCTTTCTCATCGTGATTCATCGCCTGGATGGAGCCTTCCTTCTGCGATATCAGGTGCGTGACGGCGCCCGCGGCATCGAGTGCGCGACGAGGATCCTCGAACTCGATCTGCTCGACGCCGTCCGTCGCGAGAATCGCCACCCTGCGTCCCTTGAGTCCGGATTCCATGGCTCCCTCGATTGTGAAATTCGCTGGAAAGAGCGTCACAATCCGTGCCGCACGGAAACAGCAATGAACCACAGAGGACACAGAGGAACACAGGACTGCATGGAATGCTCAATCAGAACCTTTGTGGTTTTCTCCGTGTCCTCTGTGTCCTCTGTGGTTCATGTTGCGGTTCCGCTCGTTTTGTCGCCCTTGAGCGTAGACCTCGGCATTACTTTCAATCGTGCCCCTGCTCCCCCTCCACGGCCATTCGCTCATCCGCTCGCGCTTCGACGACGCCGTTCGCCGAGATGCACTCCCGGGTTCGCTGATGCTGCACGGCCCGCTTGGTGTCGGCAAGCAGCGGCTTGCACTCTGGCTTGGGCAGCGACTCGTCTGCACGGGCGCCGACCCAAAACCCTGCGGAAGTTGCCAGCACTGCCGCTTCGCGCTGGCGGGCCAACACCCCGACATTCACTGGTTCTTTCCGCGCCCGCGCCCCAAGGACTCCGACGCCTCGCCGGCAAAGATCGCCGATGACTTCCGTGAAGCGATCGGGGAGCGAGTTCGGACTGGCGTCTACACGCCTCCGGCGCCGGAGGAGGGAATCTACGTCTCCACGATTCGCGCGATCACGCAGTCGGCGTCGATGTCGCCGGCACTGGCGGCGAGAAAGATCTACGTCGTCGGAGAGGCGGAGCGCATGGTACTGCGCGAAGGCTCGGAGGATTCAGCTGGCGCCTTCCTCAAGCTCCTCGAAGAACCATCGGCGCGCACGACGATCATCCTGACGACGAGCGAACCCGGCTCGCTGATTCCCACGATCCGTTCGCGCCTCGTCGCGGTGCGCGTGCCGGGGATGGGCGACGCGGATGTGGACGCCGTCCTCGCAGAGCCGGCCATGCAGGACGCGATCAAGTCGGCGGGCGGGCCGAAGTCACGGGACGAGCAGCGTCGCGTTGCCAATGGCGCGCCCGGTGCGCTGATCGCGGGCGCGGAGTGGGCCGACGCGATCGCGCGCGCCAAGCGAATACTCGACGCGGCGAGTCGGGGTGATCGCCAGGAGCAAATGCGAACGGCGCTGATGCAGGGATCGAACAAGGCGCGCGGGGCATTCGCCACCTCGCTCGACGCGCTCACGACCCTGCTGCACGCGCGCGTACGGACTGCCGCCGCTGCTGGCGACGATCGCATGGCCTTTGGTGCCGCGAAGGCGATCGATGCGGTGGAAGCCGCCAAGACGCGCGCGGAAGGCGTGACCAATCCGCAGCTCGTCACGAGTGAGCTGATGCGTCAACTTGCGAGGCACATCGCGTGACGGAGGAACGGAAAGCGAGGCTCTCCCACGTGGCTCCCGACGGAAGTGCCCGCATGGTGGATGTTGGCGGCAAACCGGACAGCGAACGGGTCGCCCGTGTGTCGGGGCACATCTCCATGGAGCCCGAGACGCTGGATGCCATTGTCGCGAACTCGCTCAAGAAGGGAGACGTGTTGGGTGTCGCACGGTTGGCCGGCATTATGGCGGCAAAACGCACGTCCGATCTCATTCCGCTATGCCACCCGATTACATTGACTGATGTCTCGGTGGCCCTGCTGCCGGACTCAGCACTCCCTGGGATTCGTGTCGAGGCCATTGCCAGGACGGTCGGCAAGACGGGCGTCGAGATGGAAGCACTCACCGCTGCAAGTGTCGCGCTGTTAACGATTTACGACATGGCGAAGGCGGTCGATCGACGTATGGTGATCGGGGAGATCCGACTCGAAGAAAAGTCTGGTGGAGCGAGCGGAGCCTTTTTGAGGGGCTGATGGCACGTCCGTTGCCTTTGTGGGACAAAGGCGCGCGTTGCCATTCTTGATCACAACCCCTTTTCAGGGTTCAACTCATGAAGACACTCCGAGGCACGTATGTGCATCGCGGAGATCGTTTGCGACGACGCAGGCGCATACAGCAGTCGGTTCTGGCGCTCAGCTTCTTCGGCGCGACAGGCTTCTTGCTCGGGAATCGCGAACCGGCCACACCGGAAACGGCTGAGGCCGCACCGCTGCCCCGCCGCAACCCCTTCCACTTTGACCTCAGCACCGATCGCACACTCACGGCACAGCGCGACTCTGCGCGTGGAGAATTGGATCTCGCGCTCGCCCAGCTCGAGCGAGCCAACCGCGTGATCGGCTATTCGACGACATACAGCATCAATGCAGGGCTTGCCGGAATGATCCTCGATGTTGCCCAGGCGGAGGACATCGATCCGGAAATTGCATTCCGTCTCGTGAAGCTGGAAAGCGATTTCAACGTCAACGCGACAAGCCCGGTGGGCGCGGTGGGATTGGCGCAGGTGATGCCATCGACGGCGCGCTTCTACCACAAGGGCATGACAACGGCGAAGCTCTACGAGCCAGCGACGAACCTGCGCGTCGGCTTCCGATACCTGCGCGGGCTCGTTGATGAATATCACGGCGACATGAAGCTGGCGTTGCTCGTGTATAACCGTGGGCCGGCCGCTGTCGCGAAGTCCCGCGCGAATGGTGACGATCCGTCGAATGGGTACGACCGGATTTTGACGAAGGGCTATAAGGGGAAAGGAACGGTCAACTAGCGGCGCTTCGCTGGCGTCTTCGCCGCTGGTTTCTTCTTGCCCTTTGCCTTTGACGTTGTCTTCGCTTTCGCCGGCGACTTCGCTTTTGGCTTTGCCTTCGAGCCGCCGCTCACGATCAGCGACTGGCCAGCGATGATCTTCGGCTTCTTGAGCCCGTTCAGCTTCATTAGCCGCTCGGTCGACGTCCCGTACTTCCTGGCGATCCCGCCGAGCGTCTCGCCCTTTCGCACAGTATGTACGCCGTTCCGGCTTCGCGTCGTGCCATACCGCTCGATTGCGGGATCGGGGACGTTGCGCGCCGCGTCCGCGACTGCGGGCGTCGGAATCACCAGCGACTGCCCCGCCACGAGCTTGCCACTCTTGAGCGCACGCACCGTGGGATTGAACGCGCGTAACATCGCTGCCGTGATTCCATTCGCGCTGGCGAGCCGCTCATAGCTGTCGCCCTTTTTCGTCTCCTCGCTGCGCGTCGCCAAGCGGTCGCTCGCGGACAACTCGGCGAAGGCCGAATCGAACGCCACCGAACCGCCCACGGGAACGCGGACCAGGATCTCCTCCTTCGGTGGCGTCATCCCGCGTAATACGTGCGGGTTGAGATCGGAGATGACCTCCGTCGATACGTTGATCGCCTTGGCGATTGCGGCGAGCGGCGTCCCCGCGGGCACACGTACCGTATCGTATTCGAAAGGCGCGCGTGGATGCAGTTCCAACCCATAGCGCGCGGGCTCCTTGGCAATGAGCGCCGCGGCAATGAGCTGCGGCACGTACTCGCGGGTTTCGTTCTTCAGGTAGTCCTTCTCTGCGAGCACGAAGAACGCGTCATCACCCTGCACGTTTTCGAGTGCGCCCTTGTACCGCGTCATGCCGCGCGCGACGCGTCCGGGTCCACCGTTGTACGCCGCGGCAGCGAGATACAGCGAACCAAACTGGTCGCGCAATTCACGAATGAAGCGAACGGCCGCCGCGGTCGACTTGACGGGATCCCTGCGTTCGTCGACCCACCAGTCCACGCGCATTCCCATGTCTTTTGCGGTGGAGGTCATGAACTGCCACATGCCAACGGCGGCCGCTCGCGAGTACGCATGCGGGTCGAAGCCGCTCTCGATGAGCGCGAGGTAGTACATGTCTTCAGGAACGCCGCCGGCGCGCAACCGCGCCCGAATCATCGGTTCGTAAGCCGAGCCGCGATCGAGTTGCAGCGTGAAGCGCTCACGTGCGCGGCCGCTGAAAATATTCAGGTAGTGCGCAACCCGGTCCTGCGTTTCATAGGAGCGCACGTCCATGTCCCACGTTGGCTCGACCGCGCTATCGATCGGTGGGGCGACACTGAGCGACTCGCCGAACACCGCGGCAATGTTCTTTGACAGTTCGCCGGGTGTAGCGACGCTGTCCGGCCGCTTCGCCGGCATCGGCGCACCGGACGGAATGACGACCGGGCGAGACGCGCTGTCCGTCTGCGCGTGCGACTGCGCTGCACACACGATGAGCAGCAAGGCAATTGTCGGCGTGCGAAGTCGCATGGCGGAGCAGGTGGGAACTTCGGGTGGGACTTCGGGAACAGCCGACCCAACTACGGAGCAGCAGGTGCAGACCAGTTCACGGAGCCGGCCTTCGAGGAGCGCAAGCGACGAACGGTTCAGGGCAAAGGGGTCAACTTCAATTCGGCAGTTTCAGTCGCATCCGTTCCAATCCGCTCCTTCCCCAAAATCCTGGACGACCGCCGCTGGGAACGCACCTCGGGACGCCCCAGAATGTACGACGTCAGCGTCCGATTGGTAGCATTCATCGCAGCAATCGCGGCGCCCCGGACCGGATCGCCACCAGCGAGATAGCAACCGAGCAGGCGTTCCGTGCCCTCAGCGCTCCGCTGGATGATCGAGGTGATCACGACGTTTGTGTCGAAGGCGCGCACGACCTTCACCCCAATGAGCTCGAAGGCAAAGGTGTTGCCGGTAAATGTTTCCAGCGCGCGCAACGTCGCCTCCGCACCGAGGCGCGTGTCGCCGGACGGGCTTCCCTGCCCCGATGCGGTGCCCGCAATGGAGCGCTCGCCGAGCGCCAGGTGCACCGTGCATGTGACCTCGCCGGTCCGCGTCTTCGTACTGGCGAAGTCGGTGAAACGGAGTCGTTCCTGACGCCATGGAGCAACCACAACGCGTTTCGGTTTTCTGGTTCCTGCTGGAGATATCATCACCACTCTCTCGGGAAAAGCTGACACGTGTATATTCGGCACCATGCGACCCTCCGGCACCGTGACGGGCATCACCCTTTCAGTCCTCGTATTTCTCGCCTCGTCGATTGACGCCCAATCGGCGCGACTTGCAACGCTGCGCGGAAAGATCGACCAGCGAATTGCGGCTGTGCCCGGTGCTGAAGTCGCCGTGAGCTTTCGCGATCTCGCCAACGGCGACTCACTCGATATCCTCGCCGACGTGGATTTTCACGCCGCCAGCACGATGAAGATTCCGGTGATGATCGAAGTGCTCCGCGCCGTGGAAGCGGGGCGCCTTTCGCTCGACCAGGGAATCCTCCTCGTCAATCGTTTCCATTCGATCGTCGATGGCTCGCCGTACGAGCTCACCGCCGGCGACGACAGTGACTCGCTCGTCTACACGCGAATCGGCCAACGCGTGCCGGTGCGCGAGCTGATGGAGCGCATGATCGTACGCTCGAGCAACCTTGCCACGAACGCGTTGATCGATCTCGTGGGCGCCGAACAGGCGAATGCGACAGCGCACGCCCTGGGGGCTTCACGCATTCGCGTGCTGCGAGGCGTCGAAGATGGCAAGGCGTTCGCGGCTGGGCGCAACAACACAACGACGTCGTCCGATCTTGCCATCCTGCTCTCACGCATCGAGCGCGGAGACGCACTGCGCCCGGAGAGCGTGCGACTCATGCGCGAGGTGCTGCTGCGGCAAGAATTCAACGACGCGATTCCAGCGGGTGTTCCGAAAGGCACGCCAGTTGCCCACAAGACGGGCTCCATCACGGCAACGTGGCACGATGCGGCGATCGTTTACCCGCCGAATCGGACACCCTATGTGCTGGTCGTGCTGACTCGAAAGATTGCAGATGAGAAAGTTGCACATGCAATGATTGCCGACATCTCGCGTCTCGTCTGGGCGAACGTCATGGCGCCGTGACATCATGAGAGTCGCCTTTGCCGCAGACCACGCTGGATGGCCTCTTCGCGGGCGCATCATCGCCGAACTGAAGACGCTCGGTCATGACGTCCTCGATTGCGGTCCTCCGGCGATCGAAGCTGGTGACGACTACCCGGATCGCGCCGCCGCTGTAGGCCGCGCCATCGTTTCTGGACGCGCCGATCGCGGAATCGTCGTCTGCGGCAGCGGCGTCGGCGCCGCAGTCGCCGCGAATAAACTCGACGGCGTGCGCGCGTGCATGTGTCACGATTCCTTCTCGGCGCGACAAGGCGTCGAAGACGATGACATGAACGTGCTCTGCCTTGGAGCGAGAGTGATCGGCGAAGAATTAGCTACCGACCTGATCCGCATGTTTCTGGTTGCACGCTTTTCCGGTGAAGAGCGGCATCGGCGGCGGTTAGCGAAGATTGCGGCACTCGAAAGTTCGGCGAAAAACTGAATTGCCTGTTGGCGAGTCGAGTGGCGGGCACTACCTTTGCCGTAGATGGCGAAGCCGCCCATCGTCCCTCCTCTCCGCTGCTGCATCGTGGAACCCTCCGCTCCGCTCGGCCAAACGATCCTCCTTGTCGAAGACAATGAGGACAACCGAATTATCTATTCCACGGTGCTTCGTCACGTGGGGTACGACGTCGTGGAAGCCGAGGACGGAATTCGCGCCGTCGAGCTCGCACGGAGTGCGCGACCGGATCTCATCCTGATGGACATTTCGATTCCGCAGATGGACGGGTGGGAAGCCACTCGGATACTCCGGCTCGATCCCGACATGAAGGACGTGCCCATCATCGCGCTTACGGCGCACGCGCTTCCCGACGATCGCGAGCGCGCGGCGCAGATGGGGTTCTCGTCGTATCTCGCAAAGCCGGTCGAGCCTCGAACCGTGCTGGCCGAAGTGCGACGTTGGATTGGTGGAGAGGCGACCGCTGGCAGCTGAGGGCGTGCCCACAAAGTTGCGACGACACCCGCGATGGCAGCTCGCTATCGATCTTGGCGCGGGGTATGCCGCATCGTGGCTGTTTGGCGTCGGATTCGGCTACGCGCTGAAGCAGACATCCAGTTGGACGCTGGGCGCCGCGTGGGAACGTGCAGTGCTTGTGTGGTTTCACGAGCATCCGCTGCCCTGGCTGCTCGACCAACTGATGCTGGCCACACCATACGTGGGTACGAATCTCACGGTGCTGCCGCTGATGATCGTCGTCGGACTTCTGCTCTGGCGGAAGTTCAACCAGCCGCTGATTGCGATCCAGCTTCTCCTCGTCTCGCTCGGATCGCTCTCACTCAATCCGCTGATGAAGACGCTGCTGGGCCGGCCGCGGCCCGCATTGTTTCCGCTGCGCGGCATGTGGACATGGGCGTCGTATCCGAGCGGACACGTGATTCTGACACCGGCGCTCTACTTCACACTCTCGCTGATGATCGACCGTTGGCTCGGCTGGAAGTGGCCGTACGTGCTGACGGTGCTGATCATCCTCACGACGGCGTATTCCCGTCTGTACCTGTCGGTTCATTGGCCGACGGACTTGATTGGCGGGCTGCTGATCGGGTTTACGTGGCTGTTCGGTTCGTGGAGGGCGTTCTCGATCTACCGAGCAGCCACACACACACACGACGTCCCGCAGAGAGAGCTGCCAGCTCGAGCTAAGGGTTGAGCCATGAGCTGGAGCATGAGCGTGAGCGTGAGCTTCCAGCATTGAGCCAATTAGAGCGTGAGCGTGAGCGCCAGCTCCTTGCTCAAGCGCTGAGTTGCTCATTGCTCAAGGCTCACGCTCGCGCTCGCGCTCCCGCTGGTGGCTCACACTCGAGCTCGAGCTCAAGCTCGGCTCAAGGCTCGGTAAGGTTCAGTCCGCGCCGACCGCCTGCACTTCGACCGGCCGCCGAGTCTTTCTCCACCCGCGCCGCCCGACCCAGCTCTGGAGCTCGTCGAGGTACGTGTAGAACACCGGCGTCACGTACAGCGTCACGAGCTGTGAAAACGCCAATCCACCAACGACAGCAACGCCGAGCGGCCGACGACTCGCCGAACCCGCGCCCCAACCGACGGCGATGGGAAGCGCACCCATGAGCGCGGCCATCGTGGTCATCATGATCGGGCGGAACCTCACGCTCGCGGCCTCGACGATCGCGGCGGCAGGGGTGCGATCATGCAGTCGCTGCGTCTCCAGCGCGAAATCGATCATCATGATCGCATTCTTTTCGACGATGCCGATGAGCATGATCATGCCCACGAAGCCGTAGACGTCGAGATCGAGGCGGAAGATCATCAACGTCAGCAATGCGCCGAACGCCGCGAACGGCAGCCCCGAGAGAATCGTGATCGGGTGGATGAAGCTCTCGTACAGCACGCCGAGGATCACGTAGATCACAAAGATCGCGAGCACGAGCAGGATGATGAGGCCCTGCTGGGTCGTGAGAAACGCTTCGGCGGTTCCCGCAAAACTCCCGACGACATTCGCCGGCAGAACTTCTTTCGCCTCCACGCGCACTTCCTCGAGCGCCGCGCCGAGCGACACTCCAGGCGCGAGATCGAATGAGATCGTGACGGCGGGAAGTTGTCCCGAGTGATTCACCGTCACCGGCCCGACGTCCAGCTTGAAGTCGGCCACCGCGCTGAGCGGAACCACCTTTCCCTGCGTCGATCGCACCCAGAGCATGCCGAGGGAACGGACGTCCTGCTGGAACTCCGGCAGGAGTTCCATGACGACCCAGTAGTTGTTCGTCGACGTGTAAATCGTGGACACCTGCTTCTGCCCGAACGCGTCGTACAGCGTATTCTCGATCTCCGCGGCCGAGACGCCAAGCTGTCCCGCCTGCTCCCGATTGATGTCGACGGTTACCTGCGGATTCTCGATCAACAAGTCGCTCGTCACGTTCACGAGACTGTGCAACTGCCGCAGTCGAGCCTCGAGCGTCCGCGCGCTCGCATTCAGCGTCGCGATGTCGCCGCTCAGCAGCGTGTACTGGTACATGCTCTTTGATGCGAGCCCGCCAATGGAGATCGCCGGCGGGTTCTGGATGAACGCCGTGATGTCGGGAATCGATTTCAGGCTCTGCGTAATGTCCCGTGCGATCTCGTCGGAACTCCGCTTTCGCTCGCTGATCGGCTTGAGGTCGATCGTGAGCTGACCTTGATTGGCCGCCGGTGTGGTGCCCACTGCGGAGGTGACCGATCGGACATCTGGATCCGCTGCAACGGTCGCCACGACGCGTTGCTGCGCGACAGTGAGCGCGTCGAACGACACGCCTTCCGACGCCTCGGTCGTCGCGAGCAGTTGTCCCGTGTCGTCGACCGGGAACAAGCCCTTGGGGGCGATGCTGAAGAGCACACCCGTCAGCACGAGGATGACGAACGAGAACACCATCGTCGCGCGCCGCCGCTCCATCACCCAGTCGAGGCTGCGTGCATAGTGGTAGAGCCAGCGATCATAGAGCCGCTCCGTCGCCTGGTAGAACTTGCCCTGTTCTTTTCCATGATGCGAGCGTAAGAACCGGCTCGACAGCATTGGCGTCAGCGTCAACGACACCACGCCCGAGACCAGGATCGCCACGCCGATGGTGACGGCGAATTCGTGAAACAGCTTGCCGATGATCCCGCCCATGAACAGGATCGGAATGAACACCGCGGCGAGCGACAACGTCATCGAGATAATCGTGAATCCGATCTCCGACGCGCCGTCGAGCGCCGCCTGCATCCGCGTCTTTCCCATCTCGAGGTGGCGCACGATGTTCTCGAGCATCACGATCGCGTCGTCCACTACGAAGCCCACGGCGAGCGTGAGCGCCATCAACGACAGGTTATCGAGGCTGTAGTCGAGCAGGTACATCACCGAGAACGTCCCGATGATCGACATCGGCAACGCGAGGCTCGGGATGATCGTTGCCGAAACGTTGCGCAGGAAAAGGAAAATGACCAGCACGACGAGGACGAGCGTGATCTCGAGCGTGAACGTCACATCCTTGACCGATTCCTCGATGGTGAGAGACCGGTCGTACAGCACCTGCACGTTGACGGACGGCGGAATGTCTCCCTTCACCCGCTCCAGCACTTCCTTCACGCGCTCGGCAACGGCCACCGTGTTCGTGCCGGGCTGACGCTGGATCGCGAGGACGATCGAGCGCGACGCGCCAAACCAACTGGCGGTTTTGTTGTTCTGGACGTCGTCCGTGATGCGGCCAAGTTCCTCGAGGTGCACCGGCGCGCCGCCCCGGTACGCGACGATCAGCTTGCGGAAATCGTCGGCTGTCCGCAGCTGGCCTGTCGCCTGGATCGTCAGCGCGGTCTTCGGCCCCCAGAGCACGCCCGTCGGCAGGTTGACATTCTGGCTCGAGATCGCGGTCGAGATATCCTCGAGCGCGAGGTTCCGACTGGCGAGTTGCGACGGATCGAGCTGCACGCGCACCGCGTACTTCTGCGCCCCGTACACGAGCACCTGTGCGACGCCCGTCACGGTCGACAGGCGTTGGGCAATGGTCGTCTCGCCATATTCGTTGAGCTGCGACAGCGGCACCTGGTCGGACGTCAGCGCCAGCGTAAGGATGGGCGCACTGGCGGGATTGGTCTTCTGGTACGACGGCGGAAGAATGCCCTGCGGCAATCCGCGCAATGTCTGCGTAATCGCGGCCTGGACGTCCTGCGCCGCCGCATCGATGTCGCGATCGAGCGAGAACTGAATGACGATCTGTGTCTGCCCGAGGCTCGACGTGGACGTCATGTTGTCCACGCCGGCGATCGTCGAGAACTGCTTCTCGAGTGGCGTCGCCACGGTCGCCGCCATCGTCGACGGGCTCGCGCCCGGCAAGATCGCGTTCACGCTGATCGTCGGAAAATCGACGTTCGGCAGGTCGCTCACCGGCAGCTTCTGATACGCCACGACCCCGAAGAACAGGATCGCCGTCATGACGAGCGTCGTCATGACCGGGCGTTTGATGAACAGCGTCGTGATATTCATTGCGTCGTCGCCTCAGTCGCCAGAGGCGAGGGTCGGTTGATCGGCGGCCGGCTGCTCCGGTTCGCTCGCCCATGGCAGGCGGGCGGACGTTCGGCCCATCCAGCTCTGGAGATCATCGAGATAGGTATAGAACACGGGCGTCACGTAGAGGGTGACGATCTGAGAAAAGGCGAGCCCCCCCACAACGGCGATGCCGAGTGGCCGGCGCGACGCCGCGCTCGCGCCGAAGCCGATGGCGATTGGCAGCGTACCGACGATCGCGGCGACCGTCGTCATCAGGATCGGACGGAAGCGCACACTTGCTGCGTGGACGATTGCCTCGGCAGGCGTCGTGTGTCCGCTTCGCTCCATTTCGATCGCGAAGTCGATCATCATGATGGCATTCTTCATCACGATGCCAATGAGCATGATGCAACCGACATAGCCGTACACGTCGAGCTGTTGCCCGAACACCGTCAGCGCAAGGAGCGCCCCGAACGCGGCGAATGGAAGCCCGGTGAGAATCGTGATCGGATGGATGAAGCTCTCATAGAGAATGCCGAGAATCACGAAGATGATGAAGACCGTGATGAGCAGCAGGATGCCGAGCCCCTTCTGCGAGTCCTGGAAGGCAGCAGCGGTTCCCGAGAATCCCGTCGTGATGCTGGCGGGAAGCACTTCGGTCGCGAGCTTCTGCACCGCCGCCACGGCCGCACCCAGGTTGCCATTGGGCGGCAGGTTGAACGACACGGTCGCCGATGCCCGCTGGCCTGAATGGGCGATGCTCGCGGGGCCCACGCCGAGTGAGAATGTCGCGACGTCAGAGAGGGGAACCAGCTTCCCGCGGCTGCTCGTGATGTACACCTTCTCGAGCGACGAGATATCCGTCTGGCCCTTCGGGTCGAGTTGTAGCACGACCCAGTAGTCGTTGGTCGGCGTGTAGATGGACGACGCCTGTTGCTCGCTATAGGACGCCGCAAGCGTGCGTTGGATGGACAGCGGGGTGACGCCGAGCATCGCGGCGCGATCGCGGAGAATATGAACCGTGATGAGTGGATTCCTGTTCTGCACGTCGCTCGTCACATCGGTGACGAGGGGAAGATTCCGCATCGCCTGTTGAAGCTTCTGGGCGCCGGCGTACAGCGACGCCACATCGCTCCCCTGAAGCGTGAACTGGTAGAGTGTCTTCGACCCACGGCCACCGATACGGATTGCCGGTGGGTTCTGCACGAAGCCGTTGATGCCGGGAATGCTGCTGAGCCGACGCGTGAGACTCGCCACCATCTGATCCGCCGACGGGCGTTGCCCCGCGGGCTTGAGCACGATATTGATGTCGCCGTTGTTGCCGCCGTTGAGCGACGACATGTAGCCGGCCACGTTCGTGTCCTTCTCCAGCGCTGCGTTGGCGAGCTGCTGGAGACGCATCATCTCGGTGAACGACGTACCCTGCGCTGCTTCCGTCGTCGCGCTCAGCAACCCCGTGTCGTCACTGGGGAACAGACCCTTCGGCACGTTCTGAAAGAGCATCGCGGTGGCGATCAGAATCAGGGCGGAAAACACCAGCGTCGCCGGTCGAAAACGCATCGCCCATCCGAGCGATCGTTCGTATCCGCGCAGAATGGCGTTGAAGAGACTCTCGAAGGCGTTGTACAGCCTGCCGTGCGTCTCACCCTTGTGCGAGGTGAGGAAGCGGGCACACAGCATCGGCGTCAACGTCTGCGAGACGAAGCCGGACACGAGAATGGCCGCG
The DNA here is from genome assembly GCA_040389905.1 of Gemmatimonadota bacterium. Taxonomy (GTDB): domain Bacteria; phylum Gemmatimonadota; class Gemmatimonadetes; order Gemmatimonadales; family Gemmatimonadaceae; genus AG11. The sequence goes on along the minus strand of JAZJZK010000053.1, from coordinate 4,649 downwards.
CAGATCGTGACCGCGAATTCGCGGAACAGCCGGCCGATGATCCCGCCCATGAAGATGAGCGGGATGAAGACCGCCGCGAGCGACAGCGTCATCGAAAGGATGGTGAAGCTCACTTCCTCCGCGCCGTCGAGCGCCGCCTGCATCGGCGGTTTTCCCATCTCGATGTGGCGAATGATATTCTCGAGCATCACGATCGCATCATCCACCACGAAGCCGACGGCCAGCGTGAGCGCCATCAGCGACAGATTGTCGATGCTGAAGTTGAAGACGTACATCACCGAGAACGTGCCGACGACGGCCATCGGGAGCGTGAGACTCGGGATCAACGTCGCAGTGACGTTTCTCAGGAAAACGAAGATCACCATCACCACCAGCACGAGCGCGACGATCAACGACAACTTCACCTCGTGCACCGACGTCTTGATGCCAACGGAGCGATCATAGCGGACCCTGACCTTGACCGACTGCGGCAACGAGGGCAGCAGCTCCGCCAATGCGGCCTTGACCTTATCCGCGACCTCGACCGTGTTCGTACCCGGCTGACGCATGACGGCGAGGACGATGGCGCGTTCGCCGTTGTACCAGCTTGCACTCCGTGTATTCTGGATGCCGTCGTACACGCGAGCCACGTCACCAAGATGAATCGGCGCGCCATTCCGGTGGGCGATGATCATGTTGCGAAAGTCCGACGCCTTGGTGAGCTGGCCCGTCGCCTGAATCGTCAGCGTGCGATCCTTCCCGTAGATCACCCCCGTGGGGAGGATGACGTTGTTCGCACGGATTGCCGCGGATATCTCGTTCACGCCAAGGTTGCGCGCGATGAGCTGCGCTGGGTCGAGATCGACGCGAACGGCATACTTCGCCGACCCGAACACGCTCACCTGCGATACCCCCTCGATCATCGACAACCGCTGCGCGATGTTCGTCTGGGCGAATTCATCCAGCGCCGTGAGTGACATGGCACTCGACGTGAGCGCGAAGAACAGGATCGGCGACGCCGCCGGATTCTGCTTGCGATAGCCGGGCGGGATGATGTTCGACGGCAGGAACGCAAGCGTGGCGGAGATCGCCGAATTGACGTCCTGCGCCGCGGCGTCGATGTCGCGCTCAGGGTTGAACTGGAGCGTGATGTTCGTGTTCCCGAGGCCACTCCGCGACGTGATGTTGTCGATGCCGGCGATCGCGCTGAAGGCTTTCTCGAGCGGCGTCGCGACGGTGGCGGCCATCGTCTCCGGGCTCGCACCCGGCAGGTTCGCATTGACGTTGAGCGTCGGATAGTCGACCGACGGCAGGTCGCTCACCGTGAGCCGCTGGTACGAGACGACACCGAACGTGAGAATCGCCACCATGATGAGCGTCGTCATCACGGGCCGGCGGATGAACAACGCCGTTATGCTCATGCCTCTACCTCCTCACACTATGGCTTCGGTGCGGCAGCCTGGCCTCCGCCTCGTCGTCCGGGCGCGGCAGCGCCCGCACCCCTCTCGCCCTGCTGTGAACCGCCCCCGCCCGAGCCCTCGCCCGGTGCGCCCCGGCCCCGGCCGCCCCGTCGTCCGCCGCCGCCCGCCGCTCCTTGTGGCGTCATGATGCTGACTCTGGCATTCGGCGTGAGACGCGACTGTCCATCCGTCACCACCTGGTCGCCATTCTTGACCCCGGACGCGAGGATCGTCATCGGCCCCGCCGTCCGCTCGATCGTCACCATTCGCTGTTGTGCGGTGCCCGAGTCGGTAATCACATAGACGTAGGGGCCCTGCTGCCCCGTCACGATCGCCTGCGCGGGAAGTACGAGCGCATTCTGCTCGACGAACAGCCGCAGGTTGGTCGCCACGAACTGACCCACCCACAACCGCTGGTTCGGGTTGGGGAATGACGCCTTCAGCAGCACGGTTCCCGTCGTCGTGTCGACCGCATTGTCGATGAAGGTGAGCGTACCGCTCTCGGTCTGCACGAGTGTCGCGAGGCTCGACGTCGGCGTCTGCGGCGCACCTCGACCACCACCACCTTCACCGGCACTCCCCTCACCGCCGCCGCGCCGGCCGCCACGTCCACCCGCTGCTGATTCCGTACCGGGATCGCTGCGGCCGATCGAGAGACCGATCGCCGGTGCACCCGGATCGACCGCCTGATCCGATCCGCCACTCGGCGTTGCCGTGACGGACAGCTTTCCGTCCGCTCCGTACTTCTGAAGCAGCGGCAGTTGCGTCGCCGGAATCGCGAAGCGAACGAGGATTGGACTGACCTGATTGATGACCACGAGCGGCGCCGCGCCATTCGCGTGCACGAGGTTGCCTTCCTTCACCAACAGCGCGCCCGTGCGCCCAGAGATCGGCGCGCGAATCGTGGTGTTATCGAGGTTGAACTTCGCCGTCGAGACGGCCGCCTGCGTTGCCGCCATGGTCGCCGCCGTCGCTGCGGCCGTGGCGCGCTGCAGATCCGCTTGCTGCTTCGTCACGTAGTCCTTCGCCGCCAGCGTTGCGTAGCGCTCCGCCTCGAGCTGCGCGTTGTCCGCATTGGCCTTGTCGCGCGCGAGGTTGGCCAGTGCCTGGCTGTACGAGGCGCGATACGGACGCGAATCGATCTCGAAGAGCACCTGGCCCTGCTTCACCTCTTGTCCCTCGGCGAAGGCAACGCGCTGGATGATGCCTTCCACCTGTGAGCCGACATTCGCGGCCTTGAGCGGAACGACGACGCCGTTGGCTTCGATGGTGTAGGGAACGTCCGCGAGCCGCGCCTTCGTCACGACAACCGGCACCGGGGGACGAGCGCGCTGCTCCGGCTTCTTGGAGCACGCGGCAGTGAACACCAGCAAGAGAATCACGCTGGCGAGCGGGAGTCGCAGCGACGGAAGGGTACGCATCTGATGGCGGGACGATCGAATGAGGCTCATCGTGGGACGAGCGGAATGGTTGACTGGCCGTTCGTGCCGAGCACGCCGACGTCATGCGAGAGCTGGGCGAGCGCCGAGGCCCATACCCAGCGCGATTGTGCTTGCTGTGCGCGAGCGCTTGCGAGCGCAGTCTGCGCCGTGATGAGGTCGACGATCGTGCCAACGCCGGCCCGATAGCGAGCCCGCGCGACCTCCTCGGATTTCGTCGCACTCGCGAGGAGCGTGTTCGTCGTGCGAGTCCGTTGCGCCGCTGTCTGAAGCGTAAAGTACGACGCAAAGACCTGCTGTCCGATCTGGACGCGCAAGAGACCAGCGCGCGCCGTCGCCGCCTCCACCTGCGCCTCGGCGGCAGCCAGGTTGTATGGTCGCGCCAGATTGAAGATCGGAACGGTAATGCCGAGGTTGAGGCCGTAGTTCAGCCCCTGGAATGCGTTGACGTTCGAGATGGTCTTTCCGACATTCGCGCCCAGGGTGATGGCGGGGTATTGCGCCGAGCGCGCGACGCGAACCTGTGCCTCCGTCTGCTGAATCTGCGTGCGGAGGGCCGCGAGATCCGGCCGCGATGCGAGCGCCCGGTCAATCAACGAATCGACGCTCGCGCCGGCCGCCGACACCGAGACGGAATCGGTCGCCGGAACGACGTCGAACGTGGCGTTGGCCGGCAACCCCATCGCGATACTGAGATTGCCTCGGGCGATCTGGAGATTCCCCTGCGCGGTCTCGAGATCCAGCTGTGCCTGCGCCAGGAGTGTTTCGGCCTGGAGGACATCGGCGATTGTCGCGACACCCGACTGATTGCGCTGGCGAGCCGACGCCAGGTTGGTGTCCGCCACGGCCACCGTGAGTTGCGTGGCCGTCAGCAGGCTCTGCTGCGCCTGATAGTTGAAGAACGCCTGCTCGGCCCCGAGCGCCACATTCTGCAGCGTGGCATTGTGCGTGAGATCGAGGGCGATCGCCGCCGCGCGGGCCGCCGCGACCGTGCCGCTGCGACCGCCGAAATCGAGGAGCAGGTACGTGAGGTTCACCTGCGGCGTCAACGTCGAGCGCTCGATGGCCCCCAACTGTGACGTCGTTTGCGAGCGCACGATGTTCGACGTCGCATCGACCGTGGGGACATAGGAGGCTGCGGCGGCACCCGCGGTGGCCGCGCCGGCGCGCGCCTGCGCCCACGACAGTTGCGTTTGCGGATTATTGCGCAGCGCAAGCTCAACGACCTGTGCGAGCGCAAGCTGACCCTCCGGACGGGCAATATCGCGCGCCGCAGCCAGTGACGCACGCGCCGGTTCGGGCGCCACGACGCCGGCGGGCGCCGTCCACGGTTCCGCTCTCGTAGCGGGTGTCGTGGGTACGCCACTGAGCGGGACGGTGCGAGCGCATCCGATCACGAACGCCGTGCCGACGAGCAAGGAGCGTCGGAGCGCGACGGTGAGATTGCGCGGATGCGCACGCGGCCTCGGCCATATGACTACATGCAACGCCTTCGGAAGCATCGGGTAATTGGTCATTGTTTAACGGGAGGCCTCTCAGGTCCGCCCGGTTCGGTTCATACGCGGGGGAAGAGGCAAGCGCTGGGAAAAGCGGCACACGTAACTTCGCTACCTGTCGCCTCTTGGGCGAGGCCTTCCCAGTCCGTCGCGCGCATTCAGGTGACCGTGTATCTTGCGGAGGCTTCGCGGCTCAAGGTTCGCTTTCCCGTGGCCTCCGGACCGGATAGCTCAGTTGGTAGAGCAGGAGACTTTTAATCTTCAGGTCGTGGGTT
>JAZJZK010000052.1:0-64275 GCA_040389905.1 Gemmatimonadota bacterium | reverse complement strand
GCTCCGGCGGCCGACGAGAGGCCGTGGTCGCACAACTCGCTTATTTTAGGTCTAGCGGATTCAGACCATTCGTTCAATTCGTCGATCGGGAGGCATTGTTGTCGCGTGGATGTGTCCCGGGAAATCCGCTCAATCCGCATAAAAACCTGGGTCGGTGTGGCTTCCAAGGCGCGCCGGCTTTGCCCAACGCGAAAGTGATGGTGCAGGCCCTTCGCTCCGCCGAATTTTACCTTTCGAGGTCACTCTTGCGCCGTCTCGTCCTCACTACTCTGCTGTTCCCGCTGACACTAACGGCACAATCCGCGCGGCCGATCGACTGGACCGCGCTCCAGACCGAAAGCGTTCAGCGCCTGGGTGAGTACATCCGCATCAACACCTCCAATCCTCCGGGGAACGAGCTCGAGACGGCGCGTTACCTCAAGCAAGTGCTCGAGAAAGAAGGAATCGAGGCGATGATCCTCGACACGGCCGAACTGGGAACCGGTCGCGCAAATCTGTATGCGCGCGTGCGCGGATCGGGGACGAAGAAGGCCATCGCCCTCGTGCATCACATGGATGTCGTTCCGGCTGTGGCATCGTACTGGACCTCCGATCCCTTCGGAGCGGCAATCAGGGATGGCTTCATGTACGGGCGCGGTGCGCTCGACATGAAGGGTCAGGGCATCGCGCATCTCATGGCGCTGATCGCCATCAAGCGCAGCGGGATGCCACTGACGCGTGACATCGTGTTCATCGCGAATACCAACGAGGAAAACGGCGCAACAGGCGCCGATACCTTCGTCCGGAGACACGCCGACTTGCTCAAGGACGTCGAGTTTCTCTTCACTGAAGGCGGAGACAACCCGGTGGTCAACGGCGTCGTGAAATACTACGGCGTCGGCGTGGACGAGAAACGACCATACGGCATTCGTCTCGTCGCGACTGGCGTTCCCTCGCATGGCTCGCGCCCGACGAAACAGAACCCCGTTCCTCGCCTCGTCGCGGCACTCGATCGCGTTGCGCGCTACGAGACCCCACTGCACGTGGTACCCGGGGTCGCTCGCTACTTCGCCGCCCTGTCGTCAGGCTACACCGGCCAACAGCGCGCCTGGCTGGCGAACGTGGACGCCGCCGTCCGCAATCCGGCTGCGCGGAAATGGCTCACCGCCGACGTGTACTGGAATGCCATCCTCCGGAATACGATTTCGCTGACGGTGTTGACCGGCTCGAACAAGAACAACGTCATTCCGCCGGAAGCGTCGGCGTATCTCGACATCCGACTCCTGCCAGACCAGGATCCGGCGGCGTTTCTTGCTGAACTCACGAAGGTCGTGGCGGACAGGGGCATCAAGCTCATCCCGCCAGCCACGATGAAAGCGCGGATGGACAATCCGGTCGACACCGACCTGTTCCGCGCCATCGAGCGAGCCACGCACGACCGCGATCCAAAGACACTCGTGACCACGCCAATGTTCACCGCTGCAACTGATCGGCCGTACTATCGTTCCCTCGGCATCATCACGTACGGGTTCGATCCCTTCAAGGTCGAGAGTGCCGACATGCAGAAGGGCATGCATGGCAACGACGAGCGCCTGTCGCTCGACACGCTAGGGTTTGGGGTGCACTACCTGTTCGACGTCCTCCGTTACGCACAGTAGCCGGTGACGTACGTCACTGCTTCGGCCCGCGCGGGCCGCCACGTTGAACCATGCGAACCGATGCCGGTTTCGTTCACGCCTGGACCCTACCCGCCGAGTTGTCGGAGGACGTCTGGCGTCCGCTACATGCCGACCTGATTCTCGTGCTCCGTATGGCGAGCGCAGAACTCGAGCGTCATCGGTCGGATGAGGCGTTGGCGGTGCTGCGCGGTCCCGAGGGCCTCGGCCGGCTTGTGTTGGATGCCGACGTCATCTCATTCAACGGCAATGCATTTCTCGGACAGGCGGGCGACGCATTCTCGCTCGAGCGCAAGGCGCGGCAGGGCGTGATTTCGCGCATGACGCGACACGGAAGTCGCCTGACCGTTCGGCGCTGCGACACGCGCGGGCAGCCTTATGATCTCGCCGTCTGCGCACTGCTACTCGTCGTCCTGAAGCACTTCGGTGATTCGATGCGCGTGGGAACATCCGCCACGCTGCGCGATGGATGGGGACGCGCCGCGGCGCTCGTTCGGACCACGTTGGGCGATTGCGGGCAACTCGTTCAGGTGGAGAGTGGTTTGCTGCGCTGGGTGGATGCGCCGCCCGCCGGACTGCGCGGCCGCGTGTCGTCAAGCGCGTCGTGATCGCACTGCGGTGACCGTGGCGCCCCACCGGGGCGTGCGTTTCACTGACGTGTGCGCTATCATTGGGCGGCATTCCCTCCCCGCGCCCGTGCGTGCGACACCACTGGAATTCGTTTCTTTACCAACTCCATGACCGCGATTGGGATCGCGGAGGCACGATCATGCTCGCCGGCGCCGTTGTCGGCGTGCTCTCGGGCGTTGTCGTCATTGGATTCTATGGCCTCATCGACCTCAGTCACCTGGCCCTGAAGGCGTGGCCGGAGCGCCACGTATCGGAGATCCCAGCGGCGATATTCGGCGTCGGACTCACGTCGTTCGGTCTCTGGCTCGCGTGGTACGTCGCGCGCCGCGCGGGCGTGGCCGAAGGGCAGAATGTGCCGGACGTGCAGCGAGCAGTGGCAAAGCGAGGTGGAATCATCTCGAGTCGCGCTGTTGCCGCCCGGACGTTTGCCTCGGCCATTACGCTCGGCAGTGGCGCATCGGTTGGAGGCGAGGGCCCCATTGCCGTTCTTGGCGCAGCGGTGGGGTCACAACTCGGTCGCCGATTGAAGTTCCAACCGCGCCACCTCAAGATTCTGGTCGGTTGCGGCGCCGCCGCGGGAATCGCCGGTGCCTTCAACGCGCCATTTGCCGGCGCATTCTTCGCGCTCGAGGAAATCCTCGGGTCCTTCTCGGTCGGCGCGTTCAGTCCCGTCGTCATCGCGAGCGTGGTGGGCGCATTGACGGTCGAAGCGGTGTTGGGTACCCGCCTCGCGTTCCACATGCCCGCGATCGCGGACGGCCACCATCTCGCCAACGCGCTGCTCTACCCGATTCTTGGGATCGCGTGCGGGCTCGTCTCCGCACTTTACTCGCGACTCGATGGGATCGCGCCGAGCATTCTTCGGCGTATTCCCGGGCCGGAGTGGGTGCGACCCGTCGTCGGGGGCGCCGTCGTCGGCGTTGTCGGACTCGCAAGTGGAGGGCTGCTTGCCGGCAACGGGCACCTGGCGCTTCCCGATGAAGTGTTCGGTGGACTCGCGCGGTACGTCCTGATCGCGCTGGCATTTGCAAAGATGCTTGCGACGATCATCTCCCTCAGCGCGGGTGGATCCGGAGGTGTCTTCACGCCCGCACTGTTCATCGGCGCGTCGCTGGGTGGTGGCGTGGGTACGCTATTGGCCGACATCGTCCCGGGCGATGTGGTGCACCCGGCAAGCTGGGCTCTCGTCGGGATGGCTGGGCTGGTCAGCGGCGCGACGCGGGCACCGCTGACCGCGATCTTCATGGTGTTCGAACTGACGAATGACTCGTCGTATGTCGCTCCGCTGATGATCGTATCCGTCGTTGCGTTCGTGACAGCGCGGCGCTTTTCAACGTACGGGCTGTACGATGGGTGGCTTGCGCGCCGCGGCGAGTACCTGACGCATGGTTATGACGCCGCGATCATGGATCATCTCAATGTTCGCGAGGCGGTGAATCACGTGGCGCCGCGTGTTGCTGCGCATCTGCCGGTGGCGGCGGTCGCGAGCGTCATGGGCGACGAGCGCGTCAGCACGCTTCCCGTGCTCGAGGAAACCGGCGCACTGCTCGGCGTCATCTCCAGTCAAGAACTCCACGACGTCCTGCAGTTACCGTCGGATCGCCGGCGCGAGTTGACCGCGAAGGATGTCGTGGTCACTGTCACGACCCTGCAGTCGACGATGTCGCTCAACGAGGCGCTTGCCGCGATGGCTGCGGTTGGACGAGACGCACTACCGGTGGTTGATGCGGACAGTGACGGCGTGCAGCGCTTTGCCGGTATGCTCACGAGGGGCGCCGTCTTCAGTGTGTACGACCGGGCACTCCAACAATTCGAGTGACACCGCGTCACACCCGCGCGAGTTGTCCCGCGATCGTTTGAAGAAAGTCCCGATAGCTGATCGGCTTCGCAATGTATCCATCGCAACCCGCGGCACGAATCCGCTCCTCATCGCCCTTCATGGCGAGCGCGGTGAGCGCAATGACCGGAATGCCTTTCGTTTCGTCGTCGCGCTTGAGAATTCCCGTCGCCTCGATGCCATCCATGCCGGGCAACTGAATGTCCATGAGGATGAGCGCGGGGTGTTCGGTGCGCGCCAGAGCGAGGCCGGCCTCCGCGTTCGTGGCGGAGAGGACGGCATGACCAGCTGACTCGAGCAGGAAGACGGCGAGCTTCATGTTCGCGGCGTTGTCTTCGACAATGAGCACGGTGGCCATGTCAGTTGGTCGTTCGGCGACGAGACGTCGCACGTCGAACTTCTGTGGCGAAACGGTCGCGGCCGAACTGACCCTTCTCCACGATCGATGCGACTGAGCCGTTGAGGCGCGAGCGATCGAGCCCGCTGATTTGATGGCCAGTGACGACCACGATGGGAATGTCCGCCGTTCGCGGATCTCCGTGCAGCGCGTCGACAACGTCGAAGCCATTGACTTCCGGCATCATGAGGTCGAGGACGATCAAGTCCGGGCACTCGCGTCGCGCGATTTCGATTGCCGCACGTCCACCGAAAGCGCGAAGCACGGTCCCTTGCATCTCCTCGATGTGTGCGGCGATCAGTTCCACCGTCCGCGCGTCGTCGTCGACCACGAGGACCTTGAGTGTTTCGCCGTTCGACACCGGGAACATGCCAAGTTCCTCGAGTGAGCCGGTGAGATCCTTGCGCGACAGCGGCTTCTGCATGACGGCGGCCGCGCCGAGCGCGAATCCCTTGGTGCGATCGGCAACAATGGAAATGATGACGACAGGGATGTGCGCGAGCGCCGGAACCTTCTTGATATGGGTCAAGAATTCCCAGCCATCCATATTCGGCAGCATGATGTCGAGCGTGATCAGCGAAATCGCTTCTTGGGTGGCGAGCAGCATCGCCGCCTCGGCAGACGCCGCGTGCAGTACGCGGAAGCCTTCCGCCTCGAGTTGTACTCGTATGAGCTCCGCGGAGTTGTCGTCGTCTTCGATGACCAGCGCCGTCCGAATCCCGGTATCCTTGACGATCGCGGGTGTAACGAGTGGTGGCGGAGCGACGCCGCGCACACGCTCGGCTCGGCGAAGGGGCAGCCATACGATGAAGCGCGACCCTTCATTCACGGCGCTCTCGACGGCGACCGTCCCGCCATGCAGTTCGGCGAGCAGCTTCACCATCGCGAGCCCGAGCCCCGTTCCCTCGAACTTGCGCGCCAGCCCGCTGTCGATCTGGCTGAACGGCTTGAACAACTGATCCAGACTTTCGGGTGGGATTCCGATTCCACCGTCGGTCACACTGATCTCGAGGAACTCGTCGAAGTCGTTGGCGGGGAGGGGCAGGGTACGTCCCGTCCACGGGCCGAACAGTCTCCCGACCGTCGATCGAGCGACGGCTCCGGCGCGCATCGTGATATTTCCGCCGTCGGCACTGAACTTCACGGCGTTGGAGAGCAGATTGTAGACGATCTGTTTCAGCTTTCGGCCGTCCACGTGGAGCGAGCCGAAATCGTCCTCCATCTCCATGACGAGATCGATGTGTCGCAGCGCGGCCTTGCCACGCACGATCGACAGGCTGTTCGTGAAGAGCGACGAGAGCTGCACCGCCTCCAGGTCGAGCAGCATCTTGCCGGCTTCGACCTTCGAGAGATCGAGAATATCGTTGATGAGCGACAGCAGGTGCTTTCCGCTCCGAAAGATGTCGTTGATGAAGCCCCGCTGCTGGTCCGTCATCTCGCCCATCAGACCATCGCCGAGGACTTCCGAGAAGCCGATGATGGCATTGAGGGGCGTTCGGAGCTCGTGCGACATATTCGCGAGGAACTCGGATTTCATGCGGCTCGCATCTTCGAGCTCGGCGTTCTTCTGCTGAAGCGTCTGCTCGAACCGTTTGAGCTCCGTCATGTCACGTGCGGACGCGAACACGCCCTGAAGCCGCCGGTCGCGATCGTGGAACGTGGTCGCGTTGTACGAGACGACGGTCAGCGTGCCATCACGCGCACGCGCGGTGAGTTCGAGATTGGTGACCTTGCCTTCGTTCAGCACGCGGTTGATGCCGGCCTCCGCGCGCGCCGCGTCGGTAAAATAGTTCTTGAAGGGTGCGCCGATCAGTTCGTCGCGGGTGCATCCTGTGAGGGCTTCGGTTTGCTTGTTGACGTCGGTGATGATGCCGCGTGGATCCGTCGTCATGAGCGCATCGATGTTCGATTCGATCAATGACCGCGTATAGAAATGCTGGTCGCGCAGGCGTTGATCGAGCTTCTGTCGTTCTTCCTCCACCTGTTTGCGCGCCGTGTTGTCCGTTCCGATGAGTAGATACCCGATGATCGCTTCCTGTTCGTCGCGGAGCGCGGTGACGGAAACAACCGCGGGGAAGCGACTGCCGTCCTTTCGGACGTAGGTCAGCTCGTAGATGTCCTCGATGCCGCGAGACGCCTTGAAGACCAGCGCCTCGAATCCGGGTGTGATCGGCGTCCCGGCTTCCGCGCTCAACGCGTTCGCGCGGGCGATCAACTCCTGCGGATCGGAGATATCCGCGGGGGTGACCTTGTTCATCACCTCGGCCGCGGCATAGCCGAGCATGCGTTCGGCGCCAACGTTGAAGATCTGGATGACGCCCTTGGCGTCGGTGGCGATGCTGGAGAAGTTGGCGCTGTTGAAGATGGCGCTCTGGAGCGCACCGGCTTTCCGCAGTGCCTCCTCTGCCTGCTTGCGGGCGGTGTTGTCCGTGCCGATGAGGAGGTAGCCGATGATGGAATCGGTCACATCGCGCAACGCGGTAACGGACACCACTGCAGGAAAGCGGCTCCCGTCCTTCCGAATGTACGTGAGTTCGTAGATATCCTCGATGCCGCGCGACGCCTTGAAGACCAACGCTTCGAAACCGGGCGTGATCGGGGTGCCAAGCTCCAGGCTCAGTGCCGTGGCGCGGGCGATCACTTCCTGCGGATCCGAGATGTCTGCCGGCGTGATCTTGTTCATGACCTCAGCGGCGGTGTAGCCGAGCATGCGCTCGGCGCCGACGTTGAAGATCTGGATGACGCCTTTGGCGTCGGTAGCGATGCTGGAGAAGTTCGCGCTGTTGAAGATGGCACTCTGGAGCGCGCCAGCTTTGAGCAGGGCCTCCTCCGCCTGCTTGCGCGCGGTGTTGTCCGTTCCGATCAACAGATAGCCGATGATGGAATCGGCCGCATCACGCAACGCCGTGACGGATACAACCGCAGGAAAGCGACTCCCATCCTTGCGGATGTAGGTGAGCTCGTAGATATCCTCGATGCCGCGTGACGCCTTGAAGACCAACGCTTCAAACCCCGGCGTGATCGGGGTGCCGAGTTCCAGGCTCAGTGCCGTAGCGCGGGCGATCACTTCCTGCGGATCGGAGATGTCGGCCGGCGTGATCTTGTTCATCACTTCGGCGGCGGTGTAGCCGAGCATGCGCTCGGCACCGACGTTGAAGATCTGGATGACGCCCTTCGCATCGGTGGCGATGCTCGAGAAGTTCGCACTGTTGAAGATCGCGCTCTGAAGCGCACCGGCCTTGAGCAGCGCCTCTTCCGCCTCCTTGCGCGCGGTATTGTCCGTGCCGATCAGCAGGTAGCCGATGATCGTGTCGTGCGCGTCGCGCAGCGCCGTCACCGAGACAACCGCGGGAAAGCGACTGCGATCCTTCCGGATGTAGGTCAGCTCATAGATATCCTCGATGCCGCGTGAGGCCTTGAAGACCAACGCTTCGAATCCCGGCGTAATCGGGGTTCCGAGCTCCAGGCTCAGCGCCTTGGCGCGAGCGATGACTTCCTGCGGATCGGAAATGTCCGCAGGGGTGATCTTGTTGACCACATCGGCCGCCGCATATCCGAGCATCCGTTCGGCGCCGACGTTGAAGATTTGAATGACCCCCTTGGCGTCGGTCGCGATGCTCGAGAAGTTGGCGCTGGTGAAGATGGCGCTCTGGAGCGCGCCCGTTCGCAGCAGCGTTTCCGAGTGATGGAGCTCGAGCGAACTGTCCGTCATCTGATCCGTATGAATTGGTGTTCGCATGGGGCTCCACCCTTTAAGGCAAGATTGTATCCAACCGCGTGGATGCCGTGGCGTCGGCACTGGCGGGCTTCGCGTGCCGGCGCCCATTCCGGTCGAGTGAGCGCCGGACTTCTCGCGCCAGTTCCGCACCGGTGAACGGTTTCTGGATGAACGAGGCCAACTCCTCCGCGCCAGTGGGATGGCGTGCGGATTGTTCGCTGTAGCCCGACATGAAGAGCACGGGCAACTCCGGGACGGCCGCCCGTAGTCTGGCGAACAGCTCGGGGCCTCCACACGCCGGCATCATGACGTCGGTCACGAGGAGTTGGATCGCATCGGCATGCTGGTGATACATCTTTTCCGCATCATTGCCGTTCCTCGCGCTGAAGACGTGATAGCCGGCATTCTCCAGGATTCTCGTGGCGAGCTTCAGCAGGGCCGGTTCATCCTCGACGAGCAGCACCGTCTCGGATACCGTGGTCGCCAGTATCATGTCGGTCGGAATCACCGGTGTCGCGAACACGCGCGTCGACGATCTCGGCAGGTAGACCTTGAATGTCGTTCCCACATTCAGCTCGCTGTACACCCACACGTAGCCCTTGCTTTGCTTGACGATCCCATACGTGGTGGAGAGTCCCAGGCCAGTTCCCTTGCCGGTCTCCTTGGTCGTGAAGAATGGCTCGAACAGCCGTCGCTGCGTCTCCTTCGTCATCCCGGTGCCGCTGTCGGTGATGCCAAGCATCACATACGCACCCGGTACGATCGCCTCATCATGAAACGCCGAGTTCTCGAGCTCGATGTTCCTCGTCTCGATGAACACGTGCCCGCCTGATGGCATGGCGTCACGCGCGTTGACGACGAGGTTCATCACGACCTGCTCCAGTTGACCCCGATCGGCCAGCGCAAAATCGATATCCGGTGTGAGTCGAAGCGAGATGTCGACGTGTTCACCGATCAACCGAGCGAGCATTCCCGTCATGTCCGTGATCAGGCCGTTGACGTCGATGGGCCTCGTAGTGAGCACCTGCTGGCGGCTGAACGCGAGCAACTGCTTCGTGAGCCCGGCGGCGCTGCGGGCCGCACGAATGATCTCGTGCAGTTCCTTGCCGTGTCGCTCGACCGTGTTGGCATCGCCCGACACCAGCTCGGTGAATCCGAGGATCACCGTCAGCAGATTGTTGAAGTCATGGGCGACGCCCGCGGCCAGCTGCCCGATTGCGTCCATCTTGCCGGCCTGCCGCACCTGCTCCTCCAGCACGCGACGCTCCGTGATGTCCTCGATCACGGAGATGAAGTGCCGCGGCGTACCCTCCGCGTCGCGATGCACGGACACGTTGACGCGGGCCCAGACGAAACCGCCGTTCCGGCGTCTGAAGCGCATCTCGTCGACGACATGATGGTCCGCCCCTCCCGACATCATCCGAGCGATCAGGTTGGCCTCGATGGCGACGTACTGTTCATCGGCCAGTTCGCTGATGCGTGAGTTCTCCAATTCGTCCCGCGTGTAGCCGAGCAGGTCACAGACCCGTTGATTGACTCGCAGCCAACGACCGTCCAACCCCATGTGAACCACGCCGACCGGAGCCGCGTCAAAGGTGGAGCGGTAAAGACGCTCGCTCTCGACGAGATCGGCGGTGCGCAGGTCGACTTCGCCCTCGAGAATCTGGCTGTATTTGTCGTGATAGTCCCCGTACGCCTTGAGACGCAGCAGATTCCTGACGCGCACGCACAACTCCGACCGATTGACCGGCTTCGTGAGGAAATCCTCTGCACCGGCACTCAGCCCACGCATGCGGGAATCGCGATCATCGAGCGCCGTGACGATGATGACCGGAATATTCCGCGTGATGGGGTTCGACTTGATGGCGGTCGCCACCTGATACCCATCCATGCCTGGCATCATGATGTCGAGCAGGATCAGGTCGGGCGGCTCGTGGGCGACCATCGCGAGTGCCTCCTCGCCACTCGTCGCCACTTCGATGAAGAACCCCTCCGGCCGAAGCATGACCTCCAGCAACTGGCGATTGTGGCGCTCGTCGTCGACGATCAACACTCGCGAGGGGCGGCTGCTGACGTCAGGCGACCACGCGGGACTCGGCGTCATGTCGTCACCCGGATTCTCACCGCCAGTGTCATGCGGTCTGACCACGCCGGCCCGACATCGCGCGACGCACTTCCGACGAGAAACGATCTCCGTCGAATTCGCCCTTCTCGAGAATGGTGCTCACGCTGCCGTTCAACCGCTGGCGGTCATCGGTCGTGATATGCTTCGCGGTGACCACGATGATCGGAATGGTGCACGTGTCGGGGCGCACGCTGAGTGCTTCAACCACATCGAAGCCATTGACGTCGGGCATCATCAGATCGAGCACGATGAGGTCCGGCAGTTCGCGGCCGGCCATGTCGATTGCCTGACGTCCGCCATAGGCCCGTAGTACCGTGCCATTCAGGCTCGTGATGCGAACGGCCATCAGGTCGACGGCCTTCGGGTCGTCGTCGACGACGAGTACGCGCAGGATGCGACCCGGGGCGAGCGGCAGCAGCCCCAGATCCGCCAGCGAGTCGTAGAGCTCGCGGCGAGAGATCGGCTTCTGCATCACCGCGGCCGCGCCTAACGCAAAGCCCTGGCTTCGATCCGCAACGATCGAAATGATGACGACGGGGATGTGCCGCAGTGACTCCACGTTCTTGATGCGGCCGAGAAACTCCCAGCCGTCCATCATCGGCAACATGATATCCAGTGTGATCAACGAGGGCGGCCGGTCGACCGCGAGCCTGAGTGCCACTTCAGCGGAGGATGCGTGGACGACGGTGAACCCTTCCGCCTCCAATTGAACGCGCACGAGTTCGGCCGACTTGAGGTCGTCCTCGACCACCAGCGCGACGCGCTCCCCGCTCACGGCCTGGACGAGCGGCACGTCCGGCTCAGGTTCGAACGCCCCATGCGTCGCCACCGTCGAGCGCAATGGCAGCCAGACGGTAAAGCGCGATCCCGCGCTGGGGGCGCTCGCGACCGCGACCGTGCCGTCGTGCAGTTCCGCCAGCAGCTTGACCATGGCGAGACCGAGACCGGTACCCTCGAACCGGCGCGCGAGTCCCGCGTCGATCTGCGTGAACGGCGTGAACAGCTGTTCCAGCCCGTCTGGTGAAATGCCGATTCCTCCATCGGTGACGCTGATCTCGAGGAAATCGTCGAACTGACTTTCGCGCAACGCAACAGTGCGGTGCCGCCAGGTGCCGTCGTGTCTGCCCACCGCGTCGCGGGAGACGTGTCGCGCGCGGAGCACAACGTGTCCGCCTTCCGACGAGAACTTCACGGCGTTGGAGAGCAGATTGTAGACGATCTGCTTGACCTTGCGCGCATCGGCGATGATCGTACCGGTGTCGTCGGGGGCATCGAGCGTCAGGCGAATGTGCCGCGCTGCGGCCTTCTCGCGGATGATCGAGAAGCTGTTCGTCAGCAGCGACGACATATGCACAGGCTCGAGATCGAGCACCATCTTGCCGGCTTCGACCTTCGTCAGGTCGAGAATATCGTTGATCAATGACAGCAGATGCGTGCCGGAGCTGAAGATGTCGCTGATGAAGCCGCGCTGCTGATCGCTCATCTCGCCCATGAGTCCATCGCGGAGCACTTCGGAGAAACCGATGATCGCATTCAACGG
Source organism: Gemmatimonadota bacterium (assembly GCA_040389905.1). GTDB lineage: Bacteria > Gemmatimonadota > Gemmatimonadetes > Gemmatimonadales > Gemmatimonadaceae > AG11. The sequence continues at coordinate 52,373 of JAZJZK010000052.1, read as the reverse complement.
TGTCCGAAGCTCGTGCGACATGTTCGCGAGGAATTCCGACTTCATGCGACTCGCGTCTTCGAGCTCGATGTTCTTTCGCTGGAGCGCCCGTTCGATGCGCTTGAGCTCCGTCATGTCGCGCGCCGCGGCGAACACGCCCTGAAGCCTGCGGTCCCGGTCGTGAAAGGTGGTCGCGTTGTAGGAGACGACGGTCAGCGTGCCATCGCGCGCGCGGGCCGTGAGCTCGTAGTTCGTGACCTTGCCTTCATTCAGGACGCGATTGATGCCGGCTTCTGCGCGCAACGAGTCGGTGAAGTAGTCCTTGAACGGCGCGCCGATGAGTTCATCGCGCGTACAGCCGGTCAGTGCCTCCGTCTGCTTGTTGACGTCCGTGATGATGCCCCGTGGATCGGTCGTCATCAGTGCATCGATGTTCGACTCGATCAATGATCGGGTATAGAAATGTTGATCACGCAGCCGCTGGTCGAGCTTCTGTCGCTCCTCCTCGATCTGCTTGCGCGCCGTGTTATCGGTCCCGATGAGCAGGTATCCGATGATCGCTCCCCTGGCGTCGCGCAGGGCTGTCACAGAGACGACGGCGGGAAAACGACTGCCGTCCTTGCGCACGTACGTCAGTTCGTAAATGTCCTCGATGCCTCGCGAGGCCTTGAACACGAGCGCCTCGAATCCCGGTGTGATCGGTGTCCCGGCTTCGGAGCTCAGGGCCGCCGCCCGGTGAATCAATTCCTGTGGGTCGGAGATGTCTGCTGGCGTGATCCTGTTGACGACGTCCACCGCCGCGTAGCCGAGCATGCGTTCGGCTCCGACGTTGAAGATCTGGATGACGCCCTTGGCGTCGGTGGCGATGCTCGAGAAGTTGGCGCTGTTGAAGATCGCGCTCTGGAGCGCGCCGGCCTCGAGCAATGCCTCTTCCGCCCGTTTGCGTGCCGTATTGTCGGTCCCGATGAGCAGGTAGCCGATGATTCCATCATCGGCGTCGCGCAACGCGGTCACGGATACGACGGCGGGGAGCCTGCTGCCGTCGAGGCGGATGTACGTGAGTTCGTAGATGTCCTCGATGCCGCGCGAGGCCTTGAACACGAGGGCTTCGAAGCCCGGCAGAATCGAGACACCGGCCTCCGCACTCAGCACCTCGGCGCGAGCGATCAATTCCTTCGGGTCGGAAATGTCAGCGGGCGTGATCGTGTCGACGACGTCGGCGGCGGTGTAACCCAGCATCCGCTCAGCGCCGACGTTGAAGATCTGGATGACGCCTTTCGCGTCTGTGGCGATGCTGGAGAAATTCGCACTGTTGAAAATCGCGCGATGAAGCGCGCCCGTCTTCAAGAGTGCTTCCCTGTGTCGGATGTCCCGGATTCCCTCGGGCGGTGCGGGAGTACGGCCTTCGGCGGCACGCATCTGTTCTTACCCACAGTCTGTACAATGAACTTCGCGCTCGAGCGTCGTTGGCAGGAGCGGACAGCGACGCGTGGCTTGAAAGCGCATACACTGCGTGGCAGCCACAACCGGACACTGCCATGTGCAAGATGAAGCCCAAATGCGCGCTTTCGCTCAAGCCTTTGTGGATGCAAACGCATGGGGGCGAGCTCGTGTGTGAGCTCGCCCCCATGAAACACGGTCTAAACGTTCGGCGCTAAATATCCAGATTCGACGCGAACTTCGCGTTGGCTTCAATGAAAATGCGTCGCGGTTCGACTTCGTCCCCCATCAGCGTGACGAATACGCCGCTGGACTCAACGTCGTCCTCGATGTTCACTTTGAGTAGCGTGCGGGTATTGGGATCCATCGTGGTGTCGAACAGCTGGTCGGCATTCATTTCGCCGAGCCCCTTGTAACGCTGGATGTTGAGTCCCGTCTTCCCGTCCGGTGACATCCGCTTCGCGATCTCGTCGCGCTCCTTGACGTCGTAGGCATAGTACGCCTCCTTGCCCTTTGCGACGCGGAAGAGGGGCGGTTGCGCGATATAGACGTATCCGGCGTCGATCAACTCCTTCATCTGCCGGTAGAAGAATGTCAGCAGGAGCGTACGAATGTGCGCCCCATCGACGTCGGCGTCGGTCATGATGATGACCTTGTGGTACCGCGCTTTCTCGAGGGTGAACTCGTCCTTGATGCCCGTGCCGATCGCCGTGATGATCGTGCGGATTTCCTCGTTCGAGAGCACCTTGTCGATGCGCGCCTTTTCGACGTTGATGATCTTGCCGCGCAGCGGCAGGATCGCCTGGAACTCGCGCTTGCGACCCTGCTTGGCGGAGCCGCCTGCGGAGTCACCCTCGACGAGGTAAATCTCGCACAGCGCTGGGTCGGTGAGTGAACAATCGGCGAGCTTGCCGGGCAGGTTGCCGACGTCGAGCGCACTCTTTCGACGCGTGAGATCACGCGCCTTGCGAGCGGCTTCGCGCGCGCGCGCTGCGGACATCGCCTTGTCGATGACGATGTTCGCCGTGCGCGGATGCTCTTCCAGATAGGCGGCAAGCCACTCGTTCGCGACGGTCTTGACCGCGGACTCGACTTCGGAATTGCCGAGTTTCGTCTTGGTCTGTCCTTCGAACTGTGGCTCATGGACCTTCACCGACAGCACGGCGGTGAGGCCTTCCCGAACATCGTCGCCGGAGAGAACGGTTTCCTTGTCCTTCTTCGACATCGACGACTTCTGGATGTACTGGTTGATGACGCGCGTGAGGGCACTCTTGAAGCCCGTTAGGTGCGTGCCGCCTTCGTGCGTGTTGATGTTGTTCACGAAGGAGAAGACGGTGTCCTGATAGCCGTCGTTGTACTGCATCGCGAGCTCGATGCCGACGTCGTCCTTCGTCGTTTCCAGATAGATCACTTCGTTGTGCAGCGCCTTTCGATTCGCGTTGAGATGCTGCACGAACTCGCGGAGTCCGTTCTTGGCAAGGAACGTCTCTTCCTTCTCCTGCTCGAGCCGCTCGTCCTTGAGCGTGATCGTGACGCCCTTGTTGAGAAACGAGAGTTCACGGAGGCGCGACGCGAGCGTGCTGTAGTTGTACGTCAGCTCGGTGAAGATGAGGTGATCCGGCTTGAACCAGATCTTGGTGCCCGTCTTCTTCTTGCTCACCTCGCCGAGCACCTTGAGCTTCGTCTGCGTGTCGCCACGCATGAAGTCCATGTAGTACTCCTTGCCGTCGCGCCACACCCAGACCTTGAGGATTTCCGAGAGCGCGTTCACCACCGACACGCCGACGCCGTGCAGGCCGCCGGAGACCTTGTACGAATCCTTGTCGAACTTTCCGCCGGCGTGCAGCACCGTCATCGCCAACTCGACGCCCGGAATCTTCTCCACCGGATGGATATCGACCGGGATGCCTCGGCCGTTGTCCTCGACGGTGATGGAATTGTCGGCGTGAATGATGACGCTGACCTTGTCCGCAAACCCCGCGAGCGCTTCGTCGACGGAGTTGTCCACGACCTCATAAACGAGGTGGTGCAACCCACGCTCGGAGGTGGAACCGATGTACATGCCGGGCCGTTTCCGGACCGCTTCGAGCCCCTTCAATACCGTGATCTGACCCGCGTCGTACCCAGTCGGCGTGGGCTTGTCGTTCGGTTTCGTCATGAACTCCGCTCTTGGAAAAGATACCCGAAGAGGAACCGAAAATCGGGATGGTGGATAATCTTGGAAATGTAGCGGTTTTCGCGGTCAAAAGCAACAGCTCGGTATTTACGTAAGCTGTTGGAAATTAATGACTTATGACGCTACGATAATTCCGGCAGAATGGCCTCGGGTGAAGTCGCCACAATAAGTTGAAAATGTCGTTCTCGATTGAGGAACGGATCGTTCGATCCGCTCCTAAATCCGAGGCACTGCTTGAATGCGCACAACTCTGAAACGGCCACGGCGTCGGTGGCGATGCTTATCCTCTCTTGATCAACCACCGAATCTTCTTCACGTCCATCCGATCCGGCTTCGCGTTCACCGCGCGCAGCAGTTCCGGCTCCATCAGCGACAACTCCATCATCCACGCATTGGTCGTCACGTGCACGAAGAGCGTGCCGTCCATCGAGATCGACTGCGGTTCCGTCACGGCGGCGATCTGTGGCCCGACGATCGCGCTCCATTCAGGAATGATTCCCGCCTGCTCCACGCGCCGCGCGATGCCGGCCTTCTGAAGGACACCTTCGAGCACATCACCGAGCGACGATGGTTTCTTCTTCGCTGGACTCATGCGCCCTCCGTGATCACGCCTGCCGAAATGTGCCAACGCGCCAACTGCGTGAGTGCAGGCGGGATATCACTTTCGCGCGGCACCGTCAGAATCGTCTGGCCCATCGACTGCTCCGCCAGCAACTCCAGAATCCGCGATGAGCGATTCACGTCGAGCTCCGCGAATGGATCGTCCAGGAGCAACATCGGAGCGACCCGGATTTGTTCGCGAAGTGTTTCTCCCTCCAGCAAGCGAAGGGCGATCGCCGCGGTTCGCTGTTGCCCCGCCGACCCGAACGCCCGCAATTCGCGCCCCGCCAGCGTGATGAGCATGTCGTCTCGATGTGGTCCCGTGTGTGTCAGGCTGCGGCGGATATCCAGCGCGCGTCGCTGCTCGAGACCGCGCGCGAGTGCCATGGTGACATCCGGCAATTCGCGCGAAGAGGGTTCGAGCGATGACGCGTACCGCAATGTGACCGGAGCCCGTTCACCGATCGCCGCACACACATCGGCAAAGCGCGACGCCGCTCGCTCCGCCCAGCTGACGCGATCCAGCCAGAGAATCGCGCCGTGTTCTGCAAGCGGCGCTTCCCACACCGACACGCGCTGCTCGGCCTGTCCGTGCGGCCCCTTGAACGCATCGCGGAGCGCAGCGTTGCGCTGCGCCAGTGCATGGCGATAGCGCTGGAGTGCATGCAGGTACCGGCGAGACGAAAGCGCCAGCAGAATATCCAGGTATCGCCGCCGCATGTTCGGCGCGCCGGCGATCAGTTCGAGATCCGCGGGAGAGAAGAGAACACACGGAAGCGCGCCAAGTGCATCGCTGAGGCGCGCCGGTTCGGAGCCGTCGAGCTTGACGCGCTTGCGCTTGCCCTGCTTCACGAACGCGGCAGTGAGTTCGCGATAGACGCCGCCCTGTGCGTGCGCGGAGATGTGAAAGCCCTGCGCCCCAAACGCAACGACGTCCGCATCACGCGCGCCGCGCACCGATCGCAGCAGGTGTAAGTAGTAGATCGCCTCCAGCAGATTCGACTTCCCCTGTCCGTTGTCGCCGACAACGACCACGCCGAGCGGAGGAAAGTGCAACTCGACATTCGACAGGTTGCGAAAATCACGTAGTGCCAGCGAGCGAAGCTCGACGCGCTCCGCGCTGTCGGCGAATGTCACTTGCCCTTGAAGACGGCCGCTCTCTTCTCGAGAAATGCGCGCATCCCCTCGGCCTTGTCCTCGGTGGCCGACAGCAACCCGAAATGCGATGCCTCGAGGGCAATGGCATCATCGAGCCCCATGTCGAGACCACGATCGACGGCCTCGATGCAATGCGCGATGGCGAGGGGACCCTGTTCGAGCATCGTCGCGAGCAGGGTGCGCGACGCGGTGATGAGCTCCTCGGGCGCGACGACTCGATTCACCAGCCCGATGCGATAAGCCTCCGCCGCGTCGATCATCTCTCCCGTGAGCAGGAGCTGGAGTGCGCGGCCTTTGCCGACCAGACGCGGAAGGCGCTGCGTCCCACCATATCCCGGCACGATGCCGAGCTTCACTTCGGGTTGGCCGAACTTCGCCTTCTCGCTCGCGATGCGGATGTGGCACGCCATCGCGAGCTCGCAGCCCCCGCCGAGCGCGAAGCCGTTCACCGCCGCGAGCGTCGGCTTCGGCGAGGTTTCGAACAGCCGGAACGTTCGCTGGCCACGCTCGGCGCGCGCTTTTCCGGCAGTCGCACTTTGGTCCACCAGTTCGCCAATGTCCGCGCCGGCAACGAATGCCCGGCCCGCACCCGTGAGGAGGATGGCACCGACCGCAGGGTCGCGACGTGCCTCCATGACGGCTCGTCCGAGCTCGAGCATGAGCGCGTCGTTCAGCGCGTTGAGTTTGTCCGGACGGTTGACCGTGATCGTGGCGATCCGGTCCGCGATGTCGAAGGCAAGAAGCTCGTAGGACATTCGCGGAATCTACTGCTTCGGCCTCCAACTTGCCCCCCAGTTCGCCACATGACGCAATGGATCACCCGGCTCGGCAGCAACAAGAACTTTCACTACGCCACGGCATCCGGCCGCCCGGTGCGCGACGCGCGAACTCTCGCACGCATCACGTCGCTCGTCGTGCCGCCAGGCTGGAGCGATGTCCATATCGCGCAAAGTGCGCGCGCCGAGATTCAGGCATGGGGCATCGATGTCAAAGGGCGAAAGCAGTACCGGTATCACCCACGCGCGATCGAGCAGGGACAGCTGCGGAAGTACTACCGCGTCCGTGAACTCGCAAAGGAGCTCCCGAGTCTTCGCAAGCGAATACGTGCGCATGCGTCGTCAAATACGCCGTCGAAGCGTGCAGTCGCCGCCGCGGTGGTGCGCCTCATCAGCGAGAGCTTCTTTCGGATTGGAGGTGAAAAATACGCGGAGGAGAACAAGACGTTCGGCATCGCAACGCTTCGGAAACGCCACGTGGAGGTGGCACATGGCCGAGCGGTGTTCACCTACGTGGGCAAACGTTCGATCAAGCAGCGCCAGTTCGTGGCGAACAGGGAGCTCGCCCGTCTGGTGGCGCGTCAACTCCGTTCGCCGGGCGCGCGGCTCTTCCGTTACAAGGACGGGAACCGTTGGCGCGATCTGAGCGCTCGGGACGTGAACGCGTATCTCCACGATACGCTCGGTGTGGCGTACAGCGCGAAGGATTTCAGGACCTGGGGTGGCACGCTGCGGGCTGCGACGGTGCTGGCCGAGCTGGGGGCCGCCGCGTCGGACACCGAGGCGCGGCGCAATGTCGCGACCGCGATGCGACTCGTGGCGTCGGAGCTTGGCAACACGCCGGCCATTTGTCGTAAGTCGTACGTCCACCCGCTGGTCATTGCGCGCTATGTGGATGAGGGGGAGACGATACGGCTGTCGGCGCGCCGAGCGCCGCGGCCGGATGCGTATGCGCATTCTCCAGAGGAGCACGCGCTGATTCGTTTCCTCGATACGCATTTTCCCGAACGGCGGCGCGGAGCGCGTGAATGAGCTGGGTTGTCACACCGAGCGAGCGAAGTGAGCGACTCTGTACAGGGCCTAGCGAACCCGGCCTCCGTGGCAGCAAAGTTACGTCGACTTGAAACATCCGGTTCTACCGACTCTCGCGGAGCTTCGCATGGACGATCTGTCATCCCTGTTTGGTGCCTACGACAGCGGGACGATTTCGCGCCGACGCCTCTTTCAGGCTCTTGGTATCGCGGCCGTCGGCGCGCCGCTGGCGCGTGCCCTGGGGCAGGGTTCCTGCGCGGGCCGCGATCGCGACACGACCGCGGTCTGCAATCACACGCCGATGAAGGCACCGTTCGAACCCACGGGGTTCAAGACGGTGCTCCTCGATCACTTCGACATGCAGGTCACCGATCCGGAGCGCGAGGCCGCGTTCTACGCCGCCCTCCTCGGCTGGAAGGTGCGCAGCAACACCGGTGGCGAGATCTACATGGACATCGGTGATTGGGGCGGTGTGAAGATCCGCGGTGGTTACGTCGGCCGGGCTGGCGGAGGTGGAGGCCGAGGCGGCGGGGCTGCTGGCGGCGGCGCTGGCGGCGGACGAGGCGGAGCGGATAGCACAGGTGGCCGCGGTGGGCGAGCGGGTGGTGGTGGTGGTGGTGGCGCCGCGGACGCGAGCCACATGGCCGCGTGCACGACGCCGCGAGTCGCGGGTGTGGAAAATGGCGGGGTCACGTGGGACGGGTTCTGCTGGGGCATCACACCGTGGGACACGAACAAGGTGGAGGCGGCGCTCAAGTCGCGCGGACTCGCGCCCGTGGCGGACCACAGCGGCAACGACTTCCGAAGCTTCCACGTGAAGGATCCGGACGGACTGAACGTGCAGATGAGCAACGGCAACAAGAAAAACCGCCGTACCACGCCGGCGAACGGAAAGCTGAACGTGCCGGCGCCGTTCGAGTCCACGGGATGGAAGACGATGTATCTCGACCACATCTCCTTCCGGTGCACCAGCTACAAGGAGACGGTGGCGTTCTATGAAGCGCTCCTCGGCTGGAAGGGACTCGGCGATGAAGGGAGCCAGAACGAAACGACGATCGCACCGGATATCGGCGGTCTGCTCATCCGTGGCGGCAATGCGCTGTCGCCGGCGTTCAACCTCCCCGCCGCGCGCAGCGCATCGATGGACCATATCTCATTCGGCATCACGCCGTTCGACCCAGACGCGGTCGCGGCAGAGCTGTGCAAGCGCGGACTTCAGGCGCAGGTCGATACGGGTTCCATCGCGACGTCGCCGGAGGTCGAGAAGAACATCCACACGGCCACCTACAAGAGCTTTCACACGCGCACGCCGAACAACTTCAATCTTCAGATCAGCGCGAAGACTTCGGGATCACAAACGATTGGACCGCGTGGTGGCTGATGGCGGCACATTACAGCCCGCAGACGTGACACCAAGTTCATCCCGCATGACGTCGAGATAACCCCGGCCAAAACGCACGTCGGGCTCGAGGTGATTTCCCTCCGCCCACTCGTTCCACGACTTCACGAACAGGAACCGACGTTCGGCCGGAAGTGTCTGGACCACATCGAGCCCTTGCCGAAGGTGCGCCCGAAACAGCTCCGGCGTCGAACCATGCAGCGTGATTCCGCGGGCGCCGCAGCGAGGTGAGTTGTCCCAGTTCGGCAACACCATCGGGTAGGAACGATCGTCTGGAAGGCGATCAGGGAGAATCGTTCTGACCGCATCGCGGTATGCGTAGATGGCCGGCCGCCCGAACGCCTTCGAGACTCTCCGGTACACCTTTCGGAACGGGCTCGACCACGGATACCAGAGGCGGTCCGTCGGCAATCTCTGCAGCATTCGTGCGTCAAAACCGTCGGGGATTGGCTCCGGTACCAGCGTGTGATTTACCGCGACGAGGTGTAGTCCCGGCAGGCCCGCCCTTGCCGCCAACGACCTCCAAAGGTCGGCCCACTTCCCTGTATCGGGCAACTGTCGTGGCAGGTAGACCAGGAACACGGGATGGCCGTCCGTCCTGACATACCGCGGATCGAGGAACGCCGGCAGCAGGGACTCGAAATGACGGCGATGATCCTCCTCGCCCGGGTACGTCTGTTCGATCAGTGTCGTGCCTGGCGATCCGTGCCACACGCCGGTCCAGCTCTCATTGGCCCAGCACAGGCAGAAGGGAAAGTTGGGTTCGCCGCTCGCTAACACCTCAGTGAACGGGCGCTCGAGAATGCGCCGGCCGGCAAACCAGTAATGGTAGTAACAGAATGCCTCGACACCGTGCTCGCGCGCCATGATGGCCTGATCCGTTCGTGATTCCGCGACCCTCAAGTCATAGAACCCGAGATCCGCGGGCACGTGGGGCTGGTAGTGCCCACGAAACAAGGGTCTGGCCTTCGCCGTGTTCGTCCACTCAGTAAAGCCGCGCCCCCACCAGGCATCATTCTCCGGGATCGGGTGGAATTGCGGCAAGTAGAGAGCAATCGCGCGGGCGCGACATGATGCGTCCATGACCGGGAAAGTGGCGGGGAGAGCCTGCGTGCGTGTACGATGCCCAACGACGGCGCGCCGCGGGCCGCTCGATCCTCGAACGGTGCGGCGTTCGGCCCAATGTATGGCTCGGCGAGCAACTCAGGAGAAAAGCCCATGCCGGGACGCTAGTTTCCTATCCCGTGAACGAGCCTAGCGACGATTCCCATACGCAGCGACGCTTTGCGCCAGAACGCATTCTCGTGATGCTGCTGGCGGTCGTGCCGCTGTTGCCGACATTGCGGGCGCAGTTCATCTACGATGACACGACGATCATCCGGGACAACACGCTGCTTCGGGGGTGGGGCGCGCTCGTTCGCGTGTGGACGACGCCCTACTGGCCCTCTGACGGCGTTGATTCGCTCGGGTTGTATCGTCCGCTGCAACTCGCGCTGCTCTCCGTCGTGTGGAACCTCACCGGTGGCGCGGCGCAATGGTTTCATCTCTATGCGCTGATCCTCACCGCACTCACCGCGCTGGCAGCCTGGTGGCTCATCCGAAAGGGAGTTGGCGCGTTGCCAGCGCTTGTCGCGGCAGCATGGTTTGCGACGCACCCCCTGCACATCGAAGCTGCGGCGAGCGTCGCGAATACGTCGGAGCTTGTTGTCGTTCTCTGTGTGGTAGGACTCACTGCTCTCCTCGGTGGATCCGACGAAACGCGATCGGCACGCGCTGAGTGGGGACGTACGGTAGCCTTCGGCCTCCTTGCTGGTGCGGCGCTCGCAGCGAAGGAATCAGGTCTGCTTGCCGTACCGCTCGCTCTCGTAACGGCATGGGGGTGGTCCGCCGCCCAAGAGCACGTCCCGATGCGAGACTTCGTCCGGCGGCACGCCCGCTTCGTGCTCGCGTCGGTCGTTGCCGTCTCCGCGATTGTGCTCGTGCGCCTCGTCGTGCTTGGTAGTCCGGTGTCACACGGATCCATCGCCGCGCAGGGGTTGAGCGGCCTGACGACGTCGGGCCGCCTGGGTGCGATGATGTCGCTCTGGCCGCGCGTCGCCGGAATGCTGTTATGGCCAACCTCGCTGTCGCCATACTACGGGCCGACGACCTTCCCCGAGAATGGACGAGGGTTGGCGCTACTGAGCGCGACCGTCGTTCTCGCCCTGAGCGTGCTGGCTGTCCTCGCTGCCAAACGTGGGGATCGGCGTGCGCTGGTCGGGACGAGCTGGATCGTACTGAGCTATCTTCCCGCATCAAATCTCATTACCCCGACGGGACAGATTCTTTCCGATCGAACGCTCTTTGGCGCGACGGTCGGCGTCGCAATGCTGCTGGCGTTAGTGCTCGAAGTGATGCCCCGCTTCATCCGGCGCGCGTCGGCCGTCATCTGTGCGCTGGTCATCGCCCGCTCGGCGATCTACGGAACGCACTACGCGGTTGCATGGACGAGCCACCGGGCGCTGTGGACCTGGCTGGCCGAGGTGTCGCCCAACGAGCACCTGAGCTACAAGCTGCTGGGCATGGACGCTCGCGCGCGGGGCGATACCGCCGCAGCGCTCACCTTGCTCGAGCGCGCGAATGCGATGGCGCCCTTGGACCGACAGATTCGCTTCGAGTACGGTCAGGTTTTGTACTCCACCGGACGATATGCGTCGGCAGAGAAGACCCTCGCGCCGCTGCTCCGCGACGGCGACGCCCGCAGCGAACCCGGGTTCGTTGCGCTCTATCTGGATGCGGTCGGGCGCGCGAGCGGGCCCGAGGCTGTCGTCCAGGCGGCTCGCACGCTGTTGCACTCGGAGTCGACCCCGGTCGCCGCGCTGTTTCTCGGCGTGGCCCTCGAACAGCTGGGGAGGCCGGCAGCGGCGGACTCCGCCTACGCCGCAGGCTTGATGCATACCCCTTCGGATTCAGCGCTCCTCGCGCGTCGGGCGGCGTTAGGAAAGAGTCGCGTCACCTCGGCGCAGGCAGTCGACTGCCCGCCTCCGGTCCAAAATGGAGTGTCGAATGATAATGTTTTCGTTGCCTGCCAGACAACGAAGCCAGTCCATTGGACACGGTCGCCTGTTCCGCGGTATCCGAAGGTGTTCGTTGCGGCCGGCGTACCCGGAACGGTTCAGCTTCAATTCATTGTCGGCAAGAACGGACGCGCGGATATCACATCAATCGGAATCTTCCAGTCGAGTCATCAGCTGTTCGAGGCCGCAGTCCGCGAGGCGATCGTCGGATGGACCGCCGAGCCAGCGCGCGTCGGACGCGACACCGTTCGCCAACTCGTCCGCGCAAAGTTCGTGTTCACGCTCGTTGCAGCGCCGAGGGCGTGTCCGCGGACGCGTGAGTACGACGCAACGTTGGATGAAGAGACGGTGGTGGTCTGCACGCAGCCGTAGCCCTCTACACGTGCATGACTTCAACTACTTCGGCTTCTTCTCCGGGAGCAACGTGAACCGCGCATAGTTCTCTCGACGCAGATACAACCGCGCCGCTTCGCTGATCTTCTCTTTCGTTACCGCGTTGACCAACTCCGGAATGCGCAGGAAATCGCGCTGATCTCGGCCGTCTTCATCCGCGTCCATGATCGCCGACAGCCACGAGCCATTCTGCCGCAGTGACGTTTCGTGGCCGCGGATTCGCATTTCACGAATCTTCGTGAGATTCGAATCACTCACGGCACCCGCCTTGATGCTGTCGATCACGGCGAAGACTTCTTTCGTCAACTCCTCGACTCGCTCCGGAGCGCTCCCGAAAGACACTCCGATCTCGTACGCCTCTGTGGGGATGTGACGGCAATTCGCCCCGACGTTCACGCCGTACGTACCGCCCTTGTCTTCGCGCAGCGCTTCGCGCAGGCGAATGTCGAGCAGCTCACGCAGCGCCGAGAGCACCTGACGGTTCTCGTAGCTGTACGTGCATTTTCCTGTGAACATCAGCTCCGTCTGCGCCTTGGCTTCGACGCCCTTGTAGACGGTGCGCTCGATGACGCCCGCGGGCGGCTTGATGCCGGTGTCGCGCGGCCTCTCGTTGCGGTTGAGTGAGGGGAGCGACGCGAGATACTGTTCGACGAGCGGCCGCACCGAATCCGGCTTGAAGCTTCCGACGAGGTAGAACGTGAACCCGCTCGCGTCGGCGAATCGGTCGCGATAGATGGCGAGTGCGCGCTGCAAATTGACGGAGTCGAGGAGTGCCGGTGAGAGCAACCACACGCGCGGATGATGCTGCGCCATGGTGACGGTGATGGTGTCGCCGAAGACGGATTCCGGCGAGTTGCGCTGGTTCGCGAGCATCGCGCGCATCTGATTCTTGAACGCCTGGAATGCGCTCGAGTCGATGCGCGGTTGCGTCATGCGCAGCCACGCGAGCTGGAACATCGTCTCGATGTCCTTCGAGGAGGCTGACCCCCGGAGCGACTCACTCAGTTCGCCGAGACTGGCACTCACGCCGGCTCGCTTGCCCGTGAGCTTCTTCCCAAGCGCGACCTGATTGAACGCGCCGACGCCGCTCACGGAAAGTGCAACGCTCGAGAGGTCCGCGTTGATCACATCCTTGTCGGGCAGGAGCGACTCACCACCAGGGCTCTGCGCCGCGAAGAGCACCTCGTCGGCCTTGAAGTCCGTGGGCTTGAGGAGGACACGCGCACCATTCGACAGCTTCCATTCGATGATATCCGTGCCGGTCACCGTGCGCTCACTGATGACACGTCCGGCCTGCGGTAACTTTGCGACGAGCGGTGCGTCCGACGTCGAATCGACAAACGCGACGAGCTTCGCACTCTTGGCCTTCTCGAAAACGGCGAGGAGTGACTTCGACGTCGGCACCTTGACGTCTGGCTTCTTCGGGGCGGCAACGAGAATGACGCGATTGCTCGTCGTGAACGATGAACGCGCGACGGCGTTGACTTCTTCCAGGGTGATCGTTGGCAGCAGTCGCTGCGCGAATGCCTGCCGTTGCTCGATGCCGAGTATGGGCGCGTTGCTCAGCGCCGCGCCGACGTAGGCACCAGCAAAGACGTTCGAGTTCGTCTTGGCGCGCTCGGCGTAGGCTTGCTCGAGGCTGCGAAGGTAGTTCGTGCGGAGACGATCGAGTTCCGTCTGTGTGAAGCCGAAGCGCGCAATACGCTCCGCCTCATTGAGGAGTGCGTCTGCGGCGGGCAGGAAGTCACTCTCCTTGACCCCCGCTTCCAACTGGTACGCGTCGCGCGTGCGGACCATCGATCCACGGCCCGAACCGGCATACGCGAATGGTGCATCCGGCCGTTGCGTCAATTCGTCGAAGCGCGCGTTGACCATGCCATCATACAGCGAGGTGATGAACTGGCGGCGCATGTCGCCCACCGTGCGCGTGCTGTCCTTCGGTTTGAGCCACAGCAAGGAGATCGACGACGACGGGTACTCGGCGTCGGTTTCGACCGACACCAGCGTCTCCTCATGGTCCGGAACCGCGGCGTATGTGCGCGGCTTCGGTTTCGCCGGCATGGTGAGTCGCGCAAAGCGCTCGCGAATCTTGGCCTCCATTTCCTTCGCGTCGAAGTCGCCGACGGCAATGACCGTCATCAGGTCCGGACGGTACCAGTCGTCATAGAACTGCTTGGCCAGGCGAGCCGGGAAGTGTTCGAGGTTCTCCTTGGTGCCGATGGGGATGCGCGTTGCGTACTTCGAGCCATGCAGCATGACGGGGAACTGCTTGTTCTGGACGCGTGTTTCCGCGCCGCGTCCCGTGCGCCACTCTTCGACAACGACTCCGCGTTCCTTCCGAATCTCCGTAGTGTCGAAGGCGAGGCCGTGCGCCCAGTCTTCGAGAATGTCGAGCCCCGTATCCACGAGCCGTGCGGTGTCGGTCGGTACGGTCAACTCGTACACCGTCTCGTCGAACGATGTATACGCATTGAGGTCCGCACCGAAGCGCATCCCGATCCGCTCGAGATAGTTGACGATGTCGCTCTTGGGGAAGCGCCGCGTGCCGTTGAACGCCATGTGCTCGACAAAGTGCGCGAGTCCGCGTTGCTGCTCCGTCTCGAGAATCGATCCAGCATTCACCACGAGACGCAACTCGGCACGCTTGAGCGGCATCGTGTTGCGACGGATCAAATAGTGGAGGCCATTTGGCAGCTCGCCGCGGACGACGGATGTGTCGTTTCTCAGCCGCTCGTTGAGCGGGGATTGATTCGATTGGGCGTGGACCGGCGTCCCGAAGGCGAACAGCAGTAGCGCGAAGGTATGTCTCAGTCGCATATCGATTGCAAAAGGTGCGTTGATGAACGGAAACGTATCCGAGCGGTTTCCGGCGCATCCGTCAAATCCGTTCCTCAAGCAATTCCTTTCGTTTAAGGAGCGGATTGATCGGATGCATCGGAAACGGCCAGACTGAAAGGCCTGCCAATCCGAAGAATCGCCTCGTCACAAGTTCACCACCGCCACACTAACTTTCCAGTATGGCAATCGTCGAAGCGGTGAAGTGGTCTGCCTCAGGAGATGCCGTCGACATCATCGACCAACGTCTTCTCCCCAAAGACCTCGTGCGGCGTCAACTCCGCACGGCGGACGACGTCTGCGATGCCATTGCGACGCTCGCCGTGCGCGGCGCGCCAGCTATTGGCATCGCCGGAGCGATGGGGCTCGTCGTCTCGCTCTCGGGATTGACCCATCTATCGCGCGAAGAGTTGCTCACCACTGTTGTTACACTTTGCACGCGAATCGGTGCCGTACGGCCGACCGCAGTCAATCTCCCGTGGGCCATGGCTCGGATGCGCCGAGTCGCCGAGGCTGCTGAGGGTGGCGCGGAGAACGTGATCGCTGCGCTCCGGCGCGAGGCGACGATGATTCTCGACGAGGATCGCGCCATGTGTGAGCGAATCGGGGAGAACGCGCTGCCGCTCTTCCCACATGGCGCCCGCGTGCTCACGCACTGCAATGCCGGCGCGCTCGCAACGGGCGGAATCGGAACCGCCCTCGCGCCGATCTATCTCGCCGCACAATGTGGGCGCTCGCCCCAGGTGTTCGCCGACGAGACCCGACCGCTATTGCAGGGCAGCCGCCTGACGGCGTGGGAGCTTCGCCAAGCGGGGATTCCCGTCACCGTACTCGCTGACAACATGGCCGCGTCGTTGATGTCCACGGGGGCGGTCGATCTGGTCATCGTTGGTGCCGACCGCATTGCCGCCAATGGAGATACCGCGAACAAGATCGGTACCTTCGGCCTCGCGATCGCCGCGCGGCATCACGGCATTCCCTTCTATGTCGCGGC
Source organism: Gemmatimonadota bacterium (assembly GCA_040389905.1). GTDB lineage: Bacteria > Gemmatimonadota > Gemmatimonadetes > Gemmatimonadales > Gemmatimonadaceae > AG11. The sequence goes on along the minus strand of JAZJZK010000052.1, from coordinate 36,535 downwards.
GCCATGGTCCACGGTCGATCCCGCAACCGCATCAGGCGCTGACATCGCCATCGAGCAGCGCGATGCGCTCGAACTGCGCGAGGTGCACGGCGTCGCGACCATGCCGCACGACGTCAGTGTCTACAACCCGGCCTTCGATGTCACGCCGGCCGAGCTCATCACGGCGATTATCACTGATCGAGGCATCTCGCGCACGCCGTATCATTTCGTGCACGACGGGCACTCCGCTGCGACGCGCGGGTAGAATCAGGGATGTCTCTTCGCACCGAGCTGGACCGACACTGCGCGAGCATGACCGCGTGTCGCCGGTGCGCGTTGGCGCCGGGCGTGCAGCCCATCGCCTCGGCCGCGCGTGCACCCTTGGCGATGCTGGTGGGTCAGGCGCCCGGCCGCACCGAGTTGCTCGGCGGGCGTCCGTTCGCGGGCCGAGCCGGGAAAACGCTATTCCAGTGGTTGGAACGCGCCGGGTTGAGTGAGCCGGCCGCTCGCGAATCATTGTATATCGCCGCGATCACCCGGTGTTACCCGGGCCCTCACCCGAGCGGCCGAGGCGATCGTGTGCCGGCGCCGGTGGAGCGGGCTCGCTGTGGTGATTGGCTGGCGGCGGAGATACGAATCATTCGCCCACGACTCATCATTCCCGTTGGCCGCCTGGCCATCGATCACTTTCTCGACAAGCTTGCCCTCGACGAAGCGGTGGGACAGGAGCACGCGATCGAGGTAGAAGGACGCAGGACGGTCGTCATCCCGCTGCCGCACCCAAGTGGAGCGAGTAGCTGGATTCATGGGGCAGGGCACCGAGCCCTCCTCGATCGGTCACTCGAGCTCATCGGCGATCGTCTCGGCCGAAAGCTGACTTCCAAGCGGAGCGTGGCGTAATGCACGGCATCTGGCTCGTTTTCTCGCTCGGAAGTCCATCAGTGCCGAGTGACAAGTGGCTCTCGCCCGACAAGCTGCAGCACTTTTTCACGTCCGCATTCGTGCAGAGCATGTCCTACGGAACGCTGCGCGCTGCGGGCGTCTCGCACGGGCAGTCGCTGGCCGGTGCGTCGATCACGACGGCGGCGGTCGGCGTGGGAAAGGAGATGCGCGACGCGCGGGTGAAGGGCGAGTTCAGCATCAGGGACCTCACGTGGGATGCGGCCGGTGCCGGTGCCGCGACCGTCCTCCTCGTCCGCACCAGATAGTCTTGCGCGCCCAGACATGCATGTCATCCCGAGCGAAGTCGAGGGATCTGCACCTTCATTCTGGGTTTGACGTGCAGACCCCTCGACTCGCTTTGCTCGCTTGGGGTGACAAGTCGCGTCCGCAAAGGCGCATCGGCAGTCGTTTGTAAGGGAATCCCCAGTCTAACCGGCGTCCCCGCCCCGGCTATATTCGACGTATGTCCTCGCCTCGCACAAAATTCCTGATCGGCGGCGCTCTCGTGCTCGGGACCGCCGGCTACCTCATGGCGACGTCCATCAAGGACACCGGCATGTATTACCTCACGCCAACCGAGCTTGCGACCAAGCTCAACGCGGATCCGACCTTCCGGAATACCGGCGTGAAGATGGGCGCGCGCGTCGTTCCAGGTTCCATCAAGCGCATTCCAGGTGGCAAGGAGTACGCGTTCAATGTCACCGATGGCGCACGGGCCTATCCCGTGATCTATCGCGGCATTGCACCGGACACCTTCACCGATGGGGTCGACGTCGTCGTCGAAGGGCGGATGGGCGCCGATGGCACCTTCCACGCAACGACGCTCCTTGCGAAGTGCGCGTCGCGCTACGAGAACGCTCCGGGTCAACCTGGGGGCGACAAGTACAAGCGGACCCCAGGATACAAGTCCGGGGCCCGCGCGTGATTCTCATTGGTGAGTTGGCGCTCTGGGTCGCGCTGCTCATGGCCGCGTGGTCGGCAATCACCTCGTTCGCCGGCGGCTCCATGGGTCGCGACGATTTGATCACGAGCGGTCGCCGCGGCCTCTACGCTACGTGCGCCATGATCATCCTGGCGTCGCTGGGGCTCTGGACCGCGCTCCTCTCGCATGACTTTTCCCTGACCTACGTCGCTTCGCACACCAGTGCGAACATGCCGAAGATCTACGTCTTCACGGCATTCTGGGGCGGGCAGGCGGGATCGATGCTCTTCTGGGCGCTCATTCTGTCGTGCTACTCCACGATCGCGATCTGGTCTGCACGAGAGAAGGCGCGCGAACTGGCACCGTGGGCCTGCGGCACGCTGGCGCTCATCCTCATTTTCTTCATCGCCACCACCTGCTTCAAGGCGAATCCGTTCGACCGCATGGCCTTCGTGCCGGCAGACGGGAAGGGGATGAACCCCCAGCTCCAGAACCCCGGGATGGCCATCCATCCGCCGAATCTGTATCTGGGCTACGTCGCTGCGGCCATTCCCTTCGCATTCGCCATCGCGGCGCTCATCACCAGAAAGCTGGATGCGTCCTGGCTCCTGCTCGTCCGCCGGTGGGCGCTCATCTCCTGGTTCTTCCTCACCGTCGGCATCACCCTTGGCATGTGGTGGGCGTATGTCGAGCTGGGGTGGAGCGGCTACTGGGCGTGGGATCCGGTCGAGAACGCATCACTGCTGCCGTGGCTGACCGGCACCGCGTTCCTGCATTCCATCATGATCCAGGAAAAGCGCGGCATGTTGCGGAAGTGGAACGTCACGCTCGTCGTGACGACATTTCTGCTGTCCATCTTCGGCACGTTCCTCACGCGCAGCGGCATCATCGAGAGCGTGCACTCGTTCGCGCAATCGCCCGTTGGAACGTGGTTCGGTACGTTCTTCTTCCTGACCACCGGCGCCACGATCTACCTCGTGGCCACACGCCTCAAGGACCTCGAGGCGACGGCGGTTCTCGAGAGCATGGTCAGCCGAGAAGCGGCGTTTCTCTACAACAATCTCGTGCTCGTCGGCATCTCGTTCTCCGTCCTCTGGGGTACGCTGTTCCCGATCATCAGCGAGTGGGTGCGCGGTTCGAAGATCACGGTGGGCCCGCCCTTCTTCAACACGGTGAACATCCCGCTCGGCCTTCTGCTGCTCGCGCTCACCGGTGTCGGTCCGCTCATCGCGTGGCGCAAGGCATCGACGTCGAACCTCAAGCGGCAGTTCGCGGTGCCGGTGTTCAGCGGCTTGTTCGCAGGGAGCGTGCTCATCGCGATCGGCATGCGGAATGGTCACGCGCTCGTTGCCTATGCGCTGGCGGCCTTCGTGGCCGGTACCATCGGACAAGAGTTCTACAAAGGGATCAACGCACGTCGCTCCATCCACAGTGAGGCGCTGTTCACCGCGACCGTGCGCCTGATCGCGCGCAACCGTCGCCGATACGGTGGTTACATCGTGCATGCCGGTATCGTTGTGATGTTCGCCGCCTTTGCGGGCCTTGCCTTCAAGAAGGATCACGACCTCCAGATGAAGGCCGGAGAGACGAAGGAACTCGTCGATCCGCTCGGACACACCTGGCGCTTCGTGAGTCAGGGCGTCTCAACGTCGGAAACGCTCAATCGGTTCGTGACGGCCGTTGGCCTCGAAGTGTTTCGCGACGGCGTGCGGCAGGGCATCGTGTCGAGCGAGAAGCGCCAGCACTTCGATAGCAACCACGAGCCCCAGTTCGAACCGAGCACCGAAGTTGGAATCCGTTCGTCGGCGAAGATGGATCTCTACATCGTTCTGGCGGGTGTGGTCGGCGAGACAGCGGAACTCCGCATCAGTTTCAACCCACTGGTCGTGTGGGTGTGGATAGGCGGTATCATCATGGCAATCGGCGGCTTGATCGTCATGTGGCCACAAGCCGAGAAGAGGCGTGCGCCGAGCGGATATGTGGCGACGCTGACGCCAGCTCGCGAACTGGCCGCGGCCGAACACTGATGCGACGACGGGATTTTCTGGCGAGCGTCGCGCTGAGCGGCGCAGGGCTCGCGACGGCGCGAGTCGTTCGCGCGCAACGGACGGCGCAGCCGCAACAGCCGGCCACTGGCGGCACATCCAATCTGTTCGACATGAATCAGGAGGCGGCGAAAACGGTGCGCCGCCCTCCGAAGCCTGGCGCCGCACCGTCGATGACAGCGGATGCACGCGACGCCCTCGAACGCGAGATCCGCTGTCAGTGCGGTTGCACGCTCGACGTCTACATCTGCCGAACGACCGACTTTTCCTGCCAGGTGTCGCCGGCGATGCACCGCGACATCATTTCGCTCGTCGAGGGAGGGTACTCCGCACAGGAGATTCTCGACGCGTTCGTCGATACGTACGGCGAACGTGCGCTCATGGCGCCGAAACGCGAAGGCTTCAACTGGGCGGGTTACCTGGTCCCTTCCGTCGCGCTGGGCGTGGGAGCGATCGCGCTCGTGACCGTGCTGCGGCGCATGCAGCGGCAACCAGTCGCGCCGTCCGCGGCTGACGGACACACGCCGGCAACCGTGGCCGCGAGCGACGACGAAATGGCGCGCCTCAAAGCGGCCATCGCCAGGGACGACTGATGCTGCCACTCGTCCTCGGCACGACGCTCGCCATCGGCGCGCTGGCCTTCGTGCTCTATCCACTCTTCGCATCGCCGCAGTTTGGCACTCCCGTGTCCGCTCCGTCGAAGGAGGCTCCCCCCTCCGCCGAACTCGAGGCGGTCATCGCCCTGCGCGAGATCGAGTTCGATCGGGAAACGGGAAAGCTCTCTGATTCGGACTACGCGGAGCTCAAAAGCCGCTACACCGAACGAGCGCTGCACGCGATGCGCCGGCTGGCGCCCGACGATTCGAGCGATGATGCGATCGAGGCGGCGGTTCTGGAGTATCGTGGCCGCCTCAAGACGTGCGCGACATGCGGTACGCGTCCGGAGCCGGACGCGCTGTATTGCTCTAACTGCGGATGCTATCTGCCCGGGGCGTGCAGCTCTTGCGCAGCACCAGTGAGTGAGGCAGGTGCCGCATTCTGTAGCGCGTGCGGCCGGCAACTCGCCGCGTAGTACCCCAGGCAAATGGAAACGGCGGCCGCACTCGAGAGAATGCGGCCGCCGTTTCCTGTTCCCGATGCACTACGGCTTCTTCGCGGCGTCCTTCTTTGGCGCGTCCTTCTTTGCTTCGGGCTTGGCGGCAGCCGGCTTCGCGTCAGCCTTGGCTGGAGCGGCCGGGGCGGCCTTTGCGTCGGTCTTTGGCGCGGCCGCGGCGGGCTTGGCATCTGCCTTCGCCGTGGTTGCTGCTGGCTTCGCGTCGGCCTTCGCCGGAGCCGCCGGGGCAGCCTTTGCGTCGGCCTTTCCGCCCATCGCGCCGGCTGGCTTCGCGTCAGCCTTCGCCGCCATCGGAGCAGCCTTCGCGTCGGTTTTGGCTGCCATCTTGCCAGCCGCTTTCTTCGAGGTATCGGCCTTGCCCTGCTGAACCTGGGCAGACACCGACGTCGCGCCGAGAACGAGCGCAACAGCAAACAACTTGATCGCCTTCATACGACAACCTCCAAGTGGGGATATGTGCCGGTAACGGGGGGAACTCCGCGGCGTGAAGGCGAGCCAGCGCCCACGGTTGGGGTGCACCGGGCCTTCCGCCTCCTCGACAATGTCACCCCTCGGGCGTCGCGGCAATATGATTAAGAAAGCTTAGTGTTGTGTCCGCCAGCGCTCGGGAAAGGTGGACGGGTCGGACGGCGGCCTGTATTTTGTGAAACCTCCCACCCGTGAAGTCGTGTTCCGTCGCTTCGCCCCGCTGGTGCTCTGCGCCGCTGCCTTGTTCGGATGTGAAAAGATCGACAAGGTGCTCGAAGGCCCCCAGCCCATCATTGCCAAGGTCGCCGTTGGTGTTGCATCGCCGCTGAACCTCTCGCAGGGAAGCGAGCAGACCGTGTCGGCAACCATTACGCGAATCGGGGCATTTACCGCTGAAGCGGCACTGACTGTCGAGGGAGTGCCGGACGGCGTCACGGCGACGGTCGGACCGCCGGCCACGTCGGGGCTGATCACCACCACCCCGGTCTCGCTGCGCGCCTCGGCGGACACAAAGCTCGGTACCTACCTCCTGACGCTCCGCGCGAGGGGCACGGGAGTCAGCGACGCGACGACCCCGCTGGTCCTCAACATCGTCGAAGTACCGGCGATTCAGCTCACCGCGTCGAAGACCTCTCTCGCGGTCATCCGTGGAGGCGTGGCACCGTTCGTCGTGAATGTCGCCCGCACGAACTACACCTCGCCCGTTTCCGTCTCCCTTCAGGGGCCCGCGGGCATTTCGCTCTCCATGGACGGCAACCCGTTCACGGGTGATCAGGCGCAAGCCATGCTCGCGATCGCGCCAGAGGTTGCGGCGGGGACGTACTCCGCCACGCTACGCGCCACGGCGGCTGGTTTGTCGGAGAAGACGCTGCCCTTGTCGGTCAACGTATCGAACGATCCATTCCAGGTACTCGTCGGGTCGGATATCGTTGCGACGCAGGCGTCCGTCGCGACACGCACCCTGGTGATCAACCGCGCTGGCTATTCGGCATCGGTCCTCCTGACGCTCGAAGGGTTGCCTGTGGGAGCGACCGCTGCATTCGACGCGCCGTCGACGACGGGAGCGTCCTCCGTCATGACGGTGACCATAGGCGCCACGGTGCCAGAGGGCGCCTACAACCTCGTCCTGCGCGGTCGGGGTGCGGGCGTTCCGGATGTCACGACACCGGTGTTGCTCACGGTGAAGCCCGCGGCCTTCTCGATCGCCGTCGCGCCGCAGTCGTTCACGCTCACGCCGGGAGCGACGGCGTCCGCGACCATCAGCGTCGTGCGATCGGGGTACGATGGTGTGCTGACGCTGTCGGCTCAAGGCGCGCCTGCAGGGCTGACCGTCAGTGCCTCGCCGGCGAGCCTGAGCATCTCCACGGCGACACTCAACATCACGACGGCCAGCAACGTGGCCGCCGGCACCTACGACGTCGCGTTGCGTGCGACGCCGGTCGGCGTCCCCGTGTCAGCGGCGCCAGCGGCCATCGTGACGATTACGATCAAGCCGGTCGCGGTCGGCAACGGGAATGTCGTGCTCGACTGGTCGGCTTGTACGCCTCCAGCCTGGGTCGCTTCATCGGACGGCACTGGACCGTGGACGCAGCAGATTCCCGTTGGTGGCAAGGCCCAGTTCACCATGGCCTCCGCTCGCGGCGCCATCGCGTTTGTCGAGGGCGGTGTGACGACGGTCCGCTACATGACACTTCCCGAACTCGCGAGCGGACCGATCAACATGTGTCCGCAGCTGCCGGGACCGAAGACCGTCGTCGGAACGACGATTCACTCGACGAGCGCGACAGAGCTCTACACATACCTGCTCGGTGGTGGGACGGCGACGTCGAGCGCGGCGCTTCCAAACTTCACGATTTCCGGTGTGCGCGACGGTCCGCAGGACTTCATCGCGTTCGGAACGTCGACGTTCTCGTTCACCCTGCGCGGCCTCATTCGGCGCGATGTCAACCTCCCCAATGGCGGCTCCCTTGGGTTGCTGAACATGGATGGCCCGGAATCGTTCCCGCTCGCTCGGATGCCGTTTACCATGGTCGTGGCCGGAGGCGGTACGGAAACCTATACCCACACCATGAGTTACCTGACGACGCCAGCGTGCATCGTCAACCCGCTCGCCACTGTCACGGCAACGGCGCTCACCACCGGAGCCGATGGAATACCCGCGGCGTTCCAGCGACCGAGTGACTTCCACCTTCTCACCGCGCGGGGCATCACCGCCACGCGCACGCGGACGACGTCACAGGCATTTCACTCGCTCTCCCTGTCATCGATCGCGCTGCCCGCCGTGATTGTCGCGCCAACGGTCACTGTCCTCGCGGGCAGTTACAAGCGCGTGCAGGCCAGCTTTGGTATCCTGGCCGCAGAGTACAACGGCCTGACGACGCTGAGCTACAACGACGGTTCGAAAGTGATGAACGTGACTGCAACGAAGGCGTACACGGGGACGCAGACCTTCACCATCGCGATGCCCGACATGAGTGCGGCAACCGGTTGGTCGAGCGCGTACGCAATTCCGGCGACGACGGCGGTCTCCTGGTCGTATACGCTGGAGGGCGCGTCGTCTGCGGAATCCGCCTGCGCCGAGGGTCGGCGAACGGTGACCCTCAGGCAGACGGGCGGCATCTAAGGCAACATGTCCCGCCCTCGCCGTCCTCTGCGCCGACTCCTGCAGATCGCCGCTTGCGCGACGCTGCTCGTGGGGTGCGGGAAGATCGACAGGGTCCTCGAAGGTCCTGCTCCCGTCTCAGGAAAGCTGTCCGTCGGCGTGCAGTCGCCGCTGAGCGTGCCGCTTGGCGGAGAAGAAACGGTGGTCGCGACCATCACGCGCACTGGCTCGACGACCGGAGACATCGCGCTCACAGTGGAAGGACTGCCGGAGGGCGTCACGGCATCCGTGGTGACGCAGTTAGGCGCAAACCAGACGACAACGGCGACGGTCGTGCTTCGCGTCGCGCCGGGAGCGAAGTTGGGCTCCTACCTGCTCACATTGCGCGGCCGGACGGCGAGCCTGAGCGATGCCACGACGCCGCTCGTGCTCAATGTCGTCGAGGTGCCGGCCGTTCAATTGGCGCTCTCCAGCGCTTCCATGGCGGTTGTGCGTGGCGGTATCGCACCCTTCGTGGTCGGCATCGTGCGCACGAACGTGACAGCGCCGGTATCCCTGTCGCTGCAAGGTCCATCCGGCATCAGCGCGGCCTTCGACGCCAACCCCACGGCAGGCGACCGTGTGTCGGCAACGCTCATGGTCGCGGGTGATGTCGATCCCGGCGTGTACTCCGCCACCCTTCGCGCCACGGCGACCGGCATCGCCGAACAGGTGATTCCACTCTCGATCACCGTGACAAGTGATCCGCTCCAGGTCCTCGTGGGTGGCGGTTTCGTTCTCTCGCAGGCGTCGGTCACGACTGCCGACGTCGTGATCAACCGGAATGGGTATGCCGGCCCCGTCCTCTTGCAGCTCGAGGGACTTCCAGCAGGTGCAACGGCGTCTTTTCAGCCCGCGTCGGCTTCCGGGAACACCGCGAAGACGACGCTCGTCGTGTCCGCGTCGGTACCGGTGGGCACATCCACCCTCACGCTGCGCGGTCGCGGGGTGGGAGTGCCCGACGCGATCACGCCCGTTTCACTGACCGTGAAGCCCGCCGCCTTTTCGCTGGCCGTGAGTCCTCAATCGATCACGGTGACGCCGAGTTCGACCACAACTGTCAACGTGGCCGTCACACGCAACGGGTATGACGGAGCATTGGCGCTGACTTCAGAAGGCGCTCCATCCGGGATGACCGTGACCGCGCAGCCGTCAGTTATGACAGGGACCTCGGCCGCGCTTGCGATTGTGGTCGCCAACACAGTGCCTGCGGGAAACTACGACATCGTCGTGCGTGCGACGCCAGACGGACTGCCCACCCCGGCGGCACCAGGCGTCACGATCAATATCACCGTCAGGCCGATCAGCATCGGCACAGGCAACGTCACCCTCGACTGGAGTGCATGTTCGCCTCCCGCGTGGGTCGCGGGGCAGGACGGCAATAGCGCCTGGACTCAGCTCTTGCCGTCCGGTGGCAAGGTGCAGTTCTCCGTCACGTCGCCGCGCGGCGCATTTGCGTTTCGGGAAGGACGCACGACGACGGTGCGCTACATGACACTGGCCGAGCTCTCGGAGCGGCCGTTCGACATGTGTGCTCCCCCCGTGCAGACCAAAACAGTGACTGGCTCCGCGGTGCATTCCACCAATCCGACGGAGTCGTTCCTGTATCAACTCGGCGGAGGAAGCGCGACCTCGTCCTACGCCGCGAGCAATTTCACGATCACCGGCATACGCGAGGGAGTCCACGATCTCATCGCCTATGGACTCTCGTTTACTGGTGCGTCGTATCGCGCGCTGATTCGCCGCGATCTGGACCTGCCCAACGGTGCATCACTCGGCCTCGTCTCCATGTTCGGGCCGGAGTCATTCGTTACCGACGCCGCCTCACTTACCGTGTCCGGCCAGCAAGGTGACGTCATCAACCACGCGATGAGCTACCTCACCACGCAGGCATGTGACGTCAACGTGCTCTATGCGTCGGCGTCACCGGTTGCCACGCTTCGCGGAATTCCCTCCGTACTTCAGCGGGAAACGGACTTTCACCTGCTCACGGTGACCGCCGTTGCCGGCACGCGCGGACGCACGGCGAGTGCCGTCTTTCACACGTTGGGGAATCGCACCGTCGCATTGGCGCCAGTCGTTGCCGCTCCCGCCGTTGTGGGATTGGCCGGCCCATACAGGCGGCTTCAGGCCACGATCGGCTCTGCGTCCACCGAGTACAACGGCACTGCGACGCTGAAGTACAACGACAACGCGGCGCAAATCTCTGCGTCGGCGAGCATGGGCTTCGCCGGTAACTCGGGTTTCGTTCTGGCGATGCCCGACCTGTCCGGCGTCAGTGGATGGTCCAACGAAAACACGATCGCCGCTGGTGCAACCGTAACGTGGACGTTCGTGCTCGATGGTGCATCGCCAGCCGCGCCGCTTTGCATCGAAGGTCGCAGAGCGGTGACCCTGTCCCATTCCGGCGTGCAATAGCCCTTCGGCGCGACTCAGGGCAACGGCGCCGCGAGAAACGCCGGATCGATCTTCGTCGACAGCCCGATGTCCGACACGACAACGGTCGCCGCCATCGTCTTGTCGAAGAGGAGGCGAATCGTTTTGAGCCGCCCGGCATCGAATGTCGGGGCCGTTTTCGCAAAGTCGGCGAGCGGCATGACGAACGTCTGTGGCACCAACTCGAACATCGTCGCAAAGCGTGCCTCGTCGCGCCCGTCCCGCCGGTAGACCTTGGTCTCGAGCGGACGCCGGATCGTGCCGAAGCGACTGAGCGGGAGCTTCGCAGTGTGTCCCGCCGAATCAGCCAACTCCACGGTGATCTCGATGGGAATGGTGTCCGGTTCCGCCTTCTTGGGCGGCGGCGTGTTCTTCTTGATGGAGTCCGCCACGAATTTCGCGCGGGCCTTGCCCGCAGCCGACGTATCCGGCTTGGTCGTGTCCTTCGGCGCAGCGCGAGGCCCCGGCTTGTCATTCGTGCCGGCAAGCGACAGGTAGATCGCACTATTGATGTCCGGTTTGCGCGCGAGCCGCAGCGAATCGGAGATCGTGATCGTGTACGACGCGGGCTTCCCCATCTTTGTCGTGTCCGGCCCGCCGATGCGATTGTTCCAGCCGAGCCACACGCCGTTGTGTCGTTGGTCATCGCCACGGGAACGGTATGGCAGGACGCCTTCCTTCCACGTCGCCAGGCTGTCACCCATCAACTCCACGCCGCGCACTGTTCCCGTCGTCACGTCGATGTCTTCGTCGTACTCGGCCAACGGTTCGTAGCCGTTCTCCTGGAAACGCGTGATGTACATCGTCTTCGGGAACCAGTGGCCCGCGGTACGATGGTCCTGGAAGAGGGGGAGATACTCTTTCTTCCCGTGCAGCGTGGCCTCGAGAAACGCCGAGATGACGAGTTTGCCGAACTTGCGCTGCTCCTCCGGATCGATGAGCGCGCGCAGATCCAGCGAGCGTCCGCTCCGCGGACCATTGTCCTTGTTTTGCCAGACGGTGTTCCACTGGCCGTGGTTCGCGCGGTACATGTAGAAGGCCGACTTGAACCACGGCTTCCCGTCCGTGAAACGGAGACGCTCGAATTGGCGCAACCCGTGAAACGTCGACACGTCACCATCGTGCGAGCCATGGATCACGAGATAGTTCACGTTCTCGAGCGGCGTGAATTGCCCCGACGCTTTGTACTGACCGTCGACCGGCGCGATGGACACTACGGACTTGATCGAGAAGTTGAAGCCGAATTTCTGCTTCGCATCATCGGGATAGTACTTGAGCGTGTTGAACGTCGCGGCAAGCGGGGCCGCTTCACCACCGCGCGAGTGTCCCATCAGCGCGATGTTGTTCATGTCCACGCGATGATACAGCGGGCTGCCAGTCGAGTCGTTGAACTTCTTCCACGCTTCGAGGTGCTTGAGGAGCAGCCACGCGCGCCCGTCGTTTTCGCCTGACAGACCATTGATGAAATTCTCGTCGATGGACACGAGGATGAATCCGCGCGACGCGAGCAGTTCTCCGAGATAGCCGTACCCCGGGTCCGAATAGTCTTCCGGGTTGTGGTTGCCGTGAACGACGAGCACGAGCGGGAATGGGCCGGGACCCTCCGGATACCACACGCGGCCATTCAGCGGCACCGCCTTCATGTCGAAGCCCCAATGGGCCTTGCGGGCGTCGGCGGCCTCCGGTGTCACGGAGGCAAAGGGCGAGATGTCGACCGGCTTTGTCTTCAGCGTCACGGAATCGCGGAAGACGGAACGCGCCTTGTCCGTCCCACTGCCGTAGTACATCCGGATCACTTTCATCGGGCCCGAATCGGCCGGATTCTGCGCCGTGATCGTTTGATGCGAGAGGACGACAGGTGAATCATCCTTCGCGAGCTTCAGCGTCTGTCTCCAGCATGACGCGAGCAAGGGAAGGGCGAAAAGCGCGGAGGAGAGCCAGCGTGTGTGGGTCATCGTCAGCGCCACCGAAATGTGAAGTGGTGAGCATTCTGGCCGCGAGCGAAAAACTCCAACGCGTACTCGACCGTCAGGCGGTCCATGTTCATCGTTCCCCCGAGCGAAATGGGTCGCTGCTCCGAGGTCTCGGTTCGATGCGCACCCGCACGCACGCTCGCCGAGTACCCCTCGAGCCACCCATAACTCATTTCCGCGCCGCCGCCTCCGCCCACCCATCCGTTGCGCGCGAGCACCTCCGTGGCGATCGCGAAATCGACCTGCGACGTGTTGATCGATCGCGTCCAACCGAGCGATGTCTGTACCGGCAGTTTGATCTTGTCATCGCGCCCGATGTTCTGGACCGCGAGCGCCGCCTGCCCGGACAGCAGGCCGTGCGACACGCCGACGTCGCCGAGGATGAGTCCATTGAGGCGCGCGTCGGGACTCACGCCGAGCGAGGACGCCTCGAGGCGATCCTCGGCGTACTTCATTCCGGCGCCCGTGCGAAAACCCTTGAACACCGCGTTGATGCCGGTCGCGACCACCAGGCTCGTCCCGTTGCGCGTGCCGCGCGTCAGGATGTCGCTGGGCGCCAACGGATAGCCGGCGCTGCTCTGAACCTTGTAGCCGACGTACTGCGCGCCCCAGCCGAGGTTGAGGTTCCCGATCGCGAACGCGCTCGTGAGCGTACCGACAGTCGCGCCAGCGCCGTAGCGCGCCAGGCGAATGCCATAGCCGTTCGTGGCGATGATCTGCGCGGGATTGTAGAAGACCGAGGCGTCTTCGCGCGACGCGACCCACGCGTTCCCGACGGAAACGGCGCGGGTGCTGGCGGGAAGGAGAAGGGCGAGGGGGCCTGCAGCGGGCGCTTGTGCGTGCGCGGTTCCGCTCAGCAGGCCGGTGCACGCGACAAGCAGGAGGGTTCTTCGCATCGCTTGCGGAAGGAGTGGAGTTGCCTTGAGTCTATTGGGTAATGCCGTTTGACAGCGGAGCGCAGGCGTTGGTTGGCTCCCGCTCGTTTTGTCGCCCTTGAGCGAAGCGAAGGGCCTGCACCTCCGTTCTTCCGCTCTTTCCCGTCGTTACCGCTCCACCGCTTCAAGCCGCCGCTTCGCTATGCCGATCGGGATGATCGTGGTGGCCACACACAGAATCGCCGCGAGCCCGAACCCGATGATCATCTCCGTCGGTTCGATCGGCGTGCGATAGTACTTCGCCGCGATGTAGCCATACACCGGGCGTGCCTCGAGCACCACGACCCCGGCAATCAGCGCCACTGACGCGATCATGAACAGCAACCCGCCAAACGACGTAGGAATCTGCGCGGCGTTTTCCGTCTCGAACTGCGGGAACAACGTCCCGAATCCCAGCGCGAGTCCGCAGAGCGCGAACGTCATCAAGGCCATCGTCATGACGGACACCGCGAACATGAAGTCGCTCACTTGCAGCATCACGTTCGTCACGACGACGATCCCGAGCGACAGGATCAACAGCGGCAGCGTCCCGACCCAGAACTTCGCCCACAGCAGATCCTTCACGGGCATTGGACTCGACTTCAACAGCCACAGAGTGCGACCCTCGAGCGACACCGACGGAAAGATGAACCGCGCCGCGATCGACGCGAGCACGAAACCCGCCAGCACGAGATTCAGGAACGGAATCACATTCACGAGAAAGAACGTGATGCCTTCGCCCCGCAAAGGCAGATACTTGATGTTGAATACATAGACGATCACCAGCACCGCCAACAGAATCAGTTGCGACCACTGCGTGGTGTCACGAAAGAACAATCGCAGTTCCTTGAGCATCAACTCGCGACGCAACACACCGAGTGGCTTGAGCAGCCAATATCCAAATCGCCTGGTTGCCGTGTTGCGCGCCCACCGCTGCGCACTTTCCTGCGCCTTGCTGAAGCCATCCATGTACAGCGCGCGATGCACCAGTGAACCGATCACAAATGCCGCAGCAGCGGTGCTCCACAACAAATAGATCGGCAGGTAATCCGGGCGGTGATTCAGCCATCCCAGCACGGCACGCTGCACCCACTCGCTCGGCAGGAATGGCGACGTCGGCGTTCTGAGGATCGTGACGAAATCCACCAGCGACCGAAACCCCTCCGGTCGCGCGAGCCGTTCCGGGCGCACGATACGGAACAGCAACACGATGCCGCCGGCGGCGAGCACCGCGATCACGCTGAGTATGTCCCGAGTCCGCCGCGCCGGGAAAATATTGACGAGAATCAACGTCGTCGCACTACCGAGAACGGCCGGCACCAACAGAAAAGGCAGGAACACCGTGAGCACAAGTACGGGGAATCCATAGCCGCCGTGATACGCCACGCCGAATGCCGCGAAGATCGGCACAGCCATCAGCAGGACCATCCAGCTCGACGCGATCGCCGTCTCCAGCAACTTCGCCGCATAGAGCGTCAGCCAATCCACCGGCGCCGCGACGAGCAAATCGAGATCCTTCGCGAGGAAAAAACTCGAGAGCGCGGTGATGATGTTCGACAGCAGCAGAATCGAGAAGAAACCGATGAGGATGAGGCCAAGGAGCTTGCCCGCGAGGAAGGGCCCGAGGTCGGGGACACCGCGGAAGTACACGAGCAACTTGTACAACACCGTGTAGATGAAGCCCCAGAACAGCAGGCCGATGAAGCCGAGGATCGTGAAGCGCGCGCTGCGCCCCCGTTCGCCCGCCATCGTGCGCGAGCGAGCCGTGAGCCACTTGGGCAGCAGAACGAAACCAAGACTCGGGTCCGGCCGGGCGCCGGCTTCAGGCATCCAGAACCTCGACCAGTTCGCGCGCCGCGTTCTCGCCCGTGAGCTTGAGGAAGATCTGCTCCAGGCCCTTCGACCCTTCCTGCGCAGTCGCGCGGAGCTCGTCCATCGTCCCACACGCCCGAATCTTCCCCTTCGCAATGATCGCGACCCGGTCGCACAACGTCTCCGCCACCTCGAGCGTGTGCGTGCTCATCATGATGGTGTGCCCGCGTCGTGTATACTCGCGAAAAAGGTCCTTCAGGATCTTCGCCGCTTTCGGATCGAGACCCACCATCGGCTCGTCGACGACGATGACTTCGGGCCGATGCACGAATGCACTCGAGATGATGAGCTTCTGCCGCATGCCGTGGCTGTAGCTCTCCACCAGCTCATCGCGCCACTCTTCGAGATCGAAAAGCGCCAGCAGCTCACGTGCGCGATGCTCGACTTCCGGACCCTCCTGCTCGTAGAGGCCCGCGACGAAACGAAGGAACTCGCCTCCAGTGAGCTTCTCGTAGATGAACGGCCGGTCAGGAATGAATCCCAGCCGCATCTTCGCTCCGATGGGATCTGCGCTCAAGTCCACGCCGGCAATCGAGATCGACCCCGACGTCGGCTTGAGAATGCCGGCAATCATCCGAAGCGTTGTCGTCTTGCCGGCGCCATTGGGGCCAAGAAAGCCGAACAACTCGCCGCGTGGCACTTCGAGATCGATCGCGTCTACCGCGACGAAGGTCCTGCCATACCGCTTCGTGAGCTGCCGCAGGCTGATCATACTTTTGCGTTGAAAATGAAGTTCGGCGGGGACTTATCGCTGGGACAAGACGTCGATGTGGAGCGCGCCCATGAGACGCAGAAGCTCGGCCTGTTTACCGAGTCCACCGATGGTGAAGCGGAGATGCGACGCGTCTGCGGGAAACTGCCCAAAGGTGGGGTCCACCGCGACCCAACGTTCCAACCAGATCTCCGGCCACGCGTGGTAGTAGAACTTTCCATCGAGGAAGGCCAGTCCCGCGGCGACGCGGGCAGGGATACCCGCGGCGCGTGCCAGCGCGACGTACAGTTGTGAGTGCTCGTTGCAGTCACCACTTCGCGCGTGGAGCGTTCCCAGCGCCGATGGGACACCAACCGCAATCTTCTTGGCGAGTGAATCGTGCACCCAGCGGTTGATTCGTTCAGCGACGATGCGCGGATCCGTCTCCGTTCCGCGCAACCGTAGGGCGAGCGTCGCGATCTCCGGGCTCTTCACCTCGAGCAGTGGCTCCGGATCCATGAAGACGCTCATCACGGTGTTCCACGCGCCCTGCGGCAGCGCATACGCCGCCTTGAGAGCGGCCGGCGCCTCGCGCGTAATCGTCAGCGTGTCCCCGCGAAGGCGTTGCCGATAGCCCTTCACGTCGAACGAACCGAGGTCGACGCCCGTGAGCCGCACCTTCAGCTCCTCGAGGTCTTTCCGGATCGTCTTGTTGGCGCTGATCGCCGTCGTTTCGTAGATGTCCTCGTCCGCGGAAACGCTGTTGCCACGCTTCGCCCCATCGATGCGCCAGTTCTCGAAGGCCACCTCGTACGGGCGCCGCTCGAGCGTCAAACCGAGCAGTTGATTGGTGAGCACCACGCGCCCCTGATGATCGACCCACCCGGAGAAACCCGTCGTCGCTCCGCCGCTCGTGTCAGACGCCAGTCTCCATGCGCGAACGGTATCAGGAAGTGCTCCGACCCACCGCGCCGAGGGTGTGTCGAATACGCTGCTGTCCTGAAGCACGAAGAGGCTTTCGGCCTGCACGTTGATGCGCACTTCCTTCGGCGCCATCGACGTGATGTCGAAGAGCGGAAGCGTGTAATTCGCCCCGACCTTCGGCGTCTCGCCCAACGCCACGGCGAGGGGAACCAGCGTCGGGAGCAGAATCGGCCCGCTCAGCCGAATGCGCTGGGTGTCCGCCACCTGACCCACCACGCCACGCAGCGCGAGTAGCAAGATAGAGTCGCCGAGCACCGTGCCTGTCGCCTTCATGGGCGTCAAGCCGGCATCGATGTCGACGGTGAAGCTCGATACGCGCAGTGCCCGCGACAGGCGAACCGTCGTACGGGCACTCGCGCGATGCAGCTTGCCCGCGACCGGCAAATCGGCCACCAAATAGTCCTGCACCGAGATGCCGCCGTCGGCCGTGTCGATGTTCGTCGACGCAAAGCCGATTTGCTGGCCGCGCTGCAGGACGGCGAAAAAGGTGGCGCCCGGGGTGATGCGAAGCCCTGCCTCCGCAAAGCGTTCGGTATGAGGGCGGAACAGCTCCCGCTGCGTGAGAAGGCCAAGTCCCGTCAACCAAAGCACCAGCACGGCGACGGCCGCAACACCACGCTTCCCGAGCGTCGTTCTCATGCGGTCACCGCTTCTGCGCGTCCCGCGCCCGGCGATAGGCGGCTGCGGCTTCATCCGGACGTCCAAGGCGGTCGAGCACGATGCCGATCCCCTTCAGCGCGCGCAGATTCGTCGGCTGCAAGACTGCCGCGGCCTCGTACGACGCGAGGGCCGCCGGGAGATCATCGATGTGATTGTAGGCTTCGCCGAGGTGGTAGTGTGCGTCGGCCAGGTTGGGGTCGAGCCCCACGGCGAGGCGCAGCGGCTCGATCGCCTCGCGCCACCGGGCGCGTTTCGAGAACAGCATTCCGAGCTGCACGTGCACCTCTGCACTCGTGTCCGCGGCGCGCGCCGCACGCCGAAGGTCGACTTCGGCCAGATCGTAGCGGCTGCGCGCCGCGAGCATTGCGGCGCGGGCGCACAGGATGGTGACATCATCAGGAGCGCTCTCGATTGCCCGGCCAAGTTCGGCGAGGGCCCCTTCGATATCTCCGCGCTTCGCCATCAGCGGTGCCAGGGCCGCACGCGCGCGCGCGTTCCCGGGCTCGCGAACGATGGCCGCGCGCAATGTGGCCATCGCGCCGCTCATCTCTCCACGTGCCAGCTGGTCGTTCGACAGCGCGACCGGGTCGATCGGACGCACGACGGGGCGCTCATCGGTCGCTGGAAGAGGAAGTTCGGCCTCGGGAAGGTCGGAGCGGTCCTCGAGTGGCGTGTCCTGCGTGTTGGCGGAACTCTTGTCGGTATTCTGGTGCGGCATGCTGCGGCTCATCGAGGCGTAGGAGATCAGGCGAGCGCGAGGGTGGTTTCGCCATTGATCCATTCCAGATACTTGGCGTTTCCAGCGGTGACCGGGAGTGCGAGGAGTTCAGGCACCTTGTACGGGTGCAATTCGTCAAAGGCCAGCTGCAAGGTCTCGAGTCGGGCGGACCGAGTCTTGAGCAGGACCACCACTTCCTGTTCGTCGGCGATCTTGCCCTGCCACCGATACAGGGAGCGTCCGCCGGGGAACACGGTCCCGCAGGCGATCAGCCGCCGCTCGAGCAGCGTCTGCACGAGCTTGACGGCCTCCTCGGCGGAGGAGAGCGTGGTCATCACGACGATGGCGTCAGTGTGCGGCATGGCCTCGTACGTAGACGCGTCAAACGCGCGGTGGAAGGACGTGCGGCATCGCGCGGCATTCTGGGCGCGAGGCTTCGCCGATAAATCTAATGCGTTGTTCTGCTCGTTCTTGCCTGTTTTCCTCTGCGCCCTCTGCCTCTCTGCGCCCTCTGCGTCTTCCCGAAGGGCCCGCACCTGCTGTTGCGGCCGTCCCGCGACTTGTCTGTCCCCGGTCCTGAAGCGAACTTTATCGGGCTATGGCAGAAGACGCACTGATCGTCCGCGGCGCACGAGAGCACAATCTGCGCAACGTGGACGTAACCATCCCCCGCGACAAGCTCACCGTCATCACGGGGCTCTCGGGTTCGGGGAAGTCCTCCCTCGCATTCGACACCATCTACGCCGAAGGCCAGCGTCGCTACGTCGAGTCGCTGTCCGCGTATGCCCGCCAGTTCCTTGGGCTGATGGAAAAGCCCGATGTGGACGCCATCGAAGGGCTGTCGCCGGCCATCTCCATCGAGCAGAAGACCGCTGGCCACAATCCGCGCTCCACGGTCGGTACCGTCACCGAGATCTACGACTACCTGCGTCTGCTCTACGCCCGCGCCGGTACCCCGCATTGTCCACAGTGCGGCCGGCCTGTCCAGCGCCAGAGTCCCGCCCAGATCTCAGAGGCGGTCCTCGGCTGGCCGAAAGGCACAAAGATCGAAGTGCGCGCTCCCCTCATCCAGGGGCGAAAGGGCGAGTTTCGCGAGCTGTTCGAGTCGGTGCGCAAACAGGGCTTCATTCGCGCTTATGTGGATGGAGCGCTCATCGAAGTCGCTGACCCGCCGAAGCTCAATCGGCGCCAAAACCACGATGTGTCCGTCGTGGTGGATCGTCTCGTCGTCACGGCAGACGACCGCGGCCGCCTCACCGACTCGATCGAGACGGCGCTCAAGCTCGCCGAGGGTCTCGTCGAGGTCGTGAACGCGGAGACGGGCAAAGTCGAGACCTTCTCTGAAAAGTACGGATGTCCAGTCTGCGGCATCTCGATGCCCGAATTGGAGCCGCGACACTTCTCGTTCAACTCGCCCTTCGGCGCCTGTGCGAAGTGCGGAGGCCTCGGCACTCGGCGCCGCGTGAGCGAGGAACTGGTCCTCGGCGACGCGCGCATCTCGATTCTCGAGGGTGTCGTGCTGCCCTGGGGTGAGCCAACCGGATATCTGCGGAAAGTGGTGCTGCCGACGCTGGCGAGGCAGTTCAAGTTCGACCTGAATACCGCGTGGGGCGAACTGACGCAGTCCGTGCGCGATTGCCTGCTCCACGGCGACGGCGGAAACAGCAAGAAGAAGAAGGGCGAGACGAATTGGGAGGGTATCATTGCCAACGTCGAGCGCCGCTATGAGGAGAGCGACTCCGACATGGTCCGCATGGAACTCGAGGCCTATATGCTCGCTGTTCCCTGTTCGGAGTGTCACGGGCATCGCCTCAAGCCGGAATCGCTCGCCGTCACCATTGATGGGCGCAATATCGGCCAGCTGGTCGATCTGGCAATTACCGAGTCGCTCGCGTTCTTCGACACCGTACCCGTGAAGGATGAGCAGCGTCTGATCGGTCTCGACCCGGAAATCGCCGGCCCGATCCTCAAGGAAGTGCGCGAGCGGCTTCGTTTTCTCGTCGACGTCGGCCTCGACTATCTCACGCTGGGACGTTCGGCGGAATCACTGTCCGGCGGCGAGGCGCAGCGCATTCGGCTCGCGACGCAGATCGGCTCACGCCTCGTCGGCGTGTTGTACATCCTCGACGAACCGTCGATCGGGCTTCACCAGCGCGACAACGCGCGGCTGCTCTCGACGCTCGAACAGCTGCGTGATCTCGGCAACACCGTCATCGTCGTCGAGCACGACGAAGAGACCATGCGCGCCGCGGACCACGTCATCGACATGGGGCCCGGTGCCGGCAAGCACGGCGGGGAAGTGATCGCGTCCGGCTCCGTCGACGAGATCATCGACAATGCCCGCTCGATCACCGGCAAGTATCTCAGCGGCGAGATGGAGATTGCGACGCCGGCGCTTCGCCGCGCACCGGATTCGAAGAAGATGATTCGCATCCAGAATGCGCGTGAGCACAACCTGCGTAATGTGAGCGTCGAGATTCCGCTCGGACTCTTCGTCGCCGTCACGGGCGTGTCGGGGTCGGGAAAGAGCACGCTCATCGAGGATATCCTGCACCAGTCGCTCGCGAGACATTTTTATCGTGCGCGCGTCATTCCCGGCCTGCACGATCGCATCACGGGGCTCGAGCACATCGACAAGGTCATCGACATCGACCAGAGCCCGATTGGCCGCACGCCGCGATCCAACCCGGCAACGTACACAGGGCTCTTCACTCCCATTCGCGAGCTGTTCGCCGAGCTGCCGGAAGCAAAGATTCGCGGCTACGGTCCCGGACGTTTCTCGTTCAACGTGAAGGGCGGCCGCTGTGAATCATGTCAGGGCGACGGACTCGTGAAGATCGAAATGCACTTTCTCCCGGACGTCTACGTGCCGTGCGAGGTGTGCAAGGGCAAGCGGTACAACCGAGAGACACTCGAAGTCCGTTTCCGCGGTCTCAGTATCGCCGACGTGCTCGAACAGACCGTTGAAGATGCGGCGGGATTCTTCGAGAACCAGCCGCGCGTCAAGCAGAAGCTCGACACGATGGTCGACGTCGGACTCGGCTACATCCACTTAGGCCAGAGCGCAACGACGCTGTCCGGTGGTGAAGCGCAACGCATCAAGCTGGCGACCGAGCTGTCGAAGCGTGATACGGGCCGCACGCTCTATATCCTCGACGAGCCCACGACCGGCCTTCACTTCGAGGACGTACGCGTGCTGCTCGAAGTGCTGCACCGGCTCGTCGATCGCGGAAACACGGTGCTCGTAATCGAACACAATCTCGACGTCATCAAGACCGCCGACTGGATTCTCGATCTCGGTCCGGACGGTGGCACGCGCGGCGGCACGATCGTCGCGACTGGTACGCCTGAAGACGTGGCAGCGGTGGCTGCATCGTACACCGGCCAGTATCTGAAACCGATGCTGAAGAAGCCGACGCGTCATCGCAAGGTTGGGTAGCGTTGTCACCCCGAGTCCCGCTTGTTTTGTCGCCCTGAGCGTCGCGATGGGCCTGCACCTCCGAGGTTCAGCTTGGTATCCCTGCTCGACATCATTGGCCCAGTCATGGTCGGCCCGAGCTCTTCGCACACAGCGGGAGCCTGCCGGCTCGGCCTGCTCGCGCGCGGGCTCGTCGGTGGCACGCCGGAATCGGCGCTCGCCGAGTTGCATGGCTCCTTCGCACGCACTGGGGAAGGACATGGCACCGACAAGGCGATCGTCGGTGGACTCATGGGCTTTCGCCCCGACGATGAGCGCATCCGCCACGCCCTCGAGATCGCGGAGCGGGAAGGCCTCGCCTACAAGTTCGAAAAGACAACGCTCGAAGACGAGGACGCACACCCGAATACGGTGCGGCTGACGGTCGAACGCGGCGACCGAAAAGCGACCATGACCGGTGCGTCGCTCGGTGCTGGTCGCGTGCGCGTCTCGGAAATCGACGGCTACCCTGTCGAAGTCTCCGGAAACCATCACACCATCGTGCTCGTCGCGGAAGACGTGAAGGGCTCAGTGGCCCGCATCGCGACCATCCTCGCCGAGGAGTCGCTGAACATTGCCACGCTGCGTTTGTCGAGAAAAGAGCGTGGTGGCGACGCGTTCATGGTGATCGAGTTGGACGAAGCGCCGGGCGAGCACACGCGAGACGAAATCCGTCTGCTTCCCTGGGTACGCTGGGCGTTTCGCCTCGATAAAGTCAGCGCGTAGACGAGAGGGACAGGAGAACAACCGGAGTGGTTTCCCCTGACGCTCGTTTGTCGCCCTGAGCAAAGCGAAGGGCATGCACTATCAGTTCTCGCTCGTTTGTCGCCCTGAGTGAAACGAAGGGCCTGCACTTGCAGTTGCAGTTCCTCTGCGGACCTCTGCTCCTCTGCGCCCTCTGCGGTAAATCGCCCAACTACTGTATTCCGGGAACACTCCGCGAACTGGTCGTCGAGGGAATGAACAACAGCAGATCGAACGCCTCGCCGACATTCCACACCTGCACGCTCTTCTCGTCGGTGTTCGTCCCGATGAAGTGAAAGTCGCGCGCCGTCTTGAGCCAGCCGCCCCGCGCGTCGGCGACGATCGTCCGCACATCATACAACTGCGCCACGCCGCCGACCTGCGCACTCAGGCGCGACAGACTCAACTCAACGCTCCCTGTGGATGATGGTACGAGCGCGTGGCCATCCGACAACATTCGCCCGGAGTCCGACGGCGCGTGCGCGCGATACGTGCCCCGCGCGGTGGCGAAGCCGAGCGCGACATACCGCGTTCCAATCATCCGCCTGAGTTGCGGTCCGATCCGCGTCGGTATGTATGCGACATGCACGTTGTGCGACCAGATCATCGCACGCTCGCCAGCGGGACGCGCCTCGATCGCAGCCACAATCGTTTCCGCCATCATGCTGTCGCGCGCCCCACCGCCATTCTGCACATCGATCCCGATCATATCCACTTCACGCGCACCCCGACGCCGTTGCGCTTCGTTGTGACTGCGGAGCCACATGATGACGGACTTCAGCTCTTCGGTGCGCCAAAGTCTCGAAAGCCCCAGCATGAGCGAATCCACATTCGCCGCTTCACCATGGAGAAATCGGTTGATGGGCAGCACGGGCGCCGGAACGTTCTCGAGACCGACGACGGACACCTGCTGCGTGAGCACGCCATGCGTGATGAGCCGCAGCTTCATGCGCGAAAACTCGCTGGTGCCGTGCGTCTGCTCACCTATCCCGATGATTCGCGCCGAGTTGGTCAGGGCATCCCATCGCGCGAGGTCGGCGCCGTTGGGCGCACCGTCGATTGCCGCGATCGGCGACCCGTTTGAGGCGAACCATGCAAGCGTGCGCGCGTCGGCGTCCGTCGTGTCGCGCGGCAGTGGAGCCGGCGCCTGCGCGTGACCCGTCCAGCCAACGGCGGCAACCGCGAAAAATACAATCACCTGAAGACGCGCCATTCGATGCTGACCCACAGTTCGAGGAGGTGGAAGCGACGCTCGCGCGAGCATTATCATTGAGTATGTACAAATCCCTCGCCGACGCCATCCGTGACGCGGAGGCTCAGAAGATCTCCCTCGCGCAGCTCGCGCTCGAGACCGAAGCGAAGGACCAGGGGCGCACCGTCGAGGATATTCGCTCAGCGCTCCTCCGCGCGCTGGTCGTCATGCGCAGTGCCGTGGCGCAGGGTATGACCGGCGACCTGTATTCCGCGTCAGGCCTGGTTGGCGGCGATGCGGCCAAGTTGCGTACGGGACCGGCCGGTCCACTGTCCGGCACGCCCTTCCGTGACATTCTCGCGCGGGCGCTCGCTGTACAGGAAGTCAACGCCGCCATGGGTGTCATCGTCGCAGCACCGACGGCAGGGGGCGCGGGCGTCCTCCCCGCCGTTCTCACCGGACTCGCCGCCGCCCGCAACATCGGTGACGACGAACTAGTCAGCGCACTGGCTGTCGCCGGCCTGATCGGCGCAGTCATCGCGGAGCGCGCGTCGCTGTCAGGTGCCGAAGGCGGTTGTCAAGCCGAGACCGGCGCGGCCGCCGCGATGGCCGCCGGCGCCGCCACGGAAATGCTCGGCGGCACGCCGTCGCAGGTCGGTCACGCCACCGCCCTCGCTATGCAAGGCACCCTCGGGCTCGTCTGCGACCCACTCGGCGGCCTCGTCGAGCTGCCATGTGTCTTCCGCAATGCGACTGGCGCGGCCATCGCCCTCACCGGCATCGAGCTCGCCATTGCCGGCGTGGAGTTCAAGATCCCCGTTGACGAAGTCATCGATGTAATGGGCGAAATCGGCCGCTCGATGGACGTCCGCTATCGCGAGACCGCAGGAGGCGGTTTGGCAGCGACCCCGACAGGGCGTCGGCTCGCTAGAGAGCGCCTGGTTCAGATCAAGCGCGGCTAAGCGGGGAGTTCCTGTCCCTGTGCCTTGTCCACTAGCTCCTAGCTGGCAATAACATACTTGACGCAGGCGTCACCGGAGGTGCATTTTGCCTCTGAGTGACAGTCGGGTGTCAGGTAATGAGGCCAGCAGCGAGGAACGCACCAGCCAGTATTTGGACCGCTGTCGTGAGGCTCTCGAGCGTTGGCAGGACGGCCTTACCCTCCAGAATCTCGCCTTTGCCGAACGCTATCTCAAAGGCGAGATGGTCGTATATGTCAATTTCCGCGTGGGTGTTGGCGAGTCGCGCGAGTACTGCGCCGTCTTCGACAACAGTGAGGTCCGGCTTGGGGTCAAGGTCAACGACCAATCTCTTGGGCTCGTCAAGACGCTCGCCATCAATGTGGGTGAGATCAACGGCGAAACTCTGCAAGCGGCACGCGACCAAGGATATCGCGTGGTGCTTGTCGGCATCGTCGAACTTCCTGATTGCCCAGAACGGGTTGTTGTCGCGCAACGCGTCGAGACTATCGAGGAGTTGGCGCGCCGTATTCGCTGCGCTCTTTTTTTCTCGCCTCAGCGTGGCTTTCAGTTCATCGGCAGTCGTAGTAGCGGGGAAGTAATTCTTCCGACTATCGGGCTTCGCCCCCGTCGCATTCTTCCAAAGGTGATCGAGGGCGCAACCAAGGTTGTGGATGGCGTCCGCGACGATAGCGCTCCACTCGGTTGGAATGTCGCGGTGAACGCGAATGGTAAGGACAGTGCCTTTCCATCCTTCCGGATCATCATTGCGGACAATTTCATACGGGTCGGCGTTGCGGAAGGCGTCAATGCGCCGTGCGAGATCGTGGACGTGTTCTGCGGCCCGGTCGATCTTGATCTGTCCGCTGGATGCCCAAGTAGTCATGATCGCGGAAACATGGACGCAGTAGAGCGCTTCGGTAAGACGCCTAACGCAGCATGCGGGAGGGGACCATGTTAGGCGCTCCCCCGCTCAGCGTGCGAGAGTATGTGATGGCTGAAGTCCGAAATCTGCCGTGGCAAAGCCGAAAGGCTGTCGATAGGGCCGGTCGCCTTCTCTGCGAGCCGATGACCGTTTCCGACGAGGAATTGGAGGCGTATGGAATCGTTGAGCGCTGGCGCACTGCCCATCAGGCCGTGATCGCAAAGTTTCGCGAAATCTTGGAGCCAAGGGCGCGTGCTGCGGACCATTCCAGTCTTGTAGTTGCCCGGCTAAAGCGCATCCCGACCATGATTCGCAAACTGGGCCGATACCCAGACATGAAGCTCTCGAAAATGCAGGATATCGGCGGCCTGCGTGCCGTCGTTGGGTCATGGGCAGAGGCGCAGCACCTGAAGGACATTTTACTCGCGACGGGAGAAACGCCAGGCTTCCGCCATTTGCGGACGACAGACTATGTCACGGAGCCGAAAGAGTCCGGATATCGGTCTATTCATCTCGTTTATTCGTGCTGCGAGAACACTGAAGATCCCAAGCTTGATGGCCTAACAATCGAACTTCAGATTCGCACACGCATTCAGCACGCATGGGCGACGGCCAATGAGGTCGCAGGCACGTTTCTCCGTCAGGATCTCAAGTCAGGACTCGGCGATCCGGACTGGCTGCGCTTCTTTGTTCTTGCGGGAGCGAAGCTCGCAAACGTCGACGGCACGCCAATGGGACCGGATGTGCCGTCGGATCGCATCCAGTTTGCGGATGAGTTTCTTACGCTCCGCGCATGGCTCAACGTCGTCAATCGGCTCGGTGCTTATAACGTCACGCACCAAAAGTTGATTGAGTCGCAAACAGCATTTCGCTATGTCGTGCTGGCGTATGACTTGGCACAGTTCGACGTAAGGCTGTGGGGGTTCGGAACGGAGGACTTCGGCAAGGCTGTTCTGCGGTATCGGATTGCCGAAAAGGAACATCTCAACAACCCTGACTTCGATACGGTGCTCGTTGAAATCGACAAGCTCGCCGATCTTGAAGCGGCGTTCCCGAACTACTTCGCAGATACAGAAATATTTACAGACCTCATCAGCGAGACGATCTAGGCGTGCCTACTCCGTTTCGGGTCAGGTGGAGCGGCCTCCTGTTTGGGGACGTTGAGCAGCCGTCGCGTGAGTTCGGCCATGCGCTCGAACGGCGTTCCCTCCGGCAAGTCAGCCGGAGGTCTCACCGAGTCTTTCCGCCCCTTCTTTTCCGGTTCGGTTTCGGCCCCCGCTTTCGCTTTGGGCATCGGACTACCTCACGTTCGGGCTGGCTGCATGTCGGCGCTGATGAGTTCAGCGTAGGTCAACCGCTTGCCGACGACATCTTTCAGGACCGCAACGAAACGGCCAAGGTCGTTTTCCTCACGGTTATTGAAGCGGAACGCCTGCTCGTCCAGATAGCGGAACAGGTGGAACGGATCAACCGAAACGTAGGTTCCCTTGATGGAGCGCTTGAGCAGGCTCCAGAAGTTCTCAAGGCCGTTCGTGTGGACCTGACCGTCAACGTACCGGATGGCGTGGTCTACGGCCGCATGGGCGTACTTATCGCCCCACTGCACAGCGGCCAAGCGCTTGTAGGTTGGGTGCGCGTCCGTGTAGACGTTCGATCCGGCTTCGATCGTCGCGTCGATCTGCGCGCCAAGCTCGGCCTTCTTGGTGCTCCGAATGTGAGCCAGCTTGACGGTGCTGTGCTTGTCGCTGCGCTTCCGCTCCAGCATGCCCATGACGGCTTCCATGTGCATGTTGCCGGGCTTGACTGCTGCCTTTCGCTTCGGGTGCATGTTGCCGCGCTTGCCGCCGATATAGGTCTCGTCGGCTTCCACGGTGCCGCTCATCTTGGTCTGGCTCTGCGCCTGCATTCCGAGGCGGATACGCGACAGCATGAACCATGCGGTCTTCTGGGTCACGCCCAACGCGCGGGCCAACTCGTAGCTGCTGATTCCATTTTTGGCATTAGCGAGCAGCCACACAGCGGGCAGCCACTTGTCCAGACCAAGCGGGCTGTCCTCGAAGATCGTACCGACTTTTACGGAGAACTGCTTGTGACAGCCACGGCACTCCCAAATACGACGCGACCGAATCAGCGACGGCTTGTCCGCGTCACAACGCGGGCACGTCACGCCGTTCGGCCAGCGCATCTGGACGACAAAGGCGAAGCTGACGTCAGGGTCCGAGAAGTAGCAGATCGCTTCGGTCAAGGTGTTCGGGGCCGCATGTTGTTTGAGCATACGGAGAATGTATGCTAACAGGCCACCTGCGTCAAGTATGTTATTGCCTCCTAGCTCCTAGCTCCTCCGTCAAATAGCTTTGCCCAGCGCTCATGAAACGAGTCGCGCGTCGGCGACGTAGTGAACGCAACCACTGCTCCAAGGTGTGCAGATGCTCACGAAAGAAGACATCGAAAGTTTCCTTCTCCGGCTCAGCGACCAAGGCGCGACGTATTCCGAAGTCGAATCCGGCTTCTGGATCATCCGTCCCAGCCCAGAGAGCGACCTCTCGATCGCCGTGAATTACTCGCCTCCCGTGCTTTTGCTTCGCGTCGACGTCATGACGCTGCCAAAAGACGCGGCGATGACCGCCAACCTCACCCGTCGCCTTCTCGAGCTCAACGCGTCCGACCTGCTGCATGGGTCCTACGGCATTCAGGACGAACAGATCGTCCTCACCGAAGCGCTCGAGCTCTCGGCCCTCGACTTCGAAGAATTTCGCGCGACCTACGAGAGCATGACTCTCGCGCTCGCGTCGCACCTGCGCGAGCTCGGCTCGTTCCGCGAGGCACGCTGACCCATGGGCATTTTCGATCGTTTTTCCCAGCTCCTCAAGAGCAACATCAACGACCTGATCTCGAAGGCGGAAGATCCCGAGAAGATGCTCACGCAGATTCTCGACGACATGCGCAGCCAGCTCGTCAAGGCGAAGCAGCAGGTCGCGATCGCCATCGCCGACGAGAAGCGCCTGCGCGATCAGGCTGACGCCGAGTACAAGCAGGCTCAGGACTGGGAGCGTCGAGCGATGCTCGCTGTCCAGGAAGGTCGTGACGACCTGGCCAAGCAGGCGCTCGTTCGGCACGGCGAGCATCTCGCGCACGCGCAGCAGTACGAGCAGACGTGGGAGTCGCAGAAATCCGAGTCGGAAAAGCTCAAGAACCAGCTCCGCGACCTCAACGACAAGATCGAAGAGGCCCGCCGGAAGAAGAACCTGCTCGTCGCCCGCCAGCGTCGTGCCGTCGCGCAGCAGCGCATCGCCGAGACGATGTCGTCGCTGTCCGAGAAGAGTGCGTTCGAGGCCTTCGCGCGCATGGAAGAGCGCATCGAAACCAACGAACGCCAGATCAAGGCGTCGGCGGAAATCGAGGACGAATTCACCGGCGATACCCTCCAGCGCGACTTCAAGGCGCTCGAGCGAGGCTCCAGCACGGCCACCGTCGACAACCAGCTTCTTGCCCTCAAGCAGAAGATGGGCATGCTAGGTGCAGGTACATCGACACCAGGCAAGGCGCTGGGAGCTGGCCAGCGCGCGGACGAAGAGGAAGTCAGCGCAGACATACAACGACCCGGGGAAGGCAAGGCTAGATGACGACAGACGCGCGCGAGGTTTCGAAGTTCAAGTTCAGCCACATCCTCGCCGCAACTGTCTTTACCGTTCTGCTGCTCTGGCTCACTGCGAAGACCGCCGAGGTTTTCCTCCTCCTGTTCCTCGGCATTCTGATCTCGTTGTACCTCATGGCGCTCGCCGGTGTCATACACCGGCGACTGCATTTGTCGGAGCGCTGGTCCTTTCTGCTCGCCATCTCGGTTTCGTTTGGCGGGCTCGTTGTCCTGTTCTACGCGTTGGTGCCGCCCCTCATTGCGCAGACGCAGGAGCTGATCAAGGTCCTTCCAGCCTACATCGGCGGATGGGAGGCGACCATCGACCGGCTCGCGACCAGGATTCCTGCGCTCAAATCGGTGTATACGCCGGGCCAGCACAAGATCCTGATGGCGGTGTACGAGCGCCTCTCAGGGCAGTTCGGCGACGTCGTGCCGAAGGTATTGGGTCTCGTCGAAGTCGTCATCAGCCTCTTTTCCGTCGTCGTCATGGGACTCTACCTGTCCCTGCACCCGGCGCTGTACCGCGAGTGGCTGATCGCACTCTTTCCGCCCATCCACCGCGACCTCGTTCGCGATGTACTGTCCGACTGCGCAGGCTCGCTCCGCGCGTACATCGTCGGTCTGCTACTCACCATGACGTTCCTCGGAACGCTCACGGCCATCGGCCTCGGTTTCCTCGGAGTGCCCTACGCGCTGACATTCGGCGTCTTCACAGGCCTCGCGACCATCGTCCCCTTCTTCGGGACGCTCCTCGCCACCACGCTTCCGGCGCTGTTCGTCCTCACCGGCCCGGACGGCGGATCGCGAGCGCTGTGGGTCATTGGACTCGGGGTCATCGTCCACCTGATCGAGGGCAATCTGGTATCGCCCTACATCATGCAGCGGCAGGTAGACCTTCCCCCCGTCCTGACGATCGTATTCGTCCTCATCGTCGGAAAGCTGCTCGGCCCACTCGGCCTGCTTGTGGCGGTGCCCGGACTCGCGGTGATCATGGTCATCGTGCGGCGCATCCTGTTGTCGCGCATCTACGAGGGTGGGGGCTTCCGCCGCACCACGCGGGAGCGGCCACTCGTCCTGCGGCTGCCGACGTCGGAAAGCGGTGTGATCGTCCCCACGACACATGTCGACGTCATCGGAATCCTCGAACGTCGCGTGATCGCGGTTCCCGCGTAGATTTCCCGCTCCCGCGCGCGCGCCGAGCGAGCGACGGTCAGCTAGTGCAGTTCAATGGTGTCTCCCCGAGCGAGCGCAACGAGTCGAGGGGTACGCACCTCAATCGCCTCTACTCGAACTCCCAGCATGACACGTGATCTGCGATACCTGATCCTCGCGGACGGCCTCTTCGGCCCCGAGGAATCAAAGACCGCCAACGCCTGCATTCGCTACACGCCAGAGCGCGTTGCCGGCATCATCGACGCCAGCAAGGCTGGACGTACGTCGCAAGAAGTGATCGGATTCGGTGGAGATATCCCGATCGTCGGCACGCTCGAGGATGGGCTGAAGCTCAATCCCAACGCACTCGTCATCGGCATTGCTCCTGCCGGTGGCCAGTTGCCCGATGCGTGGGTCCGTCTGCTCGCCGGTGCCATCGAGAATGGACTCGAGATCTGGAGCGGTCTGCACACGTTCATTGGGGATGTTCCCGAACTCGCGGAGCTCGCGAAGAAGCACAACGTCGCGATCCATGACCTACGTCGCCCGCCGGCGAAGCTGCGCGTCGCCAACGGCCGGGTGCGCGATGTGAGCGCGACCATCGTTCTGACCGTCGGAACCGACTGCAACATCGGCAAGATGACAACGCAGTTGCAGATACTCGGCGCCATTCGCGAGCGCGGTATCCGCACCAACTTCGCGGCGACGGGCCAGACCGGCATCCTCATCGAGGGCCGCGGCTTGGGCGTCGATGCCGTCGTCGCAGACTTCATAGCGGGTGCGGCGGAGAAGCTCGTACTCGAATGCGCCGAAGGCGCTGATCTCGTGCTCGTGGAAGGACAGGGGTCGATCATTCACCCCAGCTATTCTGGCGTGACCTACGGCCTCATTCACGGATCGTTGCCGCACGCCCAGATCCTCTGCGCGCAACCCTCGCGCAAGGCCATCAACCGGTGTGAATGGGTGAAGATCCCCCCGCTCGTGGACTTCATTCGGTTGAGCGAGCAGGCGTCGATGTACCTGCGTCCAGCGCCAGTCATCGCCGTCGCGCTGAACACCTACGATCTCCCAGAAGACGAGGCGTTGCGCGAAATCGAGAAGGTCCAGCGTGAAACGGGCTTGCCCGTGACGGACACGGTTCGTTTTGAGACCAAGCCGATCGTCGATGCGATCGAAAGGCTTCACAGAGAACGGCCTCGATCGTAGCGAGTCGAGTGGATCTGGATGCACATCGGCGCGCGTTTCTCACCGCAGAGGGCGCAGAGGAGCAGAGGTTCGCAGAGGAAAAGCAACTGAAGGGCCTGCACATTTGCAGCTCCGCTCGTTTTGTCGCCCTGAGCGAAGCGAAGGGCCTGCACCTGCTGTTACGCTTTTGCACGCATTCCTCCGCGTACCTCTGCTCCTCTGCGCCCTCTGCGGTAAAATGGCGACGAGCCGTAAATGCGCACCGGAACTTGAGACTGCCGGGTGTTGCAATGAATTGCACCTAGCGTGCAATAAAACGGTGACGCGTTTGCCCGTCTGGCCTGTCACGTTACGGCATGCCAACCACACTTACCATCACCAATCTTTGGAAGAGCTACTCCGCTGGCGTCCGCGGATGCTCCGCCCGCGTCTGGGCCCTTCGTGGCACTTCACTCGAACTCGGTCTTGGCGAGCGCGTCGGCATCGTCGGCCGCCGCGGCTCCGGGAAGTCGACGCTGCTCGAATGCATTGCGGGTCACCGGACTGTGGACGCTGGCCGAATCGAGTCCATGTTCTCGCAGCACCGCTACCTCGCCTCCCCCGCGGACCTCGCAACGTGCAACCTGAACGCTCGGCGCACGCTCCTTTTGATCGACAGCGGAGGCGACAATCCGCTGGCTCTCTACGATCAGCGTGCGTTTGCGGAGTTGGCGCTTCAGCCCACTCCGGTCTCATTCATTCTTGCCGGGTGTGACGTCGCCGGCGTAGCACCGCATGTCGACCGCGTCCTCATGCTCCGCGACGGCCACCTCACGCAGATTGGGCGGGCGCCCGTTCGCCGAGTGGCGGAGCGGTTGCCGGTCGCGGTGTCGCTTGGCATTGGGGATGCCGCTCGCACCTAGGGGTGCCGTTGTCCGCGGACTGGATTCACGAGGCGCAAACGACGTAATCTCGAGGACGCGGGGGAAGACATGCCTTGGAGGTGATTTCGGTGGTGCTTCCGTGCAACAGTCGCGGCAACAAAGCAGCACAACACATAAGTACGCTTTTGGTCATATGTTTAAGTTGTTGTTTTGCAATAACTTACGTAATTATTCCGAAGGCCTGATTGTTGCTCTGTCCGCTCCTAGCCATTAACAAAAAAGGACAATGACCGCACACGCCAGGTCGCATAGCGCCCGAAAGATTGCTGTCACAACTGCCTTCCTTGCCGCCGCCGTCCTGC
Source organism: Gemmatimonadota bacterium (assembly GCA_040389905.1). Lineage (GTDB taxonomy): Bacteria > Gemmatimonadota > Gemmatimonadetes > Gemmatimonadales > Gemmatimonadaceae > AG11. Next base: position 3,700 of record JAZJZK010000052.1, on the reverse strand, counting down.
CGGCCAGCGCGAGAGCACAGTACACGACTAGTTTCGCAATGCATCAGGAGGGAGGAGCCCCATGGTGCATCGACGCCCCGTCACAGGGAGCGCTAACAGAGGCGCACTGTGGACCGACGCTCCTGTCAGAGAGCTTCGCCAGGGTTGACGCATATGGTGATCTCGCGAATTTCGGAATCGCCGTTGGTCAACAAGCGGCCGGACAACACTCCTTTTCGACCCAGACCCAAACCTCGGCGCAGGCCGGCCTATTTGGCTCGTATTTTTCAGCCTTTGCCGCGACACAGACTGACTACCTGCGGTGGAGGTTCGACCTCTCTTCCAGCATCAGTGCCAGCCAAAGCGCCTCCGCGGAGCTCAACCTGAACTTGACCAACGGACAGCAGCAGAGCGCGTATTGGGCCATTAACCACAACGGGCAGGTATCCGGCAGCAACTACACCCTGACGCAATCAGGCATCGACATGTTCTCCGCTGCGGTCGAAGGCTCCGACACCTTTTACTTCGTTGCCAACGCCCTGGGCATCGCGACGAATGGCGCCTCCGCCTCATCGGGGGGCTTCACGTTGGCGGGGGTCGACTGGTACAACGGAGAGAACACGCTGGTGCGCTCGGCGACCCTCGGCGAGAACGGCCTCGTCTCGTTTGACGAGCAGCAAGACGTCACCCCGGAACCGTCGAGTCTCTTCCTTCTCGCCACCGGGGCCGTGTCGGTCGTCGCGATCCGCCGTCGCCGCGCGACCTGAACGCGATCCTGTTCGGAATGGCAGTGGCGCGTCGAAAGGAAAGCGAGCCCCTGTAGCGCCGCCGATCATCGAGCGGCGGCGCATGGCAAGGTGCCGTTGACCGCCATGTCGGCGCATGTCTAGCTTGCCGAACATGGCTCTTCAACAGACCGCGCAACCCGTCCCGGCGAAAACGCACCGTCCGCACACCCTCCAGGAGTGGCGCCGAGACGGAGTGGACTACGCGGTGGATAAGGCGATCGACGTTGGTGGCGTCCTCATCTCCATCTTTGCCGCATGGATGTTCGTCCGCTTCGTCGCGCGCCGCATCGCGAAGCTCGGCGACGACGGCAACGACCATCTCCACTCCGCGCGCGAACAGCGCGCGCGGACGGCCGCGAAGCTTTTCCGCAATCTCGGGCGCGCCGTCATCACGGTCGTCGGCGTACTGATGGTCCTCAACCAGCTCGATTTCAATATCTCTCCGTTACTGGCGAGCGCTGGTGTCGTCGGGCTCGCGGTATCGTTCGGGTCGCAGAGCCTGGTTCGCGACTACGTGACCGGGTTTTTCCTCCAGCTCGAGCATCAATTTGCGCTCGGCGACGTCATTCGCGTCGGCAATGTCGAAGGTACCGTCGAGAACATCACGCTGCGGCTGGTCTACCTTCGCGACGGGAACGGGGCCGTGCACATCATTCCCAACGGTCAGATCATGCAGGTGACGAACCTGACCAGATCGTGGGGGCGCGTCGTCGTCGATGTCGAAGTTCCGTGGAAGGATGCCGACCGCGCCGGCACCGCTGTCCAGCGCGCCGCCGAACAACTCGGCGCCGACCCTGCGTTTGCGGATGCCTTGCTGTCGCCGCCGAGCCTTACCGGCATCGAGAAGCTTTCCAACGGCGGGGTGACGATTCGTGCCGTTGCCCGAGTCGACCCGTATAGAAGGGACGATGTCGCGCGCGCGTTACGCGCCCGCATCAAGAAATCGCTCGACCAGGACGGCATTGCCACGGTCATGCCGCAACTCCTGCCGCCCGGCTAAATTCCACACATGTCAGACTTCCGCCTGTACAACACGCTCACCCGTCAGGTCGAGCCGTTCGCTCCCGCCGATTCCACGACGGTGCGCATGTACACGTGTGGTCCGACCGTCTACAATCCGGCGCACCTTGGCAACTTCCGCACGTTCCTCTTTGAGGATCTTATGCGACGCGTGCTGGCGTTGCGCGGGTGGAAGGTCCACCAAGTGATGAACCTCACCGACGTCGACGACAAGATCATCAATCGGGCGCACGCGCAGGGAAAGACGATCCGCCAGGTGACCGAGCCGGTGATCGAAATCTTCCACCGCGATCGTGAATACCTGCGGATTCAAGCGGCTGAGGACTATCCGAAGGCGACGGACTTCATTCCGCAGATGATCGCGTTGGTGGAGCGGCTCGTCGAGCAGGGCGTCGCGTATCAGGCCGATGACCACTCGGTGTACTTCTCGATCGCGAAGTTCCCGACATACGGACGGCTGTCGCGATTGGACACGCGCGAGATCAAAGCGGGGGCTCGCGTCATCCAGGACGACTATAGTAAGGAAAACGCGCAGGATTTCGCGTTGTGGAAGGCAGCCGGCCCCGTTGACGAGGCGGCCGGCGCGGCGTGGGACTCGCCGTGGGGCCGGGGGCGGCCCGGCTGGCATCTCGAGTGCTCCGCGATGGCAATGGACCTGCTCGGCGAAACGCTCGATCTCCACTGCGGCGGAATCGATCTGATCTTTCCGCATCACGAGGACGAGATCGCGCAGAGCGAGGCGGCGACGGGGGTGCCGTTTTCTCGCGTCTGGTGCCATGGTGCGTTCCTTCTGACAGAAGGCGCGAAGATGGCCAAGCGCGTCGGGAACGTGAGTACGGTGGCCGGACTGCGCGAGGCTCGGTTCTCTGCCGCGGCGCTCAGGCACTTCGTGTTCAACACGCACTATCGGAAGGAGCTGAACTTGTCGGAAGCGGCATTGGATGCTTCTCGGCAAGCGGTTCGGCGCGTCGGCGACTTTGCGGATCGTCTCAACGCGGACAACACCCTCCAACTCGGCGGCACAGCAGAGCTCGCTATCGCTGCGGATGAGGCCGTGGCGGCGGCGGAGAAGGCGCTGTTCGACGACCTGAACGGACCGGAGGCGTTGGCCGCGCTGTTCGACTTCATCCGGAAGGGGAATGCCGAGCTCGACCGTAGGGGAGGGGATCGAGAGGCGGTTGAGCGGGCGCGGGGCGCATTGTCGAGGATCAATGGCGTGCTCGACATCATTCCGGACCGGGAAAGTGCTGGCGAGCTGGAGTCCTGGATCGAGGAGCGCATCGCTGCGCGGAGGGAAGCGCGAATCCGTGGGGATTTCGCGGAGGCGGACCGGATTCGGGCGGAACTGAAGGCCCGCGGGGTGACGATCGAGGACGGAAGCGGGGGCACCCGCTGGAAGATCGCTTGAGATGGCGGGGGCTGCCTAAGTTACGCTCCCTCGCCACCTTGACTCACTCGCCTCGCTCTACTATTGTACGAGTCTCGCTCGGAATTTTTGGGTCTGCTGACGTAGCTCAGTTGGTAGAGCACCTGATTTGTAATCAGGCGGTCGCGAGTTCGACTCTCGCCGTCAGCTCTTCTTCTGCACTTGTCAGGATGTCCCGAGGCGTAGCGAGGCAAGTCGGTGAGGTTCCTGAGTGGCCAAAAGGATCAGACTGTAAATCTGACGGCGCAAGCCTTCGAAGGTTCGAATCCTTCCCTCACCATGCGCTGCGGTGCGAACGCGGTGTGGCTTAAGCGGGGCGGTACTTCGCGGGAGTAGCTCAGCTGGTAGAGCGCAAGCCTTCCAAGCTTGATGTCGCGGGTTCGAGCCCCGTCTCCCGCTCTCGAGGGGAAGAGCCAGGGTGGGTTTCGCTCACGTAGCTCAGTTGGTAGAGCACACCCTTGGTAAGGGTGAGGTCACCGGTTCAATC
>JAZJZK010000051.1:0-55227 GCA_040389905.1 Gemmatimonadota bacterium | reverse complement strand
GGTCTCGTCGATCTCGCGTCCGGCGAGGTCATCGAGGCAGTAGTTTCTTAGGAGATTGAGGAGCGGACTTGACGGATGGGACGGAATCAGCCGGAGACTGCAAGACGGTTTGATCCGGTTCGTTCCGCGGCATCCGAGGAATCCGTTCCTCAAGCCAGCAGATGCGAGTTTGCCAACCGGAACTAGGTCACCGGGGTAATTATCCGTAGGCGGGCAGAACCGAGAGGATTGGAGCCGTGCGACGTTCGGTACTATGTGTTGGCATGTTGGTGGTGATCGGCGTTGCGGCTGGGGCTCAGTCCCCAGCCGCGCGGTTGAACCGCATGGGGAACGACACCGCGCGCGCGGGTGATTGGGCGGCCGCCGTCGTGTTCTACACGCGAGCGATCGGCCTGGAACCGGACTTTGCCGAACCCTTTTACAATCGTGGCAAGGCGAAGCTCAACCTCGAGGAGTTCGAATCGGCCATCACCGATCTGTCAGAGGCTATTCGCCTGAACCCCGCGAACGCCGACGCGTGGAACAACCGCGGCATTGCCAGGAAGAAGGCGGGCGACCTTGTGGGTGCCATTCAGGACTACGACACGGCAATTCGAGGCGACTCGACGCTCGCCCGCGTCTATTTGAATCGCGGACTCGCGCATTTCACCAAGGGTGATCGCGTGGCCGCCTGCGAGGACTTCCTGCGTGCGGCGAACAAGGGTGTGGCCGGTGCGGACGCGGCGTTGCGGAGTGTGAACTGTCAATAACGTCCGGCTCGAGTCAAGGTGTTTCGTGGCTGTTCTGGCTCACTCACATGGCATGCTGGATGTGCCATTTACCGCAGAGGGCGCAGAGGAGCAGGGGTACGCAGAGGAAAACTGAAGCTGCAAGGATCAACGACACTCTCGACTCGCTTCGTTCCCCCAGTTCCGTAGTCCTCTGCGGCCCTCCGCTCCTCCGCGTCCTCTGCGGTGAGACTGACCACGTAACCGTCCCAATTCAGATGAAGGAGTGCGCCGCAGGCTCAAGGCAGTACCGAGACGCCGGACGTGAATGCGGCTGACGTTCCCGAACCCATACCGCGGGCTCCGCGGATTGCCCGCTGACGTCTGGATCATCGCGGCGACGACCTTCGTGAATCGCGCGGGGATGATGGCGCTCCCATTCCTCGTGCTCTACCTCACGCGACACCTTGGGATTTCTGCCTCGGTCGCTGGGTTGGCGATCAGCGCGTACGGTGTCGGCGGATTTGTCACGGCACCGATTGCAGGCCGGCTCGCCGACCGCATCGGGCCATTCGCGGTGCTGCGTGCCTCGCTTGCGTGCACTGGGGTCGTGTTGCTCGTGATCCCACTGGCAACGAACTTTCTCGCGATTCTCGCGCTCACGTTTGTCTGGGCTGTCGTGGCGGATGCGGCGCGGCCGGCCACGATGTCGGCACTGACGAATGCGACATCGCCGGAGGGCCGCAAGGCGGCCATCGCCGTCAACCGCCTCGCCGTCAATCTTGGCATGAGCATCGGGCCGGCGGTCGGCGGATTCCTCGCCGTCGTGTCGTTTCCATTGCTCTTCATCGTCGATGGTGTGACCTCCCTTGCCGCGGCGGCGCTCCTCACGCTGTTGCTGGCGAGAACGACGCATGCGCACCACGTGCACACTGCTGCACTTGCGGCGGCCCCTGCAACGCGGCGCCGACTCGCGCTCTCGACGACATGGCGTGACCGACCGCTCATGCTCTTCATGACGACTGCATTGCTGGTCAACATCGTGTTCTCGCAGCATCAGGGTGCCATGCCACTCTATCTTGTGCGAGACCTGCACTACCGGGAGTCGTTTTACGGATCGCTCTTTGTCCTCAACACGCTCATCATCGTCGCCGTCGAGGTACCGCTCAACCTGGCCATGTCGCATTGGCGGACGCGTTCCGCCGTCGGTGTGGCGACGATGCTGATCGCCGTGGGGTTCGGCGCGCTGGCGTTTGCCACGACCACGATTCCGATCGCAGCCAGCGTGATTCTCTGGACGTTCGGCGAGATGATCTTTTTCCCGACGAGCGTCGCGTATGTCGCTGAATTGGCGCCGCCTGGACGGACGGGGGAGTACATGGGAATGTTCAGCAGCTCGATTTCGCTGTCGCTGATTGTTGGTCCGTGGTTCGGCGCCTTCCTGCTCGACCGCGTTGGTGCATTCACCACATGGACGTCGATGTTCGGGCTCGGATGTGCGGCTGTGGCGTTGATCGTCTTGTCGTCGTCCTCGACACGAGAAGGCCGTTCCTCGGAGCCTGAGGGCGATCTCGTCGGCTCGTCCGCGCCGTGAAACGCGCGATCGGGCATCAAACGTAGAAGGAGCCGTAAACGCTTTGCACGCAGCGGGCATCGGTCATGACACTCACCTCGTCTCGGACACACATGGAACATCGGCGTCTCGGCCACTCAGGGTTGCGCGTACCCGCTCTCAGCTTCGGCACGGCCACCTTCGGTGGCGGCAACGACTTCTTTCGTGGGTGGGGGTCCACGGACGCCGGCGGCGCGTCTCGCCTGATCGACATCTGCCTCGACCATGGTGTGTCCATGTTCGACAGCTCGGATGCGTACTCGATGGGGCTGGCTGAAGAGATCCTCGGGAAGGCGATCGCGGGGAAGCGCGGTCGCGTGCTCATTTCGACGAAGGCGACCTTCCGCATTGGCGATGGTCCGAACGATTACGGATCATCACGCCAGCATCTCCTGAGCACCATTGAAGGATCGCTTCGACGGCTTGGCGTGGATCACATCGACCTGCTCCAACTGCACGGCCAGGACTACAACACGCCGGTGGAGGAGACCCTTTCGACGCTCGACCAGCTCGTGCGCGACGGCAAGGTGCGGTACATCGGGTGCTCGAACTTTTCCGGCTGGCACCTCATGAAGTCACTCGCCGTCTCTGAACGGCGCGGCTATCCGCGCCATGTCGCGCACCAGGTGTACTACTCGCTCCTCAATCGCGATTACGAGTGGGAGTTGATGCCACTTGGTCGAGACCAGGGCGTCGGCGCCGTCGTCTGGAGTCCGCTCGGGTGGGGCAAGATCACCGGCAAGATCCGCCGTTGCCATCCCGCGCAGCCCGGCACGCGCGCGCATGATATTGCCGGCACCGGGCCGCACTACGAGGAGGAACGGCTCTTTCGCATCATCGATGCGCTCGATGCGCTGGTGGAGGAAACAGGCAAGAGCCTCACGCAGATCGCGCTGAACTGGCTGCTGCAGCGACCCACCGTGTCGACCGTCATCATCGGCGCGCGCACCGAGGAACAGCTGCTGGAGAATGTCGGCGCGGTGGGTTGGAACCTGACGCCGGCGCAGGTCGCCTTTCTCGAAAACGTGAGCGAGGTGCCGGCGCCGTATCCTGTCTGGCATCAGCGAGGGTTTCCATATCTGAACGAGGCCGGGCGCCAGGGTCTCGTGTAGGACTGGTGGGCGTCGCGATCAAACGCGACAGTTCAGCCAGTCGGCGATTGGCCTCGCGGCGACGACGCCGTTGCGGAAGGTCATGATTGCTGTTTCTCCGGCCAGCGTGGGGCCGGCCCGGTCGCTCAGCCCGGGAAGACGCTGTCGGCACCGAACGAAGCCCGTCGCGGCATCGAGCACGACGAGCGTCGTGTCCCGTGTCGCCGCAAGCACTGCGCCCTGCGTGACAAGAAGAGAACCGCGAGTGGTGTGCACATACGTCGACCACACCACCTGGCCCGACTCCGGCCGTACGGCGACCACTCGGCCACTGACCGGTGATGGGACGTACGCGACACCATCGACGATCGTTGCGGTGCCCGCGATGTGACCCGCGAGCTGGTGTTGACCAGAACCGAGGTGGACGCGCCAACGCTCTCGACCGGTGTTCCTGTCCGCGCCCACGAACCATTGCTCGCTGAGTTCGAACGCGTCACCTGGCAGGCGGAGCGCTCGTGCCATGGCAAATCCCCACCGTCGCTCCGAGAGCATATCGTTCAGTGTGAGCCTTCTGTTGAACAGAAAGAGCAACGTGCTTCCAGCAATCGAGACGGACTCGTGACCACCGCCCCACTCCGCACGGGCAAAGCTGCCACAAAAAACTCGCCTTCCGGTGCGAACGTCGAAGGCACACAGAGTCGCCGGTTCCGTCCCGACGATCATCAGCGTATCCACGAGCAGCGGGTTCCCCATGGGCGACGCGTCGGGAAGCGGAGTGCGCCACAGTTCATGACCGTCGGACACTCGCCATGCGATGGCCTCAGGCGCAGCCGAGACACCGGCGATGATCGAGTCCGAAACGACCGGCGCGGTCATCATGCTCGCGCGCGTATACCGGCGCCAGCGTTCCACACCCGTGCGCCGATCATACGCCGCAATTCCGCTCGGCTCGGTCCCCAATCGCGGAGGAGGATTCGGTCGCAACTCGTTGTTGCCGAAGGCGACAATCACGAGATCGGCAGTTATGACAGGTTCATGATGGATCCAGTTGGGCGCGCGAAGGCGAAAGCCCACGAGCCCCGAGTCGAGCGTAAGGGCAACGAACTCGCCATTCCCGTGAGCTCCGACGAACACCTGATTGCCGGCGGCTGACACGCTCGCCAGCAGTTCGCCGCCAATCCGGGTTGTCCACCGAAAGGGTTCGCCCATCACACTCGAGGACGCAGTGGCGGAGCGCGAACGATCAGCGCGATGCTGGAGCCATGTCCCGCGGACATCCTCGTCCTTGAACGCGATCGGCGCGACAGGCGGCACCAGCACCGTGTGCACCCTTCGGTTCTGGGCGCGAGCAGCCTGTCCGCAACTCGGAACGCCTTCAACTTGCCACGATTCGGTTCGCAGCGTGGAATCGCGAACCCAGATCGAACAGTGGGCGTTGTCGAGTGACGCGCGTGCAGACCAACCGGCATCACCATGTCGCGACATCCGCGCCATCGCTACGGCACCCGGTACCGTCAACCAATCGCCGAGCGAGTCGAGCGACGGAGCGTAGGAGTGTTGGCGCAAGCGGTACTGCTCCTGCGCCGCAGAAAGCTCGCGAAGAAATGCGACGATGACCGTCGGGGCCATCTCCGGCAGCCGGTGGCGCAACTGGTCATCTCGGGCGTTGGCGGCTGCGAGGGAGCGGACGATGTGGAATCTCAGGGAGAAGGCGCCGGCGAATACCACAAAACACCACGGCAGCACGCGCACCCGACGTCGGACAAACGGCGTGAGCGCCAGGAGAGCCGCACCGTAGATACACACGACCAAGACGACCGCGTGCGTACGGCCCTGTGCCCACACGGTGTACATGTCATTTCGGAGCGCGTCCGCCGCGGTCCACACGAAATGCACGGCCAGGCCAGCTGCCAGTAGCATCAGGGCCAAGCGCCGGAAGTAGATCGTCGTCACTGGTGCATCATTGCGCGCCCTGCATCGAACCGCAACCCCGCGCTCTCGCGCACTCGTTCCATGCTGGTATCCATGCGTTGTTTCCCGCGACCTCGCCGTAGAACAGCGGTCGCGCGGCGATCAAACTCGGCAGCTCAGCCAGTCGGCGATTGGTCTGGCGGCGATGACGCCGTTGCGGAAGGTCATGATCGCCGTTTCGCCGGCGAGTGTCGGACCCGCCCGATCGCTGAGCCCTGGAAGGCGCTGACGACAGCGCACCGCACCCGACGTTGCATCGAGTACGACAAGCGCCGTGTCGCGCGTCGCCGCCAACACCGCTCCATGGGTCACGAGGAGCGATCCGCGCACGGTGCTGACGTCGGCCGACCAGAGCACCGTGCCGGAGTCCGGCCGCACGGCGAACACCTTGCCGCTGAGCGGAGACGGTACGTACGCGATGCCATCGGCGACGGTGGGTGTTCCGGCGATGTGACCGGAACTGGCGTACTTGCCGATCCCCAGACGCACGCGCCACCGCTCCTGGCCCGTGGCGAGGTCGAGGCCGAGGAGCACTTGCTCCTCCACTTCAAAGTTGGGGCTCGGCAAGCGCAGAACGTGTCCGATCGCGGGCCGCCAATTGCCGAGGCGGAGCGCGTCCAAGGGTCCCACTCCCGGCGCGAAGGTAAAGAGCAGCGTTGTGCCGGTGCTGGCGACGGAAGCGTGGCCCGCACCCCAACCACGGGAGTCGATCGTGCGGCAATAGAGACGTGCGCCGGTGCGTACGTCGAGAACGCACAGCCTCGCACGCTCCAATCCCACGACCATCAACGTATCGATGAGCAGTGGGTTGCCCATCGGCGACACCGACGGCAGCTCAGCGCGCCACAACTGCTTGCCGTCCGTTGCACGCAGACCGACGGCTTCACGCGACGTCGACACGGCGGCAACGATGGAATCGTAAAGGACCGGAGACGTCATCATGCTCGCGGGCGAATACCGCCGCCAACGTTCGACACCGGTGCGCCGGTCGTATGCCGCAATACCGCTGGGGTCTGACCCCACCGGTTGATCGGCCGGGTTCTTCTCGTTGTTGCCGAAGGTGACGATGGCGAGATCGGAGGTCACCACGGGCTCGTGGTGAATCCAGTTGGGCGCGCGGATGCGAAACGCCACGCGCCCCGAATCGAGCGAGAGCACCGCGAACTCGCCATTCCCGTGAGCGCCCGCGAAGACCTGATTCCCGACGACCGCGACGCTCGCCAGCATTTCGCCGCCAATGCGAGTCGTCCACCGATACGGACCGCCGGACAGGCGCGAGGATGCAGCGGCGGTCGCAGAGCGGTCACTGTCGACGCGATGCTGGAGCCACACGCCGCGTACGTCCTGTGGCGCGAACGCGACCTCACGCGCGGGCGCAGCCATCACCGTGTGGACTTGCCTGCGTTTGGTGCGAACGACGTTGCCGCAAGCCGGCGCGCCTTCGGTTTCCCACGGTTCAACGCGCAGCGTCGAGTCGCGAACCCAGATCGAACAGTGCGTATCGCTGACGGATGCACGGGCCGACCATCCTGAATCGCCGCGACGAATCATCTGCACCGTGATCGAGTCGGAGCGCGGAGGGAGCCAGCGGCTGAGGGAATCCACCGACCCAGCGTATGTGTGGTTTCCCAGCCGATACTGCTCCTGCGCTGCCGATACCTCGCGCAGCAGTGCGACGAGGTCCGACGTCTGTTTGCTCGGCGGCGAATTCCAAACCGCCTCTTCACGTGCATCGTTCCTGACCCACGCGCGCACGGCGTGGAAGCGCACCGAGAACAGCAGCGCGCCGCCGACGGCGAGCCACGTGAACACCCGCTGCCGCGCACGCATGGCGGGGAGAAGCAACACGAGTGCCGCTCCATAGATGCACGCCACGAGGAGCAACGCGCCCGTGCGTCCCTGTGCCCACACGGAATACGGATCGCCTCGCAGGGCATCCGCAGTGCAGCAGATGAGCTGCCCCGTGAGACAGATCGCGAGGAGCATCCGCAGGCGCTGGGCAGTGGGTTCGAGTTTCACCGCGTCATCATAACGTCACGGTATCCAATCGCAACTCCGTGTGAACCTTCACACTCGACAGGAGAGCCAATCAGCGACCGGTCGAGCGGCAACGATTCCATTGCGAAACGTCATGATGCCGGTCTCGCCGGCGAGGGTCGGACCGGCCCGATCACTCAAGCCTGGAAGATGCTGACGGCAGCGCACGCGGCCGGTGCTGGCATCCAGTACGACGAGCGCGGTATCGAGCGTCGAGACCAACACGGCGCCACGCGTCACGACCACGGATCCGCGCGCCGTGCGCACATCGGTCGACCAGATGACGCGACCCGAGTCTGGCCTCACAGCGGTCACTCGGCCGCTGATGGGGGACGGTACGTACACCACTCCATCGGCCACCGTCGGCGTGCCCGCGACGTGACCATTCCGTTCGTATTGCCCGATCCCAAGACGAACGCGCCAGAGTTCTCGCCCCGTCGCCAGCTCGAAGCCAACGAGCACCTGCTCACTGAGTGTGTACGACCAGCCCGGCAACCGCAGCATCTTGGCGGCGGCGAATCCAAACCTCCGAGCTCGCAGCAGCGAACCGAGCGAGACCCCTTGGTCGAAGGCGTGGAGCAGCGTGGTGCCCGCGACGGCCGTTGAGGCATGCCCGGCGCCCCACACGCCGCTGGCGGCTCGATGACAATAGACACTCACGCCCGTTCGCACATCGAGCACGCAGATGACCGACTTTTCGAGGCCAACGACCATCAGTGTATCGATGAGCAGAGGATTCGCCATCGGCCCGCTCGCGGGAAGCATCGTACGCCAGAGTTCCTTCCCGTCCGATATGCGCCACCCGGTGGCCTCCTGTGACGCCGAGATGCTCGCAACGATCGAGTCGCGCACGACCGGAGAAGTCATCATGCTGGCGCGCGTGTACCGATGCCAACGTTCAACCCCCGTGCGACGATCGTACGCAACAATGCCGCTGGGGTCGGAGCCGAGGAACTGATTCTCCGTTGGGCGCATTTCGTTGTTGCCGAATCCCACGATGACCGCGTCGGATGTCACGACGGGTTCGTGATGAATCCAGTTTGGTGTTCGAAGTCGATATCCGACGCGGCCGGAATCGAGCGTCAGTGCAACGAATTCCCCGTTCCCGTGCGCACCGACGAATAGCTGGTTGCCCGCGACCGCCACGCTCCCGAGCAACTCGCCGGCGACGCGCGTCGTCCATCGATACGGACCTGCCGCGGTACTGCCAATACCAGAGCGGCTTCGGTCTGCGCGATGCTGAAGCCACGTGTCGCGTATGTCCTCAGGCCGAAATCCGCGCTCGGGCGCGTCGAGCTGAGCGGTGACCGTGCGTACCATGCGCTGTTTTGCGCGCAGCGTCTTTCCGCAGTACGGCGCTCCTTCCAATTCCGCGGATTCGTTGCGGAGCGTCGAATCGCGAACCCATATGGAACAGTGCGTGGTATCGACGGATGCCCGTCCGGACCAACCGAGGTCGCCGTGCCGCGACAAGGATACCGTGACGCGTTCCGCTGGAAACGTCATCCAATCCAGCAGAGAATCCAGCGATGCGGCGTACGTGTGTTGCCGCAACCGATACTGCTCCTGCGCGGCCGACAGCTCCCGGAGAAAGGCGGTCAGCAGCGCCGCTTGCGTACTCGGCAAGGCTTCGGTGAGCGCACTCGTCTCGGCGTTTTTCGCCATGAGCGCTCGTACGACGTGGAATCGCGCGGCAAAAACGAGTGCGGCAGCGACAATCAACCAACGGACAGACCGCAGCCGTTTCCAGATGTGCGCGTCGAGCAGCGCGAACGCTGCGCCGTAGATGCACAGCACGAGCATCGCCGCCTCGACGCGAGACGGCGACCACACCGAGTAGGGATTGTGACGAAGGGCATCCGCCTCACACCAGACGAACTGCGCAACGATTCCGACCGCGAGAACGAGAAGAAGCGGGCGACGCGGCTGCCGCCTCGGCGCTTCCAGCGGCTCGGTCACAGCGCGGGCTTTTTCGCGCTCGGGTCGCCCGTTGGGGGAGGCGCCTGGTCTGTTGCCGCCGGTGGTCCAAGCAGCTCCGTGAGGATCGGCTTCAGGGCATCGGCCCAGATCTGGTAGCCTTTCACGGTAGGATGCAGCTTGTCGACCGTCATGCCCTCGTACAGAATCCCATTCGCATCAGCGAGCTTGTCGTTGACGTTGATGTAGCGGACCTTCTTGCCATCTGCGAGCCGCGCAAGATTGGCGTTGATCTTGTTGATCTCCTGCACGAGCGGGGGGCTATCGCCCCGCGGAAAGATCCCGGTGAGGATGATCGTCGCGTTGGGCGCCTTCTTCTGATGGATCTCCAATAGCGCCTTGAGGCCGCGCGTGATGTCGGCGACTTTCTCGTCATCGCCGGGCCGGCCGCCCACGTTGTTCGTTCCTGCGAGAATCACGATCACCTTGGGATTCACGCCATCGAGTTCACCGTTCTCGACGCGCCAGAGCATGTGCTCGATGCGGTCTGCGCCCCAGCCGAAGTCCGCGGCGTTCCAACCGAAGAAGTTGGATTTCCAGTTCTCGAGAAAGGCCGGATAATCGGACGCGCCCCAGCGACGGGTAATGGAGTTGCCCTGAAAGTAGACGTCGATCTTGCCTTTCGTGCGCTTCTCGAGGAGTTGCTCGTGCGCGAGCTTCGAATTGGCGTCCGTCCGCGGCGTAGCCTTGTCGGCAGGCCAGCGCCCCTGCGCGGTCGCCGCCGGGAGCATGGCTGGCCCCTGCGTCGCCGGTGCAGTCGCAGGTGCGATTGCTGGAGCCGCAGCCGGAACAGGCGGAGCCGCGACGTACGGCTTCTTGAAGAACCTGTCCGCCCACGGCAGGTAGTACTTCCAATTCGGCGCGTCCGTGTGACCGCCATCGTGTTGACGCCATGCGAGCTGGCCGTCCATCAGCGAGACGTTCACCGCCGGCATCTTCTCGCTGTTATAGTCGTCCGACCGGCCGAGATCCTTCGCGCCCAGGAGACGGAAGACGGGCTGCGCTGCGATGGCGGCCATGAAGCTGCCCTGATGATCGAGCCACTTCGCGTCGCCCTTTTCCGGAACGCCATAGCTCACGAACGCCAGCCGAGGCGCGCAGAGGGCGATCAACTCGTGTGCATCGACGGGAATGTCGCCGGCATTCTTGCTGCCAAACGTTGCTTCCGACGCGCCGTACTTGATGAAGTTCCCGGCCATCCAGTGATACTCGCCGGAGCCGGTGAGGCTCTCGACCGCCTCGCCCCAATTGCGGCGGTGAAGTTTCGCACCGCCTTCACCCGACGACCCAATGAGAACGACGGCGAATCGAGGGTCGAAGGCCATGGTCACCAGTGCGGCCTTGCCATATCGCGAGACGCCCTCGATGCCGACCTGCTTGGCGTTGACGCCCTTTTCCATCTCGAGGTAATCGAGCGCTCGGCTGGCGCCCCAACCCCAGGCGCGCAGCGCGCCCCAGTCATCCGGCTTGCGCGGCTGGCCCTTGTTGACGAGCCCGATGATGCCTTTGGTGAGACCCGCTCCGTTGTCCGCCTGGATGCTGCCCGGATTGACGAACGCAAAGCCCCACCCATCGACGATGAGCTGCTCCGTCGACGGTGCGTCACTTCCCGGAGCGGGAGGAGGGAAGGCGAACCCGCGGCCTCCCGGCGGTGGCGGCGGGGCAGGGCGACCAACGGCCTGCGGCAGCGCACGTCCGCCAAAGAGAATCTGAACAGGTACCGGCGTCTTCGAGTCGGCCGGCAGCACGAGCGTCATCGAGATGTCGACGTTGATATCGGGATACGACGAGTTGTCCACGTGTCCGACGAGCTGCTTGCCGATCACGCGCCGGCCGCCGACTGTTCCCGAGTCCGTCGCCGCTACCGTCCACGTCACCTTGGGGACGTTCTTCGGAATGCGCCCGAGGACCTCTCGCTCGAAATCCTCGACGATCTCGGCGCGCCGCTGGGCCCACTGCGCGGCGGTCGTGACCTTCCTGCCGTTCTTCAGTGTGAGGACGTCCGGCAGCTTCGGAAATGGATTCGCCGTCGCTTCGTCGTAGTTCGCATGGTTCGGAGCGGTTTCGTTTCCGCTTGGCCCGGGTCGCAGCGCGGTGATGCCGAGTTGCTGCATCATGTTCTTGTGGTCGTCCTGCGCCGTCCACGCCTTGGTGTCGATCGGCGTGGGCTGCTGTGCGCGAGCCGACGCAGTCGATAGTACGATCGAGAGGCCGGCGACGCCGACGATGCGCAGTGTGCGGAGTTGCTGAATGGTGTTGGTCATGTGATAAGCACGATGCCGACGGGGGTTGCAGCGAAGCGAAGGGCCTGCACGTTTTGTATCATCCAGTATGCGTGCGTTTCGTCTCGCTATCCAGTGCACCTTTGCGTGCATCGCGTTGTCGCGTGTTTTTCTCGCCGAAAAACACGTCGTAGAGATAACGGAAGGTGATCTCTTCCTCGCAGACAGCACGCGTCTTCACTATTACGTCACCGACGCTCGGCGCGACACGATCCTCGTGCCACTTGGCATCATTCTCGTACCTGAGCTTGCTGCGCTGTCCGAGACGCACACCGTGCTCGCCTACGATCCGCGCGGGCGTGGACGATCGAGCGCCATCGCGCCGGCCGATCTGCGGCGGCGAGCATTCAAGAGCGACGTCGCTGATCTCGACACCATCGCCAAGCACTTCAAGATTCGTCGCGCCACGATACTTGGCTGGTCGTTCTATTCGCTTGTCGCGGCGCGCTATGCAATCGAACATCCCACGCAGACGCGCCGCCTCATCCTCGCAAGCCCATTGGCGCCGCGCTCGACCCCCTGGTCGGATTCGATGCGTGTGCGCTACGACGCGCGACTTGATTCCGCCGCGCGCCGCGCCCTGGACAGTATTCGCGTTCGTGCGACGGATTCAGCATCGACCGTCGAGTATTGTCGTGCGAACAACGCTTTCCACGTTCCGGCGAATATGGCTGGCCGAGGGCTCGTCGTGGCCCCGAAGGTCGAGCCATGCAACTGGCCGAACGAGTGGCCAAACAAGGTGGCACAATCGACAGGGCGTTCGGCCGCAGACCTTGGGGTATATGATTGGCGCGGCACGCTCGCAGCACTGCGCATTCCGATCCTCGTCATCCATGGCGATGAGGATGCTGCTCCCATCGCTGGAACTCTGGAGTGGAAATCGGCGCCCAACGCGAAAGTCGTTCGCATTCCCGAGGCGGCGCACTGGACCTTCCTCGAGGCGCCGGATGCGTTTCGGAGCGCGGTCGAGTGGTTCATCGGGACGCACTGATTTGTTGTGCAGGAGGTCGCAGAAAACTGCGGAAACGACAAAGCTTTGCTTTTGTTCCTCTGCGCCCTTCCCGTTCAACGCTTTCGCAGTTCAACCCAGCGAGCACGGTCCATGCACGTGAGTGATCCCATGAAGCCACAGATCGAGACCGACGACTACCGGGTACGCCACGAGCAACGCGTTGACCTGCGAAAGTGGCCAACGATGGTCGAGCCCCTGTACGACTCGGAGGAGGCCTACGAATCGCTGCTACGGACCCAGGTGGAGAAGCTCAGCAGCCAGCAGGAGATGTTGTATGCGTCCGATGCATACTCGGTGTTGTTCATCTTTCAGGCGATGGACTCGGCGGGGAAGGACGGTGCCATTCGTCACGTGATGTCGGGTATCAATCCGCAGGGATGCCAGGTCTTCAGCTTCAAGCATCCGAGTGCGACCGAGCTCGATCACGACTTTCTCTGGCGCACGTCACAGTGTCTTCCCGAGCGGGGGCGCATCGGCATCTTCAATCGGTCGTACTATGAGGAAGTGCTGATCGTTCGGGTGCATCCGGAGCTGCTTCGCGGCGAGCACCTGCCAAATGGTTCGCCGACGGGAAAGCGTATCTGGCGGGAGAGATACCAGTCGATCCTCGATCACGAGCACCATCTGCACGTGAATGGTACGCGGACCGTGAAGTTCTTCCTCCACATCTCCAAGGAAGAGCAGCTGAAGCGATTCGTCGCTCGCATCGACGATCCGGCGAAGAACTGGAAGTTCAGCGCCGCCGACGTGGACGAGCGCGAGTACTGGGACGACTACCGCAAGGCGTATGAGAAGTGCCTCAGCGCGACGAGCACGAAGGACTCGCCGTGGTATGCCGTGCCGGCCGACGACAAGAAAAACGCGCGGCTACTCATCTCGGAGATCATGCTCGACACCTTCCGGTCGCTCAAGATGTCGTATCCCGAAACGGACGCGAAGCGGGAGAAGGAACTTCAAGCCATGCGGAAGCGGCTGCTGTCCCGCTGAGCGTCAATCCGAGAGGTAGCGGTCCAGGAGCAACTCGAGGGATTGCTCATATGCCGCAGTATCGGTTGCCGGACGCAGCTTCTTGGTGTCCGGTTCGGCCTTCCAGAACGTGCTGAACTCCGTCACCAGAACATCCATTGGCACCCCTTTCACGCGTGCATCCGTCACGAGTGCGTCGGCCATGGCCGCGAGGCGGGGTTCGTGCAGCGAATGGCGCTGGCACACCGCCTCGACGCAGGCGTGACAGAATGCATGGGTTTGTTCTGCGACGTCCTCTGAATCCTGCATGCGGGGTCGTCCTTGGTGAATGCCTCTAAGGCGAAAATATGGCAAAACCGCGGTAACGCCAGTCCGAACTACGGAACGACTCATGAATGTGTTCGCTTGCGGTCAAGTACGTGACTGGCGACGACGATCGCTTGCGTACGCCAGCATCGACGAGGTAACGTCAACGGGCGGCGATTACGAGTCATCGACGAGTGTCCTCCGACGGTAAAGCATGAACTGGACGTCTCCGCGCGCGATGGGCTTCGAGATGCGAGCATTCTTCGTTTTCGCGCAACTGCGCCGTCCATGTTGCCGAGTTCTGCTGTGTGCTTTTAGCGGAGTTGCGGCATGCACCGACCCCACGACGGCGACAGCGTGCGTCTGGGGGACCACGCCGGCGATCGTACTGAGCTTTGCCAGCGGGATAGATGCCAAGCCGGTGAGTGCCAACACCACGATCGTATTCGAAAGGCTGGGCGACGACTCGCTCGTCGTTATTCGGGGCTCTACCGGCAGCGCGCCAACAGCGATCGGATCCCTTCGCGGAACATACGAACTGCGTGCGATTACGCCGGGCTTTGCCGATTGGCTGATTCGCGACGTCGTCGTGGAACAGGAAGGGTGTGAGCCGAGGACGGTTCACTTGAACGCGTTTCTTCAGCCGGTGCCATGATGAGGAGCAGGTGGGCACGTGCGCTATGGCTTTCGGCATTCGCGGCGGCGAATGGCTGCAGAGGCGAAGACGCAAGCGCGCCTTGTGTGGCGGCAAACGTGGCCATGATGGTTACGATCCGCCGGCCGGACGGCGCGCACGCGACCGTCATGTACAGCCGGCACGGCGACGACACGCTCACCATCATCGATGTTCCGTCTACGGGGATCGGCATCGGAATCGGGACAAAGCCGGGCATTTACGACTACCGAGTCATCACTGCGGGTTACGAAGACTGGATCGACGTGAATCGGGTCGTAAAGGCCCGTCCGTGCAATGACCTGCCTCCGCAGTCACAGATTTACATGCAGCCGCGGAAATGACATGCGAGTGAGGAACGCGATCATGGTCGCCGTAGTGCTGTCGACGACGTCCGGTTGCAGTGGGGGCGACTGCACGCTGATCGGCTGTCTCGGCGTATTGGCGATCGCATTTGACGTTTCGCCGTCCGGACCGTATCAGCTCGAACTGCTCAGTACGGAGTTCGGAAAGCGCACCTTCAACTGTACCGACGCAGCGGGAAACTGCGCACCGCCGAGGTTCGAGGAGTACACACCAGATCTGTTGGTCGCGACGATGACCACTGGTACCGGGACGCGTCAGATGAGTATCGCGCCGGTCTACAGCAATTCATATCCGAACGGGCCACGTTGCGGCGTGACCTGCCGCTCGGCCACGGTCACATTGCGCGTACCATAGGTGTGTCAACTCGAGGACGTCCGTGACGATGACGCAGTGGGCCGGTTGAAGTCCGCGCCCGGATAGGCTAGGGTTCGGCAGCGCGCACGCTCAGGACATGATCATCGGATCCCTCACCAGCATTCTCGCAGCATGGGGCGCAGGAGTCTCGTCAGCCCTCCTGATCCGCGACGTTTTGCGTCGCCGAGCGCAAGTGCACGTTCTCGTGCACCTCGGCGTGATGCCGTCGCATTTGTGTGACGGTGAAAGCCCGCCCGCGCTCGTCGTCACGATTCGCAATCGCGGATTCCGTGCCATTCAACTTGTTGCCGCCGCGATCGAACCGGTCAGTGGTGTGCGCATTCCACTACTGCCGAGGTACGGTGAGCAACCCTTTCCCCTGTTGATCCTACGCAGCGAGGAATCGCATCGCTATCTGGAGTGCGACACTGCGGCGGCCGTCGTTGATAGCGGCGTCGCCGCGGTTCGTTTCATTATTCGCGATGCGTCGGGGCGCGAGTACGCGAGTCACTTCGTCGACCCCGTGTCGGGGCAACGCGTGCATCGCCGGGCAACACGGAGCAACCTGCACGTCCGCATTGTGCGATCTGCGTGAGGCGCAGACCGCGGGCAGGGCGGGGAGCTTTTCGCCGCGGTGGGTTCTCTCCGGCGGCGCGGCCGCACGAGCCCGCGGGCGGCAGCGGCAGTCACGTGCGAATCGCGAGAACGGAATCACGACGGCCTCGCAAGGACGATCGTTGCGAGACGTCGCCGACTCGTTGTAGAGTAACACCGCGTCATGCTTCAGCGCGGTAGCTCGCTTCGCTCGCATTTTATGAACTCGCCGAACTCGCCCTTAGCTGAACTGTGGCGTTATACCACAAACGGCGTCTTGCGAGGCTCACGAGCTTCGTATGCGCTCCAAGATCGTCCGTATCGGTAATTGCCGCTCGAGTCGAGCGGCGCGACCCGCCCCTGTGTCGTCATCTCGCCCAATGAGCTCAACCACCATCTCGCGACAACCATCGTCGCCCCGCTGACCACCGGGTCGCATCCTTACCCGTTTCGTGTTCCCCGCCGCTTCGAGGGCAAGTCAGGACATATCGTGGTCGATCAGCTCCGCACGGTCGATCGGGAACGCTTGCGCAAGCGGCTCGGCGTCGTCACGCCAGCGACCCTCCGCTCGGTGCTCCAGATTCTCGCCGAGTTGTTCGAGCCCTAAGGCTGTGGTATAGCGCTGCCTGCCGAACGCTACCCGCCCGTGACCGGCGCATCTTTGCGCCGCGACTTGGTTTCCGTGCAAGCCGGCCCCACCGCAATCGTCCTCCCTCCCGCAGCGCTCATTCCAGATTTGGAATGAACACGCCGGGACAGCAGGCGCTACTAGTGGAGCGACCCGGCGTGAACACTGGCACCCCTTACGAGGCGCGCGGCGACGGGGACAGTGCTGGCCCTCTGGAGGTGTCCCTGTGTCATCGGCGCGCGGCGTGCGGCGCCGCCGGCCAAGGAACGCATCCAGAAACTCCCAGGTGCTGTTCTTCGAGGGGAATGAAGAGCCTGCAATCTCCTTCACCGATAAGAACGGGCGAGGACCAGAAGCCGGTTGCGTAACACTCCCGCGCGGGTTCAGGGCCGCAGACCGTCGCGACGGGGTACGAGGGACCCGATGAGTGCAAGGAGATGAACACGGCGACGGAACATGCGGCCTCCATCCGGAGTCCTCAGCGCCGTCTCTCAGGCACGATCGATTCCCCTCGTGCGAGCATGGCGACCAGCGTCGCTATCTTCCTCGCGCGCCCCGCTTCCGTCTTCATGTTGTTCGTGCGAAAGATCAACGAAAAGAGGTTCATCTTGTCGAGGGTCTTGAACATCGCGAGTGCGGCGGGGTTCGCCTCGATCGCAGAACGCAAGTCGGCCGGAATGGTGTCCGCGCTCGCATTGCGCACCGGGGCATACGCCGCCGCCCATCGGCCATCAGCGATTGCCGCATCCACCTGCCGCTGGCCATGCTCCGTCATGCGACCGGCAGCAGTCAACCGAGCGATGTTATCGCGATTGACCTGGCTCCAGATGCTTTTCGCGCGGCGTGGCGTATAGCGTTGGAGGTACGATTCCTCGTCGAGTCCCTTGGCCATCGCATCGATCCACCCCCAGCACAGCGCCACGTCGAGCGCCTCGGCCGCCGTGACCGACGGCACACCGGAGCCTTTCTTGTAGATCTTCACCCAGATTTCGCTTTCGCGCGCGTGGTTCTTTGCAAGCCAGCGTTCGAACGCGGCCTGGGTCTTGAAGCTCTTGATTTTCGTGGGATCGGGAATGACAGGGGCCATGGGGATGCACGGGATGATGGACCGGTACGCGCTGTATCCTCGCCCAATCGGACAGGAGCGCGCACGGCGAAAAATGGTGACATCCCGCACGAGCGGAAGCGAGTGTTAGGATGGACCATCCGCGCACCGTGTTCGGCCCCTTCGCAGCGCAGGTAGATCCCGACAGTCGCGCGCACCAGAGCCGCCGGGCGGGGCCGGCGGGTGGTGTTCCGGTTACGGCCGCTGCTGGTGTAACGAGTCCACCGGGCCGGACGACGAAGCAGCCGTCGAAGCCAAAGCGCGCGGCTTCGCAATATTGTAGCGGTAGCCCGTGTAAATGAGGACGAGGCCGATGAACTCCGTCACGTAAAGCACCTCAACGTGACCGAAACGAGTGAACGTGCCCCCGATCCCAGGCAGGATCGCGCCGATCGCGATGTAGATGTTCCCGATCAGCCGATGCCGCGTTTCTACGCTCGTCCGATACCGCCAGGCGGAGAGAATCGCGCCGCCGACGAGAAAGATCACTGCGTACAAATTGATGAAGGGCGAGAACAGCCGCACCCAATGCCAGGCGATCACCTTGCCTGACGGCCGGAACGGCTCGACCAGCGCGTAGTTGATCGGGGTAATCAGGACAAAGGTTGCGGCGATCGCGATCATCGAGACCAGCGCAATGGTCAGGGCGTTGGCCTTTCGTCGCGACAAGAGCAGATACACGGACCCCTGCGCCAATGGCGCGCCACCGAGCAGCGCGCCGGTGATGTACCAGATACGGAAAACCGACTCATGCCAACCCATCAGCGTCGTAAGGGATTCCGTGATGGTACCCGCTGCATACGTGAGCATCCCGATGCCCCACCACAGTAAGTGGATGCCACCGCGCGTTCGATACCGGCGGAGAACGGCCGTTGCAAACAGCAACGCGACTACCGTCGTGAGAATCGGGATGTATTCGATGGGCGTATGCATCGCTAGGTCAGGAATCACGCGTCGCGCGCGTCAGAACCCGATCGCGTACGACACGATGAGATTCCGGCCCGTCTCGGGGCGGAAGAAGCTGGCGTTCGAGAACTCCGAGTAGAGCGTATTCGTGAGGTTATCCGCCGCGAGCGTGAGCGTATGGCGCATGCCGTGGCCCTCCAGCACGGTCACGCCACCGCGCAGCGAGTGGACGGTGAACGACGGAATCACCAGCCCCACTGGCGAGCTTCCCGCCGCGATACTCCCCTGCTCGCCATTATGACGCACCACATAGCCGGCCCAGAAGCGATTGTCGGGGTCACGATAGGTGATGTCTCCCGTCGCCTTCCTGGAATAGCTGTCTCCGATGGGGCTGAGCGGGCTCTCCACGTTCGTCGACGTGAGGCGCGAGAAGCTCGCGACCGCCGTGATCCGATTCAAGATTGTCGCGCCGACTTGTCCCTCTCCGCCCTGATAGCGTAGCTGGCCGACGTTCACGTTCCTGAACGCCGGAACCTTGTTGACGCTGTCGCCCGTTGGCGCGATGGCGATGCCGTCACGCAAGTCGTTGCGGAAAACGAATGCCTCCGCGAACAACGGCCCGGAGCGCGCGCGCACGCCGAAATCGAGATTGAGGCTCGTCTCCGCCCCGAGATTGGGATTCGCGCGCTGATAACCCGATCCCTCCGGCGTCGGCCCCTCGAAGAAGCGCTCGATCAGGTTCGCCGTGCGGAAGCCTCGGCCCACCGATGCAATCACATTCAACTGCGGGATCACCTGATAGAGCGCGCTCGCCGTGCCGACGACGGGACGCTCATGGCTCGACACCAGCGGCGCGGTCGACATGCCCGTTGGGCGCGTATCGGCTTGCACATCCTGCGCACGCGCGCCCAGGATGACGGTCAGGGGTTCGGCGATGGCAAGCCGCGTCTGGACGAAAACACCGGCTGTGCGGAACGTGGCATTCGGAACCTTGGAGGTGCCGTCGCCACTCGGATGCGGCGGGCCGAAACCAACGACGCTCGTGGTGCTGGTGTCAGTGTTGTCCGACTGATCGCGATAGACGTCGGCGCCATACGTCAGCACATGGCCTCCAGACAGTACCTTCGTCGCTTCGGCACGACCGCCCAATGTCGCCAGGTCCGTAAAGTTGTGCGTCGTGATATCGACACCCGCTCCCGGCGGCGTACCCGGGCCGAACGGAACGAAGATGTGTTGGTCGAGATCGCGGGTGTTGCGCGAGAAGAATGTCGTCACTTCAGCCCGGTCGGCGAAAACGGAGCCCAGTCCGCTCGCCCGATAGCCAAGCGTGTACTTGTCCACGTTCTGCTTGGGGTAGCGAATCTGGATCAGCGGCTGGTCGGCGCCGAAGACCGCCGGATCGACGTAACCGAATCCCGCGTCGTTCGCGTGGTACGTCTCACCCTTCATGAAGACGCGCTGCCGCGCGCTCACGTCCCACGCGGCTTGCGCCGAGAGGTTGTGATCTCGCACCCCCGTGTCATTCACGCGCGTCTGACCGCCGAACTTCACCGCACCGAACGAGCCGGATGGCGCGTTGTAGCTCTCCGCGTCGCGGTACGATCCGCTCACGCGAAGCCCAAATGCGCCCACGTGTTGTTCGAGCATGCCGTAGGGCCGCTTCTGGTCGTCGGCAGAGGCGTGACGGTAGCCCAGGAGTCCGTGCACTCCGGGTGTCGAATTTGCCCCGGGCGCGTCGCTCGTGATCAGATTGACGACACCGCCGATTGCATCCGTTCCATAGAGAACGGAGAGCGGGCCGCGCACAACCTCGATGCGCTGGAGATCGTTCACGTCCACGAGCGCGGGGAGCTCGCCGAAATCTTGTTGGCGGCGCGAGTTGTTCATGCGCAGCCCGTCCTCGAGAAGGAGGATGCGTTGGCCGCGCAGTCCTCGAATCGTTGGACGGATCTGATTCGTACCAACACCGTTGACGTCGAGCCCTGGCTCGTTGCGGAAGAGGTCGGCCGCCGTGTTCGGCTGTCGTTCGCGGATGGACGCGCTGTCGATCACGTTGACCGGCGCCGGCGTGTTGAACAGGTCGGTTGGCGTGCGTGTAGCGGTGACCGTGACGGCGCCGAGCCGGCGGGCGCGCGTGGAATCGCTGACGCGGGAGGAATCTTGCGCGTGCGCCGCGGCGGGCAGTACAAAAAACGCGGCAAACACGAAGAACGACGTTGCGAGGTGGCGCGAATGTATGCGATGCACGGGAGTCGAGTGGGAGTGAGGCGACATCGCACTCTACCAACTCCGCATCTGCTCCGGCATTCGTGAGCCTACGGACCGTGCATCCGTAGAACTACGGAGACGGCGGTCGCAGGTCGCGCGCTGGCTCGCTGGCAAGCAGGCCTTCATCCACCGCAAATCGTGTGAGGCCGGCGACGCTGCGGATCTCCAGCTTGCGCATGAGATTCTCCCGGTGCGACTCCACGGTGCGAGGACTGATACGGAGCCGCGCGGCAATGTCCTTGTTGGTTTCGCCGGCGACAACGCCGAGCAGAACGTCCTTTTCCCGCGCGGTGAGCGACGCGAGTTTGTTGGTGCGGGCATCGCGCGATGCCTCGCCACGAATTGCGGCGCTGAGTTGACTCGCGACGGGTGCCGTGAAAAACGTGTCACCTCGCGCGACTGCGCGGATGCCGTCGCGCAGCTCCGCGGGCGAGGAGTCCTTGCGCAGATAGCCGTGCGCGCCCGCCCGTACGCTCTCG
Organism: Gemmatimonadota bacterium; assembly: GCA_040389905.1. GTDB lineage: Bacteria > Gemmatimonadota > Gemmatimonadetes > Gemmatimonadales > Gemmatimonadaceae > AG11. The sequence goes on along the minus strand of JAZJZK010000051.1, from coordinate 33,893 downwards.
AGTACGTACTGCTCGTGATCGTGCATGCTCAGGACAAGGATTCGCGTCGCCGGAAGCACCACGCGCAATTCAGCGGCGACTTCCAGGCCACTGCCGTGCGGCATCGAGATGTCGAGCACCACGACGTCTGGTGCGAGTCGCGACGCCTCCGCGAGGGTCTCGGCGCCGCTGCCCGCTTCGCCGACGACGTCGAATCCGGGAGTCACCGAGAGCACATGGCGGAGTCCCTCGCGCACGAGCGCGTGATCATCGGCGATGAGGACGCGGATCGAATCGCGTTCCGCGCTGCTCATGACGTGAGCCCCTTCGCTGGAACGCGAACGCTGACCTCGACGCCGCCGGTGGGCGCGTTCGCAACGGTCATCGTTCCGCCGAGTGATGCCATGCGCTCCCGCATTCCTGCCAGTCCCGTGTGGCCTTCGCGAGCCATATCTGCCGCGTCGAGACCTTGGCCGTCATCCCGAACGAGAAGGGAGACCGATGCGTTGTCATGCGTCACGGCGGCATGCACCAAGCGAGCAGACGCGTGCCGAGCGACGTTGGACAACGCCTCCTGCAACGCGCGGAACATCGCAAGCTCTGCGTCGTCGGTCAACGGGGGAAGTATGTCGGGTGATTCAATCGTGATGGCGAGCCCGCTTCGTTCGGCGAAGTCGGATGCGAGTGCCCGGAGCGCAGGGAGCAGGCCGAGGTCGTCGAGTAGCGGCGGCCGGAGATGACTCGTCACGCTTCGAATGCTGCGAATGCCTTCATCGACGAGCGCGAGCGCGTGATCCAGGCTGGCGGAGAGCTCAGGCTCCGCGCGCTCGCGGACGAGGCCGAGCTGCATCTTCAGCGCCGAAAAGACCTGCGCTGTCTCGTCGTGCAACTCGAGCGAGAGCTGCCGGCGTTCCTCCTCGTGCTGGCGCACCATGCGCGCGCCGAGGTGTTCGAGTTGGCGCGTGCGCGTGGCGAGCCGATCGTAGAGATCTCCGTTCTCCAGTGCGGCGCCCACCTGTTGTCCCAATGCGATGAGAAACGATTCCCCCAACGAGGTGAATGGATCGCGCTCGTCGCCGACGATGACGAGCGCTCCAGCCGCGTGCGATCCGCGCAGGATGGGAAGCACCGCGACATACCGGTGCGCATCGTGGTGACGTGTCACCGCTGGCCGTCCGCTCGTCACGCCGTTCGCGATCGCGTCGCGCACCGCGCCCACGGGCTCCGTGTCGGACCAGTCGGCGCAGGCGCCAATCGCGCGCACGAAACGGCCGGCACCGCTCAGAAAGAGCGCACTACCGCGTACCCCGCCCAGAGCCAGTGGTCGTTGGAGGAGCACGCCGATGGAGTCGCGATCTCCCTCGCCTCGCTGGAGTTCGCCCGACATGACCGAGAGTGTGGACAGTCCGCGCCGCAGATCGTCCTGCACGAGCAACATGACCCCGACGCCGATGGCCAGCAGGAAGCAGATGTCGAGGTAGTACCCCCATGGGCTCCACGCTCCGCGCGCGCGGAGCAACGGGTAGTCCAGGTGATGCACGCCCCAGAGGAGAAAGGCCGCTGCGAGGACGCCGGCGCCCTGTGCATCGTTGCGCCGCCAATAGCGAAAGAAGACGATTCCCGTCGCCCACGTGGCGAGCGCGAGGAAGATCACCGCCGGGCCCGCCGCCAGGAGAAAGTTCTTCATCCGGTAGATGGCGACGTACGACCAGAGTGGCGGAAACAGCACGAGCGACAGATACGCCCACCGCCACCGCGGCTGCTGGGACACGAGCAGCGCGCTCCACAAGAGTGCCAGCGCAGTCCATCCCGTGAGCACCTGGTGCAGATAGAGAAATTCGGCGCGGCCCGTCGTCAGGAAGCCGGCAATCGCTCCGATGCGCACCGCGTAAATGCCGAGCGCGATCCCGAAGGCAAAAAAGTACCGGCGGCGGTATTGCCGATAGAGAAATGCACAGAGGAGCGCGAGGCCAGCGGTGATTACCGCTTGAAGCAGGGCAGCATACAGCTCCGACATTGCGGCCGCGGGTGCGACGAAGGACATGCATGGAAAGCAAGGCGACGTGTGTCGCGGATGCAATCCTCCTCACCACGGACTCCGCGAGGGGCTCCACGTGGCGGCCGCCGCGGCTTCGTCGCTGATTAGCTCCGGCAGGCAATACCCCAATCATCGAGCGGCGTATCGTCGCCGATGCAGATGAAAGCCGCCCAGAAGTACGGGTGCTCTTTCTTCCTGCGCATTTCCTGCTGTGCAACCGACAAGGCCGTTGCGGCTCCCATCCCTCGTGTAAGGTGCTCGTAGAACGACAGCATGAGATCACGTGTCTCGGAATCAGGGACGCTCCAGAGGCTAACGACAAGCGCCCGCGCGCCTGCGATGATGAAGGCGCGTCGCAGGCCGAAGACACCCTCATCAGCGCGAATGGCACCGAGACCAGTCTCACATGCCGACAGGACGACCAACGCCGTGCCGCGTAGGTCGAGACGCGTGACATCCTCTGCGGTGAGCAGTCCGTCGTCGTCCCTGGATGGCTCATCGAACGATGTGCAGTTCGCTCCAGCGAGGGCGAGGCCGCACCGCCTCAGCAACTCGAAGGGAGTGGCACTTCGCGGGTCGTCCAGCGGCCGATAGTAGCCGTGTGTGGCAATGTGGAGTATTCGAGGAGCGGGCGGCGCCATCACTCGCGCTTTTGTCGCATTGTTCCCGAACCACAGGGGTACCTGCAGCATGTGAGACAGAGCCAACCCTTCCTCGTGAGTCGCTGGAAGTGGCTCGAAGGGAACACGCCAGTCTTCACGCAGATCAGCGACGTTGCCTCGCACGTCCTCCGGCAGCCCGTACTCCGGGTTCGCCATAACGACTGGCGGGTTGCGAGGGACGTCGGGATCATACGACCGGAGGATATCACGACCGCTCGAGAGATACTGGATAACGCATGTGTCGACGACGTCGGGAAGTGCGCCCAACGGCACGGCGCACATCAAGCCGTCGGGCGCGACGATCAGCTTGTCCACCGGGCCGACGCGCTCCAAAATGGGATCAACCAGCAGCTGTCGAAGCGCCACGCCAGAATACGTGACTGAAAGAAGCCCGAGGTTGGTGTCAGGGTTCAGGGCGTCCAGGAGATCCTGGTCCGCTGTACCATCCAGGCGTCCATCATTGTCCAGCATGCCTGGCATGTGCCGAAGCCATTCCCAGATAGCCATCTCGATCTCTCGCGCATCGCCGATATCCATGACGAGGATATCCGCAGCGCGGTCTGGTTGAAGTACGAAGGCGAGATAGCGCGCGGCAGACCAGAAGGAGCGCTGCGCCGGAGTTGCGGTGAAGTCCGCGATGGGAGCACGGACGATCTCGACGAGGGCTTGCCCTGGTTGGAGCGCTCGCGCGACGCGGCCACAATCAACACCCCGCAGCCCAAATCCAGCCGTATCAGGGGTGTCGCCGTCGAGCGTATCCGACTGGCCCGGGGTCGTCCGCAACGCCTGTCGCATACGCAAGGCATCCGCGACGATCATCTTTCGCCGCAAAACCATATTCATTGCATGAACGCGAAACTGCGCAGTCGCATCGTGGCGCGCGGCTCCCGAGATCGCAATCAGCGTAAGGATGCGATAATGATTGAGATACTCCATCAATCGCTCTTCGGTCTCGCCCCCGAGGACGCGATCGAGCTGTTCATCGTCCGCCGTCGACCATTCCTCCAATGCTGCCGACGCCTCCTGCCATCGCCCCGTGGCAATGCACATCGAGACGTTGTGCACGGCGTACCCCTCGAATGGCGAGGTGGCGGTACGCCATCTCGCCCGCAGTCCCGACGCCACGCGATGGGCCTCATAGGAGTCCTCGCGATGTCCGCGCGCGCCGGCCAGCTCGGCCCGAAGCACGGCCGCACGTTCCAAGTACCGATCCGGCGCGTTTTCGCCTCTGTCTCCCAACGCGCGCTCCAAGGCAGCGGCGCCTCCGGCCTTGCGGTGCGCGTCCAGTGCCTCGTCGATGAGACCCTCCGCACTCTCAAAGATGGCTTCAGCGGGCATGCCATGTCTCGCTGCAGCCACGCCACCGCGAATGCCAATCTGCGCAAGCTCCAGCGAAACCTGAACGTGCAGGCGCGCGTGAGCCGCGTCATTTCGCGAATGGTAGAGGAGCTCGAACAAGAGAGCTGTCGCCCACTCTGACATTTCGCTCGCCAAAGACAGTTTGGCGTACTGATACAGATGCGTTAGGTGCTCGCCGGGCAGGTTCATGAACGACGCCATTGCGTCGGACTCCGCGGCCGGGCGCCCCGTCATCGCCAATCGCGTGGTTGCAAGCGCCGTGTGGCGGTCGTCCCCGCCGCCGATGTGCGCTCGGATGGCCAAGGCAATGCGTGATTGGGCCTCGGCAATTGCGGAATGGCCGCATCGTGCATTTTCCTCGGCCAGGAGCAGCAACGCGACCGTGTACGCAGGGTGAGACGTGTGACCGAGCTGCCGGAGAAGGTCCACAGCCTCCTGGTGTGTGGCCAAACGCTCGTCAGCTGGCGTGTCGTCGCTCATTTGGGATCTCCATGTGCAGCGTGCTGTTGGTCAGGCCTCTTACGGGTGTGAGCATGCCGTGCACCTGACGGACGCGTTGGTAACGAAGTTGGTGCCCGTCGCGTGGAGATGCCATGCGTTATCCGCATTGCCCATCGATCGCTCGGGCCTATCTTACGCAGCCTCCACGGCCGAGCATCACTGCGAGTGCGCCGTCGCTGTCCACTTCATCGATCGAGGACGTATGTCGCTTCGGTATGTGATCCTCCGCGGTCCCGAGGAACACCAGAAGTTCGCCATGCCAAAGGCCACCCGACGGGGAATGCGCGGTGCAGTCCGTGGTGCGGCTCCTCCGGCGACACTCCCGCGAGTCGAAGTCGGCGAGTTCGCGCCGCGTGCAGCGGCGGAACTGGCGCGAAAGCCGGAGATCATGGGCATCGCACCCGTGTTTCCGATGAAGCTCATCGCTCCGCTGCGGCTCGCGACCGGAGCCGGTGAACTCTCGGCGGCACAGACGGCGTGGGGCGTCGAAGCAGTCGGTGCGCATACGTCCCCATTCACCGGAAACGGCATCGTGGTCGCGGTCCTCGACACCGGCGTCGATGCAGCACATCGCGCGTTCGCTGGTGTGGAGGTCGTGCGCAGGAACTTCACGGACGCGAGCGACGAGGACGAGGATGGTCACGGGACACACTGCACCGGAACGATTCTCGGTCGCGATGTGGAGGGCAAACGGATCGGCGTCGCGCGCGGTGTCACGAAATTGCTCGCGGGCAAAGTGCTCGGAGGAAAGGGCGGGGGTAGCGACGTCATCATCGACGCGATCCAGTGGGCCGTGTCCACTGGCGCCAATGTGATCTCCATGTCACTCGGCATGGACTTTCCGGGTTATGTAAAGGAGCTCGAAGAGGAGGGCGTTCCGACGGAGCTCGCGACGTCCATGGCGCTCGACGGTTATCGCGCCAACTTGCGGCTCTTCGAGCGACTCGCGTCCTTTATTGCCGCGCAGGAGGCCTTCGCGCGGTCGGCGTTACTCGTCGCGGCAGCCGGAAACGAAAGCCGCCGCGACGAGAATCCGGACTTCCAGATTGCTGTCAGCCCGCCCGCGGTCGCCGATGGATTCATCTCGGTCGCGGCCGTCGGTAACAGCCCGCAGGGTTACATCGTGGCACCATTCTCGAATGTCGGCGCGCGGCTCGCAGCCCCTGGCGTTGACATCGTGTCCGCACGACGTGGCGGGGGCGTCACGTCGATGAGCGGCACGAGCATGGCCACTCCGCACGTCGCCGGAGTCGCCGCGCTGTGGGCGGAGAAACTCTCGAAGAGCGGGCCACGTGGCGCGCGTCAGTTGTCCGATAATCTTACCGGTCGCGCGACAATGGACGGCATGGCGAGCGGGATGACTGTGCACGACGTCGGTAACGGTATGGTCCAGGCGCCGCAGAGTTAGCCGGCATGAATAAAACAATTCCCGACTGGGTGATCCACCTGGGAGCAAGACCTCTAACTGAACTACGTGCGAGTAAAGTGAGTCGCGTCTGGCACACGCTTCCACTGGCTCAGCGTCTCGCCCGCTCCAGGCGCTGAGAAATCCGTTGGTCGCGCCTGGCCGGGCTTCGCGACGTGAAAGCGACAGTCGTCACCGACCCAGTCCATGATGCCCAAGCTCACCTTGCCTTTGTCTTTCCCGCGGAGATGGAGGTAGTCAACCGCGATCGGGAGTTGCGCCTCATCGATCCGCATCTTCACATCGAGCATGACCTGGCCGCCAAACACCACCGTGGCCTCGTTGCCGCTCGTGGTCCGGGATCCGAAGGGCAACCAGTCCGCCTTCATCTCCTCGCCATTCGTCACCATGCGCACACACGCCCACGCTCCCTCGAGGCGCCGCAACATCGGAGTCGTCGTCGCCGAGAAATCGTGCGGGCTCACCGGCGAGTCAGGAGCGTCCACTTCCTCGGCTTTCGGAGCAGCGATGCCGCCCGTCACCCCTGACGGCCGCTGCGCCGACGTGCGACTGAGACGCTCGAGCGCGTGCCCGCTCATAGGCTGTGTCGCGAATGCGATCGGCCGCGGGGCACCGACCAAGCCGAGACAAATGGTCAGGCGGTCGTCGGCGAGTTCGAAGATTCCGTACGACGAATTCCCGGCCTCCGGGCCCTCGACGAACTCGATGTCGAGTTGCATCGGCGCGCTGGATGTGTCGATTGCAAACCGACCATCGTAGTTCCCTTCGGGCGATTCCATGCGGAAGCGATCGCCATCGAAGAGCAGCATCGACTGCGCGATCAACGCGGGCGCCATGTCATTCCCGTCGACCTGGAGCGCGTCGAAGGACCATGCTCCCTCGAGCGACCGCAGGTGTTCGACATGTCGTGTGAGTGCGGTCCAACTCGGGAATCCGCTGCGACGCGCGACGACGGACTGCGCGTCTGCGAGGCGGAAGCCCGCGGATCGCGCCTGCTCGGCTGAGAGGTCGCGAGCTTTCGGCAGGTGATCGATGAACGCTTGCGCGGCTGCGAGGTCGCCAGTGCGCAGCTCGGCGAGAAGCGTTTTGGCCTGGCCGCGAAAGTGCTCCAGGTTGGGGCGGGTGGGCAGGACGTGAGACATACGCCTCCATGCAGTGCCTGGGTCCGCAATCAGGCTGCATGAGGTCATGGCCCGAACAGCGTCGGGATGACACGAAGGTGAGTTAGACTCTTCCCGCGGACCCGGCGGCTTCCTTCAAGCCACGGGTATCATACACAGGCACAGCATGGTCTCGCAACGGTACCAGCGGCGTTCGTTCAGCTTTGATCTCCCCAAGGAAACGGGGCCGAATTCGTGGCGGTGAAGGCGACGATCACTGCCTGATCTTCTGGTTTTGCGTTGATCCCAATCGCGAACACGTAGTTCAGCGGCGACTGTACGTCATCAGACGGCTCGCTCCCCACGGACAGTGCGGGGACGCCTTGGCTTTCCGCGAGCGTGCCATGCAGCGTCGTCGCATCGACCGACGTAGCGGACTTGAAGTACCGCTTCGTCAATGCGTCGTAGTCGTACACGTCGAAGGTGAATGCTACTGGGACCTCGCCCTGAATGCTGACCGCCAGCGCATCGATCGATTGCTGATTGGCCAACGAAACGCGGCCTTGGAACCGGAGCGAGCCGGTTGGACCCGTCACCAAAATCACTTCACTGAGCACGGCAACTGCGCCGACGGGGCTGGATCCCATCGGGTCTTTGGCGATTGTCTGGTCGGGCAACAGCTCGGTGTCGGCGATGGTCATCGCCGTGATGTAGCCGAAAACGGTCTGTGCGCCCGGCGTGAGGTCGTATCCTTGCCTGACGTCGCACGACCAATCAAACGTTCGCATCGCCTTCTCTCCCGGTGGTTGCTTCGGTTAGCTCTCGGTTAGCTCGAGCGCAGGATTGTCGAGCCGCCTTGAAGATGCTGATAGGCAACGCCTGACGCAATCGAAGCACGCCTGGAGCATTCACGGCACGACGATCGGCGCCGTCCACCGGAACGTGCCCCACTCCAGCACGAGCGCACCCTGATGCGCATCCGTCGGAGCGATCGAGATGGTGAACTTCTCGACTGGCGTCGTCAGCACCTCCGTCGCCATCGACGCCATGCCGAGGTCGTGCGCGTCGTCGTAGCCGGTACCCCATTGGCCGGTCTGTTTGTTCACGATGAGGTCCGCGCCTTTCTCGCGCGGTACGGTCCAGAGCGTGTACAAGCCCGCCGGCAATTTCAGGCCCGCGAGCGTAATGGGCACCGACGTCGAGAATTGCGTCGCGGCATTCGCACCTGTTCTCCACACCCGATCGATGGGAAGAACGTCGCCAACCAGAACGCGTCCGCGCGCGAGTGGCCGACCATAGTCCACGGTGAACGCTGCATTGCCAATCGATCCACGCGCCGTGTCGCGAACGCTGAGTTGATGCATACCGGTGCTCGTCTCGAGCGCGGCGAATCGTTCGCCGATGGCTTGTACATCTGGCAACTCGGTGAGGCGCCGCACGTTCACCTTATACGTCGAGCGCGCGCCGGAATACGTGAGCATGTGATTGGTCGAATCGAAGGTCGCCTCGCCGGCGCCTGACAACCAATCGTGCTGAAGCTCTGCCTTATGACCGGCCAATGGCTTCACGATGCCATCATGCAGTGGAAAACGGTCGAACTCGCGGTCGATGTAGAACTGGTGCAGCGTCACGGTGCCGCCCACGCCAACACCTGTGGCCGCGGCTTTCGCCAACGCGGCGCTGAAGTACAGATCCGTGAGGCTGTACACCTGCGGCAGGTGCGCCATCGTGAGCACGCCTCCCGTCGCGAAGTTGATCCTCACGACACCGGTGCTATCGCGCTTCGAGATTTTCACCGAATCCTTCGTGACATCGGCCACGACGTGGCGCAGGCGCTGCGCCGGCGGCTCGCTCGGTGTGGTGATGTCCATTTCGAGATGCTGGATTCCGCCATCGGCGCCGAGCGTGATTGTCGTGTGCCGGCGCCGGACGCGTGGGAATCGGTCGACTCCGTCGCTCACAACGGTGTTGCCGGACCGCGTGACTCGCTCGATCGAAACGGTGTCGTTGCCGAGGAGTGCGAGGTAGCCGTATTGCTGCGAGGGAGCGCTGGCGCCGCACGCTGTAAGCGTCAGCGCAAACGCGACACTGACTACCATCGAAAACGCAGGCCCTTCGCGCTGCGCAGTGCGACAGAACAAGCGGGATGTGTGCATTGCTGGTCTCTCGAGGACGCGTGGATTGATCTATCGTGGCCAAGCATATGGCGCGGAACGATCAAGGCAACTCGAGATCGACGAAGCGTAGAATTCAGCCGATGAACGCCTACCCCAGCCCGCCGAAGCGACGCACACGGTGCGGGCGATGCTGCGCATCGAGGCGAGGTGCATGCGCGGCGAGCAGGTCGCTGCGCGAAACGATCCCCACCAGCGTACGCGTGGAGGAGCGTTGCACCACCGGCAAGCGTCCAACGTGTTCCTCGACCATCTGATCCGCCGCATCGCGAAGCGTGCTATCCTCGAATACGACCACCGGTGCGCGACGAATGAGTTGGCGCACCGGTGTCCGCGGATCGTGCAACGCATTGGTGAGATCACGACGCGTGACGACGCCGATGAGGGAATCATCCGCATCGAGCACGGGAAAGCCCTGATGCGTGCTGTCGCCGGCACCGGAGGTGAGCCACGAGCGCACCACGCCCACCTCGTCGTCCGCAGCAATGGTCACGACGTCGGTGCTCGCGGCGTCGCGCACCATCACGTGCGACAGATGATCCGCCGAATACTCCGGCCGCACCGCGATTCCTCGGCGCGCCAGCTTTTCCGTCATGATGGAGTTTCGGCTGATCAACAGTGAGACGAGGTACGCGGCCGCGCAGCCGGTGAGGAGTGGCAGCAGGCCTACCGGCTGCCGTGTGGTCTCGAATGCAAAGACAACCGACGTCAACAACGCGTGCGAGGCGCCGGAAAAGATCGCCGCCATGCCGACGAGCCCCGCCACACGCGCGTCGACGCCGAGCGCCGGTGCGAAGCGCGACACCTGCGCGCCAATGAGCGCGCCGAACCCTCCTCCAATGGTGAACAGCGGTGCGAGGGTACCACCTGAGGTTCCGCTACCGAGGTAGACCGACCACGAGATGAACTTGAGTACGATGAGGACGAGCAACGCTCGACCGGCAATCGTTCCACTGAGCGCACCGGTGATGTTCTCGTACCCCACCCCAAGCGTTCGCGGCTCCACCAGTCCGACGACACCGACCACGAGCGCGCCCGCCAGCGGCCACCACATCCAATGAATGCCGAAGCGCTCACCAAAGTGCTCGAAGGCATCCTCGAGCAGGTACGACACGCGCGTGATGCCGGCCGCGAGCGCGCCAATCAACAGGCCGAGTATGGCATAAAAGGCCAGTGCCTTTCCGCTGGGCTGTGTGAGCGCCGTGATCGCGAACACCGGCGCCGTGCCCTCGAAGAATGCGCGGACCCCTGCGGCGACCGCGGCCGCCAGGGCAACGGGGATGAGCGACCGAGGGCGGTACTCGAACAAGAGGAGTTCGACCGCCAGCAGCACGGCGCTGACCGGACTGCCGAAGGTCGCCGTCATGCCGGCGGCGGCTCCAGCGGCCAGCAATGTCTTGCGCTCGTCCGACGTGACGTGCAGAAACTGGCCGGCAAGCGAGCCGAGTGCGCCACCCGTCGCGATGATCGGGCCTTCTGCGCCGAATGGGCCGCCCGTTCCGATCGCCACGGCCGCAGAAAGCGGCTTGAGGAAGAGTACCCGCGCCGGGATCCGGCTTTCTCCAAACAGGACTTTCTCCATCACCTCAGGAATACCGTGCCCGCGAATGGCGGCAGAGCCATACCGCGCCATGAGACCGACAAGCAGCGCGCCGGCGATCGGCGTGAGAATCAAAACGAAGGGCTGGCGATGCCCACCCGCCGGCGAAACGAAGGCAGTGGAGATGCGGCCGTAGAAGGCGACGTTCGTGACGAGTCCGATCAGTCGCGTCAGCAACTGGGCGGCGAGCGACGCGGCGAACGCGACGGCCATCGACAATCCGGCGATCAGGATCGTTCGCCGGTCGATGGGCGTGTAGTCGCGCGGCGCTCGCACGCTGTCATGCGCGTAGGCGAGGGCAGGGTTGCTCATGATCCACCCCGTCCGCCTGGATCGTTCTCGAGGAACATCGTGGCGGGCACGTCTGTCATTCCCGCCGCCGTCAGCCAACGCTCGAGCAGCTCCGCCAGCGCTTTCCGCTCCGCGGGCCTCATGGCCTGCAACGCGTCGGCGAGACGCTCCTGGGCTGTTGGCTCGGCGGCGGCAACTGCGCGTCGTCCCTTGGCCGTGAGCGACAGCAAGGTTTGCCGTCCGTCTTCCACGCTCGACGAGCGCGTGACGAGTCCCGCATCGGCGAGACGCGCCACGACTTCGGAGACGGCGCTCTGGCGCGCCAGCGTTCGTGCCGCGACGTCGCCGACGGTGAGACCCGGTGCGTGCGCGATCTGGCGGAGGACGAACAGCTGAGCGCCTGACACTTTTCCTCCACCGGGCAATCCGCGCGCCGACGCCGACAACACGCGGACCACACGTCGGAGGGCATCCATCGCGCGCCGGCTCGCGGTGTCGTCAATCGAGACGACGCTGTCTGGTTTTGGGGTCGGAGTCATGTGGTGAAATATATATCGGTACCGATATAAACAGTACGGCTGACACCTGGGCTGGTGCGGTGCGGGGTCCGTTCGCTGTCAACGCGCGTGCCTTGCGTTGCCGGACACCGCTGTCGCATACTCGACACGCCAGCAGGCATGCATTCAACCCGTGGTCCAGGAGTCATGCCGACGAGCCCCGAGTCATCGACCCCTGCCGATTTCGAGGACGGTTATCAGGAACTCCGCGCGCTCGCCGGAGCGTATGTGCGGCGGTTCTCCGACTCCGACAGCCTCCAGGCAACGGCGCTCGTGCACGAAGTCTACCTCAAGCTCGCAAAGGGGTCGGCGCGCTTCGCGGATCGAGCGCACTTCATCCGCACCGCGGCCAAGGCCATGCGTCACATCCTCGTGGACCACGCGCGAGCCCGCCAGCGCGTGAAACATGGAGGAGAGCTCTCGCGCATCACGCTTGGCGGCTTCGACATCGCCGATCCGGCGACGACCACAGGTGAACTCGATGTACTCATGCTCGACGACGCGCTCGTGCGACTCGCCGAATGGGACGCGAGGCAAGCGCAGATCGTCGAGCTCCGATTCTTCGTTGGGCTCACCGTGGAGGAGGCGGCGGAAGTCCTGTCCATCTCGGAGAAAACGGTGAAGCGAGATTGGGCGATGGCGCGCGCGTGGCTGCAACGCGAGCTCGGGCCCGCTGCGTGAACGCAGCGGACTGGGCACAGCTCAAGGATTGGTTCGGGGCTGCGCTGGACACGCCGGAAGACATCGACGGAATCATGGCCGAGGCCGAGCGGCGGTCGCCCGAGCTGGCCGAGGAACTGCGGTCGCTGCTGCGCGAGCACGCTGCTCCACTTCTCGATACCAAGGCCGTGCGGGTGCACGCGGCGTCGACGAGCGGGCCGCTCCTCGACACTCCCGTCGGCGGCGAAGTCGGCCCCTATCGCATCATCCGTGAGCTCGGTCGCGGAGGCTCGGGTATCGTATTCCTCGCCGAACGGCGCGATGACCAGTTTCACCGCCAGGTGGCGCTGAAGGTGCTTCGCTATGTGTCCTGGGACCGGCGCACGCAGGAATTACTGACGGGCGAGCGCGCCGTGCTCTCGCAGCTCCAGCACGCCAACATCGCCGCGTTGATCGATTGGAGCACCGCGGCAGACAGTACGCCGTGGCTCGCGATGGAGTTCGTCGACGGAATGCCGATCGATCGATACTGCCACACGCACGGCCTCGATGTGTCGCAGACGCTCGACGTGTTCGAGCAGGTCTGCGAAGCGGTGCAGTACGCACATCGCCATCTGGTCGTCCACCGTGATCTCAAGCCCGGCAACATCATCGTCACGCACGCCGGCGTCGCGAAGCTGCTCGATTTCGGCATTTCGAAGCGTGTCGAAGACGCCACGGTGACGAGCACTGGCCTGCGGCAATTCACGCCAGCGTACGCCAGTCCGGAACAGATCAAGGGCGAGCCGATCACCGCCGCGACGGACGTCTATGCGCTGGGGCTGATTCTGTATGAGCTCCTTGCCGGCACCGTTCCGCACGCGAGCGGAACCGTTGAGGATCTACTTCGCCGCACACAGGACCGGCCCGTCACCGCACCGAGTGCGCGAGCGACGTTGCCGAGTATCTCGCGCGTCGCGATTCACGGCGATCTGGATCGCATCGTCCTCCACGCGCTCGAACCAGATCCAGAGAGCCGATATCCATCCGTCGAGCGGTTGCTCGCGGACATCCAGCGCTTTCGATCCGGACATCCGATCGAAGCGCGACCGCCGAGTCGCGTGTACCTGGCGCAGAAGTTCGTGCAGCGTAATGTGCTGGCGCTCTCGCTGGCGCTCGTCGCGACCGTCGCACTGATTGTCGGTGCTGGCGTCGCTGTCTGGAATGCGCGCGAAGCGAGACGAGCGCAGGTCGTTGCGGAGAAGCGCTTCGAGGAGGTCCGGACTCTCGCGCATTGGGTGATCTTCGACGCGCACGACGCGATTCGTCGCATTCCGGGGACGGTGGCGGTTCGACGAGATCTCCTGGCGAAGGCGGTTGAATACCTCGATCAGTTGAGTGCGGAGCACGGTGCGGACGACGCACTGCGCAAGGAGATCGCGCAGGCGTATATCCGCGTGGGCTACAGCCAGGGCGGGCTCGCTGGGACGAACCTCGGCAACACTGCTGCGTCGATGAAGAACTATCGGGCGGCACTGAACATCCTCGATAGTCTGTGGCTCATTCATCCGACCGACGAGTGGATTGGGGCTGCACGTTTCGCCGCCGTCTACAATCTCTCGATGATGATCAGCAACCCCGCCGACGGCGCGGAGTTCGCACGACGATACGCGACGGAGGTCGACGCCTGGGTGCGACGAAACACGGCATCCCCACCGCTTCAGGCGGCGGAACTCGTACACATGGGCCTTGGTCGCGCACTGCGCGCGATGGGTCAATTCGATAGCGCGCTTGAGCAGTTCGACGTCGCGTTGGCTGCCGATCGCAAGGCATTGCCGCTGAGCCGCACCGACAACGCACCGCGTCCGATGTTTGGTACCTGGCTGGACCGCAGCCAGAACCTCTTCGATACGGGTCTCGCGGAGTTTGCTCGCACTGAAACGCTGCTCGACATAGGGCGCGTGGACGACGCCATCGCGAATGCCGAGAAGGCTCGCGCGCTGTTTGCGCAATCGAAGGGCGAGGGGCTTGGCGGCCCATCAGATCAGCGAATGTTCGCTCGCGTGCACGGGTTGGTGGCGCGAGCACTGTGGGCAAGTCATCGTCCCGCGCTCATCGACAAGGCACTGGCCGCCGCGAGCATCGAGTTCACAGCCGCGACAGCCAATGTTGCCGATGGGAACGCGACATCGGTGCGCGACCTCGCCGAGGCGCACCAGCACCTGGGGAACATCCTGGTCGCCCGCGGCGATTTACAGGATGGGATCGAGCACCTGCGCTCTGCCATCGCCGGCATGGATGGACTCGTGACGTCGGACTCCGTGTTCCTGGTGAATCGCGTCCTTCTCGCCGGTATGCTAAACGACTTCGGCGCCGCGTCAGTCGCGGCGAAACAAGACGCGGCGGCTGACGCAGCCTATCGACGAGCGTTTGGTCTCATGCTGGAGGCGGGAAAAGGGGCGCCAACGTCATTCGACGTGAAACGCGAACGCTCTCGCGCCGAGGGCCACGTGCCTGGCACGGCTACGAAACTACAGAGTCGAGACGGTCTTCCACGAAATGACATTGCAGCAACCAGCTATGGGCACTATTGACTCCTGGGGCTGATCAGGGCGGCAAACGAGCAAAACGGCGGACGGCGGTGCGCGGCAGTTCCTCGCCACATTCGAAGAACGACATTTCGGGCAAAAGGGGGTCATCGGTGAACGACTACATCTTCTTCATGCACGACGATGTCCCAGACGGCCGCCGCCGGCCGGTTGACGAATGGGAGGCCTACTTCGCGAGCCTGCGCGCCGTGGGTGCGTTTCTTGGCGGCAGCGCGATTGGTGACGGCATGTGCATCTCGAAAGCTGGTGCGACCGCACCGGTAACTCGGCACCTTGGCGGCTATATCCGCGTTCGGGCAGCGGACCTCGCGGCCGCACGGGAGTTGGTCGTGGGGAATCCAGTCTACGAGGCGGGCGGAACGGTCGAGATTCGCGAGCTCCCGCGGACGACGTAGCTCGCCAATTGCCCGCTCACGCACTGGCCGCATAATTTCGGCTTGTCCGCGACCGCGACTGGTCGGTCGAGTCAATTCAGCCAAAGGGTGGAGCGTAGCACCGCATGTTGACGGGAAAAGAAGTTGCGGAAATCCTCGGCCGATTCCTCCTCGTTGGTTTCGCCACCATCGGCATCATGACCGTCGGCTCTGCCGCGACGAAGTTCGTCACCGAGCGCTCGTCGAAGGAATTCTCGGGCGTCGTCCTGGGGATCGACAAGATGCCCAAGGCGAAGGTACCGGTCTTCCTCGATCGAGGCGGCTTTGCGATCGAGCGGTTTGTGACCGACTCGGCGGGTCGGTTCACTCTGCCACTCGACGCGCGTGAGCGTCGGCGCGCATCGTGGCTCATCTGTTCGCCGGGTGCCGTGCCCATCGTTGCCTTCGGCGCCGAGAACCAGGTGCGGTCGGCGACGTATCCGTTCACGGAGCTGTATGGCCCCACCTATGGATACTACCGGGCCAGCGGCTGGCGCGGGCCGATCCCAAGGGAATGCCCGACCGGGACGGACACGCTCGGTTGGCGGTATCCGGCGTCCGCGGGGCGGCCGAATGACATCTCGAATGTGGAGCCGGAGTGGCCGCGCTGAAATAGGAAGAAGCGCATTAGATTTCGGATTCATCCGATGACCTCAATCCCGAAGAATCCGACATGGCCGCGATCATAGCCGACATCCACGCCCGCGAAATCCTCGACAGCCGCGGCAATCCCACCGTCGAAGCCGACGTCTATCTCGAGAGCGGCGTCATGGGGCGGGCGGCCGTGCCGAGCGGCGCAAGCACTGGTGAGCACGAAGCCAACGAGCTGCGCGACAACGACAAGGAGCGGTACGGCGGCAAGGGTGTCACACTTGCGGTCCAGAACATCGAAGAGACGATCGCTCCCGGTCTGGCCGGTGCGGATGCCACGGACCAGATGGGTATCGACGCCGCCATGATCGAAATGGATGGCACGCCCAACAAGTCCAGCCTCGGCGCCAACGCAATTCTCGCGGTGTCGAT
Source organism: Gemmatimonadota bacterium (assembly GCA_040389905.1). GTDB lineage: Bacteria > Gemmatimonadota > Gemmatimonadetes > Gemmatimonadales > Gemmatimonadaceae > AG11. The sequence continues at coordinate 17,522 of JAZJZK010000051.1, read as the reverse complement.
GGCCTGCGCGCGCGCTGCGGCGCAAGAGCTTGGCCTGCCACTGTGGCGCTACCTCGGCGGTCCGCTCACGCGCACGATGCCCGTTCCGATGATGAACATCCTCAACGGCGGCGCGCACGCGACGAACACGGTGGATTTCCAGGAATACATGATCATCCCCGTTGGCGCGGACAGCTTCTCCGAAGGGCTGCGCATGGGAACAGAGGTCTTTCACGCGCTCAAGAAGGTGCTGGTCAAGCGCGGCCTGAGCACCGGCGTCGGCGACGAGGGCGGGTTTGCGCCAGACCTCAAGAGTGATGAAGAGGCGATCACGGTCGTGCTCGAAGCGATCGAGGCGGCCGGCTACACGCCAGGCCAGGATCTGGCGCTCGCGCTGGATTGCGCGGCGAGTGAGCTGTTCAAGGACGGCAAGTACACCTTCAAGAAGAGCGGTGGCGGCACGCGCGACGCGGCCGGCATGGTGGAGCTCTATACGAAGTGGATCGACACGTATCCGATCGTCTCGATCGAGGACGGGCTTGCGGAGGATGACTGGGACGGCTGGAAGATCCTGACCGATGCGATCGGCGACCGATGCCAGCTCGTCGGCGACGACTTGTTCGTCACGAACACGGAGCGGCTCGCGCGCGGCATCGAGAGCGGCGTCGCGAACTCGATTCTCATCAAGGTCAACCAGATCGGGACGCTGACAGAAACGCTCGAGGCGATCGAGATGGCGCGCGCGTCAGGTTACCTGTCGGTGATCTCACATCGGTCGGGCGAGACGGAAGACACGTTCATCGCGGACCTCGCCGTCGGCACTGGTGCGGGGCAGATCAAGACAGGTTCGGCGTCGCGCACGGATCGTGTGGCGAAGTACAACCAGTTGCTGCGAATCGAACAGCAGCTTGGTGGTGCGGCCGAGTATCCTGGTGGCGCGATTTACGGACTGTAGGAGAGCGAGAGTACAGACCGAAGGGAGTCGAGGGATCTGCACCTTTCACTCTGCCTGACTTCGTGGCCAAATCACGTAAAACCACTTCGACGACTCCGCAGCGGATCAAGTACGCGTTGATCGCTGTCGGAGTCGTTGCGGCGTTGGTGTTCGCGGTGCAGGGGGGCGAGTTCGGAACGCGTGACTTGATGCGACAGAAATCGCGCCGAGCTGTGCTGCTCCATACCAACGACTCGCTCTCGCACATCATCGACTCGCTCAAGAAATACAAGCACCGGATCGAGACCGACCCGGCGCTTCAGGAACGGATTGCCCGCGAAGAGTTCGGGATGGTGCGGGGGGAGAAAGAGGTGCTGTATCGGTTTTCGGAGCCGTGAGGGGCGACGCTACCTTTCCCTGGCGGAGGTGCAGGCGACAAAACGAGCGGAACGTGGTGACGCCTACGGCGTCTTTCGCTGAAAACGGCTCTGCACCACGACGACGCCGAGCAGAAAGCCACCGCGCAGCACCCATTGCCACCACGGGCTGATCGTCCCCTCGAGATTGAAGAGGTTGAAGATCACACCGAGCAGCAAGACACCGATCAGCGTTGATCCGGCGCCCCCGTGCCCACCGGTGAGCATCGTTCCGCCGACGACGACCGCAGCGATCGCGTCGAGCTCCCAACCCCCGCCTGCCACCGGCTGACCGGAGCCGAGTCGGCCCGCGAGAACGACGCCCGCGAGGCCGGCCAACGCACCACTCAACGCGTATGTCGTAATCACGATGCGATCCGTCGCGAGACCCATGAGCCGCGCCGCTTCCGCATCGTCGCCGATGGCGTAGACGTAGCGCCCGAAGCGTGTGAATCGAAGAAGTACGGCGCCGAAGGCATAGGCAAGAAGGAGCAGCACGATCGGCGACGGCAAGCCCGCGACATCACCCCGTCCGAGCCAGACCAATCGCGACGCGCCCACGTCGACGTTGATGCTCTGCTCGGCGGATATGGCGAGTGTGGCGCCGCGTACTGCGATGAGCATTGTCAGCGTGACGATGAATGGCTGAATGCGCGCTCTTGCGATGAGTAACCCGTTCGTGGTGCCGAGCAGGGCTGCAACCCCTACCCCCGCAACGACGGCGACGAAAGAACCGCGCGAGGAGACCATCGCCGCGACGACACCCGCGATGGCGAGCAATGCGCCGACGGACAGATCGATCCCGCCACTGATAATCACGAAGGTCATGCCAAGCGCAACGAGGCCGAGCATGCTGTTCTGTCGCAGCAGATTCAGCACGTTTTCCGGCGTGAGGAATGCTTCGTAGCGCGCCACGCCGAAGATGCACGCGGCGATCAACGCGACGAGAGCGCCGCTGCCGCGAAGGAGCGCGAGGGCGCGCGTTCTCATACGCGCCTCGGACGCTGGAGGTACACCGCAACGAGAATGATCCCCGCCTTGAGCGCCAGCGACCATGCGTACGGCACGAGCAGCATGTTGAAGCTCGTCGCGATGACCTGCATGAGCAGCGCGCCCGCCACGGTGCCGCCAATGGACGCGCGGCCGCCCGCCAACGCGGTTCCGCCAACCACCACCGCGGCGATCGCGTCGAGTTCCATGTTCTGGCCGAGCTTCGCGGCGTCACTCGCACCGAGTCGGGCGGCGATGATCACTCCGGCGATTGCGGACAGCGCGGCGCTCGCGGCATAGACCGTCGCGATCGTCAGTCGCACGGGGACACCGGCGAGTCGCGCGGCCGCTGGATTTCCACCAACAGCGAGTACGTGGCGGCCAAGTGCCGTTGATCGTACCACGAACATCGAAGCGACTACTGCTGCAAGGGCAATCAGGACGGGCAACGGAATAGGACCGACATGCCCGCGTCCGATCGTCATGAATGCGGGCACGTCGATGGTGACGAGTTGGCCATCGTGACTGATGATCTGTGCGAGGCCCCTTCCCGCGATCAGCGTCGCCAGAGTGACGACGATCGGTTGTACGCGGAGCGCCGCAATGAGCGTTCCGTTGAGCACACCGACGAACGTTGCGCCGATCGCGGCTGCCACGAGCGCCAACGCCATGCTGCGTTCCACGAGGACTCCGGCAATCGCGCCGGCGATCGCCATCGTGGATCCGACGGAAAGATCAACGCCGCCGGTCGCGATGACCAAGGTCATGCCAAGTGCACAGAGCATCACCGGCGACACCTGGAGCAACACGTTCCACAGATTTCCCGTCGACGCGAAGTTCGGTGTGAAGACCGAGTTGGCGACGACGAGAAAAACGAGGCTTGCTACAACCGCGTACTCGGGTCCAGGAACCACACGCCGCCAGTTCACGCGGAGCTCTCCGCCATCGCATGAATGATGGCGCGCTCGGAGATTTCGCTGCCTCGCAGCTCGGCGACGTCTCGGCCCTCGCGCAACACGACGACACGTGCGCAGCCCTCGACCAGCTCCTCGATCTCGGACGAGATCATGATGACGCCGAGCCCCGAGGCCGTGAGTTCCTGCACGAGGTGCTGGATCTCTCCTTTGGCTCCGATGTCGATGCCGCGCGTGGGTTCATCGAGAATGAGAAGCTTCGGCGTCATGCAGAGCCACCGCGCGAGAAGCACCTTTTGCTGGTTGCCTCCCGAGAGATCGCGAATACGCTGTTCGGCGCTGGTCGCCTTGATGCCGAGCCGCGCCATGAAGCGATCGACGACTTCCATCTGCCGTCGGCGCGACACAACGCCGTATTTCGTGAGGAGCGGCAGCGCGGCGAGCGTGAGGTTCTCGCGTACCGAAAGGTCTGGAATGATGCCGTCGGCCTTGCGATCTTCCGATAGATACCCGACGCCTGCTCGTATGGCGTCAACAGGACTGTGCGGTGAGAATCGGGCACCCTCGAGTCGCATCGTCCCCGAGTCCGCTGGTGTCGAGCCGAAGACTGCGCGCGCTGTTTCGGTGCGACCAGAGCCGAGCAGGCCGGCCAGGCCGAGGATTTCGCCGCGGCGGACGTCGAAACTCACGTCGCGGAGGTAGGTGCCGCGACCGAGCGACTCGGCGCGGAGCAGGGGCTCAGCAGGTGCGGGCCCTTCGCTCCCCTCAGGGCGACTAAACGAGCGGGCTTCGCTCGGAGTGACGACGCTCGCGAATCCAGTTGTGCCGGCGCGCAGCGCCTCGCGCGACTTGCCGAGCATCAGACAGACAAGGTCGAGCCGCTCCAGTCCCTTCAACGCGCACGTCGTCACCAGGGCACCGTCGCGAAGCACTGTCACTCGGTCGCACACCGCGTACAGCTCGCTGAAACGGTGAGAGATGTAGACGATCGCCGTGCCTTGAGCCTTGAGGAGCCGAATCAGTTCGAAGAGAATCTCCGTTTCGCGATCCGACAGGGAACTGGTCGGTTCATCGAGCACCAGAACGCGCGCGCCGAGCGATACACCGCGCGCGATCGCAACCATCTGTTGCCGCGCGAGGCTGAGCGTCGAGAGCACGACACGTGGGTCGATCTCGAGACCGAGGTCGGCGAACAGGGTTGTCGCATCGGCGTGCATGCGACTCCAATCGATGAATCCCCACCGCCGGGGCTCGCGCCCGAGGAAGACATTTTCGGCAACGGTGCGCTTGCCGAGGAGATGAATTTCCTGGTGCACCGCGTAGACGCCGGTGGCCTGCGCCTCTGCGGGCGTGTCGAAGTCGACAGGCGCACCGTCGAGCCACACGTCACCGGCGTCGCGATGATAGGCGCCCGTCATGATCTTCACGAGCGTCGACTTGCCGGCGCCATTCTCGCCGACGAGCGCGTGGACTTCACCGGCGCGCAGCTCGAAGTCGACGGCGTTCAGCGCGACCGCCGCGCCGAAACGCTTGGTGATTCGCTCCATGCGCAGCAGCGCAGGCCGCGCACTCGTGGCTATGTCATCCCGCGCGAGCGCGCTCCGCGAGCTCATCAACGCACGTGTCAGTAGGCGTCCGCAATAAACTGCTTGGCGTTCGCCTTGTCGAAAAAACGATCCGGGACAATCACCTTAGGCGGAAGCTTCTCGCCCTTCCGCCACTTCTCGATCGTATCGAACGCCAGGGGGCCAAAGCGCGGATTGCACTCGACCGTGGCTCCGAGCTCGCCCCGTTCGATCGCCTCGAGCGCAGCGCGCTCGCCGTCGACTGACACGAGCGTCACGTCCGTTCCCGGCTTGCGGCCGGACGCCGTCAATGCCTCGATCGCACCGAGCGCCATTTCATCGTTGTGCGCGTAGATGGCAGTGATCTTCTTGCCGAGCGACTGCGCGATGTTCTGCATGACGCCTTGGCCGGTGGCGCGAGAGAAGCTTCCCGTCTGTGACGCGAGGATCTTCATGTTTGGAAACTTCGCGAGCTCTTCGCGAAAGCCGGCGGCGCGATCGTCCGCGACGGACGAACCCGGCGTACCTGTGAGCTCGACGATTCCCGCCGTCCCCTTCGTCTGCTCCGCGAGCCACCGCGCCGCGCGACGCCCTTCCTCGACCTGGTCGGACACGAGCAGCGTCAGGTAGTCGTCGCCCGCGGTGCCCGCAGCCGCGCGGTCGATGAGGATGACGGGAATCTTCGCCGCCTTCGCCGCGGCGAGTGCCGGAGCCAACCCGTCGAACACGCGGGGCGCCAGGAGGATCACGCTGACGCGACGCGCGATGAGGTCCTCGACGTCGGACACCTGCTTGGCTGTCTGGCCCTGTGCGTCAGTGACGACGAGCGTGATGCCCCGCTTCGCCGCCTCGTCCTTGAGACTCTTCGTCTCTGCGAGCCGCCATGGGTTGTCGCTTTCCATCTGCGAGAATCCGACGACGAATTCCGTGGATTTCTTCCGTTCGCATCCGGACAGGGCGAGCAGGGCGCAGAGTACCAGCGTCGATCGAATCGCGGGTCGCATGGCGTCAGGCAAAGAGGATAGACATCTCGAAACGCTACGAGTTCTTGACTGAGTACGACGTTGAAACATCCCTTGTCAAGCGTCGGGAGCCAGCGGTCTATCGATAGTCCGTGGGTGGCCACGGCTGAACCCAATCGAACACGAGACGCTTACGAATCGCCGTGAAATCGCGCGCGTTGTCGGTCACCAGTACGAGATCATGCTCGCGGCAGGTCGCAGCGAGTAGCACGTCGTTCACGAAACTCCGTGACATACTCGCGACCGGAATGCCGTTCTGCGCGGCAAGCTGACTCATGACCTTCCCTCCGAGCTTCCATGACTCTGCGGAGGGCGCCACCAGACGTTTCCGGCGGTCGAAGGGGGCAAACACGTTGCTTTCCAACGCTCGCGCTGCATCGGACGTCAATGCCCCGGACCGAAGTTCCTGCATTACGATGGCGCTCAGGTACTCGAATGGCGCGAACGCCGCGTGGAATCGCTCCAGCGCGCGCGCGCCATCGGCGTCGCGAAATCCGCGAATGTACAGGTTGGTGTCGAGCGTGAAGCGTCGCGATGCCCGCGCCACGATCTAGCTCTCGTCGTCGTATGGGAGGATCACCGTCCCACGCATCGCGCGCGTTCCACGCAGAAGCTCTTCCCTGAACACGACCATGTCGAGCGCAACCTCGATGGCGGCCGTCGCGGTGGGGACGCCAAGGATCGTCTGCGCGGCCGAGATCGTCGCCTCGGAAAGGCGATAGGACTTCGGCACCTTGCCCGCGCCGTACACGACGTCTGGCTCTCTGACCGTCGCGCGACCGTCCGTGGCCGCTCGCTTCTTCGCCATGCCTGTAACCCTCTAGAAGTATGTACATAATCCTAATACGTACATATTCCATACGCAAGCAACTGGCCACCGCGCGCCGCGCTCACCTGAGCGACAGCCCTTGTCAACCGCACGCCGGAAGTGCGATGCTGTGTCATGTCTCTCACTTCGATAATCGTCCGCCGAACGGCACTCATGGTCGGGGCGTCCGTCGCGCTGGCCGCATCTGGTTCGCTCAACGCGCAGCCAGCCGCCCGCAACACGGCGCAAATACCCCTACCTGAGCACCCACGCCCCGACTTCCAACGTCCCGACTGGATCAACCTGAACGGCTACTGGCAGTTCAAGTTCGATAAGGCGAATGCTGGAGAACGCGCGGGCTGGTTCCGGTCCCCCCTGCGCGACACGCGTCCCATCCTGGTGCCCTTCTCGTGGGGTGCACCACTGTCCGGCGTCCCGGACAGCGCAGACATCGGTTGGTACCAGCGCTCCATCACGGTGCCGGCAAGCTGGCGCGGCAAGCGTGTGTTTCTCGTGGTGGGCGCGTCCGATTGGAAGACCTCGGTCTGGCTCGATGGTACGGCCGTCGGCACGCACCAGGGGGGGTATACCCCATTCTCGGTCGAGCTGACAGCACAGCTCAAGTTCGGATCGGAACAACGGCTCGCACTTCGCGTCGACGATACGACGCACGCGTTCAAGCTCGAAGGAAAGCAGGGGTACGGAAAGGCACGCGGCCTATGGCAGACGGTGTACCTGGAAGCGCGCGGAAGCGATCCCCTCGAATACGTACACTTCACGCCGGATATCAAGTCGGGTCGCGTATCCGTAGACGCACGACTGCGTGAACCAGCACCAGCCGACGTTACGCTGCGCGTAGGCTTCCGGAGCGGAGACGACGCAGAGACGTCGACCCAGGTGGCACTGCCCACTGCCGTCGAGCGTCGCATCGCACGAGGAGAGCGGAACGTTCGCTTCGACATTCCCATTCCGAATGCGCGACTCTGGTCGCTGGAGGATCCCTACCTCTATCACGCCTCGGCCACGTTGCGCGGCGGCGCGATGATGACCGACAGCGTGGACACGTATTTCGGGATGCGCGAGATCTCCGTGGTGAACTTACCCGGGACGACGATTCCGTACGTCGCGCTCAACGGCAAGCCGATCTACATGCAGCTCTCGCTCGATCAGGCGTATCATCCGACGGGTTTTTACACCTTCCCGACGGACTCCATTCTGCGCAACGAAATCCTCAAGGCGCGACAGATCGGCTTGAACGGACTTCGCGAGCACATCAAGATCGAATCTCCTCGCAAGCTCTACTGGGCCGATCGGCTCGGCGTTCTCATCATGGCGGACGTCCCGAACTGGTGGGGGCCACCCGATTCCATTGCATTCGCCGAGCATGACTACGCGATGCGCCAGATGATCGAGCGTGACTACAACCATCCGTCCGTTTTCTCCTGGATCGCGTATAACGAGGCGTGGGGGCTCCTCACGAAAGTCAACAATCGCGACACGTACCTTCCGGCCACGATGAAGCGGGTCATCGAGAGCGTACGCCTCGCGAAGCAACTCGACCCAACGCGGCTCGTGGAGGACAACTCGCCCTGCTGCGGACGAGGACACACCGAGACGGACTTGAACAGCTGGCACAGCTATCTCCCCGGTTGGGAATGGGAGAAGCACCTCAGCACGATCGACGACAGCACGCGCGCCGGTTCGCCGTGGAACTACGAGAAGGGATACACGCAGACGCAGGCGCCCATGTTCAATTCGGAGTTCGGCAACGTGTGGGGCTACAACGGCTCCACCGGCGACGTCGACTGGAGTTGGGACTACCACCTCGCCGTCGACGCGTTCCGTCGTCATCCGAAGTTGTCTGGCTGGCTGTACACGGAGCTGGACGACGTGATCAACGAATGGAACGGCTACTGGCGTGCAGACCGGACCGCGAAAGAGACCGGCGTTGGCGAACTCGTCGAGGGCATGTCGCTGCGTGACTGGCACTCGCCACTGTACGTCGCCGTCGGGTCCGCGATGAGTACCGCGGCTCGCCCGGGCGAGACCGTTCAGGTTCCGCTCTTCGCGTCATTCCTCTCGGACAGCCGTGCCTACGGCGATTCGCTCACGCTCCGCTTCGAGCTTTCTGGTTGGAACACGCTCGGAGAGAAGAAGACGTATGCATCGTCGTCGCGACGCGTGCCGTACCGCCCGTGGATGACACAGGCACTCGCTCCGCAGTCGGTCACCATGCCCAACGAACCGTCGGTGCTGGTGTTCTCCACTCGGCTCGAGGACGCTGCCGGCAGCGTACTTCAGCGCAACTTCACGACATTCATTGTCGAAGGTCCCGCGCCCCGCGATGTCCAGCTTGCCGACGGCCGACGTGCTCGGCTTGCGCACGTGAGCCCGGCGTCGTATCGCAGTGCGAAGTGGTCGAAGAAGACGTGGAACGTGATGGACAGCCTCAAGGTCAACGGAGCCGGCTCTGGCTTCTTCGAGTATCGGATCGCGTGGCCGAGCGATCTTCGCGCGTCCGATGTTGTGGGGGCGTCGTTCATTGTCGAGGCGTCGGCGAAGCGGCTGCTCGGGAAGGACCGCGACACGACGGCGCGCGACAATGGCGATTACATGCGCGGCGGTGGTCTCCAGGATCCGAGCCGCAACCGCAATGCGTACCCGATGACCGGCGTGACCAAGTATCCGAGCGCGGTGACCGTTCGCGTGAATGGTGAGCTCGCGGGACGCTACGAACTTGCCGATGACCCTGCCGATCATCGTGGCATTCTTTCGTGGTTCTCGCAGAAGCGCGATCGCTTCCTACGCGAGGCGGGTTCATACGGCGAGTTGCTCAAAGTGCCGTTCCCGAGCAGCGCACTGGCGAAGGCGGCATCTTCTGGCGAAGTGATCATCCGGCTCGAAGTCGATGCCGCGACGCCCGGAGGGCTCGCGATCTACGGATCGAAATTCGGGCGGTACCCAGTCGATCCCACGGTGGCGTTCATCCTGAAATGAACGCGTTCCCATTCTCGAGGCGCACCTTTCTTGGTGCGCTCGCCGCGACGGTGCCATTCGCGTGGGTCGTTCGCGCGGCGCATGCGACGGCCGTCGACGCGATCGAGAGCGACGAACGAACGCTGCGCGCACTCGGTGAAGCCATCCTGCCCTCCGCACTCGGCGCGCACGGCAACGCGGCGAGCGTGCACCGTTTTCAGCGCTGGATCGCCGGGTATCGTGAGAATGCGGAGCTCCTGCATGGATACGGCACGTCGGCCATCGAGCACTCGGGTCCCACGCCGGCGACGCGCTGGGCCGCGCAGCTTGTCGCGCTCGACGAGGCAGCTCGACGCACACACAAGCGGGCATTCTCCGCGCTCGCGGTCGAGGAGCGTCGCAACCTTGTTCAGGCGGACCTTGCATTGCTGAAGGCCGAGCGCATTCCGGCGCTCGGGAAAGCGCCGCATGTCGCATTGGCGCTGCTCGCACATTTCTACGCGAGTCCCGAGGCGACGGATCTCTGCTATGAGGCGGCGATCCTCAAGCAGAACTGTCGCCCGTTGGCGGCAGCGAGCCGAAGGCCGCTGCCTCTCGCACCGGTACGCCGAGCATGATGCGCTTCGCGAAGACTCGCGTAATCGAAAGCGACGTGTGCATCATCGGGTCGGGTATCAGCGCGGCGATGGTGGCAGACAAGCTGGCGAGAACGACTCGCAAGACGATTGTCGTGGTCGAAGCAGGAGAGGACAATCCGCCGCTCTCGCAGCGAGCAGCGTTGCGTGACCGGTTTCTCGCGTACGGCGAGAGTCCGTGGTTGCGCGATCATCTGAACGGCTATGAGATCGAGGGGCCACTTCAATCGCGATCGATGCAGGTGGGTGGGCTGGCGATGCATTGGGGTGCCGTTACGCCGCGCTGGTCGCCGGAGGATTTCAAGACACGGACGCTGTTCGGTCTCGGCACGGATTGGCCGCTTTCGTATGACGAGCTCGATCCATACTACCAGGAAGCGGAAACGCTGATGGGTGTGTCGGGTGAGCAAGGTCCCGTGGCGATGGATCCCCGCGGTAAACCGTTTCCCCTTCCCCCGTTGCCGCTGACCTACAATCTCGGATTGCTCAAGGAGTGGGCGGGGCAGGCGGGCATCGCCATGTGGAGTCAACCGTCGGCGAAGAATTCACGTCCATACGACGGCCGCGCCGAGTGTTGCCGCAATGATACCTGCACGCCCATCTGTCCAACCGGCGCGAAGTACTCTCCGGATTTCACCTGGGATCGGCTTCGAGCGGCGAAGCGGGTGACGCTGTACCCTCGCACGCTCATTCGGCGATTGACGCTCGCAGACGGTTCGATGCGAATCGCGTCCGCCGAGGGCGTGCGGCGAGTACCTGGAGAGAAGGAAGGGAAGGGCACGCCGGTTGAATTCCGCGCGCAGCAGTTCATCGTTGCCGGCGGATACGTGTGGAGCTCGCATCTCCTCCTGGTCTCGCGGAATTCGCGCACACCGGACGGCGTCGCGAATCGTTCGGGCAACGTGGGGAAGTACCTCAACGGACATCGCAATCAGCAAGGCTTCATCGCCCTGCCGCACCGGTTGTACCCTGGCATCAACACGCAGCACTCGCTGGTGACAAAGCAATTCATGCGCGCGCCGGCGAGTGGCAAATATCTGCGTCACGATCTTCGTGTCTGGGAGTCGGCGTATGCGCGCGGTCCCCGGTTGCGCGACGATCGGGGAACACCACTGCTGGGAGACGCGATCTTGCAGGATTGGCGCGAACGGACACAGACCGGAGTCGCACGAGTGCGTGCGTACTACGACGTCATTCCTGACCGGTCGAGTGAGCTCGCGCTCGATGCATCGCGTCGCAATGTGTGGGGAGATCCACTCCCTCGCCTCGCATTCCGCGATGCGCCGGAGAGCGCTGCGCTACGCGCGTATTCCGACGCGACGCTCAAGGAATTGTTTGCGCGGATGGCGCGTGCCGGCGGTGGGACGCTCCTGACAACGGAGGAGGATGATGGGCCGGGTTGGCAGGATCACCCGGCGGGCGGATGTCGCATGGGTGCTGACCCGGCGACCTCGGTCGTCGACGCGTGGGGTCGCTCACACGACCATGAGAATCTCTTCATCGTCGGCGCGCCGACGTGCGTGAGCGGAGGGTGCGCGAACTCGACGCTTACCTTTTCCGCGCTCGCGCTGCGGTCGGCGGAGGAAATCGCGCGATAGGGTTGGTGGCACAGGCATGAACTGCGTAACCGCATTTTGAACGCAGAGGTCGCAGAGGAAACGGCTGTATCAGTTTCTTTGCGTCCTCTGCGGTGAGCTCTTACCGAGGAGAAGTGACGCGAAATCTGCGAAGGTGCAGGCCCTTCGCGTTGCTCAGGGCGACAAAACGAGCCTTGTCACCCCGAACGAAGTCGAGGGGTCTGCACCTCCGCACTTACGAGGCTACTGCAGCTCCCGCAGCCAGATGTTCCGGAAGCTGATCGGCGCACTGGGATCGCCGTGCGCCTGTAAGCTGATCGGCGACGCGCCGTGCGCGGCGTACTTCGGCGGGCCGATGTACGGCGTCGTGCCCTTGAGTGCATAGTCGTTCTGCACGAGCACACCATTGTGAAAAGCGGTCACGCGCCCCGGAGTCTTGAGTGACCCGTCGGCATTGAAGGTTGGGCGAGTCCAGATGACATCGTAGACCTGCCACTCGCCAGGCTTCCGCATCGCGTTGACGAGCGGAGGGCTCTGCTTGTAGATGCTCCCGGCCTGGCCGTTCACGTACGTCTTGTTGACGTAGGAATCGAGGATCTGGAGCTCGTACCCACCTTCGGGCCCAGTGCCGAGAAAGAGACCACTGTTCCCGCGGGCCTGGCCGGAACCACTGATATCGGCGGGAATGCGCCACTCGAGATGCAGTTGATAGTTGTCGAAGTTGCGCTTGGTCGTAATGTCGCCCGCCTTCTTGTCGACGGTCATGATCCCATTTGCGACCGTCCAGCCGGCGGGCTTGTTGTTCGGACCCACCCACTCATCGAGGTTCTTGCCATCGAAGAGACGAATGGCATCAGAGGGCGCGTCGGCGTTCATCGCTCCCGGAACGATTACCTTCGGCTCGGGCGTGTAGTACTCAGTGTCCTCGGGCTTTGGCGCCCTCGCCGGCGTCTGGGCGTTGGCAAGCACCGGGGCCAGCAGGGCGATCGCAAGATAGGTTGTGCGCTTCATATGTTACATCCGTCGTTGATGGTTGATTGTACATAGGCATTAAGACGGTGGTGATGTCATCCCGCACGAGCAAAGCGAGTGTCGGGATCTATCATCCACACACCGTGGCCAGCTTTCTCTCAGTGACAGTAGATCCCGACACTCGCTTGCTTCGCGGCTCGTGCGGGATGACATCCCTGACTGAACCGAATTTGCACTAATTGTTCGTCGCCAATTTGGATTTCGGCGCCTTCAACTTGGAATCGTAGAACTCCAACACTCGCTTGTGCATGTCCAGGAAATCTTCTGCCGTCGCCGTCCCGCCACCATGCCCGCCGTTCATGTAGTTCACCCACACTACCTCCTTCCCGAGGCGCCGGAGGGCGTAGTACATCTCGCGTGTGTTATCGGCCGGCACGTTGGAATCGAGTCCGCCGGTGACCAGCAACAACGGCGTCGTGATGCGATCAGCGAACATGATCGCCGAGTGGGCGACGTATTTCTGCGGTTGCGCCCAAAGGGTGGCACCGAGCCGGTCCTGCGTCTTCTCCGCCGCGTTCACGTTGCGCACGCCGAGTCTCGGACTGTCGGTGTAGAAGGAAATCATGTCGACCTTGCCCGAAATGTTCACCGCTGCCTTGAACCGATTGGTCTGGGTGATGAGCAGGTTCGTCGCGTACCCACCGTAACTCTGTCCTTGCACGCCGAGCCGCGCCGAATCGGCGATACCCATCTCGATCAGCTTGTTGGCCGCGGCGGACACGCCCTTGATCCACGCTTCGCCGGGGTAGCCGATGTCGAAGTCCACGGCGGGCTTCACGACCACATAGCCATGTCCGGTCAAGACGTTCGCGCGCACATCGAAGGTGTCGTCGAAATAGTCCTCGTAAATCTCGAACACGGTGGGATACGTCTTCCCCTTTTCATAGTCCGCAGGGAAGTACACGACCGCCTTCTTGGAATGCCCGTCGGCATCGATAAATGATACGAGGTCGGTCGGTCCAATCCGCTTCGCCGAGAGTTGCGGATTGGATTCCGCGAGCCGGCGAAGGTTGCTCAAGTCAGGATTCGCGGCATAGAGGTCCGCCGGCCGGTTTCCGGCAGCGATACCAAGTACGATCGTGCTCCCGTCCTTCGACAGACGGAAGTTGCTGTAGTTTCTGCCGTCCTTTACGAGCTCTTTCAGTTGTTTCGTCGGCCGGTCGTAGCGCAGGATGCCGCGCTCCCACTTCTGCCGCGACGTCGAGGTCAGGTAGATATGCTGGCCGTCTGGGGTCCACCCGGCGAATGCGACACGCGGCAGCGTCTCACTCGAATCGCTCGACTCGGCAACCTTCTCGCGCGCGCCAGACGCGATGTCGGCGAGCCACATGCCTTCCTTGTTGCTGACGAGCAGCGCATCGCCCGCGGGGCTGTAGCGGACGACGCTGAAGCGCTCGAGGGCGGCCTTGTCGCGGGCGGCCTTGCTCGTATCGGGGGTCTCGCCACGCTTCGGCTCGGGCGCACCGAGGATCATCTTCGCCGAGGAGTCAGCGATCGTCCCGATATAGACGCGGCCGTTGTTCGAGTACGCGTAGCGCTTCCCGTCGTCAGCCCAGGTGAACTGCAAGCCTTTCGTCGTTGCCTTGATCGTCCGCTCGGTGCCGCTCGAATCGCGAACGCGCAGCGCCGTCTCGGCATTGAAGCTGTCGTAGTCGGTCTTCTTCGCGATGTCCGCGTTGAAGGAGACGGCGCTGCCATCTTCCGCGACGGTGTAGTTCGCAATCATCGATGCGGGCAGGCGTTCGCGTGCCAGTCCGGTCGCCACGTCGATCGCAACGACACTCCGCATATTCGCGAGGCGACGAACGTCATCCCAGGCGAGGAAGGGATCCTTGCTCGACTGCACGAAGACGGGGCCGGCGGTCATGTTCGCGAAGGTCTCGCGCGCGCTCTTTCGCCAATCGAGCGTGTGCGAGGCGACCAGCACGCTCTTGCCATCTGCACTCCAGCGGATGTCGCTATTCTCGGCGACGTAGCTGCCGGCGGGCAGCTTCAGCGTCGTGAGCTTGCTGGAGCTCTTGTCCCAGATCGCTGGTTCGAGCACGTCGCCGTTGAAGATCAACATCGCGAGCCTACGTCCGTCCGGCGCCCAGCGGAGGCTGCGGACGGGTCGCTTCTCCTTGAACACATCCGTGGACGTGCCCGACTTGGTGTCGATGATCATCACCCGAGCCGGCGCAACGCGGAGGTAGGTCGGATCGCCGTCGTGGCGGTAATCGGTGCCGAAGCCATCGCGGCGCAGCGTGGCGGTTGCGGCGATGTATCGCCCATCGTCGGTCAGGTCGGCCGCGGCGATGGTCGTGATACCGATGGCGTCGTCGGCAGTGAAGTTGACGTCGGTCGCCTTGGACGACGCGATGGTGGTCGCGGGAGCACGGTTCGCCTGCGCCTGCGCCGAAGCGGCAAGGCACGCGAGGGCGAGGGAAGCGATGGAGAGCTGGCGCATATCCGATAAGTTCGAGGGGGTCGTGAAACGAATGTGCGTTTCTCCAGCGCGACGTGCCAGTATCGAAGCCGATCGCCGCGGTCGCTCGGGCTATGTGTGCATGACAAGCCGCGCTCGCACCTCAACTGCGACGGGCACTCGTGCGAGCGTCCTCAACGTATTGCGCAACAAGCGGTTAGCACGAGCCTGCCCATGGGGGTTGCAACCGTCCGGGACGCTATCGAACGAGACTGCATTACGAGCCCGAGCGTGAGCGTGCGCTTCGAGCCTTGAGGAAACAGAGCTCTCGTGCTCATGCTCGCGCTCGTAGCTCACGCAAGGTGAACGGGATATTGCATATTGGATACGAACACCGCATTCTGGGTCAGTCCGACACTGACATTCTTGCGGCGGATCTCGTCCCGCGAATTGTCCGGTTAGTGTCAAACGCGGGGCGATTCGTCCCAATTCAGTTTCGCCGCGGCACGCGGCTGGCAATACTGCGGACGTACGAAATGCAGGCCGCTTCGGGAGAAAGTCGGTTTGCAGAGGAGAAGGCAAGGGAAGCGAGCCCGTCAACGGTCCGAGCCGTTGGCGGGCATCGTTTATCCGGGATCGGCGCGGCCGACGTGAATGTGACCGCCACGTTACGACCGATAGAGATCCTCGCGCGTGAGCGGAAGATTGGACCGCCCGCTCGCGCTCGGCTTGGAGAGCAGTGTTTGCACGAGCCCGAGTGACCCACTGTCGAATCCGTGCGCGGAGGCGGACATGTAGAGGTGCCAGACGCGATACGTCCGTTCGCCGACGATCGCAACAGCCTCCTCCTTGCGCCGCTGGAGCGTGGCGACCCACGCACGAAGCGTCCGCGTGTAATGCTCCCGGAGGCTTTCGACGTCGCGCGTCTCGAAGCCCGCGAGCTCGGCACTCTTGATCAAGCTGCCGAACGAGACGATTCGTCCATCGGGAAAGACGTACTTGTCGATGAACTGGTCGCGTTTCCACAGCCACCGATTGAAGCGCTCGGCCAGGGTGTTGCGCGAGCGAGCGACGCTCAGGCTCACGATGCAATGGTTCATGAAGAGACCGCCCGGCTCGAGCAACGCGTGCGCGCGCGCGAAGTACGCGGGTTGCTCCGCTTCCGGGACGTGCTCCATGACACCGACCGACGACATCTTGTCGAACTTCTGGGAGGTTGGGAGGTCGCGAAAATCCACGATCTCGACGCGACACCGATCCGTGAGGCCACGCGCTTCGATGGATTTCCTTGCACCTGCGGCCTGCGACTCGCTGAGCGTGATCCCCAGCGCCTGCACGCCGTAGTGTTCCGCCGCGTGCTGAATGAGGCCTCCCCACCCGCATCCGATGTCGAGCAACCGCTCGCCCGGCATGAGCCGCAACTTTCGGCAGATGTGATCCAGCTTTGCAGTCTGCGCTGAGGCGAGATCATCCGTCTCGGACTTGTAATAGGCGCAGCTATAGATCATGCGTTCGTCGAGCCACAACGCATAGAAATCGTTGCCGACGCCGTAGTGGAACTCGATTTCATCCGCCGTGGCGCGGCGCCCACTGGCGCGCGCGAGCCGAGGGCGTTGGAAGCGGTGCGCATCGAGTGCGGGGTCAACATCGTCGGCCGGAAGCGCGAGAATCTTCGGGAGCAGTTTCACCGCGCCGCTGACCGACTGAATGCGCGAGCCGACGGCGTCGCCGAGCGACATTGCACTTTCGAGATTGCCGCTGACGTCGAGATCTCGGGAGATGAACGCTTCGACGATGGACAGTTCAGAGGGGCGAATCAACATGCGTCGCAAGGCGCCGCGACGGCACACGTGCAGGGCGAAATCCGCGCGCGTCTGCGACGTGGACCGATCGACACTGCCATCCCAGAGATGGATGTCGAAGGTGCGTTCGTCCGATGGGCCGAAGACGAGGCCGAGGATTTCACGCGTGCGGGCGAGCCCGGGGTCGCGGGAGCGCTGAGGGTCCGGCGCGGGCGCGTCGTGGTGGGAGATCATTCTGGCGGGCTGCGCCATCGGCTCACCTCGGTTGGATTCGAAGGCGAAACGCGCCGCGCACGATAACGTACGCGGGTGCTAAATGTTCTCTGCGTCGAGAACGCATATGAATAATGCGGTTGTCGTCTCAGCGAAAATCTTGACTTGTGAGTGCGGGTGACTAGTATTGAAAGACTTGGCGCGGGGTGGAGCAGCCTGGTAGCTCGTCGGGCTCATAACCCGAAGGTCGCGGGT
>JAZJZK010000050.1:12688-65171 GCA_040389905.1 Gemmatimonadota bacterium | reverse complement strand
TTAGAGCACGGCACTCATAATGCCGGGGTCGCGGGTTCGAGTCCCGCCCCTGCTACTGATGGTGACGCCCGGAGAATCAGCGATTCTCCGGGCGTTTCCCTTGTTCCCGCTTCCCCCTGGCGCGCCGGTTGGTACACTGGGCTCTCCAGAGCGCGGGACTTCGCCGAGGCTGACTCCACAAACTCCCACGTATCCGTTCCTGTTGATTCGGCACGAATCGCCGACACACGGCACATCAGAACGCTTCTACGGTCAACAATGCTGACGCGACCGTGCTGATCTTTCCTGACCCGGTTCCGATTGCGTCTGTGGTACATTGAATCCAGGTCATTGTTGTCCTGGATCCCGATGCGTCCAACGTCCCTGACTCGCCGTTTCGTCGCTGCGCTCTTGAGCGCCTTTCTTCTGCAATTCTCGCTGCTGGGGAGCGGGACGCTGTGCGCGATGCGTGCCATGCATGGAATGGACGCCATGGCGATGACCGGTTCACTGCATGACGTCGCGTCCAGTGCGCACAACGCGCAAGGTGAGCCATCGCCGTGCGAGACTCCGTGGTCGCCCGGTTCGTGCGTCTCGATGGCCGGATGCACAACCGCGGAGGCTGTGCCAAGCGTGGCCTGCGTGGACACGCTCCCGCGTGTGAGTGTTCAACGCGCAACCGAGCCGCTTCGCCGACCAATCGGGCCTTCGTTCGCGCCCGAGATTCCTCCTCCGCGCGCGTAGCCTCGACCGCGCAACACGCTCTTCGGCGCGGACGCGGTGAGCTGAGCGGATGAGACGCGCTTCGCCGCATTGGCCGGGCGCTCCTTGGGAGGGGTACAGGAAATGTCTGACATTGACCGGCGTGCCAAACGCCGCGCGAGCGTCATGCCACTCGTGTTCGTCGTCGCGATGGCGTTGCCGACGTACAGCGCCGCTGCGCAGTCGCCTGCCGTTCCGGCTGGGATGGTCGTGCCGCCGCTGCTGCTCGGCAACCTCTATGGCCAGGTGCAAGCCGCCAATCCACGCATCGCTGCGGCGCGCTCGCTGACGCACGCGGCACTGGCGCGCGTGGCGGGAGCGTCGCGACCTCCCGATCCACAACTGCAGT
Source organism: Gemmatimonadota bacterium (assembly GCA_040389905.1). Taxonomy (GTDB): domain Bacteria; phylum Gemmatimonadota; class Gemmatimonadetes; order Gemmatimonadales; family Gemmatimonadaceae; genus AG11. The sequence continues at coordinate 64,081 of JAZJZK010000050.1, read as the reverse complement.
TCGGATTCATGAACTACACACTGCCGCGTCTGGCGCCGATGCCGACCCTCGGCATGACCCAACTGCAGCTCATGCAGATGCTTCCGCTCGGCGGAAAGCTCGCGCTCGCAGGCCGGGCGGCGGGCGCACGTGCGTCGGCAACGGCATTCCGCGGCGAAGACGTGTGGTGGGAGCTTCGGAGCCAGACGGCGATGACGTTCTACGATCTCTACGCGACCGAGCGCGCGCTCGACGTATCTCGCGAATCCTTGCGATTACTGCGGGACATCGCGGCAACGGCGGAGTCGATGTACCGCGTAGGAGAGGGCCGCCAGACCGACGTGCTTCGTGCTCGCGTGGAGATCGCTCGCATGGTGGAAGACACCTTGCGGATGCAAGCCATGCGGCAGTCGATGATCGCGCGCCTCGATGCGCTGCTCGACCGCGGCCCGTCCGTCGATGCTGGCACCCCAGTGCTCCCGGCCTTTCCCGATGTGATACCCACGCGTGCGTGGCTGGACTCGGTGGCGCGAGACGCACGCCCGATGATTCGCGCCGGACTCGATGAACTGCGGGCGGCGGATGCGTCGGCACAACTCGCGCGGAAGGAGATCTTCCCCGACGTCCTGGTGGGAGTGCAGTACGGCCAGCAGGGCAACGAGATGGGCGGAACTGACCGCATGGGAAGCCTCATGTTCGGGGCATCCCTGCCGATCTTCGCTCGCTCGCGGCAGTTCCAGGTGCGAGAAGAGGCGGGCGCTATGAAGCAGATGGCACAGGCGGACGTCGCGGCGATGCGTGCCGAGACGCGCGGCAAGATCGGCGAGGCGTACGCGGCGCTGATGCGGGCGCGCACCCTCGCGCAGCTCTATCGAACGACGGTGCTGCCGCAGGCAGAGGCAACCGTGACGTCCGCCCTCGCCGCCTATCGCGTGGGGACGATTCCCTTCATGACGCTGCTCGATGACCGCATGACCGTCAACAAGTACAGCCAGGAGTTGTACGCACTGTACGCGGAGGAAGGAAAGGCATGGGCAGAGCTCGAGATGCTCGTTGGCATCGCGCTGTTCGACGCGAATCACACATCCGCGTCGGTTGCCCCGTCGCTGCCGTCAACTCGTGAGGCCGTGCGATGACACGTATACTCAGAAGCGCGGCGTACGGCGTGGTGCTCGTCGTCGCCGTCGGCGTCGTGTATCTCGCGACGCGTACGAAGGAGATCCCGGCGGCAACGACCGCGACGAAGGGCAGTGGCTCCGCGAGTGCTGCCGCGACTCACGGGGCGGCCGTCATGCTCACCGCAGCGGACGCGCAACGCATCGGCGTGACGTACGCTGCCGTCACACTGGGTTCACTGGCGAAGGAGGTCCGGACCGTTGGTCAGGTGACGTTCGACGAGACCCGTGTGCGAACGATTGCCCTGAAGGTAGACGGCTTCGTCGATCGGTTGTTCGTGAACGCGACCGGCCAGCTCGTGGGCCAAGGTCAGCCGCTCCTCACGATCTACTCGCCGATGCTGGTGTCGGCACAGGAAGAGCTCCTGTTGGCGAAGCGGCTGCAAGGCAGTGTGTCAGCCGCCAGCAGCGATACGCGGCAGGGTGCTGATGATCTCGTTTCGTCGGCGCGACGCCGGCTCGCCTACTGGGATATTCCGGCGGACGAAATCAACGCGATCGAACAGAGCGGCCAAGCGCGGAAGACACTCACCCTGCGCGCACCGGCGGGCGGATACGTGTTGGAGAAGAACGTCCTTGCTGGCCAAAAAGTCATGGCCGGCGAGGCGCTCTACAAGGTGGCCGACCTCGGCACGTTGTGGGTGGAGGGCGAGGTGTTCGAGCAGGATCTGTCCGCCGTCCTGATCGGCGCGAGTGTCAGGGCTGACTTCGCGTCACTTCCGGGCGAGCACCGAATGGGGCGCATCTCCTACATCTACCCGACGCTGAGCGCGGAGACTCGCACGGTGCGCGTGCGCGTCGTGCTGGCCAATCCCAACCTCACGCTCAAGCCCGGGATGTACGCCACTATCGTGATTGCCGGACGCGCTCGCTCGAATGTACTCACCGTTCCTCGCTCGGCGGTCCTCTCCACTGGAGAGCGGAGCATCGTCTTCGTCCGTGAGGCGAACAACCAGCTCACGCCGCGGGAAGTTGCGCTAGGCACAACGAACGACGACCGCATCGAGGTGTTGCGAGGGCTATCGGCAGGGGAGACGGTCGTGGCATCGGCCACCTTCCTGGTGGACGCCGAGTCGAATCTCGGCAAGGCGCTCGGGGGCATGGGCAACATGCCAGGCATGGAAATGACGACGCCTCCCAAGCCGGTGCCCATAGCGCCGAAGGCGAAGGAGTAACGGCCATGCTCACGCGAATCATCGAGTGGGCGGTGCGGAACAAGCTCGTCGTTCTCCTCCTCACGGTAGCGGCGCTGCTTGGTGGCGTGTTCGCGGTGCGACGCACACCGCTCGAAGCGCTACCGGAGCTTTCCGACGTGCAGGTCATCGTGCAGGCGGACTACAATGAACAGGCGCCGCGGATCGTCGAAGATCAGGTCACGTATCCGATCGCCGCTGAAATGCTGAAAGTACCCGGCGCACGCACGGTGCGCGGATATTCGTTCTTCGGCGTTTCGTTCGTGTACATCATCTTCGACGACGGCACCGACCTGTACTGGGCTCGCTCTCGCGTGCTCGAGTACCTGAACGGCGTACAGGGCACGCTTCCAGCGGCGGTGAAGCCGACGCTAGGCCCCGACGCGACGGGACTCGGGTGGGTGTATCAATACGCGTTGGAGGATACATCGGGCCGCTTGAATCTCGCCGAGCTGCGCAGCCTCCAGGACTGGTATCTGCGCTACGCGTTGACCGCCGTCCCGGGCGTGTCGGAGGTCGCGTCGGTGGGCGGGTTCGAGAAGCAGTACCAGGTGGACATCGATCCGGCCAAGCTGCTGGCCTACGGCATTCCCGTTACGAAGGTCATGAGCGCCATCCAGTCGGCGAACAACGACGTGGGCGCGATGACCATGGAGCTGTCCGAGCGCGAGTACATGGTGCGTGGGCTCGGCTATCTCCGATCCATCGGCGACATCGAGAACGTCGTCGTGGGCGCGACGAAAGAGGGGACGCCGATTCGCGTTGCAGAGCTCGGACGCGTCGCAGTGGGACCAGCGATCCGCCGCGGCGTCTCTGACCTCGACGGGCGCGGCGACGCCGTTGGCGGCATCGTCATCATGCGCTTTGGCCAGAATGCGCTCACCACGATCACCAACGTGAAGGCCAGGCTCGCGGAGGTGGGAAAGGGACTGCCGGCGGGCGTCGTCGCGCGGCCTATGTACGACCGCAGTGAACTGATCGAGCAAGCCATCGAGAATCTCAAGGGCAAGCTGCTCGAGGAATCGATCATCGTCGCGCTCGTCTGCATCGTGTTCCTGCTGCATGCACGCTCGGCGCTGGTGGCGATCCTCACATTGCCGGTTGGCATCCTGATGGCGTTCATCGCGATGCGTTGGGTGGGCGTGGGCGCGGACATCATGTCACTCGGCGGGATCGCCATTGCCATCGGCGCCATGATCGACGGGGCGATCGTGATGATCGAGAACCTGCATAAGCACCTCGAGCGCGCCGCGTTGGCGAAGCAGGACGCGACGGCCATCGAATCGACGTCGTTCAACTCGTCGAGCCTCACGACCGAGGAACGCTGGCGGATTGTCGCAGAGAGCGCGAAAGAAGTGGGGCCGGCGTTGTTCGTGTCGCTCCTGATCATCACGGTGTCGTTCATTCCCGTCTTCACGCTCGAGGGCCAGGAGGGCCGGCTGTTCAAGCCGCTCGCGTTCACGAAGACCTTCTCCATGGCCGCGGCGAGTGTGCTGTCGCTGACGCTCGTGCCAGTCATGATGGGTCTCTTCGTGCGCGGAAAGATCTACCGTGAACGGGCGAATCCAGTGAACCGCCTGTTGATCCGGCTCTATCGCCCGGTCATCAGCTTCGTGCTCGCGTCGCGCGGGCCCGTGATCACGGCGGCTGTCGTTGCGCTCATCCTCACCTGGATACCGTGGACGCGACTCGGCAGCGAGTTTATGCCACCGCTCGAAGAGGGGACGATTCTCTTCATGCCGACCACGTTGCCCGGTATTCCTGTCGCGCGCGCACGGGAGGTGCTGCGGCAACAGGACGCGATTCTCAAGACATTCCCCGAGGTGGACCACGTGTGGGGCAAGGCGGGACGCGCCGAAACGGCCACCGATCCCGCGGGTCTCGACATGTTCGAGACGACGGTCACGCTCAAGCCGAAGGCCCAGTGGCGATCGGGAATGACGTACGATCGGCTCGTCGCACAAATGGACTCGGCGACAAAGATGCCGGGCGTGACGAACGCCTGGACGATGCCGATTCGCGGGCGCATCGACATGCTCGCCACCGGGATCCGAACTCCGGTCGGCATCAAGGTATTCGGACCGGACCTCGCGGAGCTGGAACGGATCGGTAAGGAGATAGAGCAAGGCGTGCGGGGTATCCCGGGGACGCGGAGCGCATTCGCCGAGCGTGCAGTGAGCGGGTACTACCTGGACATCGACATCAACCGCGAAGCCGCTGCGCGCCACGGCGTCAACATCGCGGATGTGCAGGCCGTGATCGCAACCGCAATCGGAGGCATGACAATCACGCAGACGGTCGAGGGGCGCGAGCGGTACGGCGTCCGGGTGCGCTATCCGCAGGAACTTCGCGACACGCCAGAACGACTAGCCTCGGTGCTCGTGCCCGTGAATCACGACGTCGGCGCAGCCGCGCCGAGGTCCGCCGACAGCCCGTCAATGAAAGCAGGCGGTGCAGGAGGCTCGGCGATGTCCGTCGGCACTGCGCAGGTGCCACTCGGTCAGCTCGCCACCATCAAGCAGGTTGCCGGGCCGATGGTCGTCCGCACGGAAGGTGCGATGCCGACGGCGTGGGTCTACGTCGATGTGGCAGGCCGAGATATCGGCAGCTACGTGGCGGAGGCACAGAAGACCGTGAGCGACATGGTCAAGCTGCCGCCGGGTTACTCCATCGTCTGGAGCGGGCAATACGAGTACATGCAGCGCGCCGCGGAGCGCATGCGGCTCGTCATACCGGCCACGCTCGCGATCATCTTCCTGCTGCTCTACTTCAACTTCAAGAGCGTTGGCGAAACGCTCATCGTGATGTTGTCACTGCCGTTCGCACTCGTGGGCGGTATCTGGTTCGTGTGGGCGCTCGGCTACAACTGGTCCGTCGCGGTAGCGATTGGATTCATCGCGCTCTCCGGAGTGGCAGCAGAAACGGGCGTGGTCATGCTGATCTATCTGGACAACGCGTGGAAGCAGCAACTCACAACGCGCGCCGCGGACGGACGAATGCCGACGGTGCGCGACCTCTACGACGCGATCGTTGAGGGCGCGGTCGAACGCGTTCGCCCGAAGATGATGACGGTGACCGCCATCATGGCCGGCCTGTTGCCCATCCTCTGGGGAAATGGGACCGGCGCCAGCGTGATGAAGCGAATTGCGGCGCCGATGGTCGGTGGAATGATCTCGAGTACGCTGTTGACCCTGATCGTAATTCCGGCGGTGTACTCGCTGTGGAAGGAGCGGGCCGTATTGGGACACACGAGTTCAAAAGGGCGTGGCAGTCCTGTTCCGACGCTTGAGCCAGTCGCGCTCATGAAGTCTGAATTGCGAATCTAGGAGTCATCAGTGCGCGATGAAGCCTATTCAATCGGAAATGTGATTGGGGCCTGTGGCCCGGCGAAAGACCGAGCGTACCGCACCACATCCGCGGCAAGTGACGCCCCAATCAGGTCGGCCATCTTCTGCTGCAACCCATCCCAGGTCAGCGGCGCGTGCGGGCTTCCTCGCATGAATGGTGTCGATCGCTCGATCTGTCGTCCGTCGTTTAGCGTGATCGAAATGGCGGCTCCCCACTTGCCCGGGTAGGCGCGATCGAGCTCGTCCGAGGTGACACACTCGACGCGCTCCATCAGCGGACGCAATTCCGGTCCGAGAACCGATGCCTGGCGATACTCTCGGAGCGTCGCGGAGTGCCGCGTCAGCATGAGCGCAGCACCGAAGGGCGCGCTGAATTGCGCTGCGACCTGATTGCTCACCACGACCTTGTCCGCTGCGGGCGAGGCGACAAGCAGGAATCCCCCCGACAGCACCGTACACGTGATGCGTTCGATCGTTGACGGGTCGAGCACGCCCACCGATTCGGGCCGAAGCAGGTCGAGGAGTCCGTGATTGTACCGGCAGCAGGGATAGAGCTTGATGCTGGTTTCGCGAATGCCGCTTCCGAACGCGGGAAGGGCAAGTGCATCCCGTTCGATTCGCTGGCCGGCAAATGCCCACGTCAGGCCAGCCGCTCCATCGAGCGCACTCTCGGGACCGTGGAATCCTTCCTGCGCGAGTCGCGCGGCTCGAATGCCATGTGCCGCTGCCGCGCCCGCGTGCATCGGCTTCGTCCAGCTTCCATCGGCGAGGAACGCGAGCGTGCCGCTGGCGAGCGAGCACGCGATGCCCATTGCCGAGACGAGTGCGTCTTCGTCGAGATTCAGGAGACATCCAGCTGCGGCAGCCGCACCGACCGCGCCGTAGACGCCCGTGGGATGAAAACCGTGCTCGTAGGTTGCCTTCGCCCCGGCGAGCTTGCCGAGGAACGACGTGACATCGTAGCCGACGACGGCTGCGCGGAGCGCATCGGTGCACGACGCGCCGCACTCGGGAGCGAGCGCCAACACCGTCGGCCAGATAACGGTGCCCGCGTGCAGGCTGGATTCTTCATGCGTGTCATCCAACTCCAGCGCGTGGCCGCTCGTGCCCATGATCCACGCGGTCGATTCCGCACCGCGATCCGGGCCGAGTGCACGCATGGTCGAACGACTCACTGGCTCGTCGAGCCCGCCGAGCATGCACGCCGTGAAGTCTGCGAGCAACATCTGGCCGCGCTCGGCAACGTCATCTGCGACAGTGAGACGCCTGCACCAACCGGCGAGTTCGCGGGCCAAACTGCCTTGCAATTGTGCGGACATTCCGCGAACCTAGTCCCCCACATGCAGACCCGTCAACCTGACGAACTTCGCTCGCCTGTCGAGGCGGCGTGGCCCGACCAGATCTTCGCATGTTTCAAGGCGGGCGGAATCAAGCAGGTGGGCTATGTACCGGACGCCGGCCATGCGCGCCTGATTCAGCGCTGCCGCGACGACAGCGAAATCGACGACGTGCTGCTGACCACCGAAGAGGAAGGTGTGGCACTCGCCGCGGGGGCGTGGCTCGGTGGCGACCGCGCGGCGCTCCTCATGCAATCCAGCGGTGTCGGGAATTGCATCAACATGCTGTCGCTCATCAAGACCTGCCGTTTCCCCTTCCTCACGCTGGTGACCATGCGTGGCGAGTGGGAGGAGTTCAATCCATGGCAGGTCCCCATGGGCACAATGACCCCCGACGTGCTTCGCTTGTGCGACGTGCACGTCTCGCGTGTGGAAACGGAAGACGAGGTGGAGGGTGTTGTCGCGGCGGCCATCGACACGGCGTTTACGAAATCGGTGGGCGTGGCCGTCCTGTTGTCGCAATGTCTCATTGGGAAAAAGCGTTGGTGATCATGCTCAACCGCCGAGATGTGATCGCCACGCTTCTCCGCGAGAGACCGGACCTGCTCGTCGTCTCTGGACTCGGTTCTCCGACATGGGACGTCGCAGCGGCGGGTGATTCCGACGAAAATTTCTACTTGTGGGGCGCGATGGGTGGAGCCGTCATGGTGGGACTCGGTCTCGCGCTCGCGCAGCCGAAGCGGAAGGTCCTCGTGGTGACGGGCGATGGCGAAATGCTCATGGGCCTGGGATCGCTGGCGACCGTGGCGCACCGGAACCCCCCAAATCTCGCCATCGCGGTGTTGGACAACGGTCACTACGGTGAGACGGGAATGCAGCCGAGCCACACCGCCGGCCGCGCGCGTCTCCAGAACGTCGCGACAGCGTGCGGCATAGCGCTGGTGCACGACGTGGAAGACGGTGAGCAACTTCAGGAATTCCGAGCGGCGATGCACGAACGCCGCGGGCCGCTCTTCGCGCGCATCCGCATCGAGTCGCGCGACGAGCCGAGGGTGCTACCGGAGCGTGATGGCGTAACGCTGAAGTCGAGGTTCCGACGGTCGCTCGGCCTCGAAGAGGTGAGCGTCCTTGATCACTGAACCCACCCACTACCGCGCCTACATCGACGGCGAATGGTGCGAGGCCGCGAGTGGCCGGCGTCTCGACTCCGTCAACCCATTCTCGGGTAAAGTGTGGGCGTCGGTGCCGCGCTGCGACGCGGACGACGTGAACGCCGCAGTGCTGGCGGCGCAGCGAGCATTCCGGCATCCATCGTGGCGTAAGATGACGCCGAGCGATCGCGGCCGCCTCCTCGTACGTCTGGGCGCGCTCATCGCGCGCGATGCGGATCGACTGGCCGAAATCGAAGTCACGGACAACGGCAAGCTCATTACGGAGATGCGCGCGCAGCTCCGATACATCCCGCGATGGTGGGAATACTTCGGTGGCCTCGCGGACAAGATCGAAGGGTCGGTGCTTCCGCTCGACAAGCCGGGCTACTTCACCTACACAAAGCGCGAGCCACTCGGGCCGGTGGCCATCCTCACGCCGTGGAACTCACCGCTCCTCCTGGCCACGTGGAAGCTCGCGCCCGCACTGGCCGCGGGGAACACGGTCGTTTGGAAACCGTCGGAGTTCACGTCGGCATCTGCGCTGGAGCTCGTGCATCTCGCTGAGGAAGCAGGCTTTCCCGCCGGCGTGATCAACGTCATCACCGGTCTCGGTGATGAGGCGGGCGCACCTCTGGTCGCGCATCCGGAGATACGGAAGGTGGCCTTCACCGGCGGTGAGTCGACAGGACGACGGGTCGCCGAAGCTGCGGCGCGCAACCTCACGCCGACCTTGATGGAGCTCGGCGGAAAGTCCGCGAACATCGTGTTCGCGGATGCGCGGCGCGACGACGCAGTGAAGGGTGCGGTCGCCGGCATCTTTGCCGCGAGCGGGCAGACGTGCATCGCCGGATCGCGTCTCCTCGTTCAGCGCTCCATTCACGACGAGTTCGTCGACGAACTCGTGGCATTCGCGCGGCGCGCGCAGCTCGGTGATCCGATGCGTGACGACACTCAGGTCGGTCCAATCACGACGCCACCACAGCATGCGAAGGTGCTGGGCTATGTGGCGTCGGGGAAGCAGCAAGGCGCAACGGTGCGTCTCGGTGGAGGGCCGGCGACTGTGGACGGATGTGGCTCGGGGCTGTTCGTGGAGCCCACCATCTTCACCAACGTGACCAACGACATGATCATCGCCCGTGAGGAGATCTTCGGGCCCGTACTGTCGGTGATCGCGTTCGACGACGAGGAGGACGCGCTCGCGATCGCCAATGACAATCCGTATGGACTCGCGGCCGGTGTCTGGACGGAGGATGTAAGACGCATGCACCGGATGGCCGACGATCTCGACGTTGGCATGGTGTGGATCAACACTTACCGGGCGGTCAGCTTCATGGCGCCATTCGGTGGTCGCAAGGCGAGCGGATACGGGCGGGAGAACGGTTTGCACGCGATCGACGAGTTCCTTTCGACGAAGACCGTCTGGACGAGCCTGGGATTGACATCTCCCGATCCGTTCTCGATCCGATGAACCTGGAAGTCTCCGATCATCTCGAGATCCGCCACGCGGTACGCGCGCTGTGCGCCGGGTTCGGCGGACCGTACTGGCGGGCGCTCGACGTCGCTCGCGAGTATCCCACGGAGTTCGTCCGTGCGCTCACCGCCGCCGGCTTCCTGTCCGTCCTCATTCCCGAGGAGTACGGTGGGTCGGGGCTCGGCCTTGCCGTCGCGAGCGCCATTCTCGAGGAGATTCATCGCTCGGGGTGCAATGGTGGTGCCTGTCATGCGCAGATGTACACCATGGGCACCCTGCTGCGGCACGGGAGCAAGGAGCAGAAGGCGGCGTATCTACCGGCGATCGCTCGCGGCGACCTTCGGCTTCAGGCATTCGGGGTGACCGAACCGACCAGCGGAACCGACACGACACGGATCGAGACGTTCGCGCGTCGCGACGGTGAACACTATGTCGTCAGCGGCCAGAAGGTGTGGATCTCGCGAGCGGAGCATTCAGATCTCATGGTGCTGCTCGTCCGCACAAGCGCGCGCGAGTCCGTCGCGAAGCCGACCGATGGCATGAGCGTGCTGCTGGTGGATCTCCGGCAGGCGGTCGGCAACGGCCTCACGATCAGGCCGATCCGCACGATGATCAATCACGCCACGACGGAACTGTTCTTCGATGACCTTCGCGTGCCGGTGGCGAATCGCATCGGCGTGGAGGGACAGGGGTTCCGCTACATCATCGACGGCATGAACGCCGAACGAATCCTGATCGCCGCGGAATGCATCGGCGACGCGCGATTCTTTCTCGACCACGGAAGCCGGTATGCCAGCGAGCGACAGGTGTTCGGCCGCGCGATCGGACAGAACCAGGGCGTCCAGTTTCCGCTCGCGCGTGCATTCGTGCAGACCCACGCCGCGTCGCTCATGGTGAACCAGGCGGCGCGCCTGTTCGACGACGGCACACCGTGCGGCACGGAAGCCAACATGGCGAAGCTGCTCGCGTCGGAGGCATCATGGTTTGCTGCCGACACGTGCATGCAGACGTTCGGCGGGTTCGCGTTCGCCGAGGAGTACGACATCGAGCGAAAATTTCGGGAAACGCGTCTCTATCAGATCGCACCGATCTCGACGAACCTGATCTTGTCGCACGTGGCGACGAACGTGCTGGGCCTTCCGAAGTCGTTCTGATGATACCGGTTGTCGTCCCGAGCGCGGTTGTCATCCCGAGCGAAAGCGAGGGATCTGCCGTTGTGGCGGGCGCGGAATCGCTGGAACGCCTTGGCGGTTAGTTTAGCCCGCGGGTCATCATTCGCCCAGAGCGACGCTGACGATCGACGGGTATGGCTCATCATGCGGTGATTCTCACGCCCACTTCAGATCGACGTCTGTGATTGGCAGCGTGCGAATTCGCTTGCCCGTCGCCGCGAAGATCGCGTTGCACACCGCGGGCGCCGCCGCGGGGAGCCCGGGCTCACCCAATCCAGTCGGCGCAGCTGTCGACTTGACGAAATGAACGTCGACGACAGGCGGCGAGTGCTGCATGCGCAGCATCGGGTATTCGTGGAAGTTTGTTTGCGCGGCCGCGCCGCGCTCGATGAGAATCTTCTGGAACCACGCCGCGCTGATGCCGTCGAGATGGCGCCCTGCACCTGACTCTCTGCCGCACTGAGGTTGATGACGGTGCCGCAGTCGACAGCCGCGATGAGTCGCGTGATCGCGAGCTCGCCAGCGCGACTCACCGTCACATCCGCGACGATCGCGACGTACGCGTTGTTCGTATGCGTGATCGCCAGGCCCTGCCCGTGACCGCGCGGCCGCGAACGACCCTAGCCGGCTTTCTCCGTCGCGAGCTCGAGCACCGCCTTCATCTTCGCGCTATTGAAGCCGCGGCCGGCCGCGCCAGCGGGAACCGCGTGGAGCAAGTCGAGCGCGAATGCCTTGGGGCCTCGGCCCGCCGTATGAGCGAGCTCGTCGACGAACGACTGCGTGGCCCACGTGTTCCCGTTCTCGCCAGGCGAGCGCCAGCATCCCGTGGGAATACCCGCCGGCAATTTGCTCGACACGACCTTCGATCCCGGGATCGCCGTGAACGGAAAGCCGCTCGCGCTCATGTCTCCCGGACCACCCTGCATCTTCACGAACGCGTCGTGCAGCGCCACGACCTTTCCGGCGCCATCGAGCCCCGCGGTAAGGAAGTGCCACCCGTTCGAACGGTAGTTGTCGTGCGCGAAGTCCTGCTCGTGTGTCCACATCACCCTCACGGGGACACCCTCGAGCCGCTTGGCGATCACCGCCGCCTCGATCGAGAACTCATTGCTTCCGCGCCGGCCAGTCGCTAACCACGATCCTGAAGCGCCCGATCATCGCCGACTCACTGCCGCTCAACAACCTCACATTCGCCGGCGACCGCTCGGCGATCACATTCTCGCCCGACAGCGTTCGCTTCCGCTGTACGCTCAGCGACTATCGCTGCGCCCCGGCACCGGCGGCGGGCGGTCAGGGGCCTGGACGCGATTTCTGTGGTGGACTCTACGGCGTGTTGCCCAACGACAACGTTCCGCCGCGCGTCTCACCCGACAGCCAGTGGGATGCGTCAGTCCGCAACTTCAACATCCATGTGAAGAGGGTCGGCGCGAAGGACGGCTTCTTCCTCAGCACCGATGGCAGTGAAGGCAATGCGTACGCCATGCGCTCCATAGCATGGTCGCCCCACTCGAAGCGGATCGCTGCCTATCGCGTTCGTCCCGGATTCCGCCGAGAGGTGTACTACGTCGAGTCGTCTCCCGAGGATCAGGTCCAGCCGAAACACTCCTCGCGACTCTACAACAAGCCCGGCGACGTGCTCGACGTCGAGCTGCCCGTCTTTTCGAGCTCGAGAGCAAGCGACAGATTGCCGTCGACAACGCGCTCTTCCGAATGCGTATGACGTCACGCCGCTCAATTGGCGAAAGGATGGTCGAGCGATGGTGTTCGAATACAATCAGCGCGGGCATCAGGTGTATCGCGTCATCGAGATCGACGCCGCATCGGGAAAGGCGCGCGCCGTGATCGACGAACAGTCACCGACCTTCTTCGAGTATTCGGCGAAGAGATACCGCTTCGACATCGCCCACGGATGCGAGGTCGTGTGGATGTCCGAGCGCGACGGCTGGAACCACCTCTATCTCTATGGTGGGGTGACCGGCAAGGCGAAGAAGCAGATCACCTGGGGATCATGGGTCGTGCGCGACGTGGATAAGGTCGACACTGTGGCGAAGCAGATCTGGTTCCAGGCGAGCGGCATGTACCCGGGCAAGGATCCGTACTCTTCTGCTTCGACACCGTCAGCCAATCCGCAGCCATTGACACCATCGGAGCGGACAATGAAATGAAAGCTACCGAAACTGGGCCGTTAGCAGGAACGATTCGCCAGAACCTAACGCCGGAAAGTCGGCCTGAAAGTTGATGATGTACGTGCCAGCGACTAGCTCTCGAATTGTGCAGCTGGCTGTACCTGGTGAGACTAGACCCGCAGAACAGGAGGGCGCCCAGGGGATTCCCGAATAGCGGCTGATGGCGTGGACCTGGATCGAGCCGCCCATTCCGCCCATGACGGATGTTGTAAGCTCCGTAGCGTTAGCGGGCACTACTATGCTGTAATACCGGCATGCAACGCTTGCGAAGGTGCACAGCGGCGGCCCACTGGTTGCTTGCACCGGCACCCCATTCTGCAACGCAATTGCCGACGGAGCATTGGGCGAGATGATAGCGGTACTAATATAAGTTGGGCTTTTCTTCACTGCCGGCGTCGACCTAACGATAACGAGTGCCGAATAGGCGGTCAAAGGAGGCAAGACCAAAGGCGACACTGGCCTAAGGACGATTGTCGCTGGCGCGCGATTGGCGTCTAACGAGGCATCAAGCCAATGCGGAACTCCTTGAGAATAATAGACTTCGATCGAGAGGCCGGAGAGCAGTCCGCTGCCTGCGTTCGTCACACGGATCGACTGGGAGATCGGAGCAAGGCCAGGATCGTTTACAAACAACGCAGAGAATCCTGTCACGATGTCGATCCCACATAGCTGTTTCGGACTGTCGAGGCACGAAACTGCGATTATAGGACAAGCAACGTCTCCAGCACCAGTACACGCGGCCTGATTTACCGTAATTGCTTGTCCAGCGACCACCAACGTGCCTGTTCGAGCATTGCCAGAGTTTTCGGAAACATCCACCAGTAGAATGCCGCCAAAACTGTTGCCGCTTCCGCTCCCCTTAATGGTCATCCAAGGCGCAAGGCTTGCTGCAGTCCAGCCACAACCTCCCGACCCCTGCGGAACCACAGAAAACGCCAGGGAACGTGCCTCGGCGGCAACGGACAATACGTTCGGAGTATTGGGGTCATATAGATCCATCAGCCCGACGCGAGCCACGCATGGGGGCGGCGGAGGGGGTGGCTGGCGATCTGAGTTCTCATCGCAGACCGAGGGTCCGGGTGCCCCTGGTGGTAGTTGATCGCTTCCCGGATTACCGATCGCGACAATCTTGCAAGCAGCTATGAAGACAGCCACAAGGCCCTCGCACTCGATCTTGAATAGGGTGGGCGCAGGAATCCTTAGGCATGCCACCAATAGTGCAGTTGCCGCTGCTTGATTTGATGGACAAAGGGCGCCCGCAAGTGTGCTGATCGTCTCACACGCGGAGGCCTTGACGACCGACGCGGCGAGCGTCAGTGAAACAGGCGGCGCTCCATTGTTTCCTGTGACAAGAGATGAAGACTGCGAGTTCGGCAAGGCAAACGGCGCACTGACCTGTACTCGCCCGTCTCTCGAAATGAAGGTCACTGAGCGAGAGCCGTCAGTACTCAATTCGAACACTGCTTGGTTGCCATCTTGATCAACTATCCCGAGCGGAGCGCCCGACTTGTCGTACGTGATCCAAGCAAGCTTGCCGGAGTCCTGCAAACGGACAATCGCTTGCACGATCACTGCTGGTGAGCCAAGAACGTCTCTTCTGCCAACAAACAGGAGCTGCTGCGCGTCTGGTGAGCGTGCCACTGCAAGCGCCGTCGACGACGGATCAGTGAAGACCGTGAGGTGCGTAACAGCCACGGGCCTTGAAGGCGCGACCGGACCAGGCGTTGAAGACGACTGGTCGCAACCGACGGCGGCTGCAAACCCGACACAAAGATACAGTAGTCGCGTCAATGTTTGTCCTCGCTCTCTCATTTGTCTCGTAAATACGTGACAGCGCTGAGATGATGGGACCGAGCGTCACCGCATATCGTGCGAGCGTCCGCACGGCAAACAGCGCGATCCACGTGGTGCGTTCGGTTTCGGCACGGCACGATTCGCTTGAGTTAGATTGGCACGAGTATGGGAATATTGCAACTTAGGAACAATCTGGTCGAGCTCACCTTGTGTCTTGGCGCGACAACGAGTCGTCCGCAGAAACAGCAGTCGTTGTTGGGGATAGGAATTTCAATCGGGGACGTCGAAGTATCGCGCGACGCGGCGCGACGCGCTATGCCGCCGCGCATGGTCCGGGCGGAGCTCTTCGTCCGTCTGCTCGGCTCGCGGCGCGTTCGGTCCGCCGCGCCGCGAGTGGCTGCCCTTCTGGCGCAGGCCCGATTCGGGACCGCCGCGCACGACGAACGGCCCCGCTCTACGCCGGCGCGCGCGGGGAACGTTCAGGGGGCGCGGTGCTCGCGGCCGGTCGTCGACGCGCGCCACGAGCGACTGACGCGCCGATCGAGGGCGGACGCCGCGCGCCGGGCCGCGCCTCGGCGGCGGCACGGGTGCGGAGGTGCGCCAGGATCTGGTCGATCACCGCGGTCGGCGCCGCATCCCGCGCGGCCGATTGGCGTACCACCCGCAGTACCGCGTGGTCACCTGCCCCTTGTCCGGGATGTGGGTCAGCACCCGCGCGAGAAACTCCAGCGGGTCGGCGGTCTCGGTGCCCGCGGTGGGGCCCTCGGACTTGTCGGAGCGGTAGGTCACGGCCTTCGCGGTCGGGTCATAAGTGAGCCGCTCCAGCGCGACCGGATTCCGGGCGCCGTAGCGCGCGCGACGTTTCGCGAAGGCCGATCATCCTCAGGGATCCAGGCTGCCGTATGGACATGGAACCCCGAGTGCGGCCACGCGAGCATCCCAAAGGTTTGGTCCTCATCGAGCATGACGTGGTGCCCGACGTGCGCGAACATGGACAACGAGGGCCCTGCTTGGACGTGGAGCACTTCATCGGGCGACTCCGCGACCTCCGCGCGTTACTGCGCGGCGAACTCGTCTCATGAGCGGCGCCAGCGCCAGTACCGCCAGCGCATCGCGCGCCGTGTGCTTCGAGATCACCGAGGCAGGAAAGCGCGCGCTCGAGGAGTCACCGACCACGGACACCGACGACGAATAGGCGCCCCATCCTACGAACAAGGGCGTAGTGGGAGGCGCGCCGGGGTCGGCCAGATGATGGTCGGCCCTCTTGCCGTTCGCGCCGATGTGCCGACCTTTCGCTGTTCGGTACGACGGTTGACGAGCTGGGCCCCTACGACCCTCCCCTTCCTCGCTTATGCCTCCTGATCCTGACGGCCAACCGAAGCTCACGGACGAACGACTCCGGAATTGGCTGAACGGCGACCAGCCTGCGAGAGAGCGACTCTGCGTCCAGATACTTTCCCTCGACCGTCGATTTACGAACGTGCAACCTCGTCAGCCGATGGGCGGTCCCGACGGTGCGCGCGATCTAGAGGCCACGTTCACGAATGGCGAGCGCGCCGTCGGCGCCATCGGATTCAGGAACTCTCCTAAGGACTCGGCCGGCGACATGAGCTGGGTGCGGGGTAAATTTGCATCCGATCTGAAGGAGGCGCTCGAGCGCGCCGGTGAGTTCCAAGTCTTCGTCTTCATGACCAACGTGAAGCTCACTGTCACAGAGCGTCAGAAGTTACTCGCCAGCGGTCGGGCCACGGCCAGTAGGACAATTGAGGTATTTGATCGGGAGAACCTGCGCGTCACGTTGGACAGTCCGGAAGGGCTCGCCGCACGATTCCAGTATCTGCAGATCCCGTTGAGCGATGCCGAGCAAGCAGCCTTCTTCTCGCGATGGGGCTCCGAGCTCGAAAGCCTGATGGGGCGATCCTTCGCGGCGGTCGAAGAACGGCTGCGACGGCTCGAGTTCATGCACGAGCGAGACGCACTTCTAACGAATCTCTCATTCGTGCTCAGGCTGCGAGCGCCCGCGTTACTCCGTGACCTTCCGCATCTCCGCGCAGTGTTGTCCGTCGCCAAATTGACGAGAAGGGAGCACAGTCATTGGCATGTGGCAATCTGCAATAACTCTCCGGCGCGAGCTTTGTCCTCGTGTGGAAGCGGTTCGTGCCTCGCCACGGCGTTCTGGCTTGAAGAGACCCAGCCTGTTCGCGGCTCATCCGCATCAGTGCGTCCTGATCCGCTTAGCCTGCTCGCAGCTTCCGGTGGGTTCAGCGAATACAGCGATCCCGAAGTGAGGGCGAATCTCGCCGACTTGGGTGAGGCGTTCTTCCACTTCGAGATGAACCGTCAGCTATTTGACCGATTGGCCGGAATTGAGATCTTCGCCAACGAATACCTACTGTGGTCCGCTACCGCCGAAAGTCTGTATGCCGACGCGCCAAACGTTGAGCCGACCACGCCTTGGAACTTCAGCGACGACGAACTGGCGGACGAGTGGGTTCGCGTGATGCTAGGGTACGGGCGACCCGGACAGTTCGATTTCTCCTCGACGACGCCGAGACGTTGGCGAGAGGCCCAGCGACTCGAAGGATGAGGACCGCCGGTTTATGTGCGCCTCGGCAGAGAAACTTGCGGAGCAGATAGCCCGGTGAGCGTATGCCCGCCTGTCGCATCCCGCAGTATCGAGACAGCCTCCAGCGTCAGCATGGGGCATCGCTCGATGCGCTTGCGGAGGCTCTCCCCTTCCACATAGGGCATCGTGTACCACGGCAGCCCGCGTCGGCCTCGCTCGCCGCGAGCACGGGCACGATGTGCGGCTCCTGCGGGCCGGCGGCGAGTGCCATCTCCCGCTCGAACCGCTCGGCCGAGAGTCCCGCCGCGAGCTCGGAAGGAGCAGCTTGATGACAACGCGGCGGTGAAAGCGCGTCTCTTCCGCGAGGAACACCCGCGACATGCCGCCGCCCAACTCGCGGTCGATGGTGTAGGTGGCGCCGAGCGATGTCTGTAGCTGGTCGCGGACGAGGTCGGCACAGAACCCCCGTGGACGAATCTACCGCGGACCCTGCGGCGGGCAATCAAGAAAGCTTCGCGGACTTTCGCGGCATTGGCTTTCGTTCAATCGCCTGGCGCACCGCTACCTCGAGGCGGCACGGAAGCGAAGATGGCGAAGCTGCTCGCGTCGGAGGTATCATGGTTTGCTGCCGACACGTGCATGCAGACGCACGGCGGGTTCCCTTTTGCCGAGGAGGACGACATCGAGCGAAAATTCCGGGAAACGCCTCTCTGTCAGATCGCACCAATCTCGACCAATTCGATCCTGTCGCACGTGGCGACGAACGTGCTGGGCCTTCCGAAGTCGTTCTGATGGTTGTCATCCTGAGCGAGAGCGAAGGATCTGCTGTTCCCGCCCCGCTCGAAGGCATACTTGTCGTCGCCATCGAACAGGCAGTGGCCGCGCCACTGTGCACCCGCCGCCTCGCGGAGGCCGGAGCACGAGTGATCAAGGTCGAGCGCCCGGGAGGAGACTTCGCTCGGGCGTACGATGATGTCGTGCATGGCGAAAGCGCGTACTTCGTCTGGCTCAACGCCGGAAAGGAGTCACTGGTGCTGGACTTCAGTGTTCCGTCCAATGCCGCGCTCCTCCGGCGGCTCGTCGCGCGTGCTGATGTCTTCGTCCAGAACCTGGCGCCGGGCGCCGCAGCGCGCGCGGGCTTCGATTCCGGCGCGCTGCGCGCGGAGCATCCGAGACTCATCACCTGCGACATCAGCGGCTACGGAGAGAGCGGGCCCTATCGCGACTTGAAGGCGTACGACCTCCTCATTCAATGCGAGAGCGGCCTGGCGTCCATCACCGGCGATGCCGGCGGACCCGGTCGGGTCGGCGTTTCGGTGGCAGACATCGCCTGCGGTCTCAACGCGTACTCGGCAATTCTCGAAGCGCTCCTCAGGCGAGCGCGCACCGGCCTCGGGGCCGGAATAGCCGTGTCGCTGTTCGACGCCCTTGCCGATTGGATGACCGTGCCTTTGCTCCACTACGAGTACGGCGGTGCCGCACCAGCGCGCGTTGGACTGAGTCATCCGTCAATTGCGCCGTATGGCGCTTATGAAACCGGCGACGGAACGCAGCTCGTCATTGCCATTCAGAATGACCGCGAGTGGACACAGTTCTGCGATGGCGTGCTCGAACGACCGGAGCTCGCGAAGGACGAGCGCTTCCGCACGAACAGCGACCGCGTGCGCAACAGGACCGACCTCGATGCGGCGGTCGGCGACGTCTTTCGCGAGTTGGCGACCGGCGAGACTATCCGTCGCCTGACTGTCGCGCGTACAGCATTCGGCAGGGTCAACTCCGTGGCGGATCTTTCCAGCCATCCGCAGTTGCGCCGCCGCACCCTGAAGAGCGCGTCGGGTGACATTCTCGCGGTTGCCCCTCCCGTGCGAGACACGAGCACGCCGACGACGGAAGCCATCGTGCCCGCGCTGGATGAACACGGCGCGGCAATCCGCGCGGAGTTCGCGTGAGCGATCCGTCATTCCACGACTGGGTCGGCAGAGAAAAGAGCGCGCGCGATGTCGTGTCGGGCTCGGCCATCCAGCGGCTGGCGGCACTGCTCGATCACGTCAACCCACCGTGGCCCGACGACACCCTTCCTCCGCTCGGCCATTGGCTGCATTTCGCGGAGCGTGCGTCGCAGTCCACGCTTGGTCCCGACGGGCACGCGCGACGCGGAGACTTTCTCCCGCCCATCGATCTTCCTCGGCGCATGTGGGCCGGCAGCGCGATCGAGTTCCTGAAGCCCATTCGCGTTGGGGAGATGATGGAGCGGCGATCCACCATCTCCGAGATCACGCAGAAGCAGGGAAGGGCCGGTCCGTTGGTCTTCGTGAGGATCGATCACGAAATCTCCACCGCGAACGGCGTCGCGATCCGGGAGGCGCAGGACCTCGTGTACCAGGAGAAACCAGTCGCCGGAGCGCCAGTGGCGTCATCCTCTCACGAGGAGTGCGAGCGCTCGGAGATGGAGCGCGTCGTGCGGCCGGACGCAGTGCTCTTGTTCCGCTTTTCTGCGCTCACGTACAACAGCCACCGAATACACTATGACGTACCGTACGCAACGGCAGTCGAGGGGTATCCAAGTCTCGTGGTTCACGGGCCACTGCTTGCGACGCTGCTGCTCGACCTGTTTCAGCGCCATCACACGGGCCGACCGGTCGCGGGGTTTCGGTTCCGCGCGTACCGTCCCTTATTCGCGGGCGAAGAGGCAGTGCTGTCCATGACGCCGACGCCGAGCGGGGCAACGCTGTGCGCAGGTGGGCCGGATGGAGGGCGCCGTATGACGGCGGACGTGACGTTGGGGTGACCTATCAGGCCCCGCCGAACGTCAGCGCGCTCGTGATCGGTGAAGGTGAAGACGCCGCTCGATCCGGGTTGGCGCTAGCGCTTGCCCCGCACCACGCTGGAATCGCCACCATTCGAAACGTCGGAACGACCGGGCTGGCGATGCGGATCGACTTGGCGCGCGTCTGTCTTGTTACGAACAACCATGGAGGACGGTCCCTGCTCGCGTACGCGGCGGAACGTCTCCAATGCACGGCTCTCGGCCTTTCGGAAGTTCGCGATGGTGCGCGGGGTGTGCGACACAGTGCTTCTCCTGAGAAAAGACTCAGCGTAGGCGCAGCGAACGCTAATGGGGGCAAGTTAGGCACCCCGTACGGCCTGTCAACAGCGTCAGATGACTTGGATACAGCACGGGACCGTGCAACAATTGACACCACGGTCGAGACTGAGGGTCCTGTTCAAATACCCCGAAGTCGAATAGGGGTGACAACTTACGAGCGACATGTGCCCTCATCTGCTCGCTCGTTGTCGGACGCTAGGTGGAGACCGGCTGCGGACGGAACGGCGGGAGCCTCGTACGTCATTGATGAAGCCTCACGGCCAGTGTCAGGTAGCCGCCCCACCCGGAAGGTCCTCCGTCTCGGCACCGGCCGGTGTGGGCCCGCCACTTAGGGTGTCCTCGAGCCGCAGCAGCTCGATCAAGACGCGGGTGAGAATTCGGAGCAGTGGACTGACGACAGGGGTAAAGTGCTGCTCCGGGTTGGTATCCCGAAGCATGCCGGGACGACTGCGATGCACGTTCAGCACGGCGATTGGGTCGCCGTCCCCCGGCGGTGGCGCCAACGGGATGGAGATGAAACTGCGCACCCGAAGCTCAGGCCGGTCGGTGAAATGCTTCCGGATGCGCTGCTTGACCGACGGGGATAGGTCACGGCCGTCCGCGAGAACCGCGCGTCAAAGGCCAGCCTGTTGATCAGCACCCAGTTCAACAGCAAGCAACAGGTCTTTCTGGACTTCGTGCTATCACACTACGTGAGGGAGGGTGTGCAGGAACTGGATCAGGAGAAGCTCACACCGCTGCTGCGTCTCAAGTATCAGAACTCGATTGCGGACGCCCTGAAGGACCTCGGCAGACCTGACGACATCGGTAGAGTGTTTGCCGGATTTCAGAAGTTTCTCTATCAGTGGCCGGCCGCTTAGCGTGAATCCGGAGTCGCATCCGGGCGCCCTCCGCTGAGTCAACGAACTTGGCGGCTGAGCAATCCGCACTTGCCTGAGGTAATGCATTTGCCTTACCTTCTGTAAGACAAACGCATTCTCGATGGAGGCTCCTATGGCGACCAACTTCGGACATCCTTCGACGAAAGCTTCTCGGCTCCGCAGCAAGCTCACGACGAAGTCGCAGACAACACTGCCGAGCGGGGTCAGAAAGGCGCTACAGGTGGCTCCCGGCGATGAGCTCGAGTACGTCATCGAAGGCGATCACGCCGTCATTCGCAAGGCGGTGCAGGACGACGCCGACGACCCAGTGCTCGGCGCATTTCTCAATCTGCTTGCGGCTGACATGACCGAGAATGCCGACCGCGTGCGTGGCATTCCGAGAGAGCTCCTCGCGCGCATCCGATCTTTCGCGGGAGGGTCGCGGGTAGATCATGACGAACCGATCACTGGCCCCGTCGCGCTCTAGCGAGACGTCGGCTGATGCCAGAGCGCTCGCGGAAGCCAGCGAAGGAGAATAAGTCCGATCCGAGCTCCGGCGCCCCGCCGATCACTGTAAAGGGGTGGACGCTGTTCTTTCATGAGCACCTGCTGGATCAGCTCGAGCGTTTGACAACCGCCGCGGAACTCGACAACAAGCGCCGCATCGCAGATGCTGGGAGGCAGCGTGGGACGCCGGCCACGTCGAATGCCAAGGTCCTGCGTTCGCTCCACCAACTAATGTTCGAGGAAATCCCCGACAATCCGAATCGTGCAGAGTATCGCCAGGGCTCCACGCTTGGCAGCACACGCGCTCATTGGTTTCGCGCGAAGTTCGAGGCCGGCAGATTCCGGCTCTTTTTTCGGTTTCACTCATCCGCGAAGATCATCGTGTACGCGTGGGTGAATGACGACCAAACGCTGCGAACGTACGGGAGTCCGACGGACGCCTACCGCGTCTTCGCTGGGATGCTCGACAAGGGAGACCCGCCGGACACGTGGGACGCGCTGCTCAAATCCTGTCAGACGAAAAAGTGGCAAGACCGCGCCGCGGCGCTGGTCGCCTCGCGTAGCCGCGGTTGACGCCACGCGAGCAGCGCCGGGAACTTGCGAACTACGGCTGTGTATGCTATTGCAGCAGGCGTACTCTACAATCAGGAGCCGACGATGGCCGCACAGCGCGTAGTGTCGAAGGTCGCATTCTCGCTGACCATGCTCGCGCTCACTGCGACCGACGCGGTAGCTGTTCCACCATCCAATGCGGCGCAGCAGGGCTGGACACCGGTGTGGGTACAGTGCGCTACGGAGGGCAGCATCTGCCGGATCCCCGGAACTCGGCGGGTGCGCTATGGCATCGAGACCAGCTACGCAGGCAGTATCGCCACCGACTCCGTCAGTTGCAGCAATGCCGTTTTTGGCGACCCGGCACCAGGCGTTCAAAAGCATTGCACCTATCTGACAAACGAGCCGGGTGTGGCAACAGCGGCGCAGAACGTCGCGCTCGGAAAGCGAGCCGTGCAATCCAGCACGGAGTTTGGTGGGGACGCCTCGCGCGCCGTGGATGGCCGTACGGACGGCGTATTCAACAACGGCTCGGTGACGCACACGGCAAACGAGAAGGGCGCTTGGTGGATGGTTGACCTCGGCGGTGAGTACCTGATCGAGAGCATCATCCTGCACAATCGCACGGACTGTTGTTCGGAACGTTTGAACGTGTCTGTCGTCGTGACGTCACATGAAGTGTGGCCGGCGCCATTGAGCACCATCGCGTACCGGTCATACATCGGTATCATTCCGCAGCAGAAGAAGGTCGACGTTGCATCGCATGCGGTCGTTCACGGTCGGTATGTGTACGTCTACCTGATGGGTTTGGCGACCCATCTGAGCCTCGCCGAAGTGGAGGTGATGGGGACGCCGAGTACCAGGCAGGTGGCGCCAACGCCCACGCCTCCGCCGGACATCACTCCGACGCCGCCCGAGCCTCCGCGACGTCTGTCGATGAACCTCTCACAAGGCAAGCGAGCCGTCCAATCGAGCACTGATTATGGGGGGTCGGCCGACCGCGCCGTGGACGGCAATATCGATGGCGACTTCTTCCGTGGATCGGTCACGCACACCGGCGCCGGAAGGCAAGAGTGGTGGATGGTGGACCTCGGCGACAACTTTGCGATCGACAGCATCGTCGTCTACAATAGGACGGATTGCTGCAACACTCGCCTTGCCCCCACGCGTGTGTACGTGACGCGGACAGAAGGGTGGCCGAGCATGTCGCAGACCTTCGAGGCGTACGCAAAGGTCGGGGTGCCGACGCACCAGAACTTCGACGTAGCGGGCACCAATCTGTATGCCGACGTCGACGGACGATTCGTCTATGTCGTCCAGTACCGGAACCAGGAAGTCCTCAGTCTCGCCGAAGTGATGGTTTGGGGAAAGAGGCGGCGGATGTACGGCGACCCGCCGTGACGGGGGACAGCGCGATGAGATTGAAGGATCAGACTGACGGGAAGTAGTCGCGCCAGTCACTGCATTCAACGCTGGCGCGCGGAACGCTCCGTGCTGTGCCGGATAGCATGAACCCGCTCACGTCCGACTCCCGGCTCGCCACCGTTCGCTCGATCGCCAAAGCGCTCGATAGCGCGATCGATACCCGGACGGCGGTGCGGCTCGTCGAAGCGCACCGCGACACCCTTCTCGCTGGATGGTCACACTACCATGACGACTAAGCGACTCAGTGACGCGGAACTCGAGCGGCAGATCGACCAAGCCGAAGTGCGCGCTCTCTACGAGCGGGCCGAGGGCCTCTGGGCCACCGCCGTCCGATACGATCGCGCCGGCCACAGGCTCGTGCTGACCCTCGCGAACGGATACGTCGTCGGCGTCCCCCGGTCTGCGCTGCCGCACCTCGCGGGCGCGACGGGGGCGCAACTCGCCACGGTGGAACTTGGCGCCGACGGCATCACCGTGCGCGTGCCGGCGCTCGATGCCGACTACAGCGTCCGCGGGCTCGTCCAGGCGATGACTGCCGCGGCCAACGGCAAGAGGGGGGGCGCGTCGAAGTCCGACGCCAAACAACTCGCTGCAAAGGCGAATGGCGCCAAGGGTGGACGACCGCGGAAGACGCAGCGCGTGTGACACACGTTTGCGCCGCTTCAATCATCCCGCAGATCGGTCCATGGACAGCTCGGCCTCGAGACTCGTGCGGTCCCGACCAAGCGTCGCCACCGCGAGCGTCTTTCCACCAGCCACGTACCGTACCGCGCAATCGCGCTGATCGAGCGAGCCGTCGATCTCGATGGCGTCCCAGCGCTCCGCATGGCCAACGTAGGAGACGGTCGCGTCGTAGTGAGCGCTCCAGAAGAACGGAACCTCTGTAAAGCGCGCGTCCGAGCCGAGCATGCTCCGCGCGGCTGCCTGGCCCTGTCGTTCCGCCGCCACCCAATGCTCGACGCGAATCGCCTGACCTGAATGCGCATCCGGAAAGCGCGCGATGTCGCCCGCCGCGAACACTCCCGACGCGCTCGTTCGGAACCGCGCATCCACCACCACGCCCTTGTCGACGTGAATTCCGGCGCGCTCGGCCAGCTCGACGTTCGGTCGCACCCCGACTCCGGCGACGACGAACGACGCATCCACATGACCGCCGCTTTCGAGCACAACACCAGTCGCGACCAACTCCCGCGGCTTCTCGCCCAAGTGGAAGACCACGCCATGCTCGGCGTGCAACCGGTGCAGCCAGTCGCCGAGTTCGGGGCCGAGGACGCGCTCGAGGGGGCGAGTCTCCGGCGCGACGACGTGCACGTCGAGGCCGCGCGCGCGAAGCGAGGCCGCGACTTCGAGCCCGATGAAGCTGGCGCCAAGTATCGCGACGCGAGCCCCACTTCCCGCGCGCTCGGCGGCGTGGATGATTGCGCGGCTGTCCGCGAGTGATCGGAGCGTATACATCGGGAGATGCGCGTCGTTGGGTAGCGGCAGTTGAATCGGCGAGGCACCGGTGGCGATGAGCAGCGCGTCGTACTCAACGCTGCTTGCGTCTTCCAGTTGCAGTCGTCGTGCGCTCGTGTCGAGCTCAATCACGCGAGCCCGCGTCAACGTGATGTTCTTCTCCCGAAAGAACTCCGGCTGCCGAAGCGTGACCCACTCTTCCTGCGCGGTCCCTGCGAGGTAGTCCTTGGAGAGGTTCGGGCGATCGACGGGCGCGTTGGGGTCAGAGTCAACCATCGTGATGCTCCCCTCGTACCCCTCTTTTCGCAGCTCGATTGCTGCCGCGATTCCAGCCGCGCCAGCGCCGATGATGACAACAGAGCGCGGATGCGCGGCGGTTGTGGTTGGCCGCGTGGTCGAGGGCTCCGCGGCGCGTCCGAGCACGCGAACGACACCGTTCGACTCCTCCACCTGCCAGCAGGGAAGCGCATCAAGCGCGGGCGCGCGGATGGCGTCACCGGTGTCGAGACGAAATGCCGCGTGATGCCATGGACATCGCACGGTTCCGTCGACGACGATGCCCTCAGCGAGCGGACCACCATAGTGTGTGCAGGTGGCTCCGATGGCGAAGCAGCGCCCGCCGGAGCGGGCAAGGAGTACCGCGTCGTCGCCGACCCGCCCCGCGAGGCTCTGTCCCTCGAGGATGGTATCGCTGGAGATACCCGTGGCCAGATCGGGCCCGCTCGCGGGCTTGGGGTCGTCGCTCATGGTGCACCCGCCAAGGTCGAATGAATCGCTATTGTTGTCGTATTCTCACCAGACGCCAGAGAAACGAAAGGTGGACCGCTCTGTGCGTGGGCTACCCGCATGAATCCGCAACTTCCTGACCGCCGGCTCGGCAGCGTCCGCGCGCTCGCGAATGCGCTTGACAGCGCAATCGGAGTTCCCGGGACGAGTCTCCGCATCGGACTCGACCCAGTTCTCGGGCTGATACCAGGCTTCGGGGACGTGGCGGGTGCGGCGCTATCAGGCTACATCGTCCTGACCGGCATTCGACTCGGCGCCTCGCGTGCAGTCGTGCTACGGATGCTCGGCAACGTCGCGATCGATACGGTCGTCGGCTCCGTTCCGCTGCTCGGCGATCTCTTCGACGCCGGTTGGAAGTCCAACAGCAAGAACGTGGCGCTGCTGGAGCAGTATCTCGAGGCGCCAGTCGCGACGCGGGCGGGTAGTCGCGCGCTCCTGATTGTTGTTTTCGCGGTGCTGTTGGTTCTGGCCGCAGCGGGAGCGGCGCTGACGTTCGTCGTGCTGCGGGCGCTGATTCAGTTGCTGTCGTAGGTGCGGGCCCTTCGCTCCGCTCAGGGCGACAAAACGAGCGGAACGGCGAATAGCGCACCACGACTAGGGTACGTAGGTCGAAACAAGCGTCTTCCGATTCTGGATGTGCGCCTTGAGGTCCGGAAGCGCCTGGGTGAACGCGCCGGCGCTGGTGTAGGTGTAGCCAGGCTGCTCGCCGTTCGCGCCGACGACGAACGGCGCGATGAGCGCCGTGTACTTGTCGAACATCGCATTGACGTTGGCGAGAACCAGCACGTTTGTGTTGAACGCTTTCAGGTGCGCCTTGTACTGCGCGGCATAGACCGCGTCATCGATGAGGAAGCGAATGAGCGGCCAACTGGCGGACACCTCGTTCATGCTCAGCGACAACCCGCGATTTGCCATCGATCCCGGCGCGCCACCGACGGTTGCCGTGATCCCCGGACTGCCCGTCATCGCTTCGTTGTGGTCCCACGGAATCCACATGAGCTTCTTCGTGGGCGAGTTGTACAGATAGTAATTGTGGCCGATGGCGCCATAACTGTCCCAGTTCACGATGGCGTTGTTCGCCGCAAGCCACTTGAGGAAGTGGTCCACGTTGAACACCGCCTCGAGGTTCGCACGCCACTGCGCGGCGTTGGTCAGCCGCAGCGGATTGTTGAGCGCCGTAATCGCCGCCTGCACGTCGGAGTAGTCGCTCGTCTTGTTGTTCTTCTTCTCGAAGTCGCCTTCGATGAACACGCGCAACGCCGACTCCGGCTTGTAGATGTTGCCCTTGTCCTCGCCGAACTGGTCCTTCACCATGGTGTCGTCGATGACTTCCACCATCGTGTAGACGCCACAGTATTTGAGGCCGACGCCGAAATCGATGAACACGCGGTAGAACGCGGTTTGCGCCGATGGCACGCCCGCGAGACGAAGAATGTCCGCCGAACTCTTCTCACGAATGAGCGACGGATCCGACCGGCCCGGTGAGAAGGACATCTCCTTGAACCCGAAGAAGCGCTGGTTCTTGATCGCGGGATACGTGTCCTCCCACTCGTTCATCTTGAGACGGAAGGGCAGCTTGTAGTTCCCCGAGGCCCAAGCGGTGGCCAACGTCGAATTGCCCTTCAGCCGGAAACCGACCTTTTTCCAGAGCTTTCCGTTGTGCTTGATCGTCAGGGCGACGTAGTCGGGGTCGTCCTCGGGGAAGGCACCGGCGCCACCGGCGCGCCCGCCAAAGTCGTAGCCGTACAGCGTGACCATGTTCGCTCGGATACTCGCCCAATTCGTCGTCGTCATCGTGATCTCGATGGTGTTGACGGCAGCCTGTGGAAACACGGCCGCGTAATTGGGGGTGACTTTTCCGTGCGTCGCTTCCGTCCAGTCGGGGTTGTAGACCGTTGCCGTGGACGTCGAATCAGGCTCCGGAATGATGCTCGTTGCGCGAAAGGTCGCCGTCAGCGCGGTGCCCTTCACCGTGGCATTGACCTGCACGGGGCCGGCCGTTGTGCCCAATGTGACCTTGGTGGACGCCAGACCACTCGCGTCGGTCAGGGCCGTTGCCGGCGCGACGGTGGCCGCGCCGGCCATCACGACGAAATTCACTTCGGCGCCCGCGACCGGAACGTTGCTCGACGAGAGCGCCTTGACGGTCAAGGTATTGGCCAGCGCGCTGTTCACGGCGCCGGTCTGTGAGTCGCCTCCCTTCACGGTGAGCGACGCCGCGGTCGGAAGCGTGACCGGCGGAATGACGGGCGTGGTGGTGGTCGTCGTGGGCTGCGGCGCGCCGTCGCCGCAGGCGCTCAGCGCGAGCGCCAGCGCGAGTCCGCGTACGGCGCGTCGGCTAGCGTCTAACGAGTAGGAGGTCATCGGCGTACAATTGGGCGCGTTGTCAACAGCGGAGAGCGACGCAACAGCACGTGCGGGCCCTTCGCTTCGCTCCCTTCGTCGCTTGCGCTCCTCGAGGGCAGGCAGGCGACAAAACGAGCGGGTGATGCAGCCAAATCACTATGGAGAATATCATGTTCCGTCGCAGAATGGCGAGTTTCTGGCTGACCGTTTGTGGCGCAGTGCTGCTGGGTGGCTCGCCGGCGCGCGCGCAAGAGACGGTCTCCGCCGAGCGGCTGGCGGCGCGCGAGTGGTACAGCGACGCCAAGTTCGGAATGTTCGTGCACTGGGGCGTCTATAGCCAGCTCGCCGCGGGCGAGTGGGTGATGGAGCAGAAAGCCATCCCGGTGGGCACGTACGAATGGCTCGCGTCGGCGTTCAACCCAGTCAAGTTCAACGCACGCGAGTGGGTCTCGCTCGCGAAGACCGCCGGCGTCGGATACATCACGATCACCTCGCGTCATCACGACGGGTTTTCGATGTTCGCCACGAAGACGTCGCGATACAACATCGTGGACTTCACGCCGTTCAAGCGCGACCCCATGAAGGAGCTCGCCGATGAGTGCGCGGCCCAGGGGATCAAGCTGTTCTTCTACTATTCGCAGCTCGACTGGCATCATCCAGACTACTGGCCACGCGGCAGAACGGGGAAGAGCACCGGCCGCGCCGAGGCCGGCGAGTGGACACGGTACCTCGACTTCATGGACGTACAGCTGGAGGAGTTGTTAACGCACTACGGGCCGATCGGGGGCATCTGGTTCGATGGGATGTGGGACAAGCCCGACGCCGATTGGCGGCTCGATCGCACCTATGCATTGATCCATCGATTGCAGCCGAGCGCGCTCATTGTGCCGAACCATCATAAGGCGCCAAAGCCCGGAGAAGACGTGCAAACCTTCGAGCAGGACTTACCGGGCGCCAACACCGCGGGATTCAACACGAAGGAGATTGGCGCGCTTCCGCTCGAGACATCACTGACCATGAACGGTGCGTGGGGATTCAACATCACGGACACACGCTTCAAGTCGTTCAATGACTTGATCGGCTACCTGGTTCGCGCCGCCGGCCACGGCTCCAACCTTTTGCTGAACATCGGTCCTCGGCCGGACGGTACGATCCAGCCGGAAGCCGCAGAACGGCTTCGCGCCATGGGAAATTGGCTCAAGACATACGGGACGTCCATCTACAAGACGCGTGGTGGACCGATCACGCCGCGTGAGTGGGGCGCTACGACGCGCCGGGGTGACACGGTGTTCGTGCACGTGCTCAATTGGCCCGATCGACTGCTGGCGCTGCCGGATGTCGGGGCGTCGGTCGTGAAGGCGTCTGCACTCGTTGGTGGGGCGGCGGTCGAGTTCAGCCAGAATGCTTCCGGAGTGACGTTGATATTGCCACCGGCGAGTCCCGATTCGCCAGATCGGGTGATCGTGTTAGTGACGAAGCGGCGATAGGACGGATCATCGCGACCGCGACAGGCATCTCGAAAAGGGTACAGCGTCTTTTCATCTTACCGCAGAGGGCGCAGAGGAGCAGAGGAACGCAGAGGAAGAGCGGAACGGCGGGAGGCTCGCTCGGGGTGGCCCGCACCTTCAGTTGCAGTTCCTCTGCGTACCTCTGCTCCTCTGCGCCCTCTGCGGTAAGAATGACACCGGCGGTGTCCCTTCATCCAGAGCCCAAGAGCCTCGGCTATTGCCGACCTCTCAACGCTGCATTCGGCACCCCACAACTGAACCCGGTATACGATGCACCGGGCGACGCACTGCACGAACCTGCCGTCACGCCACCGGTGGCGTTCGTAACGGACGTCGGTCCCAGTGTGAGCGCACCGCCGACCGTGAGCGGCGAGCCCGTGGCGAACCGGCCCTTCTGCGCCGCATCTGCTCCGATCACGATCCCGCTCGCGGCCTGCACCCCATTCGCGCTCGAATTCACGAACTCGACAAACTGGAATTTCGAATACGCGAGAGTCGGATAGTAGAACGAGACATTCTGTTGCGCGCCGCCGTTGAACTTCGTGAGATGCGTCCCCGACGCGCGGAAGCTCTGGTAGAAGTTGCGTTCGGCGGTAAAATGACCGTGCAATTCGAGCGTTCCCGCCGTGAGGTCGCCATCGCCCATGTCGCTCGCGTTGAAGAAGGCGCTTCCCTCGACGATGAGCCGGCCGGCAGCATCATTCATCTTGAGTCGCGCGCCGCTGTTGGTTTCGTAGTTGAGCCCACCGGTGATCGTCAGCGTGTTGGCGCCGATGTCGAGCGTCGTACCGGAGTTGACATTCAACGTCGTCGGCAGAATCGACGCACCGGCAGGCGCGGAGATGGTTCCGCCAGACGCCAGATAGACGATGGGCGGAGCCTGTCCGCTCATGCGAGGGAGGGTGGCGCCAGGTTCGTGCACGACCACGTCCGAGACGCCTGCGAGCGACGTTCCCGCGTCGGTCGTGATGAGGCCCGCCACCGGGAACCGCCCGCCAGCGAGGGTCGCGCCTGCTGTGACCAGCACATTGTTGAAACGGGAATGATCCTTCTCCGGATAGTACGTCGAGACGGTCTGTGTCCCGCTTCCTGCAAACTTCGTGAGATGCGTTCCAGAAGCGCGGAAGCTCTGGTAGTAGTTCCGCTCTGCCGTGAAGTTGCCGCGCAGCTCGAGCACCCCAGCGGTAAGGTCTCCGTCGCCCATGTCGGCGGCATTGAAGTACGCATCGCCCAGCACGGTGAGCCGAGCGGCGGCGTTCGTCATCTTCAGGCGCGCGCCGCTGACCGTTTCATACGTGAGCGAACTGTTGAGCGTCAGCGAGTTGGCGCCGATATCGAGGGTCGTCCCTGCATTCACCGTGAGTGGGCCGGGCAGTACCGCGCTTCCGGTGGGCGCGTTGATCGTCCCGCCCGAGGCGAGATAGACCATCGGTGGCGGCGCGCCGGCGATCAGCGGGAAGGTCGCGCCGCTCTCCAGCACGACGAGGTCTGAAATCGCAGCCAACGAGGTCGCGGCGTCGGTCGTCAACAGTCCGCCGACGGTGACCCGGCCGCCGCCGAGCGACGTCGTGCCCGTGACCTGCACGTTGTGGAAGCGAGAGTGTGGGGCACCGGTATAGTAGATGTTGATGTTCTGCCGCCCGCCGCCCGTGAACTGCGTGAGATGCGCACCCGTCGCACGGAAGGACTGGTAGTAGTTCCGTTCTGCGGTGAAGTTGCCGCGGAGCTCGAGGGTGCCGGCGGTGAGATCGGCGTCGCCCATGTCCGCGGCGTTGAAATAGGCATCACCCTTGACGAGCAAGTGAGCCGCGGCGTTCGTCATCTTCAATCGCGCGCCGCTGACGGTCTCGTATGTCAACGAACCATCGATCGTGAGCGCGTTGGCGCCAATGTCGAGCGTCGTTGACGAGTTCACCGTGACGTTCCCCGGATAGGTCACCGACCCGGCGGGCGCGTTGATCGTTCCGCCGGAAGCGAGATATATCATCGGCGGCGGTGCGCCTGCGACAAGCGGGAAGGTCGTGCCGCTCCCGTAGACCACGACGTCGGCCACGCCAGCAAGTGATGAGCTACCATCCGTCGTCAGAACGCCGGCAACCGGAATGCGCCCGCCGGTCAGCGTCGCCCCGGTGAGCTGCACGTTCCTGAAGCGCGATTCCCCTGTGCCTGTGTAGTAGACGGAGATGCGCTGGGGCCCACTCCCAGCGAACTTCGTGACGTGCGTTCCGCTCGCACGGAAGCTCTGGTAGTAATTCCGCTCTGCGGTGAAGTTGCCACGCAGCTCGAGGATGCCGGCGGTGAGGTCGCCATCGCCCATGTCCGCGGCGTTGAAGTACGCGTCGCCCTTGACGATCAAGCGTGCCGCGGAATTCGTCATCTTCAACCGCGCGCCGCTCGTCGTTTCGTACGTGAGCGCGCCGTTGATCGTGAGAGAATTCCCGCCGATGTCGAGCGTGGTACCGCTGTTGACGATCAGCGAGCCCGGATACGTCGTCGCGCCACTCGGGAGTGTTACCGTTCCACCCGATGCGAGGTACAGTGCCGGGGGCGGCCCGCCGCTGATCAGTGGGAAGTTCGCGCCGCTGCCATAGAGAACGGCATCGGCCAGGCCACCAAGCGACGTACCGGCCGTGGTGGTGAGCAGTCCGCCAACTGGGAACCGGCCTCCGCTCAAGGT
Organism: Gemmatimonadota bacterium; assembly: GCA_040389905.1. Classification (GTDB taxonomy): domain Bacteria; phylum Gemmatimonadota; class Gemmatimonadetes; order Gemmatimonadales; family Gemmatimonadaceae; genus AG11. Next base: position 31,488 of record JAZJZK010000050.1, on the reverse strand, counting down.
CGCGGTCCCGCTGACTTCCACGTTCTGGAAGCGCGATTCACCAGCGCCGGTGAAGTAGACCGACACGCTCTGCGAGCCGGTGCCGTTGAACCGTGTCGTGTGCGACCCAGACGCACGGAAACTCTGGTAGTAGTTTCGTTCGGCGATGAAATTGCCGCGTAACTCGAGCACACCCGCGGTCAGGTCCGCGTTGCCCATGTCCGCGCTGTTGAAGTACGCATTGCCGGTGACGGTCACCGACGCGGACGCATTCGTCATCCTGAGGCGCGAGCCTGACGTTGTGGGCAGCGTGAGGTTGCCAAGCACCGTCGTGCTCACGGCGCCGGCGTCGAAGGTGCCGTTCGCGAGATAGAGTTCGCCGGAAATCGTTGTGGTCGCAACGGCGGTGACGCTTCCACCGGCGTCGATGGTGAGCGCGGGAATAGCCCCTGCCAATTGCTTGCCGGAGCCCGTCATTCGCACGAGTCCGGAGCCGGTGATCGCCGCCGAGGATGCGATCAGGTTGCCCGAGATGTCGAGATTCTGGGCGCCGATGCTCAGCGAAGCGCCGCTCGCGAGTGAGAGATTCGCGACCGAAACGGCACTCGACAGCGCGGGTGCATTGGCGGTTCCCGACGGAATGAACACACTCGACGTGCTACCGGGGACCACGGCGGGATTCCAGTTCGCCCCGACCTGCCAACTGGTGCTCGTCGAGCCCGTCCAGATGGCGTCGGCGCCGACGGGAATGGCGACGGCCGAGAACGTGACCTGTGCAGCGCACGTCGAGAGACATGCCTGGAGCGATTGGTTGCCGACCCCGCCTAATGTCCATGTAAAGCTAGCGCGCCCACTCGACGTGGACGTGGTTTGCGAGGTAGGCGTGCCACCACCGGCCGAGACGGTAAACGTGACGTTGGTGCCGGATACCGGGTTGCCGTTGGCGTCCCGCGCCTCGACGATCAATGGCGCACCCAATGGCTGGCCCGTGGTTCCCGTCTGATTGTTGCCGCTGACGATGACGATCTGCGTGGCGGCGCCACTCGTCGTTGTCGCCTCGAACAAGACCGGACTTCCATTCACCGCGCCGAAGGTCGCGCGCAGCGTATCCTTGCCCGCCACCGCGTCGAGAGTCCAGGAGGCGGGACTCGCCGCACCGCTTGCGTTGGTGACGGCGCTTCCGCCTGTCACGGTGCCGCTCGCTGCACTGGCTGCCGCGAAGACGACCGTCTGGCCCGCGATCGGGTTGCCGGATACATCGGCCAGCGAGACGGCCGGCGTTGGCGCTGCCGCCGAGCCGGCAACTCCCGAGAAAGTCAGCGGCGTCACGGCGGTGAGCTGCGACGGTGCGCCGGCGGTAATCGTGAACGTGGCCGACGTTGCACTCGTATACCCGGCCGACGTAAACACCATCTGATTGGTGCCGACGGTGCCGAGGATCGAGAGATCTGTAAAGACGGCGATGCCGCTCGAGTTGGTAGGCGCGGTGAGCGTGCCACCGAGTGTTTGGCCCGACGTCGCAAGTGCGACGGTGACGGGCACGCCGGCCGTCGTCACGATGCCACCGGCGTTGTCCTTGAGCTGGACCTGTGGATTGGTCGTGAATGGCGTCGCGTTCTGTTGCGAGGCGTTCGGTTGGACAGAGACGGCGAGCTGCGGCGGACTCGCCGGTGTGCTGGTCGCGGTGAACTGCGCGGTGAGCGCGCCCGCCGTAGCGGACAGCGTCTGCGGTCCAGCCGGACCGAGCGTCCAGCTGAAGTTCGCTCGGCCGTCCGCTCCCGTGGCCACGTTCTGCGACGTCGGTGTTCCACCGCCGCCGGTGACGGTGAACGTCACGCTCACCGCCGGCACCGGGTTATTCAGTGCATCACGGAGCTCCACGACAAGGGGCGACGTGAGCGTTTGGCCGGCGAGCCCGGTCTGTCCGTTTCCACTGACAACGACGAGTTGGGTAGCAGCACCGCTGGACGTGGTCGCGATGAACGTCACCGGGCTGCCGCTGACAGAGGCGAAGGATGCGCGCAACGTATCCTTACCCGGTACGGCATCGAGCGTCCACGATGTCGGGCTCGCCGTACCGTTCGCATTCGTGACGACTGAACCGCCTGTCACGCTGCCGCTTGCGGCGCTTGCCGCAGCGAAGGCTACGGTCTGCCCGGCCACTGGATTCCCAGATGCGTCCTTCAGCGCCACCGTCGGAACGGGCGACGCCGCCGTGCCGACTGTACCAGTGAGCGATGTCGGTGACAGGGCGATCAACTGCGAAGGAGCACCGGCGGTCATCGAGACCGTGACCGATGTCGCACTCGCATATCCCGAGGCCGTGAACACCAACTGGTTGGTGCCGACGCTGCCGAGCATCGATAGGCCGTTGAAAACAGCGAGCCCGTTCGAGTTCGTGTATGCCGTCAGCGAACCGCCCAGCGTCTGGCCGCTCGACGCGAGTGCAACGGTGACCGGCACCTCGGATGCATTCACGGGCGCGCCTGCGCTGGTCGTGAGCTGTACCTGCGGCTGCGTCGCGAACGCCGCGCCGTTTTGCAGCGTCGGGCTGGGTTGCGTGGCGATGACCAGTTTTGGTGGGCCGACCGGCGCGCTCGTTGCGGTGAAGGTCACCGAAAGGGAGCCGGCCGATGCGACAAGGGCCTGCGGTCCTGCCGGTCCAAGGATCCATGAACCGACCGTTGCGACTCCCGAGCCATCGACGGTGGCCGGGCTGCCCGTGACCGTGCCGCCTCCAGCCACTGCGTCGAAGTTGACGGCCCCCGACGTGATGGGATTGCCATTCGCGTCGAACACGCTCACCGCAGGCCTGATGGCGACTGCCGAGCCGGCGTTTGCGGTTTGCCTGTCGCCCGCGACGATGACCATGTCCGCGGGTGGCCCCGCGACCGAAACCAACTCGAACTGAACGCTGGCCGAGGCGTTGAGTGACGCCGTGATCGTCGACGCGCCGGCCTGTGCACCAAACGTCGCTGTGTTCGATGTACGCCCGTCAGACCCCGTGATCGTGGAAGGACCGGCAAGCGTGGCTCCACCCGTCGCGCTCCACGTGATCGGGACGCCAGCGACGGGAACGCCTATACCGTCGACGACGATGACGCCAAGGGTGGGCCCTGGATCACCAGCGCGTCCTGAGTAGGACGTTGCCATCGTCGCGCGGATTGTCGAGGCAGGACGGGCAACCGCCGTCGCGCTGAACGACGTGCTGGCACCAGCGGCGATGGAGGCGACGATCGTCTCCGTGCCCGCCGCGCTCCCGAGCGTGTACGCGACTCCGCTCGTGCCAGTGGCGTCGGTCGTGGTCGATGAAGATTCGAGGACGCCGGATCCACTGGTACGCACCCACGTCACGTCGGCGCCGCTGACCGCGTTCCCGAATCGGTCGGTCACGCGGACCACGAAAGGCAGCGAGAGCCGCTTGCCAGTCGTATCAGACTGCCCTGAGCCGCTGACGCCGGCAATCTGCGCGGCTGGGGCGGTCGTGGCGGTCGCGGATACGGAGATGGGCGCCAACGCCGTCGCGGTCGCCTCGAACGTCTGCGAGCCCACCTGACCACCGAGCGTGAGCGTCGTGCTCGCGCGTCCGTTCGCATCCGTCACGGCCGATGCCGGCGCGACGCTCCCACCGCCCGCGGTCGCGCGGAAGTTTACCGTCACACCGGCACTCGGCACACCATCCGCCGCGTCAACCTCCACCACGAGCGGCTGTGCGAGTGACTCCCCCGCGCGTCCGCTCTGGCTTCCGCCGCTGATCAGGCGCGTCACGGCAGGCGGTAGCGTGACTGACGCCGAGACCTGATCGCTCAGGCCGGAGAGCAGGGTAACGACGAGATTCGTCGAACCGCGCTTGTTGAGCGCCGTGACGAGCCCGGTGGAACTGACCGTGGCAACGGTTGGGTCGCTCGACGTCCATGTCAGCGGCACGCCGCTGAATACCGTTCCCGCGGCATCCGTGACGGCAGCAGTGAGTTGAACGGTGCCGCCGGGACTCAGCGGCGTGCTGCGTGGCGTGATGGTGACCCTGGTGGCGGTGGCACCTGGGCCGGAGTATCGCGTGGTGACCGTGACATTCTGTGAATTGTTCGAGCCGGGCCTCGCGTCGATCTGCTGCGTTCCTTCGAACAGGGACACGGCGCCGCTGCGCAATTGGATCAGCGCGGAGAACTGCTCGGAGAGACCGCGGACAGGGACGGTGGCCTGAAACGAGATCTCATTGACGCCCGGGGGAAACTGCACGACCGTGTCCAGGACGACGGTCCCGTCCAGGCGACGAATGACGATGTGGACGTTGTCGACATCGATAGCCGCCGCGTGGAGCGCGGCTGACGCGCCGGGCGGGAGCTCCGGAACAAATGAAAATGCGGCGCCCATCTGGGATGGCGCGCGGCTTGGGCCAACGGGATCGCCGCACACGGCAGACAATAGCAGGCTCGCGCAGAGGGCGAGTCGAACGTGAGCACGTGTACGGGTCGCTGCCGTTTGACGCGACATAGGTGGTGGAACCTAGCTGTGATCTGGCGTGCCGCTAGATCACAGCTCGCGTCGGCGCGAGCGACCGCACTGTCCGCGCCTCCTTAAGGTACCGGTGCTGCCGCCCGCGGAAACTTCTCCGCGCGCATCGCCGCCTGGTACGCGAATGCGGCGAGGACGACCGACGCCTGCTTCAGCTCATCCGTCTTCACTCGCTCGTAGAAATCCACGTTCGTGTGGTGCATGCGCGTGTCGTACGCCGTGTAGTCCTGAAGGCTGTTGAAGCCGGGCAGGCCGAGTGCGATGAACGAGAGGTGATCGGTGTTGCCGATCTTCTCGATGATGTTGCGACGGGCACCGACGTCCTTGAGCGGCGCGAGCCATGCGTCGAACAGCGCCTTCGCGGGCGCGTTCCCCTCCGAGTACCACCCATAGATCGGACCCGTGCCGGGATCGTTGTTCAGGTAGACTGAAAACTTCTCGCGCGCCTTTGCGTTGGCGTCGCCAGCATAGTGTTGCTGCGCGTACGCCTTTGAGCCGAGCAGCCCCTGTTCCTCGCCACCCCAGATGGCGGCGCGAATGGTTCGCTTTGGTGCAATCCCGAGTGTTTTCAGGATGCGCATGGCCTCGATCAATTCCGCGACGGCATCGGCATTGTCAGTTGCGCCAGTGGCGGAATGCCACGAGTCGATATGGGCTCCGATGAGCACGACCTCATCGCCGATCTGCGCGTCCGTCCCCGGGATTTCGGCAATGACGTTGTAGCTGTTCGTATCCGCGGTGTAATAGCGCGTCTGCACATTGACGCGCAGCGCGATTGGCGAGCCGGCCTGCAGTCCGCGCACCAGCAGATTGTAGTGTTCTGCAGAAACGATGATCGATGGAACGGAATTCTCTGGCGATGCGGTACGGCTTCCGAGAACGAACATCGTGCCGTCGGTGCCCTCCGTTGGACGAAGCACCGCGGCGACGCCGAGGTCGTGCAGCGTCTGCTGCAGTTGTGCGCGAGGACCCGGGCCAGCGGCAACGTTGGCGCGCGGTGCGCCGATGGGTACCGGCGTGTCGCTCTCAGAGGGCTGGAGGCGGTCCTTGGTGATGAAGGCGTCTTGCGGTTTGGTCGCGAGAACAATCGCGCCGCGGAGCTCGGACGCTTTTGCCTTCACCGCGTCGACGTTGGCGAGGTCGCCGATGTAGACCGGTCTACCAACTACCTCGCGCGGCATCGACGGCGTCCATGCTTCCGGGTATCCCACGATGGGGAAGTAACGCGGCTCGGTCATCTCGAGCGTGAGTTTCTCGAGCGTCCATCCCTTGCCATACGGCCAGGCTTCGATGTGCACGTTCGAGAGGCCGTACTGCTTGAGCCTTGCCACCGACCAATCGACGGACTGCTTGAAGGCGGGGCTTCCGGTCAGGCGCGGTCCGATGACGTTGGTCAGGTGACTGAAGAGCTCGATCACCTGCGAACGGTTCATCCCTTCGTCACGAATGCGCGCGAGGGTTGCGGCGTCCTGTCCCTGCGCGGTGTTCAGAAGCGCCGAGGTCGCGAGGAGGGCGATCGTGCTGAGTGTTCGCGTCATGGTTCTGCGTTGGCGGGAGTCATTCACGGGGCTGTTAATCTGTCTCGTCGACCGCTGGCTGTCACGCTGCACGGCGAGCGGTGTCCGGCTTGCGGTGACCGTGGGCAGGCCTCACGGCAAGGACAGAGGCGTTGTCATTCTTACCGCAGAGGTCGCAGAGGAGCAGAGGTTCGCAGAGGAACAACGGAACTGCCCAACGGATCTGGAGGTGCGGGCCCTTCGCTTCGCTCAAGGGCGACACAACGTGCAAAAGCCTTCGCCTCGGTCAGGCGAGAAACGAGCGGAAGGGCAGGTCCTTACATTTCGAATATGGGTTCGCGACCACAGTCCACCGGCGAAGAGATCGCCAACAGCGTCGTCCATGGGGCCGCACTGGTCGGCAGCATCATCGCGTTGCCGGTGCTCGTCGTTGCCGGGGTGCGTCGCGACGATACGTGGTTCATCGTCGGCGGTGCTGTGTTCGGCGCGACGCTGATTCTCCTGTACCTCGCGTCCACACTCTACCACGCGTGGAAGCCCGGTCCATTCAAGCAGGCACTACGCGTCGTCGACCACTCCGCGATCTACCTCCTCATCGCCGGTAGCTACACGCCGTTCATGCTCGGTCCCCTTCGCGGACCCTGGGGTTGGTCGATGCTCACGATCATCTGGGTGCTCGCCGCGCTGGGCGTGATCGCCAAGTGGACGATAGGGATGCGCTTTCCCCGACTGTCGACGATTCTTTATCTGGGGATGGGCTGGCTCATCGTGGTGGCGGTCCGGCCGTTTCTCGCGCACGTGTCGCCGTCCGGCGTCGCATGGCTCGCGGCGGGGGGACTGTGCTACACAGCAGGCGTGGCGTTCTACGTGACCGATACGCGAATCAAGTACGGCCACGCACTCTGGCACGCCTTTGTGGCGGCTGGGAGCTGTTGCCACTTCTTTGCTATACTGTGGCACGCTGGCAGCCGTCCAGTGAGCTAGTGCGTATCCTGAAAATGCTAATTCAATTCAAGAGTTGTCACCCCGAGCGAGCGAAGCGAGTCGAGGGGTCTGCACCACAAACCCAGACTGAACGTGCAGATCCCTCGAGTGCGCTCGGGATGACATTCAGGGCGATGCGCTCCAGAAATGGCAGTTTCAGGACGGACACGAGCTAGCTTGCGTCATGGGCCAACGCGACAGCCGTAACCACCACGCCAACCGGCGGCGCAAGATCGAGAAGGAGAACTCCAGCCGAGCGCAGAAGAATGCGGAGCTCGAGGAGCGGGTACCGCTCGCAGGGTATGAAGAGCTCTACGAGATATCGAGATCGGGGCGAGTGTTCTCACGGACGACGCGTGCCGTGCTGGTGGGCGGATATCACTATAGCCCGTTCATCAGGATCACGGTGAATGGTGCGGTCGTCACGCTCTCGAAGGAGAAGGCCCTCGCGGAGAGCTGGGCTGCGAAGCAGAAAGCCCAGCCGTAGCCGTCAAGCGAGGCGCGTTTTCAGGGCCGTCGCGCCGCGCGCGCACCCTGGACGCTCGCGCCGCAGGTGAAGCCCGAATACGTCGCGCCGGGGGCCGCGGTGCACGATGCCGCCGTCACGCCATTCGCTGCGGTCGTGTTCGAGGTGGCGCCGAGGTTCAAAGCGGCTCCGATGGAGAGCGACGAGTTCATGAGCAGGCGTCCGGACTGAAGCATGTTGCCCCCCGCTCGAATCGCAGAATTACCGGTGATTCCCGCGGTGCTCGAATTCGCCATTTCGACATTCTGGAATCTCGAGCGATCGTCCGCCGAATAGTAGAAGTAGATCCCCTGCGCGGCCGTGCCGGTGAACTTCGTGAGGTGCGTGCCCGTGGCGCGGAACGCCTGGAAGCGATCGCGCTCGACGGTGAAGTTGCCCCTGACTTCCAGAACACCCGCGGTGAGGTCACCATCGCCCATGTCGACGGCGTTGAAGAACGCGTCACCTTTGACCGTGAAACGTCCGGCCGCGTCGTTCATCTTCAGCCGCGCGTTGCTCGAGTTCGAGTATTCGAGCGAGCCGTTCACGGTCAGCGAATTGGCGCCGATGTCGAGTACCGTCGCGGTGTTGACGATGAGATTGCCGGGGAACACCGTGGATCCCGCGGGTACGGGAATCGTCGAGGCCGTGGCGAGGTAGAGTGCCGGCGGTGCGCCGCCGGAAATCAATGGGAAGACGCCCGTTCCGGAATACACGACGGCATCCGTCAGACCAGAGAGGGACGTATTTGTCCCACTCGCCAGGAGCGCGCCGACCCAGAGTCGCCCACCGGCGAGGTTCGTCGAACCGGTCACGGACGCTGATCCTGACGCAACGACCTCACTATTGAACGTCACTCCCGCCGGATTCGTGAACTCGATATTCCGGAAGCGTGAGCGATCATCGCGCGGATAGTAGAAGTAGATCGCTTGGGCCGTTGTCCCGTTGATTTTCGTCAGGTGCGTACCGCTCGCGCGGAATGCCTGGAAGCGATCGCGCTCGACGGTCACGTTCCCACGCAGTTCGAGCACACCGGCGGTGAGGTCGTTGTCACCCATGTCCACGGCATTGAAAAATGCGTCGCCCTTGACGATGAGATGTCCAGCGGGGTCGTTCATCTTCAGCCGGGCGTTACTGCTATTGGAGTAGGTGAGCGCGCCGCTGACGGTGAGCGTACTACCACCGATGTCGAGCGTCGTGCCGCTGTTCACGACGAGTGCGCCCGGCAGCGTGGTCGTGCCAACCGGTGCGGTGATCAACGTTCCCGTCGCGAGATACAACGCGGGCGGTGCGACGCCGGCCATGAGCGGGAAGACGCCGTTGCCGTAAATCACGACGTCCGTGACGCCCGCCAGTGACGTTCCGGCGACGCTCGAGAGCAGACCGCCGGCCCACAACCTGCCGCCGCTCACGGGCGTGGTTCCAGTGAGCGTCACGTTACCGCGCGCGACGACCTCGCTCGAGAACGAAACCCCCGCTGGGTTCGAGAGCTCGAGATTCGCGAAACCGGAGCGGTCGTCGCGCGGATAGTAGAAGTAGAGCGCCTGCGGTGTCGTGCCGTTGATCCTGGTCAGGTGTGTGCCAGTCGCGCGGAAGGCCTGGAAGCGATCGCGTTCCACCGTGACGTTACCCCTGAACTCGAGCACGCCGGCGGTCAGGTCGTTGTCCCCCATGTCGACGGCGTTGAAGTACGCGTCGCCCTTCACGATGAAATGACCGGCAGGGTTGGTCATGCGCAGTCGCGCGTTGCTGCTGCTCGCGTAGGTCAGGCCACCATTGACGGTCAGCGTGCTCCCGCCAATGTCGAGCGTGGTACCGCTGTTCACGATGAGCGCACCGGGCAGCGTGGTGGACCCCGCCGGTGCCGAGACGACTGTTCCGGTTGCGAGATAGAGCGCGGGAGGCGCGGCGCCCGACATCAGCGGAAACACGCCGCTCGCGTACACGACCGCATCGGCCAGGCTGGCCATCGAGGTGCCGGCCACGCTCGACAACAAGCCACCGACCCAGAGTCGCCCACCAGCCAGCGCGGTGGAGCCAAGGAGCGCCGCATCGCCACGTGCGACGACTTCACTGTTGAAGGTGATTCCAGCTGGATTCGCGAATTCCACATTCTGGAAACGCGAGCGATCATCGCGCGGATAGTAGAAGTAGATCGCCTGCGGCGTCGTACCATTGATCTTTGTCAGGTGCGTTCCGCCGGCGCGGAACGACTGGAAGCGATCGCGCTCCACGGTGACATTGCCTCGGAGCTCGAGGACGCCCGCCGTCAGGTCGCCGTCCCCCATGTCCACGGCGTTGAAGTACGCATCGCCGTTCACGATCATGCGCCCGGACGGATGGTTCATGCGCAGGCGCGCGTTGCTGCTGCTCGAATAGGTAAGGGCGCCATTGACCGTGAGCGTGTTGGCACCGATGTCGAGTGTTGTAGCCGAATTGACAATGAGCGCGCCGGGAAGGGTTGTCGAACCAGCGGGCGTACTCACCACAGATCCGGTGGCGAGATAGAGGGCGGGGGGCGCCACGCCACTCATCAGTGGGAACGCGCCATCGCCGCTGTACACCACGACATCCGTCAAGCCACCGAGTGTCGTCGCGCTCGCGGTGGACAGGAGTCGCCCCACCCACAGACGCGCTCCCGTCAGCGCCGTGCTACCGAGCACCGTCGCATCCCCTGCGGCGACCACCTCGGAATTGAACTGAATGCCTTGAGCGTTTGCGAACTCGACGTTCTGGAAGCGGGAGCGGTCATCGCGCGCATAGTAGAAGTAGATCACCTGGGCGGCCGTCCCCGTGAACTTCGTCAGGTGCGTGCCGCTCGCCCGGAACGCCTGGAAGCGATCGCGTTCGGCGGTGAAGTTGCCCTTGATCTCGAGCACCCCCGCGGTGAGCTCACCGTCCCCCATGTCGACCGCATTGAAGTACGCATCGCCCCCGACCACGACGCGCGCCGACGCGTTCAACATGCGGAGCCGCGAGTTCGCGCTATTCGGAAAGGTGAGCGCGCCGGAAATCGTCGTGGTGGCCGCACCCGCATCGAACACGGAGCCGCCGGTCACCGTCATCGTGCCCGTGATCGAAGTCGTTCCGCTGGCGGTGATGACACCGCCTCCAGTCACGACAAGGTTCGGAAGCGCTCCGGCGAGCTGCTTGCCATTCCCCGTCATCGTGACGGTTCCCGTGCCGACGATCGACGAACCCGCGGCCAACAGGCTGCCCGAGACGCTGAGCGACTGCGAGCCGACGGTGAGCGTCGTGCCACTGGCCATTGTGAGGTCCGTGAGCGAAGCGGCAGAAAACAGCGTTGGCGCGAAGGTCGTACCCGTTGGCACGAAGACCTTGGACGTCGAACTCGGGACCACCGCCGGATTCCAGTTCGTGCCCGTGGACCAGTCGGTACTGGTTGAGCCGGTCCAGATTGCGTCCGCGCCAACAGGGATCGCCAGCGCATTGAATGTCACCTGCGCGGAACATGACGGCAGGCACGCACGCAGAGCCTGCGTCCCCACCGAACCCAGCGTCCACGTAAAGCTCGCGCGTCCATCGCTGATGGTCGTGACGCTCTGCGTCGCCGGCGTGCCACCGCCGGCCGTGACCGCGAATCCGATCGTCACGCCGGACACCGGATTGCCGAGCGCATCCCGGGCCTCGACGATCAATGGGGCAGCGAGTGGCTGGCCGGTGATGCCGGTCTGGTTGTTCCCACTGATTATCAGGAGTTGCGTCGCGGCGCCGCTCACCGTTGTGGCGATGAACGCCAACGGGCTGCCACTTACACTGGCGTACGTCGCGAGGAGCGTGTCCTTTCCTGCCGTTCCATCAAACGTCCAGGAGGCGGGGTTCGCCGTTCCATTTGAGTTCGTGATGGCCGAGCCGCCGGACACTGTGCCGCTCGCAGGGCTCGCGGGAGTGAAGGTGACTGTCTGGCCGGCGACCGGGTTCCCCGAAACGTCCTTGAGTATGACGCTCGGTATCGGTGAGGCGACCGACCCGACCGTGCCCGTCAGCGAGGTCGATGTGACCGCAGCGAGCTGCGAGGCAACGCCCGCGGTCACCGTGAAGGACGCGGAGGTGACGCTCGTATATCCAGACGACGCAAACACCATCTGGTTGATGCCGACGGTCCCAAGAATCGACAAGTCGGTGAACACCGCGATGCCACTCGCGTTCGTATTGACCGTGACTGTGCCGCTGAGTGTTTGGCCAGTCGTCGCGAGCGAAACGGTCACAGGCACGCCGGCGGTCGTCACGAGCGCGCCGCCGTTGTCCTTGACCTGGACCTGCGGGTTCGTCGTGAACGGCGTGGCGTTCTGCTGTGTGGCGTTCGGTTGTGTGGAGACGGCCAGTTGTGGCGGGCCTGCCGGGGTGCTCGTCGCGGTGAAGGACGCGCTGAGGCTCGCTGCTGACGCGGTCAGTGACTGGGGCCCGGCGACCCCCATCGTCCACGTAAAACTCGCCCGCCCGTCGCTGCCCGTTACCACGTTCTGCGAACTCGGTGATCCGCCTCCGCCCGTGACGGCGAACGTCACCGTCACGCCAGAGACGAGATTGCCGAGCGCGTCCCGCGCCTCGACAACGAGTGGCGCGGCGAGCGGCTGGCCCGACACGGCGGTCTGGGCGTTTCCGCTGATCACAACGAGCTGGGTCGCCGCGCCGGTGCTGGTCGTCGCGACGAACGAAATCGGGCTTCCGGCAACCGATCCAAACGTCGCGAGGAGGGTGTCCTTGCCGGGCGCGACATCAAAGGTCCAGGACGTCGGGCTCGCTGCGCCATCGGCATTCGTGACCGCAGCCCCGCCCGTTACCGTGCCGCTCGCGCTACTCGTTGCCCCAAAGGTGACCGTTTGCCCCGCAATGCCATTTCCAGAAACGTCCTTGAGCGCAACCGAGGGAAGGGGCGAGGCGGCCGCACCGACCGTCCCGCTCATCGATGTCGGCGTGAGCGCGACGAGCTGGGACGGAGCGCCCGGCGTAATCGTGAACGACGCGGACGTGGCACTCGTGTAGCCGCTTGACGTAAACACCATTTGCGTGGTGCCGACGTTGCCAAGGATCGACAGGCCGTTAAAGACCGCAATGCCGCTCGCGTTGGTGTTGACCGTGAGAGTGCCAACGAGGTTTTGACTCTCCGACGCCAGGGAGACGGTGACCGGCACGCCGGATGTGGTCGCGATGGCGCCTGCGTTGTCCTTGAGCTGAATCTGTGGACTCGTCGAAAACGCCGTCGCGTTCTGTATGGTGGAGTTCGGCTCGACGGCGACGGCCAGTTGAGGCGGTGCCGCCGGTGTGCTCGTCGCTGTGAATTGGACGCTGAGGCTACCGGTCGATGCCGTGACCGACTGCGGCCCCGGCGCTCCGAGCGTCCATGTGAAGCTTGCTCGGCCGTTCGCCCCAGTGACGACGTCCTGCGTGGCGGGCGAACCACCACCACCCGTGACGGTGAAGGTGACGGTGACGCCAGACGCGAGGTTCTCGGAGGCGTCCTGCACCTCGACGACGAGCGGCGCGGCAAGCGGCTGGCCCGTGACGCCAGTCTGTCCATTGCCACTGGCGATGTAGAAATAGGCCGCGGTGCTACCGGTGGTCGCGACAAATGTGATGGGGCTACCACTCACCGAGCCGTACGTCGCGATGAGGGAGTCTTTTCCTGCGGTGCCATGCAGCGTCCATGACGTCGGGCTCGCCGTCCCGCTCGCATTCGTGACCGCGGAGCCGCCCGTCACGGTGCCGCTCGCCGCGCTGGCCGGTGCGAACGTCACGGTCTCGCCGGCGATTGGATTGCCGGAGACGTCCTTCAGCGCAACGGCCGGTGTCGGTGACGCCGTCGAGCCAGCCGCTCCGGTGAAGAGGGTCGAGGTAACGGCGACCAGTTGCGATGGAGCACCAGGCGTAATCGAGAAGGGTGCCGACGTCGCGCTCGTGTATCCGGGCGACGTAAACACCATCTGATTGCTGCCGACGCTTCCCAGTATCGAGAGGCCGCTGAACACCGCAACGCCACTCGCATTGGTGTTGACGGTGAGCGCTCCGCCGAGTGTTTGACCGCTCGACGAGAGCGCAACGGTGACCGGGATTCCGGACGTCGTGAGCGGCGCTCCCGCAAAGTCCTCGAGCTGGACGTGCGGGTTTGTCGTCAACGGCGTGGCATTCTGTTGCGATGTGTTCGGCTGAATCGTGACGGCAAGTTGTGGCGGGCCGACCGGCGTGCTGGTCGCCGTAAACTCAATCAAGAAGAAGCCGTAGGTTGCTTTCAGCGACTGTGGCCCCGCTGGACCAAGCGTCCAACTGCCGACGCTCGCGACGCCGGTGGAGTCAGTGAATGCCTGACTGCCGGTCACCGTGCCCCCGCCTCCTGTGACCGTGAACGTCACCGCTGCGCCGACAGGATTATTGCGGGCGTCGAGCACACGAACCGCCGGCCGAACGGGCAGCGTGCTTCCAGCATTGGCGGATTGCCTGTCGCCAGCGTCGACCAGGAATTGCGTCGGCTGACCGGCAACGGCAGTGAGGTTGAACTGAACCTGCGCGCTCCCGCCGAATGATGCAACGACCGTTGCGGGACCAATCGTCGTGTCGTACGTAACTGTGTTGGATGCGCGACCATCGGGGCCGGTGACGGTGGTCGCGGTCGCGACTGTCGCTTTTCCTGCGGCATCCCACGAAACGACGACGCCGGATACAGGCTGGGCGAGGTCATTGGTGACCAACACGCTGAGCGTCAACCCCGTCGTGCCGACGGTCCCAGACTGAGTCGTCGCGGTCGTTGCGACGATGTTGGTGGGCGGGCGCGCAAGGGCGGTGGCACCGAAGGTCGCCGACGCTCCTCCGTCGAGTGCCGCGACAATGCTCTCGTTTCCGGCGGTCGAGCCCAAGGTGTACGTCACGCTCGCCTGACCGGTCGCGTCGGTTACGCTCGACGCCGCGCTGACGGCCCCAGATCCGCCATTGCGCGTCCAGGACACCGGAATCCCTTGGAGGCTATTCCCGAAGTCGTCCGTCACTCGAACGACGAGTGGTAGCGCGAGCGGCTTGCCTACGGTGTCGCGCTGCCCCGACCCGCCGACCACCGTGATCTTTGTTGGCAGCCCGGGTGTCGCCGTCGCGGAGACCGTCAGCGTTGGGAGTGCCGTGGCCGCGACCTCGAACGACTGCGCGCCAATACTGCCACCAAGGGTGAGCGTGGTGCTCACGCGTCCGCTCGCATCCGTCGTGCCGCTGGCGGGTGACACCGTGGCGTTGGGGGACAGTGGCCGGAAGGTCACGGCCACTCCAGCGCTGGGGACGCCGTCCGCTGCGTCGACCTCGACGACCAGCGGTTGTGGTAATGTGGAACCGACGCGTGCAGTCTGGCCGCCACCGCTGATGATCCTGCTCACCGACGGCGGCAGCGTCACCGAAGCGGAAACCTGATCCGTGAGGTTGGACAGCGTCGAGACAACGAGATTGGTGCTCCCGCGCTTGTTCAGCGCCGTAACGAGTCCAGACGATGACACGGTCGCGACGGTGGGATCGCTCGACGTCCAGGCGAGTGGTACGCCCGAGAACGTCGTCCCGGCCGCATCGGCAACTGTCGCCACAAGTTGTACGGTCGCGCCCGGCACGAGTGGGAGAGATCGTGGCGCGATGGTCACCCTCGTGGCCGTCGCGCCGGGGCCGGCGTAATGCGTCGTGACGGCAACGGTCTGCGGCGCAACAACGCCCGCTCGTGCTTCGATCTGCTGCGTGCCTTCGAAGAGCGTCATCGTGCCGCTCCGCAGCTGGATCATTGCGGAGAACTGCTCCGATGCGCCGCGAACGAGGACGGACGCCTCGAGGGAGACCTCGTTGACGCCCGCCGGGAACTGGATGATGGTATCGAGGACGACCGCGCCGTCGAGGCGGCGGATGATGATGTGGACGTTATCGACGTCGATGGCGGCGGCGTGCAGCGCGGCGGCCGCACCTGCTGGAAATGTCGGCGCGAAGTTGAACGATGCGCGGAGCCCCTGTGGGTTGATCCCGGGCCCAACGGGATCGCCGCAGACGGCGGACAACATGAGGCTCGCGCACACGAGAAGATGTGCGTGTCTGCGGACCGACTCGCGTATCGAACGCCACATAAGTCGGCAAAGCTACCAGACCGGCTTGCACACGCCAGTGTCCTGCGTCACACCGTCGAGCTAGGCACACTACGGTTCAGTTAGCGCTGTCATCCCGAGCGGAGCCGAGAGATCTGCACCTGCCGCCGGAGTACGAGGTGCCTCGGCACGCGTTCGATGGTCAATAGCCGAACAGCAACGACAAAGCTCACCGCAGAGGACGCAGAGATCCTGCCCTCCGAGCACGCGTGAGTGCGGCGGACCGCAGAGGGCGCAAAGGAATGCGGAACGGACTTGGGGGCGGTACGGGTTATCGCGTAGTCCTTTGCGCCCTCTGCGGTCCGGCGCTCGGAAGTTGCTCAGGGTGCGCACGACCTCTCTGCGTCCTCTGCGGTGAAGCTTTGTGCTTTGCTGCAGTTCCTAATTGAACAGCATTGGAGCTAGGCAGCGGCCGCCGCAGGCACTGGTCCAGCAGGTACCAACATCTTCGCGACGCTATCGACTCTCAGGTTCAGACCTTCGAGCGCACGAGCGCCAAGTAAGGTGAGGTCTCCCGCCTCCGCGAAGACGACGATGTCCGGCGCAGAGGTGCCACCGGCATAGACGTTTGCAAACGCGGTCCAGCGCTCCAGTGCGCGGCCATCAGCCGCGATGAAGCGTGCGGTGCGCAACGGTGCGATGCCCGCGGCTTCGAGCGCCGACCTTGGTACCCAGGTGTACTCGCTGCCGGTATCCACCATCGCGAGTGGTATCTCGTGGAGGATTCCGGGGGTGAGTGGATTTTCGATCGCCATCGTTATGCGGAAGATTCCCATACACGGCATGATACAACGCATCGAATGAAACGGAATAGCGAAAACGTCGCTCCGGTTACCGAAAGACTGCGGTGCCTCGGCAGGCCGAACTCGAACAAATCCCTGACGTCAAGAGCAACCTGCTCCGCACTACTGAGCGTCATACTTGGACATGGTGCGTCCGCCGTCGTTTCGTTCTCACACCAAGATGGGTTGTGTCTGTCGCGTATCCTTCAGCGATCGTAACCGTCACATTGAGTCAGGCCGATCGCCGCGTTCTCAGCACGAGCTACGACTATGGCGGCGGGCGAATCATCTCCCTGATCCGACGCTAGATGACAATCGAAGCACCGTGGGTCCGTCGCCCGTGGAAGTGGATGCTCGTGAACGTGGCCGCCTGGTCCGTTCTTGCGACGCTGTTCGCCATTCAGGGAGCGGTGCGCGGGAACGTGGCAGTGTACCAGGTGTTCGCCCACACTTTTGCATCGTTCGCCCCCTGCGCCATCCTGACGCCAGGCATGGCGATCCTGGCTCGGCAGTTTCGTTTCACCGATGAGCGGCGGCGGCGCGCGATCGCGGCCCATCTCGCAGGGGCGCTCGCCTTCGTCCTTATCGGTGGCGTGATGATGGGCATCGCCGAAAAACTCGTCGGGGGTTTCCCGAAGCAGACGATGCTCGGTGCCGCGCGATTGGCCACGATTGGCTACGTGACCGCCAATATCCTGACGTACGTGAGTGTCATCGCGATCGCACAGGCAGTCCTCTATGCCGTGGAATCACGGAACCGCGAGCTGAACGAGGCCGTACTCCTCACCCAGCTCGCCGAGGCACGACTGCACGTGCTGAGCTCCCAGCTGCAGCCGCACTTTCTCTTCAATACGCTCCACGCCATTTCGGCGCTCGTGCGCGACGAGCCTGTGCAGGCGGAGCGATTGCTGGCGAAGTTGAGCGATCTGTTGCGACACGTGCTCCAGGATGGCAACCAGGCTGAGACCTCGTTGGCGAAGGAGCTTTCCTTTCTCGAGAAGTACGTCGAGCTCCAGGAAGCGCGCTTTGGCCCGCGGCTGAGCGTGCAGTTTCAAGTCGATCCGCGTGTCGTCGACGCGCGCGTTCCGCACCTCCTGCTCCAGCCCTTGGTCGAGAACGCCATTCGTCACGGGACATCTCGCCGTCCAACGGCCGGATTGATCGAGATCGGCGCCGTGCGCGATGGTACACGCCTTCAGCTCTTCGTGCGCGACAACGGTGCGGGCATTCCGGACGACGGCGTCGTGCGCGACGGCATCGGTCTCTCGTCGACGAAAGCCCGGCTGCGGCAACTCTATGGCGATGATCACACCTTTGCGCTCGAGCGCGTGACCACAGGAGGAACGGTATGCCGAGTCTCAGTGCCCCTCACCACCATCCTCGAGCCGGCCGCGTAATGGGGACGCCGGTGCGAACGATCATCGTCGACGACGAGCACCTGGCACGCCGACGCTTGCGCACGCTGCTGGCGACGCATGCCGACTTTCTGGTCGTTGCGGAGTGCGAAGATGGGCCGGAGGCGGTCCGGCAGATTCGAGCGCATGTTCCCGACTTGGTGTTTCTCGACATCAAGATGGTCGAGCTGGACGGGATGGACGTGGCGCGCGCGATCGGAGGCCCGAATGCGCCGCTCGTTACCTTCGTCTCCGCCTACGACCAGTACGCCCTCGAAGCCTTCGGCGTCTCGGCGTTCGACTATTTATTGAAGCCGTTCGATGAGGAGCGATTCATCGCCACGCTCGACCGCGTGCGCATTCAGGTCGCGAAGAACCGCGGACAGGCCACGCCGCGCGAAGGCTACCGGAGCGGCGACATCGAAGTCGAGCTTTCCACGCGCATGGTGCGCCGCGCGGGACGATCGCTCACATTGCGGCCGAAGGAGTTCGATCTGCTGGTCGCCTTTCTCAAGCGGCCGGGCATCGTGATCAGTCGGCGCGACCTCCTCGAAGAAGTGTGGGGATACCAGCATGACGTGACGAGCCGGACGATCGACACGCATCTCGCGGAGTTGCGAAGAAAGCTGAGCCCGGGCGCGGATGACGGGGAAGTTATCGAGACGATTTCGAGAATTGGATACAGGCTTACGGTGTCGTAGGCGTGTGAACCGCAGAGGGCGCAGAGGAGCAGAGGAACGCAGAGGAAAACAGGATAGAGGACACCTGCCGCGAGTTCGCCGCAACGGACTGCGGAACTGCAAATGAACCACAGAGGACACAGAGGACACGGAGGACTACGGGAACAGCAATCAAGGAGACAGGGAGGCCACGGAGAAACATTTATCGCGTTGCCGCAGTTCTCTGTGTCCTCTGTGTCCTCTGTGGTTAATGGTTCGTTGTTCGTTCAGTCGAACTGCAAATGAACCACAGAGGACACAGAGGACACGGAGGACTACGGGAACAGC
>JAZJZK010000050.1:0-12588 GCA_040389905.1 Gemmatimonadota bacterium | reverse complement strand
CGGAGAAACATTTATCGCGTTGCCGCAGTTCTCTGTGTCCTCTGTGTCCTCTGTGTCCTCTGTGTCCTCTGTGGTTAATGGTTCGTTGTTCGTTCAGTCGAGCGGAATCTGCTTCGCATGTTTTTCCAGCCACTCATCGAACGACTGAATGTCCGGCGCGAAGGTCTTCGCGCGCTCGACATCGCGCATCGTGTTGCACGCCTGTTCGAAGTCGCGATAGAACTGAAACATGTTGCCAAGATCGTCCGCGCCGGGAAAGCCGAAGCTTCGATAGATGTCGGGCGATACCTCGTTGTAGCGGACCTGTTGGCCGATTGCCGTCGACATCGCGCTGGCCATTTCATCCCCGGTGAGCAGTTCACCGGCGACGCCAATCTTCTCGCCGATCAGGCTCGTGCCCTGCCTGAAGATGCCGTACGCGACCTTTCCAATGTCCTCGGACGCGACGCCGGCCATCTTCGCCTGGCCGATTGGGAGCGTCAATGCTAGGGCGCCGTCTGGGCCCCTCTTTGGGCCTGATCCAAAGTAGATAAAATTGTCCCAATAGAATGATGCGTAAAGGAACGTGGTTGGCACGCCACGCTCGATGAAGGCCTGGTCGGCCTCACCCTTGGCGTCGAAGTGGGGGACTTTGTACTTGCCCTGTAGCGTCGGCATGCGCGCGTCATCGAGCGGAACGAATTCGCGCACATCCTCGAGCGTCGACCAGATGACATGCTGCAGGCCAGCGGCTTTCGCGGCCTGCGCCATGTTCGTTGCACTGGCCAACTCGCGCTCCGGCGAGAAATGCGCCCAGAAGAACGTGACGCAAAACGCGCCATAGGCGCCCTCGAACGCCCTGGTGAGGCTCTCGAGGTCGTCGACGTCGGCCGAGACGATCTCCGCACCCGCCGCCGCGAGGGCCTTCGCCTTGTCGGAGTCGACATCACGCGTGATGGCGCGAACGGCAAATTCGCTATTGGGGTCCGCGAGAATGGCATGTGCGACGCCACCGCCCTGTGCGCCGGTGGCGCCAACTACCGCAATGATCTTCTTTTCGGCCATTCCGTCCTCCAATGAGATGATGTCGGGGATGAACTCGCGATGGGCGAGAATCGTTCCGGCGTACTGCCCTCGCGGAGTGCCGCGCCGTATCTTCGGGCACCGAATCTTCTCCCACACCCCTGCTGTGAGTCCCTTCGAGCTCTTCGCCGCGGTCGTCGGCGCGATCAGCGTGTACTTGAGCGTTCGCCAGAATATCTGGAGTTGGCCGACGGGAATCGTGAACGTCCTGGCCTACACCGTGGTGTTTTTTCAGGAGAAACTGTACGCGGACATGGGGCTTCAGGTCATCTATGCGGTACTCTCCGTCTACGGGTGGTACGAATGGCTGCACGGCGGAGAGAACAAGACTGAGCTGCATGTGACGAAGACGAATGGCCGATTGGCTGGCATGCTCACGGCGATCGGACTCGTGGGGTTCGCGGGCCTTGGCGTCATTCTGTCGAAGACGACGGACGCGGCGTTACCATTCATGGATTCATTCCTCTCGAGCACCAGTCTCGTCGCGCAGTGGATGATGACGAGGAAGAAGCTCGAAAACTGGCTTGTCTGGATTTTTGTCGACGTCCTCTATGTGGGCATGTTCATCTACAAACACCTCTACGTGACCGCCGGCCTCTATGTCGTGTTCCTCTTCCTGGCCGCGCGTGGTTACATCGATTGGCGTCGTTCAATGACTACACGACCGATCGCGGAGCCGGCACTCGCATGAGTCCCCACGGACGATCGCCGCTGCGGCGCGTGTGTGTGATCGGGCCGGAGTGCACGGGGAAAACGACCCTCGCGCAACAGCTTGCCGAGCTCGCGGACACGGAGTGCGTGTTCGAGGCAGCGCGGGCCTATGCGGAGCGCGTGCGTCGGCCGCTCACGGAGAGCGACGTGGAGCCGATCGCGCGTGAGCACATGGCGGAGGCCAACGCCGCCGCACGCCGCGCGCGCGCGCGCCAGCGACCGACGATGGTGCTCGACACAGACCTCATGAGCACGGTGGTGTACGCGCGTCACTACTACGGGACGGCGCCTGATTGGCTCGAACGTGAGGCCATCGTGCGAAGGGCTCACGTCTACCTGCTGTGCGCGGTCGACCTCCCGTGGGAGCCCGATGGAATCCGCGATCGCCCGACGCAGCGTGAAGGGATGTTCGAGTTGTTCCGGGACGAGCTCGTGATGCGAGGCGCTGAGTACGTGATCATCCAGGGCAGCGGCGATGCGCGGCTCACCGCCGCAGCGAGCGTGCTCGAGGAGATTGGGGCCGCGCGCTGAGCCTCGTTACCTGCCACACAGCGGCCTAGAACGCGATTCTCGCATTCACTGAAATGTTTCTCGGCGCGAGCGGAAAATAATACGACTCCATCGCGCCTGGCGCGCCGCTGTTGGCGGCCGCGTCAGGATACCCGCCGGTATAAATCGTCCCGTCGAAGAGGTTTCGCACCTGGACGAGCAGCGACTGCCTGCCGACGCGGAACGTCGCCCCGACATCGGCATACCAGCTCGCGGGTACCGTAAATCGCGCATCGTTCGTGTTGGTCAACATCATGCGCGAGACATAACGCCCATCGACATCGAGTGACATCCACGACGCCAGCTCGGCGCGAAGGCCGTGGTTGCTCACGAGCTTTGGGGTCAACAGCGGCGTGACGTTGTGGTAGGTCTGTTGTGACGCGTCGTCGCGATACTCGCGAATGCGGGCATCGGTGATCGACACGGTGCTGGTCAGCGTCACGGCGCGAGACGCCTGCCACGCGACATCGGCCTCGAAACCGCGGCGGTAGCTGCGATCGACATTCTTGCGCAGGTCGAAACCGAGCTCGCTGACTTCGCCGATCGCCGCGATCTCGTTGACGAATTGCATGAGGAAGAGGTTGGCTTGCGCGCGCACCGACGCACGCTGCCAGTTGATGCCGGTTTCGATATCGTTCGCCGTTTCCGGGCGCACCCGCGTCAGTGGAAACACGACGGGCGCGTTGTTGGCATCGACATCGTCAGCACCGGCGAACATATCGCCACGGGTGGGCTCACGCCCGTTGCGGCCCAGGCTCAGGTATGTCGACAGTCCTTCGGAGACGTGCGCCGCCACTCCGATCTTCGGATTGAGAAACGCCCAGCGCACCGGCGTCGATACGATGCCGGCGCCCGCCGTGGGCTCATACCGGAACTGTACGAAACGGCCTTGGACGTCGGCCGAATAGGTGAGCCGCCCCCGGGTGATGGAGCCTTTCGCGAAGATACTCTGCTCCCCCTTGTGACCGGTATTGTCGTAATAGCGGTCGCTCATGCCGGGGCGCTGCGTGAGCCAATGCTCCCGGGCGTACCGGGCAGCGTTCAGGCCGAAGGATGCGGACGACGACTCGCCCTGCCAGTCGAGGGCGCTGATGACGCCGCCCCAGCGGGAGTGCAGCAGGTAGTGATACGCGTCTGCCAAGCCGGTATCGCCGGGATAGTCGTACCACCCGCCCGCGTCGAATCCGTAGGCCGTGGTGTTGATGGTTGCCGACGACGTAAGCGCATGCGTCCATGCCGCGCTCAGCAGATCCTGATGAAAGCGATCGTTGACGGCAGTCTCCCGGGTGTTGCCGAATGGATTATCGCGAGGTGTCGTACCCAATACCGACAACGCGGAGGCGTAGTACGCCTGCTCGTTCGAGGAGAGCCCGGCGAGCAGGCTGACTTTCACGATGTCCGTGGCGCCGAACCAGCCGCCGCTCGCAAACATGCTCCGTGAGCGATTGCCTGAGTTGAATCGATAGCCATCCGTGTGTTGAGACGACGCGCGGATGTAGCCAGCCAGCCCACTGGGCGTGAGCCCCGTTTGATAGACGGCGCTACCACGCACCGTGTTGTAGGACCCGCCGGCGATCTGCATCTCCCCGCCGCGGGCAACGGCGGCGACCGGCACCGACTCGAAATTCACGGAGCCGGCGTACGAGGCCGTTCCGTGCGTCGAGGACCCGACGCCACGCTGCACCTGGACCGACGCGATGCTGTTGGCGAAGTCCGGGAAGTTCGAGAAGTAGAGCGCTTCGTCCTCCGGTTCATTCAGCGGGATGCCGTCGAGCGTGATGTTGATGCGCGACTGGTCGATTCCCCGCATGCGGATGTACGAGTAGTTCGACGCGGAGCCGCTCTCGGAATAGGCGGTGATACCAGGGGCCGCTTGCAGGAGGATCGGCGTTTCCTGCCCGGTGTACTTCCGTTGGATCTCGCTTCGCCCGATCGTTTTCGACGAGATCGGCGCCGCTCGGCCGCGAATGGCGGTTACCTGGACGCCCTCGAGTTGCTGGGCTCGATGCGCTCGCACCGAGTCGGCGGCGAGGGAGTCCGCGCGCTGCTGCGGGGCGGACTGGGCCAACAAGACCATTGCGAGTACGAACACGATGCCGCTCCGATGTGCCCAAGTGATCGCGCCGGGAGCGGAGCAGCTTGGCGACCAGGAGTGCTGGCGCAGGGCCAGAACGTCGAGACGCCAAGTGCCAGTGACGCTCCCTTCGCTGGAATTACCCAGATCAGGTTCGACGGGTGTAATCTCAGCCTGCGCGCGAATGTTTCCGCGTTCAGGCACCCCGTGCCACTACAGGAATGATAAGGACGGCGATACTCGACCGCCAGCGCGGGTTACGGCGAGTGTTCGCTGCGAGAAGAACCTCGCGTCGGCGCACCGCGTCACTCCCCGTCACCTGGTGGCATGCCATCGGGTGCGCTGGTTGGCTATGTTCGGACGCGCGGCATCGATCTCCCCTCATCGGGGTTTCCGAAGAGCGCGCCGCCGGCTCGGTCGCGGCGAGCGCTCTCACCACCAATCGACATGACTCCAATGCAGAAGAAACGCGACGCGGGGCGTGCCAACGACGAGGCGCTTCGCGATACCATGCGAGCGATTCGATCGCTCGTGGCGCTCCTTGGCCAGTCTGCGAGAACGGTCGAGCATCGTACCGGCGTGACGAATGCACAACTCTTCGTCCTGCAACTGCTCGCCGACGGTGTGCCGCATTCGATCAATGAGATTGCCGCCCTCGCGCTCACGCATCAGAGCGCCGTATCGATCATCGTTTCACGGCTGGAACGCGCTGGGCTGGTCAGCCGCACGCGATCGGCGGAGGACGCGCGCCGAGTCGATGTCGCGATCACCGCCGCTGGCCGTAAGCTCGCTCGAAAGGCGCCTGCGGCGGCGACGACCCGGTTGCTCGATGCCCTCAAGCTCCTGCCGAAGGCAGAACTGCGACGGCTGGCCGCGAGTCTCGGCACGCTCTCGACGGCGCTCGGGATAGACGCCGACAGCGAGCCAATGATGTTGTTCGAGCCAACCGCGCGGGCGCAGAAGCACGCGAAGTAGCGCAACCTCACGTTCGACTTCATGCTTCCTCAGCTCCATGGCGCAATGCGCGAAACCGTAATCGCTGTCGTGTTGACGATCGGCGCGCTCGGGGCAACGGCGTGCGGCATTACGGGTTCTGATGGCGACTGCATTTTGGTGGGATACATGCCCCTCAATGTCACGATCCGGAACGCGGCAGGCAGGGGACTGGCGCTCGGCGCAACGGTATTCGCGATTGATGGGCCTCGGCGCGTTGCATACCGGGAGGCATACGACACGCTAACGATATCGCCCATCGACTTAACGGGCGGTCCACGATATGACGTGCTTGTCTCGAAGCCGTATTACAACGACACCTTGGTGTCCGGAGTTCAGACCTTCAACGGTGCCTGCGGCCGAACGGAGGCCCAGGGCTACCACGTCGTGCAACTTCCGATAACCCTGTCGCTCGCACCGAACGCGCCGCCGGTGCGCTCCCTCTTTCTCCTGGGGGGAAATTTGATACTCGACCGATCGTCGTCCGGGATCAACACACCACGGGTCATACGACCCTTTCTCGATGCCGACCCAGGATTTCCGCAAGGCGTCGTGTGGCGGATCACCGGAGATACCGCCTCCGTGAACTTCGACTATTCCGCCGGTACCATCACCTATCGATGTCGTCCAACGACCGGGTTTCTCAAAGTGGTCGCGCGCGCCACTGCGGATACATCGGTATTCGGTTCGATCGATGTTGCAGTGCAGGGGCACCCGGTCGGGCAGAACGATCCGCCGTGTAGCTGACTGGTGTATGGCCGGAAAAAGACAGCGGAACAAGGCGACTGGAAGCGCTTTCAAGACGCTGCTTTTTCGCCCAGCCGAGCAAGTGGGCCCAATTATGCTATGTTCCGTACCGAGCGGGAGAGTAATGACAACTGGCGGGCGTGGGACCGAAGGGCCAGACGTACGAGATGTGCCGACTGCCGGTGCGCCATACACGCGGTCTGGTCCGCCCCCACCTCCTTCGCACCCCACCGTCGTCGGGATAGGTGCCTCGGCCGGCGGACTCGCCGCCTTCACGCGGCTGGTGCGTGCGCTGCCGGCGGACACGGGCATGGCCTACGTCCTCGTGCAACATCTGGATCCGTCACACGACAGTCTGCTCCCCGAGATTCTGGGGCGATCTGCTTCAGTGCCAGTGGTATTGGCGGAGGACGGCATGGGCGTTGTGGCCAATCACGCCTATGTGATTCCGCCGGGCGCCATCATGACGCTCACCGACGGACACTTGCGAGTTGTCCAGTCCCCACGGCTCCGCGGCGTGCACACGGTGATCGACGCCTTCCTGGTGTCCCTCGCCGACGTCCACGGAAGCGATGCGATCGGCGTGATACTCTCCGGCGCGGGATCTGATGGCGCCGTTGGAATCGAGGCCATCAAGCAGGCGGGCGGCATCACGCTCGCGCAGGACTCGGCCTCCGCGCAGGTCGCGAGTATGCCCGACCGCGCCGTCGCCACGGGTTGCGTGGATTTCGTCCTCGCGCCAGAACAGATTGCCGAGCGGCTGACGGACATTGCGCGTGCCGCGCGCGAAGGAGACGGCTCCGCCGAGCGCGCGCAGCACGACGAGGACGCGACGAAAATCCTCCTGCTTCTGCGGAATCGCACCGGCGTCGACTTCAGGCACTATCGCCGGGCCACGGTGCATCGCCGCATCGTGCGACGCATGATCGCGCACAAGACGGAAACCCGTGGCGAGTACCTGGCCCACGTTCGAGAACACCCAGAAGAGCTGGATGCTCTGCATGAGGACCTGCTGATCGGCGTGACGCGCTTTTTCCGGGACCCGGAGACGTTCGACGCATTGGCGCGGCTCGGCTTTCCCCAACTCATGCGCGGGCGTGCGCCCGATGCCCCGATTCGCGTATGGGTCGCTGGCTGCTCGACCGGCGAGGAAGTGTATTCGCTCGCCATCGTCCTGCTCGAGTTCCTCGGGGAGCTTGCCGCCGAGACGGAGATTCAGATCTTCGCAACCGATCTCAGTGCAAGCGCCATCACCCACGCTCGCGCTGGACTCTACCCGTACTCGATTGCCGCCGACGTGTCGGCGGAGCGGTTGCGCCGCTTTTTCGTCAGCGAGGACGCCGGCTACCGGATTACGCGACGTGTCCGCGATCTCTGCGTCTTCGCGACGCACAATCTGTTTCGGGACCCGCCCTTCTCCCAGCTCGACCTGATCACCTGCCGCAACGTGCTGATCTACTTCGACGCGACGCTCCAGCAGGCGGTGATGCCAGTCTTCCACTACGCGCTCAATCCCGGCGGTCTGCTCCTCATCGGGCCCGCGGAGTCCGCGTCGTCGGAACACTTCACGCCCTTCGACAAGCACCACCGCATCTTCCGCCCGAAGCCGAACGCGCGTCGGACATCCAACCTCGAACTCTCACTGCGCGCCGAGCCAAAGGCCGCGACACGCGTCGTTGCCGCGCGCGCTCCCGGACAGTCTCCGTCGAGTGCCGTCGAGCGAGATGCCGACCGAGTCGTGCTCAACAGAATCGGGCCTCCCGGCGTCGTGATCAATGATCGTCTCGAAATCCTCCAGTTCCGTGGTGACACCGCGGGATTCCTTCAGATCGCGCCCGGTACGGCGAGCCTGCACCTGCTGAAGCTGGCGCGCGCCGAGCTGATTCCGCGTTTTCGGGCGGCGTTCGAGCGCGCGAGAGCGAGTGGGACCGACGCGCGAGAGGTAAACATCGTTCTCCGTGACGGCGATGTCGTCCGCCACGTGTCCATCGATGTACTGCCATTTCAATCGGCAGCGACGAACGAACGACTTTACGTCGTCTTGTTTCGGCACGAGCTCGCGTCCGTCTCGCTCGCACAATCGCCGTTCGAAAGGGAACCCGCCGGGCATGCGTCACACGAGGGAGGAGCCGCGAATGAGGTGGCACAACTGCGTGAGCTCCTGGCCGAAGCCAAGCGCCATCTTCAGGACGTCATCGCGCAATACGAGACGGCCAACGAGGATCTGCGCGCGGCTAACGAGGAGATCCAGTCCAGCAACGAGGAATTCCAGAGCACCAACGAGGAGCTGGAGACAACCAAGGAAGAGGTTCAGTCCACCAACGAAGAACTGACCACCGTCAACGAGGAGCTGCGGCATCGCAGCCGAGACCTGGCCACCATCTCGGGGGACCTCGCCAACATTTTCGCGAGCACCCAGATCCCGATCCTGATCGTCGACGGGCACCTGATCATTCGTCGCTTCACGCCGGCCACCGATCGCGTCTTCCGTGTCATTGCCACGGACGTCGGTCGTCCCCTGGGCGATGTCAAGTTGCGCGTCGACTACCCGGAACTCGAGGCGCGCGTGTTGGAGACGATCGCGACGCTCATCGTCACGCATGCGGATGTCCGGGACGATCGCGGAAACTGGTGGGCGCTGACCGTTCGACCGTATGTTGGTGTGGACCGAAAGGTGGATGGCGCAGTTCTCGTGTTCACGGATATTGACGCGTCGAAGAAAGCCGGTGCGAGCGCTGAAGAAACGTCGGAGAGCCGGCGGTTGCTCTTGATCGACGCCGTGGCAGCGCGGTCGGAGGCCGTGGAAGCGAATTCCACGAAGGCGTCATTTCTCGCGAGCATGAGTCACGACCTGCGAACGCCGCTCAATGCGATCGGCGGCTACGCCGACCTGATGCAGCTGGAGATTCATGGGCCCCTGACCCAGGAGCAGCACTCCGACCTGCTTCGCATCAAGCGCAGCGCCCGTCACCTGCTGTCCCTCATCAACGACATTCTGAATTTCGCAAAGGTCGAAGCTGGGCATGTGGAGTTCCACATCGTGGGCGTCTCGGCGACGCACGCGCTGGGGCTCCTTCAGACGATGATCGATCCGCAGCTTCGCGAGAAGGGCCTCGAGTTCGCGTGTGGCACGTTCGAGGTCTCGTTCTTCGCCGACGAGGAGAAGTTGCAGCAGATCCTGATCAACCTGGCGACGAATGCGATCAAGTTCACCGACAGGGGAACGATCGGCGTGCTCGTGCGCGCGGATGAATCGACGGTGACGTTGGAGATGAGCGACACAGGGCGTGGAATCGCCGAGCATCAACTTCAGCGTATCTTCGATCCCTTCGTGCAGGTCAACCGCAACCTGACGAGCGTTGGAATCGAGGGCGTGGGTCTCGGCCTGGCGATCAGTCGCGAGCTCGCCCGGCGGATGGGTGGCGAGCTGTCGGTGCGAAGCATGCTGGGCGAAGGGAGTACGTTCGTGCTGACGCTGCCGCGGGCACAGTAAGAGCGCAGCGACAACAGCAGGTACTTCGGTCGGGATGATAGCACACTACTGCCGGCACATCGCGTTCGGGTCCGGACGACTCTTGTCGACGACGGGACGGTGCGTCAGGTTCGCGACGTCACCGACGACGTCGGCGATATAGCGCCCGATCTTCGCCATCCGATCGTACTGCACGTATTGCGGCTCGTCGGACACCATGTGGTAGTCAATGTGCCAGGCGGCGGCACTGAAGAAGGCCACCGGGATGCCGAAGCGCGCGTACATATAGTGGTCGCTGCGGCAATACGCGTTCGTCGGGTCGCCGTTCTTGTCGAAGGAATAGTCCAGAGCGAACGGAGCGGCGGTGCGGGCGTTCACTGCCTCGACCATGTCACCAAGCTCAGTCGACAGACGCCGAGTACCGATGAGCACCAGCGCATTCGCGCCGCCGGGTTGATTGTCGATCGCCTCGCCACGGCCCATCTGATCCATGTTGGTCTGCGCGACGATCGAATCGCGCGGCACGGTGGGGTGATCGGAGAAGAACTGCGCACCATACAGGCCACGCTCTTCCGCCGTGTGGAAGACGAACACCAGCGATCGCTTCGGACGAGTCGTGGCACGCGCATAGTATTCGGCAATCTCGAGTGCGAGCACCGATCCGCTGCCGTCGTCGTCGGCACCGTTGAAGATCGAGTCGCGCCGAACTCCGTGCGCCGCATGCAGGCTGTCGAGCAGGAGGCGAATGCGCTGCGTCTGCTCAGCTGTCACACTCCGCGGTTGCGGATCATCGGCGCCGCGTGTGCGCACGACTTGATTGAAAGCGCGAATCGAATCGTGATCGACCGGTGGCCCCATCCCCACATGATCGTGATGCGCGCCTACGGCCACATAGGTCGTCGCGAGCTTTGCATCGCTCCCCGGAAGGATGCCGACGACGTTGTAGGCGGGTGCCTCCGTCGGCGTGTCGATGAACCCAGCGTGGCCACTCAACGGCGCGCCGGTGGAACGCACCGCCACCGAATCGAGTGGTCGCCCGAAGATCGACGCGCCGGTCGCACGCGAGACCGCGATCACGGTCATCGGTGGAAGTCCGGCGGATCCCGTGGGGTCCCAGTAGGTCTCCCGCGTCGCGCGGTATGCGGCGGGAGCGCCAAGATCGAGCGTCGCCACGAAAATGGCGCGCGCACCAGCGTAGCGCCGAAGGTTATCGCGTTGCCAGAAGGTGAATGACGGCCCGTTGGCCGGTGGTGCGAACACGACCACCTTGCCCTGTACGTCCGCAGGTGCGATCGCGGAATCGCCAATACGACCGCCGAATACCGTGGGCACGTTGGTCCCGTCGAAGCCTCCGCCGAACGGTTGGCCGCCGATGGCCAAGGCGAAGCCGATCTTCGGAATCACGAGGAAGTCGCGGTTCCAGGTAAAGGTCGTTGTACCGGTGCGCAGCACGCTCAGCGTGTCGGGCGTGCGAGCAACCCAGGGAATCTGCTGGAGAAAGGTCCCCGAATCCCCACCGGGCCTGAGGCCAAGGCGCTGCAACTCGCCGGCGATGTAACGCGCCGAACGAAGTCCGCCGCGCTTTCCAGTGTCGCGCCCCTCCATCGAGTCATCCGCGATGATATAGGTGCGCGTCATGACGTCTTCGCGGGTGATTTGCGCGGACGTTGGTTTCGGGGCGAGGGTGCGCGACGGCTGCGCGCTGGCGCTGGCGGCTGCGGCGAGGAAACAGGCGGCGATATGCGCGAGGCGTGATGGTCTCATGCCGAGAAAAATACGATCGGGGCGCGACGGAGCCAGGCGAGGCCCGTCGCATCGGCGAATCCGGTGTGGAGAATCGCGCTGACCGACATCCTGAGGCGCCACTGCGCAGTTGGTGACGTCATCGGGCGGTTCGTGACAGCAAGCCAAGCGGCCGGCGCTCGTTGCGTGTGTAGTCAGTACGCGGCTCGAGAACGGGTCGCACAGCGCAACACCGATCTTTACCGACGAGGATGACATGACGAACACCGTGACCGCACGTGCTTGCCGCACATTGGCTACCCTGAGCGCTCTTGGTGCCGTGATGGCTGGGTGTGTCTCGCAACCGCTGCACACGGGCGCGCTGGCGCCGCAGCAGTCAACTGACGCGCCCGCGACGAGTACGACCTATGCGCACGGCGATGCCGCTTTTACGGTGCAGTCGAAATCCGAGGCGGCGGCACGAGCACTGGTGCCCGCGCTCCAGTCAACGGCCATGCGGTTCACGGAGTTGTTCGGCGATGATGCGCCGCGCATCGTCGTCATGGTGGAGGACGCCTCTCACCCCGAATTGCGGCAATCGCGCGGCACGTCGCCGCTGATCATCAGCACCAACGGCGTGGAGCGTCGTCGCGCATTGACGGCGAAGGCCGCCACCAGTTGGGTTGACGCATACGCGAACGCGTGGGCCAACACCGTCGAGGACGGCGGATACGCATCACGCCCGATTCACGGAGCCGTCGTGCCAGCGTGGTTCCAGGAGGCCGCGGTCCAGACGCTCGCGAACGCCGATGCATCGGCACAAGCGGCGCGACGGATGAAACAGCAACTCGGGAAGGCACCCGCGCTCGCGTCGCTGTTTGCCGCAGCGTCGACCGGACGAGGAAGCCCACTCTTTGTCGCACAGGCGACGAGCGTGCTCGAATTCCTGCGTAATGAAATCGGGATGGACCCGACGCACGATCTCCTCGTTCCGCTACTTGGTGGCGCGAGCATGTCGGAAATCATGTCGCATGTCGATTCACGCGTGTCGCTGGACGTGCTCGACGCGACGTGGCGTCAGTGGGTGGCGAAAGGGACGGGCAAGGTGAGCGTGGCGTCCGCTGCCACCGTGTCGCGCCGGCGTCGGCCGTTCTAGATCCAATACGGGTCAGTAAGGAACGGCAGTAAAGCAAGAAACACTTTACCGCAGAGGACGGTGCGCCGGGATAAACCGGCGTGGAGTCGCGAATGAAAGAGT
>JAZJZK010000049.1:0-57964 GCA_040389905.1 Gemmatimonadota bacterium | reverse complement strand
TGTCCTCTGTGTCCTCTGTGTCCTCTGTGTCCTCTGTGTCCTCTGTGGTAAATGCTTTTTCTTAGCGCTACTTGCGCGGTAGTGTCAGTGCCACGAGTTCGGCCGCAGTCGACGCGCCCATCGCGAAGACGACATACTGCTTGCCCTTGTGCATGAACGTCATCGGCACGGCAGACGTCTTTGCGGGAATATTCACGGCGCCGACCTGCTTGCCTGACGCCTTGTCGACGGCGTAGAGCTGCGCCTGTCCCGGCGGTCCGCCACCGCGACCCGTGCCGTAGATGACCAGCGACTTCGTCGTGATCACCTGCGGCTGCCCGCGACCACCGGTGGAGGGTGGAATCTTGACGCCGGCGAAGAGCGGATCATTGCTGGTCACTGGTGTGAGCTTTCCTCCGCTCGGAATCCACCATGCCTTGTCGCCGGTGTTCATGTTGTACGCCGTGACACCGCCGAGCTCTTTCGGCCTGAGAATCGAAACCCCACCGATCGTCGTGCCGTTCGCGCGACCCGCGAAGCCGTCGCCGCGCCCACCACCCGCCGGCGCCGCGTATCCCGGTGGGGCGGGGAGAGCGCCCAGCAGGCCGCAGCTATCGTGTGGTGATGTGTATCGAAACTCGGAACACGGGTCTTTCTTGAGCTGCATCGTACTCAGGCCACTCTGCGACGCGACGTAGAGCAAGCCTGTTTCCGGATCGACTGCGGCACCGCCGTCGATGTTGACACCGCCGCTCGCGCCCGGGGCATACCACGAGCAGGCGAGGCCGCGCGGGCCGGACCCATCCGCCAGTTCCGCCGGAATGAAGTAGGGACCCATGCGGCACCGCTTTGCCAGCTTCAACGCGGAATCCCTGATCGCGGGCGTGTAGTCGATGAGGTCAGACTCCACGAGCCCCTGCTGCGAGTAGGGCGCCGGCTTCGATGGAATCGGTTGCGTGGGCGAGGTCTGCTCGAAGGGAACGTCGCTCTGTAGGACGGGCGTCTCCGGCATCGGCCAGATGGGCTCACCCGTCGCGCGGTCGAGCGCATAGACCCAGCCTTGCTTGGTGGTTTGCGCGATGATCTTGCGGCGCGCGCCGTTGACTGTGACGTCGATCAGGTTGGGGAACATTGGTGCGTCGTAGTCCCAGATGTCGTGGTGGACCATCTGGAAGTGCCATCTTCGCGCGCCCGTTTTCACGTCGATGGCAACGATGCTACTCCCGAACAGGTTGTTGCCGGGCCGGTGGCCGCCATACTCATCGGCCAGTGGCATGCCGACGGGGATGTACACGAGTCCGAGATCCGGATCGGCGGAATAGCCGGCCCAGGCGTCGTTCTTGCCGACGCCCTCGGTACCGATCTTGGAACCGTTCTTCCACGTCTCTGCACCGAACTCGCCAGGCTGCGGAACGAGGTTGAACTTCCACAGTTGCTTGCCGGTGCGAATGTCGAATCCACGGATGAACCCCGGCAGGTTATGCGTGCGCAACGGGTAGTAGCCATGGATGGACGAATTACCGACGACGATGACATTCCCGACGACGATCGGTGGCGAGCTCGCGGCGATCTGGCCTTCCTTAGGATCGATGCCCATCGTGCCGTCGGCGCCGGTCCTCGTCTTGGCGTCCCACGTTTCGCCCGGTTTTGCCCGGCGCGCCGGCGCCGCCTCACTGATGATCAACTCGCCCGTGTCATCAACGGCGAGGGGAACGAGCGTGAAGCCGAGTCCCGACATGAGATCCACGACGCCGCCCTTTCCGAACTTCGGATCGGCCTTGCCGGTTTTCGCATCGATGGAGGCGAGATGGTAGCCCGGCGTCACGACGATCACGCGCTCGTCATTGCCTGACGTCCAATACGCGAGCCCTCGGCCGGCGTAGCGCCGCGGCGCCTTCTGCCAGCGGATGCCTTCAGCGAGGCTCCACTTCCAGAGTTGCTTACCGGTCGCTGGGTCGAGCGCGAAGGCCATGCGCTTGTTGGTGGCGACGGTGAACATCCGTCCTTTCGCATAGAGAGGCGTCGAACGGAAATACTCGTCCTCCCCTTGCTCGCCGGCTTTCCACCGCCACGCGATAGTCAACGAGTCGAAGTTGCTCGCATTAATCTGTTCAAGTGGCGAATAGCGCGTGCTCCAGGCATCGGCACCCCAATAGCGCCACTCACCGTCAGCATTTCCCCTCGCCATGCTCGGCGCAAGGTTGGCGGGCGAGGATGCACCCGTCAGCAGCATTCCTCCGAGGAGCAACGCGCCGGCGACGGCCGACCCGGCGACTCCGAGTGTCCTGCGAGAACGTGCAATCATGCGTCAATCCTCACGTCAAGTTGAGAGTTGTTGCCGCAACAGCCGCAAAGCTTTCACCGCAGAGGTCGCAGAGGTTCGCGGAGGAATGCGGGAACTGCAACTGCAATGAACCACAGAGGACACAGAGGACACAGAGGACTGCATGAACTAAGCTATGCGACCTCTGGACGCCTTCGTCGCGCAGCACGGACTCCATT
The DNA here is from genome assembly GCA_040389905.1 of Gemmatimonadota bacterium. Lineage (GTDB taxonomy): Bacteria > Gemmatimonadota > Gemmatimonadetes > Gemmatimonadales > Gemmatimonadaceae > AG11. The sequence continues at coordinate 55,483 of JAZJZK010000049.1, read as the reverse complement.
GCTTTCTCTGTGTTCCTCTGTGTCCTCTGTGGTTAAAAACCGCTGTTCCTGAAATGCGAACTACGGCTTCTTCGGAGCCTTTTTCACCGGAACAGCTTTCTTCACAACTTTCGGTGGAATCTCGATCAATACCTTCGCGAGCGATGCAGAATCTGCAGGAAGCTCCTGCTTTCCCACGGGCATGGTATTCACCTTGAGCAGGTATGCAATGACGTCTGCATACTCATTGGGGTCCAAGCTGCCCGGATCGTTCTTCGGCATCTCTGTGCTCGCGAACATGAACAGGTCGGCTACCGAACGACCCTTCCACTTCTTCTCGAAGGCGACCCCGGCGTGCGAGGCTGCCGAATGACAGGATTGGCACCGCCCGGCGTAGGTGATTCGGCCGCGCTCCGCCTGGGCGGCTGTGTAGACGCCTGCGCGGGTGGTTGCGGGAGCGCCCGCGTCCACCTGTTGTGTATGTGCGGCTGACGGCGCAAGAATGAGCAGGGCGGTCACCAAGGCAAGCGATTTCATTCGACCCCAACTTCGCGCTCGGTGGCGGCGGGCGCCAGCCGATCGCCGAGTGCCGCGAGCAACCAGAGCGCCCCGGCAAGGATGATGAGGACCATCGCTCCGCGCATGGCGGTCACGGCGAGTGCCGCGTCGAGCGGGGGCCATTCAAAACGATATTGTCCCAGCGTCGCACCGCGATCGAGCATCCAGTGCCACGTCGTGTGAGCGACCAACGCGGAGAGGATGATGGTGCCCATACGTTCGTCGACGACGCGGCGGAACAGGAGCGAGAGAAGCGGGAGAGCGACGGCAACGACGAGAAGCTGCGCGAGCTCCACGCCGACGTTGAACGCCAGCAGGGATGCCGCCACGTGAGCCCCACCGAATTGCATCGACTCGCGTAGCGCAAAGGAGAACGCGAAGCCGTGCACGAGCCCGAACGCGAAGGCCACGAGCCAACGCCGATCGAGCCGCGCGCCGACGATGTTTTCGATCGCCATGTAGACGATCGACAGGGCGACCAGCACTTCGATGAGTGGCGGGAACCAGAGCGCGTCCGGAGCGAAGCCGAGGGCGGAGATGGCGAGGGTAATCGAATGGGCCAACGTGAATGACGTCGCCACGACGATGAGTGGGCGCAGGCGACGCAGTGGAATGACGAGACACAATAGGAACAGGAGATGATCGATTCCGCTCAGGATGTGCGTGAAGCCAAGTTGGACGAAGCGCCGCGCCGCTTGGTGCCATCGCGGATCGAGTGCGACGAGACCCGGATTGCCGGAATACGCGAAGGCTCGCTCCGGCCGATCCGGCGGAAGAAAGCGCAGCACGGTGTTGGTGTGGACGCCGAGGTGGGCGAGGGAGGGGTCGATCGAGAAGGCCGACTGTTCGGACTCGATGGGATAGTCGAACGCCACGTCCAGCATCGCCTGCCGCCAGGGCAGGTCGGTAACCGCGTCGTTCGGTGGATCGCGAAAGTGCAGCGATGCCGTACGGTATTCGACGAACGACCGGTCTGACGGCAAGGAGATCCGCACACCAGCGAGGCGCGTACCCTTCAGCAAGCGGCCGTTCTCGTACACCTTGAGATAGTCGGCGATCCATTGCGTGGCAGCTTCCGGGAGCAGCGGCTGCACGGCGCGGATGTCAAGGAAGCCCTGTGGTGAAAGCGGAATGTCGATATCGCGCATTGCCTCGAGTGGCACGCGCATGACGACATGCAGTGCGCGCCCTTCCGGCTTCACATAGGCGAGCACGGCAACGGTGCCGGGAATCTCGTGTGCGTTCGCCGGTGCGGCGGTGCCCAGTGTCAACGTCAGGACACCGGCAATGACAAGGAAAAACGAGTGGCGGGCTGGACGGAAACGCATGCGGGGCCGTAGAATCTCGGTCACGGTCGGTCCGCGAAGTTACACCGATCGCCGCATCCAGCCAACGCCATCATCCTCGCCGGGAGATTGTCGATGAAGGGACGTACCATGATACTCAGTGGCATTGCGACCGCGCTGCTCGTTGGCTTGGGAGTCGGGCAGGCGGCACTACAGGCAGCCACCGAAGCCGCACCCATCAAGGCGCCGCGTTTCGAGGTCGATCCGTACTGGCCGAAGCCGCTTCCAAATCATTGGGTGTTGGGGTCGACGATCGGTGTGGGTGTGGACTCCAAGGATCACATCTTCATCATTCACCGCGGCGATTCGACGCTGAACCAGCGCACGGAAGTTGGTGCGGATGCCAACCCGCCCATTGGTGAGTGCTGCCGCTCCGCGCCGCCCATTCTCGAGTTCGATCCCGCCGGCAACCTCGTGAAGGCATGGGGCGGGCCCGGCGCGGGCTACGAGTGGCCGAACTCCAATCATGGTGTTTCGATCGACGACAAGGACAACGTGTGGATTGGCGGCAACGGCGTCGGTGACTCGCACATCCTGAAGTTTACGCACGACGGCAAGTTTCTGATGCAGATCGGCACGCCAAAGCAGGCCGTGGACAGCAAGTCGATGGAGCACTTCGGGCGCGTTGCGAAGATTTCGTTCGATCCCAAGGCGAATGAGGCGTTCATTGCGGATGGGTACGGCAATCACCGTGTTGCCGTCATCGATATGACGACGGGGAAGACCAAGCGGATCTGGGGCGCGTACGGCAACGTGCCATCCGATTCGAACTATGGCCGGTACGACCCCGCGGCGCCGCTCATCAAGCAGTTCCGCACGCCGGTGCACTGTGCCGAGCCGTCGAACGATGGCCTGGTCTACGTCTGCGACCGACCCAATGATCGCATCCAGGTCTTCAAGAAGGACGGTTCGTTCGTGAAGGAGAAGATCATCGCGCCGCTGACGCGTGGCGATGGCTCGGTGTGGGATATCGCCTTCTCGCGCGACCCGCAGCAGAAATGGATGTTCCTTGCTGACGGCAAGAACGAGCGTGTCTACGTCATGGACCGCCAGTCGCTCGACGTCATTACCCAGTTCGGAGACGGCGGACGGCAACCAGGGCAGTTCTTCGCCGTACACAGCGTCGCGACCGATTCGAAGGGCAACCTGTATACGACGGAGACGTACGAGGGAAAGCGTCTTCAGAAATTCGTCTACAAAGGCATCGGCGACGTCGCGCGCGACCAGGGAATCGTCTGGAAAAAGCCGTGATGCGGCGCGCAGTACTCGCGGCGGCGCTCATCGTTCCGGTGACGATGAGCGCCCAGTCACGCATCATGACAGACGTCGACTATCGGCCGGCAGTGGAGCAGGCGAACAAGAAGGACATGCTCGACATCTACCTCCCGGAGAATGCCCGGAACGCGCCGGTCATCGTTTCATTTTTCGGCGGAGCGTTGCGCGCCGGTGAGAAGTCCGGCGAGAAATTCGTCGGCCGTTTGTTCTCGGCCAAGGGTTTCATCACCGTCGTACCGAACTACCGGTTGTCACCCGACGTATCCCACCCCGCGCACGTCGAGGACGCCGCGGCGGCCGTCGCGTGGGTGCGGAACAACATCGCGAAGTACGGTGGCGACTCGGCGTCGATCGTGGTCATCGGACATTCTGCTGGAGCCTATCTCGCCGCGCTCCTCACGATGGACGAGCGGTACCTGGGCGCCCACCAGATGAAGCCGAGCGAACTGCGTGGTGTCGTGCCGGTGAGCGCATTCTTCTACGTCGAGCGGTCCGGCGTGGCTCCTGACCGGCCGAAGGATGTGTGGGGCGTCGATTCGACGAAGTGGCGCGCGGCGTCACCTGCGTCGTATCTCCGCGCGAGTGGCGTACCGCCGCTCCTGCTCCTGTATGCGGACGGTGACGATCCGTGGCGACGGCAGCAGCAAAGCGATTTCGCCTCAGCACTGAAGCAGGCTGGCGGCCGGCCCGTGGCGACGCACATGATCGCTGGGCGAACGCACAATACGGTGTGGAGCAAGATGGCAAGCGGCGACGAGGAGACGTCGAAGTCCATCCTCGACTTCATCGCGACGCTGCCGAGGCACGCGCAGCACTGACTGGTTCGGTTGTCATCCCGAGCGAAGTCGAGGGATCTGCACTTGCTGCCTGGTGGTGAGGTGCAGACCCCTCCACTCGCTTCGCGGGGTGACAATCACTCGCTTCGCTCGGCAGGGGACAGTCAGCGCTGATACAGACTCACCGCACCGGAAAACGACGTCAGCCGAATGCGCGCGCCGCCCTTGCCGAGCACGGCGACAATCTGTCGCGAGCCAACTGTCTGAAGCTCGGCACCCGGATAGCGAACCGTCGCCGCGTGTCGCGGGGCGTCGAGGGTCGCGACGGCGGCGACGCCGGCAGGCAACGACAGCCGAACGGCACCGCTACTCGCACGCATCTCCCACTCGGCCGCCTCACCCGTGGGCGTACATTCACAAGTGATCTCACCGGTCACGGTGACCGCCGTAAGCCTCGTCGCGCGGATATCGCGCATCGTCGTGACTCCGTTCACGTTGACGAGCTGAATCGCGCCGGAAATTCCCGTGAGCAGCACGGGGCGGTGTTGCGCCGAAATGTCGATCTGTCCGGTCGCTCCGGCGACCTCTACCCCCCCGGATGCCGTCTTCACGACAACACGGTCGCGCCCACCGCGAATGCGTACATCGCCCGCAAGTGCGTCGACGTCCAGAGGCGCCAGCACGTCATCGACCTGTACGTCGCCGCGGGAGGCGTTCACCTTCACGGACATCCAGGAGGGCACACGCACGACAAGCCTCGTGGTCTCTCCACTTGCCTCGAGCAGGACAACGTTTCCGAGCCGACGGCAGTCCGCCGTGCCGCCATCGAGTTCGATTGCGTCGCGAGAACCTGCGATGACACTGACATCGGCAACACGCGCCACAATTTCTACCGTGGAGCCTCGAGTTACCGCGAGGCGTGGTGAAAGCGAACAGGCAATCGCAGCCGCCAGCGTGAACATCATTCTGAGCCTCCCGTACGAGCAGTTGAATCAGCGATCACTCGGCCGCGGATGTCGAGCAGGAACGCCGTTTCCGCTCGAACGCGTTCGGCGTCTTCGCCGGCCGAAAGCCCGCGGAGTGATTGGAGGGACGCGTCGATCACGCGGATGCTCTCGCGACTGCCTGGTCTGTCGGAACTGGCGCTGCGAAGCTCACGTTCCCTTCTCAGGAATTGGCGCGATTGAATGGCCGCCGCAGCGAGGAGCATTACGGCGAGCACGCCACCATACACCATCTGTCGTTGACGCGCACGCGCGTGCGCCCGTCGAGCGAGGATCCCCGACCACGCGGCGTCGCGCGAGGGTGGCCGGTGCAGCGCTCCACCGGTGATCAGTCGCGTGATATCGAACGGCCTCTCGTCGTCGTTCATCCGTGCCGCTCCTCCCAGACATCCGCCAACACGCCGCGGAGCTGCTCGCGCGCCGCGGACAGTCGGCTCTTCGATGTTCCCAATGGAATACCGAGCGCTGACGCAATGTCCTCGTGCGCACGCCCGTGAATCTCGTACATCACGAACACGTCCCTCAGCGGAGATGACAGTGCCGCAACGGCCTGTGCGATTCGGGTGCGCAGCAACGGATCGGCAACCGCTGAGGGTGCCGGCTCTTCCAGGCGCTGGAACACCTGCGCCCAGCGGCGTTCGCGTTTTCGGCGGCGGAGGCGATCGAGCGCGGAGCCATACGCGACGCGAAACACCCACGTCCGCAGTGACGACGCTCCGCGAAACGACGAAAGGCCCGCGAAGAGCTTCACGAACGCCTCCTGCAACATGTCATTCGCCTCGTCCTGGCTGTCGGCGTAGCGCGACACGACGGACCAGACGAAGTCAAAGTGTTCGTCATAGAACCTCCGTGATGCGACGTCGTCGCCGGAAATGTCAGTGGTTCTGTCCAGCACGAATGGTGTCGACGATCCTGCGCTGTTCCGACGCATTCCAGTTGTGCGGCGCGAGTTGGAGCGCGCGCAGATAGGAGGCGAGTGCCTCCTCCTTGCGTCCGGCTTTCAGATAGCCCTCGCCGAGGGAATCCCATGTTTGCCACATGAGCGGATTGCGCTCGGTGTTGATGATGAACCCTTCGATAGCGTCCGCCGTCTTGCCCTTTTCCAGCAGCGCGAAGGACACATGGTTGAGCTCCTGTGCTCGCCAGGGTTCCCACCAGGTGAGCGAGCCGTAGCGCGTACGAAGTGAATTCCAGAACGAACGCGCCGCGGGTCCGCCGGAGTCACGCAGCGTGCGTACCATGTTCGGGAACGGTGAGGGAGCCGACAAGATCGCATCGAGTGCGGGATCAGCGCCGCGCACCCAGTCGGCACCACGCATCGGGGCAGGGACATTGACGGGAATAACACCGGAGGTGTCACCGTCAGCCGCGAGTTGCGTGTAGCGCGTCGATACCGCGATACCAATCCTGCTGAAGGGTAGGACGATGTGCTCCGCATCACCCGATGCATTGAGTCCCACGCCAGGCGGCTCGCCTACCAGTATCGGTTGCGTGTATTTCATCAACTCGATGACGAGATCGGCGGCCGCGCTGAATGTCTTGCCACTCGTCAACACAAAGAAGCGGCCCGGTTGCGTCAGCGACTCTCGCTTGATGAGCTGTCGCATGAAGGCGGGGTTCAGCGAGCCGTCGCCGCCACTGTTGTAGCGGAGGTCGAGGACCAGCCGATCGGCGCGTTGCGAGTCGGCAAATGCGAGCGCGGAGGCCCAGGTATCGAGCATGCTCGTTACGACCCGCCGGCTCTGTGCGACGACGTTGTTGTACTGAAAATAGACCGTGCGTGACTGAGGGAGATAGGTCCATCCGTACGGGCGCCGATCGCGGAGGTGCAGTGGAAGCGCAGCGCTTCGCTCCGCCGCAAGGACTGCGTCCGGTGCGAGCGCGAATGGCGTTGTCACCTCGATCATGGAAGGCGCGAACATTTCTCCCCACTGCTCGAAATCGAGCGACGCCGCGCGTGCCGCTGACGTGAGGACGACGGAATCGCGCCGGCCGTCGATCATCTCCACGTCCAACCGAAGTGTATCAGAGTGCGGAGTGGCGCCGATGGCGTGCAGCACGGCAGCATTGGCAAGCATGGCCGAGTGGGAGCGCCGGTTGAATTCATTGTCGCCCGGCGCAAGCTGGAGCCAGCGGCTGACAAGCGTCTGGGTCGGAATTCCCCCCACCGCGACGACACGCGCTCCGGCGACGCTACGATGCTGCGGCGTGATCGCGGTGACCCAGAGACCGTCGGCAAAGTGCGCGAGGCGAAGCGGGAACCACTCGGTGCCGACGCGCCCCAGATCGGTGACGCCGGTGTGGCCGTCGCCGAGACTTGCGGCGAGGCGCATGATGCCGGCAAGGAGTCGTGCGTCGCCGAGCACGGCGGCGCTATCGCGCAGTGCGTTCGATTCGGCGAGGAACTGCGCGCGTGCAAGGTGCGCCCACGGATTGGGATGCCCATGAACGACGCGCTCGGTGAGTGAATCGATGTCGGATCTCCAGCCGGCCACCCGAGCCGCTGCCGGCGATTGTGCAGGCGCCGGCATGGCAGTCGAGGCGAGGCTTAGCAGAAGTACGAGGCGACGCATGATTGATCCATGTTTACGGAATTGCGTGACGGCGGAGGTGCAGGCCCTTCGCGTAGCCTGCCCTCGAGGAGCACAAGTGACGAAGGGCTCAGGCGACAAAACGAGCGTGACGTTCCATGACTGAAGCTTTGACGCTGCCGAGAGCCGACGGGTTCGAAATTCGTCGGAACGGATTGTCACCCCGAGGGAGCGACGCGAGTCGAGGGGTCTGCACCTCGTCACAGGCAGCTCGTGCAGATCCCTCGACTTCGCTCGGGATGACATTCGGCCGATTGTGTCGGTATTTCAGTTTTCACGTCGAAACGAGCCGTACGTCTGGCGTACAGGGCGCCGAACGGCAGTTTTAGCGCATGACCGAATCGGACGTCCCATTAAAGCCGCCGCCGAAGCGAAAAGCGCAGGCGAACCCGCTCCTTCGCGCCGCGGCGATTCTCGCGACCGTCGTCGTCATCATCCCGATGCTCGTGCCGTTCGGTCTCGTCGGTGTGCTCGGCGAGCGCTTCGGCGCGTACATGCAGCCGAGGTATACCAACACCGACGAGCGGCTCAACAGGGCAGACGCGATGCGCCGTTTCGCGCTGCCGAAGGATCCGTCGATCGCGCCACTGCAGGCGGGACTGGCATTCAACGCCCTCCAGCCCGCCGACACGCGAAAGTCCGCGTTTTCGTTGGTCGAGCTACCGTCACGCGCGGATGCGTTCTGGCGAGACGAGGAGTTGGAACCGGGATTGTTTCCCAAGGCCCGACCAACGCAGGTGCGCGGACTCCCGAATCCCAACCTGATTCTCGGTCTCGTCCCAGCAGGATTCAGCAAGGAGGAACGCGAGTTTCTCGAACGCGTGGCAACGGCACCGATCTGGCGCACGCTCGACAGCGTGACGCGCGCGCCCGCCGTCGATATGCTCGGCGGTCGCTTTCGTCTTCCGTACCCTGACTCCGCCCACGTTTTCGAGATGCCACTCTCGAAGTTTGCGGCCACGAAGGAGCTCGCATACGCATCGCAGGTTCGGGCCGCATATCACCTTTCTCGCCAGCAGCGTGATTCGGCGGAAAACGTACTCAGATCGATCGTCTCGCTGGGATTTGTGCTGATCGACAATGGCACCACGCTCATCGATGAGTCTTTGGGCGCGATCCTCGTCGGTATCGGGCGAACAGCACTCACGGACTACTATGCGCTGACGAAGAACCCTGAGGCCACGGCGCTCAAGGCACTCAATGAGACGAAGTCGAATGAGGTCGCGCGTGCCGCGGGTCCCGCGACTCGCAGTGCCGCGGAGGCGCGCGCCGCCATGATCGCAATTGTACGGGATTCGACGGCGCGGCGTGGGATTCGATTCGAAATGCTCACGATGCTGTCCTTTACGCCGTGCACGAATTTGCGAGAGCTGGCGTTTGGTTCGCGCGGCGACGTCACGGAAGCAATCCAGCTCGCAAGGAAGCAGCTTCCGCGATACCCGTCGGAGGTGGCGTTGATCGACCTTTCCACGCGCGCCCTCACCCGTGAGTTTCCTCCCATGGGCCGTCCCGACGCTGTCATCCCTCAATTTCTCCTCGGCGCCGCATCGTTTGCGTCGGGTATTCTTCAGAATCCTCGACTGAAGGGCTGCGCCACGCTGATGGCCTTCGGTCAGCCGCTTGGCTGACCCGCCCTCCTATCATTCAACCACGTCAACGAACGAAATGACGATCGCAAAGGGCACATTCTCTGTCGTCCCCACGAGCAGGGCCGAGTACGATCCCGTCGAGGGGGCGGCGGCGCTCGGCCGCACAACCTTCGCCAAAGTGTTCGAGGGCGATCTCGTTGCTACGAGCACTGTGGAGATGCTGAGTTGCATGGGTCTGGAGAAGGGCTCGGCGGGCTATGTGGCGCTCGAGCGAGTGACGGGGTCGGTGGCGGGGCAGGAGGGAGGATTTGTGCTCCAGCACTCCGGCACGATGAACCGTGGGGAGGCGTCGCTGACAGTCACGGTGGTACCTGACTCGGGCTCCGGAGGGCTGACGGGAATAGTCGGCACCCTGAAGATCGAAGTCGTGGACAAGAAGCACACCTACGCGCTCGACTACAGTTTCGGTGGGCCTCCGTTCTAGAGGAGTCGTTGGCACGCTGGCCTACTTATGGAAGCTCGGAGTCGGAAGTCGCTTCGCCGGAGCAGTCGTGTTGCAGCGTTGAGGTGACCCCTACGGCGGTGTCGTGGAATGGAGCGTGGCGCTGATGGGTGCCCGAGTGCCTTGGTGATATAGGCCGATCACCGCCCTGAGGGTTACCCAGCGTTCTAGTGAGAGGGGGTTAGCACCGTCGCGAGGCTTATGCTGCGGTGGTGTGTTCGACGCGCGCGGGCGGCGGAGAGTTGTTGACCGGGCGGCGGAGAGTTGTTGACCGGACCTCGCTGCGTTATTGACCGGATCGCGCGTGCGGCTGACCGGACGGGTGGCCGAGGCTCTCTTTGGGCGCCGGGCGACAAACGAGCGATTCGATGCAGCTTCCTCCTCTCATGTTTTGCTGCCATTCTTCAAGTTGGCCAACTTCCCCTCCCGTTCCAGTGTCATACAACCAGCGGCCCACCCGTGGCGGCCCGCCATCGCACACCCTGTATTTGACCGATGACCGCTGACGTTCCCCCCACCGACGAGTTCCTCGAACGCATTCGCGCCCGTTTGGGCGATCGGTTCGAGATCTACCGGGAACTCCTCGGCGGAGGGATGAGCCGTGTCTTTCTCGCACGGGAGCTCGCGCTCGACCGTCAGGTCGTCATCAAGTTCCTGCCGCCGGAGATCGCCGCCGACGCCAATCGGGAGCGCTTTCGCAGGGAAGTGCAAATGGCGGCACGCCTGACGCATCCTCACATTGCGCCGCTCTTCGCGGCTGCCGAGGAAGGCGAACTGCTGTACTACACGATGCCGTACATTCAGGGCGAGTCGTTGCGTCACGCGCTCGATAATGGCCGGAAGTTCAGCGTGGCCGAAACGATCGAGATTCTCTTCGACGTCGCTGACGCGCTTGCCTATGCGCACAAGGCCGGCATCGTTCACCGGGATATCAAGCCGGCGAACGTCCTGCGCGAGGGAAGCCACGCCGTCATCACCGATTTTGGTGTGGCCAAGGCCGTCAGCACGGCGCTTGGCATGGAGTCTCGTTCCGCCGCTGGAACTGCATCGGGCGTGGCGATCGGAACGCCCGCGTACATGGCGCCGGAACAGATCGCGGGCGACTCGTCCGCCGATCACCGCGTAGACATCTATGCCTTTGGGCTTCTGGGCTATGAACTGCTCACTGGCCATTCGCCTTTTCGAGCTCCCTCGCCGCAGGCGCTTCTCGCGGCGCAACTGACCCAGGCGCCGCCTCCGATTCTCGAGGCCCGGCCGGACGTGCCCCCCGTACTCGCCGCGCTCCTCGCGCGGTGTCTCGAGAAGGATGCCGCCCGGCGGCCGGCGAGTGCCGAGTCGGTGCTCGAAGTGCTGAGAGCGGTCAACGCGACGTCTGGTGGCGTGCAGGTGCCGACCGCCGCGGTGTCCTCTCGCCGCATGATGCTCGCGCTCGCGGCGCTCATCGTCGTGATCGGCGGCGTGCTGTGGAGCATGCGGTCCAATATCGGTAGCGGGAATACGATTGCGGAGCTCAAGCCCATCGCGCAGGCCCCGGTGGCGGCCGTTCCTCCCGTTGCGCCACCCGTCGTGACGCAGGGAATGACGAAAGCAGAACGCGACAGCATGCGCCTGTTGCAGGAGCGGTTCAACCAGAAGGACGCGCGTTTGATGGGCCTCCTTCGCGATTCGATTGCGAACGCTGTCAGGCGAACTGTCAGTGACTCGATCGCCCAGGTACGGGCGCAGGAGCTCGCAGAGCAACGCCAGCGCGACTCGCTGGCGCGTGTGAAGACATCGGTGAGTATCGGCAGTGCCCTGAATGTCTTCCCGTTGCCACCGAATCGCATGCCGCTGACGCCCGATGCGTTTGCACAGCGGGCGAACAATCTCGGACCCGCACGTCGCGTCGGGATCTCCATCCATTCGAGTCTTCGTGCTCCGGCGCTCATCATCGCGGCCGGTGTTCTGCGCGACAGCGTGCAGGCTCGCCTCCGCGCGCAGCAGCGCTTTACCGTCGTCGCTGCAGATTCCGTTGTTGCGGCGTTGGCTCGCAGCCGCGATCTCGACTCCCTGCGTACATGGGTCGGCGCGGACATGTGGATCACGCTGAATGTGTCTGGCGACGTCGGCGCGGACAGTATCAGATGGAACGTCACGTCGCGGGACTTCACCGCACATCCAGCGTACAGCACGCAGGGCGCTTCCAGTCCGCGCGTGCCGGTCACGGGGGCCAGCGATCCAGGGGCAATCACGCCGCTCGTGACGACGATCATGCGTGGAGTCATGACAATGGACCGTGCGCCCCGCAAGCAACCCTAGCCGCAATGCTTCTTCACGTAGGTGTTGCGGCCGGTTGCGATGTCATCCCGCATGAGCGAAGCGAGTGTCGGGATCTACCAACCCTACACAGCGTAGCCGGCTCCGTCGCAGCGAAAGTAGATCCCGACACTCGCTCGCTTCGCGCTCGTGCAGGATGACATTTACCTGCGACATCAGTTCTCTCAGCGCTTCACCGCAATGAAGTACGCCGAGTCACTTGTGAATGCCTCGCGCTCACGCACCTACTCCCTCGCCACCACTGTGTCGTAGAGCCCGTAGTGGGTCAGGCGCGTTGCGCTCGCGAGAGGTTGTGGAAGCCTCAGCCGTGACTGGGCAAATGAGTGCAGCGAGGAGGCCTCGGGCCGTGGAGGGTATGAACGGACCTGACTCAGCTCCGCCCTGGGATTTCAGGGTGCTGTCTAAGGACGCTGTAGAACAAATCGGCCGGTTGACAACGCGAGTCAGGTGTTGAAAAACGAGGTCGCCACAATCGACGATCTCATCGTCAGGAATGATCACAGTATCCAGTAAGCCAGGCGCCGAGACGACTTGCCTACTGATTCAACAGCCTCAACGCCACCATTCAGCTGCAGCCGAATAACATCAAGCGAGCGAAGCGAGCAATCAGAAGGTCGGCGGACTGTTGCAATGGTTTGTTCGGTGGCACGTGTCCGAGCGCGATGCCCGTGCGGTGCTACGCCGCGGGACTGTCGCTTTCCGGCGGCTTCGGGGGCAGCGTGACGCCCGCGCGACCGGCCGCAGCCTGGCGAGCCCGCAATTGTCGACCGAGCTCCTGGATGTCATAACCGGCACGGGCAAAAATGGCATCGCGGGCTGCGCGAACCTCAGCCACAATCTCATCCTCACCGACCCAGTCGCCCGCGTCGCCGGGCCGGGGTATCTCATTCACGACTCGCCTCCCCATTGCTCGAACCCATCAGCTCGTCTGGCGTACAGAGCACCGGCGGCCGATACCCCCGCGCCCGGCACGCGGCCTCAAGGCGGGGGCGCAGCTCCGCATTGGCGATGTGCCGCAGATTCCACGTTAAGAGATAGTTTATTCCGTGCGGCCGCCAGCGCGATGTGCAGCGCATCCGCGCGGGCCCGTTCCGGGAGTCGCGCAAGCGCTTGGAGTTCGGGAGCGAGCGTCAACGCACGCTCGGTAACGTTCACCAAGGGCAACGACCGGGCAACCGTCAGCCTGCGGTCCGCGGCGTTGGGATCTCCGGCGGCCGCTTCCTCAAGAACCAACTCGGAGACGAACAGCGCGAATGCCTCGCGTCGTGTCGCCCACCACGCCTGCGTGACGTGCTGCCGACCGGCCGCCACCACGTTTGCCGTGGGGCGAGCCGTCAGGTAGCTGAAAATGGTGGTTTCGACGTAGACGGTCGGCGGCATCGTCGGAAGCTAGCCCCGGCCAACTAGAACGCTACTCGGCGATCGGAGCCGCACGCCGCAGTACCCACCGAACGCCTGAGTTCACACTTGCAAGCGACCAAAAAATAGCGCCCGGCAGCGGGCGCCATCAGCAAATCGCTCGTCGCGCGCAGCGCACGTTCGATTGCGGGTCGTGATCTCGCCCAGCGACGCGTAGAGGAGTCGACCCCGTGGCGTGGGAATTTCACGTCCCAGTTCGCGGGCCGTCTCTATCCATTGCTGGATCACGACCTCGGCCTGCGCCAGCGCGGCCCCATACGTGGGCCCGTCCGCGGCACATCCGGAGAGCTCAGACACCTCGGCGACAAAGGCGTGGTCCGGCTCACTCCCGTCGTACCTGATACGGCTTGGCCGTACCATCCGGCCCCGCCTGCAGGTTGAGGATCTCGGCCACTCCCTCTCGCGAGAAGATTGTGATGGCTGCACAACGATGGACCGGGCTCCACGCAAGCAGCCGTAGGCGCGTTTCCGAGGCCGTACCCTTGGCGTTAGCTTTCCGGCGTATGCCTTCTCACGCTCATCCCGGTACCCCGCGCGGCTGCATCATTCCCATCGGGGGAAAGCTGCTCGATCCGGCAATTCTCGAGCGATTCATCGAGCTCAGTGGCGGCTCGACGGCGCGCATTGCCGTTATCCCAACGGCGTCGAGCGAACCGGACATCGGCACGTTCTACGAACGCGTCTTCGTGCGGCGTGGCGTTGCGAGCGCCAAGTCACTGCACTTCGAGCATCGTATCGACTGCGATGACAGTGACTGGCTCGACTGGCTCGCCGATGCCACGGGCATCTTCATCACCGGCGGCAACCAGCTCAAGCTCGCGTCCACGCTTGGCGGCACGCCGGTCGCGAAGTTGCTGCGTTCGCGGAATGCCGCCGGCGTTCCGGTGGCGGGCACGAGCGCGGGCGCTGCGTTCCTCTCCGAGCACATGATCGCCTACGGTGAGGAAGGGGCCACACCTCGCGCTGGCATGGTGCAGATGTGCGCCGGCCTCGGTCTCACCAACAAGGTCATCGTCGACCAGCATTTTCGGCAGCGCGAACGACTCGGCCGGCTCCTCACGGCACTCGCCTACAATCCCTTTGCCGTGGGCCTTGGCGTCGATGAAGATACCGCCGCGCTCATACGGGCCGACGACACGATCGAAGTGATCGGTTCCGCTGCCGTGACCGTCGTCGATCCGTCCGACGTCGAGGTCTCCTCCATTGCGGAGGCGAAACCGGGCGACAGCATTACGCTGGTGGGCGTGAAAGTGCATGTTCTCGCCGCCGGCGCCACGTTCGACCTCAATACTCGCAAGGCTCAGGGCGCGTCCACCTTCGTGACAGGTCACTAGACGATTCATGGAAATCCTCGAGCGGTCCATCTATGTCGGTCCGAGCCACTATGCGCATTTTCCCGTCATCAGGCTCGAGCTCGATCTTGGACCTCTCGAAGAATGGCCAACGAGTCGACTCGGTTCCGGTTTCGTCGCCGCACTCCTGGAGGCATTGCCCGGGCTGAAGGAGCACGGCTGCTCCTACGGCGAAGCTGGCGGTTTCGTCCGCCGCATGACCGAAGACGAAGGGACCTGGCTAGGGCACGTCCTCGAGCACGTGGCCATCGAGTTACAGAACATCGCCGGCGTGAAGGTCACCTTCGGCAAGACGCGCGAGACGTCGCGGCCCGGCGTCTATGACGTCGTGTTCGAATACGAGCAGGAGGATGTCGGCATCGAAGCAGCGGACGTCGCGCTCGATCTGCTCCATTGCCTGCTCCCGAACGAACTGCGTCCCCCGAATCTCATCGACAGCACCTTCGACCTCCAATCGCGACGCGACGATTTCATTCGCTACGCGCAGCGGCGCGCCCTTGGGCCGAGCACCGCGAGCATCGTGCATGCGGCAGAGAAGCGGAACATCCCGTGGCTGCGCCTCAACGAACAGAGCCTGATCCAGCTCGGCTACGGCTGCAACCAGCAGCGCATCCAGGCGACGATCACGGGACGCACATCACACGTCGCGGTCGAGCTTGCGTCGGACAAGGAAGAAACCAACCGTATTCTCTCGCGCCTGGGGCTCCCGGTGCCGAAGCAGCGCCTCGTGCAGACGGCGGAGCGCGCCGTGGCGGCCGCCGAGCGCATGGGGTATCCGGTTGTCACGAAACCGTACAACGGCAACCATGGGCGCGGTGTGTCCATCGGGCTGACGTCGGCCGATGACGTACGAGCCGGCTTCGTACGCGCGCAAGAGCATTCGCGCAGTGTGATCGTCGAGAGTTTCATCAGTGGGCATGATCACCGCATGCTCGTTGTGAATGGTGAGCTGGTCGCCGTCTCGAAGCGTGAACCTGGCAAAGTCACCGGCGATGGCGTGCACACGATCGAGGAGTTGGTGGCGATCGTCAATTCCGATCCGCGCCGCGGCATCGGGCACGAGAAAGTGCTGACGCAGCTATCGCTCGACGACCAGGCAAACGGCCTGCTCCGAAAGCGCGGCTACACGCCAGCGACGGTGCCGGCCGATGGGGAAGACGTCTATCTGCGCCTCACCGCGAACCTATCCACAGGCGGCACTGCCGCCGACGTCACCGATGTGGTGCATCCGGACAACGCTGAGATGGCAATTCGCGCCATTCAAGCCATCGGGCTCGATATCGGTGGCGTTGACTTTCTCTCGCCCGACATCACCCAGTCGTATCGCGACGTCGGGGGCGCGGTATGCGAAGTGAACGCCGCTCCGGGGTTCCGCATGCACGCGGCGCCAAGCGAAGGACGTCCGCGAGATGCTGCGGGCAAGGTGATCGAAATGCTGTTCCCGAGGAATGCGCCGAGCACGATTCCCATCGCGGCGATCACGGGAACGAATGGCAAGACGACGACGGCGCGCCTGCTCGCGCACATTCACAAGCTCGCTGGAAAGCGCGTTGGCCTGACGACCACGGATGGTGTGTACATCGACGGACAGCGGACGGTCGAGGGCGACATGACCGGTCCGACGTCTGCGCGCATCGTTCTCAGTGATCCCGCCGTCGAAGTGGCGGTGCTGGAAACGGCGCGCGGCGGCCTGCTTCGCGCTGGGATGGCGATGCGACACGTTGACGTGGGCGCCGTCCTCAACATCCAGCCCGACCATCTCGGCCAGAAGGGAATCGATACCCTCGAGCAACTCGCCGAGGTGAAGCGCACGATCGTGGAGATTGCGACGGACACGGCCGTGCTCAACGCGGATGATCCGCTCACGCTGCGCATGGCGGCGTATACGGACGCGAAGCACATCTGCTACGTGACGATGGATCCGGCGCATGATCTCGTGCGCGAGCACATTCGCGCTGGGGGGCGCGCATGCGCGATCGAGGCTGGTGTGAACGGCCACATGATCACGATTTACGATCATGGCGCGCACATTCCGCTGCTCTGGACGCACCTGATTCCCGCGACGCTCGAAGGCCGCGCGACATTCAACGTGCAGAACGCCATGTTCGCGGCGGCGATGGCGTTCTCGATGGGCGTGCGACTCGAAGACATTCGTCACGGACTGCGCACCTTCGACACGACGTTCTTCCAGGCGCCGGGCCGATTGAACGTGTATGACGAGCATCCGTTCCGCGTGCTGTACGATTATGGCCACAATGCGCACGCGGTGAGTGCGCTCTGTCAGCTCGTGAGCCGCATGGACGTGAAGGGCCATCGCATCTGTGTGCTCTCGGCGCCTGGCGACCGTCGCGATGAGGACATCCACGCCATCGGCGCGGTGGCGGCGGCGGGAAACTTCGATCACTACATCTGCCGCCGGGATGATGGGCGTCGCGGTCGCGGTGATGAAGACGTTCCGCGTATGCTGATGAATGCCCTGAGTGCCTCTGGCATCGAGGCCGAACGGATGTCATTGATCGTCGATGAACAGCAGGCCATCGACACCGCCCTCAAGATGGCGCGGCCCGGCGACCTCGTGCTCATCTTCGCCGACGCGTTAGCGCGTGGATGGAAGCAGATCGTGAACTTCAATTCCACCGAGCACGAATCGGTCGTGCCCGCCCCGCGAGCGGCGCGGAGCGTGCCCCGCGAGGCGGTTAAGGAAGAGGGGCCTGCGGACGATATCGTTCCTGCAAAGACTCCCGCTCCGCACAATCCGATGCCGATCACCTGGTCGTCGCAGGTCGATGAGCTGGTCCTCACGCGCGAAGCGCGTGGCGTCATTCCCGCACGTGAGGCGAACGACTGACATGGCACTTGCCGCATCGATACTCACCGGCATCGTCGCGCTCCTGCACGCGTATTTTCTCGTGCTCGAAATGTTCCTCTGGACCACGCCAACCGGACGCCGTGTTTTTCATACGACGGAGGAGTTTGCGCTCGCATCGAAGACGCTCGCCGCGAATCAGGGGCTGTACAACGGCTTCCTCGCTGCAGGGCTGGCGTGGAGCCTCTACTTAGGCGAAGGCGGGAACGCGGTGCGCTGCTTCTTCCTCATCTGCGTCATCGTCGCAGGCGTCTTCGGGGCAATCACCGTGGGCAAGAAGATCCTGTTCGTCCAGGCGCTCCCGGCGGCAATCGCGCTCGCGCTCTCGGTGCTCGCGCATTGACCAGCTTCCCCTCGGCGCGGATCGAAGACTCGCGCCGGTTGATGGGTCCGAATCTCTATGGCGAGCGACCGGGTGCCGTGCTCGAAATCTGCGGTTCGCCAGACGAGTTGCTCGCGCTCACCGAGGGATGGGTGGCAGCGGTTCAACGGTTGTTTCGTGCATTGGATCTCGGTGAAGCCGTCACGCATTCCCGCAGTTCGATATCGGGTGCGAGTCTGTTCGTCGCGTCGCCGGTAGAGGTGCTGATGACGGCGACGGAGATCAGCGAGCAGGCGTGGGCGCTCGCTGAATCAGAGGTTGATGCGACCGGTGCATTGGTGTCGCGCTTGCGCGGACTCGCCGCAGAGGAGCGAGCGTCGCGTCCCAACCTCGCAAGGGCGTACGATGCAGCAATCGAGCGCGGCGTGCTCGTCACCTTCGACGACGAGTTGTTGACGATCGGGAGTGGCGAAGGATCCGTGAGCTGGCCGCTTGCCGACGTGCCGCCCGTCGAGGCGATTCCGTGGGCGAGTATCCGCGACGTGCCGATTGCCCTCGTCACGGGCTCGAACGGCAAGACGACGACGACGCGACTGATCGCGGCAATGTGGCGTGCGACAGGGCGGAGCGCCGGTTGGAGTTGCAGCGACGGTGTGTGGGTCGACGCGGAGCAGCTTGACGCGGGGGATTATTCCGGGCCCGCTGGTGCGCGCGTCGTGCTGCGCGACCGCCGCGTGCAGGCAGCCGTTCTCGAAACGGCGCGCGGTGGCGTGTTGCGGAGAGGCCTTGCCCCGAGTCGGGCGGACGTCGCCATCATCACCAATGTGTCCGCCGATCATTTCGGCGAGTACGGCGTCACGAGCATCGAGGAGCTGGCCGAGGTGAAGAGCGTGGTGGCGCGCCCGCTGGGGCCGACCGGTTGCCTCGTGCTCAATGCCGGTGATGCGCGGCTCGTCGCACTCGCGCAGCGGCTGTCGTGTCGCATCGCGTGGTTCTCCGCTGCAGCGGAGAATACAACGCTTGGTGCGCATGTCACGCGTGGTGGCGATGCCGCTCTGGTCGAGGGTGGGCGCGTGATTGTGTGGTGCAGTGGGTCGAGACATGACCTCGGCGGCGTCAGCGCGATGCCACTCACACTTGGCGGATCTGCGGCACATAACGTCGAGAACATCCTCGGCGCGGCGTTGGCGGGCGCAGTCGCCGGAGCGCCGGTCGAAGCGATCCGTGAAACGCTGGCGCACTTCGGCGAATCCCCTGAGGACAACCCTGGGCGTCTGCAGTCGTATCGCTTTGGTGGAATGACGGTGTTGGTGGACTACGCACACAATCCCGGCGGTCTGGAGGTGCTGTGCGAGACGGCGCGTGCGTTCCCCGCAGTGCGGCGGCTCTTGCTGTTGGGGCAGGCTGGGAACCGCGACGACGATCAACTCCGTGCCCTCGCGCGCGTTGTCCTTGGCGTCCTTCCATTCGACCACGTCATCATCAAGGAAATGCCGACGATGCTTCGCGGACGGCAGGCGTACGATGTACCGCGAGTGCTCGCGGATGAACTCGCGGGGCTCGGCGTGCCAGGCGAGCGAATCGAAATCATCGAGGGAGAGACGGCCGCAGTCCGCCGAGCACTCGAATGGTCACGTGACGGCGACCTGCTCGTGCTGCCGGTGCACGTGGACAAGCAGGCTGTGCTGGCATTGCTGAGTGCCCTGACATCGAGTGGCTGGACTCCGGGAGCGGACTTTTCGCATATCTTGCCATCATGAAAAAGCTGTTTTATGCGGGCATCGCACTCCTGGTGTTGTTCGAGCTCGCCAATGTGTGGTTCATCATGCCGCTGCCGTTCAGCCAGCGCGTTCGCAGCATCGATATCGCCTACTTCCTCTACGGGTGGCGATGGTTGTTTCGCGGTGTGGCGGCCGCCCTGATCGCGGTGGGTCTGCGCGGTGCGTGGCGAGTGCCCGGTTGGCGCAAGATTGGCGTCGTGGCGTCCGTGCTGCTCGCTGCCGTCGTCACGTACATGACGAACTTCGTCATGAGCGCCGACAAGATGTTCCTCGCTCCTGCATCGCTGGTCATGCGCCCCGCTGCCCAGAATACCGTAGACGCCAAGCGACTGGTGGTCGGGGTGGAGATCGACGGTGAGGCGCGGGCGTATCCAGTGCAGTTCATCGGATATCATCATCAGGTCCGCGATACGGTGGCCGGCATTCCAGTCATGGTGAGTTTCTGCACCGTCTGTCGCACTGGCCGAGTATTCAGCCCGAACGTCGATGGCAAGACGCAGACGTTCCGCCTCGTGGGGATGGACCACTGGAATGCGATGTTCGAGGATTCCGAGACGAAGTCCTGGTGGCGACAGGCAAATGGCGAGGCCATCGCGGGGCCGAAGAAAGGCGCTGCACTGGCCGAGATCCCAAGTCGGCAAGTGACGCTGGCGCAGTGGTTGGCTCTGCATCCTGGCTCGCTGATCATGCAACCAGACGCGGCGCTACAGTCGAAGTACTCGAACAGTTTCGACTTCGAGACGGGGGCGAGCCGCAGTACCCTCACCGGGACGGATACCGCGTCATGGCACGACAAGTCATGGGTCGTTGGAATCACGCATCACAGAGAAAGCAGGGCGTACGATTGGAATCGCCTGCTGCGCGAGCGTGTGATCAACGACCAGCTCGGACGCGCGCCCATTGTGCTTGCCCTCGCGTCGGACGGCGCCAGCTTTTTTGCGTTCGTGCGGCCAGATAGCGCGACGGCATTCGCGATCCGGAACGACTCGCTGGTGGCCGGTGATCAAGCCTACGCTCTGACGGGGAAGGGCGTATCGGGCGCGCTTGTTCCGTTAGATGCGTCGCAGGAATTCTGGCACAGTTGGCGCACGTTTCAGCCGGCCACGTCGCGATACTAAGGGTAGCTTGAGCTACCAGCGAGAGCGAGAGCGAGAGCGTGAGCGTGAGCCTCGAGCAATGAGCAGCCCAGAGCTTGAGCTCTAGCTCAGAGCTCGAGCTTCGAGCTCATATCTGCTCAAGGCTGGTAGCTCGCGCTCGGGCTCACGCTCGAGCTGGTAGCTCCGACTCGAGCTCTCGCTCTGGCTCATTAGTTCCGACTCGAGTTCAACGAGGACGCCTCGTCCCCTCGGACGCACGAATCGGCCCGTGCGGCGCGCGCGATTGACGCACGCAACTCATCCTTCCAGCATGAGAATCCTGATCCTCGGTTGCCTGGTCGCGCCATACCTGCCGCTCTCCGCGCAGGCCGGCAATTCCGAAAACCCATACGCCGCCGCCGAGTCCGCGTCGGTGGCACGTTCGGCACTCCAGCGTGCGAGCGCCGCGATGCGGCAGAACGACATGGCGACGACCCGGCGCGAAGTGGATCGCGCCGCAAGCGCATGGCCGATGCAGATCTACTATCCCGCCACGCGCGCGCGTCTTGCTGCACGCGCCGGCGACACATCCGTCGTGCTCGACGCGCTAACGACGATCGCGAATCTCGGCTTGGGGCTCGACCTGCGGGCGGACACGTCCTACTCCCGCTATCGGCAGCTGCCCGCGTTTCGGGAGCTCGAGACGCGTCACGATGCCAACACCAAACCTGTCGTAAAAAGCACCGTATTCGCCACGCTCAGCGATTCGACGCTGTGGCCGGAGGGGATCGACGTCGATCGCCGAACGGGCCGGCTCTACGTCGGAAGCGTACGTCATCGCACCATCGTCGAGCGCTCGGCCGATGGCAGCGAGCGCGAACTCCTTGCGCGCAACGCGCCGGGCGTCGGCGCGATACTCGGCATTCACGTCGACGCCGAGCACGGTGTCGTCTGGGCAACGACGGCGGGCATTCCGCAGATGGAAGCGTACACGCCCGCGGATTCCGTCATTGCAGCACTCTTGCGCGTCCGGATCTCGGATGGCGTGATAGAGAAGCGCTGGTCCCTTCCGGCGGCCGCGCGCGGGCACACGCTCGGTGACGTCACCATGGGGCCCGATGGTACCGTCTATATGACGGACTCGATGGATCCCTCGTTCTATCGACTGCGTCCGGGCGAGGATGCACTGGAGCACTTTACCAGCCCGCTCTTCAACAGCCTCCAGGGCATGGCGCCGACGCCCGACGGCGCAGCGGTGTATCTGGCGGACTACTCGATTGGTCTCCTTCGATTCGATGTAAAGACTGGCGCGATATCGCGTCTCGCCGATGCGCCGGCATCGACGTCGCTCGGTTGCGACGGAATCGCGTGGCACCGCGGCGCCATCATTGCCGTGCAGAACGGCGTCGCCCCCGCGCGCATCATGCGCTTCGTGCTCGACGCTACCGGCACTCGCATCACACGCAGTGAGCTACTCGACCGAAACAGCGCGGTCGCGGATGAGCCGACGATTGGCACGATCATCGGCTCATCGTTCGTCTACGTCGCCAACTCGCAATGGGAGAAACACGACGACGCGGGCAACCGCAAACCGTCGATTCCTTTGACGAGGCCAGTGCTATTATCAACCCCGCTACCGTAACCGGGATGTCACCCCGAGCGAGCGAAGCGAGTCGAGGGGTCGGCACCTAAACCAACACTGAACGTGCGATGGCCGAGTCAACCGGTGGTCGCAACACCAAGTTGTCATCCCGCACGAGGAGCGAAGCGACGAGTGTCGGGATCTATCATTCGGGTCGAGGGACCGGCTTCCGGTGCACGGACAGTAGATCCCGACACTCGCTGCGCTCGTGCGGGATGACAAAACAAGTAGCGAATGATGTTACCATGTGTTGCGTCGACCTGTTGAGATCACCGACCCCTCGACTTCGCTCGGGATGACATCCAAGCGTTACGTCGCCTCTCGCAGCGGCACGACGAGCCGCGCCTCGCATCCGCCGCCGGCCGGCGTACTCACACTCAGCGACGCTCCATCTCCGTACAATCGTGAGAGACGAGCGCGAAGGTTCGCGATACCGATTCCCGCTCCACCGCGCGATGACATTGCCGAGAGGCCCGGACCGTTGTCTCGTATCGAAACGACGAGCGTCGAACCCACCGCATCTGCCTGGATGTGGATCGTGCCGGCGCCCGTCAGTCGCGACACACCATGCACGATCGCATTCTCCACCAGCGGTTGCAGTGCGAGGGACGGGAGCGTCGCGTTCCGTACGTCGCGATCGATGTCCCACGTCACCGTGAGCCGGTCGTGGAAGCGCATCTGTTCGATCTCGAGGTAGTGACCGACCAGCGCGATTTCATCACGGAGCGAAATCTCCTGTTCCTCCGAGAGTGCGAGGGTACTGCGCAAGAGATCGGCGAGTCGCACCGTCATCTGTTCGGCGGCTGCTGCATCGCGGCGGATCAGCGTGACCACCGAGTTCAGCGCATTGAAGAGAAAATGTGGATTGAGCTGTGCCTTGAGTGCGTTCAGCTGCGCCTGCGCAAGGTCAGCGCCGAGTCGCGCGTTGACGATCGTTTCGGCCCGCCAGGCATCGTGCCAGCGGAGCGCCGCGTGCGCGCCGACGATCGCCCAGAAGATGAAGAAGTAGATGTCGCCCTCGGAACGGACTCCGAGATAGATGATGCTCTCCAATCCGTGCTCGGGGCCGAGGCCATAGAGCTGCGTAATGGTATAGACAACCAGGATCTGCGCGAGCACGATGACGACGGACAGTGGGATCGTCACGGCGAGCGCACGCCGGAATCGTCCGCGTTCGAACGGCACGCGGTCACAGACGGCGAGGATGATCAGTGACCAGGCCGCCCACGCATACCAGATCAGCAGCTGTGCGCCGAACTTCTCGATGAAGGTGAGGTCGGGGCTGTAGCGAACGGAAACCAACGTCATGCCCATCGCTGCGACGAGGGCAGGGGCGAGCCAGAATAGCAGGAGAAGACGACGTCCCGGCGCGAGCAACGTGTCAGCCCAGCCCGGCAAGCCGTCGCGCGACGTGCTCGCGCTGACTCCGGCTCACGCGGAGTTGGCGACCGTCGCGGAGAATCAGGACCTGATCGCCCCCAAACCACGGCTGAAGCTCCCGTATCGCATCGATCGCGACGATCACGCGACGATGAATGCGCACGAAGCGCTCCGGATCGAGTCGCGACTCGAGGCTGCTCAGCGTCTCTCGAACGACGTGTTGCTCGGACCCGGCGTGAAGCACCGCGTAGTTCCCGGACGATTCGATGAATTGCACCGTCGCGAGACTGACGATCGTCGTGCGCTGGTCCTTCTTCACGACCACACGATCGGCCCATCGTCGGTTGGTGTCGGGCGGCGCGGTGCGTGCCGCCTGACGCGAGGGCGTGCCTCCCGCTTCTGTAAACAGCGCCGCAAGCCGAGTCGATTCGGCCATCAGGGTGCGAAGCCCCTTCTGGGTCGCGCCGCGATGCCATGCCGCACGAAAGCGCGCCTCGTCGAATGGCTTGAGCAGGTAGTCCACGGCAGCGACTTCGAAGGCGCGAATCGCATGTCGGTCGAAGGCTGTTACGAATACGGTCGGTGGCATCTGCTCGGCTCCGATTGCCGCGACGACTTCGAAGCCATCGCGGCCCGGCATCTGGACGTCGAGAAAGACGAGCTCCGGCGCCCAATCGCGAATCATCTCGACTGCCTGATCACCGTTCCCCACTTCGCGAACGTCGGCATCCGGCTGGTATGCGCGCACCATTCCGGACAGGCGCTCCCTCGCGAGCGGCTCGTCGTCGACCAGAAGGACTCGATGGATCATACGGCACAATGTCGCTCGTGGCGCGCGTGCGCGAGGGGGGTGGGACCAACCGCACGACCGCGGGATGAGCCGTGCAACCCAGCGCGCACACGGCTCGGCCCGCAGCAGAGCGGTTAGTCCCAACGGCATGGTCACCAATCGGGACGGGTGCCATTCTCGGCGCATGTCTCGGCCTCAATCAGGTGGCGTTCGTGGGGTATGGAGGGCGGCCGCCACGCTCGCGCTCTGTGCGTGCGCGCTTACGTCGGAGACGATGCCGGTGCAGGTTGGCTCGCAACCGGGCCGTCCGATTCTGTTCATCGGCAATAGCCTGACCTACGTCAACAATCTTCCGGGCACGCTCGCCGCGCTGGCGCTGGCCTCGGGCGATACCCTCGCGATCACCACGATCGCGCTGCCGGATTTCGCGGTGATCGATCACGCGCTCGGTCTACAGGGAAGTCAGGCGATGACCGCCGTGCGGTCGCAGAAGTGGGAGCTCGTCGTTCTCCAACAGGGTCCGACTCCGGCAGGGCTCGATCGCGATACGCTCATTCTCGCCGCGAAGCTGTTCGATCCGGTGGTGCGCGCCTCTGGGGGACGCATCGCCGCCCTGATGACGTGGCCGTCTGCGTCGCAGCAGACGCAGTATCCGCGGCTCTTCGACGAAACGCGCGACACGTGCACGCTCGAGGCGAGCGCCGTGAACGGCACCTGCTACGCCGCGGGGGAAGCGTGGCGCGCCGCGTGGGCGGCAAATCCCGCGCTGCGGCTCTACGGCGGCGACGGATACCATCCGTCTTCCCTTGGCACCTATCTCACTGCAATTGTTCTGTACGAACACATTACGGGCCGTGACGCGCGGAGCCTCCCCGGGGTCGGAGTCGTCGCCGGGGTTCGGCTCGGCGACGACGAGGCGACGATACGTCTTCTACAGCGCATTGCCCATGAAACGGTTGCAACGTGGAAGAAGTAGCTTGCTCTCCCGATCCCCATGGCGCCTCCCAGTGCGGAGCGAGGTGTCGCTTGCCGTCGTGGCGTTCAGCACCACGATCCACGCAGCGATGATTGCCATGCTCATCGTGGCGCCGGACGATCTGTGGAAGAGCGACGCCGAGACGAATTTCGTGACGACGGCGCTCCGGTACCTGCTGCCACCGATGCCCGAAGTGGCCAGCCCCGGCGGAGAGCGCGTGCACTACGTGTCGGCGCTGGGCGGTGGAATGAGCGCCGGCGTTGACGCCGTGCGGAAACACGAAGTCCGCGCGATCGAGCGTGACACCAGCGGCGCCGGTGATCGCGACGAGGCCGACCGTCCGGTGCAGCCGATCGAGCAAGCAGCAGCGGAAGAGCACGCGTTTACCTACACGGAAGTCGACTCGGTGGCCATGCGCGACGAACGGAGCGCTGGTCCGGACTACCCGCCCGAGCTTCGGAAGAAGGGCATCGAGGGATATGCGTCACTGCGCTTCGTTGTGGACTCTACTGGTCTGATCGATCTCGCCAGCGTCGAGGTGCTCGAAGCCACAAACCCGGAGTTCGCACAGGCAGTGCGCGACGTCATGCCGAGGATGCGCTTCCGGCCCGCGAAGCAAGGTGCGACCGCGGTGCGGCAGATCTCCGAACAGCGCTTCCGATTTCGCCTCGAGAGTCCCGTTGTTCCGCCCGAGCCCACCAGGAAGAAACCGTAAGACTTCATGAAGACGAGATTCATCATGCTGTTCGCGCTCGCCGCGGGACTGCTTGGCTGTCTATCGGGTGAAGCGGCACTTACTCCGCTGCCGCCCGGCGGCATGCACGTGCTGTTCATCGGCAACAGCCTCACGTATGTGAATGAACTCCCGCGAACCCTGGCTGATCTGGCGCTGACATCAGGCGACACCGTGCAGGTTGCAGAGGTCGCCTATCCCGACTTCGCGCTGGTCGATCATCTCGCGCCGGGGAACGCGATGGCCGCAATCAAGACGGGCGGCTGGAAATACGTCGTCCTTCAGCAGGGCCCGTCGTCGGTACAGATCAACCGCGACAGCCTGATTCTCATGACGAAGCTGTTCGACGCGGCGATCCGGGCGGTTGGCGGAAAGACGGCGCTCTATAGCGTGTGGCCGCAGTACTCGAACTTCTCCACCTTCGAGCGAGCGATCGAGTCGTATCGCTTGGCGGCTGAGTCGGTAACTGGCGTCTATCTCCCGGTCGGCGCAGCATGGCTGGCGGCGTGGGACAAGGACGCGCTCCTGCCGCTCTACAACGGCGACGGACTGCATCCATCCGAACTCGGCACTTACCTCGCCGCGGCGGTGATGTACGAGCAGTTCACGGGGAAAGACGCGCGTCTCTTACCGGCCAAGGCAGTGGTAAACGGGCGCACGTTGAGCACACCCGAGGCGACGATTCGGCTCCTGCAACTCGCGGCGCATGAGACGAATCTCAAGGTTGCGCTGAAGTAGCGGCGAGCTTCGCACCGCGCGGCGCCTTGATGCGTCGCCAGGCTTCCCACCCATTCGCGACGAGCAATCCGGCGAGGAGAAAGTACGCTGCGCCGATCAGTGCGAACGCGGCGTACGCACTCACTCCGGTGATCGCACCAAAGATCAATTGGTCGCGCGTCTTCGGTGGTGACGTCGGTGGATCGGTGACCATGAAGAACGCGAAAAAGAGCGCCGCATTCACATCGGGCGTCCGGAATAATTCGGCGACACCGGCCGCGTCGCCCGCGAATGCGTTCAACGTCGCCAGCAGGAAGTAGACACCGAGGAACGACAGCACCACCGGAATCTTGTTCACCTTGTACGTGATATAGCCGCCCGTCGCGAACAGGACGATGAGCAGCGCGGGTGCGGACTCGGGAAGCGCGCCCCACCAGCTCTGCGCGGTGTGGAACGGATAGAATGTCGCGACGAGCGCGAACGCTGCCGGATTGAAGACATTCGCCGTTCGCGCACGCAATGGATATTTGCTCAGCACTGCGACGGCGGATGTGATCGTCGTGACATACCACGGTTCGTGCGGGCTCAGAATCATGGCGACGATCAGCGCACTCAATAGCGCGCCGCTTGGGAAGTGCCAGCGCCCGCGCCGCCACCGGAGCAGGGGCGCATCGATCACCATGGCAATCCCGATCGCTCCCACGAGTCCCGGTGCCACACGCGCGTACCCCTCGGCGGACGCAGCCAGGGCCGTCAGGAGCGTGAGAATGACAACGAGCAATCCCTTTGGTGTGCGGAAGAACCGTCGTGCGTTCATGCGCTGCGCAGTGATTCTGCGTCGCTCCTCGATACGAGCGCGCTCATACCGGCCGTGGCGAAACGATCGAGTGCCGGAGAGATGAGTAGGCCGTCGAGGCCGTGACGTTCCAGCAAGCGAAGGCCTTCGATCGGGCCAAGTATGAACGCGGCCGTGGCAAATGCGTCGGCAACCATGGCAGACTCGGCCACGACGGTGGCGCTCGCCAACGCTGTCGCTGTGGCTCGCGAGCGCCCGTCCACAATGTGGTGATCGGTCGCTGAGCGGTGCGAGCGCCGCTCATAGTCTCCCGAGGTGCAGATCGCCTTGTTGGACAGGTGCACGGTCTCGATCGTCTCGTGTGCGATGTGGGGGTGTCGAATTCCGATCGACCATGGGCGACCCTCCGCGTTGCAACCGGCCAGATAAAGATCTCCGCCTGCGTCGATGGCAAAGTTCTCGAAGGCCCGCAGTTCGCGAGCAGCGACGTCGATCGCGAGCCCCTTTGCGATGGCACCGAGATCGAAGGTCAGCGGACGCCGCAGCAGGACGGTACGCGCGTCGGTATCGAGGAGGACATCGCGGAAATCGGCGTCGCGCCGCGACGCATCCGACTGCGTGACCGTGCCCGAGCGGAAATCGGTGTCAAAGCCCATCGCCTCGACCGATGCACCGACCGTGGGATCGAACGCGCCGCCGGTTTCCTCGGCGATCGCCAGCGCAAAACGAATGGCCTCGAACAGCATCGCGCTGACGGGCGTCGGGACGCCGGTCCTCGCCGAAAGCTGCCGTAGCTCGCTCGCGGGATCGAAGCGAGAACACGCGTGTTCGATGCACCGAAACCAGTCGGCCGCGCGCGCCACCGCATCCTCCCGCGCACCGCTGTCCCGCAATCCCGTCCCAACGACATGGAATGTGACGACCGTCCCCATGAACGCCGCCGTATGGACGTACGAGTCAGTCACTTCGCTTTCTTGAGTGCTTCCACGACCGCGTAGTAGAACGCGTTGGTACTCTGCGTCGCACCCGACACATAGTCGACTTCCGCACTCTGCCGAGCGACGACCTGACCCGGCAGCGCCGAGATCCAGGAGCACGAGTAGCGGGTGAGGCATTGCGAGATGGACGCCGCGGTGATGCGGCCGTTCTTGATCTCGACTGTGGCTTCGATGTCGCCGTGTCGCGAGGTGCCGTATCCCGTGAACGTGCCGTCCGCTAGCTGCGGGCGCGGCGCTTCCTGTTTTGGCGCAGGCGCTTCAGGAGCGGGCGCCGGCGTCACTTCCGGAGTGCGTGCCGTGTCCACACTCGGAGCGGGAGTCGGTAGCGCGGCAACCACCGCTGTCTGGCTCGGCGTGACCGTGGTTTGCGAGTCGCGCTTGGTCCGCGCGTCGCCGACGGCAGGCTCCACCGCGCGCGACACGTTTTGTGCGATGCTTTCGGTCGCAACCGGCGCGGGCGACGCCGCCGGTTCCGGGGCTCGCACCTGGGCGGCACGCTCGCCGTCCACGTCGGTATGGGTGGGCGCTCGGCGCTCCGTATCGCCGCCAGCGAACCGCTCCGCGGCTGTGCGCGTGCGCGCGTAGCCAGCGGAGTACACCGACATGACGGCCGCTGCGCCGAGTGCGACGAGTTTGCTGCTGGTCAGCCGGTCCTTGGGATTCACGGGAGGCGATTGCTGTTTGGAGGTGTCACGAATCTACTATCTATGAACGTGACGCCGCGCGAACGTTTGTTCATCTCTTGTTCATGTACAAATGACCGGACGAATAAACGTCGCCGGCGATGACTCGACGCGGAAGCAACGACGCTGGTCACAGATACGTACTTTCAATGTCGGTAGACGTCCCACGCCAGACCCCGTCATGACAGGATTCGCACGGACCTTCCTCTCATCTCCCAAGATGCGCATGCAACGAACACGCACTGTCCTCCTCTGGGGTGCTCTCGTCCTCGCGAGCGGCACCTCGATCCTTTCCGCGCAAACGCTCGACTCCGCCACTGTTGCGGGCTTCAAGTGGCGAACCGTCGGTCCCGCCAACTTCATGGGACGGCTTACCGACGTGGTCGGTATTCCGGGTCCGTCGAAGACGTTGTATGTGGGCTCTGCGGCCGGCGGCGTCTGGAAGACCACCAACAATGGCGTGACATGGCGTCCGCTGTTCGACGACAAGAACATCGCGTCGGGAGGTCCGCTTGCCATTGCGCCGAGCGATACCAACACCGTCTGGTTCGGCACCGGAGAGCCGAACTCGCGGAATAGCATCGAGCCAGGCGCCGGCGTCTACAAGTCCACCGACGGCGGAAACTCCTGGACGTTGATGGGCCTCGAGAAGACGCAGCACATCGGGCGCATCGTCATCGACCCACGCGACAAGAACGTCGTCTATGTCGCCGCGCTCGGCGCGGCGTGGAAGTCGAATCCCGAGCGCGGACTGTACAAGACGATCGACGGCGGCAAGACGTGGACGATGTCCAAGTTCATCAGTCCGCGCGCCGGCTTCGTCGACGTGACGCTCGATCCGAGAAATCCGGACGTCGTCTTTGCGTCGAGCTGGGAGCGCTATCGCACGCCGTACTCGCTCAATAGCGGCGGCCCCGGGAGCGCCCTCTGGAAGTCCACGGATGCAGGCAAAACGTGGACGGAGATCAAGGGCAACGGATATCCGGAGGGACTCAAGGGCCGTATTGGCCTCGCGATCGCAGCGAGCAATCCAGACGTCATGTACGCATTGACCGAGGCGTATTCGCTCGAGCCCACCAAGGACTTCAAGATGGGCCAGCGCCCGCAGGCGAACGGATTGTATCGCTCGGCCGATGCGGGAAAGACCTGGGTTCGCACCAGCACGGTCAACGTTCGTCCGTTCTACTATTCGCAGGTCCGGGTAGACCCGAAGAATCCCGATCGCGTGTACTACTCGTCGACCGAGCTTCAGGTGTCGGACGACGGCGGAAAGACCACGCGCAATGCCGCACAGGGCGTCCACGTGGACGACCACGGTATCTGGATCGATCCGAACGACCCCGAGCGCTGGGCGCTCGCGAACGATGGCGGCATCGCGATCACGTTCGACAAGGGCGGCAACTTCATCTACCCGATGAATCTTCCCCTTGGGCAGTTCTACGAAATCAGCTACGACATGCAGGTGCCGTACAATGTCTGCGCCGGTGCGCAGGACAACGGTGCCTGGTGCGGCCCAAGCCGCAACAAGACGGGCGTGAACAACTCCTTCTGGCGCACGATCTCCGGCGGTGATGGGTTTTACACCGCGCAGGATCCCGACGGCGACTGGGTGTGGGGCGAAAGCCAGGGCGGTGGGGTGCAGGGGCGGAATCTCAAGACCGGGCAGCAACTCCGCGTCGTGAAGCCGAGCTGGCAAGAGCGCTACCGCCAGTGGGAGGATTCGCTTGCGGTCACGCGCGGCGACCCGCTCCAACCCGTCTCGAAGGACCTCCAGAAAAAGCTCGACGTGCTGCGCGCGAGTCAGAAGAAGGATTCGATCGACCTCACGACACGCTTCAACTGGAACACACCCTTCTTCCTGTCGCCGCACAATCCCACGGTGTTCTACCTCGGCGGCAACAAGGTCTTCAAGTCGCTCAAGCGTGGCGAAGAGATGTTCGCCATCTCCGGTGACCTGTCGAAGCAGATGAAGGCACGCATGGACACGGCGATGACGCTCACCGGCGGCGTCACACCTGATGTTACCGGCGCGGAGACGTACGGCACCGTGGTCGCGCTCGCCGAGTCGTACGTGAAGCCAGGCCTGCTCATCGCCGGCACCGATGACGGCAACGTGTGGCTGACGCACAACGATGGCGGCACGTGGGAAAACCTCAGCGATCGGTTCGCCGGCTTGCCGAGCAAGGACGTGTACGTCGGTCGTGTCGAGCCGTCGCACTTCGATACGCTGACCTTCTACGTTGCCTTCGACAATCATCGCTGGAACGACTTTACGCCGTACTTATACGTGACGGAGGATGGCGGCAAGACGTTCCGGTCGATCGTCAACAATCTTCCGAAGGAGAGTCCGGCGGACTACCTGCGCGTCATTCGTGAGGATCCGCGGAACCGTGATTTGCTCTTCGTGGGATCGTCGCTCAGCGTCTATGCCTCCGTCGATCGCGGACGGTCATGGACGAAGTTCGCGACAGGCCTTCCGAGCACGCCGATCTACGACCTGAAGATTCATCCGCGCGATCGCGAAGTCATGGTCGCGACACACGGGCGCGGTATCTGGTTCGTGGACGTTGCGGCGCTCGAGCAGATGACGCCAAAGAACCTCGCGGATGCCGCGACGCTTTACCAGCCGAAGACGGCGATTCAATGGGGTGAAGGGCCTGCACTCGGCGTACCAGGCAACGGGTGGGGGCAGCACCTTCTCGTGATCCCGGCTCCGGCGTACGGTGCGCAGATCCACTACCGGTTCAAGGACGCGGTCACCGGTCCGGTTCGCATCACGGTCAGCGATGCTGGCGGCACCCAGCTATTCTCGGCGAACGGCATCGGCACGCCGGGCGTGCATACCGTCAACTGGACGTATCAAGGCGCCCCGGCGCCCCGCGCGGAGCTCTCTCCGTCGCAGAAGCGCGATAGCATCATTCTTCGCAATCGCGCTCCCACGGTACTCGATTCATTGCAGAAGGCCGGATACGACTCCATGGCGCTCGGCGCAGTGCGCCGAATCGTCAACCTGGCCAACAATCCGCCGGCCGCTGGAGCGGGCTTCGGTGGCCGAGGCGGCGGCGGCGGTGGTGGTGGTGGCGGTCGCGGCGGAAATGCCGGCTGCGAGCATCCGGTGACGCAGTGGGAGACGTTCTGTGCCCGTCCGGCAGAACCGACGCCCGCTGCTGGTCGCGGTGGTCGCGGCGGCGCAGCAGGCGCGGACTCAACCGCTGGTGGTGAAGGGGGCGGTGGTGGTGGCGGCGGTGGAGGTGGCGGCCGCGGTGGTGCCGTCGACGCATCGCAGCAAAAGATCTGGGACATCATCGGTATGAAGCCTCCGACAGCGGGCGGTCGTGGCGGCGGCGGTGGTGGCTTCGGGGGAGGCGGCGCCGGAGCCGTCGATGCCGGTACGTATGTCGTCACGATGACGGCGGGCGGCCAGACTTATAAGCAGACCTTCCGCGTTGAACGCTCCGGGATGGGTGAATACCCGACGGAGCTGCCGGACGACGAGGACGAGGAGCAGGAGAATCTGAACGGCGGCATTTTCCCGAAGGCGCAAGCCAGTCCGTACGTCGTTCGCACGCCGAGCAGGTGATGCGCGAGTGATTGCGGCACGCGGTTCGTGATACGGAAGAACCCCACCGGTGGACTGGTGGGGTTTTTCCATATCCGGAGCGGGTTGACGAGGATCGCGTGGGTGCCAGGAACGAGCTGCAAGCTTGAGCTCGAGTCGGAGCTACGAGCCTGGCTGATGGCTCAGTAGGTAGGTCTGGAGGTAGCGCAGGAACCGTCGTGACGACAGTATTGCCACACCGTGAGACCTCACCGTCGAATTCTCGGCTTCGTGCTCGTCGCGCTCATGCTCGTGGCCCACGGGTGCGTCTCGCTTCCTCGCAGCGACGGCCTCAAGGCGGCCCACTTGGAGCGCTTGTATTTCGGTCGCAACATCAGGGACACCGGCGTCGTGAGCGATTCCTCGTGGGCCCAGTTCGTGAGGGAAGTGCTGACGCCGGCATTTCCAGAAGGATCCACGGTGTGGGAAGCGTTCGGCCAGTGGCGCGCGCCCGATGGCAGCCTTACGAAAGAACGCAGCTTCGTGGTCGAGTTGCTGCACTTGGTGACGCCCGATGTCGAAGCGCGCGTGCAACACGTCATGGACACGTACAAGACGCGATTTGCGCAGGAGTCGGTTCTCCGAATGGTGACCGATGTTCGCGCGAGTTTTTGACGGGATCACATCCGAGGAGTGATTGCATGAAAGGGCTGCACACCTACTTGAACTTCGACGGCAACACCCGCGAGGCGATGACGTTCTACCAGCAGTGCCTCGGCGCAGAGATGATGATCCAGACATTCGGAGAGGCCGGTGTGCCGATCCCCGGCGCGGAAGAACGCATCGTTCACGCACGGCTGACCGTCGGTGGTGCCATTCTCATGGCGTCGGACACGCCACCTGCGGACTCACACACGCCCGGCATGGAAACACCTCCCTTCCGGCCGGGGAATAACTTCTCGATCAGCATTGACTGTGAGAGTGTCGACGAAGCGAACCGGCTCTTTGCCGCGCTGGGTGAGGGCGGTACGGTGACGATGCCGCTGATGGACATGTTCTGGGGTGCGTATTTCGGCTGCATCGTCGACAAGTTCGGTGTAAGCTGGATGTTCAATCACGAGTATCCGAAACAGGCTTAGATACATGCGCGCAGCGTTTGCCACACTATGCGTCGCCCTCTCGTTGGCCGGGCGTGTCGACGCACAGACAGTGCCCGCGACCAACCGGTTCGAGAAGAACGTCGCCGACTACGAGGCAGCCGACCGCCGCGAGGCGCCGCCGCGCGGCGCGATTCTCCTCATCGGTGATTCGCAGTTCTTCAGGTGGTCAACGCTGCACGAAGACCTACCTGAATACACGATCGTGAATCGTGGCGTGGACGCGATGCAGGTCTCCGACGTGCTTCACTTTGCCGATCGTCTGGTGGTCCCATACGCGCCGCGCATGATCGTGCTGCACGCCGGTGGCAACGACGTGCACAACGGACGGAGTCCCGACACCATTCTCGCGGACTTCAAGTCCTTCGTGGCCAAGGCGCGTGCGCGTTTCCCCAACGTGCCGATCGCATACTCAGGGATCACGCCGGGCCCTGGGCGCTGGGATGAGGCGGTGCCGCGCAAAGCGACGAACGCGCTCATCAAGGCCTATGTGCAAACGCAGCGCGGGCTCTTCTTCATCGACTTGTGGGATGCGTTGCTGACCGCCGATGGCAAACCGCGCGAAGACCTCTGGGTCGAGGATCGCGTGCATCCCAATCACGCCGGCTACCTGATTCGTGCGAAGCTCATGCGGCCGATCCTCGGCGCGGCGGACAAACGGTAGTTGGGTAGTTGGGGTCGGAGTCGTTGAAAAATGGTACGCTCGTCGCGGTCAAGATCCGCCGGTGTGCGAGTCACTCGTTGCCGCACCGCGTGACAGCCTGCGTGGAGACCCGCACCTCACGCCGTCGCGAACTCCCACACCGCGTCAGGCCACGGATAGCTGCCCGGTTTCACCAGGAGCTGCGGACCCTCTGCACCAACGGGCCGAAGTGCACCGACGCCCGCGCCTGGAAAGCGCTCGGCGTGAAAGGACTCGAGCCCAAGCCGAGCTGCGATCGCCGTCGCTGTCGCTCCGCCCTCGATGCAAATACAGTCCACTGGAGCGCGCGCGAGCACCAGCGCGACCGTGGCTGCGAGGCGGTCCGTGAGCAGCGACGATGACGCGTCGCCTTTCGGCTCATACCGGCTCACCGCGAGACAAATCGCGCGCTTCTCTCGTAGTTCCGCGAGCACCTGGTCGACCCACTCGTCGAGCGCCGGGACGGAACCATCCGCGTCGTGGAGTGCGCGCGGCATTGGCACCGTCGCGATCCCGCGATGCGTATACGGTTCGCTCCCGCGCTCGAGCCACGCGGCCAGGCTGCCACAAACGAATAGCGTCGCTCCGGCACGCGAACGCGACGCAACGGCGGGAAGCGCGCGCCGTAGAGCGGGCTCCAACGAAAGCAGTGCGCTGAAGAAGTCGGCGGCGCCCACGGCGAGCGTGCAGGGTGTGACAGAACGCGCGAGTCGCAGCACGTCGTCGGGCGACGCAACATCTGGCGTCTCCACGCCGGCAAGATCGCCAATGAGTTCCGCAACCGAGGAGCTCAAGCGCGGATGTTCGGGATCGCTGGCGAGCGCAGAAGCCGCTAAGGGCGTCGCGCCAATGAAGTACGTCCCCGACTGCACCGTACGACCGCGGCTCGGGTTGGCTGCTGCAATGACGATACGTTCACGACCGAACACGCTGGCAACGACGCGGGCTTCCGCGGCGACGTGTCCGCGAAGGAGCGAGTCACATTTCTTGTAGACGAGAGCTGGTCGCGCCGCTAACACCTGGCGCGCGACGTCATCCACAATCATCGTCGCGTGCGCCACTGAAAGTGAACGCGTCTCGGTCGTCACGCAAACAACGTCCGCGTGAGACCGGGCATCGAAGCGTCGTTGAACGTCCGCCGACAGCCCTGCGCCGAGCGCCACATTCGCCAACTCGGCGGCGCCGGAAAAGTCATCTGCGATGACGACGATCATCCTTTCCCGTCGGACGCAAGACGCGCCGCGAGTAGCACGGACTCGATCAAACTGTTCGCGCTCGCAACACCCTTCCACGCGATGTCGAAGGCCGTTCCGTGATCCACGCTCGTGCGAATGACGGGCAAGCCGAGCGTCGTATTGATCGCGGAGTCGAACGCCAACGCCTTCAGCGGAATGTGTCCCTGATCGTGATTCATGCAGATGAAGGCGTCCGTCTTTGCGCGTCGCCGCGCGAGGAAAGCGGTGTCGGGGGGAAGGGGACCCTCGATATCGATTCCGCGCTCCCGTGCGGCGAGGACCGCTGGGAGTATGAACCGTTCCTCCTCGCGATCGCCGAATAGCCCATTCTCACCGGCATGCGGATTCAGGCCGCAAACCACGAGCTTCGGCGCTCGTCCTCTCATGCGAAGCATCGCATCGCACGTCAGTTCGATTACGTCGAGTATGCGATCGATACTGAGGAGCGCCGGCACCTGTGCGTATCCGACGTGGACGGTGACGAAACTGCACGTCAACTCGGGCGACGTCAGCATCATGCACGACCGACTCGCCTTCATGTATTCGGCGAAGATTTCGGTGTGACCGGGGTACTTGTGACCTGCGGCGTGCATCGCCTCCTTGTTGAGTGGGCCCGTGGAGATGCCATCGACCTCACGTGCAAGCCCCGCCTCGATACTCGCAACGACGTAACGAAACGCGGCGTCGCCGCAACGCGAATCCACGCGACCTGGCGTGATGAGAGCACCATCGATGACGTCAAGATCGCGAACCGCGGCAGCCGCGAGCGATCGGTGTCGCTCCGGCCAATCGCGCTCTGCTACCACCGTTGCGTCAAACGGAAGGTCCAATGCGCCCGAAACGCGGCGGAGGACGCTGACGTTGCCGAACACGATGGGAATGCATGCCGCTGCCACGCGCGCGTCGTCGAGCAACCGAAGGCAGAGCTCCGGCCCGATGCCGGCAGGGTCCCCCATCGTGATCGCGATGCGTGGTCGGACGTCGGTCGATGTCATGACTCAGTGGGGATCGGGTGTCGCGCTGCCCACCAGGCGACGAGGAAGGGAACGGTGAGTGCCGTAACGACGACGCTTGCCGATACGAGCACGGTCGCGTGCTTCGCGGCGTTGGCGTAGGCAGGGTTCGCGGCGGCGACCAGTGCGGGAACCGCCGCTGCGTTACCGGCCGTCGTCGCCGCGGAGAGCCCCGCGACTCCGTTCCCGCCCGAGAGCCGATCGGCAACGAAGAGGAACGCCCCGGAGACGACGACCACACCCACGCCGAGCACGATGCCGAGGACGCCGCTGCGCCAGACGCTCGCGAGGTCGATTCCAGCACCGAGCGCGAAGGCAAAGAAGGGTACCATCACCGGCACGGCGCGACCGAGAAACTCTCTGAGCTCCGAGTCGACGTTTCCAAGCAGCATGCCCACCATGAGCGGAAGAATGGCGCCAAGGAGCGTCGGCCATGGAAAGGCGGAGAGTCCTGCGACGCCGAGGGTCAACATCGTCAGGAATGGCCCGCTTTCGAGCGACATCACGGAATAGGCACCGACGTCCCGCGCCCTACCGTACTGGCCCATCAATGCCATGTAGAGTCCGCCGTTGGTGTCGTTAATCGACGCCACGACCGCAAGAGTGGACAATCCCGCAAAGAAGCCGCTTTCCACCGGTTGCTCACCGAGCACGCGGCCAAGCAGCATACCCGCGCCTATGCCGCACAAGACTTTCGCGGCCAGCAGTGCGCCACCCTTTCGCGCGATTGCCGGTGTTGCCGCCAGCGTGATCGTGGAGCCCATGCAGACGTAGAATACGGCGAGCATCGGGAGTGCGCCGGTGAACAGCGCGCCGGTGAAGGAACCGAGCGTTTTGGGCGCAGCTGGTGCGAGATTCGCAAGCAGGCACCCGGCAGCAAGCGGCACGATCATCATGCCGCCGGGTATGCGCTCGATGGTTGCCTTGATCTTCATGGCATGCCTATGGGCGGCTGGTAAGCGTAGACTCCATTGTACAACACACCACGAATGAGTGACATCGTCTTTGCGTCCGCGATCGAGCAGGCGGCTGCGATACGGGCCCGCCGCATTTCCGCCGTCGAGCTGCTGGATGCGCACCTCGCTCAACTCGATGCGCGAAATCCTGAGCTCAATGCCGTGGTGATCACCGATGTCGAGCGCGCGCGAGATCAGGCGCGGAACGCCGACGCAATGCGCGCGAGTGGTCACGTTTGTGGACCACTTCACGGCGTTCCCTTCACGCTGAAGGACTGTCACGCGACATCGGGAATGCGAACGACGTGCGGTTTCCCGCCACTGGCCGGTTACGTCCCGTCGTCTGATGGCACCGTCGCCGCGCGCCTCAAGGAGGCCGGCGGCATTCTTTTCGGGAAGACGAACGTCGCCATGCTGCTGGGCGACTACCAGACGAACAATCCGCTCTTCGGTCGCACCAACAATCCGTGGCACCTCGGCCGAACTGCTGGCGGATCGAGCGGCGGAGCTGCCGCCGCCGTTGCCGCAGGGATGACACCGTTCGAAATGGGAACGGATCTCGCCGGCTCCCTCCGCGTGCCTGCGCACTATTGCGGTGTGTACGGATTGAAACCAACGGAGCATCGCGTGTCGCTCGACGGAATCGTTGCGGGCCCACCGGATGCTCCGCGACCGATTCGCCTGATGTCGTGCATCGGCCCCATCGCGCGGAGTGTGGACGACCTCGCGTTGCTGTATGGCATCATCGCGGGGCCGGATGGCCGAGATACGGACGTTCCGCCGGTTCCCGTGACGACACACCCACCGATGGACCTCGAACCGCTGCGCATCGCCATTGCGCCGTCGCTGTCGACCTTTCCCGTGTCGGACGCGATCCGCGCGGTGATCGTCGAGCTGGCACGGCTCCTCGCCCCGCAGTGTGCCGCCGTCGACGAGGTAGCGCTGCCGTCCATCGATGGCGCGGCGTTGTTCGAGCCGGCGCAGCTCGCATTGGGCGCCTTTCAACCGGGACAGACGGCCCCTTCGCTCGCGGCGTATTTGCAAGCGCTCCATGTGCGTGATGGCCACATCATCGCTTGGGACGCGTTCTTCGATGACTGGGACGTACTCATTTGCCCACCCGCGATGGTCACCGCGTTCCCGCATTGCGAACAGGGCGCGTCCATCGACGTGGATGGCAAGGACGAGTCGTATTGGATGGCGCACGCCGCGGCGACATGGTTCAACTACACGGGCCATCCCTCGGCAGTCATCCCGGTGTCGCTCGATGGAGACGGCCTGCCGATCGGCGTGCAGTTGGTCGCGAAGCGGTGGGAGGATGCGCGGTTGCTCGCGATCGTGCGGGCGATTTCGCAGGTGACCGGCGGCTTCTCGAGACCGCCGGGCTACTAGGGGCAGCGAAGGGCTGCACCCTTATCTACTGCCGCACGTCGAGAGTCATCGTGCTCAGGCGCGAGATCGAGCCAAAGACTCCCGTACCTCCTTCGAGGTGATTGATGAGCCCCGATCCGCTGAACACATCGCTCGATCGGCGAAAGTAGTCGTAGTAGTTCACGTCAACGGCGCTCACCACCACCGAATTCATGCCGATGCGAAACACTCTGGCCGTTCCCGCCAGCGTCAGCGAGGAGTCGGCAAAGACAACCTCCGTTTCGGCGGGCGAGGAGAACGTCACGACGTAGCCCTGCGCGTGCGCCACTTCTTTCCAGCTCAACGACAACGTGTCGCGCGAGCGCGTGAAGACCACCGGGACCGGGCTGTTGGGCGGTGCCGGCAGAATTGCGGGCATCACTGTCGACCCCATGATCTCCGCCTTGTCCGCGGGAATCCTGACGCGGAGGCGATAGGTACCACCCGGCACGAGCGCGACACCATACTTGTCGAGCGAAATGCGGTAGACGGTCGTGACGCGCGGCTGATAGCTTCGCGCAGCAAATATCGCGGCGCTATCACGAACTTCGTCGGCGATGAGTTCGCGCCCATCGGGCGCCGTGATCGTGACCTGCGCACCGGTGACTGGCGCTTGCGCGGAAATGATCCCATTGGTGCGCTGTACGATCACATATTGGTCGCGAAGATTCCCGTCGAGCACCGCGTGCACGATGAACTCGCTAGCGGTCGGTAACATGGTCGTCTGCTCTACGCACGCATTCGCGAAGGCAGACACCGCGAGGGCCACGAGGGCGAGGTGGTTAGTACGCAATGGTGATTCCCAGTGTGGGAACGAATGGAAGGTTCGGGAAGCTTCCGCGATTGACGCGCGAGTCGACACTATAGACGTAGCCCGCGGGATTCTGCGAGTTGAAGATGTTGACGACGCTCAGATAGGGTCTCGTCGCAAACCCGAATATGCGCCCCGGTCGCGAGAGACTGACGTCCACTCGCTCGTACCATGGCAGGCGTGCGGAGTTCTTCGCGCCTGTAAAGTACTGGTCATTGTTCCGGTCGATTACCCACTTGCCTGTCGCCGGATCGTAGAAGTCACGCGCGAATCCACCGAGTACGGGTGTGTTTGGAAAACCGCTCGCAAGATTCATCCGTGCCCCAAAGGTGTACGAGTCGAGTTGCCAGCTGCCCACAAGATTGAGATTGTGCCGCCGATCCTGCGTCGGCGCGTACTGATGTCCCGCCGCGTCGACGCGGTTATTCATCGCGTACGAGTACGCCATCCAGCCGCTGAAGGGCCCGCCCTCGAACTGCCGGAGCAGAATGTCCAGGCCATACGATGTCCCACGCACGGGAAGGAACTCGTCGTCGAACACCCGAGGGTCGTTGACCGAATTCGGAACGAGCAGTGCGTCGTACTTCTTGTAGAATGCGCTCACGTGGAGTAGCCGTCCCGGCGTCACCCAGCGCTCGAGACCAACCACCGCATCGCGGACTGCGGAGGCCTTCGACCCTCGCGCGCTGGACACCCAGAATTGGAGGGGTTGAAGCGGTTCCTCCTCGCGGCCAAGCGAGTGAACCCACTGTGTATACCGGCCCGCACCAGCGGTCAACGCAAGATTGTTCGTGACGAAATACTTGAGCGAGACGCGAGGTGAGAGACCGAGGCCGGTGATTCCCTCCGCCGACTCGAATCGACCGCCGACGTCCAGAAGCAGTGAGGTAGCTGGGCGCCAACGATGATTGCCGTACAGCGCCGCAGACCGAGGCGCGTTCGAGAGGGAATCGATCGGGAGAAAGTCGCCAAAGGATTCGAGTGGCGTGTCTGCAAGATACGAGAGCGCCTGATTGGCGACTTCGTAACCCACGGTCGTCGTCGCGGTTCCAGCGTATCGCGTGACCGTGCCATTCGCGCGAACGTCGGAGACGGTATTGAATGCACGGGACTGATAGTTCGGCAATGCGAGCCGCGCCTGAAAGCCCGTGTATGACAGTCGCTGCTCCCCGACGGTACTATCCCCGAGCACCGATCCTGCCGCAGCCGGTGTAAAGGGCCGCGATACCGTCGCGCCGATAATATTGTTGCGCCACAAGCCGTGGTTGCCGTTGGTCCCAGTGCCACCTGCCACCACATCCTCGCCCGCATACCCAGTCACCGAGAGACGAGTGCCATTCTCGCCACGCAGAGCGAGATGTCCGTGGACATCCTGGAAGTGGTAGGGAAAGGCATTCGGCTTGAACAGGTCGACGAAGGCGTCCGCATAGGTGCGGCGCGCGGCGATCATCCACTCGCCATCGCCGTCGCTGAAGGTGCGCCCCATCGAGGCAGACGTGGAGACGAGCGAGGTCTCGATGGTGCCGTGTCGCTCACTGGTCGTCGGTCGTGCGGAGCCCACATCGAGCACGCCGGAGAGACGACCTCCATACTGAGAAGGCAGCGTTCCGGTGTGCAGCTCGACGTTACCGACCATGGGATCGATGAACGTGCTGAATACCCCGCCGAGGTGAAACGGGTTGTAGATCGGGTATCCGTCGATCAGGATCAGCGATTGATCCGCTTCTCCCCCGCGGACGTTGAAGCCCGCCGACCAGTCGCTCCGTGCCTCGATACCGGGCATCATCTGGATCGACTTGAGCAAGTCAGGCTCGATGAACGTTGGTGCGGCGCGGAGAACCGCCGCCGATAGCGCGATCGCACTGGCGTTCGTCGCCCTCTCGAATTCGAGTCGTTCACTCCGGGTCGCCTGGACGGCCATCCCCGGCAACAGTTGTGGATCCCAGTTCACGGTGTCGGCGATCGGTGCGCGGTCAGCGACCGACTGTGGAACCGCGCGTCGAAGGATGATATTGCCTCGCAGTGACACGAGCACCTGCAGCGAGACCTGGCGGGCAATTTCCTGGAGCGCCACCGCCGCGCTGCGATCGTGAGGATTGACGGTGACTCGTGCGTCGAGCTCGGAGAGTCCTGGGTCGAACGTCAAGTTCAGGCCAACCAGTCCGGCAATAGTCACGAACACGGTGCGCGCCGGCTGATTCCCAAAACCGAGGAAGACGTTCGTGCGCAATGCGCTGACGTTGTTTCCGTCCGGGCGCAACGCTGAGAACGCCGCCGAGTCCACCTGCTGCGCGTGCGCCGATGCGGGAACGATGGCGAGCAGGAACATGAATGCGAGGCTGCGTGTCCTGCTCATTTCCGGCTCCGCGGCCGCAAGGTAATGGTTCGACCACGCTGCTCGAATCGCGCATCCGCGGTTGCAGACAGGGCCTCGAGCACCCCGGTCAGTGATGGCGTCGTATAGACGGCCGTAATGCGCTTCCGAGCCAGTGATGGATCGGGAATATCGACCGTGACGTCGAACCAGCGACTCAACTCGATCGCGACGTTCGCGAGGATCTCGTTTTCGAACAACAGGCGACCGTCGACCCAGGCCGTTCCAGCCAGCGCGCTTCGTTCTTCATCGCGTATCGCGCGACCCAGCGCGTCGACGTGGCCGGCAGTTCCAG
Organism: Gemmatimonadota bacterium; assembly: GCA_040389905.1. Classification (GTDB taxonomy): domain Bacteria; phylum Gemmatimonadota; class Gemmatimonadetes; order Gemmatimonadales; family Gemmatimonadaceae; genus AG11. The sequence continues at coordinate 12,545 of JAZJZK010000049.1, read as the reverse complement.
CAATGAGGCGGACTCCTGTCGATGAGCCGCTTCCCGCGAGGCCAACCTCGCCGTGCAGCACCGAGACATGGACTGCAGAATCCACCGCATACGCCCTGACCGAGAATTCTGTCCCGATATCCGTCGCGACGGCGTTACGCGCCCGAACAACGAAGGGACGCGCCGAGTCGTGCACGACACGAAAGTTCGCCAACCCCTCGAGCTCGACGTCGCGCCGCGACGCAGTGATGCGATAGCGAATCGTCGTGGCGGGGCCAAGTGCGACCACGGTGCTGTCGGAGAGCCGAATCGTTGTTCGTTCTCCCGCCGCGGTGGCGACGACGCGCTGCACCGGAGTGTCCGCCCGGGGTTCATGTCGTCTCACGAGGAGCACCGCCAGCAGAACGGCGGCTGCCGCGGGGAGCAACACCGCTGCGCGCCGGGGCCACTGCGGGCGCGGAGCCTCGAATCCGGGCGCGGTGAGGCGGGCCCGTAGCCGGTCCCATTCTCTGTCGGTGCGCCATTCTCGGCGCGGATCTCGGTCAGGCGGGCGGTCGTTCATGCCGCAACGACCCGCGAAGCGGGCGGAGCCCTACCAACCTCCGTGCATGTGAGCTACCAGCGTGAGCCCGAGCGGGAGCGTGAGCCTCGAGCAATGAGCTGCCCAGAGCTTGAGCTCTAGCTCCAGCTCAGAGCTCGAGCTCTTATCTGCTCATTGCTGGAAGCTCCCGCTCCCGCTCAGGCTCGGGCTGGTAGCTCCGACTCGAGCTCTAGCTCTAGCTTTGCGTCTGTGCGTGATCGGCGAACCGGCCCAGCTGGTCACGGAGCTTGCGGTTGGCAACGAACAGCAACTTCTCCACGCCCTTGACCGTCACGCCCATGGCCTCGGCCACCTCGGCGTTGGACATCTCGTGCTCGAATCGCAAGACGAACGCGAGTCTCGTGCGTGGCGGCAGCGCATTCACCGCGCGCCGAATTGCCTCACGCTGTTCGTTCGACTCGGCATGTGTCGCGGCCGACGTCCGTGAGCGAGCAACGCCTGCGATTTCCGGGCGCGCGTCGATCAGGCGCGATAGACGTGAAACGAAGGATTGGTGACGAAGATGATGCAGTGCACGATTACGGGCGGCGGTGAACAGGTACGCGCGCAGTGACGTTGCGACAACCACCTGCCGTCGCATCCAGAACACGAAGAACAGGTCCTGCACGATGTCTTCGGCCACTGCCTGCGAGCGCACATAGCTGTCGACGACTTCGCAGAGCGGAGCATGGAGCGTTCGGAACAGTCGTTCGAACGCGTCGATATCGCCGTCGCGAATGCGTTGGAGATCGAGATCCGCGTTCGTCATCGCCAGAATGGGATCAACGTCGGGCGCTTCCACGCGGCCGCCGCACTCGAATCCTTTGGTGGCACCGGTGGCGGCACGGGAATGACACCAATCACGTGGCGCCCGCGAGGCAGTGAGTCAACGGGAATGTAGGCGAGAATTCCCTTGATACCGGATCCCGGGTGCTCGTAGAACGCGAATGACAGCGCGGAGAGCGCGATACCATCGAGCGTGACCGCATGCATGCGTGCCATGCACTCCAGTACCGGGGTCACGAGCGAATCCTCGAGGAGCGGGTCCGAACCCAGCTGAATGCCGCGGTCCTGAAGGGGCTTCAACGTGGGGCAGGCACGCACGATTGCGATGTTGTGGCGAGCCGGCTGGTACGGGATGAACAGCTTGACGTACGGGTCCTTGATGATGTCCGACTGAATCGAGGGCGTCTTGGGGTACAATTCCTCCGGATCGCGCTGGCTTTCGTAGTGCTGGTAGCGGATTCCATGGTTCCGGGACGATGCAAAGAAATCGTTGCTATTCAGCGAGAGACGATCGCTCTGGATCAACCGGTCCACGGAGGAGAGGATGATCAGCGTTGTCGTTGCGGTCACGATGAACGCTACGGCACGTTTTCGGCCAATATTTGTCGAGAGCGTCCACATCATGGGGCCCGTCGCGCGGATCATCGTCGTCATGAATCCGAGGCGGACCATGGCGCGGAGCACGCGATACCCGCGGGAATCCGGTGCAAGTCGCGACCCGAATCGCTTGTCGGCGACCGTCGCAAGCAACGGTAACGCGGCGACTGCGCCAATGAGGATAAAGAAGAACGTCTCGATTTTGCGGCCGCCGGTGAACAAACGCGCGAGCAGGTATGCACTCGCGGCGACGCTCCCGATCATCACCACGCTGAAGACGAACACGACGACGATGAGCAAACCCGTCGAAAATGTGATGCTGCAAAAGTTGTCGAGCCGAGCGATTGCGGTTCCCAGGTTCGGGACCTTCCGCATATAGAGTTCGCGCGTGATCGGTCCGGTCTTCAACTCCTCCCAACGAATCCCATTGGGGAACACGGAGTGAAGCCCGAGCAGGGCAACCCAGAGGGCGCGCGCGACCAGGTGAATGCTGAACGTCAGGATCAAGGTGAACGCGATCGCCTTGCCGTAAAGCGTCGCGTTGCTCAGCACAGCCGTGCCCGAATCGATCAGGAACGGGTCCAGCCGCCGGAAGGCTCCTTCGATGAGCCCCGGCAACTGAAATGACGAGAAGACGAACGCGCCGGAGAGGAACAGCTCGAGCTCCCATGTGGCGCTCGTAAGCTGTCCAGCCGCCTTCAGCTCCAGGTCATATGGAGCCAATTCCACTTCGGGCTGGGGCGCTGATTCGGGTAGTTCTGGTGTCGCCACGTTGAGACCGCCAAGGTTCCGGCGAAGTTACGTCGAAGCGCGGCCGCCCGTCCAGCAGTTTGATATGCGCCTCGCAATCCTCTCCGACATTCACGGCAACCTCGCGGCGCTCGAAGCGGTCCTCGACGACATCGAGGCGCGCGGCACGGACGCGATCATCAACCTCGGCGATTGCGCCACCGGGCCGCTCTGGCCGCGGGAGACGATTGAATTGCTCTCCGTCATCGACATGCCGACGGTGCGCGGCAACCATGATCGTCTGTTGAGTGAGACGCCGCGCGACGACATGCCTCGTTCGATGCGCTTCACGTACGACTCACTTTCGGCGGAGCAAAAAGTCGCGCTCGCCGCCCTACCCACACGCGTCGACCTCGAGGGTGGAATCGTCGCCGTGCACGGCACACCGAACGACGACAGCGCATATCTGCTGCACGACAAAGTGGCGGGGCGGCTCGCACTCGCGTCTCGGAGGTCCGTCGCGGAACGAATCGGCGACGTGGCGGCGCGCCTGCTGCTGTGCGGGCACAGTCACCACGCACAGGTTGCGAGCGTCGGCGACTGCCTCGTCGTGAATCCCGGAAGTGTCGGTTGTCCGCGCTACGCGGATGATGACGACGCATTCATCTCCGAATGCGGCTCTCCACACGCCCGCTACGCCATTGCCGAGGAGCGAAAGGGCAGGTGGCGCGTGCAACTGTTCGCGCTCGACTACGACTGGAGCGTGGTCGCGCAACAAGCGTTGGCCAACGGGCGCGCGGACTTTGCGGCAGCGTTTCTCGGCGAGAAAGGCTGAAACGAGAAAGGACCTGCCAACGAGCGCAGGTCCCTTGAATCAGAGGAGCAGCGACTGAGCGTTAGATCGCTTTGCGACGACGACGCGCGGCGACCGCAAGACCGGCGAGGCCGGTACCGAGGAGCACCAGCGAGGCGGGCTCCGGTGTCTCGCCAATGTAGGCGTCGCCGGTAGACCCATCGAACGTCGCCGATGCACGCAGGTTGTTTCCGTCGATGAGGTCGATGCCGGTCAACGTTGCCGCCATGTTCGCGAACACAGAGAGCGATCCCGGCTCGTTGCCAATTGACGCATCGGCGAATACCGCTGCGAAGTAGTCCAGATCGGAGAACGACTCCCACTCCCCGACGGCCATATGGAAGTCAACCCCGCCGGAGACAACCTCGTAGTAAAAATCCGGATCTGGCTCGTCGACGCAACCGCAGCTGCTTCCTTCAGAGTGTTCGTATTGGACACCGTTCAGGTACAGTCCGTAGCTGAGGTAGGTGTAGTCATCAGTGCCCGTGCCGAGGCCAGCGCTTTCCACCGTCGCAAAATGGAAGACGAGTTGATTGCCTTCGAACGCTTCCATGTTGAAATGCAGCAGATTCCACGTGCCGACGGCGGAAAAGGCCTCGGAATCCATGCTATAATTGTCGCCCGCTTGCGAGAGACTCGCGTGGGCTTCCATCTGGCGGTTTCCCGTGTGCCGCGAAGCGCTCGCACTCCCCGTTCCACCGATGTGCGACACGTTCAGGCACGCGGCGCTCGACACGGGAATATCCGCCCCATCTGCACTGCAGTTGGGAAAGCCTTCCAGCTGGCTGTTCGCGTAGTCCAGCAGCGTCACCGAGGGATAGCTCGGGAAGAGCTGCGCGCCTGCCATCTGGGCGGTGACGGTAGCGAACGCGAGGACAGCGGTGAGGCGGAGGGTAACGCGCATGGAGTAGCGTCCGATTGGATGCGAGCAACTTGCAGGCAATCGGGCGTCGTCGCCCGAAGATTTTCGACGCAACCAAGCGCGTCGGTACAACTGACCTACGCTTCGGCAAGTCTGACGCCTAATCAGCTGTTTTCACGTATGTTGCGTAAGTGTCGGTGCTATAACATGTTATAACAGTTGATGAGCGAATTAACCTGTTCGCAACCCAGTCATGGTGTCGCGTACGTACAACACATTGTCGCGCTCACAACGCAGGAACGGCGGCCGAGTAAACGGCTCGCCGTTCCAGAAAAACTGAACTACCGCCCGCAGGTCGGCATCGTCGGGTCGGCGCCCGAAATCGCCGGCCGGTCTTTCCGGTTCGCGATCGACAACATCACATCGTGGATGAAGCGCGCCAGCCGAGCGGAATGCTCGTAGTCGATGTACTGTGGCTCGTCGGTCGGCTGGTGATAGTCCTGCGCATAGCCGAGCGAGAAATAGGTCACCGGGATGTTCTTGGTGACATAATTCACCTGGTCGCTCCGGCAGAAGCGATTCATCGGATTGGCGCTCACCTCCCACGTCTTGTCGATCGCCATCGTTTCCACGCGCACGGCGTTGACGGAATCGATGATGTCGCCGAAATCGCGCGACAGCCGGCGCGAGCCGAGCGTCTGCACCGACGTCGGGCCGCCGAACTTCACCTGATCGACACGTCCCTTGCCCAGCATGTCCATGTTGTGCGCCGCCACGATCGACGTCAGCGGAATCGTCGGATGGTCGACGAACCACTTGGAGCCAAGGAGTCCCGCCTCCTCACCCTCGTGCGACACGAAAATGATCGAGCGAGCCGGCTTCTCCTTCGAGAACTGCTCCGCAATCTCGAGCAGCACCGCAGTCCCGGAGCCATCGTCGTCTGCGCCGTTCATGATGGAATCCCGTCGTGCCGGGCGAATCTTGCGCGCGCGGGCAATCAGGGAATCGATCGTATGCTGCTGTTCGGCGGTCGGTCGGCAGGCGGGATCATTCGCGCCCTGACGGCGTGTCACCGTATTCACCGCGCGGAGCGAGTCGTGATCGACGACGGTCGTGTTCACACCGACATGATCGTTGTGGGCGCCAACCAGCACATACTCCGCTGCCCGGGCGGGGTCTGACCCCGGCATGATGGCGACGACATTTCGGCCAGGCGTCTTCGAGATGTGCCACTCGTAGGCCCAGTTTCCACTCACCGGCGCACCAACTGCGCCGACCGCCAACTCGTCCACCGGCTTACCGAAGAGCGTCGCGGCCGCAGCGCGGGAGATCGCGGCCCCAGCCACTGAGGAGGTATTCTGCGTCGTTGGCGCCATCGTCATGCGGCCGTTGAACGCCGCATTCGCTGTCGTGCTGCTCAGTGAGTCGAGGACGATGACGAGCACGCCGGCTGCTCCCGCGCGCACCGCACGGAGGTCGCGCGCTCCTCCGGCACCGCCCCCTCGCCCGCCGCCACGGCCGCCCGCGGCCCCGCCTGTGCGCGCGGTGCTGTCGCGCACCCACGCTTCCACGATGGCCGCGTTGGCGGCGCCGAACTTGTTGGGTACCGAATCACACCGGAGCAGTACCGGCGGACGCGGGGTGGCGAAGCCGATGCTCGCAGGGGTCGCGACGAAGACCGCGACCTTCCCCTTGAACACCGCCGGGTCAAGCGCGGTCGCGGTATCGGCCCACCGGCCGGCGAATACCGTGGGTACGTTGGCCAGTTCCGCCCTGTTCCCAAAGCCGTTGCCGGCAGACGGCACCAGTGGAATCCACGCCGTTTTCTGCGCGAGCTTGCTGTTACCCGCCTTGAGGCTGGCGAGGGTGCTGTCGAAGCCAATTGGACCAAAGGCAAGATCCTGGAAGTAGCCGCCATTGTCGCCGGCGGGCTTGAGGCCCAGTCGCTTGAACTCGCGCGCGATATAGTCGGTGCCTTTCATGTTACCGGGCTCCCCGATCCGCCGCCCAAGCATCGAATCGTCGGAAAACTGATAGAGACGGGTCCGCAGGTCGTTCGCCGTGATCGCCACGACCGTTGGTCGCGGCGCCCACTTGAAGGGACCTTCGTCCGGCCAGACCGGCTTGGGGTCTTGTGCCTTGCTGGCCCCGGACTGGGCGGCCGCGGCTCCGCTGCTGGCGGCAACCAGCGCGAGGGCAAGAATACGGGATGAGAGGTGACGCACGGATATCGGCGGTGAAGGAAGGCAAAAGTGTTCGACGTCCAAATCTGACCTTGGGGCGAACACACGGCAAACTGCGAGCACGCAGCGCGCTGACGCGCGGCTGCTGTCCCTCCGTACAGTTGACCATTTCGACCGATGATGAGTCTGGTGCACAGATGGTCTGAGGCCCGTGACGTTGCGGGCAGGTTTCGCCCTTTTCTCCACACCGAATGAACCGACGCGCGAGCGCAGTTGGCATGATGGCGGTTCTCTGCGGGGCGCTCGCGCCGAGCGGGCCGATCGTGTCGAAGGGCGGGTCAGTACGAGAAGCCTCGAGCCTGCCGCCGATCAAGGATTCGCTGCGGCTGTACTACGTGGGCCGGCCGGTGGGATGGGAGCGCTACGAGCTGGCGGAGCAGGGTCCCGGCGCGCTACTGACGGCGGACTTCGACTACGTGGATCGCGGGCGCCGCATTCGATTCGCGGCCACGATGTCGCTCGGCGCGGGTTACGCTCCGTCGCACCTCGACGTCGTCCGCGTGGTGGACACCACGCGCACCGTCGTCACTCGCGTCGATGTGGAGGGTCGGCGTGCCTCGGTGCTACGAAATGGTGTGGCGACGTCGGTCGATCTTCCCCCGATGGCCTTCGCGATTTCGCCCTTTCAACCGTTTTCCCAGCATTTGGCCCTCGTTCGGTACTGGCAGTCGCACGGGAGCCATGCACCGATCGCGATGGTGCCAGGTGGCCCGACCAACCCAGTCACCGTTCGCGCTGCGGGCGCCGACACCGTCATGGCGGGTTCTGGGAGGATCGTGCTTCAGCGATTCGCCATCGATGGGGTGATCTGGGGCACGGAGTATCTATGGACCGATGCGGCGGGGCGGCTCGCGCTGTTCGCTGGTGCGGGTGGCGGCCTGTCCTTCAAGGCCGTGCGCGCGGAACTCGTTCCATTGTACGAGCAGCTCATGGTCGTCGCGTCTCGCGCGGCGATTCGCGACCTCGCAACCGTCGCGGCAAAGCAGAAGCCATTCGCAGAGGGCAGCGTTGCGCTTGTTGGCGGCACGTTGATCGACGGTACTGGCCGCCCGGCGATTTCAGATGCAACCGTCGTCGTGGCCGGTGGACGGATTGTTGCCGCCGGCCCAAGTGCGAGCGTGAAGGTGCCGAGCGACGCCAAGCGCGTCTCCGTCGCGGGAAAGACACTGATTGCCGGACTATGGGACATGCACGCCCACCTCCATCAGGCGGAGTGGGCGTCGGTCTACCTGTCGGCCGGCGTCACAACCGTTCGCGACATGGGCAATGAGTTGCCCTTCGCGACCGACTTGCGCGGTGCGATCGCGTCTGGCCGTGTGGAGGGTCCGCGCATGCTCCTCGCTGGTCTCATCGACGGCGGCGGACCGAACGCCTTTGGCGCAATGAGCGCCGAGACGCCGGACGAGGGACGTCGCAGCGTCCGCGCATACCATGCGCTCGGTTTCGAACAGGTGAAGCTGTACTCGCTACTCTCGCCGTCGGTCGTCTCGGCAATTGCCTCGGAGGCGCACGCACTGCACATGACGGTCACGGGCCACATCCCGACCTCCCTGACGCTCCGAGCCGCGGTCGACTCCGGAATGGACCAGGTGGCGCACCTTTCGGTTCGCGGCGAACCGGGTTCGGACAGCGTTCGTGCCCTCATCGCCCACCTGCGCGCCAAGGGAACGGTGATCGACCCCACCGTCTCCTGGAATGAGATCGGCGGACATTCCACGCTGGAGCCGCTGCAGTCGTTCCAGCCCGTGACGCAGCATCTTCCCGCTGCGTTCATGCAGTTTCGCGTCGCGGGCTGGGGGGTCGCGAACCTCGACACCGCGACGGCACACGCTCGCCTGGCGCGTTCGCTCGCCATGATCAAGAGCTTGCACGAGGGCGGGATTCCAATCGTGGCTGGCACAGACGAGGGTGTTCCGGGTTTCAGCGTGTATCGTGAGCTGGAGTTGTACGTAAAGGCAGGATTCTCGCCGATGGACGCATTGCGTGCGGCGACGATCGTGCCCGCACAGGCGATGCGGCTCGACGGAGAGTTGGGAACGTTGGAGCCAGGGAAGCGCGCGGACCTGCTGGTGCTCGACGGGAATCCGCTCGAGAACATCTCCAACGTTCGCACCGTACGATTCGTCATGAAGGATGGACGCATATTCGACAGTGCCGCGCTGTGGCGCGCGGCGGGATTCATGCCTTAGAGAATGCCGGTGTTTTACGTGTCGTCGAGACTCCTACGATTCGTCGTGATCGCACTTGCTGTCGCTGCTGCGCCGCTCCACGCGCAGGGCCCTCGGCCGGCCGATCTGGAGGCGCTCCTCCCGACGCTGTCGGGCGTGGAGCGCGCACGCGTGCTCGCGCGGCTCGTGGACGCTTACCGGCTCGATCGGCCGGCGCAGGCCATTACGTATGGAACGCAGGCGTTGGAGCAGTTGGCGCGAACCCCGGATTCCGCGGCTAGCGTGCTGACGCTGTCCGAAATGGGTTGGGCATATATGCAGCTGTCACGCTTCGACGAGGCGGTGGCATCCGCGGACAGTGCGCGCCGGCTCGCGGAGCGCACCGGCCAGCGCCGCGGCCAGGCTCGCGCCATCAGCAACCTCGGAACCATCGCGCAGCGTCGTGGCGACCCGGAGCGAGCCGTCGCGTTGTTCCGCGATGCACTCGTGATTCAACGCTCCCTTGGCGACGAGCGCGAGATTGCGAACTCGCTGAACAACCTCGGCTTCGTCTACTCAACCGACCTCGCGGATTATCCACAGGCGCTCGCGCAACATCTCGAGGCGCTCAAGCTTCGCGAGAAAGGTGGTGATAGCGCGACCATATCGCTCTCGCTCAACAACATCGGCGTGGTCTATGGCCGCCTGCGGCAGTACGACCACGCTACGCAATACTTCAATCGCGCACTCACCATTCGTCGTGCACTCGGCAATCAAGCACGGATTGGAGGTACGCTGAACAATCTGGGCGACATGTACCTCGAGCGCGGCAATCCGAAGCGCGCGCTCACCGCGTACGCCGAGGCGCTCGCCATCCGCGAGAAATCGGGGGACCCGGCGGCGATCTCCACCTCCCATCGGACGCTCGCGCTGACGTACCTCGCACTCGGCGACACGGTGCGTGCCGAGCGCGCCATGGCGCTGGCAGAGGAGAAGGGCCTCGGACTCGAGGACAAGGGTCTGCTCGTCGGCAATCTGCTTGCCCGGTCGTCGCTGGCGCGCGCGCGCGGACTCGCCGCGGTGGCGCAGCAAAGTGCGGAACGCGCGCTGGAGGTAGCGCGCGGGATGGGCTCGCGAGAGCTGACGCGTCGCTCGCTTGAGACCCTCTCCGCCGCCCAGGAAGCAGCACAAAGCAACCTTGCGGCTCTGAAGTCGCTCCAACGAGCGAAGGCCGTGAGCGATTCCATCTACAATGAAACTACGACCCGCCGCATCGCGTCGCTCGAAACGCGCTACGCAGAGGAGAAACGCGCCAAGGAACTCGCCGCCATGCGCCGCGATCAAGCGGAGAGCGATCTGCGCGCGGCACGGCAGGCATCGCAGCGCAACGCGGTCATCGCGATCGCCGTGATTCTGGGTCTCCTGGGTCTCGTCGCCTATCGACGGCGCATCGAGCACGCGCGCATTGCCGAGCAACTGAGCATCACCGATCCACTGACCGAGGCGAAGAACCGGCGCTACGTCGAACAGACAATCACGGCGGATATCGCCGTCAGCACGCGGAAACATCTTCAGGCAGCACAGCGGGGCCTCAAGCCGGAGGAAGCCGACATCGTCTTTCTTCTGCTCGACATCGACAAGTTCAAGGAAATCAATGACAAGCACGGTCACGCAGTCGGGGATCAGGTACTCAAGGAGGTTGCGCGTGTGTTGCGCGAGACCTGCCGACAATCCGACGTCGTGGTCCGGTGGGGCGGCGAGGAGTTCCTCGTGATCGATCGCTTCACCGATCGGTCGCTCGCCGCCATGCACGCCGAGCGTCTCCGGAGTGCGGTGGAATCCCAAGTCATTCGGATCAATGGCGAAATGGCGGTGCGCGTGACGTGTTCGGTTGGCTACGCGGCGTTTCCCTTCAACGAAGCCGATCCGGAAGCCGACAGCTGGATGCAGGTCATCGCGCTGGCCGATCACGCCGCCTACATTGCCAAGCGCGGTGGCAGAAATCGCTCTGCCGGCGTGGCAACGCGACTGAGCGCACCAGCACGCGCCGCTGGTGCCATCACGACGGCGATGGTTTCATCGTGGCTCGAGAACGGTACGTTGCTCCTCGAAGATGATGTCGCGCGCGGGCGTGCCGCGACGCCCCTCCCATTCAACCAGCGCGTTGGACGTTGACCTCGACCGAACAAGCCAAAGTTGACGACGTAGTGCCGGCCGCTCGTCCCGCACGCGAGAGTCGCCGTTTCGATCGCTCGATCGTCGAGGGGTCGCTGCCGCGCGCGGTCTGGAACATCGCCTGGCCGACGATGCTCACGAACATCATCGGGGGGCTGCAAGGCATCGTCGATCATGTCATGGTCGGTCACTTCGTCGGCTTCCGTGGTAACGCGGCAATCGGCGTGAGCTGGCAGATCTTCATCGTTGTCATCGTCTTCATCATGTCGCTCTTTACCGGCATGAGCGTATTGGTGTCGCGCTTCGCCGGGGCAGGCGATGAAGAGAAGGTCGATCGCACCGTGTATCAGGCCTTTCTCACCGCGGTGGGCATCTCGCTCTTCATCCTCGCGCCGGTTGGCTACTTCGCGTCGCCATTCCTGCTCGACCTCGTGAACGCTGCACCACTCGTGAAGGCAGAAGCCCTTCCGTTCCTTCGCATCATGTTCGCGTTCAGCCTGGGGATGATGGTGTTCTTCATGCTCGGCGGCGCACTGCGCTCGGCGGGGGATGCCCGCACGCCGATGGTGCTGGGTATCGTGTCGACGCTTCTCAACGTCGTGCTGAACGTGATCCTCATCCGGGGCTTCGGTCCCATTCCCGCCTTCGGAACCAAGGGCGCAGCCATCGGCACATGCGCGAGTTCCGGGCTCGTTGCCGTCTATGCGCTCTACAAGCTGATTCACGGCGGATGGGTTGTCTCCTTCCCGCGTGGCGGCAGCTACGGCCCGGACTGGGTCATCATCAAGTCCCTCTTTCGATACGGGTTGCCAACGGGCATTCAGGGAATCGCGATGAATATCGGCGGCGTGTTCATGCTGTCGTTCATCGGATCGCTGGCGCAGAGTGCAGCGGCGCAGGCGGCATTTGCCGTCTCGTACTCGCAGTTGTTCTCCTTCGTGACATGGACGTCCGTTGGCCTCATGGGAGCGGCCGCCGCAGTCGCCGGCCAGAACCTGGGGGCGATGAAGGCGGATCGCGCGAACGAAGCAGTGCACGTTGCCGCACGGATCGGTCTCGTCGGCGCTGCCTTTCTCGGAATCTTCTACTTCTTTTTTCCGAGGCAGTTGTTGGCGATGTTCGGCCTGAACGAGCCGGCCGTCGTCGAGATCGGTACACAACTCCTGCGAGTGCTGAGTGTGTCCGGGTTGTTCATCACGGTGGCGCTCAGCTACACCGGCGGACTTCAGGGCACCGGCGATACCAAGAGTCCGCTGTACATTTCGATCATCTCACAGGTGCTTGTGCCGCTGAGCATCTGCTTCGTGCTCAAACAGATGGGCGTGTTGCAACCGCTGCACATCTGGGTGGCGATCCTCATCGGCCACATGACGCGGTGCGCGCTCAGTGTCATTCGCTTCAATCAGGGCAAGTGGCGGAACATCGCGGTTGATATCAGCCACTGATCGGACTGCGAGATAACAATTGAACCACAGAGGACAGAGGAACACAGAGGACTGCGGAACGGCAAAAAGCAAAACCGAAAGCAAAATCAAAAGCGGGTCTTCTCCCGATCGAGTGGGTACTTCAGCCCCTTTTCAGAGCTCCGGAAGCA
>JAZJZK010000048.1:0-4895 GCA_040389905.1 Gemmatimonadota bacterium | reverse complement strand
TCACTGCGCGCGTTGTGGTTTGTGGGTTCCGGTTTCGCGCTCCTTCTGATTGGAGCATTGAACGTCATCACGTCGCGGCTGTCTGGCCGCACATCGTCAGAAGGCTCGGCGATCCGGGCGCTCACAACGGTCGGCAACACATGCGGCATCGCGCTTGGGCTGGGATACGTGTGGCTCACGAATCTTTCGCCACCGCAGGGTCCAGTGCTCGTGGCACTGTTCCTCGTTGCGGCATCAAGCCAGTTCGCTGGGAGAGCAGCGAGACCTTGAAGTAGCGGGGCATCGCGCGATGCGTATCGCTACGACAGATGGGCGGCGAACGACGGTTTCGAGCCGTTCGTTCCCGGCCCTGATCCAGCCAAGACCATGCGTGGTGAGTGCTAGTTGCTCGCTCCGGCGGGACCGTCCGTGAACGTAGCGTTGAAGCTGCATTTCAGGCCGCACATAAGGCCATCGTCATGCGGCCCTCACCGTTACACGCGCTGCGCCGACTCCTAGGCCCTTGAGCATCGCGTTTTCGAGGCCACGCTGCGAAGATCTCGCGTTCCGTTCCTAGCGATCCGCCATAGTCTCAGGCTTGTCAGCCGCCACGTCTTCCGCCAGCCTCGCCATTCAAGGCGGCAAGAAGGCTACAGGCAGCAATCCCCTCGTTGGTATCACAGGCCCTGATGAGACGAGTCAGTTCACCCCGCAACGCCTCAAGTTGGAGTAACTTCGCGCGCACCTGAGCCAGATGGGCGCGAGCAATCCGGTTCACGTCGCCGCAGGGGCGATTGGGATCTCCTTCCGCCAGCGCGAGAAGTTCGCGGACTTCGTCCAGACTGAATCCCAGATCGCGCGCGCGACGAACGAACTCGAGCCGCTGAGCATCGCTTGCGTCGTATCGCCTATATGATCCGGCGCCTGCTCTGTGCGCGGGAGGTATTACGCCTTCGCGTTCGTAGAAGCGAATCGTCTCCGCTCTGACGCCGGAGAGTTGCGCGAGCGCGCCAATCGTGATCTGCCGATTTAGTCCTATCGGCGTGGAGGGCTCGCCTTTGAAATCGCGGCCGCCCCGTGCTCGGCGGGGGAGCCCTTTCGAGCTATTAGGAACCGTTGCCATCGCCTTCAGCGCATTTGGGTATTGGGGGCTTGACCTTGTAGTCACTATAAGGTTTAACGTGTACAAGCGGCGTTTCCTAGCCCGCACGCAGATTCGTCCGAATCCGCGTTTCTTCTGGCCCAGGAGCCCTTCATGTCACACCTTCCCGACTTCGCAGACTCCAGCTGCTGTGATTGCCCGGATTGTCCGTGCTGTACTGACGGCGCACCGTGCTGCTGTAGTGGCAAGACCTGCGACTGACCCGAGCGATGCCGGTGCCTCCGAAAGTCAATCCGTCGGCGGCATCGGTGCGTTCTGGCATCAGGCCAGCGCCCCCCTCCCCGTCGACGCGTTCATCGAAGCGCGCTTGCGCTTGTGCCGCGAGCTTCTAGTATCTTTTCGTGAGATGACCCGGTCTCGCTCGCTCGTCGCTCGCCTCACCGCCCTCTGCACCGCCCTTGTGACGGTGTGGTGTCTCGGCTGTTCGGCGTACGGTTCGCTGTTCGTGGTGTTTGGCGGCGAAGGGATGCCCTGCGCCACTCGGGGTGAAATGGCTGGAATGCAGCAATCCTCTGCATCGACGTCGGCGACGGATGCGGGGACCCGCTCCGTGAGGGCGGCGGCGGTGGAGACCGCCGGCGATATCGGCTGTGGCTGTCAGTCCTGTACGGCTGCTACACCATCAGCGCAACTCGTGACGGTCGCGGCCTCGGTGCTTCCATTGTCCCTCGTGGCTTCGCCCACGTCGTTGTCCCATGCGGCGCCAGAGCCACTCCTTCCGCCGCCGCAAGTCGCCTCATAGGGCGTAGTGCGCCCTGTCGGCTCGTCGCCGACAGCCAGTGGTAGTCAGTCGCCGTGAGCGATGCCTGCCCGCGCAATCTGGGTCGCGCCCCATGCGCGCACCCTGTCCACAACATCGCTGTTCGCACTCGCGCCGCAGCCGGCAATCGGCCGTTGCGCGCAGCAATCGCCTCCTCGGCGGCCGTCGGCCGCCATGCGATTGCTGTCATCCTCGGATTCGCATGCCCCGCATTTTTCAATTTCTCTTGGCGCTATTGCCGTTTTTCTCTCTCGGCGCGGCCGCCCAAGGCCCAAGCCCCGTTGGCGCGCGCGTCGGCACCGCCGCGACGACGCACAGTCGCCCTGACACACTGACACTGCTCGATGTGCTCAGTCGAGCGCGCGATGCACACCCGCAAGGCCAAGCTGCTCTCGCGCGTATCGCGGCTGCGCGCGGCAGTAGGAGAACAGCGGGAAACTTCGTTAATCCAGTCTTTCAGTATCAGGTCGAGAACACGCCCATACCGGGCCGCGGCGCGGTTTCGATGGACCGCGAAGCGATGACGATGTTGATGGTTCCTCTCGAGCCGTTCTATCAGCGTGGCCCTCGCATCGCTCGTGCAGACGCCGATGTTCGTGCCGTCGAAGCAGATGCGCGTACTGCATCCATCCGCTTGGAGCTCGATGCCGCGCACGCGTTTTATCGCGCTTCAATGGCGCAGGTGGCGTTCAACGTCACGAGGGATCTGTCAGCCTGGCTCGACTCCGTTGTGGTCTACAACCAGTCACGGGTGAAAGAAGGCATCGCATCCGAAGCTGACCTCATTCGTGCGCGTCTCGAGGCCGACCGCGTCAGCGCCGACATGTCCATGCAGGAGGCGGATCTGGCGCGCGAGCAAGCGACGCTTTCCAGTTTCGTGGGGACGTCCACAACGGCTCCGTTCGTCCTCGCCATCACTCATCGTCCACTACAGTGGCGGTTGGCCGAATCATTGGACGCGCGCATTGAACCCGCCGTCGCGCTCGCGGAGCACACACCGTCAGTGCGGGCAGCGCGCGAACGTGTGAGCAGTTCAGCAGCAGGCTTGGCGCTGGAGCGGCGCATGCTCATTCGCGATTTGTCCGCAACGCTTGGCACCAAGCAGACTGGTGGCTTCACCTCGCTCATTGCCGGGGTAACCCTGCCGATCCCGTTGTTCACGCAGAACGGAGGGGAAATCGCCCGCGCCACTGCGGAGCAGCGTGTTGCCGAGTTCGAACTTGCCACAGCACAGCGCGCAGCCTCCGCGGAGCTCCAAGGGGCATTGGATGCTGCCACGGTTCTCTTGCGGCGCACCACGGTCTTGGCAGCGCCTCAATCGGGGGACTCGGTTGCGATGCCTGCGGTTCTTGCGCGCGCGGACGAGTCACGTCGCATCGCCCTGGGCGCTTATCGCGAGGGCGCCGTGCCGCTCCTGAGTGTGCTGGACGCCGCACGTGTGTGGGGGGAAGTGCGCATCGCTTTCTATCGCGCATTGTTCACCCAGCACGAAAGCGTTCTCGCACTTGCTGCAGCGTTAGGTACTCCGCCCGATCAGGTGCTCTCCTCACCCATGCCGACGCTGCAGGTGCCCCGATGACCGGCAATGCGAAGGTCCGACTCTCCGCTCTGTTCACGAACGGCACTCATTCGATGCGATACATACAGCCCGCTAGCCTAATCGTCGTTGCATTGCTCTCCGCGTGCGCCAAGAGCGACTCGAAACTCCCAGACACCACTCATCGCGTCGCTGTAAAGTCAGAATCAGCGAAGATGGCCGACATGCCCGGGATGTCGATGGGTGGTCCAACTGCGGGCGCGGAGGATGAATCCTCGTCGTCAAAAGGAATCGCCTTCACGTCGGCGCAGGTGAAGCACGGCGGCGTGCTGTGGGCGCCGGCCTCGCTCGGCAGCAGCGCCTCTGTGGCTACCATACCAGCGCAGTTGGTTCCAAACGAGGACCGGACATCTCGCCTTGGTGCGCCGGCTGGCGGTCGCGTTCTGGCGGTCAGGGTGCAGCCGGGTGATCGCGTCGCCCAGGGACAGGTGCTCGTGACACTGCAGAGCCCCGACGCCGGCATGGCGCAGTCTGATGTATTGAAAGCGGTGGCGGAGGTGTCTGCACGCCGAGCGTCGGCGGTGTACGCAAGAGGCGCCCGTGATCGTGCTGAGCGACTGCTGACGATCAAAGCCATTCCTCGACAGGACTATGAACGCGCCGTGGCCGATGACGAGGCCGCGCGTGCAGCGCTCACACAAGCGGAAGCGGAGCATCGGCGTGCACTCAGCACGGCGCGGCAGTTGGGCGCGGATGGCGTATCCCCCAGTGGTGAGATCGTCCTTCGCTCTCCATTGAGCGGTGTCGTGCTTCAGCGGACCGCTGTGCCGGGCAGCGTCGTGGAAGCAGGTGCGCCCTTGGTGGTCGTCACCGATCCCTCGAGCTTGTGGCTTCAGGTGAACTCCCCTGAGAAGTTCGCCGCGATGTTCAGGACGGGTGGACAACTTCGCTTTAGCGTACCCGCCTTCCCCGGCGAGACGTTCACCGCTCGCATCACAGCCGTTGGCGCGGGTCTCGACGCGGAGACTCGTACGCTCTTGGTCCGCGGCATGGTTCCAAGTGCGGGCAAGCTGAAGGCAGAGATGATCGCATCAGTGCTCGCGGCCGGCTCTGACCAGATCACCGCGGTGCTCGTTCCCGAAGACGCCGTTCAGACGTTGGACGGCAAGTCCGTTGTCTTTCTTGCGACACCCGACAGCAAGGGTGGCGCGTACTTTCAGCCGAAGGTCGTCGAGATCGGCACACGGGCGAACGGACGCATCGCCGTGCTGCGAGGACTTTCAAAGGGAGACATCGTTGTGACGCGCGGCGCCATCTCAGTTCGCGCGCAGATGAAGAAGGGCTCCATGCCCATGGAGATGTAGCATGGGCCCCCTCATTGATCGGCTCATCGCCGCGTCGCTTCGCCATCGCCTCGTTGTCATCGGTGCCACGCTGGTGCTGGCCGCGGTCGGCAC
>JAZJZK010000047.1:0-8841 GCA_040389905.1 Gemmatimonadota bacterium | reverse complement strand
TGGGGGAGTTTGACCCGGCCACGGGTGGAGGAGTTTGAGGTGGCCACCGGGGATGAGTCACCCGATTTCAGCTGCAGGTAGAGTTTTCTCCCGCTTGCTTCCCCAAGATCGTTCTTGAACTCGACCTCCATGTCAATGCCATGGTCGCTAACATTGAACTCTCTGCACAATTGTCCTGCAAGAGCCACGGTTGAGATCACATCACCGACGAGTGCGCGCTCTTTGCTCTCATTGTCAAGTACCAGAGACGCTTGTTGCTGAAGCTCCTGCACGCGTTGACGCAACTCTGGGTCTGCAAACCATTGCTCCAAGTGGTCCCAAAGCGACATGCGCTTTTCGCATTGCTGGCAGATGATTGTGGGACTGTCACTTGACGGAAGACCATGTTGCCGGTCCATCCCTATCATTGGCGCGCTGCCTTTGCCTCGTAGCCATACTTCCAGCCGCTGCATCGCTACTTCTCGATTCCCGACTGGAGTGCCACAGTGAGGACAGACATAGTGACGCAGACGGACAACCGACTGCGCTTTCTGCAGAAGATGCTCGTGAACATACCGGCTGAAGATGATTTGTTCCTCCACTGGTATAGTGGGGTCAAAATACACTTCTAGCTCACCGGCGCCCTCAGCCCGACGCGTCATTTTTATGCCGAGCTGTTTTCCAGTCAGCGTCTTGAAATCGGCCGCGTAGCGCCAAAGCTGATCCTGCCGGAACGGCTGCGTATGGTGCAGCCTGACTACGAGAGTCGCATATATGTCGTCGAGGGAGCCGTGGAACCTATAGCTTGCGATTACGGCGGGATGTCCCACAAGCTCAGGTCGCTCACGTCGATAGTAACTCGGAAAAATGAGTAGAGGGCCATCATCGGTAAACTCTCGCAGGCACAGACCGCGCTCGACCAAAGTCTGGTGCATAGCCAAGAGCACGAACCTCTCCTCTTCGGGCGGCAACCGTGGAACCGACGATTGGTAGGCAAGATCGCCGGCAAGGACTCGCGCCTCGGATATGCATCCGCGCTCAAAAGCATCAGCCCGGAAAGTCTGGATGACGGCCTGCGCGTAGGCATTGATGCGTTCGGGTTGTAGCAAGATCCAACGCCCAAACGCGAGCTCCCAAACGACTCCCGGACCGGAAAGCAGACTTACCACCGCCTTCAGCTCCTCTTCACTAAACGGAGAAGACTCGCCAGCCAACTGAAGACGCAAGGCATCGCGCAACTCGTTGAATCGCATCAAGACTCGCCCATCGTCTTTGAGTCGCAGTATGCCCTCCTTCAGCCTAGTGAACAACCGTGGCGAGGAGCGCCACGGTATCGCGGTCCACCGAATCCCGCTAAGGATGGCCTCCATTAGTTCGTTGCAGCCGATGTCTCGCTTAGCGCTGGTCTCCAGGTACCCTGCATAGCCACGTTCTGAGGCAAATTTGTCCAATTGATTGCGCGTATGCCGTAGCCCACCTGCATCCACTCGCCCGGCAGCGAGGAGCTTTGTGAAGGGGAGTCTTGATGCCCTTGCCAAGTCGCGATCCCATTGGCCTAATGTCTCAAACAAATCATCGCGCTGGCCGTCAAAGACCAATACGGCCAAGGCGGTGTCCTCCATATAGAGCTGGTGAATAAGACGTTGATCTGCTTGGCCTCCAAAATCCCAGAGCCATATCTCCCGCTCAATGTTGCCGTCCGGAGAGACTGGCAACTTCCAGTGGGTCGCCCATGCGCCGACCGTAGAGTCGCTTGGCTCCCAGACATTGCCGGCGAGTCGCTTGGATAGGCCCGTCTTCCCACTACCACTCTCGCCAACGAGGAGCACCTTCGCGTTCGTGTATTGTCGGTGCGTCGGGGACTTCCAGGGGCCACTGTTGCTCGGAGGTAGCGGCCAGCTGTTGGCGTAGTTGGAAAACGATCCGGAGAACACTCGCCTACCATCGGCACTCAGCTTTACGCCGACGATCTTAGCCCTACTCTTTCCAAAGACTGTCAGCGGTGCGCTGTTCTGAAGGTCCCAGACACGCAACACCTCATCGTCGCCTCCCGATGCTACACGCAGCCCGTCGTCCGAAATCGCCACGCCCCTCACCGCTTTCGTATGGCCCTCAAGGATCGCGATGGCCGTGCCCGTTTGCACATCCCAAACACGAACGGTCCTGTCTCGACCGCAAGACACGATTCGCGTACCGTCACCCGTAATAGCGACATCGGTAACCTTGGCGGTGTGTCCATAGAGAATACTTTGCGCTGTCTTCGATGAGACGTCCCAAACAATGAGTGACGCGTCATCGCTTCCGGACACAGCGACCGTGCCATCCCGGCTGATGGCGGTGCATGTCACGCGGCCCGTGTGGCCCCGCATCGCGCCATGACATTCACCTGAGTCGGCATCCCATACAAAGACATCATTCGTGACGACAGTGTTAGTATCGTCTTTGCCGCCGCATGACACGATAGTCTGTCCATTGCCGCTAGTGCATACGCGGAGCGCGTGATGCGCAATAGTCCGAAGAATATTCCCGGTACGCATCTCCCAGAGTACCATAGTGCCGTCTGTCGAGCTGGAGACAGCGCGATTCCCGCTTGATGACAGCGCGACAGCATGCAGCAAGTCCGTGTGCCCTTGCATTGTGAGCTTGAGGACTCCGGTATTGAGGTCCCAGACTCTAATATTGCCGTCGGCACCTCCCGATATCCCAGTGTCGCCGTCGTCGGTCATCGCCACCAACGCGAAGTTGCGTCCCGGTGACGGCGTACGTGTTCGATTGCCCGCGTTCCTGAAGCGCAATCCCGGCGTGAGCCCTCCGTCTGCCTCGGGCGTCGCGACCGCTATTGCGCTACACGCGTCAAGAAGTCGTGCAAACTCCCTTTCACGATCCGGTGCGTACCAGTCGATGTAGCTATTGCTGGCCGAACTCTCATCAGCTGACGACTCGTCAACGCGGACTGGAACAACGCCGCGATCACCGTTCAACGGATCACGAAAACGCATCGCACTGGTTGCGAAGCGCGTGTGCTCCGCACTGGACGTCTTAGCCGAAACGCAAAGCACAAGGGTTTGTGAGCGCTCCAATCCGCTCTCATACTCTGCGGCAATGTCACTCGAGAGGATCTCCCACTCATCGAACCAGACTCGTAGTCCTCTGAGTTTGAGGCGCTCCGCGATCTCGCGGGCGATTGCGCGATCGCTCGCCCCATGAATCACACAGACGTCGAAATGGAATACTCTACTCATGTTGGACTAGGAGACGTGTCGGTTATCATAACAATGGCACGTATGTAGGCAGGCGAAACGCATCAAATAGGCATACCAAAATGTATCAGTCGCAAGGGAACAGTCTTCCTTGCCATTGTATGCGTTGCCGAGCCTGCTCACTTGCAACGTTACGTTGGAAGCTCCGATGCCGTCGCTAGGCCCACGGTTGCCATAGTGGAAGGTGGACGCTCACTACCACATGTCAATACGGGAAGGGAGTTGCTCAGATCTATGGAATGCCCCGGCATTGGACGGCGGCGGATCTGAATACCTGGGCTTCTGACCGTCGTTCGGAGGCATCGGGGATACGAAAGGCGTATCGACGATTCAGGATGGCGTTCAGGTCTCGACTGATGGGCTGCTCGCCCGGAGGGAGGGCTCCTTCCGCGTATCGAGGTGCCGCCGAGCGGCGGTGAGGTTCGGTGCATCGCGCTATCGCCGAAGTCCACCGAATCGGCAAGCCGTTGCATCACGGAAGCACGTCGATCACCTTGCGCGTCCCGTACGAAGCCGTTCCCTGATTCGCGTGTTCGCATAGAGATGGAACTCAACCAGCAGATCGCCGCCACCGTCGCCAGCGAGCTCTCGCTCCAGCATCGGCAGGTCGCAAGTGTCCTCGAACTGTTCGGCGAGGGCAACACCCTCCCGTTCGTCGCCCGCTACCGCAAGGAAGTCACCGGCGGCCTCGACGAAACCCAGCTCCGCGCCATTCAGGAGCGTTCCGAATACCTGCGAGAACTGGCCGACCGGTCCGCCGCCATCCGCAAGTCGATCGAAGAGCAGGGGAAGATGACGCCCGAGCTGTCGGCACGACTAAATGCGGTGACCACAAAGCAGGCACTCGAAGATCTGTACCTCCCCTACAAGCCGAAGCGGAGAACGCGCGCTATCATCGCGCGCGAACGCGGGCTCGAACCGCTCGCTGACGCCATCTGGTCCGGCGAGCTGGCCGACGCGTCCGCACTCAGCGCAGCGGCCGCCTATGTCAATACGGAGAAGGAAGTTCCGAGCGCCGAGGATGCGCTCGCCGGCGCACGCGACATCCTCAGCGAGCGTGTCGCTGAAGACGCCGACACGCGCGCATGGATTCGCGATCTCACGCGTCGCAAAGGCGCCGTGTCGTCGCACGTGGTGACGGGCAAGGAGAAGGAAGTCTCCAAATTTTCCGACTACTACGAATTCTCCGAACCGCTCGGCGCCATTCCCTCGCATCGCATCCTGGCGATTCGGCGAGGCGAAGAGGAAGGCATGCTCGCATGGTCGGTTGCGGCTCCAGTTGAGGAAATCGTCAACGGCTTGATCGCGCGCGCGCAGCACGGCCGGAAGGCGATGAGCCAGCTCGAACTGGTCGCTCGTGATGCGTACAAGCGCCTGCTGGCATTCTCGATCGAAGTCGAACTTCGTCTCGAGCTCAAGACGCGCGCTGACGAAGAAGCGATTGCCATTTTCGGACGCAACCTGGAGCAGTTGCTTCTGGCCGCCCCGGCGGGCGAGCGCATCGTCATCGGACTCGACCCAGGCTTCCGCACCGGTGTCAAAGTCGCAGCGGTGTCGCGCACAGGCTCCGTGCTGCACACCGATGCTTGGATGCTCCACCAGCCCGACCGCTTCTCCGCTGCGCTGCTTCGCCTCGTATCGAGCACATCGGCGCAACTCATCGCCATCGGCAACGGCACCGCATCGCGCGAAACCGAAGCGATCACTCGGCAGACGCTCAAGGACGCGAACCTTGCTACGCCACCGCAGGTCGTCGTTGTCAACGAAGCCGGCGCTTCCGTCTACTCGGCGAGTGAGCTCGCGCGCGACGAACTGCCAGGGCTCGATGTGTCCCTGCGCGGTGCCGTATCCATTGCACGACGCCTTCAGGATCCGCTCGCCGAGCTCGTAAAGATCGACCCCAAGTCGATCGGCGTCGGTCAGTATCAGCATGACGTCGATCAGCGTCGCCTCAAGAAGCGCCTCGAGGACATCGTCGTCAGCGCAGTGAATCGCGTCGGTGTCGAAGTGAACACTGCGTCCGTCGCGCTGCTTTCATATGTCTCGGGAGTCGGACCAGGGCTCGCACAGAGCATCGTGAAGTTGCGCGACGAGCAGGGTGGCTTCCGTTCGCGCCGCGCGCTCCTCGAGGTGCCGAGGCTGGGAGCGAAAATGTTCGAGCAAGCGGCGGGATTCCTCCGTGTCCGCGGCGGCACGCATCCGCTCGACGCGAGTGCCGTGCACCCGGAACGCTACGCGCTGGTCGAGCAGATGGCCCGCGACGCGGGGACGTCGGTCGCCGAGTTGATCGCCGATGAGAAGCGTGTCGAGGAGATCGAACTCAAACGCTACGTATCTGATGAGGTTGGACTGCCGACACTCAAGGACATTCTCGGTGAGCTCAAGAAGCCGGGGCGCGATCCGCGTGCGGCGTTCGAAGCACCGGCTTTCCGCGACGACGTCACCGAACCAAAGGATCTACGCGAAGGCATGGAGCTCGAAGGCGTGGTCACGAACATCGTCGCCTTCGGCGCGTTCGTCGACGTCGGCGTGCATCAGGATGGCCTCGTCCATGTGTCCCAGCTGTCCGACCGGTACGTGACGGACGCCAATCAAGTCGTCTCGGTTGGACAGCGCGTGAAGGTGCGCGTGATCAGCGTGGACCTCCAGCGCAATCGCATTGCGCTAACCATGAAGTCGGCGACTGCAGATACGCGGCCGTCGGCGCCAGGAGCCAAGCCACGCATCGACGAACGGAAGCCCAAATTGCCGAAGCCCGCGGAGCCGTTCACGGTTCCGAAGCCAGGCGCGATCGCTCCCAACGGTATGCGATTTCGATAGCGTCCCGCCATGACGCCACGACCTTGAGTATTCGCCGATAGTACATGTCAGTGTTTGGAGGACAGAAACGCGTAGAAACGGCCGTAGTTTATTGGCCACGGCGTGGTGAGGCTCGCCACGTTCACGCTTTTTCTCAATCAACCATCCCCTGCCATGTCTATCCCTTCTGTACAACGACGGAGCGGTAGCGGTCGCAAGGTTCTGGCTGGAGTCGTTGCAGTTCTTGCAGTCATTCTCCTCACTGCCATGGCCCCGATGTCGGGCTTCGCGCAGAGTCCGATGTCCAGTGGCGCCAACCCACAGATGTGCCTCAGTCCGGCATCTGCGGACATGCCGGACGGCAGCGCGGTTGTATTGAGGAGTTGTCCTCGCATGACCACGTCGTCGCTACAGCAGATCGTCGTCCAACCGGACGGGCACGTGGTCGTCAATGGGGGCGTGGCGCGACGAGACGGGCGGCAGATGTGCCTTGATTACTACCCGGCGAGGGGTAACAACGGCGATCCAATCAAGTTGTACCCGTGCCGTCCGCTGGGCGGCGCGGGCGACAGTCATCGCTGGAGCTACTCCGCTCGCGGTGAATTCGTCAGCGGCAGCGGCCGCTGCATCGATATTAGCGGTGGAAAGAGCCGAGCGAGCACAGAGGGCCAGCCACTGTCCCTATGGGACTGCCCTGATCGAGAAAACTACGGCACCCGTCGCTGGCTACCTCAAGCCCAGGCACAGCAAGTCTTCACCGGCAACGTCCAACTTGCCAACCGGGTTTACCTGGTCGACGGCACGAGTTCGGAGGCGAAGCACCAGAACGCCACCTTCCAGTTGTACGAGGCTGCACAACCAAACAGCTACTACCATCCGGGCGTCACTGACTTCGCGTTTGCGAAGGATGCCAAGAACATCCTGAACGACGTCGTGAACCAGGTCTGCGACGATATGCGCCAGAAGCGAATTCGGAACGCGGCGATCGTCGGTTTCAGCCGAGGCGCGATCATCGCGATGGCAGCAGCCAAGCGGGTGATGGCCGAATGTGGCGCGCCGGTGGTGTTCCTGGGCTTGATCGATGCGGTCAACACCTCGATGCCGGATGATGCCGGGTGGTCTTCGACGGTTCCGAACAACATCCCGGCGCTTTTTCTCGCCAAGCGGTCGGAATGGGAGGACGTCTTTACAACGGCCACGATCACCGGGGCGCGGTTGACCAAGCAGTCGTCACCGTACGACGGCCGCCACTGGGATATGACGTGCGACAACGGGGGCAAGAAGTCGTCACAGTGGGTCAAGAGCACCATGACGGGCGCCCTGCGTGCGGCGGGGTTCACGATCGACGAATCGAAGTTCCGCGGCACGAAGTGCTGATGCATCCCTCACGGCCCTTCACCATGTCCTCACATGATCGACTACCGCACCCGTTCCAGTCGGCGTTCCCGTTCCATCGGACTCGCCACGATGCTTTTTACGCTCGGCGTTGCGCTCACCGTGCCCATCCTGCGCGCCTCGGCGCAAGGCGCGCCCGCCGCAACCGACAGTGCCAAGCGGGCCGCTCGTGAGTGGTTCACGCAGGGTGCTGCATTGCGCGCGGCTAAGAAGTTCCCGGAGGCGATCGCCGCGTATACGAGGGCGATCGAACTGAACCCTACATCGGCCGCGTATGACAATCGGGCCATCGCGTATCGACAGACCAACGACCTCGCGAATGCGCGCAAGGACTACGATCAAGCCCTTCGCATCGACCCGAAGAACGGCACTGCCTTGTACAATCGCTCACTGCTGCTCAAACAGATGGGCGATCAGCCGGGAGCGGACGCCGACATCCGAGCCTCCGCCGATCTCGGCTTCGTGCGCGCCAAGGAGGTGCTCGCCGTCCGCGCGAAGGAAATAGATGTCGTGCAGGGCAACGCGATCGTCCCGGATAAACCCGCTAATCCGGTAGACGTTTACCAAGGCAAGACCATTGCGGTCGATAAACCCGCGCAACCGGTGGATGTCTACCAAGGCAAGACGATCGCGGTTGATCCGCCGTCCAAGCCGGTCGAGCTCGATCGACCTGCGCCGCCGCCGAGCCCATCGCCATCGAGACCACCGAAGTCCGTCCCGACTCCCGTGCCGGCAAGTCCGGTCGCGCCGTCGCCTCCCGCGTCCGTGTCGTGGACCGGCACCTGGACGGTGAACAACGATTGGGGCCAGTTCATTCTCACGCAGCAGGGGAACGGTGTGTCCGGACGCATCGTTGGCGGCTGGGCCGAGGGTGCCATCGGCGGGAATGGCAGCGGCAGCGATCTCATTGGAAGTTTCACGCGCGACGGCCGCACGCACACCGACGGTCAGGTGCAGCTTACGATGAAGCCCGACGGCAAGTCGTTCTCGGGGAGGTGGAAGTTCAACGAGTCGGGTGTGTGGGCCGCGAGCACCTTGGAAGGCATCAAGACGTCGTCGTCCACCGTGATCCCGGAGAGGGCGGCGGCCAACGCCAAGTTGCTCGTTGGCGTCTGGCACGGCGTCGCGCAGACCGTTGGCACGCTCGAACTGAAAGCCGATGGCACGTACATCTACAATGGAAACCCGGGCGGCAAGTGGAAGGTGACGCACGACGGTGCCGATTTCTCCGGGAATCTCCAGGCATGGGGAGGCGGCCATGCGACGCTCAAGAACGGCAACCTCGAGTTCACATGGGGCCAGAACTGGTTCGCGTTTGCCAAATAGTTCCCATCCTGAACAGCCAATTTCTAGAGTTGTCACCCCGAGCGAGAGACTGTGTGAAAACCCGGCTGTGAATAGTAGATTG
>JAZJZK010000046.1:0-2557 GCA_040389905.1 Gemmatimonadota bacterium | reverse complement strand
CTGACGCGTGCCCGTGCTGCTCGCTCGGCCCATGACGAACGCGGCGCCGGGGCTTCCACAGGCGGTCATGACGACGCGCGCTGGTTCGTGGCGCTGAGGACGCGCTACGAGCGGTTGCTCGGTTGGGCCCTCGTCCACCGGAGACGTGTTGTCGCCATCGCCGTCATACTGCTCGCGGCCGCGCTCGGCGTAGTGCCCTTCTTGGGAACCGAGTTCATGCCGCAGCTTGATGAAGGCTATTTATTGGTCGAAACTCGGCGTGATCCGAGTGTGTCGCTCGGACAGGGCGTCGCGGTGTCACATGACGTCGAGCAGACACTTCGTCGCTTTCCGCAAGTTGCGAACGTCGTCACGAACCTCGGCCGGCCGCATGAAGCGACGGAGACGATGGCCCTCAACCAGGCCGACGTCTACGTCACATTCAAGCCTGGGATGGATGGTACCGTCGAAGATCTTATCCCTCGCCTCGATTCGGCACTCAGTGACATCCCTGGCCTGGAGTTCGACTTCAGTGCGCCTATGCGGATGCGCCTCGACGAAGTCGTGTCCGGAGTAAAAACAGAACTCGGGATCAAGCTCTATGGCGACAGTCTTCCGATTCTCCAGGAGAAGGCTGAAGCCATCAAGGAAGTGGTGGAGCGAGTCCCCGGCGCAGAGGAGCCGTTTGTTGGTGCCAGCGCTGGCACACTCCAGCTCGAGCTCGACATCGACCGGGTCGCACTCGCACGCTACGGTCTCACCGTCGATGATGTGCGCGACGCCATGGAGATGGGAATCGGTGGCATGGAAGCGACGGAGGTCATCAATGGCCGTCGTCGTGTGCCTGTCGTCATCAGACTCAGTTCCGAGTATCGCTCCACCCCGGAGGCAATTGGACAGACGCTTTTGCGTACGCCTGCAGGTGGCACCATTACTCTGTCGCAGGTCGCGCGGGTGCAATCAGTGGAGGCACCCGAAGTCATCAATCATGAAGGCGGTCAGCGGTACATCGTCGTGCAAACCAATGTGCGTGGCCGCGATCTCGGCGGTTTCGTCGCGGATGTGCGGCGCGCCATCGCGGAGAAGGTGCAGCTGCCCGAGGGCTATTTCCTTACGTACGGTGGCCAGTTTGAGAATCAGTCTCGTGCGATGCGCCGCCTCGGTATCATCGTGCCCGCCGTGCTCTTGATCATCGCGGGGCTGCTGTATGCGAGCTTTGGCACAGTGCGGCAGGTCGCGCTTGTCATGCTCAACGTGCCGTTCGCGCTCATTGGCGGCATTGCGGCCCTATGGGTGCGTGGCATTCACCTGAACCTGAGCGCCTCAGTAGGGTTCATTGCCGTCTTCGGCGTAGCCGTCCTCAATGGGCTCGTTTTGGTCTCGTACATCAATCAGCTGCGCGAGGAGGGCCTTTCATTGAAGGACGCCGTGCGAGAGGGCTCGCTCACCCGGCTGAGGCCTGTGCTCATGACCGCACTCGTCGCCTCCTTCGGCTTTGTGCCAATGGCGATCTCCACGAGTGCCGGAGCCGAGGTGCAGCGACCACTTGCTACAGTCGTCATTGGCGGTCTGATGTCCGCGACATTGCTGACGCTCCTGGTGCTGCCGACCGTGTACGCGTGGATCGAGGAGCGCGCGCAAGCGCGGGCGTTGCTGCGTGCCGATGAACACTCCATGCCATCAGCGCTCGCACGGGCCGACGTATGACGTCCCACCTTGATTCAGGAGGCAACGCGGAGGAGCGCACGATATCGCTCTACGTGCGCAACCTGGATTGCGAGAATGACGCGGCACGCTTGAAGCGCGCGCTGGAAGGTGCCGAAGTGCGCGATTTGACCATCTACCCAAAATCTGCGCGGCTGACCGCGACCATTTCTAATCACGAGGGTTCCGAGCGCACACTTCGCTCCCTGCTCGCGGCGAGCGGCTTTCCTGTTCGCGATCAGGATTCCGGCGCCGGACCGCCGGCACCATGGCGGAACCCCAAGGTCGTCACATCCGCGCTGTCTGGGCTTCTGCTCGCCGCCGGATGGGGCCTGTCGCGTGCGGGCGCAGGAGACCCTGTAGTGTGGGCCCTCTATCTATGCTCACTCGCATCCGGCGCGTACTACTTTGGCCGAGAGGCGCTCGATGAGCTGCTGCATGAGAAAGCGGTGGGCATCGAGCTGCTCATGCTGGTGGCAGCGGTCGCCGCCACCGCCCTTGGTGCTCCATCGGAAGGCGCGATGCTGGCCTTCCTATACTCGATGTCCGAGGCGGCTGAAGGCTACACTGAGGCAAAGACGCGCTCGGCGGTCCGTGCCTTGATGGACCTCACGCCGAAGGTTGCGTCGGTCCGGCGCGATGGAGTCGAGATCGAGGTCCCGGTCTCAGAGCTCGTCGTTGGCGACACCTTTATCGTGAAGCCCGGCGGCTCTATTCCGACTGACGGCGATATCGTGGTGGGACGTTCCAGTCTCAATCAGGCTCCGGTGACGGGAGAGAGCGTTCCGGTCGAAAAAACAACTGGGGACAAGGTCTTCGCTGGCAGCATCAACGGCGAGGGTTCCCTCGAGGTTCTCGCCACCACCGCGTTCGC
>JAZJZK010000045.1:0-47009 GCA_040389905.1 Gemmatimonadota bacterium | reverse complement strand
CTTCCGGAGCTCTGAAAAGGGGCTGAAGTACCCACTCGATCGGGAGAAGACCCAAGAATGAAAATCCTGATACGGGCGGTTGCACAATAGGTATTGTGGCCGACTCTGGCAGAGAGGGCTCCGATCGCATCTTCATTCAGGCTCGATTCGCGGGATCATCAATCGCCCAGGTCAGCAGGCGCCGTCCAGCGACTCCATTCCAGCTGGCACGTCCTGATGCCGGCGCGCCAGGAGCATCTAAACCCCTGCCCGTTCCCGCGCATCTCATCTGTGCCCCCACCTGGAGCTCCGATGCGCCGCCTCCTTCTCGCCCTCGCCCTCACCCTCGCCTTCGCAACCCCCGCGCAGGCCGGCCCGCCCTGGTTGACCGTCGAGTTCCGGCCAAACTTCCCCGGCTTCATGCTCATCAGGACGCTCCATCACGGTGATCCCCTGCCCCTACCACTCACGGGAACGGCTGAGGGTCTCGTGAATGGCGAGCGACGCTCGGTGCCGCTGACCTTTACGCTGACGGAGAAGCCCAATGGCTACACCGTCAACAAGACGTGGGGCGACGAAGGCGTCTGGGTCCTGAATATTGCGGCGACCGGCGATCACCTCGGTGCAGGCGTCGTGGTGGGATTCGACCGGAACGGTGAACCGGCATTTACGCGCTTTCCGCGAACCGCGGTCGGGGCGTCGCGACCCGCGAGCTCGCGCGAGGCGAACGCAATGCTCCGTGCGTTGGAGTCAAGTGCGCCGCCCGCAGCACTCGGCCGATCAGGGTGGAGCGAGGTCGTGCTGCGCACCGCACTCCCTCTGCTCATTCTCGTTGGCGTTGTCCTCGGCATCGCGAAGCTCGGTGGCGCGATCTTCGAACGTGCGAAGAGGCGCAGTGCGGCGAAAGCGGTCGCGTAGGACGTACGCCAGCTCTCAACGCGTCGGCGGACACCCGCGGACGAGGATGGCCGTCACGTAACCAGCTCCCGCGAAGGGCTCGAGCGTACGTCGTGTGACGTGACGGATTCTAAACATGGCGTCCGCCGTTCGATCGTCGAGTCGAAAGCTCATGCCGCACACCGATTTGTCGTCGCTCCAGACGTAGAACGCGCCTTCCCCGGCACCACCGGTAAGAGCGGGAATGGACAAGAGACGCGCGACGGGTGTGCCGGCGCGCAACGAATCGTTCGTATGGAATCGACGCGATCGCACGATGATCGAATGGATTCTGTCCGAGACTATTCGAACGACCAGGGTATCACCACGGTCGCTGTTCGAGAGGACCCGCACCCGCTCACCTTCATCGAGCGTGACGGTGTCACGGGCCGAGGGACAGAGCGCCATGGCTGAATCCAGTGGCATTCCGAGCCGCAGCGCGCCGGCGTGATCTCCATCGAGCAGGCTGCTGTCGCCACCACATGCACGCACTGCCGCCATCTGTGATGAGTCGGAGGTTCTTGTCTTGCGATCAGCTTGCGTGCACCCGACCGCCAATGCGAATGCGGTCATGAGGAGCCGTGTACGCATCCTCAACTCATGCGCTGAGGTAACGATTCGGAACATTGAGCGATGGAACGCTTCGGCCCGACGCCCGGAGGAGTCGCTCGATATTCAGGTAGATCTCCCGCTCCGCGCGTTGCATCTGGGGCAGTAGACCCATTTGCGCGTACGAAATAGGGGTGACGTCGAAGCACGTGGTCTCCCACTCGAATCCCTTGCCCCAGGTAATGCCCTGGAGGTGAATGTCCGGCGCGGCGCCGGCCTCGAGTAGCAACTCCATGATCGGCGCCGACCGATTCCACGCGGAGTTCACCGTGTGAAACAGCGGCGTGTGACCGTTGAAACCATGCTCGTCGAATGCGGCGCGTGCGTCCACGTCGGCTCCGTTGTCCAGGAGCACCCGCGCGGTACGCAGGTGACCGTATTCCGCGGCGACGTGGAGTAGCGACGCACCCACGAGTGGAGTGAACGTCGAGAACAGCGAGGTCCGATGCTCAATGAGCGATGGATTTGCTGCGAGTGCCGCGGCCAGCGCGTCGGCGTCGTCGAGGAGAACGGGCTCGATGAGTGGATCGTCCAGCGTGGCACCACGCTCCAACAGCAGACGTAAACACGCGGGAAAATCGTCCGACCTCGCGTACATCTCGATGAGCGAATTCGCGACCGTCTTGCCCTTGATGAGCGACGCGACGTCGAAGCCCTTGTCGAGAATTGCCCGGATCTCTCTCTCGTCGTGCGTTTCGAATGCGCCGAGCAGCTTGAACTCGGTACTTGCCATGGATGCGATACCTCGTCCCTGGACTCAGCCGGTAAAGTCGGGAGTATTGCCTGATGACGCCTGCCATATGATACTATTTGCCTCTCGAGCTTGTCTCACGAGCCGTTGCTGCATACCACGCCCGCCGAGGAACAGAAGCGCAACAGCGCCTGCGTTGGCCCCGCTTGTTTTGTCGCCTGCCTGCCCTCCAGGAGCGCAAGCGACGAAGGGAGCAACGCGAAGGGCCTGCACCTTCAGTTGCAGTTCCTATGCGTTCCTCCGCTCCTCTGCGTCCTCCGCGGTGATTCGCGACGACCTTCGTGCCACCAGCCTCGCCACGTGCCAAAACTACGGTAACGCGAACGCTACATACGAATCGCTCACCGGCGTGCCGAGCTTCCCACCACCCGCCGCCACCACGACATATTGCCGACCCGCAACCATGTACGTTGCCGGAGTCGCATAACCCGCCGCGGGGAGCGTTGTTTCCCACAGCCGCGTTCCCGTTCTGTTGTCGAACGCGCGGAACTTTCCATCCTGCGTTGCGGCGATGAAGACCAGTCCTCCGCGCGTAACCACAGGCCCGCCATACTGCTCGGTACCGGTCGGAGCCATGCCGTCGCGCACAATACCCGGCATGCTCCCGAGCGGAATCTTCCAGAGATAGTCGCCCGTGTTGAGATCGATCGCGTTGAGCGTGCCCCAGGGCGGCCTCACCGCCGGATTGCCGCTCGGATCCTTCCAACGCTCGTAACCACGCAGCCGGAATGGTGCGCGCGCGACCACGGGTATCGTGTCCGGTCCTGAGCGCGCCGCCGTCGACTGAACGCCAAGCAGATAGTCGGTCACTGCGTCGCGCTCGGCGGCCGGAAGCGTCGCGAACCCCGGCATGAACCCACGCCCTCGCACGATCACGTCGCGAATCTGCAACGCCGAGAGGCGCGCGCGTACATCGAGCAGCGATGACACGCGATCGCCGTCACCGCGACGATCGACGCCGTGGCAGGACGCGCACGCCGCGGCGAACACCGCCGCCCCGCTGCGCGGCGTGTTACCGCCCGCCGAGGCCACCGCCACCGGAACGAGCGCAGCGATCCATGGCACATCGCTGGCGTTCACGTACAGCACACCGGTCTCGAGATCCGCAGCGGCACCGCCCCACTCCCCGCCACCATCGAAACCCGGAAACACGACAGATCCGCGAAGGCTCGGCGGCGTGAATGGCCCATCGTTTCGCAGCGTTCGCAAACGCGCACGCACCGCGGCGTTCGCCTCTGGGGAGATGTCGGTCAGGTCCGCTTCCGAGATGCGTTGTCGCGCGAATGGCGCGGGTTTGACTGGGAATGGTTGCGTGGACCACGATACTTCGCCCGGCACGTCCGTCGCGGGCACAGCGCGTTCCTCGATCGGAAAGAGCGGCGCGCCGGTGACGCGGTCGAACAGAAAGACCAGTCCCGACTTTGCGATTTGCGCAACGGCGTCGATGCGCTTCCCATCGTGAACGACGGTCAGAAGATTCGGCGCTGCCGCCAGATCGCGATCGAGGATATCGTGGTGCACGGTCTGGAAATGCCAGAGGCGTCGCCCGGTTGACGCATCGAGCGCGAGGAGCGAATTGGCAAACAGGTTCGCGCCGACGCGCGCACCACCGTAGAAATCCGGTGTTGCCGATCCCGTCGGCACGTACACCACACCGCGCGCCGCATCCAGCGCCATGCCCGCCCACGAGTTCGCACCGCCAACCGTCCGCCACGCGTCGGTTGGCCAGCTCTCGTATCCTGCTTCGCCAGGTTGTGGAATGGTATGGAAGATCCACCGCACCGCACCGGTGCGAACGTCGAAAGCGCGCACATGGCCGGGTGCCGCGCCATCAGCCTCGCCGACGCGTGTGCCCTGGATGAGTATGTCGCCGTAAATCATTCCGGGACTCGTGGCCACGACAGATTGGCCGGCGCCGTCACGACCGAGTCCTTTTGCCAGGTCGATCCACCCTCCCATTCCAAAACCGGACTTCGGAAGACCAGTCGCCGCATCGAGCGCATAGAGTCGCGACGCGGCCGTAAAGAGGATTCGCCGATCGTCACCACTCTCCCAGTAGACGACACCGCGGTTGGCGCTCACTTCCGGACGACGTCCAGCATAGGGATCGAAGCGCCAGAGCTCTTTCCCCGTCGCAGCATCAATCGCAAACGCCCGCCCAGCGCCCGTGGTCGAATAGAGGACATCGTGCACAACAACCGGCGTCGCCTGAATCTGCCCTCCCGACGTCCCTTCGCCGGTGTGGTAGGTCCACGCGACACCGAGGCTCGCGACGTTATCGCGATTGATCTGGTCGAGCGTTGAATAACGGGAGTTCCAGGCGTCGCCGCCGGTCACGCGCCACGTTGCGTCCGTCGGCCGGGTGCGGCGCAATGCCGGAATGCACGCGCCGAGCGTTGCCGTAAGTGCGAGCGCACCCTGAATGAACCTGCCTCGTTGGCTGATCATCCTCAATGCTGCCGAATCTCGCGTGGCGACGGAAGTCTGTACGCTGGCGCGAGAACATGCCGAGGGTCAAGTTGCTCTGAACCATGCTGATCCACGATCTGCGCTGCACCTACGAAAACGGAGGCTCCGAAATCAGCGCCTCCCTCGACGCCGAGCGGGTGACGCTGCGCTTCAGCGTCCCCGATCCGTTGGTGGCGATGGGTGATGCGTTCGTCGCGATCGCGCTCGTGACGGCCATGGCGCGTGGAGAGACGCTGCGCGTTGCGCTGGACATCCCCGTCTCGCGACGGCTCCTCGGGTCGCTGAGGATCTATCAGGAGATCTACGTCGCCTGGTGGCCGCACCTGCACATCATAGAAATCGACGCGCCAACAGCGGTCGAGTCGGTTGACGCCAGCAAACGCGTTGCCTGCTTCTTTAGCGGCGGGGTGGACAGCATGTACTCCGTCGTCCGGCACTTGCCGGAGATCGACGATCTCATCCTGTGTCGCGGCCTCGACATCGCCCCAGATGAGTCGGAGCGGTGGGATCGTACCGTCGACACCGTGAAGTCGTTCGCCGCTGGAATCGGCAAGCGACTCGTGTGCATCGAAACGGACGCCAAGAAGCGATACCGGAATTACACGTCGAGCAACTATGGTGCGCTGCTGATCAGCACCGCACTTCCACTGGGCTACGCGCGGGTGATCGTCCCCTCCTCACACATTACCTATCGGGACCTCGTGCCGTGGGGCACGCATCCGCTCACGGATCCACTCCTCGGCACGGCGACGACGGACATCGTTCACGATGGCGCAACGGCTCGCACGGCCAAGACGGAGTTCATCGTGGAGGCTGGCATCGGGCTCGGGTCCCTGCGGGTCTGCAACGTCTACAGCCTGTACAACTGCGGCAAGTGCGAGAAGTGCCTGCGTACGATGAGCGTGCTGGCGATACTCGGCGCCAAGAGTGCCGCGTTTCCACCGTACACTCCTCTCGCCCTGCGCAGCCTGCGCCTCGAGGGCTGGGTCGATGATGCCTTCTGGAAAGAGATCCTGACGCTGGCGCGATCTCGCAACCAACCTCGGCACGCGCGCGCGATCTCCAAGCTCCTGTCGAGGTTCGAGCGGCGCGAAGCGCTGCGCTCGATCGATCAGCGCTGGCTTGGCGGTGCGGGTCTAGGCCTGCTTCGAGGTGCGCGAGATCTTCGCTCCCGGGCGAAAGACGTGTAGTCGCACCGATGCTCATCCACGATCTGCGCGTGCGCGCCTCTGCTGGAGGTGCTGAGATCAGCGCGAACATTGACACCGAGCGCGTGACGCTTCGGTACAGCGAGTCGATGCCGCTCGTCTCAAATGGGGATGCGTTCGTTGCGATCGCACTTGGCCGCGCCATGGAGCGTGGAGAAACGCTACACGTCTCACCAGACATTCCAGTATCGGCCCGACTATTGTGGGGTCTCGCGACGTATCAGGACGTGTACGTCGACTGGTGGCCGCATCTTCACCTTGTGAAGATCGATGCGCCTGCGGCGACGCAATCGTCCACACCCGGCACGCGTGTCGGGTGCTTCTTCAGTGGGGGTGTCGATAGCCTCTATACCTTTATCCGGCATCGTGAAGAGATCGACGACCTCATTCTGTGTCGTGGACTCGAAATCGCACACGATGAGACAGAGCGGTGGAAGCTGGCCGTCGAGGCGATGGCCCGCTTTGCTGCTGACGCTGGCAAGCGTCTCGTGTGCATCGACACCGATGCCAAGAAACGATTCCAGTGCAACCGCAATATCAACTACGGCGCAATTCTGATCGGTGCGGCCATACCACTGGGCTACGAACGCCTGATCGTTCCGTCGGGAAGCTCGTATCGGAACCCGTTCCCGTGGGGAACGCATCCCCTCATAGATCCCCTGCTCAGCACGGACACAACTTTCGTGATTCACGACGGCGCGGCGTCTCGTGCGGACAAGACGCAACTCATTGCCGCAACGAGGATCGGGCTCGATTCCCTCCGCGTGTGTAATCGTTCCGCAGCGTACAACTGCGGCGTCTGCGAAAAGTGCCTCCGCACGATGAGCGCGCTCGCCAGTCTTGCCACCGAGAGCAAGATGCTTCCGCCCTTCGACCCTGGCGCCCTACGCTCCCTTCGTCTGGAGAATCTGCTCGTCGTCGGTTTCTGGCGCGAGAATCTCGCGCTTGCGCAGTCACGTGGTCAGAATCACCACGCGCGCGCGATCGCCGCCTTGTTGGCCAAGCACGAGCGTCGCAAACGCCTGCGCTCGATCGACGAACGCTGGTTGGGCAGCGCCGGGGTCCACTTGCTGCGAATGGCCCGCCGCGTTCGTGGACGCTTGTTCGGCGAGGGATGAAGACCGGAACGCTATCATTTTTCGGACCCGAAACTTCCGCGTCGGCCCGCCGTATCAACCGGAATGCCAAGCGTTGCCCTCCCTTGCCGCGCCACGTCCAAACCGACGTGGCGCCGGCCTTCCGAATTCATTCTCTTTTCCATAGTCTGCCTCGCGCTCTCGGCGTGCCGTCCCGGCACGCAAGAGGCCAAGCGACTCCGCGATAGTTGCGAATCGGGAATATCCACCGATTGCAACAAGTTCGCGGCCAAGCTTCAGAAGGGTGAATACGTCCTGAAGGACCCCAAGCGTGCCGCGGGGCTGTTCGAGCAGACCTGCACCGCCGGCGTCGGCGACGGCTGCGCCAGTCTCGGCGAAATGCTGCAACGCGGAAATGGCGTGAAACGCGACTCCGCGCGCGCGCTCAAGCTGCTCGGCCGCGGATGTGAGCTTCGCGCGATGGACGGTTGCACCCGGTTGGCGGTGCTCTATCAGAAGGGCGCCGGCGTGCCACGAGACGCAGCGCGCGCTGCCACACTCTTTCAGCAAGCGTGCGACGGGGGACAAATGGCCGGCTGTGCGCATCTGGGCGCGCTCTACAGCGCCGGCGAAGGCGTTGCGCAGGACTTCCAGCGCGCCGCCACGCTCCTGACAAAATCGTGTGATGAGAAGGTCCAGCTCGGCTGTGTGGGTCTTGGCCGCTTGCATGCCGCAGGCTCCGGCGTCCCTCACAATGACTCCACCGCGGTCAAGCTGTTCAGAGGCGCCTGCGACAAGCGCGAACCAACTGGGTGCTTTCAGCTTGCCGCGAGTTTCGAGGTTGGACAGGGCGTGGAGCAGAACTACACGCGCGCGGCGGAACTGTATCGCGACACGTGCGATGAGCGCGACGGTGAGTCCTGTGCAAAGCTGTCGATGCTCTATGAGAAGGGAGCGGGAGTACGGCGCAGTGAAGATCGGGCCAGGGAATTTCGGAAGCGCGCCTGTGAGTACGGCCATGTCGAGTCATGCGCGAAACCGAAGGGGGCCTGATGCGAGGTGCACACTTAGAAGCACTGCTCGCCGTCGAGCACGTGACCAAGCGCTACAAGAACGTGCTCGCACTCGACGACATCAGCTTCACGATCACCGATGGCATCACTGGCATACTCGGCGAAAACGGAGCCGGAAAGAGCACGATCATCAAGATTCTCCTCGGGCTGCTCGAGCCAACGTCGGGCACGGCGAGCGTCCTCGGGCAAACCGCATCGAGTGATATCGCCATTCGTGCGCGCGTCGGCTACATGCCGGAGCACGATTGCCTGCCGAGCCAGGTGAGCGCGGCCGAATTCCTCACGCACATGGCGGAGGTGAGCGGACTCCCACCCGATATGGCGAGAACGCGCGCCGCCGACACACTGCGTCACGCTGGGCTGTTCGAGGAGCGCTACCGCGCCATCGGCGGATACTCGACGGGAATGAAGCAGCGCGTGAAGCTCTGCCAGGCACTCGTGCACGATCCAGTTTTTGTCTTTCTCGACGAGCCGACGGCCGGACTCGACCCCGCCGGCCGAGAGGAGATGCTCGCGCTCATCAGGAAAACGCATCGCGAATTCGGCATCAGCGTGCTGTTTTCATCGCATCTCATGGCGGACGTCGAGCGCACCTGCGACCGCATCATCGTTCTGCAGGGAGGACGACTGGTGCATTCGGGGGACGTTGCGCACTTCACGAAGGAAACGGAGACCGTCTTCATTGAAGTGGATACGAACCGCGAGAGCCTCGTGACCGCACTCGAGCGACGGGGCGTCGTCGTCACGGCGGCCGGTGGCGGCATGACGATTCAGGGCTCGGACGAATCGGTGTACGAGCTCGTACGCGATGCACTGGTCGAGGCGGAGGCGCCGCTGCGTCGAATGGCACCCCGCCGACGCGAATTGACCGAGCTGTTCGAGCGGGCACCGAAATGACCGGCACCGTCTTCGACATCGGGTATCAGCGCTATACGGGCGCCCGCGAAGGACGCGGCCGAGCGAGAAAGGCCGTCTACAAGGATGGTCTCCGCGCGGCGCTGGGGCTTGGACGCGGTGGCCGCGCGCTGATCCTGCCCTGGTTCTTCATTTTCGTACTGTCGTTCATCGCGCTGATCATGGCACTCGTTGCCGGGGCGGCTGAACGATTGGGCGGTCCCGGCGCGGCAGCGAAGGCCAACCTTCCTTCGCATTCCGATTACTACGGTATCGCGTCGATCATCATGTTCGTGTTCGCCGCCATCGTTGGGCCGGAATTGTTATGCCGCGACAAGCGCGATCGCGTGATCAACCTGTATCTCGTGCGACCGCTGACGGGATCGGACTACATCATCTCCCGCTGGGCGGCGTTCCTCACGGTGATGACCGTAGCCGCCTGGCTACCACAGATCATCCTGTTCCTCGGCCTCTGCGGGGGCGATCCAATTCCGCTGGACTACTTCAAGCTGCATTGGCGCGACATCCCGCACTTTCTCACCGCAGGCTTCGTGATGGCGACGTATACCACGACGCTCGCGATGCTCACGGCCTCGTTTACGTCGCGACGAGCCTATGCCTCTGTCTTTCTCGTTGGACTGTTCATCATCACCACGCCATTCACCGTGGGGCTCGCCCAGGAGGTCGGTGGCAAAGCGGGTCAATGGATCTCGATGTTCAACCTCACGAAC
This sequence comes from Gemmatimonadota bacterium, assembly GCA_040389905.1. Lineage (GTDB taxonomy): Bacteria > Gemmatimonadota > Gemmatimonadetes > Gemmatimonadales > Gemmatimonadaceae > AG11. Next base: position 37,283 of record JAZJZK010000045.1, on the reverse strand, counting down.
ATCCCGGTGCACGTGAATGACATCATCTTCGGGGTCGTCAGCGAAATCACCAGCGAGGCTCCCGCACGTCATCTCGCCCGCTGGACTCGCATCGCGTGGTTCTTCCTGTGGACGATCGTGCCAGGCGGCGTGCTGTGGGCGCGGTACCGGAGGATGACACCATGACCGGTCACGCAGAACCCGTCATTCGGGTCGCCGGCGTCTCGCGCTGGTTCGGGAGCGTTGTCGCCGTGAGCGACGTGTCGTTCGACGTGATGCCCGGCATTACCGGCCTGCTGGGCCCAAACGGCGCCGGCAAGACAACGCTGCTTCGCATGATGACCGGGTTGGCCGCCACGTCCGTTGGGAGCGTCACGATTTTCGGCCAGCCGGTGCGCGACAATCCGCCGCTGTATCGGCGCATCGGCGTGATGTCGGAACACGAAACGGTGTACGGCTTCATGAAGGGCCGTGAGTTCGTTCGCATGATGGGCGAGTTGCGCGGCGTCCCCGATCTCGAGGCCGCCATCGATCGCGCGATTGAGTTCGTGGACATGGCCGAAGCGCAGAACCGTTCGATGGAGACCTATTCGAGAGGGATGCGACAGCGCATGCGGCTCGCAGCGACGCTGGTGCACGACCCGGATATCCTCATCCTGGACGAGCCACTCAATGGCGCGGATCCGCGGCAGCGCGTGCACTTCAAGCATCTGCTGCAGACGCTGGCCGCCCAGGGCCGGACTATCGTACTCTCCTCGCACATTCTCGAGGAAGTGGAGCAGGTCGCGGACACGGTATTGCTCATCGTCAACGGAAAACTTGCGGCGTCGGGCGGCTTTCGCGCGATTCGCGCCGCACTCAATCAGCGTCCGTACCATGTTCGCATCATCTGCGATGCACCGCGCAGACTTGCGGGGGCGATCGTCCAGCTCGATTCCGTCGACGCCGTGCATGTCGATCCCGACGGGGCAGTCATCGTCCTGAGCCGCAACGTGCTCGACCTCCAGATCGAGCTTCCGCGCCTCGCGCAGTCGCAATCGATCAGCTTGCGGCGGGTCGAGCCGCTCGACGACTCGCTGGAAAGCGTCTTTGGTTACCTCGTGGAGAACTAGCGCATGCTTTCGGTTTATCGCCTCACCCTGCGCCAGTTGTCCGGCCGGTGGCGGCTGTCGATCATGACGGTGCTCGCCGCCATGCCGGTCGTCATCGCCTTCCTGATGTTGAACGACAGCACGGCACCGTCGGTGGACCAGTTCGAAACGGCGATCCTCAGCGCCATGCTCAGCGGATCCATTGCGCCGCTGGTCGTGCTCGCAATCGCCGCGGCGGCATTCGGCAATGAGCTCGAGGATCGCACCCTGGCGAATCTCACGCTCACACCCATCCCGCGCTGGCGCATTGCGCTGCCGAAGCTCCTTGCGACGATCACGGTCGCCGGGCCTTTCATTGCGATCAGCGCACTGTTGACGGCCCACATTGCTTTCATCGGCGACACAACGGCCACGATCGCGGTCACCCTGTCGGCGATCGCCGGCGTGGCGATGTACGCGTCGCTCTTCGTGTGGCTCGGCCTCGTGAGTACGCAGGCCATCGGACTCGGCCTGTTGTACATCGTGCTCTGGGAAGGATTCTTCTCAGGGTTCGTCTCGGGCGTTCGTTTGTTGAGTATTCGCTACTACGCGATCGCCCTGATGCACGCGATGGATACGCGGCGCTTCGAATCGAGCCATCATCTCGGCACGACGGCGGCGGTGATTACGTCAGCCGTCGTGATCGGCGGGTTTTTGATGCTCTCCATCCGTCGGCTCCGCACGATGGATGTGCCTTGACACCACGCTCGATTTGTCACCCTGAACGCAGCGAAGGGTCCGCACTTCACGCCGCACCACGCATGTGCAGATTCCGCGACGTCGCTCGCGATGACAATTTTCGAGTTTACGTCACTGTGATGACGAAGCAGCCCCAATTCGAGCCGGACGTCGCGACGAGCATCCATCGCCCGGTCGTGGGCACGTGTACACCGCTCGGGTGAAACGTCGTGCTCATCGATTCGCCCGGATGTGATATGGGGAACGGACCGTAGACACGCGACTCCGCCCCGACATCGAGTCGCGTCGCACGCACGACCACGCCGGGCGACGGCAGGTGAACGGGTTGCCAGATCAGTTTGCCGTAACCGGTGCGCCACATCTCGCTGTAGGACGGCCACCCCGTGCGGCCTGCGAAATCACCCACATAGAAATCACCAGACCGGGCAGCTCTCAGCTTGTCGGCTTCCAGGCACTTGCGTTCGGACGTCCCCTGCGCGTTGGCGTCCCAAGGGCGGCGCGGATTCAACTCCGCCGCGCGGGGATACCGTGCGCCTTCCAGCTCAGCCTCGGCCACCGAGCGCGCAACGGAGTCCGTGGCGAGTGGCGCGCGGCCGTCGATTCCATTCGCACGCGGTTCTTGCGCAGCAGCGGCGGACGCGAGGGTGACAAGGGCGAGCAGCACGGAGATACGTTTCATCGTCTGGCCTCCAGGTTGGCGTACTGATCTTTATCGCCCCGAACCCAGGCGTTTTACGCATGGAGCGATTCGTCGCCGATGGACAGGCGCGCGAATGGCATGCACCTTCGATTACGCCGATCGCGCCACGCGATTTGAAGCGTCCCCCAGCTCGCCCGACTCCACACCATACTGCGCGCGAAGCGTCTCCGCCATGCGAGACCACACCACCTGCATCAACTCGTGCCGGTGATCGTAATCGTATCCCACCGTTTCCACTGGTGGCAGCAGGTGCACGTGGACCGTTCCTGATCGCACGCGAGGTTCCTTGGCGATCACTTCTCGCGTCCCGTATACAACGACTGGAATGACGGGTGCCCCCGCTGCGATCGCGAGCACGAATGGACCCTTCTTGAAGGGCCCCAACCGGTAGTCGTCGCCTCGCGTGCCCTCAGGATACACGATGACGCTCAGCCCGCGACGAACCTTCTCCGCCACCTGTGCGTACGCCTCGAACGCCATCTTGCGGTTCTCGCGCGCGAGGAACACGACTCCTGCCCCTTCCGCGCCCCAACCAAAAATTGGGATCCGCCGCAACTCCGCCTTCGCCACGAATGTGTAGCGCGGAAGCAGGGCCGCGATCGCGAAGATATCGAAGAAGCTGACGTGGTTGCTCGCGTACACCGTCCCACGATCGGCGACGATGTGCTCCTCCCCATGCAACTCGAGCGTGACCCCCGCGCCCCAACAGACGGAACGCGCCCACGTGCGCATGCACCATTGCTGAACGCGATGGCTCCGCTCGTCGATGCGCAGCACATGCGCGGCGACCGCGATCGGAGCCAGGAGAATCGTCATCACCGACAGCACGGCGCCGGCGAACAGAGTACGAAGCATGTAATAAGAACGTATCTGGGGCGTGGAGTGTTCCGCGCCGCAAAAACCAATCCCGCATGCTCCCTTTTGGTGCCCGGTGGGCTAGTTGCTCGTTTTGTCGCCCTGAGCAACGCGAAGGGCCCGCACCTGCCGTTTCGTGACTTGGGTGCAGACCTTTGCTACGCTCAACGTGACAAATCGAGCAAGAGGGCTAGGCTGCCCCTCTGGAGATCAGGAATGCCACCGTCGCGTCCTGCTTCCCAGCCTGGGCATGCCGAAGCAGCGAAATCCCGTGCGGACCCTTCACGGTGAGCACGCTCGGATCGTCGTCCACGCAGGCGCGAACCACCGAGAGCTTGCCCATCATCGTCGCGCAGAAGACGTCCATTCGCGCGCCGTTCGCCAACAAGTATGCAGCAATGTCGGGACGCCCCATGTGCGACGCGCCACCAAGTGCGGTCTCGAAATCGCCGGCCTTCCAGTCCCACGTCGCGTTGATGAGGTGTGGTTCGGCGGCCAGCATCGCCTTGACCTTGTCGAGGTCCGCGTGCGCCGCGACGACAAAGGCCTTCACGAGGTCGGCCGGCAGCGGCGGCGGGAGTTGCGGCGGAGTGGCGGCCGGCGGTTGTGGAGCGGCAACCGGGGCTGGCGTGGCGGCACAGCCGAGTAGTGCGCCGGCGCAGAGTGCGCCGGTGCTGGTGGCCAGACGGTGGATGGCGTCGCGACGATTGATGGACATGGGGCTCCGTGGTGTGGTCTCAGGGGGACCACCTTCGGTCGGAAGAGCGCATCCGGCAACAGAAATGGCGCTGAGTTTTCGCTGAGGGCTGTTTTACCAACGTACGAACGCATGGGGTACAACCACATACGTACGACGTACCCCGACCCTGTACCCGGACTGGCACTCAACCGAAAGAGAGCCATCGATCCCATGAGCGCGCCCAACTCGCCGCCGCACGAAGTACCGCGTACGCGAACCAATCTCCGGAAGGCTCTCTCGATGGCTCACTTTGGCCGGTATGCCAGTCCCGGTACCGGGTCCGAGTACTTGGTACGTCAGTGGTTGTACGAGGTACACGGTACGTCAGTGGCCCTTCAGCCTCAAACCAAGCGTCTGCAGCACCCCATTCGCCACGCTGTCCACCCTCGCCCCCGGCAACCGCGCGGCGAAGAGGTGCCGCCGATCACTCACTCGAATGAGTTGCGCGAAGACGCGAAGCCCGTTCGAATCGCGACTGATCGCCCCCGACAGCACGTGCGTTGCTCCGAGTACCTCGCCCAGGCTATCTACCGGCGTCCGCATCCCGCCGAAGCGCGCCGTGGAGAGCGGCCCCACGACCGAGGCGCGCGCACCTGCGGCATTCGTGAGCGTGACTACAAGCCCTTCGGCAAGGCCCTTCTGATACCGAGCGGCCGCCGAGTCAGCCATATCGACATCGAAGGGGAGAACCGCGAGCACAACGCGTGGTGGAACGCCGAGCACCCCGCGCCAACTGATAAGTGCGGCGACCGCCGCACCGGCGAAGAGCGTTCCGACCACCGCCGCACGCCAGCGTCGCGATGATGACGAGGGCGCGGAGTCGACTCGCACCTCACGGTCGCCAAGGACCGGCGCAATGAAACGGTAGCCACGACGCGGCAATGTCTCGACGAAACGCGGCGAAGACGCGTCGTCGCCAAGTGCTACACGGAGTTGCCGGATGCAGAAATTCAGTCCGTCATCGAATTCGACGGTCGTGTCTGGCCAGAGTTCCTCCTTGAACCGATCGCGTGTGACGACGGAATCCGCATTCGCGAGAAGTAGCGCGAGCACGGCGGCAACCTGCGGCGCGAGACGCGTAACCGTCGCGCCGTCGCGAAGCTCGCCGCTTGTATCGTCGAACTCGAAACGATCGAAGCGAATCGTCATTCAGGCGAGATGGTCGAACCCCTTCCCATGCGTGATCTGCGCGGTCCCCGAATAGGTAATGTCGCCGTCCGCCGCGGCCGTGACCGTACCGATCGCAGTCAGGGGAATTCCGAATAGCTGCTCGAACTCGGTCGTTGAGCCGAACCCCGCTGGCATCGTCACGAGAAGCTCATACTCCTCTCCACTTCGGAGCGCGTCGGTCATGGTGACGCCGTTCACACAAGGCAGCGCCTCGGCGCGGATCGACAGGGATACGCCACTCGCACGCGCGAGATGCGCGGCATCGGCCGCGAGTCCATCGGAAATATCGATGGCTGCGTGAGCTCCTCGCGCGGCGAGCCACAGCCCTTCGTGAATCCTCGGCAGCGGAGCTGCAAAGCGCGCGCGATGCCCGGGCGCCGGCGTACCGCCTCGTCGAAGTTCGTCGAGGGCAGCGCCAGGGCCGCCGAGGCGCCCTGTCACAAAGATGATGTCCCCGGGCTGCGCCCCCGCCCTGCTCACCGGCCGCGCCGCGCTGCCGAGTACGCTGAGTGTCAGCGACAGTTCCGTGGCGGTCGTGATGTTTCCCCCGATGATCGGGCATCCGACGCTCGCCGCGACGTCACCGATCCCGCGCGCCAGCGCCTCGATTTCTGGCCGCCACGCGATGGGCAGGGCCATTGCCACCAGAACGCCCCGAGGCGTTGCACCCATGGCGGCAAGATCGCTCAGCGCGGCGGCCGCGGCCCGACCGCCGATCTCCTGCGCGCTGAGCCAGCCGCGCCGAAAGTGGACGTTCTCGACACAGGCATCGGTGCTTGCCACCAGTCGCTCGCCAGGCGGGATGTCGACGACGGCGGCGTCATCGCCGATTCCCGTGGCCTGCGAGCCCCAGACTGCAAGCAGTCGCCGGATAGCGTCGAACTCGGCGCCGGCGCCCATCGGAATGTTCGTTTCGAGCACGCTCATTCGCCCACGGCGGGGATCTCACACAGAATGGGCGGACGCCCGTGCGGTGCCTGAAGTGACCAGACGTCGGGCAACGTTGCAAGAACGTCCTCGAGCGTAAATCCTCGCACCTGCCTGGCGCTCACGAGTGCAGCCGCTCGTCCGTGCGCGAATGCCGCGAGCGATCCCCCAAGATGCGCATCGTGCGTCTGCGCGAGCAACGTCGCGGCAATGCCGCCGAGCACGTCGCCGGAGCCACCGGTGCCGAGAATCGGTGTTCCTTCCGCGACGATCATCACAGCGCCCGACGGCGACGCGACGGTTGTTGGCACGCCCTTGAGCAGGACCGTGGCGCGCGTGGTAGCTGCGAGCGCCGACGGCGCTTCGAACCGGTCCCGCAGCACACCATCGACGTCCATCGACGTCAGGCGCGCAAACTCCGCGGGATGCGGCGTGAGGAGCGCTTCACGGTTTCCGATCAATGGCGCGAGGGCGGCGGCGTCTCCCTCGAACCCGTTCAATGCATCCGCATCGAGAACGACCGGGCCGCGGAATACCCTGAGCGCACGCTCCATCATCGGCCGAGCGGCGCGCTTTCCAAGCCCTGGGCCGATGAGCAGCACGTCGGCCCAGTCGCCCAACTCGTGGGCGAACGCCTCATCGCTCTCGGGCCATACTGCGGCAAGTGCAGCAGGCTCTCCCGCTTGAATCGCCATGAGCGACTCGCGAGCCACGACGCATTTCACCATCCCCGCTCCACTCCGCAGCGCGCCGCGAGCAGCAAGCATTGCTGCGCCGGCCATTCCCTCGGCCCCGCCGATAATCGCGATCTTCTTCCGAGTTCCCTTGTGCGCACCGGCAGCAATTGCGGGCACCGACCGCGCAAACCACTCGAGGGTTGCCAGTCGCGCCGCCCCCGCCGCATCGACGTGGTCGCCGAGCCCAATGTCGAGAAGGACCGTCGCTCCACACCGCTCTCGCGACACGAGGTGGCACCGCTTGAGCGTTCCGAAGGCCAGCGTCAACGAACACCGCGGCGAGCCGACATGCATTCCCGAGGTGGCGTCCGCCCCGCTGGGCACGTCGAGGGCGACCACGGTGGCTCCATCACGCTGACGTGCCATGAGGAGTGCCACCCCTTTCGCAATGGGGCCCATGAGCGGCTCGTCGCTCGTGATTCCCGTCCCAAGCAATGCGTCGACGAGAAGCTGCTCCTGACCGGCAACAAGCGCGTCCAGGTCGAGGTCGACTCGCACACCCGCATCGATCGCGAGCTGCCGCTCTGCCTTCGCATCGGTCGTCGATGACGACTTGCACTCGACCACGCGCACCGGAATACCAGTCGCGTGCAGCGCGCGCGCGACGACCCACCCATCGCCGCCATTGTTTCCGGAGCCCGTCGCGACCACGACTCCGTGGGCGAGCAGGTCGGGAAACCGAAGCCCGATCTCTGTTGCGGCAGCGGCACCGGCCCGTTGCATGAGCGCGCGCGACGGAATGCCGCCGTCGATGGCACTGGCATCGGCGCGCTTTGCGCCCTCCGAACTCGCAACCGTGGGAAGTCTCACACGGTCAACTTACCCATTGGGTTCGCCTGTCAGGCGAACTGCGCGCACCAGGGATAGTCGCGCTCGAATGCGTGATTGAAGTCGAAGACGTCCGCGAATTCGTCGCGCGTATCCGTCGCCTGACTCATCAGCAACTCGAGGTCCACGAGTGTGAACACAATGTCGCCGATGTCCGCCGAGGTGCGCACACCCCAGTGCTCGAGCACGAGGCCGGCCATGACGCCGAATTTCTCCAAGGCGAGATCTCGGCAGGCGAGCGCCAGTTCACGTCCACTGATGTGGCGACGCTCCGGAAGGCGCTGCTGGCAAAACTCGAGCGACCCAAGGACGAACAGATAGGCGCGCTCGTCGAACCGCGTTTCGCGCATGCGAATGCGGTCCATCACGCCATCTCGAAACGCTAGCTCGGGCACGCTCGACTCCACCACGGGTTCTGGTCAGCAATGATAATGGGGGTGAGCCCCGGCCGGCACAACGGCGAAATTCCCCAAATATTTGGCAGTGCGCGACACCGGTGAGCTCGTCTTGCCACCATACAATATCGCGCACTATTGTTACGCGAGCAAACAAATCCCTCCCCCGGACGCATGCGAAAGATCAACACGCGAAGCTTTGTGCGGGCAACGCGCTCGACGCCCAGGGAGGTCAACCGCCAGATCCTCCTCAATCTGGTGCGCGAGCACGAGCCCATCTCCCGAGCCGATCTCTCGCGCCGCATGGAAATCGCTCGCGGCATGGTGACCTCGCTCGTCGACGAGCTCATCGAGGATGGCTCCCTCTACGAAGGGGCAACCGTCGATTCACCGCGCGGCCGGCGGCCGCAGATGCTGTTCGTTCGCACGCGCGGCCGGTTGGTCATCTCCATCGACGTCCGATTCAGTCGCACGTACGTGATGCTAGGCGACTTCAGCGGAACGGCCATTGCGCTCGAGACCTTCGAGACCATCGAGGATCCGATGGCGCTCGTCGCTGAGCTGAAACTCCGCGTGCGCCGCCTGCTGGCAACGCATGGTGACGCAGGCACCTGCGAAGGCCTCGGGTTGGTGGTGCCGGGGATGGTCGATAGCGTGACGGGACGCGTGCTCAACGCCCCCCACCTTGGATGGCGCAACGTCGACATCGTGGACGCGCTGTCGGACGCGGTTGGCCTTCCCGTGTTCGTCGAGAATGCGCCGATTGCATGTGCACTGGCATTGATGTGGCTCGGCCAGCGTGGTGGTGGCGAGCTCACCGATTTCGTCTACGTAAACGTCTCGGATGGTGTGGGCACGGGGGTCGTCGTGAACGGCCAGGTACTGCGCGGCATGCGCAACACCGCGGGCGAGTTCGGACACGTTCCCCTGAGCGCCGACGGTCCGCCGTGCCACTGTGGTGGTCGCGGCTGTCTTGAAGCGTACTCCTCCGACCTCGCGACGCTCGTGCGCTACCTCGGCCACGAGTTTTCTCCCCTTACCGCCAGAACACTCGTACAAGCGTCGGGCCTCACGATCGCCGATATCATCGCGCTGGCCGAGAGCGGGAACGAACGAGCCATTCGCGCGATCGAGGAAACCGCGAAATATCTCGGTGCTGGACTCGCCAACATCATCAACACGCTCAGTCCATCTCAGATTTGCATCGGTGGCGAGATCAGCGAGGCCTGGGGGTTGATCGAACCGATCATGCGCGGCATCATCGCTGCCCGCGCGCTGACGGACATTGCGGCCGCGACGCCGTTGGTTGCGGAAAAAGCACCTTCTCAAGCGAGATTGCGGGGGGCGACCACGCTCGTTGCGGCACCGAGGTTCGCAGCGCCCAAGATAGCGTGAGCAGCGTCTTGCGCGCGGAGCGCGCGGGCTCGCGCGCTGTTCACGGCATCAACACCTTCACTGGTACGCTACTCGCGCGCGTCGAGCCATTCCCCAGCTCTCCGCGCGCGTTGTCGCCCCAGCAGTATATCTGCTTATCCGTCGTCACCGCGCAACTGTGGCGCGTGCTCCCGCCAATCGACGTCACCTTCCCGAGCCCAGTCACGCGGATGGGCGTCGTCGCACACGGCGTCGGGGTGCCGCGGTAAACGCAGGTCTCCGACGTTGACGCACCGAGTTGTGCGTATTCGTTATATCCCCAACAGTAGGCGTCTCCCGCCAGGGTAACGCCGCAGGTTGGAAGCAGGGTGCTGTTGCCCTTCCCCGCCTGGATCGACGCGAACGTCAGTCCGCCGAGGACCTTTGCCGGTGTCAGCCGCCGTTCCGTATCGCCGACACCAAGCTGGCCCGCCGCGTTGCTACCCCAACAATACGCCGAATCATCCTTCGCGATGCCGCAGGTGTATCCGCCACCGGCGCTGATGCTCTTGAAGACGCTCCCACCACTGACCTGAACGGGCACGAGGCTGTTCACCGCCGTTCCCGTTCCGAGCTCACTGTCGAGGTTGTGTCCCCAGCACCACGCCTCTCCCGCGTCGGTCAGCGCGCACGCGTGAAGCAGTCCCGCCGTAATGCTCGAAAAGGTGCGACCACCCGCAACCTTCACAGCGACTTCGTGATTGATGACATCGCCGCTTCCAACCTGCCCGAAGGTGTTTACGCCCCAGCACCACGCGACCCGCGTCGCGTCGAGGCCACAGCCGGCTGTGCCGCCGGCGACCACCGCGACGAGCGCCTGAGGCGTGCGAAGCTCCGACGGCACTGACGCCGAGAAGTACGGTCCCCAGCATTGCGTCGCGCCAAAGGTCGTGAGCGCGCAGCCTCCGCTCTCTCCCACGTCGACCGCGGCAAACACGACGCCGTCGCCGATCAGCTGCGGCAGTGAATGATCGTCGGTGGTTCCGATGCCAAGCTGACCGCGCTCGTTGTGGCCCCAGCACAGCGTATGGCCATCACGAATCACCGAACATGTGAACTCCGGGCCCACCGAGATCGTGGGCGTCGTGGGCGGACCGACGGCAGAAGGCCCTGCGAAGTCGATGCATCCGCCAAATGCGATCGCCAGCAATAACGACCTGCCGGCGACGCCAACGATACTCATCGATTCGACCTCGATTTCCGCGCGAGCCGTGCCCGCCGGCACATTGAACGCGGATTGAGCGGATGGAAAGAGAAACACGGATCAAGCAGGAAACCACCTGTTCTTGATTCTTCAATAGCCCACGGCGAACCGCTTCTGTCGCGCCGCGCTCGAGAAATCACACCTTCTGCCGTTCAAATCCGCTCAATCCGCGCTCAGTGTGCCGGCGTACAAATCCTCAATGTGTCGGACCTCGCCTCAGCTCACACCGAAACGGTACACGCTTCGCGAGCGGTATTCGGTACCCGGACGCAGAATCGTCGAAGGAAAGAGCGGAACGTTGGGAGAATCTGGGAAGTGCTGCGTTTCGAGAGCGAGCGCACTGAACTGACCATAACGTCGGCCCTCCTTTCCAACACGCTCAGCACCGAGCTGATTGCCCGAGTATACTTGCAGCCCCGGTTCCGTTGTCTCGATCTCGAGCACGCGGCCGGAGCGCGGCTCACGAAGTCGCGCCGCCAGCATTGCTTCGCCCATTCGCACGCCGTCGAGCACGAAGTTGTGATCGTATCCGGCATGTCGCAATTCGTCGGCTCCGGCGCGTACGCCTTCTCCAATGGTGCGGGGCGACCGAAAGTCGAATGCCGTTCCATCGACCGGAAGCACCTGGCCAGTCGGAATGAGCTCATCATCAACCGGCAAATATCGCGACGCATAGAGCGTCAATTCATGGCCGAGGATATCACCGACGCCATGACCGGCGAGGTTGAAATACAGGTGCTGCGTCAGGTTGATCGGCGTCGCGACGTCGGTCGTCGCCGAGTAGTCGAAGCACAGTTCCCCGTGGTCCGTGAGCGAATACGTGACGCGCACCATCAGGTTTCCCGGAAATCCATCGACCAACGCGGGGCTCAGGTGCGTCAGCACCGCCCCGATTCGGTCGGGGCTCGCAAAGGGCTCGACGTTCCACAGCACACGATGAAAGCCATTCGGCCCACCGTGCAGAAGGTTTGGCCCTTCGTTCGGCGCGATGTTGTAGGCACACCCGTCCACGACGAAATGCGAATCTGAAATGCGGTTGGCGTATCGACCGACCAGGGCGCCAAAATAATGTGTGTCGTCGAGGTACTCCTCGAGCGTATCGTAGCCTGGAGTGACATCGGCAATGGTGCCATCGCGGTCGGGCACCCGCACCGCGATGATGATTCCGCCGAGGTTGAGGAAGCACACTTCCATACCACTGGCATTCGTCAGCGAATGCATTTCGACGACGCGACCGTCGGGAAGTACTCCGAACTGCGTGACGGTCGTTGTGCTACCACTGTGCATGGATCGCCTCGCGGATATACCTGTCGTACACGACGCGAACACTCGCCATCGTATCCGCTGAGAGTGGCGGAAGTTCTGCCGACCGAATGTTGTCGGCCACCTGGCGTTCCGTCTTGGCGCCGGGAATCGCCGCCGTCACCTCAGGAAACGAGAGAATCCAGCGAAGCGCCAGTTGAGCGAGAGTGGCGCCCGGCGGCACGAGCGCGCGGAGTTCCTCGGCGGCACGAAGGCCCGTGTCGTAGTCGACGCCACTGAACGTTTCGCCGCGATCGAACGCCGCACCGAAGCGGTTGAAGACACGGTGGTCGGACGCCGCAAACTCCGTATCGGCCCGCAGCCGTCCGCTGAGCAAACCGCTGGCCAGCGGCACGCGGGCGAGAATCCCTACCCGCCTGCGTGCTGCTGCCGCGAAGAACGCATCGGCGGGCTTGAGCCGGAACATGTTGAAGATGATCTGCACCGACTGCACGCCCTCGTGCTCGATCGCACGCAGCGCCTCGTCGACGCGTTCGACGCTCACGCCGTAAAAGCGCAGCTTTCCCGCGGTCACGAGATCGTCGAGGATACCGAACACCTCCGGCATCTCGTAGACCTCACTTGGCGGGCAATGGAGTTGGAGCAGGTCGATGCGGTCCACGCCGAGGTTGTCGAGGCTGCGCTCGACGAACGCCGTGAGGTTGGCGCGATTGTACCCGCTCGCGATTTGAGCAGGCAGACGCCGCCCGGACTTCGTCGCGACGATGATCTCCTCGCTGCGCTCGCGCAACAGACGCGCGATCAGACGTTCGGAATGGCCATCGCCATAGACATCGGCTGTATCGATGAAGTTCACTCCGAGATCGATGGCGCGGTGCAGCGTGCGCATCGATTGCTCGTCGTCGGTGTCCCCCCAAACGTCTCCACCAATCCCCCACGCGCCAAAGCTGATCTCCGAGATCTTCCAGCCCGTTCGGCCAAGCTCACGATAGTTCACGTTTTACTCCGAACCGGAAGTGCTGTATGCGTAGAGGCCGAACATCGTGCCAACGAACCCACCCGCGACTTTCGTGCTGAGAACGTTGCCGTCTGCACCCGTATGGAGGCTGGTCCATTCTCCAGCGTTTGTGCCATACGAAAAATCATAGAGCGCGCCGCGCGATTCGATCTTGAGGTAGACCGGCTGCGCGCCGGCCTCGATTGGGCTCGACGCGACGACCACCCCGTTCGCCCCCGTGGCCCCGCCTGCGTGCTTCTCGACTTGCACCACCGTCTTCCCATCCACTCGCGCGACGGAGAGAAAGTAGAAGTACTGGTCGTTCTGGAATGCGACGATGCCCGCCTTGTCCCCGTCGAGGGTTGGGAGATACGTCATCGCCGTTGATGCAGACGAATTCATGTGCTGCTGGCGGCGTCCCACGAACGAGGGCTGCACGAAACGCTGGAATCCCGCGGGTCGCGCACGCAGCGTCAGCGAGCCCGGTGACGTCGTGAGGTCGACGAACTTGTCGCCGGGCCCGCGAATCATCTCCCAATGCATTGGCAGCGTGGGCGAGTCAAAGTCGTCGCGAACGATAAAATTGCCGCTTGTTGGTATCGCTGGTGCGGGCTGCGCGGGCAATGCCGGAGACTTCGCCATGTACGGCACCGTTTCCGTTCCCGTGGTAATGATTGGCCAACCGTCGACCCACTTCACGGGCATGAGGAAGGTTTCGCGACCTGTATTGTACGTGTCGTCGCCATAGGGGCGCACGCCGAGGAACACCGCCCACCACTCGCCGTTCTGCGTCTCGATGAAATCCGCGTGGCCGGTCGTCGTGATCGGATTGGGGCGCGTCCGGTCGAGATGCTTCTGTGTGAGAATGGGATTCCCCGCAAAGGGCACCCACGGGCCAAGCGGCGAATCACCCTTGAAGACAACCTCGGTGTGGTTGTATCCGGTGCCGCCCTCGGCGCAGATGAGGAAGTACTTGCCGTCGTGCTTGAGGATGTGGGGTGCCTCGATCCAGATGGGATTCTTCGAGAGATCCGTTCCGCCATTCACGATCATCGTGCGCGGTCCAACCATTTTCTTCGTTGTCGCGTCGAACTCCTGAATCCAGATCGCGCGATGGCCGTCGTACCGGGGGCGCTCGATCGGCGGACCATTGTTGATCACGTACGCCTTGCCGTTGTCGTCGAAGAACAGTGATGGATCGATGCCGTCGACGCTTTTCAGCCAGATGGGATCGGACCACGGGCCGGCGGGGTTCGTCGCCGTGACAATGAAGTTGCCTCCCTTGTCGATCAGCGTGGTGATCATGTAGAACGTGCCGGCGTTGTAGCGAATGACGGGCGCGAAGATGCCGCGCGAAATGCCAGCGCTGTCGAGATTCAGCTGCGACCGCCGATCCAACACATGGCCGATCTGCGTCCAGTTGACCAGATCCTTGCTGTGGAAGATCGGAACGCCGGGGAAGTATGCGAACGATGATGTGACGAGGTAGTAGTCGTCGCCGACACGGATCGCGCTCGGATCGGGATAGAAGCCCGTGAGAATCGGATTGAGAAACTGATTCGGTCCGCGGGTGGCGATGCCGTTCGAACATTGCAGGGAGGCAGTGCCACGGGCGTCGCGGCGCTCACAACTGCCGTAGACGACGTCCTTGCCTTCGTATTCGAACCAGTCGAAGCGCGGGTTCGGCCCCGCCGAACTGCCGGCAGTCCGCCCCATCCAGCACGCACTGGACAGCAACGGCAGCAGGAGCGCAACGCGCGCCCTCACTTCTTGCCCGCCGCCGACTTTGTCGCCCGATAGCTCTCCGGCGGTCCGAGGTAACTCGGCTTCACCCCCCCGGCATCGACGACGAGCTTTTGCAGCACGAGGCCTGGATCGATCATCCAGTACTTGAGCACATGCAGACCTGGTTTCGCGATCATATGCTTCGATGTCATCGTGACAATCTGGTCACCGACCGACTGCTCCCACATGCGATTGGTGCTATCTGCCACCATGCGAAGCGTCTGCGGCGCCTCGTCGTCGATCGACACCGCGAATCGCAGCGACTCCGGCGCGCCCGTGAAGTTCAGCGTGGGCGAAAAATACGTTCGCAGCGTTACGGTGCCGCTATCGAACAGGAACATCCTGTACTCGAGCCGAGCCGACGTTGCGGCCAACGACTGGCTCTTCACGTTCACTGGAGTGGACGTCATTGCCGACCCCGTCCGACCGAGATCGGGCACGCGCAGCCACTGCACCGTCGGCGAGCTCACCGCTCGTGAAAAATGCTCGGCTTCCATTGACACGTAGTCATTGCTCTCGACGAACCCGTCCACGTCCTCGCGCTTGAGCTGCGTCGGGTTGTTCACGATGGCTTGTACCGTGACGTTGGTTCCGGCCCCGCTAACGGTCAGTGGCACCTTCGTGGTGCCGGAGGGGGCCTTGCTCCAATCGACGCTCACGTAGACGCGTGTCTCCTTCTCGACCTTCCCTGCGGGTTGGGAGATGGTGACGAACGGCTGCGCCGCGGAGATCGTGTAGTCGAAGGGCGTGGAGCGCTTGTTGTAAACGTCGATGAAATAGCTCTGCCGATTGTAGGGATCGAACTCGGGGAGCGCAGGTTCCTGTCGAGCGAAGCCGCCGCCGAAACCACCGGCACGTCCGCCACCTGCCGCCGACGCGCCAGTTCCGCCGGCCCGCCCAGCGCCGCCACCAGGAGGAGGACCAAACACCGGAAGACCAGACGCCTGCCCCTCATACCAAACACCCAGCTCTGAACCTTCCGGCACGCGAAGTACCGTGACCTGCGGCATCTGGTCGCGCGGCGGCTCCTGCCAGTTCGTGTAGCCGATGTGCGTCTGGTCCATCATGTGCGCCCACTTGCCGCCGGCAATCTGCGCATTGAACTGATTCGACAACGCGGCGTCGCGCTCGAAGAGCGCACGCGCACGATCCGCCAGGTCGTTGGTCGCGGCACGCTGCTGGAACGCGTACATGTGGTTCTTCGCGATGGTGACGTACATCTCGTTCACCGTCGCCGCCGCCTGCACGGGGTGGAGCACCAATTCGAAGAAGGCGTCCCTGGCATCCGCAGGCATCGCGTCATTGAGTCGCTCCGCCTCCTTCTGGAGCGCGGTGTACTCCTCCACGATGCGCTCCGCCTCGCGATAATTCGACAGGCTGTACGTCTCAGGCAGGAGCATCTCCGGCTTCCTGCGGCCCGCATACTTCAGGTACTTCGTGATGACCTCGGCGATCTCGCCCGAATGCGCCGGGCCGAACTGCTGTTCCGCCCACTGCTTCGCATACTCAGGCAACCGCTCGGCGGGCCAGCGCGTGGGATTCCACGCGAAGTCGAGGAAGAATTGCGTGGGAAACTCCATCGGCTTCAGGTCACCCGTGTTCACGATCCAGATGCGGTTTGCGCCGTACTGATTCGCGAGGTTCATCTGCTCCCACACGCGCGCGATCGGATTCGTGTTGATCCACTTGTAATTGCGCGGACCGCCCACGTAGTCGAAGTGGTAGTAGATGCCATAGCCGCCAGAATGCTTTCGTTCCGCCTCGTTCGGCAACCGGCGAATGTTCCCCCAGTTGTCATCGGAAAACAGCAGCGTGACGTCGTCGGGGACACGCATGCCTTTGTCGTAGTAGTCCTGCACTTCCTTGTAGAGCGCCCACAACGTCGGCGTCTTCGCGGGGTCCTTGCCCGTGACGTCGGCGAGGATCTTTCGCTGGTCCGCTACGATCTTTTCGAGGAGTTCGACATTGCTGCCGCCATTCGTGGTCATCGGCCGATCGCCATCGCCGCGCATGCCGAGCGTCACGATGTTCTCGCGCGTGCCCATGCGCTCGATGCCCTTGCGCCAGAACGCGCGCAGCGTGGTGTCATTGATCCCGTAGTCCCACGCGCCTTTGCCGTACCGCGTCCATTCCTTCTGCGCGCGCGTCATTGGTTCATGGTGCGAGGTACCCATCACGATGCCGTATTCGTCGGCGAGGATCGCGCTGAGTGAATCGTCGTCCGCAAAGGCGTTGTTCCACATCGCCGGCCACAGATAGTTGCCCTTCATGCGGAGAATGAGCTCGAACATCTTCGTGTAGACCTTGCTGTTCACGCCACCGAACTTCTCGCGTGCCCATCCCGAGAAGGCCGGTGCTTCATCGTTGATGAAGATGCCGCGGTACTTCACCGCGGGTTCCCCCTGCGTGAAACGGGCGACAGGGATATACAGCTCATCCTGGTGACGCGTGGGCACGTCGGCCCAGTAATACCACGGCGACACGCCGATCTGCGACGACACGTCGTAAATGCCGTAGATCGTGCCGCGCTTGTCGCTGCCCGCGATCACCAGCGCCTGGTCGACACCGGGCATCGGATTCAACACGACCTGCCGAACGTACGTCTCCCATTTCCCCGTGACACCGGCGGCGCTGAGTTTGCCGCCCTGCACGAGCTTGTCGATGAGCGGACTCTTGCCCAATGTCCCGACGAGCACGATTTGCCTGGCGTCGGACGGAACGTCCATCGACACCGTTGGCGCCTTGCCGGTCACGCGGCCAACGTCCATGCGAAGATCGTTGATCGCACGCGTCACGCCTTTGAAGTCCGACGCGCTTCCGACGATTGGTGCAGCGACGGCGTTCGCGACGAGCGGAAAGCCCGTCGCCGCGCGGGAATACGGCGAATCGTTCTCGATAACGATGACGTCACCGGAGATGTCGCGCTGCGCCGGGAGACTCTTCGACATTGTCCATGTTTCAACCTCGATCACACCCGAGGCGTGGCCGATTCCGTACCTCGCCTGCGCCTCGACGCCGTCGAGGCGCCTCATCGACGACACACGGTGCAATGGAAGCGTGCGCAGGGTTTCGACCGGCCCGAACTTTACGTTGTCGAGGTACACCAGCACGACGGAAGGTGTCCCGGTGAGGGTGAGCGTTCCGCGCTCATGCAACCAGTTCGACCGCAACGCCTCGACTGCCTCGTACGCCGTTTCGACGTGCAGATCCGCAAAGTCCTTCTCCGTGAGGACGGTGCGATCGAGACGCTCCGCTTCGCGCTCCGTGGGGCGATGCGGCAGACACGCAAGTGACCCCGCGAGGATGAGCGTCAGCGCGGCAAACTGTCGATGGCGTTTCATTGGCGTCACGGCTAGAAGGAACAGCGTGGGTTGCGTATCCCGAGCGAAGTCGAGGGATCTGCACGTTCAGTCTGAGGTTGAGGTGCTGCCCCCTCGACTCGCTTCGCTCGCTCGGGGTGACAGCTGTCACGGCGACGCATTGCGTCTGGTCGCGCCGACGGTCTCGATGAGGATCACGCCGTCCGCGTGGCCGATTCCCCAGCGGGCCTGCGCATCGACTCCATTGAAGTGCTGGATCTGCAAGACAATATTGAGCCGAATGTTCTTCAGCTCGTCCGTCCCGCCAATCCGGTTGTTGTCCAGGTACACGACGATGCCACCCGAGCGCGGCGACGTCACGGCGCGGCCAGAAATCCAGGTCGGCCGCACCGAGATCAGTGCTTCGTAGACGTTCTCATAGTGCCCATCTGCGAGTTGCTCGACCTTGATGAGCTCTCGGGTCTGACGCTCGGCCGGTTTCGCGTCGGCATCCGCCAGCGTCCGCATCGTGTCCAGCGACACAATGCCGAACCTGACCAGCTCGAAGTCCAGCGTATCGACCGTGGTGGCCGTGAATGTCAGCTCCGCGTCGACGGGTTCATATCCAAAGACGCGCGCGCGAAACACGTGCGTGCCCGCGGGGAGATTACCAATGAAGTACCGTCCCTTTGCATCGGCCAGCGTCGTGCGATTCAGTGAGTCAATCGTGACAAGGGCGCCACGCAGTGGGCGCCCTGCCGAGTCGCGGACGAAACCGGTCAAACTCGCTTGTGCGCTCGCACTCGACGCCGCAGCGCACACCACAAGCGCGCTGGCAATCAGCCAGTGCACGGTGACGCGCCGCGTTCCATCAATCATGGCGTCTTGTCCCGCTTTCCGATCGTCTCGATGAGGATTACGCCGTCGCCGTGACCAATGCCCCAGCGGGCCTGCGCTTCCGGTCCATTGAAGTGCTGGATGCGCAAAATGGTGTTCAGCTTGATGGTCTTCAGCTCTTCCGTCGAGCCGGCCTTGATCGCATCGATATAGACGATCGGTGTTGCGGCGGCCCGTGACGCATCGAACGTCTGCACATTGCGTGCGGTGAGCCACGTCGGCCGCACCGCGGCGAGCGCGTCGTAGACGTTCTCGTAGTGGCCGTCGGCAAGGTCTTCGACGTTGATGACATCGCGGCCCGATCGGGGGTTGTCCGTTGCCGGTTTGGCGGGCGAGGTGTCAGCAACGCGCACGGTGTCGAGCTGCGCCGGCAACTTCACGAGCTCGAAATCCAGCGTGTCCATGCTCGTCGCCTTGAACTCGAGCTCTGCATCGACCGGTTCGTAGCCAAAAAGCCTGGCGCGCAAGGTGTGCGTTCCCGGCGGCAAATTGCCGAGGAAATAGCGGCCCTGTGCATCGGCCAGCGATGCCTTGTTCAATGAATCCACCGTAACGAGCGCGCCACGGAGGGGCTTGCCAAGCGAATCCTTCACGACTCCGGTAATGCTCGCCTGCGCGCCGGCCTCTGCCGCGCACATGATGGATGCCACCAGGAGCGTCAACAATCTCGACACGTAATGCCTCGGTAATTGAAAGCCCGGTTTGCTCCGGGATGGAAGAGCGTCGTGGAACGTCAGAGCGTCGGTGCTTCGATGTCCCAGGCCTGAATCAGTTCTTGTACACCTTGAAGGTGACTTCGCATCAATTCCACGGCGGCGGCCTCATCCCGTCGCTCCACCGCGTCGAGGATGGCGAGGTGTTCCGCGTGGTCACGCTGGCGGTCCGCACCGATCCCCAGGATCATGCGCTGCTCGTCACTGAAGAGGTCGTGGAGCGCACTGAGGAGCTGTGCGAGCACCACGTTGCCAGAGGCACGCGCGATCTGATGATGGAAGCCCATATTCGCCGTGTTCAGACGCTCATCGTCGTAAATGTTCGCCCCAGCGTCTGTCAGCAACCGTCGCATTTCCGCGAGGTGTTCAGACGACGCAGTATGGACCGCATCGGCGACGGCTTGCAGTTCCAGCGGCATTCGCGCGCGGATCAGATCGAGCAGAAGTTTCTTGGTCAGCGTGCCCGAGTGCTCCGGACTGGCGAGGACGAGCAGATCGTCACTTCGGGTAACAAACACCCCAGACCCGTGACGAATATCGACGACGCCCATCGCCTCGAGCTTCTTGAGCGCCTCGCGGATCGTCGGATGACCGACGCCGAAGCGGCGCGCCATCTCCATGATCGGCGGCAGGCGATCACCGCGCCGGAAGTTGCCCCCTTGAATCGAGCCTCGAATCTGTCGAGCGAGCCGGTCCGACAGGCTCTGCCGCTCCAGCGGCGCGAAGGCTTGTTTCATGATCATGGCCTCTCCTTATCTCGAACGGGAAGACTTCAGTGCAAGCGCCATGACAGCGTCATAGGCGGGCTTCGTGTTTCCCTTTCTGTCGAACAACAACGCGTGGTTCGTGCGGCCCGGAACCGGGAAGCCGTTCAGCCACGAACTCCCGTCGTCCGTACCCCAGAACGTCACCCGGTCGATGATGTCCGCATGCTTGAGGTACACGCGAAACAGATCCTCATAGCGCTTGGCCAGTTTCGTCTGCATCGAATCCGGTAGACCGGCCGTGTACGGATTCCCATTCGCAACCGCCTGCGCCCGCGCCGCAACGTCCGCCGTGTTCGGCCCTGCGCCCCGCGGCAGCACGTCCACATCGAGCTCCGTCACGTTCGCATGGAAACCGGCGTTCCGAATCGCGATGAACGTCGAATCGATGAGCGTGATCGACGGTGAGTCGATTTTGTGGTGCTCCTGCGTATTGATGCCGGCAACCGGAATACCTGCATCACGGATTGACTTGGCCAGTCGAACGGCCCCGTCGCGCTTCGCCGGTGTCGCGAGGTTGTAATCGTTGTAAAACAGCTGCGCGGCGGGGTCTGCCTCGTGCGCATACTGGAACGCCTTGATGACGAAGTCCGCACCCACGGTACGGAACCACGGCGATTGCCGCATCGTCCCATCCTCGTTCAGCGCTTCGTTCACCACATCCCATCCCTTGACGCGACCCTTGTACCGGCCGACCACGGTGTAGATGTGGTCCTTCATCAGTGCCAGCATCGCCTCGCGCGTCTTTGGCTTACCCGCCGAATCCGTGAAGAACCAGGCCGGCGTCTGGCTGTGCCACACGAGCGTATGCCCGATCGTGGTGATCCCGTGCGCCTCGTTGAATGCCACGTACGCGTCAGCGGGCGCCCAGTTGTACTGGCCGGGCTGCGGATGAATTGGTTGCGGCTTCATCACATTCTCGGGAGTCGCCGCATTGAAATGCTTGTCGATCAGGCGAATCCCCATCGTATCCGTACCACCGAATTGACGCGGATTGAGCGCCGTGCCGATGAGGAAGGCGTCCTTGTACGCATCCTTGAGTCCGGGGTTCACCGGGACGATCACCGTGGCTGGCGTGCCCTGCGAACACCCTGCGGCGACACAGGAGAGGGCGACGAATACGTGACGCCGGATGGCGGGTGTGCTCATTGTGCGAGTGGGTTTGACGTGGAAGCAAAGCTCTTTCGACGTTCCGCGAGCTCGTCCTGGATCTGCAGATTGAGCGACTTCGTAATCTTGTAAGCGAAGAGGCAGCCGACCACGATCGCGAGGAAGATCGCGGGATAGACGCTCATCGTCATGCGGATGCCCAGCAGTGCATGCTCCGACTGCGCGACGTTCGCCACGTAGCCATAGCCTGACAGCAGCCATCCCGCGATCGCACCGCCAAGACTCAATCCCATCTTGAGGCCGAACAGGATCGTCGCGAAGATCACCCCCGTGATCCGCCGGTTGAATTTCCACTCGGCGTAGTCGGCCACGTCGGCGAACATCGCCCAGATCAGCGGGATGGTCGGCGCGTAGCTCAACGCACGGATCCACTCGAGCGCGAACGTTGCCCCGATCTTGTCGGGCGGCAGCAGGATGAACGCCGCGAGGAAGATCGTGGCCAATGAGAAGCCGACCAGCGCTACCGTGCGCTTTCCGTACTTCCGCGCGAGAAATGCCGACGCGATCACACCGACGATCGTGACGACCTTGCTCGACATACTGAACACACTGAAGCCGACAGCGGACACGTTGCTGTGATCCGGCTTGAGCACGAAGCCGAAGGTGTCGGCGAGGGAGTGAAGCATGCCGCCACTCGTCGCCGTGCTTACGAGCCCATTGTTCGTCAGGAAGGTGAGCAGTGCGTCCTTGTCGACATAGTACTGGAAGTAGTAGTACGTCGTGCCCCCCTGCATCGCGACGAAGATGAAATGCGAGATCGTCAGGACGAACATCGCGACCCACGGTCCGTTCTGGAGAAGATTTGCGAAGTCCTCCTTCGGCGACGTCTTCTGCTGCGGATCCGGTGCGATGCGTTCCTTCGTCGTCGCGAACGTGATGACGAAGCAGACCACGCAGAGCACCGCCCACAGTGCCATCGTCATCTGCCAGCCCTTCGCGTTGTCGCCGTTCCCGAGCTTCGCCACCAGCGGCAAGGTGAATCCGCCAACGACCAGTTGCGCGATCATGGCCGCCACGAAGCGATACGACGACAAGGTTGTGCGCTCGTTGACATCCCCCGTCATCACGCCACTCATGGCGGAGTACGGCGTGTTGTTCATCGAGTACAGCGTCATCAGCAGGATGTTCGTGAGGCATGCCCATACCACCTTCCCCGTCTGCGAGAAATCGGGGGTGGTATACGCGAGCACCATCACGATTCCCCAGGGCACGGCAGTCCACAGCACCCACGGCCGGAACTTGCCCCAGCGGGTGTTCGTGCGGTCCGCCATGATGCCCATCATCGGATCGAAGAACGCGTCCCACAGCCGGCCGATGAGCAGCATGCTCCCGGCGATCGCAGCGCTGATGCCGAGGGTATCGGTGTAGAAGTTCAACTGGAACAGGATCATCGTCATGAAGACGAAGTTCGCTGCGCCATCGCCGAGGCTGTAACCCGCCTTCTCGACGAATGAGAGTTTGCCTGTTTCAGATTGCATTATTTGTCATCCTGTTGCACTTCCCCTGTCATCCTGAGCGAAGCGACGGAGCTGCACGTTCGGCAACATCATTCGTGCACCGCGAGCACGACGTTCTTGAGATCGGTATCGCGCGACGACGTTCCGACCATGATCGCGAACGCACCAGGCTCCACGACGTACCGCATGTCGATGTCGTAGAAGGCCAACGACGCCGTCGTAATCGGGATCTCGACGGTCGTCGACTCACCCGCGGCGAGCCATACCTTCTTGAATCCCTTCAGTTCTTTCACGGGGCGCGTCACCGAGCTGACGAGATCGCGGATGTACATCTGCACGACCTCCGTTCCCGCACGCCTACCCGTATTCGTCACGTCCGCCAGCACCGACGTCGAAGCGTGACGCGCGATCGACTCGGAGGAGAGGCGCACATTCGATACCTCGAACGTCGTATAGCTGAGCCCAAAGCCGAAGGGAAAGAGCGGCGTTACATCGTCGAACAGATAACCGCGACGCGCGGAAGGCTTATGGTTGTAGAACGCTGGGATGTGGCCCGCCGAGCGCGGCACGGTAATCGGGAGCTTGCCACCAGGATTCGCGGCGCCAAAGAGCAGTTGTGCTACCGCGCCGCCGGTCTCCTGCCCCATGTACCAGCACTCGAGAATGGCGGGTACCTTGTCGTTCACGTTCGTGATGGCGAGCGGGCGGCCATTGAAGATCAGAGCGACAACCGGCTTGCCCGTCGCGACCATCGCATCGACCAGCTCATTCTGGCGGCCGACGAGATCGAGGCTGGTGCGATCACCCATGTGATTGCGGTTCCACGCCTCGCGCGACGTCTGCTCATTCCCGCCGATCGCCAGCACGATCACGTCGGCCGACTCGGCGACCTTTACGGCGTCCGCAATCTGCCGACGGTCGTCCTCTGGATCGGGCGCATGGACTTCATCGGTGAACCAGTCCCCACCGAGCGTGATACGACACCCTTCGCTATGCACGACGTTTACGCTCGAGCCAACGTGCGCGCGGATGCCCTGGAGCACCGAGACCGTGTACGGCGGCAATCCGCTATAGCCACCCAACAACGGCCGGTCCGCATTCGGCCCGATGACGGCGATCGTCGATAGCGCCGAGGCGTCGAGCGGCAACAGGTTGCCCTCGTTCTTGAGGAGTGTGGCGGTGCTGAGCGCCGCCTCCATCGCCAGTGCGAGGTGCGACGGCGACCCGACGACCTCCTCGGCGATTGCCGGATCGACGTACGGGTCATCGAAGAGACCCATCCGGAATTTCCACAGCAGCATTGGGCCGACGAGATCATCGAGTTCGGCCTCCTGCAACACGCCCTCTCGTACGAGTCGCGGGAGATGCAGATAGCAATCGGGTTCCGGCAGCTCGCTGTTCACGCCGGCGCGCACGGCGAGAACCGCCGCCTCGCTCTTGTCGGCGGCCAACCAATGCGAGTGTGTGTCCGGCCGATCGTTCAGCTCCCAGATCGCGTAATAGTCGGACACCGTAAAGCCGCCAAATCCCCACTCATCGCGCAGTACATCCCGAAGGAGCCAGCGGTTCGCATGTGATGGAACGCCATCCACTTCGTTGTACGATGGCATCACGCTGACAGCGCCCGCTTCCTGGATCGCCGCCTTGAACGACGGTAGGAACACTTCACGCAACTCGCGCATCGAGACGTTGGCGGGCGCGCAGTTCTGCCCACCCTCCGGTGCTCCATGCGCCACGAAGTGCTTGAGCGTTGCCATGACACGCGTCTTGTCGCGAAAGCTGGCGTCACCCTGAAAGCCGCGCACGGCTGCGACGCCCATCCGCGTCACGAGATGCGGATCTTCGCCGAAGGTCTCTTCGACGCGCCCCCAACGCGGATCGCGCGCGATGTCGACGACGGGAGTCAACGCCTGGTGCACGCCGCGTGAGCGCGCCTCGAGCGCCGTCATCGTGTAGAGACGCTCGACGAGGTCGGGGTCGAAGGTGGCGCCGAGTCCGATCGGCTGCGAAAAGCTCGTGCCGCCAACCGCCGCATGACCGTGCAGGCATTCGTCGTGAAACACCACGGGAATGCCGAGCCGCGTCTGCTCGAGAAAGAAGCGCTGAATCTCGTTCGTGAGGTTGGCCTGCTGGCGCGGGTTCCTGCCCTTCTCCATCTCGTGACCGCTGCCACCCGCATCGGATGGCCGCCCGACTTGCCCAATCCCATTGCCGTCAGCGAACGCGACGCGTGCCTTCTCGATGTCGAAATCACCGGCGGCATCGACGAGCGTCTCGGCCTTCTTCTGCCAGACGCACATCATTTGTGCCGCCTTTTCTTCGACCGTCATGCGCGAGAGCAAATCCTCGACACGACGGTCGGCCGACAAATTCTGGTCTTGATAGGGGAGCATTAGGCGCGCCGCCGCTGTTTTGTTTTCTTGACTAACAAACTCTGCATTTGAGAAGAGCGCCCTGCACTTCTGCTGGCCCCTCGGCGCGCGCGTCTTCGCTCGGTTGCCGACGTCGCCAGCGGAAGTCCGCGTGGATCTAAAACTGATTCGGAGATAAGATGACAATCGGCGCTCTCGATCTTAGCACGCAGATATTGTCTGTCAAGAGAATTATCCGACCACGGGCCGCCCCTCTCGCCCCGTTTCCTTTCATGTGTTCCTAAACGAAGACCCCCAGCCGCCGAACGTGGCAACCGGAGGTCATCGACCGCGGCACAGAGACCCACCATCCCTGTGCCGCCATCCGTGCCGCGCCTAGTAGCCCACGTTCTGCGGGTACTTGTCGCCCGCAGTGACGCCATCGATCTGCGACTGCGGGATGGCGCGAAGCGCATGCTTGAGCGCGACAAGCCCAGCGGAGTGCGCATTGTACTTCTTTACGTGATCCACGAAGTACTGCGCGCCGACGCGTGTGAGGTCCGACCAGCGACCGGAATCTTCCCCGGCCATCTCGCGCTCACGCTCCTCCATGACGAAATCGAGACCCGGCGCCGTACCGGCCGTCAGGTTCGGATACGCCTGGATGTACGCCGGGGTGACCGTGTTGAGCCCGTCAGCCTTATGTGCCGGCGCAGCGGCACGCACGCGCAGGACGTTGATCATCGCCGCCGCCTCCGCATAGAGGCCGAGGTTGACGTCTGCCTCGGCGGCAAGGAGGTACGTCTCTCCCAGCCGGTACACGTTGATCGTTTTGTAACCAGCTTGGTCGCTCAGTACGGCGCGCGTGTTGTCCTGATACTTCTTGAGCGACGGATAGAGGCGCTCCGTGAAGTAGCCATTCTTCGCGTTCGTGTTCTCCCCGCAATACACAGTTTCATCGGCGTCACCAGCCGGACACATGGTGACGATTTGGTATGGCCGCGTTGCCCGATAGGCATTCGACACCTGGAAATCGTACATCACGCCGGTAGTATCACCGATCTGGAGCTGCGCGCCGTTGGTGCACGCCGGGCACCCACCCGTGGTGTTCTTCACCGCCGATGTGGTGGCCCACCACGTCTGAAATGTGGCGTCCCAGCGCGTATCGAGAATGTCGCTGCCGGTCGGTGATGGCACTCCTACATAGTGGTTCTGCCGGAAGATCGCCTGTTCGTGATTCGTCGGCATGAGTCGGCGGAACGGACGTCCGTTGTTGAGGTCGCGCGGCGTTCCCAACCACGCCGGGCCGCCGTCGTAGTTGCTCAAGAAGTACGGGCTGAAATTATTCGCACTCGCCGACTGCTGGTTCGAGTACTGGATCGTGAAGATGAACTCCTTCGGGTTGCCATTGTAGCCGGTGCCTTCACAGTACCCGCGACGGCCTACATCGGCCGGGAGGCGAGCCTTGCACCACAGGTCGGCGTACACCGGCTCCAGGGTGCTCGTGCCCAATGCGATGACGGCCTTCGCGTCGGAAAGCGCGGCGTTGAAATCCGCCGTCTTGCTCGGCGAGAAGCTCTTGTAGGCGCGCGTCAGATACACCTTGGAACGAAGATGCAGTGCGGCGGCCTTCGTCGCACGGCCAACGTCACTTGTCGTGTTTGGCAGCGATGTGACGGCCGTGTCGAGATCCGCGAGAATCGACTTGTACACGTCCGCCTGCGGAGCCCGACTCGCCTCGACGACGACGCCCAGGTTCTCGTGCAATTGCAGCGTAACGTCTCCGAATTGCTTGGTCAGCTCGAAATACCGCTGCGCGCGGAGAAAGTGCGCTTCCGCGAGGAGGCGATCCTTCTGCGCCTGCGGGATGCCGGTGGTGGCCGTTCCGCGATCGATCGCCGTGTTGAGCGAGTTGATCATGGAATAGGAAGCGTTCCACAAGCTCGCGAAGGAGCCCGAGGTCGAGCTGACCACGGCATTGTACTGGTCGAAGTCCTTATTGGTGCCGGGGTTACTACCGGTGGTCGCCTGATCGGCGTTGTTCCACATGTCCGTCCCGACGAATTCCAGCTGGACGTGATATTCCTGTCCATACAGGCCGCGCAACTGGCCGTACGCTGCGTTGAGCGCCGACGGCAACCCATCCGGCGTGGCATAGTATGCCGCGCTCACGCCGGTGATGAGGTTCTCGTCGAGACTGATGCAGGCGACCGCACCACCGATCACGGCGGCCACGATCGCTGCAGAGAGAAGTTGTTGCTTCATTGGTATCTCGTTCCTCAGGGAAAGTGTGCCGTCTACCAGACGATGTTGGTGCCGAGCAGCAGGGTGCGCACGTTTGGCGCTGCACCCGCCGTCTCTGGATCGGTCCCTTCGTAGCTCGAGTGAACGTATGGCTCCTGAATCGTGCTGTAGATGCGGAGGCTGCTGGCGCCGATGCGGCCCGCCAGACGTTCGCCCGTCGTGTAGCCGGCCGTGATGTTGCGAATGCGCCAGTGTGAGCCATCGTCACGCAGGAGGCGCGTACCGGCATACGGGCGGCCCTGATCGCCAACATTCGGCGCGGGGTTCTTGTTGGTCGGGTTCTCGGGGGTCCAGTAGTCCATGTCCGCGATGTTGCCGTAACGGCCCTGATACCCGCGGGGCAGCCCATCGGTGAACAGGTAGTTCCACTTCGCCGTGATCAGCGCGGAGATATCGAAGCCGCCGCGGCTGATGCGGTTCGAGAGGCTGCCGATCCAGCTCGGATAGCTGTTACCGAGAATGATGCGGTCGTCTGCGTTGATCTTGCCATCGCCGTTGGTGTCCACAACCCACGGATCGCCGGGGAGCGCCTTCGCCCCGTTGGCAGCGTTGTACGCCAGACGCGCAACGGAGTCCGCCGTCTGCCAGATCCCGCCGTACTTGTAGTCGAAGAACACGGAGCGGGCGCCGCCGAGGTGAATCGGATAGCCGACGAACCAGCGGTTGTTGATGTCCTGCGTCGTACCGCTCTGAAGCGAGACGATTTCGTTGGCGTTCGTCGACCAGTTGATGTCGCTCGACCAGCGGAAGCCATGCCACTTCTCGACATTGACTGTCGAGAGGCCGACTTCCCAGCCATTCCCCTTCGTGCTGCCGATGTTCTGGAGCACGCTGCTGAATCCGGACGTCGCCGGCAGCGTGCGGGTGAGAATGAGGTCCTGCGTATTGACCTTGTAGCCGTCGAAGCTGCCGGAAATGCGGTTGTTGAACACAGCGAAATCGAAGCCGAAGTCCGATTGGTCCGTCTTCTCCCAGGTGAGGTCGGGATTCGGGATGGCGCCAGGACGATAGCCGCGAACGAGCGTGTTGCCGAAGCTGTACACCTGGGCGCTCAATGTGCCGAGCGTGGCATACGGGCTCACCGACGTATTGCCGGTGGTGCCATAGCTGCCGCGAAGCTTGAGGCTGTTGATGAAGCTGAAGCGACGCATGAATGCCTCGTCGCCGAGCTGCCAGCTGAAGCTGTATGATGGGAAGAACGCCCACTTGTGCCCCGGCGCCAGACGGCTCGACCCGTCGTTACGACCGGTGAAGGACAACGTGTACCTATCGAACAGCGTGTAGTTGACGCGGCCCATGAATGACTGGAGCGCCCACTCCGAGATGCGCGACGTCTGCGGCTGCTGAATCCCCGATCCGAGGTCGTACCAAAGCTGCGTGGTGTACGGCAGCTGCTGCGCGGCTTCCGAAAGGTTGTTGTTCCTGTCCTTCTGGATGCTGTACAGGCCCGTGATGTCGAAGTGCTGCTTGCTACCGAGGTCACGGTTGATCGTGATCAGGTTGTCGAGCGTGTACTGGAAGTCGGTCGCCTGCGACAGTGACGCGGAGGGCAGCGAGCCCTGGCCGCTGCCGGAGCAGGCCGTGTGGACCCACGAGTCGTTGTAACAGCCCGTCTGGTCATTGGTGTAGTCCGGACCGAAGTTCATCCGGAGTGCGACGCCATCGCTGAGCTGATATTCCGCGTAGGCAGACCCGAAGACGCGGTGTGTCAGCGCCTCGTTGACCTTGGAGCGGCTCTCGAGCAGTGGGTTGATGTTCAACGCATCGTCGTCCGGGCGCGTGTCGTAGAAAGCCGCGGAATCTGGCGTCGTGTAGTTGAAGGGCTGGCCGTACGGGGTCATGCCGAGCGCCGAACCGAAGGCACCCTGGCCGCCCGCGAGATTGCGGACAATGCGCGACAGGTTCGTGCTCAGGCCGACGCGAAACTTGTTCGCTGTGTGGTCGACGGAGGCAAATGCCGACCCTCGGTCATAGCCCTCACCCCAGATCATGCCGACCTGCGTGAAGTAGTTCCCCGAGATGTTGTAGCGCGTGTCCGGGCTCGAACCCGAGATGCCGCCCTGGAAGTTCTTCTGGCTGGCATCGTGCAACGTGATCCGCTGCCAGTCGGTCTCGATGCCGTTCTGGAAGGCGTACAACCGCTTGGGGATCTGCGTCCCCGGCACGAAGCTCTGCGAGTTGAGGACCACGGCAAGGGCGGTATCGCGCGCCGGCACCTGGAGGCGGTTCGCATCCTGGAGGTACTTCGTGAACTGCGCCATGTTCATCATCTTGACCAGCTTGTACGGCGACTGGTTTCCGTAATACGAATCGACCGAATAGGACGAGCGGTTGCGGCCGTCCATCGGCGCCTTCTTCGTCGTGACGAGGATGACACCGTTCGCCCCTCGGCTGCCGTAGATCGCCGTGGCCGCCGCGTCCTTGAGGACGTCGATGGTCTCAATGATCGCCGGGTTGAAGTCTTCGATGCCACCGGAAATCGGGATGCCGTCGACGACGTAGAGCGGGTTGTTGCTCGAGGAGATCGACCGGACGCCGCGGATGTTCACGGTGCTTCCGGCGCCCGGCTCATTGCTGCTCGACACGATTTCAACACCGGCGACTCGGCCTTGAAGCGCCTTCATCGGGTCCTGTGTCGGGATGTCCCTCAGCTTCTCTGCGGTCACCGTGGTGACCGCGGCGGTGACGGCGCGCGCTTCCTGCGCACCGTAGCCGACCGTCTTGATCTCGGTCAACTGAATGGGCGACGCCACGAGACTGAAGTTCAACGTCGCAGCCTGACCGGCCGTGACGGTGACGCTCTGGGTATTCGAGACCATGCCGACTCGGCGGGTCTGAATGCGGCGGGTGCCGGCGGGCACATCGGCGAGAGTGTAGCGGCCGAGACTATCGGTAATTGCGCCGCGCGTCGTGCCAACGATAACAATGGTGACGAGCGGAATTGGGCGGTTGCCTTCAGCACTGGTGACCTGTCCGACAATTCGCCCGGTTCCTTGCGCCTGCGCGGCGGACGTCGCCGCGAAGAGCGTGAGGACGGCAAGCAGTATCCTGCGTCCCATCAGTCTTTCCTCCAGATAACGTGAAATACGTGAGGCACGATCACACGACTGCGTTTTGTTTTCTTGGCTAACAATCTCTGGAACTAGAGAGCACAGACCTGCAACTCTGCCGGTTTACGCGTGGAACGCTTTGTCTGGAAATCCGATTGGGCCCGCGGAAGGCGCCGAGCGGGAGAGAAATGGTGGGGTGATAAGATGACAATCCGCGCCACCGATTCTAGCATACGGATATTGTCTGTCAAGAGAATTATTTCGCGCGAGGCAGCCCGCCAAATCAAATAGAATCGGGCCGATACATGCGGACCTTGCCGCTTTCTGTTCCGTCACAGATCCGTGAGAATCCGACAGTTGACGTGTCCACGAACTTGTCGGTAGGCCGCTAGCGAAACGACCCCCGGGCCGAAATTCG
The DNA here is from genome assembly GCA_040389905.1 of Gemmatimonadota bacterium. GTDB lineage: Bacteria > Gemmatimonadota > Gemmatimonadetes > Gemmatimonadales > Gemmatimonadaceae > AG11. The sequence goes on along the minus strand of JAZJZK010000045.1, from coordinate 6,039 downwards.
GCCGGGGGTCGCGCGCTCGTCGAGCGAACTACTCCACTGAATCCCTTATCGCGCCAGTGCGTTGCCGCGTGAAGGCAAATGCCTAGTAGCCGGGGTTCTGCGGATACTTCGGACCAACGATGACGCCGTCGATCTGGGTTTGTGGAATCGGGCGAAGCCAATGCTTGGCGATGACGTTCGTTTCCGCGCGCTTGTTGTACGCCTTCACGCGGGCAAGGAAATATTCCGGACCGGGGCGCGTGATGTCGTACCAGCGGGTCATCTCTCCCGCCATTTCCCGCTCACGCTCCTCCATGACGAAATCCAGTCCCGGCTTGCGCGACACCGATCCCGGGATGTTCGGATCCATGGTGGTGAGTTGTGCGACGCTGATGTCGTTATCGGTCTTGTGGGCAGCGCTCGCCGCGCGGCGGCGAATGACGTTGATGCGGTCCGCCGCGGTCTGGGTCTGACCAAGGTTTACGTACGCTTCCGCGGCGATGAGATACATCTCGCCGAGGCGCAGGATCGGCTCGACCTTTCCGCCGTTCTGATCGCTCACCGTCAAGCGCAAGTTGTCCTGGAACTTCTTGAGCGACGGATACCACGCCCAGTTGAAGTAGCCATCGTTCGCCTGGGCCACGTACGCATTCGGGCAGCTCTTCGTGGGATCCGCTTCGGAGGCGGGGCAGATCGTACGGACCTTGTACGCCTTGCTCTGTCGGAATGCGTTGGTGACAGGGTAGTTGGGATAGAAGATCGTGGTGTCTCCCACCCCGACAGCGCCGCCGCTCGTGCAGTTCGGACAGGTGCCAACGCCATTGCCGGGTGCGGCAATCGCCGCCGTCGCCGTCCAGACGTTCTGGTAGCTCCCCTCGTAGCGCGTGTCGAGTACATCGGCGACCCCTGGCGTTGCCGGCGTGCCGAAATAGTGATTGAACTGGAATAGCTTGAGCCCGTAGGGCGTGGGCTTCAGGCGTCGGAACGGGCGGCCGTTGTTGATGTCGCGGCCAAGGCCCACGCCGACGGTCGCTGCGTCGTACTGACCAAGGAACACCAGGTGTAGATAGTTGTATTCGTTGTCCGCGTCGTTGTCGGCGAGCGGCGCCCGGAACTGCACGGTGAAGATGAACTCCTTCTTGTTGCCGTTGTAACCGGTGTTCTCGCAGTAATTCCCGCGGCCCGGATCACTCGCGCGCGCCACGCACCAGAGATCGGCGTAGACCGGCTCGAGCGCGTAGACACCCGAGTTGATCACCGAGTCGGCGTTCGTCGCCGCGCGCTGGAAATCCGACGCGTCCGCATAGGACTTGTACGCGCGTGTGAGGTAGACCAGCGACCGAAGCCCAACAGCCGCATACTTGGTTGCGCGTCCAAAGTCGCTGGTGGTCGCTGGCAGTCCGGCGGACGCCGTATCGAGGTCGGCGAGAATGACCTTGAACACCTCCGACACGGTGTCCCGAACGGCGGTCGCCACGACACCCTTGTTCTCGTGCAGGATGATGGAGACGCTGCCGAACTGCCGAACCAGCGTGAAGTACTCCAGCGCGCGAAGGAAGTGCGCCTCGGCGAGGAGCTGGTTCTTCAGCGCGGGCGTCAGCCCGGTCGCCGTAATGCCATGATCGATCGCCGTATTCAGCGCATTGATCATCTGGTAGGCCGGGTTCCAGGTGTTGTTCAACTCGCCCGCGCTCGAGTTGAGCGTTCCGTTGTACGCGTCGAAGTTGAGGTTATTGGAGCCAAGCTGATCGCCCGACTCCCAGGTATCGGTGCCCACCTGGGTCAGCGAGAGCAGCTGCTCGCGGCCGTAGAAGTTGCGTAATTGCGCGTAGCTCGCGGTCAGCGCGGAATTGAGTCCGTCCGGCGTTGCGTAATAGTCACCACTCACGCCCGTAACGAGGTTCTCGTCGAGCGACTGGCAGGCCGCGCCCAGCAGAAGGGCGGCGACTGCGGAAAGCAGGATTGGCTTTTTCATGAGAATATGGGAGTCGTCGAAGGAGTGGGCGCTTACCAGACGATATTCGTGCCGAACAGCATCGTCCGAATGGTCGGTGCTGCGCCGCCCACCTCCGGATCATATCCGCGATAGCTGGTGTGGATATACGGGTCTTGCGCCGTGGCATACAGGCGGAGACTTGCCGCACCGATCCTGCCGGCAAGCCGTTCTGCCGCCGTGTAGCCAACCGTGATATTCCTGATGCGCCAGTGCGAACCGTCGATGATGAGGCGCGAATCGGCGTAGTCCCGCGATGTGGCGTTGACCCGTGGCCCCGGCTCCGTGTTGGTCGGATTCTCCGGCGTCCAGTAGTCGATGCCCCCCGCGCTCAACGGCGCAACGTTGTTGGCGCGGCCCGAATACCCGCGGGGTGTTCCGTCGGTGAAGAGGTAGTTCCACTTGATCGTGACCAGACCGGAGATGTCGAAACCCTTGTAGGTGACGCGGTTCGAAAGGCTGCCCGTCCACCCGGGGTAGCTGTCGCCGATGATCATCTGGTCCTTCGCATTGATGATCGTGTCGCCGTTGATGTCCATCACCTTGGGATCGCCCGGAATGAACGTGTTGCCTCCAAGGGCCTTGTAACGCTTCGCCAATGCCGAGTCGGCGGCCGTTGCCTGCCAGATCCCGATGAATTTGTAGTTGTAGAACACCTGGCGCTGGCCGTCGCCCTGGCTGTTCAGGCTGATCGGGAATCCGACGAACCACCGGTTGTTGATGTCGCAACCGCGCGCGGAGACATCGCATGCCGCAGCGTTGCTCGTGAGGGCGGTAATCTCGTTCCGGTTGGTCGCCCAGTTGAAGTCAGTCTGCCAGCGAACGCCGCGCCATCCGTTGAGGTTCACTGTCGAGATACCGACCTCGAAGCCCCGGTTCCGGGTAGATCCGACGTTCTGGAGTGTGGAGGTAAAGCCGGACGTGACCGGGAGCAGGCGGTTCAGCAACAGGTCATGCGTGTTCTGCACGTACCCGTCGATGTTGCCGGACACGCGGTTGTTGAACATGGCGAAGTCGACGCCCACATCGGACTGGTCCGTCTTCTCCCAGGTCAGGTCCGGGTTGGCGATGTTCCCCGGGCGATAGCCTCGCACGATCGTGTTACCGAACGAGTACAGGCGAGCGCTCAGCGTGCCCTGCGTCTGGTAGGGGGCGATCGACGTGTTGCCCGTCGTCCCGTAACTCCCGCGCACCTTGATGGAGTTGAACGCGCTGAACCGCCGCATGAAAGGCTCGTCGCCGAGCTGCCACGAGAGACCGAAGGACGGGAATGTTGCCCACTTGTGGCCGGGCGCCAGGCGGCTCGACCCGTCCGAGCGAATCGTTCCCGTAACGGTGTACTTGTCGAGGAGCGTATAGACGACGCGTCCCATGTAGGAATTCAGCGCCCATTGCGAGAGGGAGCTCGTCGGGATTCCCGGCGTGCCCGATCCGAGGTCGTGCCAGAGCTGCGTCGTATACGGTAATGCGGTCGCTTGCGCGGTGTTAACTGTGGCGCGGTCGTGCTGAATGCCATACAGGCCGGTGAGGTCGATGTGCTGCTTGCTTCCGATGTCGCGGTTGTACAGGAGCAGGTTGTCGAGCGTGTAGGCGAAATCGGTCGACTGGCGGTCGGTCGCGGCCGGAAGTCCGCCCTGGTTCGCGGCACCCGAGCAGGCGTTGTGGGTCCACGAGCTGTTGAAGCAGCCACGATCGAGATTCGTGAGATCCGGCCCGAAATTGGAGCGGATGCTCAGGCCGTCCGCGATCTGGAACTCCGCGTACGCCGATCCGAAGACTCGGTTGACGATCTGGTTCGCGACGAAGGACTGCGATTCCAGCAACGGATTGATGTTCAGCGGATCATCATCAGGACGCGGATCGAGGAGGCCTGCGGCGGCTGAATCGGGATTGGTGTAGTTGAGCGGCCGGCCGAACGGTGTCATGCCCTGCGCATTGCCGAAGGCGCCCTGCCCTTCGCCGATGTCCGTCTGGATGCGCGAGACGTTCGCGCTGGCACCGACCCGCAGGCGAGACGTATTGTGATCGACGGAGGCCATCGCGCCGCCGCGGGTATAGCCCTGTCCGGGGATCAGACCGACCTGCCCGAAATAGTTGCCGGTGAGTGCGTAGCGCGTGTCTGGCGAAGCCCCTGACAATCCAGCCTGGAAATTGCGCTGCAGGCCGTCTCTCAGGACGGCGCGCTGCCAGTCCGTCTCGATGCCATTCTGGTAGGCGTAGAGTCGCTTGCTGATACCACCAGGTCCGACGCTCGTCGCGATGCCGGCCTTGATGGCCGTGGCCAACGTGGTGTCCTGCCCATTGAGGCGCGCGCCGTCCTGCAGGAACTTCACGAACTGCTGCATGTTCATCATGGGCACGATATTCACCGCGCTCTGCTGCCCATAATAGCTGTCGGCGGAGAACGAAGAACGCGATCCCGCAGTCGCGGTGCCTTTCTTCGTCGTCACGAGAATCACGCCGTTCGATCCGCGGCTCCCATAGATCGCCGTGGCGGCAGCATCCTTGAGGACGTCGATGCTCTCGATCGTCGCCGGATTGAAGTCTTCGATACCGCCCGAGATCGGAATGCCGTCGACCACGTAGAGGGGCTCGTTGCGGCCGCTCGACATGGAACGAACACCGCGGATACGGACCTGCATGGCCGCACCGGGCTCGTTGCTGTTCGCCACCACCTCGACGCCCGGCACTCGGCCCTGCATCGCCTTCATGGCATTGTTCGTTGGAACGACGCTCAGTTGTTCGGCGGTCACCGTCGAAACGGCACCGGTGATCGTACGCGTCGTCTGCGTGCCGTAGCCGACGGTTTTCACTTCCTCGAGCTGGATCGGCGACGAGGTCAGGGTGAACGTGACCGTGGCAGCCTGTCCCGCGGCGACCGTGACGATCTGCGTGGAAGAAATCCAGCCGATGCGCCTCGCCTGTACCCGCTGGTTCCCGGCCGGCACGTCATTCAACGTGAAGCGGCCTGCGGAATCGGTCGTGGTCCCTCGCGTCGTGCCGACGATGGTGACGGACGCAACGGCAATTGGCGCGGTTCCGTCAGCGCTCGTGACCCGCCCAACGATGCGACCCGTCCCCTGCGCGAATGAAGCCGTGGCGGCTCCGAACAACCCGAGCACGGCCAGCAGTATCCTGCGTCCCATCAGCCTGTCCTCCTGAGGTGGTAATTGGCACGTTGCCCGTGCGGCCCTACTTTGTTATCCTGAGTAACAAAACAGACACAGCAAAACTTGAGAAGCACACTGAGACCCCTCGGTCGCGATCTCATGAAAGCTCGCGGCATCACGAAGGTTGTTGATCGGCGGGGCCATCGACGACCTACGACACTCTGTCGATGAGCCACCATTCTATGCGTCGGATTTTGTCTGTCAAGAGAATCAATTCTGTTTTTGTGCCGTACCTCTAAGCGACACTGTATCCCATCGCGCATTACACCAATTGGCTTTAGCCACTTTGAAACGCACTATATGAATGCGTCACTGCGACACATTACAGAGGTTAGAAATTCAAGTCATCTTATCATAATGTTGTAGAGTCCAGACGTGACTATGTGCGGCGATGCTGTCGTCATTGCAGCTCAGTCGGCGTTGGCATCCAGAGCCGAGTCGAGGGATCTGCACTTGCCGCCGGAGTACGAGGGACTGGCCGACGGCCGAACAGCAACAACAGCGCTTTCTACCGCAGAGGACGCGAGATTCTGCCCTCCGCGCACGCATCAGTGCCGCAGCGGAGAGGGACGCAAAGGAATTCGGAACGGGCTTGGCGCGGTGCCGGTTGTCGCGTCGTCCTCTGCGGTAAAGGCTTTTGTGCTTTGCTGCAGTTCCTCACTGAACAGCATTATTCCTAGGCGCCCCTTAGCCGCAATACGGTTCAGTTAGCGCTGTCATCCCGAGCGGAGTCGAGGGATCTGCACCTGCCGCCGGAGTACGAGGTGCCTCGGCTCGCGTTCGATGGTCAATAGCCGAATAGGAACAGCAAAGCTTACCGCAGAGGACGCAGAGATCCCGCTCTCCGAGCACGCGTGAGTGCGCCGGACCGCAGAGGGCGCAAAGGAATGCGGAACG
>JAZJZK010000044.1:0-2579 GCA_040389905.1 Gemmatimonadota bacterium | reverse complement strand
CCCCATCCTGTGCGGGTTAGGCCGTCTCGGCGGCGGGCGTCTCGGCCTCGTCGGGCACCGGCTCGACGGGTTCGGCGGTCGCCGCGTCGACGATCGCTTGCACGTCGTCCTTGGTGATCCTGCCGTCGTTGCCGGTCCCGGTCACATCCCGGAGGTCGATGCCGTGCTCGGCGGCGAGCGCCTTGGCGGCGTCGGTCGCGTCCGGCCCTGCGGCGACTGGCGGCTCCGGCTGGGCGAACGCACCACCGGGCTTGTTGGCCTGGACGGAGCGTTTGCCGCCGGGTTCGGCGGGCCAGCGGGCGGGGCCGCTGAAGCTGTCCATCAGGTCTCCTTCGGGGTGAGGGTGCGTGGCGGCCAGCGTGCCGGCGCGAACTGCCTTGCCTCGTCGGGGTTCCGCTTCGACAGGGCCGTGTTCGCGGTGACGGAACGCTTCGCCGCGAGGCGGTCTTTGCTCTTGCGACAGTTACACATGGCGCGGAGTGTAGGGCGACTGGCGGTCGGATGCCAACGTCGCCTCGTCGGGCTCGGGGTAGAGGCGCTCGAATTCGGCGTGCTTGGCGAGGGATTCTTCGATCTCGCGGATCATCTGGTCGGCCCAGCGGTGGATCGCTTCGCCGTAGCGTTGCTCCTCCGCGTACTGCATGTTCGGACGGTACGCCCGCGGTCGGTCGATACTCACTCAGGGTCGAGGCGGGCACCGATGAGCGCGACGACAGCACTGAGCGCGAACGGCGTCGCGACGACCAGCGACCAGTGCGGCCATGCCACCCAGGCGAGCCACCACGCGAGCGTCACCCAGAAGCCGAAGCAGTACGGGCACTGCAAGAACTCCTCGGTCTTGGACTCCGCGCGCACGAAGCGATGCCTGATCGGGTCGGTGATCGTGTCGAGCGCGAGCAGACGCCACGTTCGATAGGCAGCGAGAACCAAGAGCAGGAACGCCCACCAGTTCGGGATCGCCCAGGTCACGCCGCACCTCCTTCGATGAGACGCAAACGAGGTCCTGCGTCGTACGAACCGATCACGATCTCCATGCCGCACTTCTCGCACCGCGGGTTCGTGCCGCTAGTGAGCGTCTTCGGCGGGTCGCACCAGCAGGACATGCTGATCTGAACGCGGCCGATCACAGGCTCGTTCATGCCGTCACCATAAACCTTTCGCGCAGGCGGTCAAAGGTCTCGCCCTTCGGCCACGCCCGCTGCTGCAACCTGATCCGCGTGGCAGGCCACATGATGCTCTTGAGGTGCGCGCTCGCGTGGAAGCGTCCGCCGTCGTGCTTGGTGTATCGGTCGTAGCGTGCCTGCCGTTCGGCCGGGTTCGCCCAGCCGAAGTGAAGCAATGACACGCCCGTTGGTTTCGCTCGTGCGCCCTGTCCCATCACCTGCGTCGGCACCCGTCCGCACGCGAGCTTCCGGTCGCGCATCGTCCATCGCTCACCCGCCCGCGGCGCTTTCCAGAGGAACGGGACCGGATGCGAGCGCCAGCCGCCGTCCTCGCGCGAGAAGAGATGCTCGTCCGCTCGCCAAACCTCCTGCATCTCGAGCGACCAGACCGGAACGTCCGGTTCGGATTCGAGGCGGGCGCGGAGCTCACCGCCGGCTGAGACGAACTCGTCGAGGTCGACGGTGGCGATATGCGTGGGTTCATAACGGAGCACATGATCCAGAGCGCGCTGACGAAAACGCCCCTCGTGTTGAAAAAAGGTGCTCTCGACCGAACGCAGGAGATAGACGCGATCCTGTTCTTCGAGCCACTCTGCTGATCCGTCCGTTGAGGCATCATCGACTGCGCAGACGCTGTCGCAGTAGGTGAGCAGAGATGTGACTGCTTCCTGTAGGTAGCGCCCACGCTCGTTCTTGCAGACAACGGAACCGATCAGATTGACAGGTGCCGCCACGTCTTGCCTTTCTCGATTGCGTAGATCGTCGAGGGAGTGATGCCGTACTTCGGAGCGATGTCAGTAGCGAATTCTCCGCATGCGCGCCGCTCCAAAATCTCAGCGACGTTCTCAACCGTGAGTTTAGTCCTCCCGCGATGCTTACCGCCGAATGCACGGCCGCCGTGGTTCCGCATCCAGTGGTTCTCGCCTTGTGAGGTACGTCCCTTTTGCGCTGCGTCGCGATTGTTCTCGGCCTGTGTGCCGAGCCAGAGGTGAGCGGGGTTCACGCACGGCGGATTGTCGCAGCGATGCAAGACCTCGAGACCGTTGGGCACGTCTCGGTTGTGCAGCATCCACGACGCGCGATGCGCTCCGACCATGTGTACGAAGCCGGGATATCTGACGAGGCCGTAACCGTCTTGATTCTTTGCGGCTTGCCAGAGCCAGCAGTCGTCTGAGCCACGTCGTTCTACCTTCTGCCAAAAACGTTCCTCGAACGTCTCAGCCCGACCAGCTTGCGGATCGCCCCATCGCCTGAAGCGCTGGTAGTGAGCCGAGCAGTATCCGAGTCCGAAGTTCTTGCGAACGCAACCCTCGACGATGCAAGGATCAACGCCTATGCTCCGGCGCGGATATTTCTGAGTACGCTGTTCTTTCACGTCCGGCCTCCATCTAGGTCGACGTCGGGAACGGCGGGTTA
>JAZJZK010000043.1:0-46646 GCA_040389905.1 Gemmatimonadota bacterium | reverse complement strand
GTATAAAAGAAGTATTTTAAATTATAGGTTTCCATTTGCGCCAATCGCCATTTTTGAGGATAAACGGAAGGCGTGGTTTGAGATGACGAATCAGGGGATCTTGCAGACGGTGCGGAAGAAGTCGCGGCTCGAGGTGGTTTAGCGACGCTTCGACCGACGGCGCCCCTTGCGCTTGCCTTTGCGCCCCTTACGACGAGCGGAGCGCGCCTTCTTCAAATTGCGAAGACACGCTGCACGCTGCTTCGCGGACATACGACGCTTGCGACCCTTGCGGTGACCTTTTTTTCTACGAGCCATGTGTGTTACCTCTTTTTGTTTTGGGTTTTGAGCCGTTTCACGTAGGCACGCTCTTCACGCACACCACGCATCTGACCTTCGACGAGCAGTTCTTTGATGCGGCGTCTGGCTCGTCTGAGACGAGTGCGCACTGAGACCGCGCGCCGCTTTGGTCGCTTCGATCTGCGAGTCTTCAGACGTCGACGAGCCATTTCGGTTTAGACGCTCGACCCGGCGAAACCGCCAGCCTGGCGACGGGCGGCCATCTTGGCGCGGAGCGAGGCCAAATACCCAGCGCGATGGATTGCAGCGGCTTCTTCACGCTTGACGCGCTCTTCGCGCCCCTTGTGCATGCCGGCGTACGGGTTGGCGGAGTAGGCCGACTTCATATGCTTGCCGACCCGGTTACGCCGCGAATGCCGGCGCTTGCCCTTGCGCCCGCGTCGCTTCGAGTGACGTTTTGCACGGCGTTTGCCGTGTCTCTTGCCCCGACGCTTGCCTTTGCGGGCGCGGCGAGCTTTCCTCAGGTTGCGGAGCGCGGCGCGCTTCTGCGCGGCCGACCGATGACGCTTGTGACCGCCCTTGCGACCCTTGCGCTTGCCCCGGCGCTTGCCCTTGCGGGCGCGGCGCGCCTTCTTCAGGTTGCGGAGCGCAGCGGCGCGCTGCTTGCGCGACATGCGGCGTTTACCGCGGCGGTGCCCCTTCTTTTTGCGACGTGCCATTGTGCGGCCTCCAATTCGCGCACTCGGCGCGATGTTGGAATCTAGCCTACAGCGGAATGCTGAGGAATGCAAGGATCGGCAATTCTTGGGCGTTTACCGCGACGGATTGGCTATTGGAGGGGTTAAAAGCTGCGTATTGAGCAAACGGTGGGGGCGGACTACGACGGATTGCTAGGCGGCCTCGGGCGGATCGCTGCGCATCGCCGCCATCTCGGCCTCCTCCGTCGCCGTGTCCATGACCAGCTCCTCGGCGGGTTTGCCGATGTCGCTGACGCGCTTCCAGCCGTTGCCGTTGGGGGACTCGGGGAGGATGGTGGTGGAGCCCTCGGGGGAGTTCTTCTCCTGCCAGGCGCCGACGTGTTCGACAAGCATTTGCCAGGTGTCAGGGCAGGACTCGAGCACACGCGTCTGCCAGTTGCTGCCGATCTCAGCGACGCGACCGCCAAGAGCTTGCGATTTCGTCAGTGCCTTGAACGCCGGGCCGTTGAAGAACTCGATGAGGCTTTCGACTTCGTCGGCGTCGAGCTCGGCGCAGATGAGATCGGCGATCTGGTTTTCGTAGTCGCTCTGACCGACGAGGAGCGCCTTCTCGTACTCGTCGAACAAGGCGGCGCGCTCGGGCGTGAGAGCGCCTGCGCGCTCGCATTCGGATCGGAGCGACGAGCAGTGCGAGAGGAAATTCGAAAACGGCGGCAGTGAATGGGTCATGAGGACGAGAGCGCGATCTTTGGTCGGGGTCATTTTGGGCTCCTATAATAAGGGTTTGGGCAATTTACGTCGTCCACGAGGGCTTCCAACTGATATGATATTCGACGGTCTGTGAGCAGTAGCCGATGCTCTATCACATTTTAAATTTTGTGCTATTTCAGAATCTGTCATGGTCCGCCACATTTTATTTGTAACCGAAGAAAAATCTATACGTCGCTGATCGTTACTCCCAGGGGACGGGATAGCCACAGGTCGACGTTTAGCGACAGCTCTACGGGTAATTTTTAACTTGTTTGAGATTTGATAATTAGTCATGGTTCGCCACATATTTTCAGTGATTTTTGCTATTGTTTTTTCAGTGTCTAAGACACCTGGCGATGTAATATGTTTAGGTCTGCGACTTCTTATTGGCACATCACTACAGTTGAATTTCCTTGCTAGTTCTTTATCAGTCATAGTGCGCCACATGTTGTCAGTTATTGACAACAGAGAAATATTGCGACGACCGGGGGAAGGAATGTTTTCAGGTCGTTTTTCTCTTACTCTGGCAACATTATAATTAAATCTTGAGGCTAGCTGCTTGTTTGTCATAGTTAGCCACATATTTTTAGTTACTGAAGATAAATCTATTGTTTTATACAATCCTGGTGACGGAATGTGTTGTGGTCTATGTTTGTTTACTCCTTTGCTATCACAGTTTAGTGTTATTGCGATTTTGTGATCTGACATAGTCCGCCACATTTTCTCCGTGACGACCGACCAGTCTATTCCTACAACGCGTCGAAGCTCGTACCTCACCTTCGCTTGAATGCGTTTTCGTAGCTTCGCGTTCGTCTCTAGCTCACCTTCGACTTCGCTGATAAGGTCGACAATATCAAATTCATTCTTAGGCGCTACTTCTCGAGCACGAGCCCCTACCTCTTCTTGTCCCTCACCGACTACAGCGTCGACGACATCAAGCGAGTGCACGTCCGAATTGAAAGTGAAGTCGACGACCAGCAAATCCTTCTTGCCGGTCTCTTTCGAGAGACGCGTGCCGCGCCCGAGCATCTGCTTGTAGAGTGTATGGCTGAGCGTGGGTCGAGCCATACCGATGCAGGACACGAGCGGTAGGTCGACGCCGCGCGAGATGAGAACGCAGTTGCACAAGAACTGGAACTCGCCGCGTTTGAATGCTTCGAGCGTCGCTTCAAGATCTGTAGTCTTGCCGGACACCCACCGAGCGCAGCCAGGCCGGTACTTGTTGAAGAGGTTGGCTAGTAGCTTGGAATGCAGAACGGAAACACCGAACACGAGCGTGGGGCGTTTGCCGGCTTGGTCTAGTAGTGGGCGAACGACTTCGTGGAGGTGTCTCTCGCGCGAGAAGATTTCGTCGAGCCACATTTTGTCGAAGTCACCGCCGAGCAGCTTGGCGCGGGAGACCTCCGCAGTCTTGACAGCGATGCGTCGAATTCTTGTGAGGTGCCCAGACTCGATTTGTTCGCGAAGGGACTTCTCGTACACCACCGGAGCGATGGATTTTTTGCCGTCGTGGCGATCCGGTGTGGCGGTGGTTCCGTACATTTTTGCTTTGTTGAAGTGACGACGAATTTTGTCGTAGCTCGGCGCTGCCGCAAGATCAGCTTCATCGAAGATTACTAGACCAAAGCTGTTGCGTTTGTACCTCTTCAGGCGCGCAGCCATGCTCTGTACCGAGGCGCAGACCACAGGAGCGCCGTTGGCTCGGTGTTCCGCCATCTCGATGTCACAAGTGAGACGTGTGTGCTGTAGAACCCTGCGATGTGCGTTGCGAACTAACTCTCGTGTGTGTGCAACTATTAGTACACGACTCTTGTTCTTCTCAAACCAGCGATCGGCCAGCTTGACGAAGACGAGCGTTTTCCCACTGCCGGTGGGAAGTACGACCTGAGCACTGGATTTGCGCTGTAGCGTGTTCCAAGCGACTTCGATCGCTTCTTTTTGATAGTCGTGAAGTTTCATTTTTTCTTTCCCGTCATGCGCGGTCTACCCGCTTCGCGGACCTGTTCGTCGAACCAGCGTGAGAGGGAGGAGCGTTTCGACTTGAGCCGCTCTCGCAACTGCTCGAGCTCAGCTGCGAGAGCGGGGGCTACGTAAATTGTAATGTTGGCCATGCGTGTATGTATACGCGGAATGCACGTGCAGTGTCAACCTTCATCTTCTCCGTCTTCAACAACAGACTGTTTCGCCAGCCTCATCAGATTGATCGCCTTCCCCTCGAGCGGATCCTCCTCCGCAATCTTCGACCCAGCGAACATGTTCTTCAGCAACCCGAACACCTCGGGGAGCGAAGCCTCCGCGGGTGCAGCCGCAACCGCAGGCATCGACCGTATTCCGCGCACCGCGGGCTGCTCCACCGTCTCCGCTTCCGCCTCCATCGCCGCCCTCTCCGCGATCAGCGCGTCCAACCGCGCGATGATCTTCTCGTCGTCGGCGTAGGTGAGAGGCGCCATCTTCTTGATCGCGGCAAAGGCTTCGCGCTGCAGCACGGCGAGCTCTTCAGGCTTGTCGTACGCCGCCGCGATCCTCAGCGCGTGCTTCTCGAACACGGGAGCGAGTCTGTCGAGCGCGGCGACGGCAGGCATCTCGATCGCGGGGCGCTGCTCGAGGGGGACGATCCCCGACGGCTTTCTCTTCGTCTCAGCTACGCGCGCCTCTTCCTCGCGCTCTTTGGTCTCGAAGGCGTTGACCTCCCCCTTGAGCGCGTCGCGAATGATATCGGACATCGATTTGTGCGTGAGTTTCGAGATTCTCTTGACACGTCGATGTAGAGAAACGGGCAGTTCGGCCACAATTCTCGCGATTTCACCCATGCCTTTTACATTACCAGAAACAACACACCTGCTGGCAATTCTCGTCGCTGTCCGTAGGCAAAAAATCAAATCGATATTTCACATAGCCAAAAAGCTGTATGATTGCGCGTATTTATACTTGACGAAGTCCGCCTCAATCGCGTAGATTTGGCTCTACACCATACCAGCGACGGTGCGAGTTCCGTCTCAGCTGGCCACGAGAGCGAGCTCTCAAGGAGACGGACACATGAAGATTTTGAGCATGATCAAGGCGGTCCCGCGCAACCTTCCTACGGGTCTCGCGGCCGGGTCGGGCCTCATGCCCTTCATCATGGACAAGGGCGAGCGCGCGGTCATGGCGGCGGCCCTCGGCGCCATCAAGGGCTACTACTACGACAAGGCCGTTTTTCACGGCGTCGGCATCGAGGCGATCGTCGGCGTGGCCGGCTACATCGGCTCGGCGCTGCTCGGCGGCAACAAGCACCTCGAGCGCGCAGGTGACGTCGGCATGACCACGTACATGTACGCGGTCGGCGCGTCGTGGGGCTCGGACAAGGCGAATCGCTCGGTGGCGCACGCCGCGCCCAAGGGAGTCGCCGGCAAGAAGTCCCCGCAGCAGGTCGTGGGTGTGATTCCGCCGCGTGCGGACGGCCCCTTTTTGACGGCCGAGGAGATGGCGAACAACACGGGACCGCGGTAATCGCGGTTTGAAGTTCGGCTACGGCCGGCGGAAGTCGCGCCGTAGCCCCTGATCCCGAAAGGCCGGGCGAGTCCGAGCCCCAAGGGTGCAGCAAGCCGGCAGTGAGCGGAGGTGGTGCGAGTTCTGCGCCGCGCGCAAGTCGGCAACGCAGTCAGGTCCGAATGTTCGGGCCTGGCGTACCCAGACGGCAACAAGGGAGACAAGCAAATGAGTAATCCATTGATCGGTGCAGGTACGGAGTGGGACGATCTCGTCGGTGAGCAGGTTCGTGGCGGTGGCGCCGACCTCTCGGTGCTGGGCGCGGAAGGCGCGTACCAGCTCCTCGGTGAGATGGTGCAGCGCTCGCCCCAGATGGCGCAGTTCGTCCAGGCGCGCATCGCGAACGCGCGTCCGATGGTTCGTCGGTCGACGGTCGACAAGGCCCGCGACTGGGATTTCCCCCTCGGCCCGGTGTCGGGCACCGCGGGCACCACGACCACCATCACCATCCAGCCGCAGACGCTGTTCCGCGTCGAGAAGATCATGGCGACCGACGTCGGCCCCCAGGGCGCCGGCTTCAACACGTCGATCACCCAGGTCATCATCGGCAACAAGCTTCAGCGCCCGGCGACCTCGAACGGCGCGCTGACCTTGTTCTTCGCGAACAACGCGCTCGGTAACGGCGTGAAGTGGGACACCTGCCAGCCGGCGCTGTCGATCGCGTTCACGGTGAGCTTCATCACCACGTCGACCTTTTTTGGTCAATTGTGGGGTAAGGCGGCCTACTGACGCACTGCGTCAGAGTTGTTTAGTAGGGATTAACCCGCCGCACCGACTTTCGTTAATCGGTGCGGCGTTTTTCTAAGTCGAGGTGGAGCACGCATGTTGCGGCATATTTGGTGTGAGCTAACCTGCTTCTCCGACGGCGACAGTCGGCTAAAAACCGAAAAAGATTTGATTTGGTTCATGGAGGCCCTTGTCCAAAGGAATCAGGACTACCTCAGCGAGCGCCCCTCCACCCCGCGCCTCTACAAGTCCGGTGTGAACTGGGCGAAGCCGAAGCAGCTGACCGGTGACATCGACGAGGTGAAGATCCTGAAGGAAGCCCTCGGCGCCGCCGCGCGCAAGGGCGACGTACGCCGCGTCCTCGAGAAAATTCAGGACGTGATGGGCGGCGAGCACTTTTGCGATATCGGCGTGATCCTCGAGCTCGGCGAGATCGATTGTGACGGCCTCGCCTGCTGGCGCGTCGCCGAGCTTCGTCAAGCAGGAATCCCAGCGCGCCCGTTCATGACAAGTCGCGAGCGCCCCGGCGGCGGTACCACCTACCACGCGCTCGTGCTGTGGCCGCCGCTCGGCCCGTGCAACTACGAAACGAGCGAGGACCCCTCCTTGTTGCTTGGCATGTACCAGCCGGAGCGCGCTGCCGACCGCATGATCGAAATTCAAAAGAACCAGGAGCGCTGCGACATCCTTCGCAAGTACGGGCGTGCGGCATTGCGCCCGGCATTGAAGTCGATGACGTCCTCGTTCGATGGCGCATCGCTCGACGCCGCGGTGAGCGATCTCCTCAGCAATAAAAAGAGGGTCGCGTGAGCAAATTCCCCTTCATCGTCGACGCGCGCAAGCCCGAGCCCGCGAGCGAGACCATCGGCTTCGCTCCACCCGAGGCGGCGAGCACCGCCCCGGCTCTGCGCCCATTCCGCGCCGACGAGCGCGTGCTCAAGAGCGAGCTGCCGAACGTCTCGAACGCCGCGTGGACCAGTTTCGTGTTCGCGATGAAGGTCGCGCCGCTGGACGCGGTGTCGCCGTCGAACGGCCTCGGCATGTTCGACATCCGCTACAAGCGCCTGGCCGACCTCAAGCTCGTTGAGAACCTGCGCTACAAGCGCGATCCGATCACCAACCGCTCGGTGCAGGTGGCGGACTGGGTGCCACCGCTCACGCGCGACCTGTTCCTGAAGAGTGCGAACGCGCAGTACAAGGTGTTTGTGGCGAGCTGCCGAGCCTACTACAAGCTGTTGAAAGAAGCTGAGCACTATGACGAATGCGCGCTGCGACCTGATTTCGAAAGACCCGATGACGTAAGTATGTCGGGCGCCCTGGCGATTTTACACCGTGGCGGTCGCGCCGCGCTCGAGAAGTGGAGCGATCCGGAGAACCGGTTCGAAGCCACCCTCGAGCTTTTCCGCAACGCGAATGGTGTCTTCTAATGAACGCCCGCGAGGCATTCGACGACGTCCTCGGCGCCGAGTCGGTCGACATCATCGACATGATGGGCGAGACGCTGCGCGTGCTTCGCCGTCGCCGTTTTCGTGTGCCCGTGCGGGTCGAGCTTGTCGGCTTCGACCCCACCGCGTGGACGTTCGAGCCAGCCGAGCACGTCGTCGGCGCGGCTTCCACCATCATCGACGGGCACTACCCACTGTACGATCGCCTGCGCAAGATGTTCCGCTCCGCCATCGGCCGCCCGAAGCTCGTGCGCCTCGACGGCGAAGAGTCCTACGCCGAATTTCGCGACCTTCGTCGGCAGCCGTACCTCGCTGACCTCGACGCGCGTTTGGGGCGCCTCGAGCGCGCCTTCGAGGGGCACATCTCGGACCACCACGGCGGCCACAATATGGACGTCGAGGAGTTCGAGCGCCACCTCGACGGCGGCGGTTCAGACGAGCACGAGCAGGCGGTCATCGGCGTCGTCACCGAGGCAGCGCGCGGCGGCAAGCCGGTGGACCTCGGGCTGCCGTCGTCGATGCGCGGCAAAGTCGAGTGTTGGACCGACGGCGACGAAGTGCTCGTGAGCGCGCGGACGCCGTACGGCATCGCGACGACGGGCGCGCCGCTCGACGACACCTTCGAGGAGGTCGTCGGCTGCGCGGAGGTCGTCGGCTGCGTCGGCGACGAGGCGCTGCTCGTTGGCGCCAACCTCGCGCCGAAGGTCGCCGGGAGAAAGCTGTTCAGCGAAATCTGCGCCGCCGCACCCGTGTTTGCGCAGGCACGCGAGCCGTTCGTCGGACTCGTTGTTCCGCAGGCCGATCCCGACATGGCGGCGATGATGGCGCTCCTCCAGCGCTGTCAGCAAGGCGACAAGCAGGCGTGTCGCGAGGCGCTCAAGCTTGCGTCCTCGTGGCGCGGCCTCGTCAAGGATGCCGGCGTGCGACTCACGAGCGCGCAGAAGCGCAAGGCGCAGGTCGTCGGCATGGATGCGCGCGAGTTCGGCGTGAACTTCTTCGGCGGCGCGCACACGGGGGGCAACATTCTCCTGCACGCGTTCGGTGCGGGCGCGCTCGGCGATCAGCTGACGCAGCTCGAGGCGCCCGCTCTGCCAGGTTGGGCGGGCGGCACCGCGGACGTAAAGCCCGGCGTATTCATGCCGCCTCCTCCGGCCCCGAAGGCGCCGCAGTCGAACATCGTGATCGTCGCGTCGCCGGATAGCGTGATCGTCATCCACGTGAACGGCACCCATGACGAGTACCTCAACTCGTCCGTGTCGGCGTGCGGCGTGCTCGGTGGTGTGCGCTTCGACGGCAACGGCTACAAGCGAGGCGCGGGAGATAAGTTCAGCTTTGGCTATGACTCCCCCGCGCAGGTGACGTTGAATCTGAAAACTGGAGGTAAGAAGGTCGTCGTCAAGGATGCGAAGCTGGTGCTGTTCCAGGGTGGTAAAGAACAGGCGGTCAGCCAATGAGCGATTTTGAAGATGACGATTTTGATGATAGCTCGCCGTTTGATGATATCGCGCAGGAGCTCGATGACGGACGCTCGTTCGTCAAAGAGGATGAGGCACTGCAACCAGAAATTCTCGATCCGATTAAGCCGAGCGGATACATCGATCCGCTGCAGGACGATATCGAACGCTTCGCCACCGCCGAAAAAAATGCTGCGGTGAAGGATGAGTTCTACCAGCACGTCGAAGCTGAGATCGAAAGAATTCGGCGCATCAACGCCGCGTCGGCGTCCATTGGCAATCCGCCGTCGGCTACGGGCAAGTCCCCGGCGCTTGGTTCGAATGCCAGCCTCACCTCGGATATCGTCATCGTTCAAGACTCGGTGGCGCGCTGGCAGGGTGAGGACCACGAGACCGGCCCGGTGACGGTGACCATCGGCCTCGTGACTCCGCTCGTCTCGACGGCTGGTGCTGTGGTTCGACCGTTCGCGATCGTGCACTGGGGCAGCTACGGAAACAATTTCACGGCCGAGATTGATATCGGTACCGGCCGTCAGTTCACGATAAATGCGTCGATGATCGAAGTACTGGTCGCTCTCGATGCCTTGACGGCGTCGAATACCGCACAGGCCAACATGTGCGCAAACCTATCGTTTCGAGATATGGTGCGGACGAGTCCTCTTATTCGTACGCGATACATCGACTCGCAGGCACAGAACGTCCCGGCCTCGATTGTGGTGCCTCCCTTTGCATCAGGCATCTTGCCGGTGCAGATGAGTGACCCTGGGGGATCGGTGCAGATCGATTTTATCGATACGTCGAACACGATTCGCTACACTTTGAACATCGGCAACGGTACGCAAATTTCTACGATTCCGCTTACTAGCGACATCGTGAAGTTGAACGTGACTACCACGACGATGACCACGCAGCACGTCCGTCTTCCTTTTGAACTCTCGATTTGAGGAGAATGACCATGAGCACCGAACGTGAAAATGCTATCGACGAGCACATGGCCGATCTCACGCAGGAGAACGCGGATGCCGCGCAGGCGTGGGACGACGAGATCCCGCCTCCTGTCGTCAGCGGTGACGGGCAGATTCTCGGCGACGGTGGCGCCGACATCGCTGAGATCCTTGGCGAAATCTTCGAGGAGCTTGTTCCTCCGGGTCCTGCCATCGGCCCGATTGAGTTCCAAGGGCACGAAGATTACATTCGCGGCGAGACCGCGTGTTTGCGAGGCGTGGATATCGTCGGCTCGGTGCCGCAGTTTGCGAGCCGCGCCGGTGCGCGTATGACCACGCGCCCGTCGGTGTTGCAGGGGCGCGCGCAGTTCGTCAAGGCCGTGTCGCCGGTCCACGGGCGTATTCATACGGCGATGGTCATCCCGAAGACGATGACGCGAAAGAGCGACGCCGTCACGGTCGCGAACGCGCGAGCGGCGGCCAAGAACGCACTGCAGATCGCCGCCAAGCTCGACCACGCCATCGCGGCGGCGCAGTACAAGCCTGCCACGAAGACTGTAAAGCGCAGCGTCGTCGGCGAGAGCGAGAGCCTCATCGGCAGCGTGCTGTCGACGATTAAAAACGCGTTTCTCGGCACTCCGCCGCGCAAGACGCGCAGTGGACATACGGTGCCATCGCTCGCGCAGGTCAAGAAGCTTGCAGTCGATCTGCGCAATGCGGGAGTGAAAACTGCCGCTGCCGCCGACACGCACGCGACCGTGACCGCTACGGCCAAGGCGAAGACCGTCGCGGGCGTCAAGGCCGCGGCGATGCTGCTCAACCCGAAGGGTGCGACGGGCGTGCACGGCATCTTCGGTGATCATCACAACGCGCCGCCGCTCGATCGCGAGCACTTCGAAATCCTCGGCGTCGGCAACCCGTTCGAAGACGTCATCGATGAAGCGCAGGAGGCGTTCGACATCGTCGGTGCACAGGCGACCTTCCTCGGCGATATGCTGCATGCGATGGTCATCGGCGCCGGCACGCCTGATCCAACGCATCCGGGCTACAACACCGATCAGTCGCCGATCCCTTCGCAGCCTGGTGACACGCCCGACGGCAACGGTTGGCTGCAGCCCTCGGGTGCGCTCGACCCGGCGTTCGGGGATCTGTCGTACGCGGATTCGGCGCAGTACGGTGGTGCGGGCGCGAGCGGTGGCGCCCCTGGCGGTTCGACCGATGGCGCGTATTCGACTGGCCGCTATCCAGGGCCGGACACGAACTACGGGATGAAGTCTGCTCCAACCATGAGTGACGCTCAGAAGGCGTACATGGATCCGAGCGCGTTCATGAGTGAACCGCCTGGTGGCGAGCAGACGCAGTACAACGCGGCGAATGTCGACGATCTCAAGGCGCGCTACACGGGTGCGATTCCGTTCACCTTCGACCTTGGGTCGTCGCACGTGCCGCCGTTCAAGGGCATCACGAGCTACAACACGTGGATGCCGAAGAAGGACAAGCCGTATGCGGATTACTCCGACGGTAATCACCCGAACGGAGGTTTTGAATGGCATGGCACCGACGGTAGTCGGTGGTTCGTGTACGCACCAACTAACGTGTCTAGCCTCAATCCGCCGAATGCACAAGAGGCCAGTAATCTCGACGTGATGTTCGACGCTTCTGGTGCGCACGGTTGGGGTCCTCTCGTCGGCAACCCCAACAACGCCGAGTACGGTGGCCTCCGCTACGCCTACGGCAGCGGCGGAGCGGGCGCGCCAATGTTTTTTTGGTTTCGAAACGCGGCGCCTCCCTGGGCGACTGCGCAGGATCAGCTCGTGCTCTACAACCAGATGTTGACGGACTGGAACACGGACATGACGACGGCGAAGTCCAATTACGCCGCTCAAGTTGCGCAGGACTTCGCTGACGCCCAGACCGCGGCGCAGATCGCTAAGACGACGCAGACTGAGAACGCGGCAGCGGCTCACCAGGCAGACCTCGCGGCGGTGGCCGACCAGACGCAGCAGGCGCAGCTTGCGACGCAGCAGCAGGCTCAGGATGTAGCCTACCAGGGGCAGCAGGACCAGGCGCAGGCGCAGCAGCAGCAACTGGCGTTTCAACAGGGACAAGCTGAAAGTCAGGCATACGCCGACTTCCTCAAAGCAGGTGGCGCGATGCAGGATCAAGGGCAGGGTCAACCGTCGGGTCCGTTCGACGACGTCGAGCAGGCGCCGCCGGGATTCGAGGACGCGCAGCCGATGCCGACCGAGGACGACGCCGCGAGCTTCGAGCAGACGGCAGACGCGCAGAACGACGCGGACGCATCCGAGGCCGAGCTCAACGCGAGCGCGTCGAAGCGTCCGAGTTCGGATGACCTGGACTTCGGCGAGGTCTAAAAATGAAAACCGCGTGCTGCAAAGGTCTCGACGTTCTCCTCGGTTCGAGTGCACAACCAGGACAGGGTGCAGATGACTTGATCGTTGACGTCGGTGCTGCGCCGGGTGCAGGCAAGACGTACTTGACGATGCACATCAACGACCCGGCCGGCCTCGTCGCCAAGGAGAAGGGCGAGGGCGTGGCGTGGGCGACGGGCATGCTCGTGCCGGAGTTTATCGAGAACACGATCTACTCGACGGTCGCCGACGAGCTAAAGAAGCAGTTCAAGGAGAAGGGCTCGGAGATCACCGTCGAGATTACGCAGACGCCGCCGAAGGGTTCGAAGCCTACGAGTGATTTGGCCGGCGGTATCTTCTTCGGCGTGCTCTTGTCGGCGCTGGGGTACGGTGCGGTCAAGCTCGCAGGAGGGCGTTGATGGCGCGAAAGAAAACGCGCAAGCGCAAGGCGACGAAGAAACGCAAGGCGAAGTTGTCACGTAAAAAACGTGCGTGGATTTCGCGCAAGATTCGTTTTTTGATTAAGCGTGAAGGATATCCACAACGTCAAGCTATTGCCATCGCGTACCGGATGGCGGGCGTGCCGCGCAAGCGTGCGCGAAAGAAGGGTCGTAGATGAGCCACGCTCTTTCATTCCTCGGTGCCATCTCGCCTGGCATGGCGTCGCTCGCCGACCCGGCGATGGGGAACCTGCCGTACACGAAGACGCTGCTCCCTGGCGGCATCGCGGGCGTGGCCGGCGCGCTCTACGGGCTCAAGATCGGGCATCCGTTTCTTGGTTTCGTGATGGCAGAATCACTGGGCCAGAACGCGTTTCGTACGTGGCGCGGTCAAGGTAACGATCGAACGATCGCAGCCTGCAACGTGGGGCAGGCGCTGGCTATCGTCGCCGGCTCGCTGCTGTGGAAACAGCATCCGTTTTGGGGTGGACTTGCAGGACTCGCGGTCGGGCTCGTCGCCACGTCGCTTGTGAAGGGCTCCAACGCAAACGTATTCGTGTTAGGGTTGAGAAAGTAAAGGAGAACGCTATGAATCGTGACTATTACGCTGTTCTCGGTGAGAGCGTGATCCAAGAGATGTCCACGCCCATCGGCGCGTTCGACTACGGCGGGCTCGTCAAGGGCTTGGCGAACGTGGCCGCGACCGGTATCGAACAAAAACAGGCTGCCGACGCCGCGGACAAGTCCAAGAAGGACTCCGAGTCCGCCGTGCAGAAGTCCATCGGAGCCGACCAGGAGTGGGCGAACGCCGAGGCCAACCTCGAGCTTGCCACCATCGACCCGACCGCGACGGCTGCGTCGCGCGTGATGCGCGACTCGAAGAAGGCCGTGGCCATCGTAGCCGGCGCCTCGCTGCAGGGCGACGGCATCGGCAAGCGCTGCAAGGCCGCGCAGGACGCGCTCGTGGCGGCAGCTTCGGATGCGTCGAAGTCGCCGAAGGACATCGCAAAGCAGGCCAAGTTCAAGGGCTGGAAGGTGGTCACCGACGCGTGTGGTGCGCCACCGACCGCCGAGGTGACCGCCGCGGTCGAGAAGGCCGAGCACGGCGGCAAACACGGCTCAGGGTCGTGGATCACCTCGGTGCATGGCGGCCTCCCTGTTTGGGGTTGGGGTTTGGTCGGCGTCGGCAGCCTCACCGCAATCACGCTCATCATGCGCTCGATGAGGAAGAAGTGACCACCCTCGAGAAATACCTCGAGCACGCCAACCGCGTGACCGGGTACCGGCGCAACCTCGCGCGAGCGGACAAGCTCGTCGGCGACTCGAGCACGTTGCTCGGCTCGCAGGCGCTGGCGCAGCATGCGCGTTCGGAGCCAGTCGCGATCGACTGGGGCATCGGATCGGCCGCCGGCCTCGTCGCTGGTGGCATCATCGGCGCCAAGCACGGGCACTGGGTTCTCGGCGCCATCTCCGGCTGCTCGATAGGCACGAACGCGCCAGCACTACTCAACGCGGCGACGCGCAACGAAGCCGTCTGGAACCTGGCGCAGACGCACGCAGGCGTGTTTGCTTCGGCCGCGATGAAGACGAACTCGGCGCTCGGGTTCGTCATCGGCTTTCTCGCCGTCGGTGCTGCGCGGTATTATTACGGAGAGGGTCGGTAAAAATGACGCGTGACCTGCGCGGCCTGGACGCCATCGGTGCGGTGAAGTTCGTGTCCAAAACGGCCACGGCTGCCGCGGCGCCGGTCGTGTCGTCGACTGCGAAGAAGGCCGCTGCGCCCGCACCCACCGCGGCTAAGGTCATCTCCACGACGACTGCGCAGAAGGCAGCTACACCATCCGCAGCGAAAGTGTCGCCGGTAGCGCAGAGGGCCGCTGCCCCGACTGCGTCGAAAGTTTCGCCGGTAGCGCAGAAGGCCGCTGCCGATGCGGCCAAGAAACCTGCTGCGCTGAAGATCCCACCGGGTGCTGACGTGGACGCGCTCCAGCGCGCCGGCAACCGCGCCCTCGCGGTGTCCCGGAAGATTGCAAAGCGCTATCCGCAGGCGGCGTCGAAGCTAGCTTCGAGTGGGCAGAAGGCGCTCTCGTCGGCGAAGAAGGTTAAGGCGGCGAAAGCAGCGGCGAAGACCACCGTTAAAGGCGATCAAATCAGCGGCATTCTGCGCGAGGTTATGGGCCTCGATTTCAGTTTTAGTGCCGCCACGACCGATATGATGGCGGATCTCGTCAGCAGTTTCGTTGTCGACGCGCAAGCGCTCGCCGGGGAGATTCTGACGTCGCTGATGGCAATCGATTTAAATCAGTTGAGCACCGTGAGTCCGCCGCTCGTGCAGCAGGGTCAGCTGATTATGCAGCGGTGTCAGAACGCCATTGCCGCCGATCCGACGGACAGTTCGATTATCGCCACTGTTAATGGAATCCAGGCCGATGCGAACGCCTGGCTTGCACAGGTACACGCGGCAATTGCTGCGCCTTCTACACCTCCGTCGTCTCTTGATAGCGGTGCTACTGGCGGAGGCAGCAGCAGTGGGGGTGGCGGTGGGGGTGGCGGCGGTGACGAAGGTGGCGGTGGAGAAGACACGGGCGGCGGCGGAGATGAGGACGGTGGGGAACAAGGTGGCGGCGGTACCGGTGAAGGAGGCGCTCCCTCAGATGCCGGCGATAGCAGCTACACCAACGAGTATGAAGAAGCCGAAGAATCTGCCGACGACACGAGCTCGTTTGAAGAATCTGCCGACGAGTCCGATGCCGAAGACGCTTCCGAGGTTGACGAGACGGGTGAGAAGAAGCGTCCCGAGGACGACATTTTCTCCGACATCGTAGGTGAGCTTCTCGGCCGCCCGCGGCTGCGCGTGCTCGGTGCGAACACACAGGTTATCCCCAGCGCGTCC
This sequence comes from Gemmatimonadota bacterium, assembly GCA_040389905.1. Lineage (GTDB taxonomy): Bacteria > Gemmatimonadota > Gemmatimonadetes > Gemmatimonadales > Gemmatimonadaceae > AG11. The sequence continues at coordinate 31,117 of JAZJZK010000043.1, read as the reverse complement.
ACGGCATCCACAGCGACGGCAAAGGCGTCGTGGCTCGATTACTTCCACAAGCCCCTGTGGACAGGTAGTCCCGTGCAGATTTGGCAGGCCGGAGTGGGTGCCGGTGCCGCCATCGCGGTGTCGTCGGTGCTGCTGGCTGTATTTCGGAGGAGACGATGATCGGCGTCGAAATGCCAACCTTGCGTGTCAAGTCAGTCAACACCGCGGTGTTCGCCGCGAGCATGATGGCGGCCGACAATAGCGCTGGCAACGTGGGTGACGAAGACCCGGCGTTCACGCTGCAGCCGGGTGCCAACGTGTGGCCGCAAGGCAAGTCGGTGCCGAACACGAAGGGTGTTCAGTACACGCCGGTCACCGTCAATGGGCACGACGGCCTGTACTTCATTCGAACCTCGTCACTTGCTCCTCTCGCGTCTATCGCTAAGGTGAACGCGACGGTGGGGTGGTGGTTTCAACCCGCGTGGTCCGGTGCGCCGGTCAAGCGCTGGCAAGCAGCGGCGGGGGCAGGCGCAGCAATTACGCTGTCGTCGCTGTTGATCACATTTTTGCGGAGGAAGTAAATGTCGCTCAATCAACGTGCGCAACGTGGTTTCGATGTCGTAGTGGCTTGTCACCGCATTGGCGACGACGCGCCGGCCAATGATGATGAGTTTGACACAAGCGCGGACATCGTCGTTGAACGCTTCGACGGCTTCACCGAGGCGGTTACCGAACTCGTTGGCGTGGACATGAGCCAGGTCACGCCGTACCTGAGCGCGTTCGCCTCGGGCTTCGGTGCGGGAGGCTCTCCAGACGCCAAGGCGGTGGAGGCGGCCAAAGTCCAGGCCGAGGCGATGCGCAAACAAGAAGAAAAGCGCGCCGCCGACTCGAAGAAGACCACGATGTGGGTGGTAGGCGGCCTCATTGGCGCAGCGGTACTCGGCGGCGGTGTCTACCTGGTTGCGAGGAAATAAATGACACGCTGTTTGCGAGGTCTTGACGTCTGCATCGGCCACGGTGGCGGCGGGCATGGTGGTCACCACGGCGGTGGAGGTCACCGTGGTGGCGGTCCGCGCGGCTGGGGCGCCTGGTGGGGCGGACCCTCCTACGCCTACGATTTAGATGACGACGATGAAGAGATTGAGATTGACGCCCTCGTGCTCGGTGCGGACGAGCTCGCTCATCGCCAGGGCAAGGCGCGTGACTTTGGCTTGCTAGACTCAGCGTACGCGTGCATCGTCGGCGCCCATCTGTCGTCGAAGCAGTCGCTCGAGGATTACGCGCGGCAGATCTCGGGGCAGATTCTCAATCAGACGGCGCCGACGATTACTGCGTCGACGTTCAAGGCACAGCTCGAAGCGCTGGCCGGTGAGATCGCGAAGGTGACGAAGCGCAACCCGCTCGACGAGGTCTACAGCGGGCCGGTTTTCGCGCAGTCGCAAAACGATTATTTTTCAGGGCGCGTGCTCGACACACCCGCGCACTACATGGAGGAGGCGGTACCGGACATCAAGAAGAAGTTCGACGAGGCGACCAAGAGCGTCGGGAGTCTCCTCACGACTTTGAAGTGGGTGGGGATTGCGGGTGCTGGAGCGATCATTTTGTCGCTGGCAGTAGGTCTCGGCTTCGGCGTGCATTCGCACGTGAAGAGATAGTAGTTCAACCAGCAAGGAGAGAACGAAAATGAGTAATTTGACGAAGGTGGTTGGCGACTCGGGCAAGTATGAGCTTTTGGGTGTGGACTGGAGCGAGAAGAAGATGGGCGTGCCGGTGTGGGGCTGGGCCGCGGGCCTGGGTGGTCTCGCGTATTACTTTTTCTTTCGCAAGGGTCGTCGGTAAGGGAGGAAGTCGTGCCTGTCCTCATTCCGCTAGTGATTTTCGTCGGTGCGGGCGCAGGTGTGCTGATTGCACTTGCGCTCGCGTCGACGGACAGGCCCGTGCCCGTGCACGAGCCCGATCTGCCGCCGAGTGCACCACCGCCGGTCGGGTTCCCCACGTCCACGGGGTACAAGCTCGTCGACAAAATCTTGCCCATGCTCAAGCAGGCGGCGGATTCGTCGAAAGTACCGCTCGGTGTTCTCGTCGGCTGGATCGCGAAGGAATCGGGAGGCAGACTCGGCGAGGTGACCAAACTCGATGAGCGCGGATTATTTCAGTTGATGCCGTCGGAGTCCAAGTCGCTCGGACTTGACCATCAGCGGTTGTCGACAGATGCGACGTATTCGATCAACGGCGGCCTCGCGCTCATTGGCCAGTACATGAAACTGGTAAACGTGCTTGATGTGGCGCCGAAGGGATCAGAGTATTTTTGGCGCCTCGTCAAGCTCGCACACACGATGGGCTCGGGCGCGACCAAGAAGATCGTCGCGATGGCGCAGGATGCCGGTGAGGCGAGGACGTGGGCGAGGCTCGAGGCGTATGCGCTCGCGCACGAGAGTGAGATTCTGCACGCGGTCAAGCACTCACCGACGAAGTGGTTCCCCTTCGTCGACAAGGTCTATGCCGTCGGTGCACCGTTCGGTTTCGGCTCGCAGGACACGATCGTTGGCGGCGAAATTTTTCGAGACATCATCGATCCACTGGACTGCCTGAAGGCATAGTCCGATGGGCAGGCTCTACGTCCAGGGTGGCGCCGGGTGGGTAGACACCAACATCGTGACGACCACGATGGCTGGCTTCATGAGCGCTGCCGACAAAATCAAGCTCGACAGTCTGTCTCCAGGTGGTGGCGGAACGCTCGCCCAGACCTACGCGTCCGGGGTCTCCGCGGCCGACTCGACGATGCTGCTTAACGCAGCCGCCGGTCCCGTTATCCTTAAGGACAACGCTGCCCCGATCGGGACGATGCTTGCACTGCAGACATCGGCAGGTGTGAATCTCTACTCGTTCTCACCCACGAACCTCACGATGGCCGTCGGAACATCTATTCTAGGTGTTTCAAGTCAGGGTACGCTCAACATCGGCCCTGCTCTTACCGGGTCGGACGCGACAGATACCCAATGGTTGAATTTTCAACCGACCGAAGCTGGTAGTGTTCCGTGGGTGCATTGGTTTGGCCAATTCAACAATGCCACTTGGGCGCGTAAAAACCAAGTTTCGCGCTTTGGTTGGAACGTCGCTGCCGGTGGAGGGCTCATCATCACGGGAACCAATATTGGCGGCTGGTCGAGCGAGTTCGAGACTAGCTTTGAGGGCGCTCCGTACGGGCGTCAATCCGAGCGGCACGAGGTGTTCTGGCACCCTGACGGTGTGGCTACGCGCATCTGGTCGTGTTTGAGCAGTCTTATTGCGCCGTATGTCTCGACGCTGTTCATCAGCGCGGAGACAATCAACGTTGGTCCCGGTGGTGGCGGCACGGTTGGCATCACGCCGACCACCGCGGGAATGAACTCGCCGTCAGGGTTGAATACGCACTACGTCGACGACAGTCAGGCGTGGATCAAAGCGAACTCGGGCGGGGCAGCAGTCACGGTGCTCTCCAGCGGTGAGGTCGACGTAAGTTGCAACACCAACTTCACGGTCAACGTCGATGCCGATAACTCTGGTAGCGGCACTGGGTTCTTGAAAGCCGCCGGCACCACCGTCTGGGAGTGGGGCGCGGGCTTCATGGCAGGGTTCGCGGACTTTCTGCAGATTGGAACTGATTCGTCCGGCGGTAACCCGACGCAACCGAGTCCGCGCATTCGCTGGCGTGGCAGTTATTTCAGCGGCGGTTCGCCAACGCGTTATGACGCTGACATTCAGCATATTGTCGACAGCACGACGCCTACTGGGCACTTCAGTTTTCAATTCAACGAGACGCCGGTTGCTGATCTGAATCAAGCCGGCGCGCTCTTGCTCTACGGCGTGGCAGCGGCGGCGTTCATCGACATGACGGATGGTTCAAACGCAGCGGTCTCCGCTGCCGGACATGGTCGTATTCGCTACATCGCTGCTTCGAAACATTTTGAAGCGTCTGTCGACGGAGGTGCGTATACTGTGTTCGGACCGTAACAGGGGAAATTTGGAAAAATGAAACATATCATCGTGCCCGCTGACGTAAATATTGTGGACCGCGGCGGAAAAGAAGTGAAGGTCTCACTTGAGAAAGACGGTCCTGCTGTCCCGTGGGTCATCACACACGAGGATTTTGTCTACGACAATCTGTGTGTGCACCCGAATCTGTCCAAAGGTGGTGGTAACGGAGCGCGGCGGCAGCAAAAGATTGAGCAAGTGTTTCTGGGGTGCAAACCTGGTGACGTGATCGGTGTAGAGGACGCTGACTTTGTGGTTGCCATCGCTGTTATAGGTACGTTCGAGTGGTCTCCCTCGTTTGCGCGTTACGCAACGCAGATGCTGCCACACATCGAAGCGTGGGAAGCAGCCGAGAAGCAGAACGACGCGTGGAAGAAAGCCCGCGACGAGAAAGCGAAGGAGCAAAAATGAGTGACGACGATCCGTTCAAGAATATTCTCGGTGAGCTTTCTGCACCGCCCGACGATAAAACATCGCCGCGGATCACCGCCGCGCAGATGTCCTCTGAGGAGCGCGAGGTGCGCTCGCGTGCAGCCATCGCCGCTCTCATTGGCGAGAAGATGAAGCTGGGACGCGCTCTTGACGATCGCGAGGTCGACTTCGCGCTCAAGATGGCAGCGATGCATAAGCAGGCGCCGGTCATCGGTGCGGTGCCGCGAATGATAATTGACGACGGAGGGGTTGGGCTTGGACAGATCGACAACCTGATTCAGCCCAGTCGATATATCGATGAGGTCGACAAGTACCTCATGGACAAGGACAAGGCTGCGCGTGCAGCCGGCGGTGATGATTTCTACACGCGTGTCGAGCAGGGAAAAAACGAACACGCCGATCTGAACGCTGTCGCGCCATTTGTACGGAGTAACCCGCCTTCTGTTCTCGATGGGTCACTTGGTAACGTAGCTATTTTGCAAGTTGCCGCGACTGGGGATGATCCGTTCGCGACAGTCGCTCAGTGGGCAGGGAAAGACGCTGAGACGTCTGTGGGGACTATCACCCTGGGGACTACGGCATCGAAAGGTAATTTTTTCGAGCGAGCGGGAGGTCCAGGCGGTCCTGCGCCGATCCGTCCCTACGCTAGAATCAAATTTGGTACACGCGGATTTCTTCAAAGTATGGAGGTCGATATCGGCCCACTCGGTTGCCAACTGACCTTGTCGGGCAGTCAGTTCGCAATCGACCTCGCGGTGGCGAACGTGGCGTCATTGCCGAATGCTACTGCCCCCACTTCGTTTCCATTGGTGACGCTGTACGGACAGATTTCGTTCGGGGCGATTTTGCGAACTACGCCTATCACGCGAACTGTGTATCTCGACCAGGTCGGTAATGGCTCTTTCGGTGGCGCGGCCATTCCACAATTTTCGAAATCACTTGTTGTGTATTCGACATTGTCGACCGTGGGTAAGTTTACGGTCAGCTTACTGGACTCGGCGGGATTTGTTTGCGCTGCGCAGCTTGTCGTCCAGGGAACTCTGATGACGCCCATGACGATTCCAGGAGACGCCCAGTCGATCAAGATCGACAACACGGACGCCTCAGCCTGCAACTACCGCGCGATATTCAGCCTCGGGGTGTGATTACGCCGCCCGCTGCTGTTCTTCTACCGCCGCCGCGAGCTTGGACTGGATGAGGTGGGCGGTCCCCTTCCGTAGCCCGAACCCAGCAGCAGCGCGGGCGATGGAGATCATGTTCACTCCGAGGAGCTTGACGATCTGCTTTTCGCCAAATTGTTTAATGGCTTCGCGTAGTTGCGACTGCCATTGATCGTCGAGAGGTTCGCCACAGGCCCACGTTTTTCGCGACATCGGAGTTTATATTACAGAAGCTAAGATTGAATGTAAATAGGGCTAGTATTTTTTACTCACCTCTGCCCAAGGACTCGGGCAGATTGATTTTCGTGGCTCAAGTCCCGATTGCCGAACTGAACGTGCTCACCGCAGAAGAGCGCGACTACCTCCGCAGCATCGTCGACGAAATCGGCTTGCCGGCGGCGACGCGCGAGCTTGGCCTCTCGCGCAGCGTAGTTACCTCCGCTCTCGCCGGCCTCGACGTGCGCCGCGGGTCCCTAGAACTCATCCGCGACGCTTTGACCCGGCGGAAGGCGGTGACCAAGTGAGCGACGAGCAGGACGAGAACCCGAAAAAGGACAAGGAATCTGACTTCGACAGGGACCTGAAGAAGTCCCCGCTCAGCCCGGTCAACGAAGATCTGTGGAAGTTCCTCACCGACTTGTTCGAAGGCGAGGGTGACTTCCCCGAGCGCATCGAAGCGCGCGTCGTCAAGGGGCGGAACAAGGACCAGTACGGAAAACAGATCAAGCAGTATATCTTCAAGAGTGGCTCGACCAAACCAAGTCCCGAGCGCCTGGTGATGATGTGCAACGAGGTAATTCACAGAGCCCGCATTGAGACCGACATGGTGCAGAAGGAAATGGTTTTCATCGTCGGCGCCATGCACCACGGGCGATCGGACGACTACTTCGAGCAGATGTCGCTCACGGTCAAGCCGCGCAAGAACTACCGCCGCGGCGAAAATGGCGAGCACGACGGCGAAGACGACGAGGAGGTACCGTTCGCGCAGCGCTACAACCTCGCGATGCTGGGGCACCACAATCAACTGTTTTCGCTCCTCGGTGGTATGGTGGAGGGCCTCCTCGATCGCTCTGACCGCCAGGCGTCCTACGCCTACGCGCAGCTCGAGAAGGCGCAGGCGAAGAACATCGAGCTCCTCGAAATGAACATGCGCCTGGCAATGGCCGAGGACGAGCGCGCCGACAAGCGCGAGGCGCGCAAGATGTGGCGCGACAACATCGGCAAGGGTCTCGACATGGCGTGGAGCGTGGTGCCGCCCATGCTCTCGAGCTTCAAAGGGCCGAACGCGAGCGCCAACTGGCAGCCCGGCACCGCCTCCATCGAAGCGATGACCGTCGGCGAGTTCTTCAAGAAGCAGGACGAGGGCGGCAAGCTCACGGTCGAGCAGTTCGAGGTCATCTTCGGCAAGCTCCCGGCGCTCGAGGGTGGTGCGCTCACGACCGAGCAGGGGTTGCTGCTCGCGCGTGTGGCATCCAAAGAGCTCAATCCCGACAACCTCGACGCGCTCCTGTCCGGCGGACCGCTCGAAATTCTGCAGGCGCAGGTCATGAAAATTCTTCAGTCGGGTATTCCGATTGAATTTCTCGCACCCCTCAAGATGCTCCTCGACGTGCGCATGGCACGGCGGCAGCAACAGCAACCAAAAGGAGAATGACGACGATGTCGCAGGAGAAAGTGACGATCACGGACCGCCTTCGGCAGCAGTTGACCGAGGCGTGGGAGAAGCACAAGGACCAGCCGCTCGAGTATTACACCCGCGCGCTCGGTACGCACCTCGTCGAGTTCGTCGACCTCGTGGACAAGTCGTTCCGCACGGTCTTCACGCGTCTCAAGGTGCTCGAGTCGCAGCAGGCAGCGATCTTGTCCGCGCTCAACATCACGCCCGAGGCGATTGCCGCCGCGACTGGTGCGCCGGCTGAAGGTGCTGCGCCCGCGAACGGTCAGGCGCCGCCCGCCCCCTCGAAGCCGGTCAACACGCGCGACATGGTGCGCGTCGACTCGATGGGCAACGAGATGACGCCTCAGGAGCAGGACGCCGAAGAGCGCGCCGACATGATGACCGACGGCAAGATCGACACCACGCGGTACGTGCCGCGCGGGTCGGTGCCGGGGCCGCAGCCACTGATTCACGCGGACGGTCCGCAGGCGTCGCCAAACGGGCAGAGCTGATAGGAGGACGTGGTCGTGCTTGCGATCAACTTAATGCCTCGTTCTGCTCTAACTACGCCGCGGTGGCTTGTACTAAAAACGTGGCGTAGAAATTTAGGCATGAGCCTCGCTGCTGTAGCTAAAGCGACGGGTGTCTCGTTGACCGCTGCACATTATCGTGAACGTCCGGCAGCGCACCATAGAAACACACCAGAACAAAATGCGCTGTCGAATCAGAGAAACATAGAAGCAAGAAAAGCGTCAAAGAGACGCTATCGCTATAGCGATCCGGCGGTGCGACTGAGAGATCTGGTAAAAGGTGCTCTACGAAGAGCAGACAGGTATGGGCTGGACTGTTCTAGGCTAGAAGAAATTTTAGATGTGTTTAAAAATAAAATTCCGACTACGTGTGCCTGTTGCAGCACTGTACTGAACTACTCTGCGCCTATTGAACACTGGGGTAAAGAGTCGTCGTTTCCGTCTATTGATCGTATAGATAACAACTGCGGGTATACTGTAGACAATATCGCGGTAGTCTGTTTTCGTTGTAATGTACTGAAAAAAGATGCGACGCTAAAAGATTTGGAGATGTTGGTTGCGTATGTTCGACGTGCACCATCTCTCAAGGGGCGATAATGAAACCTGTTCTGTGTCTGGCGATCATCGTAAAAAATGAGGCGCGTACGATTGTCAAAACACTAGAGTCGTGTCTAAGGCATGTTGATTATTTTGCGATTATGGATACCGGTTCGACGGATAATTCTGTGGATATTGTCAGTGAGTGGTTACGTTTCAATAAAGTAAAAGGATCTATTTTTCAAGATAGCTTTGTTGATTACGCTACTGCTCGAAATCGTGTTTTAGAGCTAGCGGTACAGGCATACGAATTCGAGTTCAGTATCTCTCTTTCGGCCGACGAGACGTTGGTCGGCGGCGCCGAGCTGCGCGCGTATCTCGAAGCTCGGACGGCTGCCGAAGGTGCTGGTGCCTACTGCATCATGATGCGCTCTGGTCCGCGGCAGTGGCCGTTCCCGCGCATCCTGCGCACGGGGGGCGGGTGGAAATTCATGAACACCGCCGGCAAGAGGCACGAGCAGCCGTACGGGCCGAAGGGAGAGATCGAAGGCCCGCTCGTGCCCGGCGTCTTCGTCGTTCACGAAGAGTCGAACCTGCAGCGCAAGCTCAAGCGATTGCGCTTTAAGGACCTCCCCGACTTGACTGCTGTGGTCGACGACGAAACCTTGTCACTCGAGAATCGCGCCGAGGCCATGTTCCAACTCGCCGAGACGTTGTTCGTTCTCGGACACAACGAGCCGCTCGGTGACGACGGGCAGCCGGAGCGTGGTGGTGCGTGGCTCTCGCACAAGTTTGCCTCGATGGCGTTGTACAACCGCTACGCCGAGCTCGCTGAGATCGAGGGTTCGAAGGTGTACGACCGCCAGAAGGCCATGTACGCGCGTACGATGTACTGCTACGTGGCCGAGACCTTCGGTCTGTTCGAGCCGGCCGAGCTCGTCAAGCGGTTGCAGGCCATCGCCGCGGTTGCGTTCGTGCCTGAAGCGCACTGGCTACTGGCAAAGAACGCGGCGAAGGTCGACGTGCGCAAAGCCATCCCGCTGGCAATGCGCTCGGCGAAGATCGCTCGCTACGTCTACGAGCGCCCGGTTCACGGGGCGGTGGACGTGAACCTCGAGTGGCAGTCGCTGCTGCTCGCATCCGACTGCTGCCGCATCATCAAGGACAAGAAGCTGCAGCTGTCTTTTGCGAAGCAGGCCATCGCGGCGGGGGCGCCGTTGGATGTGGTTGGAGACTTGGCGGGGTAGGAGAAAACGCGATGAGGAAAATCTTTCGAGTGTCGATCGAAGTTATGCTGATGGCTGCTGCCGGTTTGTATCGCGGGTATACACAGAAATCGCCGGTTGATTTTTTAGGTGGCTTCAATTTTCTCTGGAACACCCCGGTCGAGGATCTTCTGCGTCAGGGACCTTTTACACAGAAGAGCGAGCGGTCGTGAAAAAACTAGCAGCCTCGCGAGAGTGGGTCACGTTCTTGCGCGTGCCCGAGCCGAGCACCACCGACAAGGTGCCGGCGCTCGAGCCCGCATGGTGTCAAGCACGAGGCATCAACCCGGCGGCGCCGGTCGTCATCCGGTTGTTGCGCAACGAGGTGCTGCCGCTCGTCCGCTATCTCGAAAGGAAGCGGGGCCTCGTCGGCTACCACTTCCTCGTGCACGACCGCCAGAGCGGCGTGCCGACGACCGAGGATGACCGCGGCGCGTACATCCATCTGCGGCTCGTGTTCAAGAAGGCGATCAATCTCAAGGTAGCGTCAAATTTTGGCATGACGCGGCCGGCGACCACCGGTCAGACCGAAATCGGTGGCGTCGACCTCAGCCTCATCCCTGGCGGATTGAAGACGGCGAATCAGCTTCTCAACGCGCAGTCGGCCTGGGTGCTCGCGTTCATAGAAGCGCACGCCTGGAAAGACGACGCGGACATGGTGCGCCAGACGCGGCAGTACCTGCACTTCTTTGCGAACATGCTTCAAATCAACGTGGGGTGAAAATGAAATTCTCCGTCCCCATCTGCGGCCTTGGCCATCCCATGCACCCGAACGCGGCGTGCTTCGTCGACTTCGTGCAGGCGCTCGTCTACACGTTGCGGGAACTCGGCCACGAGGTCGTGCCGCCGACGACCGACGGGTTCAACGTCGACAAGACCGCTCGCCCGATCGTCTTCGGCGCGCAGAACATGGACTCGATCGACGACCCGCGCGACCAGGGCTCATTCTGCCCGCCGAACGCCATCCTTTTCAACACCGAGCAACTGGGCGCCGTCGGGGCCGTACCCAAGCGCATCTTCGACGCGGTCAAGACCTGGAAGAACCGCGTCGTCTGGGACTACTCGCAGACCAACGCGGCGGCGCTGCGCAAGCTCGGCGTCGAGCACGTCATCCACTGCCCGGTCGGCTACTCGCCGGCCATGTCGCGTATCGAGGCGCTCCCGCTCGAGAAGGAGGACATCGACGTCCTCTTCTACGGGTCGGTTGAACCTCCGCAGCGAATCATCGGCATGCACAAGAGCGGCATCAAGGTCATGGACCGCGGCAAGATTCTCAGCGACCTGCGCCGCGCCGGCCTCAAGGTCGAGCACGTGTTCGGTGTCTACAACCGCGACCTCGATTCGTACGTTGCCCGCGCCAAGGTGGTGCTCAACCTCCACTACTACGAGGGCGGCGTGTTCGAGATCTTCCGCTGCTCGCACCTCCTGGCCAACAAAAAGTGCGTGGTGACCGAGGACGGCGGCATCGACCGCGAGCTCGAGTTCTTCGCCAAGAAGTCAATGTGCTATGTCGAGCGCTGTGAGATTGTTGAGACGTGCAAGATGCTGGTTGCTGATCCTGATATGCGACAAGTGCATGGGGATCAAAGCTTTAAAGAGTTCACCAAGACCTCGCTTGCCGAGAGCGTCAAACACGCACTGGAGCAGTCGTGATTCGCGCCGACGACGATTCTGACCTATCCGACTTCGTCGACGCCGACGTCGACAAGCAGGAGCTCGTCGAGACCGTCCTCACCGAAGAGGAGCAAGCGCTCTTGTACTCGCTCGACGCCGACGTCGAGAGCGCAGCCGCGATGCGCCGCCCCGGTAAGATGTTCGAGGTGCGCATTGCGCGCGAGGTCTCGGCGAGCGTCTTGTCGCGACTCAAGCACGAGTGGGAGTCGGGCGGCTGGACCGTGGGAGTGTTCGAGATCGCCGACCCGAAGACCGGCCGACCTGTGCGCGAGCGTGCGGGGTACGATGACGAGTTCGTGTTCCGCCTCGTGCTCGCCCGCCCACATAGACAGCAGACCCTGGGAAGAAGCGGGCGCGTGTCCGAGGCGCTCGCTGCGCGTCAGGCTGAGGAGTTCGTGGTGCCCGACGAGGCCACCATCGAGCGCCTCGTGTCGGGCGGCGTGCGCACCACGACGCCGCTGCTCGTGAGGATGCCGACGAGGGCGCGCCCGCAGCAGGCGCTCGAGGTTCTGGCGAAGTACCGCGACATGGCGATTGGGCACGTCGCCATCGAGGTCGTGATCGATGAGGACGACCGCCTCTCGAATAATACCCAGTTCCTGCAGCGCCTGGCTGAGCTCGACTGCACGGTCACAGTCGGCCGCCACAAGAGCAAGATCGAGGCGTGCAATGCCGGCAGGGTGTGTGACTGGGGTGTGCTCGTGCTCGCCTCCGACGACATGGTGCCGGTGATGCGCGGCTACGACCAACGCATCCTGGCCGCGTTCGAGAAACATTTCCCGCTCCTCGACGGCGCCATTTGCTTCGATGACGGGTACAACAAAGACCACGTGCGCGAGGGTGAGCCAGTGACGTGCACCTTACCGGTTCTCGGCCGACACGTTTTCGAGGAGGTACTCGGTGGCTATGTGTACCATCCGGAATATCGATCGATTTTCTGTGACACAGACCAGACGTTCCTGCTCAACAACATGAAGCGGATGGTGTTCGTCGATGAGATTGTCGTCGAACATCGACATTTCGCCAACTCCAAGGCGACGTTCGACGAATTGTACAAGCACAATTCGCGGCATGACGAGCACGACCAGAAGTTGTTCGAGGAAAGGCGTGCGGCAGAATTCAACGCGCCGCAGATGGAGTTGTCGATCCTCATCTGCTCGGTCGCACCGCGTCGGCAGCAACTCGAGCGTCTGGTCAACTATCTACGTTGGCAGATGACGGAGGCGGTCGACCTGCGCTTCGAACGTCAGTGTGTCGAAATTTGCGTCGACACGGACGACCACGTGACCGTGGGCGAGAAGAGGCAGCGGCTCCTCGAACGCGCGGTCGGCAAGTACGTGTGCTTCATCGATGACGACGACTGGGTCGACTCGCGGTACATCGAGCGCGTGCTCAAAGCGTGTGCCGAGGGCAAGGACTGCTGCTCGCTCACGGGTGTCATCACCGAGGACGGCGCCAACCCTCGCCGGTTCGAGCACTCGCTCGCGCACGACGGTTGGTACACGCGCGAGGATGGAGTTTTCATTCGCACACCCAACCACTTGAACACGGTCCGGCGGGAGCTCGCGCTCGAGGTCGGGTTCGTGTCGCAGAACGTAGGCGAGGACCATGATTTTTCAAATCGCATTCAGCCGCTTCTCAAGAGCGAGGCGTCGACGGGCGACGCTTCCTTGTACTTCTACTGGAACGTGCCGACGAAGTCGGTGCAAGGCGGCGGCGCAAAATAAGCCCTAATCCTTGACGAGACAGAAGTAACAACGTATCTTCTGTCTCACGATGACAATTTCGGAAATGGTCGAGCGCGACCGCCTCAACCACGACAAAACACGCTGTGGTAAACCCTTCTCCTTCTACGGGTACCTCCTCAACAGTGCCGACGCAGATTGCCCGTTCCTGGTCACCGACGAGACGTTCATGGACGACGGCTTTCTCGAACCGCCGGCAGAGGACCGCGCGAATGTGCCTGCATACTTGTACGAGCACGTCAAACAGACGTTTGAATATGCGGTCGGCTTCGGCGAGGACTTCTTCCTGTTCATCTCCGCTGACTGCCGCTGCGAGCTGACGAAGGCACCCGAGGGCGGGCACCTCGCGATTCGCCTGCGCTACGCCAACAACGGGCGCGTGGACGAGTTCACCATCCACAACCTTCTGGCCGGGCACAAAGAGATCGTGGAGGCGGGCGAGACGTGGCTCGGACGCATCGCCTTGCTCTCTCGCGAGGTGGGCCGCTCATGAATTGCGGGCTGAAAAAGTTGTCGATGGAGGGTGTTATTGAGATCTCCGAGAAGTACAGAATCTCGCTGATCAACATGGTCCGTATCCTCTACGAGTACACGGCGACTAACCGTTTGGCGATTGCGCTGCCTTTGCTCGAGGAGGCGTGGGGCAGACGCAAGTTCAAGCACCGGGAGCTTGCCGAGCTGGTGGGTATGTCGCGGGAGAAGATCACGTTGGCCACGTTGGCGATGAAGAAAGGTGGAAAATGAAAAAGGTCGTCTCCATCGCGCTCTTCGGCGACGCCACGCGCAAGGATGGCAGTGGACAGAACTACCACGCGTACTTGCAGACGTTCGTGCTCGCGCACGCGAACCTATTCCCGCGCGAGCAGGGCTGGGCACTCCACGTGCACATTGACGACACCACGCTCGCAGGTGAGTACGGGCGCATCCTGGCACGCATGAAGTACGAAGGTCTGCTCGAACTTGCTACTATGGGTGCGGCCGTACTCACCCACAGCATGCTCTGGCGAATGGCGCCCGTGTTTGAGCCTGGCATCGACTACGTTTTCTGTCGCGACATCGACTGCATCCCCATGCCGCGGGACCGCGCGGTGTGCGACGTCTTCATCGCGTCGAACTGCGCTGCTGGCGTCATTCATGACAGCTCATCCCACACAGGAATTATGGGAGGTCTCTGTCACTTTCAAACCGCGGCCTTCAAGAACGCCACGAAGCTGAGTTCGCTCGACGACCTCTACATGTTCGCGGCAAAGTCCGAGAGAGAGTGGGCGCAGCACGGCACTGACCAGCACGTGCTCAACCGCCTAATCGACCGCCCGGACGGTCCGACGCTGCTGGAGCACCGGTACAACGGCTGGCACGCGGGGCCGGGGAAGTACCCTGCGCGCAAGGCTGGGGTGTACCGCTGCCGGTCGTGGTCGTCGCCGATGCCTGACAAGGGGAAGTCGTGGTTTTCGCACGAAGCGCAGATGCAGATGTCCCAACCACCTGTGCTGAGCCTGCTCGAACAGGCCGACCTCCTCGCCAACCACCTTGGCGCGGCCGGTTACGAAATCGAGCGCGCCCGCGCGTTCTGGGAGCAGCATGGCGACCCGACCATCACCAAGCTCGTGAAGGAGTGTGAATCATGAGCCTCGTCACCAACGTCATGATGCAGTTCTCCGGCGCCGACGGCGACAAAGAAGAGGATGAGGAGTTCGGCACCGACTTCAAAAACCTCGAAGCGATTCAGGCGCTCGTCAGGAAGCTGGCCGACGGGCAGATTTTTTCGGAGATCACCGACTCGAACAAGCACTATTCCGCAGGCAGCAACTGGGGCGGCAGTAAGCTCCCGGAAACGACAGTGCTCGCAGCCGCGTTCAACTACTTACCGCTCAAAGACTTCATCGCTGCGATCGGCGAGATGAAGTGGAAAGAGCCACACCTGTTTCGCCTTTTCGTCCAAGAACAAGGTTACGGAGCGTTCGGCGTGTGGATCATTCGCGACGGCAAGCTCGTGCAGGTCGTCGAACAGGGGGCTTATTGATGAACGCGATCATCCTCGCAGGTGGCAAGGGCTCGCGCCTGCAGCCGTGGCACGCGCCCAAGTGCCTCTTGCCGATCAACGGCGTGACGATTTTGCAGCGTTTACTGTCACATCTTTTTTCCGGTGACGAAATCGATCGCGTAGTTGTGTGCGCCGGCTACCGCGCATCTGATATTGAAGCATCGCTTAATGCACACGTTTGGGACGGCGCATCAAGCAACGTGCTCACTTCCAACGCTGGCGAGGACGCACCGATGGGCGAACGACTACGCAAAGCTCGCGAGCTGACCGACGGCGGGCGCGTCATCATCTGCTACGGCGACGAGCTCGTCGACGTCAACATCGAGGCGCTCCTGCAGGCGCACAACTGTGCCAGCCTTGCCAGCCTCACCTTCGTCGCAGCCAAGTCGAGCACCCCTGGCGGTACGGTGGTGGAGGATCCATACGAAGAGAACGCGGGCAGTAGATCGGTCATCGTCGAGGACCAGGCACGCTGGGTGAACGTCGGGTTCGCCATCGTCGAGCCTGAGTGCTGGCAGTGGCTCAAGCCTGAAGACGGCCTCTCGGACTGGATCAACACCATTTCACGCGAACGTGTTGGCGGGGGTGCGCGCGTTTTCTACTTCGAGGGCAAGCGCGCGACCGTGAACTCGCTTGCGGACCTGCAGCATGCGGAAGAGGTTTGGAAATGAGAGTTTATGTTTTGAAGGAGAGTGATTTCCGGCGACTGACGACGGCGTTAGATGCCGCAGGATTTCGGATGCCACCGAATTTCACTCCTGAGCAGGTCGAAGAGATGTATCGGCACTTCAATTACCACGTTCGTCGCTGGATCGAGTCGGTGAAGAACGACGACATCAAGGGGGAATTCGAATAATGCGCGCTCTTGTGACCGGCGCCAGCGGGTTTCTCGGCCAGCATCTCGTCGATTACCTGTTCGACAGGGATGATTTCGTCGTCGGCCTCGTGCGCGACTACAACCGCACCGCGCGAAAATCGAGCGCTAATGCGATCGTGTTCGGCTCTTTCGATCAGGTCGAGCGCGTCATAGCCGAGTACGAAATCGACACCGTGTTCCATCTAGCAGCTCAGACACAGGTGAGCGTGTCGTTCGCCGACCCCGTCGGCACTCTTGAGGCCAACGTCCAAGGCACCTGGCAGGTGCTCGAGGCGTGTCGACGGCAGAAAGTCGGGCGCGTCATCGTCGCCAGCTCGGACAAATCGTACGGCGACGGCCCAACGCCCTATCGTGAAGACCAGCCGCTGCGCCCTAACGGCATCTACGCGACGTCGAAGGCGTGTGCCGACATGCTCGCGCAGTCCTATGCGCGCGAGTACGGGATGTCGGTCGCGATCACCCGCTGTGGCAACCTTTTCGGTCCTGGCCACACCAACTGGTCCACGCTCATTCCCGGCACCATCCGCAGTATCTTGAAGGGAGAGCGCCCGCGGCTGCGTTCGAACGGCGGCCCAAAACGCGACTGGCTCTACGTCGGCGACGCGGTCGACGGGTACCTGCGGCTCGCCGACGCGACCGTGACCGGAGCTTTCAACTTTGGTACAGGCGTCGGAACGTCGGTGATCGAGGTCGTCGACACCGTCCTGAAGGTGATGGGGTCAAGGTTGCAGCCGGTTTTCGAAGAAGGTCAGCGCACATACGGTGAAATGGTCGCGGCAGGGTGGCCACCAGTAGAGATCGACGAGCAGGTGCTCAACATCGACAAAGTGCATAACGTGCTCGGCTGGAAACCCGCACACACCATTGCGCAGGGACTCGAGAAGACCATCGAATGGTACCGACTTCGCCTGGAGGCACTGTAATGAGCGACCGCACGATTGTGGCCCTGGGCTGCTCGCAGACCTCGGACTACTCGTTCCTCTTACCCATCACCGCGCTCTTCTGGCGGCGCGTCGGGTTTGAGCCGCTCGCCATCATCGTCGGCGACCACAAGGACAGCGGCTCGCTCGCGTGGTCGAATGATCCGAAGACCAAGGTCACGTTCGACCAGCTGATCGCGCACCGCATCCCGACCTACAGCGTGTCGGCGATCGACGGCTATCCCATCGCGACGATGGCTCAGAACGTCCGGCAGCATGCGGCTGGGCTGCGCATCGTCTCTGACTTCGGCAACAAGTTCGATACCGAGCTCGTGATCGATGAGAACGACTGGGTCATGCCCGCAGATGCGGACCTGTGGCCACTGCGCCCAGAGTTCTACACCCAGCACGAGAACTCTCCCTATCGCGCCGTGTCCTACTACTGGAACGGGGACCACTTCGTAGGAAAGACCGCGTTCTTGAAAGCCATCGCCGCTGGTAAGCGCACGCAGACGATCCCCACCTGCCACGTCGCCATGCGCGCCAAAGACTGGCGCGAGACCTACGGCTTGAACGTCGGCGAGAACCTCTACGACGCGGTAAAACGCACGCTCGACATCTGGTTCCGCACGTACCCCGCCGACAGCTTCAACACCTGGATGAGCGACCAGGACATCATGACCGCGAACCTGTGCAGGCAGCCGTGGTTCCCGACCGGCACGCCGCCGGATGACGGTGGCACGCACGCGAGCGGAGACGTTCTGTTCGTCGGCCGCCGCGGACATCCGCCGGTGGACAGGCTGTGCCGCAGCGTGTACGAGTCGTGGGTGGCGCAGACTTTCGCTGAAGGTGGTGCCCGACTTCGTCTCGCAGATCCAGCGCGCTGGACCGACGCGCACGTGTTTCGCGCGCCGTTTGCCGACGACAACTGGATGCGACTGCTCATGCTCATCGACGCGTACATACCCGAGCACGGTACTTGGGCGCGAGGGTACCGAAACGAATATGTGGAGGCGGGGAAGTGATGCATCCCTATCGTGAAGAGCCGGTGCAGCCTGCAGTGCAGCGCGTTTCGCGGTTCGGACGCTGGCTTTTGTCGGCACGATTTCCACCGTGACGTGTACTTGGCCGACGTCCCGAATGCACCGCGCACAAGTTTCATCAGCGGCGACCTTCGTTTTGTGGATGGCCAAAAGGTTACGATAATCGAAATACTGACAGTCGATGAATGTACGAGGTGCCATCGTAAGCAATCCTCGACGCGAAAGGAATACGTTAGAGCATGAACATCGAGCTTCTGAAAAGGGAAGTGCGACCGGTCGGCGGGGTTTTCGGTTTCAATGAAACATTCCCGATCAAGTTGCCGAACCTGCTTTATGGCGACGAAAAAGATATTCTTCGAATGATTATGTGGGGCGAATATTTCGCTTACGGCACGGTCGCGGTCATCAAAGGCTTGACCAGTGCAGGCCCGACCATCAAAAAGGTTGCCGAATGTCTCGCGGACTACGACTGGCGCTTCTGGGAACCGGCGGGACTGGAACCCGGCGAGCGGTGCTGGGTGAAATCGCACTACGACGGCAACACCTACGGCTCGCACGCTCGCTATCTCGAGGAGGCGGTCAAGCTCACGACCGGTCCGGTGCTCGAGCTCGGTTGCGGTGAGGGTTCTACGCCGATGCTGCACGAGGTGGTGTGCAGCGTTGGTGACGAAAGAATGCTCTATTCGATAGACAACAACAGAGATTGGTTGAATAAGTTTTCACATTTGGCCAACAACAGACATCGCTTTCACGCACTTATAGACCCGGCGAAGTTTCTTCCCGAGCAACCCTCACAGCCACACTGGGGAGTCGTATTCGTCGACCACGCGCCCGGTGAGACGCGCAAGGCCGCTATCGAGCGCGCCAGGGACAAGGCCGAGTACATCGTAGTTCACGACACCGAGGAATTTGGCTATGGCGTGTGGGACATCCTGGAGTCGTTCAAATACAAACGACATTTTAGATATATGCGCCCGTGGACGAGCGTCGTCTCGATGACGCGCGAGATTTTCGCTGACCCGTACGGCGTGGAGAAGTAGATGTCTAAGGACGCTATCGATCGAATGCCACCACTCGTAGGGAAGTTCTCACAAGCAGCAGTCGGAGAACCAGTTTCTACGGTCATACTGGCTGCTATCACGTTGGCCGAATACTGTTCTGACTTGCTCATCAACAATCCTGAACAGTGCAAGGGAGAACCGGCCGAGATGTACGAATTGGCGTTGATTGTGTCTGCAAAACTGCAGGCCGCGCGCGAAGAGCGTAAGAAAAGTTTTTCGAAAGTAGGTCGCGAGCGTGCAAAAGCAAATATCAACCGTTTCGTCTTCAAAGGTGGACAATGATCGACCTCAGACTCTACCGCGGCCATCTCGACGTTCTGCACACCGAGGGCTTGCTCGAGGTCGTCGACTACATCTGGAACAAGGGCTGGCGTTCGCCGACAGGGGGCAATCTTCGCTTGGCAGAGGGCGACTCACCGCGTGAAGGAAACAGTAGCTGGGATCTGCCGCAAAAGGCGGTCGTGGCCGTGTTCCAACGCGAGTTGCCGGACGTACTCAGAAATCTCGAACAACGGTACTCCAACGGACATTACGTCATCATCGCCCGCGACGGCGACGCCAAACTCGAGCACATCCTCGGCAGGCGCGACCTGCCCTCCTACATCCACCACATGTTCGCGGTCTACGCCCCGGATCACCCACGTATCACGTCCATGCCGTTCGCGCTGCGCTGGGCATCCCAGGTTGAGGGCCTGGAAAACATCATCGCCACCATCCCGCGCACGAGCGTCAACAAGGTCTTGGTCGCGCACCAGAACCTGCACTGGTTTCGCCCAGGGCACGAACGCAGGACCGCAAACGCGTACTTCCGCGACAAACCCTGGGCGACCGTGTACGAGGCGCCGGACAACCAGTACCCAATGACGAACGACGGCTACTTACGAGCTCTGCGCTCGCACGACTTCTTCGTCGCGGCCTCGGGCGACGGCAATGCCGATGGTGGAATTGAACGACAGGCGATGTGGGAAGGGTTGGCGCTGGGATGCATTCCGATTTGCACGCCGAGGCAGGCGCAGTGGTGTGACATGCCTATCTACATCGTCCCCGACTGGACCTCTATGCACGAAGCGCCATCGCGAGACTTCGTACTGAGCCTGAACCTCAGCCTCGATAGATTTAGGCTCAGCTACTGGATCGAACGCATCCGCGAGAAAGCGAGCGAATTATGATCCGGGCCATGTCCTCCACGTGCCTGCGCGACCGCGACATGGTGCTGCGACTCAACCGCCAGTTGCGTGAGCACAACATCGACCACTACCTATTCGTCGAAGAGCTAGAGTTTGAACGTTTCAAAGTAGGTCTCGACGACGATGTGAACCTTCGCCCGAAACCCAACGGCGGCGACAACGGACTCGGGCGCGGTGGAGCGCTCAACCGCTGGGCGTGTCATCAGCAGATGCTGGCAATCGTCGGCGAAGACGACACCTTCGCGAACATCGACTCGGACGTGGTCTTCGTCAACCCGAAGCTCATCGCCGCGCTCGAGTGCCAGCCTGGCGAGACGAAAGGCTTCGCTGACCACAACCCCACGGTCATTCCAGGAGCATCGTTCAACCACATGAGCGGCATGGTGATGGTCGCCCACGGCGCGCTCTTCCACAAGGCAGTGTCTGTGTCGAGGGACGAGCTCCACGCGCTGTGTGAACCAATCATGGCGATCGATGTAAGCCCTTCGGACGACGTCATGCTCTCGTACTTGTTCCAAGTACGCGCCGCTGCTACGAGCGTGGTCAACTTTCATGATTTTTTCACGCGCAACACTGGCAAACGATACGAGCTGACCGACGTCGACGTAATTTGTTAGATTTGAAATTTCAAATTTGCTAAACTGCCGAAATGCCAACCACGCTCATCACTACGATTCAAGGAATTGGCTTGGGAATAATGGGCCAAGCCTTGGCTGAGCACGTCCCTGAGATCACCCGCATCATCGGCGTGCGCCGGGATCCGTCGCTCAAGATCGATTTGAAGTTCCCGTCTCGCTGCCGGCTGGACGTGTTCGATGACGAGATTCCGCGGTCGGCTCTGAACCTGTCCCAGGGGTTGGAAAAGAAGTTCGTCTACATCGAGAGTTCGTACGGGCTTGCGCGACATACGCGAGTCGTCGAATCAGTCGAGACGATCTACGTGCCGATGTGGGAACAAGGGTCGGTTCCGCTCGAGGCACAGTTCGCGGACAGCATCGTATGTGTCACCAAACACACTTATCAAACGATGTCTCCGAAAGAGAACCAATTTCAGACGCTCCAGTATCTCCCCTGGCCGGTCGAGACCAACGGCTCCACCAAACGCGTGGTCACGTCCGTCAAAACGATCCTGCACAACGCCGGCTCGCTCGGCGGCAACCTGCGCAAGGGCACGTACCAGGCCATCGAAATGTTCCAGAAGTCGGGGCTGGGGAAGAAGGGCGTGACGCTCATCATTCACGCGTGGAAACCACCAACGCCCGAGCTCGCGGCCTTGCTCATGAAGTCGCCCGACGGCATCATCTGGTCGAACCAGTTCCTGGAGCGCGCCGACGACATTTACGCCACGTACGAGCCCGACCTGTTGTTGTGTCCGTCGAAAATTGAAGGACACGCACTAGTGGTTTTAGAAGCAATGGCTCGCGGGATACCTGCACTGGTGACCGACTCGCCGCCGATCAACGAGTACGAGCACCAGATGAACGGCGACTTCATGCTCCTGAAGGTGGCTCGTTACGAGCCGTCCCCGCTCGCGGCACCGTACGCCATCGTCGACACGGATTGGGGCGCGGAGAAGCTAAGTTTCGTCTGCGGCTGGAACATGGAAAGGAAGTCGCGCCAGGTGGCTGACTTGGTCGAGCGCGAGTACTCGTGGAACGCGCTCGGTGAGAAGTGGAGGGCGCTGTGTCTCTAATCCCGATCTACCGTCCTTATCTGCCCGAGCACGTGACGAAGTACGCGCACGAGGCCATCTCCTCTGGCTGGATCTCATCCCGCGGCCCGTTCATCGAGCAGGCGACCGAGAAATTGAAAGAAGTCTTTGGCTACAAACATGTTTTGCTCACTTCGAGTGGCACGGCTGCGGGACATCTGGTGGCGATGTCCCTCCAACACTGCCGATCGCACGTTCAAAATATTTTCGTGCCTAACAACGTGTATGTGGCTGCGTGGAACACATTCTTGCAGGAATACCTTCACAGAGCGCTGCATCCGGTCGACGCAGATTTGCGTACCTGGCAAACTTACCACTCTAATCTGCAACAGATGCACGACGGTGGTTCTGCCATTCTCGTCGTCCACAATATCGGCGGAGTCGTGAATGTGCCAGCGCTGCAGAGTCGATACCCTCACCACGTCATCATAGAGGACAACTGCGAAGGTCTCTTCGGCACCTACGAGGATAAGCCCACTGGCTCGGCCGCGTTCGCGAGCTCGCTATCGTTCTTCGCCAACAAAACGATCACCTCCGGCGAAGGTGGCGCGTTCGTGACCTCGGACGACGACGCGTTCGCGTTCGCCAAGAGCACCGCGAATCAGGGTCAGACCGACGAGCGTTATGTGCACGACCGAATGGGCTTCAACTACCGCATGACCAACGTGCAGGCGGCGCTGCTCTACGGACAGCTCGTGCACCGCGAGCAAATCCTCACGCTCAAGGATGACGTCTTCGCGATCTACCGCTCAGAGCTGCCAACCGCCAAGGTCATGGTGCAGGAGACCGAATCAGGCACGGTCTCGTCCAACTGGATGATGGGCGTGCGCGTCAAAGGCTCGCCCAGTTTCTACGCCGCTGAAAGCTTCATGAGCATGTGCGGCATCGAGATCCGGCCGATGTTCCACCCCATCACCAAACACAAGCACCTACGCGACGTGCAGTGCGGCTCAACCAAGGTCGCCGACTTGCTCCACCGCGAAGCCTTCCTCTTACCTAGCTACCCGGAATTGACCGAGAGCGATCAATCGAAGATCATCGAGGCTGTGCACGACTACGCAAGGAGCCTGTGAATGATGGAGATCAATGAGTGGTGCGAGGAGCTCGCCCAAATCATGAACGGGTTCTACGAGGACGGCTGCCTGCTCGTCGACCCCGACGGCTCTGGCATGCACAACAGTTACGCCGGAAACGAGATCATGCAGCTGTACAAAAACAACTTGTCGCCTAAGGAAGCCGCAGGCGTTCTGATGGCAGGAGGTATGCCGTGAGCGTCTTCCGCCTGACCGACGCCTCCACCCGCGAGCGCGAGACAAAGGAGTATTGGGACAAGCGCGTCGAACGCGACTGGAACCAGCCGCTGCACGGTCTCTACGCCGTGTACCCAGACGACCGCCTCGCGAAAGCGGACGAGCGCAACTACAAGGTGTTGTCGCGGATACTCAACGACCGCGTTTATGACCACACACACGGTGATTCAAAAGCCGTGCTCGAGGTCGCCTGTGGCTACGGACGCTACGTCAAACAGATTAGCCGCTGGTGCAACAAGTACGTCGGCATCGACTTCGCCGGCCAGAATATCGGAGCAGCACGCGATCACTACGCCGAGCTCTCGAAAGTAGACGAGGCTTGGTTACGCCACTTCGACTGCTCGTTCCAGGTCGCCGACATGCTCACGTTCAAGTCGGTCGACAAGTTCGACCTCATCTTCATGGTCTCGGCCTGGTCGTCCATCGAGCACAACTCGACGGAAGTGATCGCACACCTGAAGACGCTGCTCAAGCCCGACGGCGTCATCGCGATCTTCGAGGAGAATCTGTACATGGTCATCGACCGATGAAGTACCCAAGTAGAGGTGCCCAAGAGCGGGCCGAAGCCTTTATCGACCATATACAAGAAAACACAAGGCCGGGATTGCGTGACGCACTAGAGGACCACCGTGCTTGGGTTAGTCTGCAACTTGCTGCACTGCTCGACGAAGTTGCAGACGGGCGCCCGTTGATGGTCGATGAAAATGGGCCATACTAATGATCAAGTTGAACGTCGGCTCCGGCCCGAACGTCCTCCCCGGCTACGACAACCTCGACCTGTACGTGGACGCGCCGGGCGTCATCCGCGCGGACGTGCGCAAGCTCCCGTACCCGGACAAGTCGGTCGACGAGGTTCTCGCCTCGGACATCCTCGAGCACTTCCCGCGCCTCGAGTGGAAAGCGGTTCTGGCTGAGTGGGTGCGTGTCATCAAGCCCGGCGGGCTGCTCGTGGTCCAGGCGCCGGACATGGCGTTGCTTGCAGCCGAATTGCTCGGCGCATCCGACACCAACAACGACGAAGATTGGGAGAAATGGAACCGTCGCATTTTCGGCGGCCAAGGCGATGGTCGAGATGATGGAAAAGGGCAATTTCACTTCACCGGTTTCAACGCCTATTTCCTACAGCGTCACTGTGAAAACAAACTCGGTCTCGAGTACGTTTCCTGCGACCTGCACAACTACAATTTCAAATTGCAAATGAGGAAGCCATGACCGACAAGACCATCGTCGTCACCTCCGCCACGGTCGATAGCGACTACAGCTTTCCACTGCCGTTGACCTGTCTTCTCTGGCGCGAGCTCATCGGGTTCGAGCCTGTGGTCTACTTGGTCGGCGAACCATCGATGTGGTACAGCGGGGCGCCAAACGTCTGCTACGAGGCCCTGAACAAGCACAGGTTCGAGTGTAGATTCGTGCCGCGCATCGATGCCTACTCGGACGGCACCGTAGCCAAACATGTGCGTGAGCATGCGGCGATCGACGTGTCCATCCCCGCCGACACCTGGATCATGCCCGCGGACGCCGACCTGTGGCCGCTCAAGCGCGAGTTCTACCACCAGCACGAAGGCGCCAAAGAAAAAGCAGTCCTCTACTACTCCAATGGCGACAATTTCCGCTCGAAGGAGGAGACGCTCGCGATGTTCTTCTCGGGTCATCGATTTCCGACGATCGCGCTCTGTCACGCGACCATGCGCGCGGCCGAATGGCGCGACACGTTCGACCTCCTACCGGCAACGAGCCTTGTCGACAACCTTCTACTCACTTTCATTCAGGCCCGCGTCAACGAAGCTCGTTACGTGCCCGACGGCGAGACCAAGGCCGCCTGGGAGTGGTGGGTCAACTCCGACCAGCGCGTCCTCACCTGGTGCCTCGCACTGCAGCCCTGGTTCCACAACAAAGGCCAGGGCGCCGACGTGCGCTACATCGAGCGCTCCAAGCGCCGCGGCCCGCCTGACGACCGCCTCGACCGCGCCTTCCCCGCCGACTGGATGACCTTCGCGATGCAGATGGCGACGGACGCTCACATCTTCAAGAACCCCGAACACCCGCAGCACTGGAAGGCTCTGTCGAAGCTGTTCAAGTTGAAGTTGCCTCACCATGCGGAGTGGGCGGAGGCGTATCATAAAGATTACGTGAGCGCAGGGCAGTGAGTGATCGTCCTCTCAAAATCGCGGTCAACGAAGTTCGCCTCGAGACCTGGCGCGCGGCCTTGGTCGCAGCTGCAGGCAACATCACGCGGGCCGCTATGGCAGTCGGCATTGGTCACGCCTGGGCCACCAAACTCAACACCAAGTTCGAGCTCAAGGAATTCGCCGCCAAGCTACGACTCGAGGCCGGCGGCACGCGCACGGTTGCCGGCGAGCGCAAGGGAGTCGTAGCAGGTCGTCCGCGGAAGAAGTGAGGATCGCCGATCGTTCGAAAACTAGCTATTTTAGTAGCTAGTTTCTCAAAAATCCCCGAAAATCTCACGTAAAGAATCAACATTCTTGACAATCCCGGCGAGGTCGGGCAGTATTGAGATAGGAGGCACTCATGAGTGACGCCAGCCAAGACGACACAGTGTTCCAGCCCGTTGATGAAGATCATTGTATCAATTGTGGATGCGAGTTAAGCGCCGAGGCTAAAGCCGCTGGCCGTGAAATGTGTTTCGACTGCTATGCGAACGAAATCGACGCACTGTAATGACCAAACCCAAGAACCCCGCCGCAGTCTACCTCTCGAAATGGTCGCAGAAGAGCGTCACCCGCAAGACGATGCTCGGCGCCCTCAACCGCATCGCCGGCCTCGACGGCTCGACCGCCGAGACCTTCGCCTGGCACGAGCTGCGCTACGACGACGTGCGCGCGATCCCCGCCAGACTGCGCGATGAGGGTCTGTCGTCGAAAACCATCAACAAGCTTCTGTCGGCCCTCCGCGGCGTGCTCGAGACGGCGTGGCGCCTGGGCACCATTCCCGATGAGGAGTACCGCAAGATCATCATCAAGAACGAGGCGGGGAAGGGTGAACCCGCAGGGCATGCGCTCCAACCAGCCGAGCTCGATCGCATCGAGGTGATCCTGCGGGAGACATCTCTCCGCGAAGCCGCCATCATCGCCGTGCTCGTGGGCGCCGGGTTGCGCCGCATCGAGGTCGCCAGACTCAGGCGCGAGGATTACGACCCGACCACCGGCCGCCTCTCGGCATTTGGCAAGGGTAACAAGCGGCGATCGGTGCCGGTGGGGACGCGCTGGCGCCCGTTCATAGACGCGTGGTGGAAAACTCTCGCGCCCGACGCGTCGATGTTCGAGACGGCCGAGCGGCAGGTCTCCTATATCGTCGCCGGCTTCTACATAAAACACGGTCTGCAGAAGTTCACACCGCACGACTTCCGCCGCACGTTCGCCACACATATCTGCAAGGTCTCGGACATCGCGGTCGCTCAGCGTCTCCTTGGTCACGAGAACATCCAGACGACGACGATCTACGATAAGCGCGGTGAAGACGTCGAGGACGAGGCTGTAAAGAATCTATAAAAGAAGAAGCGTGTGATTTCATAGAAAACTGTTCGGTAACACAAACAAACAATGGAGGTGCGTGAATGTGGTTCCTATTCCTGCTCGCGATCGGTTTTCTCGACTCTCTGCTCGACGCCTATGTGCTGTCAAGACTCTGGGCGTGGTTCGTGGTGCCGCAGTTCCACGCAACGACGATGCCGATGGCGGTCGCCTTCGGCTGCCTGTCCGCACTCTCGATTCTGCGCAAGCAGTACGTTCTTAAGGTCGCGCACGAGCAGGAAGCTGGCAAGGAAGCGGCTGCGATCCAGATCGTACAGTCGCTCGTGCTCACCCTGCTGGCCTGGTCCTGGGGTGCCGTCGCTCACTTCTACTTCTAGGCCGCACTTTCTGCTTGATCCAATGAGTGTTGCGGTGTATTCAATACTCATGTCTCGCAAACCTAACAAACCATACAAGAACGAAAACTGCCGCGTGCAGATGCTCCTACCAGGCAACCTGGTACGTCAGGTTGACGCCGCGGCCGAGCGCCTAACCACAGATGGCGCCACGGTGACGCGCACGGGGGTCGTGCGCATGGCGTTGGTCAAGTTCCTGTCGAAGAAGAAAAGCTCATGAGCACCTGCCAGCACGAGACCAGCAAGCGCGTCATGTCCGATGTGGTCTACGAGTACGTCGAGCGTCTGGAGGTCTGCGGCGAGCCCGTGCGCGACTACCGTCAGTGTGGCCGCGGCTGCCAGCACCTGGCCGTCTTCTGCGCCGAGCACGGTGGGGACGGGCGCTCGCAGCGAGCGATGATCGAGCACCATGAGAAGGTGCACCAGTTTGTCTACAACAAGGAGGTCCTGCCATGATCTGGTTCTTCATCGCGATCTTGGTGATCGGCTGCTACGGCGTGTACACGTATTATCACAACCGACGGCTAAAAGAGCGCGTCCTCATCCACCTCGCTGGTGCTAACGAGCCGGTGTACGGGTTGCAGCTCGTCAAGTCAGGAATTGGTCGGCGCGGCACGATCAACGGCATGTTGACCAGTCTAGAGATGGTGCCGCTCGGGTCGTCAAAGGTGGCCGATGCGCTCGACAGGATCGCCGACGGCGCCGACGACGATCTACCCGACCTACCAGCGCCGAAAGCGCGGAGGCGGCGCAAATGAGCCGTCGCGTCGATGTGTTGGATCAGGTGATTGTTTTGGCCGATCCCGCCACGCCAGAAGAAAAGCGCGCTGCAGAGTTGGGGGTCTCTGAGGCCCTCAAGCGATATGTTGCGCATGATGCCCCATGTATCGATGCGCGAACGTGTCCGCGATGCGGCGAAAGCTGGGGTGATGAAACTCAGCCGATGACCGTCGGAACGCGCGCCGTCAGTTGTCAGAATGGCTCGACGGAACACCATTGCCCGGCATGCGGCCATAATTTGTTTCGCGTGGTGCGCTCGGTCAAAAGGAAGGCCTGATCGTGAGCTTTCTAGAAAAACTGCCGGCGTACTGTCGACCGCGTGCAACTCCTCGACGCATGTACGAAATCGTCTCACTCGGTCGCTTTGCGGCGCGACGGATTGCGGTCCGAGGGCTTTCGTGAGCAAATTCGAGGAAGCCGTCAGCGTGCTCGCGTTGATGCAGCGTTACTTCCCCGAGCTGCCAAACCCCGAGCTGCTGTTCAAAACCATGACGAACAGTCAGCGCGTACAGATGTGCTGCGCACTCGACATCGCACGTGGTGTCAATCTGATTGATGAGTTCGGCGAACTATTCGCCATCCTGCGCTCCGCAATTCCGAAGTGGCCGACGCATAGGCTGTCATTCGTCGCCGACTTTGCGATCTGTGCACGCGGCAAACCACCGATGCGACTTTCGTTCATAAACGGCGAGCTCAAAGAACTACCGGTGGCCGCCGTGACGTTACACTAAACCAACAGGAGGGACAAAATGAAAACGCAATTCTTGATTCCGATGTTGTTTTTGCTCTCGACGGTTGCCGAGGCGAGTCCGATTGTCAATGCCGTACCCTCGGCGAACACATTCGCGCCTTCGTCTTCGGTATGGTGGCCACTGGTAGTGAATGGTGTCGACATCGACGACGCGCTCACGACGACAATCACGCTCAACCTGTCACCAACGCAGCAAAACGAAATCAACGAAATGCACGCACGCATCAACGCGCTCAACCGCCTGTTTCTCGGTCTGTTCGGCTTCGGCATCATGTCGTTTTTCTTGCTGTGCTGGCTCGCTATTAAATCTACGTACATGCGACACGACCTAGAAGCGTTCAAACGCCAGGTGAATCCACCGCAAGATGAACCGATGCGCGAGAGGGGTTTTCCCGAGCATAGAGAGATGGCGGCGCCTGTCATTAAAACTGATAGTTTTTCGTGGATCGTTGGTGCATTGATCGGATTTGGCATCGCTACACTAGTCTGCAAAACCGTATTGATGTTTTTAAAATGAACGACGAACTCAAACAGCCCAGGCCGCGCCCGCAGTCACCGCGCATCGGTGACGTGCAGGTACGCCCAGGTGGTCTCGACGCGCGTGGCCTGCCAGCAAGCTCGCCCGTGGGTAAGGCGACGGGCCTGGCGAACGTGCCGGACTCGCGCCGCGGTCGCTGAATCTACAGAACACAAAACACAGGGAGACCTCCGAATAGCAATGAAGACGATAACGATGTTTGCGTGCGGACGGCCGAAGGCGAAGCGCTGCGACATGACGTGCAACGAGATCGCCATCGACAAGTGCTCGTTCGAGCTCATGGGCGACAAAGAAGGTGAGACCTGCAACCGTCCGATGTGCGCCAAGCACAGCGAACGCGTCGGTGGCAAGCGAATGTGTTTGGCGCACGTGCGCTTCGCGAAGCGTCAGGCAGCGGCACGAGCGTATGCGAGCGTGCATTAGTGAGCGTCGCCGACCGTTTCTGCGTCCGAGCGCTAAAAGAAAGGATCCAAATGGAAATGCTCAAATACCCATGCGACGGCTGCGGTAAAATAGTGGATTTCGATGGTGAAAAAGGCTGCCTGCGCGGCGAAGTCTCAGGCATCGGTGTCGTGCAAAACCACACGGTCATAGCGTGCTGCTGGGACTGCGTCGAGACGGCCAAGGCGAATTACAAAGAAGCGATGCGACTCGACTTCGAAGACTGGATGAAGCGCTTCGACGAGCTGCGGCTCGGACGCGTGTTGTAGCCGATGGATATGCGACAACCAGTCGCATCGCTTGCGTCGCTATTCTGGCGTACAGTTCCTCACATGAACAAACGCCGAATGACGAAGGCTGCCGCACGGAAGTTCGTCGAGGAGCTTGCGGTGAGGGCACAGCTAGAGAGGCGGTTGGCCGGCAACGAGCAGGATGCCGCCAAACGCGAGCGCGGCGTCGGTCGAGCCGAGGGGTACGCGGACGCGGCGCTGCTTCTAAGTGCTTCGTTCCACCTCGACTCGGCCGACGCGCTCGACGGCGGTCGGCTCAAGCCGTGCGTCGGATGCGGTTACACGTTCTGTAGGTGCGCGAGCTGCGGGAAGAGTAGTTGCGGAAAAGGCTAGGACAGTATCGCTTACGGCCGATCGACCGGCGGGGTGGGTGGGATGGACAGGGTGGCGGCAACAGTCAGGCAGGCGATGGTTCAGGCCATCGAAGATCGCCGAGAGGCGATGCTGTGCGTGAATCGAAAAACGTGGAGGTCGTCATGATTCCGTTCTCTATCTCGTTTTGGCAAATCGCAAATCTGTTTTTCGTGACACTGGTCGCGAGCTTGCTGGCCATCATCGTGACCGTCAAGGCCGCATTCGCCGTAGCATTTTTGCTGGGGTTCACGTCGTGAACCACATCAGTGGATGTCATCAGTATACAGACGGCTCTTGGGTCTGCTCTGCCTTATGCCCGCATAACGAAGCCGAGCGCGCTGCCGCCCTGCACGCCCGCATCGCCGAGCTGGAGACCGAGCAGAAGCTGTTGTGCTCCATCGTCGAGCGTCAAGCGCACGAGCGCGACGCCGCGCAATGGCAGGCGTTCGCGATCGGAATCGGCATGGTTGGTCACCTGCACGCACAGGAGACTGACGTTATTGCCTATGCGCATGACCGAGATGAAGCCCTCGCCCGTGCCGCCACCGCCGAATGCGAGCGGGATATCGAGCAGTCGAAGCGCGAGACCGCCGAGCGTCGTGCATGGTCGTCGCGGCATCGCATGGAAGCCGCCGAACGCGATCGGGATGCAAACACCGACGCACTGGAGAAGGCGCTGACCTATATCTCCGCGTGCTTCAATTACGAGATGTACGCAGTGGCAGCGCATACACTTAGCGGGCAATTGCTTGGAGCCAAGCAGACGATCGAGGCCGCACTAGTCGCCCGCCGCGCGGCCACGACGCCATGCGAGCACAGGCGCATCCAATGGACGGGTGGAAACACCATCGGCAGATGTCTCGATTGCGATAGTGGTGAAAAATGACCACCGATGAATCAAGGCGCTGCCGAGAACTACTAATCGCCG
>JAZJZK010000042.1:0-6098 GCA_040389905.1 Gemmatimonadota bacterium | reverse complement strand
GCCGCCAGTTTCTGGCGCGATGACTCGCGGTCGCACCGCGTACGGTGCTAACGAGTCTGTAGAATAAGTCGACGCCGCAATCGGCGTGGCGATTTCCGGCATACTGCGATCATGGCCGAGACGACGATCGTCGATTGCAGAGCATTTGTGGAGGTCGTTTTCTCCACATCCGCGCAGAGGAAATGCGACACTGGCTTTTCCTACAACCTCAACGCCCAAGTTGAGCTGCGAGCGGATCAAATCAATGCGAGCGCAGCGATCTACCAGAGACCGCTCGTCCGCTCCAACGCAACGTTATACGGCCTCCTCAATGGAGGCAGCGTGGCGGCGGCGAGAAAGGAGACGAAGTTCGACACCGGCGAGCAGGAATCCACCGAGTGCGCCAATGATCACGGCGGGCATCGCATCATTATACGGGTTAGAGGGTTCTGACCATTCGCCAGCGAGAGCCCCGACAATCGTTGCGGGCGGCGTCACCAGAACAACGCGACCGATCGGCACGTGGCGGAGTAAGCCCCAGCCAAGCTGCGGCGCGGTGATGGTGCCATCAAATTGTCAATGCCGCCGTGGAATTTGTTATCCCGCGCGTGCATCAGTTGCATGCATATGCCGCGCATGGCGTCCACTGCACTGTCCAGCTGGAGTAGAACGCTCCCTTTGAAATCGGCTTCGACGTCGAGCTGGGTGTCGATTTCGCGCAGGCCATTCACCCAGGACTGGATGCGCTGCCTCAGGGCCTGGATGACCGGCTAATTCCCACGAAGAACGGTTGCGGGATTCGTTTTCACCGCGCGCAGCGAAGGGATGAACGCCGCAATCCCCGCGGAGAGAACAAGCGGGATGATTGCGACGACAATGGGGAGAGGCTCGAACGAGAAGAAGGGTCCAAGCCAACTGCGCTCGATACGGGCAAGGCCGACTGAGGCCAGAAGCCCCAGCACTCCGCCCATCGCCAGCAGGCGAAACACCGAGCCGAGTACCAGCGCGTGCACGTGCGAGGCGGGTGCGCCCAGGGCGAGCCGGACGCCGATTTCCGACTTACGCGTAGAGACCCATCCGGACACGGTTCCGTAGAGACCGATGGATACCAGGAGGAGCGCAATGGCGGAGCACGCCGTGAGCCCGAGTCCCGCAACGCGTGCCAACGACGTGGCCCCATCATGGATATCCGTCATGGTTGTTACCTGGACGGGCGCGGAGGAAGAGGACGAGAGTGCAGCACGGATGACGGATGTCATTGACTTCGGATCGCCATTGATTCGCATGAGGATCTCGAATGGTCCGCGCCGTGATTCAAGGAGCGGCAGGTACAGACGAGGTTGAGCGGCAGACGCGCTGACGTCCAGAACGTCAGCCGCAATCCCGATAACACGAGCAGGAGCACCGCGCTCGAGGCCGATCAGTTGTCCCACGGCGTCGCCGGCGGGCCACAGTCTTCTTGCGAGCAGCTGGTTGATCACGACGACGTCGAACTCGTCGGCCTTGCCCGAGCCGCGGTCACTGGTTGTGAACTCACGTCCGGATGCCATCGATACGCCCAACGTCGAGAAATATCCAGGACCAACGCGCTGCGCCAGAAACGTCATCTGTTCTTCCGCTGCACGCACCCGACCAGGAATTGCTATTCTCTGGGGCTCTGCAGCGTGATAGAGTGGAGCTCCAACCGCCGACGACGCTTGTAATACACCGGGCATGGCGCGGGCGCGCTCGAGCGCCTGGTCGTGTGCACTTAACCAGTCCGAGCTGGTTGTCCTGTTGGGCCGGATGCTTGCCACAAGGACATGCCGCAGGTCGAAGCCAGGATCAGTTGTTGTTTGCACCTGGAAGCCATGCACGACAAACGCAGCATTGGCGCAGAGCACGAGACAGACAGCCACCTGCGCAACGAGGATCACGCTCACCGAGCGGTCACGTCCACCCTTGACCCGACCGCCGCTCGTTCCACCGAGGAGTACCAAGGGGTCTTCGCGTGCGGCGCTTCGGGCGGGCCATAGCCCGAACTGGAGAGCGGTGAGTACCGTCACACTGACCACGATGGCGAGAATACGCCAGTCCAATCCGATGTTGAACGCCGACAGAAATTGCATTCGGGTGACAAGTTGAATCATCCATTGGGCCAGCACCGTGCCACCGATGGCGCCAAGCAACGCGAGAATGCCGCTCTCCACGAGCGACTGCCAGATGATGCGGCCCCTGGATGCACCGAGGCACAGGCGAATTCCCAGCTCATGCCTTTTCGCGGCCGCGCGCGCGACAACCAGCATCGCAACATTGCTGCATGCCACCAGGTGCACGAGCAGGACCATCATCCATACCAGCAGGAATGAAGTCAGGGCGCCGGGTGACTCCTCCGGAATCACGAGGCGCGCATGATGCACCGCGACGAGTCCGAGTGTGCTATCTGATTCGGGGAAACGAATTCGGAACTCGCGCGAGAGATTGTCCAGGCTTGCCTGCGCCTGGCTCAGCGTGGCGCCCGGTCGCAACCTTCCGATTATGGCGGCCACGCGAGCTGCGTGGTTCTCGAGGTTGACAGCGGAGCCGGAGATCATGACGCCCGAGGAATACGGCACCCAGAGATCGGTTCGTCCTTCCGGATGCGTCCCAGTGAAGCCTTTTGGCGCGACTCCGACAATGATATATGGTCGCCGCTCGATCAGGACGCGCGTGCCAATCGCCGTGTCGGAGGCGCCGAACCGTTCCTTCCACATTGCGTCGCTGATCACGACCGCAAGGCCTGCACTGCCCATGCGTTCGTCGTCTTCCCGGATCACTCGGCCACGTTGGGCGTCGACGTGGAGGACGCCGAAATACGTGCCGGATACCAGGGCGGCCCAAAGGTTGGCACCACCGGCTGCATCCTCGAAGGTCAGCGACGCCATCCTGTACGCGGCAAGTCCCTCGATACCGCGGACCGGCTGGCGGATTGCGGCGTAGTCGGCAAAGGAATTGGGCTCGAGCCTGGCAGCCCTATGACTGCCGTGTCCCTGCGTCGAGAATATCGCGATGATACTGCTGGGCTGCGGAACAGGAAGTGGCCGAAAGAACGCCGCATCAATGACTCCGAGCACCGCCGCATTCGTCCCGATGCCTATGGCGAGAATGACGCAGGTTGTGATCGTGAACGTTGGCGTGCGCCACAGGGACCGCCATGCGGCGCGGACATCCCTGATGATGTCGTGACCGAGCCACGCCGCGCCGCGATCACCGCGCAGTTCTTCCTTGTGCTCCTCGACGCTCCCGAAGGCAATGAGCGCGCGCCGGCGCGCCTCCGCAGGCAAGAGACCGCTTTCACGGACGAGTCGTTCGGTTTCCATCTCCACATGGAAACGGAATTCCTCCGCCATGCGCGATTCCGCCGCTGCTGGCGCGAAGAGCAGGCGGAACCGCGAGCGCGCCGCATCGAGCCAGCTCAGGGTGTGTGCTCCGGCCGATAGGTCATGATGATAGAGGTGTCTTGTAGTTGTCTAGAGAAGATGTCGGGCTACTTCTGTAGTTGTCAAGAGGAGATACCCCGCCCTGCCCATGCGTGAAACCCATGCGCGACTGCCGAGTGACCGGCGCCCTCGCCAGTGCGGAATGGCGTCAATCCGGTGATACGTCCGACAGAAGTCGGGAAAGTCGGCCTCTATGTCCCTCTAATGGCTGCCTTGGATGCTTTCTTCAGACCGCAAGGCCGTCTTGGGCGAGCGGCCGCCCGCGCGCATTCTGCTCGAGGCGGCGACGGAGAGTGAGTGGGTCGCGCGCCATCTTGAATCGCTCGGCCACACGGTGATCGTCGCGGACCCGAGCTTTGCCGCGATGTACGCCACGCGCTCCAAGCGGGTGAAGACGGACAAGCGCGACGTTAGGCAGGTAGCAGCGGGGCAGGACCAGACCGGGGTCCTAGCCGTCGCGACCAAGCGTGCCTTGGGATGACGCTGCCGGCCCCCGGGTCGGCGGCCGACCCTGATCGGGCGGCGCCCCCATCCCCGAATGGGACCCTCGGCAACGACAACGAGCGTCGACTCAGCCGAGGTGTGTAGTTTGTTCCAGCAGCATCCCTCGCGACAACGTCCGCCGCTTCCACGCAGGAGCCTCAAAATGTCGGTCCCGAGACCTGTCGTTCCACTCGTGCTGCTGGCCGCAGGGTTTGCTGCCGCCGATTGCGCAGCAGGTGAGGGCGCGACAGAGGCGGTGCCTGGGGTCCGGTGGGAATCAGCTCTGAGCGCGGAAGCGCTGGGCTGGTCGAGTCGTGATCTCGCTGAGGTTAGGAAGACGGTGGAATCCATGGGATCGGCGGCGTTCATGATCGTCACCCGCGGGAAAGTCGTCGCCGCGTGGGGCGATACGAGCAAGACGTTCCTTACGCATTCGATCCGCAAGAGCTTCCTGAGCGCGCTCATGGGGATTGCCGTCGCTGGGGGACAGCTCGACACGGGAGCAACCCTTGCCGCGCTTGGCATCGACGAGAAGAAGACGCCGCTCACGGCAGCCGAGCGTCAGGCGCGCGTCGCCGACCTGATGCGAGCCCGGTCGGGCATCTATCTCGCCGCCGCTGGTGAAGTAGAGTCCATGCGCATCGATCGGCCGGCGCGCCGCAGCCACCCTGCCGGAACTCATTGGTACTACAACAACTGGGACTTTAACGCCCTGGGCACGATTTACCGGCGCTCGACCGGCGAGGACATCTTCCAGGCGATCAATACTCGCATCGCCGGACCGATCGGCATGCAGGACTTTCGGCCCACAGAGGGAGAGTACTACTTCGAGGAACCATCGGAGCATCCCGGGTTCATCTTCCGGATCTCGGCGCGCGACCTGGCACGCTTCGGCGTGCTCTACCTCAACCGCGGTCGATGGGGCGAGCGGGTCGTGATCCCCGGATCATGGGTGGATGCGAGCGTGCGCAGCTACTCCGTCACCAGCGGCCCTTCGAGATCCGCCGCCGGGTTCAGTGGCTACGGCTTCATGTGGTGGATCCAAACAGAGGCGGTGGCGCATCCTGAGTTCAGAATCCCCGACGGCACCTTCACGGCGGCCGGCGCTGGCGGACAGTACCTGACGGTGATCCCGCAGATCGAGACCGTCATCGTCAATCTGATGAATACCGATCAGGGACTCGGCTCCGGCGGCCCCGAGTGGGATTCCATCCTCGGACTGATCCTCGCGGCGCGACTTCGCTGACGGGACATCGGCTATTAGGCGAACTGGTTGCATCAAGACCATGTTGTGGGCTACCTAACGCCGAGCATCACCTGCGGGCGAACATGTAAAAGCGCGGGCGAAGCCCGCGCAACTCCTTCATCGCACGGCAGTCCGGAACACGAGGACCAAGTCACGGGTGGGTTCCCCGGAAGTGGTGACCACACGTGCGCTCGTGGCCGTCAACGAGCGCCGCTCCCGATGTCGCGTAGCATTCGCCACGCCCCGTCCGCATCCTTTCGCCAGACCACCAGATAGCGTCCGCTTCCCGACACCGGCCTGTTCAATTTGTTCGTTCCGAGGAAGGCGTAGCGGCCGACCTCTACCACATAGTTCCCTGCGAGGATGATCTCCTCGGTGATGTCCTCTCGGGTGGCGACTCTCGTGAGGAGGGAGTCGAATTGAGCCTGCGTCGCCTTGGTAATACCGTCGCGGCCCCTGTGATCGTCGCTCGCGACAGGCTGGAGCTGAACGGCGTCCTCGGTGTAGAGATTTGCGATGCCGGCGGTGTTGCGGGCAAGGAATGCGGCCGACCACTCCTTCTCACGCGCCTGGATGGAGGTCTTGAGCGCTACGAGGTCCACAGGCGTCTCGGGCGCCTTAGCGGGCTGCGCGCAAGCGGCGACGCAGAGCCATAGGGCAACTTGCGCGAACGACAGATGGCGGGGCATGGTGCCTCCCGGGGTGGGGTTGGGCTGGCGGACTACGACGTTACCGCTTCCGAGGGCGAACGCAAGACTCGCGGCTCCGCCCCGGTCCGCTGTCCATCCGCAACACGCGAGTCAGTCACGTGCTGTGAGAACAGATGGCCAGCGATGCAAGCGCGAGTCGCAGAAGTCATGCGCGGTGTGAAGTGCGCCTAACGCAGTAGAGATTCTTGCCGCGCGAAGCCGCGGTAAAATCTCAAGTTGAAC
>JAZJZK010000041.1:0-82797 GCA_040389905.1 Gemmatimonadota bacterium | reverse complement strand
GGTGCACCACCTCGACCTTCACCTCGCTCG
Source organism: Gemmatimonadota bacterium (assembly GCA_040389905.1). GTDB lineage: Bacteria > Gemmatimonadota > Gemmatimonadetes > Gemmatimonadales > Gemmatimonadaceae > AG11. Next base: position 82,767 of record JAZJZK010000041.1, on the reverse strand, counting down.
TGCCGAGCTGCTGCAGTGCGTCGGCCAGTGCTTCTGCCGGGCCGCCCTGATCGGCCTTGATGACGATGCGCAGCGAACGCACTTCGCCGGTGGTGGACTGCGCCATGAAGTCCTCGAGCGTGACTCCACCGCGCGTCGTCCGACGGCTCTTGGCCTCGCGATCGAGACGCTCGCGACGCTGCGCGACTTCACGCGCCGCGCCCGCATCTTCCACGACGAGCAACTGATCGCCAGCCATCGGGACACCTGCCATGCCGAGCACCTGCACCGGAATGGCCGGGCCGGCCGACTTCACCGTCTTGCCGCGCTCGTCGAGCAGCGCGCGAACGCGTCCGGAGAACATGCCGACGATGAAGTCATCTCCCACGCGAAGCGTGCCGCTCTGGACCAGTACCGTCGCCACGGGACCCTTGCCGGCGTCGAGCTGTGCTTCGACGACCGTGCCCGTGGCGCGCTTGTCCGGATTCGCCTTCAGGTCGAGCAACTCGGCCTGGAGGAGAATCTGCTCGAGCAACGCGTCGATACCTGTTCCCTTCTTCGCGGAGATCTCGGTGCTCAGTGTCGTACCACCGAATTCCTCGAGCACGACACCGTGCTGAAGAAGATCCTGCTTCACCTTCATGGCGTTCGCCTGCGGCAGATCCACCTTGTTGATGGCGACGATCATCGGCACGCCGGCGTTCTTGGCGTGTGAGATCGCTTCGATCGTCTGCGGCATGACGGCGTCGTCAGCTGCGACGACGAGGATGACCTCATCCGTCACCTGGGCACCGCGCGCACGCATGGCGGTGAACGCCTCGTGACCCGGAGTGTCGAGGAAGGTGATCATCTTGCCGCCCGGCAGTTCGACGTGATATGCGCCGATGTGCTGCGTAATACCACCGGCCTCGCCGGCGACGACGTTTGCCTTGCGGATGTAATCGAGGAGCGACGTCTTACCGTGATCGACGTGACCCATGATCGTGACGATCGGGGGCCGCGGCTTGAGTTGCTCCGGCTCGTCTGCGGCAACCGTACCGACTTCCTCGGCCTGATATTCGTTCTCCCGAACCGCCTGGAATCCGAACTCTCCAGCGACGATTTCGATCTGGTCGAAATCGAGTCGCTGGTTCACCGTGATCATGAGGCCGAGATTCTTGAACGCGAAGCCCACGATTTCGGTGGGCGACACCTTCAGGATCTGCGCGAGCTCGCTGACGGTAATGAACTCGTTGACGCGGACCAGCTTCTTCTCGCGCTCCACTTCGGCAACGCGCATTGCCTCCGCTTCCTCGCGAATGCCGCGGCGGTCGACGCGACCGCCACGCGTGGGGGCGCCGCGCATGGACGCCATCGTCTTCGCGATGTTCGCATCCACGACTTCCTGATCGACTGAACCCCGCTTGCCCTTCTTGCCGCCGCGTCGCGATGCGGCGCTGCCGCCGGCCGCCGGCTGTGTAGCCGGCGGATTGCCGGAGGGTGGACCACCGCCCTGCGTGGGCCGGCGATCGTCGCGACGTGTTGGACCTCCGAAGCCGCCCGGCGACGCCGATGCGACTGGCCGCGGCGGAAACGGTGAACCAGGGGCAGCGGCGCGCGGACGCGGGGCACCCGGCGTAATTGGACGGGGGCGCGGACGCTCGATGACCGGTGCGGATGGCGGCGTCGCCGGACGCGGGGCGGCATCCGCTCGTGGTGTATCGACGGGCGGTGCCTCGGTATCCGGCGGCGTACTGACAACGACAGCCTGCGCAGCCTCTGCCTCCGCGCGTTGCGCGGCCAGGTCGGCTTCGGCCTGCGCGCGCTCCTCGGCGGCGGCGGCGGCACGCGCTGCTGCGATTTCCTCGAGCCGAGCGGCGGCTACGGCGGCTTCCGCCGCCTCGCGCTGTTCGCGCTCTGCGCGCTCTGCGGCGTGAATCGCCTCAACGGCATCGCTGGCAGCCTGTTCGGCTGCGGCGACTTCCGCGGCGGCAGCAACGTCGGCGGCCTTCCGGCGCCGGCGGACCGGCTCGCCGAGTGCGGCCTCTGGTGCTGGAACGGGGGTCGGTTCGGGCGCGGCCACCGAGGCAGCGCCACGACGCCGGCGTGCGGGTACGGGTGGTGCCGCCTGCTTCTGGGCACGCTCGCGCTTTTCGCGCTCCCAACGGGCGCGAACGCGGGCGACCTGGTCGTCCGTCAGCGGACTTAAATGGCTGCGGACAGGGACATCCATCGTTCGAAGGAGTCCCTGTACTTCGTCGACGGGAATGCCGAATTCCGCCGCCATATCTGTAACGCGAAGCTTGCTCAAACCGCCCTCCTATGGGGCTCCAACGGAGCCCGCCTCCACGAGCTCGCGAATGCCTTTCGCGAGCTGCCGATCCACGATCCCGACGACGGCGGTAGTCTCTCGCCCCACCGCTCCGCCAAGCTCGGCGGCACTTGGTACTTCGACGAATCTAACGCGCCTAGCGTTCAACAGCGGTACGATCTTGTCCAGACTATTCTGCGATGCATCTGTCGCAACGATCGCGTAAGCGACCTTGTTCTTCTTCGCACCTTCACGCACCCGCTCCACTCCAACGACGGCACCGCGACCGCGCACGCCAAGCCCAATGAGCCGCAACAGGCGCCCGCGATCGGTGTCGGAAAGGGTCACTCGGGTTGTCCGCCCGACGCCGTCTTTCCGTCGTCCCCTGCACCTTCATCCGTCGTCAACTCGTCGAGGAACGCAATGATGCGATCTGCTTCCTGCGGCGCGATTCCGGCCAGACGAAGGAAGTCGTCGCGCTCCAGATCGATGATATCGTTCAACGTGCGGTAACCAGCTTCGTTCAAGACGGCAACCGTCGCCGGGTTCATGCCCGCCAACTCCGACAGCGCGACGTCGGCCGCCTCTTCGCTCTCGATCTCACCAGGTAGCGGCGCAAAGATCTGCTCCGCGCCGCCCTTCTCGAGCCATTCGCGGCTCGAATAGAGGTCGATCTTCCAACCAGTCAGTTCGGACGCGAGGCGCACGTTCTGCCCGTTTCGGCCGATCGCGAGTGAGAGCTGGTCTTCATCGACGACGGCCTGAATCGTCTTGCTCACCGCATCGCTGAAGACGCGCGCGACCTTGGCCGGCGCGAGCGCGAGCTTGGCGAAGCGCTCGGGGTCGGATGACCAGGGCACAATGTCGATGCGCTCGCCGCCAAGCTCGTTGACGACGGTCTGCACGCGCGACCCCTTGAGCCCAACGCATGCGCCGACGGGATCGATACTGTCGTCGCGCGAGAAGACGGCGATCTTCGTACGACTGCCCACTTCGCGGGCCGTCGCCCGGATTTCGACGATGTTCTGCTGGATCTCGGGGACCTCGAGCTTGAACAACGCCTTGACGAATAGTCCATCGGCACGACTCAGGATGAGTCGCGGGCCCTTCGGCGTTTCCTCGACGCGCTTGAGCACCGCGCGGATGGGCTCACCCTGATGGAAGTGCTCGCGATGATTCTGCTCGCGATAGGGGATGATGGCTTCCGCCTCGCGGAACTTATTGAGCATGACGACCAGCTTGCCGCGCTCGATCTGCTGGATTTCGCCGGAGAGGAGATCGCCGACGCGGGAGGCGAATTCGTCGCGAATCTTGGTGCGCTCGCCTTCGCGGACGCGCTGGATGATGCGCTGCTTGGCGGCCTGAATGGCGGCGCGGCCAAAGACGGTAAAGTCGAGCGGCTCTTCCATGACGTCGCCGGGCTCAAAGCCTTCGTCGAAGAGCTTGGCCTCTTCGAGGGCAATCTCGCGGGCCGGATCTTCGACGTTCAGGACGACGGTCTTGAGAACCGTGATCTTGATCTCACCCTTGGCGTCGTCGATCTCGACTTCTGCCTGCACGGTGGGACCGTATTTCTTGGCGAGCGCGGCCATGAAGCCGTCCTGCAGTAGCCCGTAGAGCTCCGTGCGGTCGAGCTGCTTCGAATTCGACAATTCACGGAACGCCGCCAACATCTCTGCGGAACTGACCATCAAAGACCTCGCTGAGAAGGATCGTCGTTTAGCCGACGACCCGTGACCCGTCTAAGACATGCGGAACGCCAGCCTCGCCTCCTTGATGGCGGCGAGCGGAATCTTTTTTTCGCCGCCACGCTCCGGACGGAGCGTGACCGCACCACCATCAGCCTCTTCGTCCACGTGAACAATTTCGGCCTCGAAGCGGCCACCGAAGTCGGGCGCCAGGACATTGGCCCAACGACCGACGAAACGTCGCCACTCGGGGGGCGTCCGCAGCGGACGCTCACCAGGGGACGACACCTGCAACACATACCGATCTGACACGAGACTGCCGCCGTCCAACCGCGCCTCCAGCGCACGCGAGGCGCGCGCGCAGTCGTCGACGGTCACCTTCTGACCATCGCGCCGGTCGATGCGGATTTCGAGCACCGGCCGAGAGCGCGTGCCTCCCTGGCGAAGTTCGACGAGATCGTACTCAACCTCATCAAGTCCTTGCGCGACAACACGTTCCAGCGATTCGTTCATGTTGTCTCTAGGGCACGTCCGGCAATAAAAAAATGTGGGGAGCATCCCCCACATTCCGCGGCCCGTTTTACGGGACCACCCTGACAACGTACAGGGTGGCCCGGGGAGGGTCAAGTTGTTCGGCGCCGCGATCGCTGCTGAGACGAGCCAGAACGCCAAGACCGATGATCAGTAGAGCTGTCGCCGCAAGGCCCGCACGCGTCAGCGCGTCGCTCTCGTCGACAACCAACGGCGGACGTGGCTGGCGCCGAGTGGCGCGCGCGGAAGGCATGCGAACGCCAGCAGAATCCATCGTCCCTGGCTTGTACAGATCGGGGTTCGCCAGTGCAACTGCACCTGTCACACCGATCCCCGCTCCCCCGAAAGGATCTTGCCCCAACCCGGGCGTCGCGCGCAAAACCGCGAGCAGTGCGAAAATTTGCACCGACCTCGGCGTATTAAACCTTTCGACGAAGCGGATTCGCGACATCCCAAAACGTCCAGCCCGACCATTCAGATGTCAATACGGAAGCCGCGCTCGGATCGGCTATCGCGGAAGCGTGAGGGGGCCCCTCAGGGTTCGTTCCAGCCACTCGCGCGAGAAAAACAGCCCTCGGGCGATCTTTCGAGAGCGAAGCCAGGACAATTGCTCAGCTGTTAGAATTTCCCGGGCGCTCTCGCTCGCGGCCACGCCCGCGCGCACCGAGACGCTAATCGCCTCATGCCATCGTGCGCGCACCCCTTCTCCTCCATATCTGCCCTGCCGGCTGAATAGGAAGTTGCCGAGGCTTCGGTACACCGAATCGGATGTCTGCTTGTACCATTGCTGCACGCTTTCGATGCGGTCCGCCTGATCGGCGGTCAGCGCAATCGAATCCTTGACCCTGAGAATTGCCCACATGTCACTGGAAAGCCTCGGCTGGGCTAGTCGCATCAGAAACTTCCCCAGCTGAACCGAGTCGGCATTGAAATCGGCCTGTTTTGCGAGCCTGACGCTTTCTTCGATGCCGCGCGTCTCGGCGTCCTGCCCTATATCGAAGCGAACGTCAACCGTTAGTCTGGCGGGCGCGCGGTACAGGAAGCGCTCGGCGGTCGTCGAGCCAAACGATGGGTTGACGAGATACCGAAAGCGCATTTCGGACGGAGAAAAGCCTCTCACGTGTAGCAGGGCCGGGTCGGGATAGGCTCCCTGCCCCCAGCCGCGCAGCTCCCTCGCACCATGCAGGATTTGGTCGACCGCACTAGGGAGATTCTCCAGATAAAGCGTCAGGCTTCCACGGTTCCCCAACCCAATGCGATATGAGTCCAGCTCGACCGAGATTGTACCAAGCGTCACGCTTCCGGGCCCCACACATGAGTTGTCACCGGAGATTTTTCCAACCTGGCGGCTCAAGCACTCGCGCGCGGACGCTGGCGCGCGCGCCAGCAGCGCGCGCATTCCGCCAGCTAGCGTCGTGTCCAAATCCGCCGCGGGATCCGCTACGAAAGCTCGGTCATTCGCGAAGCCATCGCCGTTAACATCTGTGGAAACGATTGGTGTGTAGCGCATGCCCGAAGCCCAGCGCGCGGAAGCGCCAAGTGCAAACCAGCCGTCGAGCTGTCCGGTCAGCACTGCCTGTAAAGTGTGCCGCGGTTGTGAGCTGCGACTCCACTCCATTTGCCGCGGATTACCGGCGGTCGATGCGGAAAAGCCAGTCGACTGCGCCCGGCCGCCCGCCAGTGTGTAATTGCCTCGGAACGTCCCTGTAAAGCGATTCCGGTCCGGGGATTCTGCGTTGGTTCCGACGGACCGGCCGATCTGGTACTCGACCCCGATGGTCGTCTGATACTGCTCGGACCTGAGATCGGAGCGTAGTTCGGAAACCGCACCGAAACCGTTCAGCGCTCGCGAACCGCCATATGAAAGCATTCCGGATTGCGGATCGATGGACTCGGGGTAGACATATAACTCGCGGTCCTTTTCCCAACCGAGGTGTGCTTTCGGGGTGCCGTCGAAATTCAAATCATACGACTGGATGCCCCCGAGACTCAGCGCGTAGCTGCCGGCAGCCGTCAGATACACCCTGCCTGACGCGCGATATCGCCAATTCAACTCCGAACGCCAGCTGCGCTGCGGATTGAAATCTCGCGCGAACAATGTCACGGAGGATAGTGCGCGCGGGAAGGTGCCGCCTACTTCCTGGACGCAGTCGCTCGGTGCTGGGACTCGCGGGTCCACGATTGAAGACCAGTCCGGGACAGGCGCGCTAACCCCGATGCATTGGAGTGTGCTCGGCGATGCGGCCTCACCTGTCTGCTGTCGCGCGTGCGAGTACGTCTGAACAGAGACCGCGCCTCGATACGCCCTGATCCCTCCTGTCACGTAGTGACGATTTGCGGTAAACCATCCACCTCCCGGAACGTCCTCCTGATAGTACCCCTTCGTCCAAGTGAAGCCGAGCATGGGCGAGATTGAGATTGAGAGAGGCAGTGAACCATCCCCGACGCCAAAGGCTGACTGAATGGCCGGCGACAGCCGAGCCGTATCGCCGAACCGCTCGGCTTCGATTCGGGCGCCAAATTGAAGCGTGAAATCCTCGCCGCGCGCACCCTCCTGTGCTTTCGCAGTGTTGTTCGTCTTCACGATGTCGCTGATCGCGACTACTCCCTGAATTAGAGAGCCGCGCACGCTGGCTTCGCCCATCGTCCGCGAAAACAGGGATGGCCGCCCACTCTCCAGGTCGGCGAGCGAGGTAAACAGGTAGCGCCCGGCGGAACTCGCCGTGGTACGGCTCGAGAAGCTCGTAGCGACCACGTCACCGAAGATCTGGAACTTGTGGCCGCCATCACGCGTCATCCACGATGTCTCGTTGGTGACCTGCAGAGCCGAACTCTCTTCCGAGGTTCTCGCCTGACCACCTCCGGCAAGCTGAACTATGGTAACGGGCGCCGCTACGGACGCGCCGAGCCCAGACGGGATTTGGACTTCTATGCGAGGCAGAGGTGAATTTGGCCTGCCGTCGGTTCGCGAGATCGACAGGCTAGCCTTCGTTTCATTCAAGGCGTCGAGCAAGTACGGGGCAAATACAAGCAGCAGCTGAGCGTCGCGCCGCGAGTACTCGCCGCTCTGCAGCGACGAGGACGGCAAACTGGCACCGGGCCTGGCCGAGCGAGAAAGCGCCGCTGCCGCGAGGACGTAGGCCGTCGGTTGCATCGCGTTTACTGCAGGCACCGGTCCGGGAGTCAGGTCCACCCTCACAAGCAAAGATCCCGTCGTTGTGCCAGCGTCGACCGGCCTCGCAGAGCCCGCTGGTAGCCCGAGTAACGCCGCGAGGCTTCGCGCGCGCGCAATCGAATCGGAGCTGATGCCAAGCGCTCCAAGAGATCGCGCGTCGAGAGAGAAGGCTGTGGGAGTCACAGCGCGATGGTCCGTGACTTGATAGGCCACGGAATAGAAGGACCGCTCCGCCCGAATCTCTCCCGATACAACACCGCTGAGTACGCGCGAACCGAAACCCTGGTCGCCCGGCTGGTGCCACCGCACACCGTCCGCTGAAACGCGCACCCTGCGAGTCGGATCCAAACAGCCGCATGGTAGTGAGGACGCAACCTGAATGCCTGCGTAGCGGCCGTACTTTGGATCATATGTCGATAGTCGTACCTGATGAAACAGACCATCTCGAGGAAGGCTGAAACCGGGAAAGGCCGTTCCGTTGAGCGTGAGCCCGTTCTGCTCGGCCGACAGTCCGAAGGCAGAGAGCGCGATTGCTCCGCTTCCACTCGGCGTGCGCACGAGACCGGGCACCATCCCAAGCGCAGCGAAAAGATCTCCAGTCAGGCTACCCGCAACTCCACTCGAGACGTCGACCTCATAACGCGTTTGCCCAGGCGTTCGAAACAATCCGTCCTCGTCACGAGGCGGGCGTGGGCGGGTAGCGACCGTGATGACCGGTTCAAGGGTCGCCAATGCGCTCGTCAGCGTGAAATCGGCGATGACTTGGTCCGGGCGGGGTGCGGAGATGCGAAGTACGCGTTTGCCCGGTGCGTACCCCAGCGCCGTAACTGTCAGCACATAAATGGTGTCGCGGCCGTCGAGGGCGATGCGATAGTCCCCATTCTGTTGCGAGCGTGTCGCGACCAAGTGCCCAACCGAGTTCGTAGCGCTGATCGACGCGCCAGACAGCGCCACCGAATCACTCCCCGTAATGCGGCCGCGCAGCACAAGCGTCTGGCCAAGAAGCACCACAGGCAGGCACAAAGCACACGCGAGGGTCGCTAACACCATCGAGGGGAGCGACACCAGAACCCACCTAAAGGATGGCCTTCTGCGCGTCGGAATAGGGTGCCTTTGCACTCGTGATAGCATCAATCATTTTCGAGAGTTCCGACTTCGACAGTGCACCCTCGACGCGCCAGCCATTGATGATGATCGTCGGCGTGGCGTTTACGCGAAAACGCTGACCCATCGACAGCCCGGCCACAATGCGAGGTACATCGCTCGTGTCACGAGCACAAGCGTCAAAGCCGGTCGTGTCGGCAATCGCGGCGGCGCGAGCGAACGAATTCCAGCTGCGCAGCCCGATGGAGTCCTGACGCGCAAACACTTCGTCCACCAACGGGTGAAAGTGGCCCCGAGCGCGCGCACACTCAGCCACCCGCGCAGCAGGCATGGCAAACCGGTGACTGGGTGCGGGCAAATGCACGAAGTACGCGACAATCCGCTTGGGATTCTCCGCAATGAGCTCTCTCAAGCTTTTGTGAAAGATCGCGCAGAAGGGACACTCCAGATCAGAAAACTCGATGATCGTCACTGGTGCGCCGGGATCTCCAGACCGTTCACCAGCAGAAATCATGCTTTTCCAATCTTCCTCCCATGCTGGCAGCGCCGGACGTGCGACGACTGCCGGGGGAGCGGAAAAGAACTCGCGATGCACGAGCCCCACGGCGATTCCAACTGCGGCCACCGTCAGCAACAGGGAGACTATGCGCTCGAAGCGATCTTTCATGGGAGTCGCCTAAGAGGATCAAGACACGTGCTAACGGAAGATGGCAGGCGCAACGCACCACGACATTCCCGGATACTATCGCCGCGATGATTTTCTCGGGCCACAGAATATCTCCGAGTTGTCGAGGTATCGGACACTGTCTGCCCGCGAGTGCACCAGCTGAAGGAGCGCCGCATCGCGCTGCTCGCACAACGCGACGATCTTAGGAGACCCGTACTCCAAATTGCGCGGTAATGACATGAGCGCAACGAATATCCTTCGAATGACCCCCCGAGCGGCCTTCTCCTCATCGGGTGAAAGCTTAATCCCGGCAAAGCTGACCTTCAATATTCGCTCGGATACCCAGCTCGAGTCCGCCATTGTATCCTCACGCCCCCCCCCTTGGCCGGCGGCGTTGCGCGGCATCGCCAGGATTAGGATCGAGGAAAACAACAGAGCACGATAACTCACGGCGCGCCAAGAGCGAGCAGCTCTCCGACATTCAGCCTTCCTTGGCGCGCCGCCTTCCACAAACAACATGCCCCTCACGTCACGACACCCCATCGCAATAAATCCTAATCGAGTACTGCGTACCTTCGAACCAGCACGCTTCCGGCCTGCAGGACTTAATGCAAACACCGCCACCTGAGCAAGGATTCGTACAACTCCAATCGCAATACGTTGCCGTCGAACACTTCATGGGAGTCGCGGCGGCAACGGGCTTATCCGTCACCAATGCGACTGCTCCCAGTCCGACGACAAGAGCGGCACGAGCGATTAACCGTTTGTAACGCATGGTTGTCCTGGCTGAAGGTGACGACCCAACGCTACAACTTGTAAAATGTCTTCGCAAGACACAAATCAATCACAAACGAATCATCCAATGGCACCCTAATGCTCAGACCGCTACTCATGGTTCGTGTCTCCCTGCGCGCAGCTCAATGCTGTCGAGAACGGCGAGGGGAGGCGCTCCAAACCGCGTATGTGCACGGTGTGATTTCCAATCCGCACCGCGATGCACGGCCACGGGTTACGCGACTGACGGCACAGTTGCTTTCAGCGGAAGTGGCGGGGTCCAGTCGTCGGCAGGAGTGAGCCGGCGGCAAGCGCGCTCCGGCGCCGTGTCGGTGAGATAAGCAGCTGTCGAGCCTGCGCCCTCTGTGAAATATGAAGTTGCTTAAGTTGCTTAGTTCGTCAACGAGATCCCGAACCCGAGCTTCCCAAGCAGCCGGCTATCGCGATGGCGCGAGGCGTCGACCGTGAGATCGATGCGCAAAGCGCTCAGCCCCAATCCGATGCCGACCTCCTGCTCCAGCTTCGGTAACGATCCAACTCCCGCTCCGCCAAGGATATGTCGCAGCGTGAGAATCGGAGACCCCACGAAAGGCAGTTGCACCGCTGGCACCGGGATCAGGTACCGAGACTCCACGAAAAGAAGTTGCGTACCCCCGAATTCAAGGAGTTCGGTGACCGGCAGCGTCCCGCTCCCGCCAAGATACGCGTACCGCGCGAGCGGCACCTTGTCCCCCATAGTGGCGACTGCGTGACCGCGCACGTGAAGCGACTGCGTTCCAAAGGTGGGGAATCCGATGCGCCCGTCAAAAGTCAGCTGCGTGAAATTCGAGGCGCCAATGACGCTCGTGACACTCCGTTCCAACTCCGCGCGCACGCGACTTACGACCACGCCCGACGTGTCCCAGAGCTGCGCTCCAGCGAGCAACGAACCGATGTCGCCAGCATCAACCGCTGGATTCGGACGACAGGCCTTTTCGACCGATTTGCGCCCGGTCACGGTGAACACATTGCACCCGGCGGATATTGCGCTCAAGCGTTCAAAGCGACCGCCGGCAAATGGCTCGATCGTCCGGCCGACTGATTCAAGACGGCCAATCACGCGGGCAACGCCGCCCTTCGCGCGGAAGTAGTTTCGCGTGTCACTCCCGGCGAAAAAGGTGGTCGCGGAATTGACCAGGTCGCCATAATTCCAGCCTTCGTTGGTTCGGGTATCGTAACCGGCCGTGCCGTCGAGCCGAAGCTTGCCGTCCGGGTTGATGCGGAGGCGTACTCCGGGATCGAGTGCACCAAGCCGAGAGCGGTACGTCACCGTCGGCGTGGCCTCCAGCTTTCCCTCAGACAACGCGAAGAGGGCCCCGACAGGCAGCGAGAGCCCATTCACCCGGTCGTACGAGGGTAAGAGCAGACCCATCAATCCAGCGGGCTGCACAAGAGGAACGGAGGACGCGACCACCAGGGGCGCACGGTAGTCGAACAGGTACCCGCCTGCGACCTGACGCACCTCGTATTGATCGTCGCGGTAGCTCTCGACCCGACCGCCAACGGTGCCGAGCGTCGTCACCGCAACCGTACCGCCGATGGCGACGGCGTGTCCGCGAATAGCAGAGCCGGGTCGCAAGAACAAGTCGGCTCCTATGACGACGACGTTCCCTTCGACCTTGCTGGAGAGATAGGTCGGGCGACCGATGACGATGAGCGTCGATGTAATCGTGCTGTCGCGCGGAAATTCGACGCGTCCCTCACCCGCGATCACAACATGCGGCTGCGAGTTCGCCTCGGTGATGAACGCCGCCGACCGGCGCTCGGCGCCGACGCCAACGCTAACGGTCTGCGCCTCGGCAAGCGCCGGCAAGAGCAGGACGAGCGCTAGTGCACGACGACTCACGCCGCGACGAGACCGAGGAAGTTGCGGAGCAGTTGCTTGCCGTTGGGTGTCAGCACGGACTCGGGATGAAATTGAACGCCCCAGACTGGATGGGACACGTGGCGCAATGCGTGAATCTCATCCGGATCATCCACCGATGTGGCAACGACGCGCAGTGAGTCGGGCAAGGTCGAGCGCTCCACGACCAGCGAGTGGTAACGTCCGACCTCGAGCGGCGATGGCAATCCTTCGAAGATCTCGCATCCGTCGTGAGCGATGCGCGACGTCTTCCCATGCACGGCTCGGGCCGCTCGCACCACGGTGCCACCGTACGCTTCGCCAATCGCCTGATGCCCGAGGCAAACACCCAGCGTAGGAATACGGCTGCCGAACGCCTTGATGACGTCCACCGTGATGCCAGCCTGGGCGGGCGCGCATGGTCCGGGTGACAAGACGATCGCGGCCGGCGCCATCGTCTCGATTTCGGCGATCGTCACCGCATCGTTCCGGCGAACGACGATCTCTGCACCGAGTTCCCCCAGGTACTGGACGAGGTTGTACGTGAAGGAGTCGTAGTTGTCGATGACGAGAAGCATTTGTCCCTGTCCCCTATCCTCTCGGATGATAACTCTTATGCACCTGCCGCAGGTACTCCCGATCGACGTGCGTGTAGATCTGCGTCGTCGCGATGTCAACATGGCCTAGCATCTCCTGTACGGCGCGGAGGTCGGCGCCACCTTCGAGCAGATGCGTCGCGAACGAATGACGGAGGGTGTGCGGGGACACGTGCTTCGTGATCCCCGCGCGTTCGACGTGAATACGCAGGATTTTCCAGGCGCCCATGCGGCTCAACGGCTCGCCGCGGGCGTTCAGGAACAGGATCCCCTTCCCTTCGCCCTTCTCGAGGCGAGGACGCAGTTCGCGAAGGTAGACGGCAAGGGCGCCAATCGCAGAGCGGCCGATCGGGACGAGCCGTTCCTTGCTTCCCTTCCCGAACACCCGCACAAGGCCGTCCTCGAACAACACGTCACGAACGCCGACGGTGATCCACTCCGACACCCGAAGGCCGGCACCGTACGCGAGTTCAAGGAGCGCACGGTCGCGAAAGACCAGATTGTCGTCCAGCGTCGGCGACGCGAGGATTTTCTGCACCTCGTCCACCGACAAGACTTCGGGAAGCGTGCGCCATTTTTTCGGCGTCTCGAGCCGCTCGCTCGGGTCCTTCGTCACGATTCCGTCGCCGGTGAGGAAACGGAAATACGTGCGCACCGCTGAGACGTTCCGTCGAATCGACGCCGGGGCGAGTCCGAGGTCCTTCAAGTGGTACACGTATTCGCGCAGGAGCTTCGCCGTGATGTCGCCCGGAGCGCTCACCGACTTTACGTCAGCGTAGGTCGCGAACCGCGCGAGGTCGCGTTGGTACGCCTCGATCGTGCGCGGCGAGAGCCCTTGTTCCAGCGCCACGTAGTCGCCAAACGGCGCCAGCAGAAATGCGCGCGCCCTCCGTTCGTCGTCACTCATGAACGGGTGCGCCTTCGCCTGGCGAACCAAACCGCAATCCCCACCACCAGAATTCCGACGCCCGCCAGCGCCGCGATCCGGCCGTAGCGGCGAATGACATCGAGCACGGCGTTCCAGTCCGAGCCCGCGGTGAAGCCGAGATAGCTGATGAGGCCATACCAGATTGCCGAAGCGACAGCCATTGCTCCGATCGAGAGCACCGGTGGCGCACGCAAGGCCCCTGCAAATACTGGAACGACCGCGCGCACGCCAGGGATGAAGCGGCAAATAAAGAGCGCAGCAACACCATAGCGCGCGTACCACCGCTTCATCCGGGCTTCGCTGTCGGCCCCCGTCAGGCCGGGAAATCGCCGATGCATCCAGCCGGCGCCGTGCCGCCGAGCGACGAAGTACATGGCAGACGCTCCAGCCACGTTGCCGATCCACGTGCTGGCAAACGCGGCGATGACATTCCCCTGGCCTCGGGCGGCTAGCCAACTCCCGAGTACCACAACCGTGTCGGCGGGGAGTGGCGGAAACACGTTCTCGACCGCGGCCACCGTGGCGAGGATCAGGTAGAGCGCACCAAGGGGAAGTTGCGACAACCAGCCGATGAGCCCATCCATCGGATTCGCTTGCTACTGTGCGCGGACTGTCGCGGTGGCCATGCAGGCGATTCCCTCCCCGCGACCGACAAACCCCATTCCTTCATTCGTCTTGCCCTTGATGCTGACGTCCGACACCGTAACACCGAGCGCGCTGGCGATTCGCGCGCGCATCGCGTCGCGGTGCGGCGCGATCTTTGGTGTTTCCGCAATGACGACGACGTCGACCTGGCCGACGACCCACCCCGCGGCCGCAAGTCGCGCCACGGCAATGCCGAGCATTTCGATAGAGTCGCGGTCCTTGTTCACCGGATCGGTATCGGCAAAGAGAGCGCCAATGTCTCCGAGCGCGACGGCGCCGAGGATCGCATCCGTCACGGCATGCGCGATGGCATCTCCGTCGGAGTGGCCGTGCAGGTGCACATCGGCGTCGATGCGCACGCCACCGAGGATGAGCGGGCCGCCTGGGGCGAACCGATGCGAATCGTAACCGATCCCTGACCGCGTCACCGTGCAATGCTCACGCCGCAACAGCAGCGGCCGGCGCGATGATCGAATAGTCCTGACGGCGCCGTGCCGGCGTGAAGCCGGCGTCGCGAATGAGGCGTTCCATCTCCTCGATCGAGGTTCGGTGCGTGGTATTCGCCGCCGACACGACGTTCTCCTCGATCATGAGCGAGCCGAAGTCGTTGCAGCCGAATCGCAACGCCGTCTGCCCGACCTTCATCCCCATCGTGACCCAGCTCGATTGAATGTTCGGGACGTTCTGGAGCGCGATTCGCGAAATGGCGACGGTGCGCAGATAATCGAGCGCGTCCGTCTTCTGCATGTGCGACATGCGCGGCGTGTTCTCCGGCTGAAGCGGCCAGCAGATGAATGCGGTGAACCCGCCGGTGCGCGCCTGCACTTCCTTCACGCGCTCGAGGTGCTCGAGTCGTTCCGCCAAGGTCTCGCCAATGCCGTACATCATCGTGACGGAGGTCTTCATCCCCTCCTGATGGGCGATCTCCATGATTTCAAGCCATCGATCGGCGCCCGCCTTCTTCTTCGCGACCTCGTCGCGGACACGCTGGACCAGGATCTCGCCGCCGCCGCCCGGAATGGAATCGAGTCCGGCCTTTTGCAACTCCCGAATGACCTCGCGTGCGTCCATGCGATAGAGCTTTGCCCAGAAGTCCACTTCACTCGGGCTGAAGCCATGCACGTGGATGGGATGGTTGCGCTTGATGTATCGCAGCAGGTCGAGGTACCACTCGAAGGGGATGTACGGGTTGTGCCCCCCCTGCATGAGGATCTGCACACCGCCAAGCGCCTTCGTCTCGTCGATCTTGGCGCCGATCTGCTCGTATGACAACGTCCAGCCTTCCGCGTCCTTCGGGCGACGATAGAAGGCGCAGAACCCACAGTCGGCGACGCAGACGTTGGTGTAGTTGATGTTGCGGTCGACGATGTACGTGACCGTGTTGTGCGGATGCAGACGCTCACGCACGCGATCCGCTTCAGCGCCCAGCTCGAGCAGGGGCGCGTTGGTGTAGAAATCGAGGAGGTCACGCATTGCTATTTCGCCTTATCTCTTGGCGGGCCGTTTTTACCACAGAGGACACAGAGGTCACAGAGGACTGCGTAGTTAACCATGGTTTCCTCCGTGTCCCCTGTGTCCTCTGTGGTTAATGCGTTGCTTTACTGCTACGCCGCCGGCAGGAAGGCCAGCGACCCATTCGGCACTCGGCCACTTGCTGCGAGCTTCCCGAAAAACGTCGTCAGGCCAGCGAGATGCTCGTATCGCAAACCGTAGTCGAGACCTGAAAGATACTCCAGCGCTGCCTGTCCTGAGACGCCCGTCGCGATGGATGCCTCAAGCGCAAGCTGCGGCAAATTCGCCAATCCCCACTCCCGCGATTCGATCAGCCGAGCGTGAACGGCCAGCGAACTGGCGACGGGAGTCGAACGCTGCGCCACCCATACCGCGAACACGAACGGCAAGCCCGTCCATTCCTTCCAGACGGTGCCAAGGTCGTACACGTACGGATAGTCTGCCGCGAGTTCGCTCGTCCCTGAGGAGAGCATCAAGGCCGCGTCACCGATGATGAGTCGCGCCTCGTGCGGCTCCGTCCCTTCCCGCGCGAGATCTGATATCTCCGCATTCGACGGCACAAAGGTTGGCGACGATCGCCAGACGTGCTCGAACATGAGCCGAAGAAGTGCCACGCTCGTCATCGAACTCCTGCTCACCAACACCCGTGCGCTCTCGAGCGACTCGGCGGGCCGTCGTGAGAACAACATCACGCTGCGCACCGGTCCATCGCACGAAATGGCGAGATCGGGAAGTAGGAGATACCGCGCGGCATCTCGCGCGTACTCAACCGCGGAAATGACGCTGACATCGAGCGACCCTTCCGCCATGGCGCGGTTGAGCGCCGTGGGGATGCCGTCGACGAGTTCTGCATCCAGCTCGATGAGCTTTCTGTCGATCGCACCGTAAACCGGATAGCAGTTGATATAGGGAATGCGACCGACGCGCATACCCTACGCCGCCTCGGCGCGCGGTTCGTCGAGCATCCGGAGCACGTTGTAGAACGAGTCGCGCTCCGCAGGGATCTTTCCAGCACCGCGAATGAGCCGGAGGATTTCGTCGAGCGACATCGCCTGCGCCGTGTGGGCGCCTGCCTCATGATAGATCTTCTCGCGCACCACCGTGCCTTCGAGATCATTCACGCCGAAATGCAGCGACATCTGCGATATCGCGGGCGTGACCATGATCCAATGCGACTTGATGTGCGTGAAGTTGTCGAGATAGAGGCGGCCGACGGCGAGGTTCTTGAGGTCGTCGAAGCCAGTGGTCGCCGTGCCGGTACGGCCGAGTTCCACTCCGAGCTCGTTGTTGTCCGGATGGTAGGCCAGCGGGATGTAGGCCAGATATCCGCCCGTTTCGTCCTGAAGATCACGCAACATGCTCAGGTGGTTGACGCGGTCCTCGAACGTCTCCACGTGGCCGTACAGCATCGTGCAGTTGGAGCGAATTCCAAGGGCGTGCGCCGTGCGGTGCACATCGATGTACTCTTCTCCGGACAGCTTCTTCTCCGCAATGGTCGCGCGGACGCCTGGGCTGAACACCTCCGCACCGCCGCCCGGCATCGTATCGAGCCCCGCATCGCGCAGCGCAACGAGGACGTCGGCAACCGACATCTTCTCGATACGCGCAATGTGCGCGATCTCGACCGCCGTGAGTGCCTTGATGTGCACCTGCGGGTGTCGCGCCTTCAGCCCACGGAACATCTCGTCGTAGTAGGCGAGCCCCGCTTGCATGTCGAGCCCGCCCACGATGTGGAACTCGCGGGTCATGTTGGCATCGACCTTGGCCGCTTCTTCCCACACCTGATCCATCGTGTACCGGTACGCGCCGGCTTCTTTCGGCAGGCGGGCGTAGGAGCAGAACACGCACGTCTTGCGGAGTATGCAGACGTTCGTGGGATTGATGTGCTGGTTCGCGGCAAAGGTGACGATGTTGCCGTTGCGGGCCCGATTGGCCGCATCGGCCATCGCGCCGAGTCCGAGGAGGTCAGGCGTGCGGAAGAGCGCTACGCCGTCGGCGTCCGTCAGCCGCTCGCCGGCGATGACCTTCTCCGCGATGGGCTGGAGGGAAGGATCGGAAACACGCGAGCGGTCGAACGGAACTGCGATTGGCACGAATTACTCCTGATAGCGCTTGACGACGATCGAGACGTTGTGTCCGCCGAAGCCGGCGCTGTTGCTGAGGATGGCTCGTACGTCACGCTGCTTGGCCGCGTTCGGCGTGAAGTCGAGATCACCGCACTCCGGATCCGGCGTGAAGTGATTGATCGTGGGCGGGATCATTCCGTCGCGCATCGCCAACGTGGACGCGATGAACTCGACGCTACCAGCCGCTCCGAGCATGTGTCCCGTCATCGACTTGGTGGAGGAAACGCTGACCCTGCCCGCCGATTCGCCGAACACGGTTGCAATTGCCTTGGCTTCGTTCGAATCGTTCAATGGTGTGGATGTACCATGCGCATTGACGTAATCGACGTCTGTCGGGGAAAGCCCGGCATCGTTCAACGCGCCACGCATGGCACGCTGAAGCCCTTCGTGTTCCGGGAGTTGACCCGTGAGATGGTAGGCGTCGCCTGTTGCACGATAGCCGCCCATCTCACCGTAGATCCTTGCGCCGCGCGCGCGCGCATGCTCGAGTTCCTCGAGGATCACGATGCCAGCGCCTTCACCCATGACGAAGCCGTCGCGATCCTTGTCGAACGGACGCGACGCCGTTTCGGGGCTGTCGTTTCTTGTGGACAGCGCCGTCATGTTCGCGAACCCACCGATCGACATGGCGGTGACGGCGGCTTCCGAGCCTCCGCAGATCATGACGTCCGCATCACCGTACTGGATGGTGCGGAACGCATCGCCGATGGCGTGGGCACTCGTAGCGCATGCCGACACCGTCGCGTAGTTCGGACCACGCGCGTTGAAGCGCATGGACACGATGCCCGCGGCGATGTCCGCAATGAACATCGGGATGAAGAACGGGCTGATCTTGCTGGCGCCGCGCTCCCGATAGGTATCATGCTGGTCCTCGAAACTCTTGAGGCCACCGATGCCACTGCCGACGATGACGCCGATACGATCGACATCATAGTTGCCGAGTGTGAGGCCGGCATCTGCCATGGCTTCGACGGACGCCGCAACGGCGTACTGTGCATACGGGTCTGCGCGCTTGGCTTCCTTTCGTTCCATTGCCTTCAACGGATCGAAGCCTTTCAGCTCGCACGCAAACCGCACGGGGAACGTCGTGGGATCGAACTTCGTGATGGGAGCTGCCCCCGACACGCCATCCAACAGGGCGCGCCAAGTCGTCGCCACGTCGTTGCCGACGGGCGTCACCGCACCGAGACCAGTGACGACGACCCGACGACGCATTACTCGCCGACCTTGCCGTTCAAATAGGCGACGGCGTCTCCGACGGTACGGAGCTTCTCCGCGTCTTCGTCAGGAATGTCGATGTTGAATTCCTTCTCGAATTCCATCACGAGTTCGACGATGTCGAGGCTGTCCGCTCCGAGATCTTCGATGAAGCTCGCTTCATCGGTCATCTTATCGCGCTCGACGCCGAGCTCCTTCTCGATGATGTCCCGGACCTTCTTGGCGTTGTCGGCCATTGGATGTTGCTCCTGTAGGGTGAAGAACGCGTGAAAGTTAGCGAAAGTTCTGCAGTATTGTCACTTGGCGGGATTCATCACATGACCATACCCCCGTCCACCACGAGCACCTGCCCGGTGATGTACGAGGCGTAGTCCGAGGCCAGGAAAGCCACCGTGCCGGCAATGTCCTGTGGACTCCCCAAGCGGTCCAGCGGAATCTGTCCTGATAGCGCCGCGCGCGCTTCTGGGGTCATCGCCGCCGTCATGTCTGTCTCGATAAAACCCGGGGCGACGGCGTTGACAAGAATGTTGCGCGACCCGAGCTCCTTGGCGACCGATTTCGTGAGGCCGATCAACCCCGCCTTGCTGGCCGCATAGTTGGCCTGCCCCTTGTTGCCCGTGATGCCAACGATGCTGGCGATGTTGATGATGCGTCCCCAGCGCCGCTTCATCATGCCGCGGGACGCCGCACGAATGGCGATGAACGCACCGCGCAGATTCGCATCGAGCACCATATCCCAGTCGTCGTCCTTGATCCGGAACAGGATATTGTCGCGCGTGAGGCCGGCGTTGTTGACAAGGATGTCGATCTGGCCGAAGGCCTCTTCGACGCCCGTGACGAGTGCGACGACAGAAGCCGAATCGCTCACATCAGCGCCAAAGCCGGCGGCGCCGCCGCCCAAGCCAGCCGCGACTTCGGCAGCCTTGGCCTGCTCACGACCGACCACCGCGACGCGTGCCCCCGCGGCAGCAAGCGTGGTGGCGATGGCATTGCCGATTCCGCGCGTACTCCCCGTCACGAGCGCCGTCTTTCCCGTCAGGTCGATCTTCATGTGTTCACCAAGGCAAGCAGTGACTCGACTTCAGCAGCTGTTCCACACGTGACCACGGAGAGGCTCGGCGCGATTTTCTTGACCAGCCCCTTGAGCACCGACCCCGGACCCATCTCGACGTAGAGGGCATCCGGGTGAAGGGCCGCAATCGCCTGGATTTCACGCGTCCACTGGACAGGTGCCGTCAACTGCTCGACCAGCAGACGCCGCGCAAGTGCAGCATCTGTAACAGGTTGGCCGTTCACATTCGCGTACACCGGGAAGCGCGGATCCGCCAAATGCGCCAAGTCGAGCGACTTGGCGAGGCCACCGGCGGCATCCGCGAGCAATGGCGAATGAAACGCGCCGCTGACGTTCAATCGGATGGCACGCTTGGCGCCATGTTCCTTGGCCAGGACCATCGCTCGCTCAACGCACGCCACTTCCCCGCTGATCACCAGCTGCCCGGGGCAGTTGAAGTTTGCAGGGACGACGACGCCATCCGTCGCCGCCAGTGCGCACAGTTCGTCGCCGGAAAGGTCCATGTCGCCGAGGATGGCGGCCATTGCGCCGGGCCTCCGGACTCCTGCGTCATACATCAGTTCCCCGCGCTTCCGCACCAGTGCAACCGCCTCGGGCAGCATCATCGCATCGGCCGCATGATAGGCGGTGAACTCGCCAAGCGAATGACCTGCCGCCGCCACGACCGCGCCGTCCCGGATGTTGTCGCGAATCACGGCCCACACGGCGGCGCCATGCGTCAACAACGCCGGCTGCGCGTTCATCGTGAGCATCAGCTCGTCCGCGGGCCCCGCGAAACAGAGCTGGCTTAGCGGAATGCCAAGGGTTTCCTCGGCGGCAGCAAAAACCGCCCGCGCGGCGGGATAGGAATTCACCAAGTCCTGACCCATGCCCGGCGCCTGCGACCCCTGACCCGGAAACAGTAGTACGATGTCTCTCATGGCCTAGAACCGAACCACCATCGAACCCCACGTGTAACCCGCCCCAAACGCGACCATGAGCGCTGTGGTGCCTTCCTTCACTCGGCCTGATTCGATCGCTTCATCGAGCGCGATGGGAATGGATGCAGATGATGTATTGCCGTACCGATCCACGTTCACGTAGACCTTCTCCATCGGGAGATTGGCGTACTTGGCGGTCGCCTCGATGATCCGGACATTCGCCTGATGCGGGATGAGAATGTCAATGTCATCTCCGCGCAACCTGGCGCCATCCAGCGCGCGGTCGCATGCCTCGCTCATCGACCGGACGGCGTGTTTGAACGTTTCTCGGCCCCCCATGCGGACAAAGCTGGAGCGGTCTTCGAGGACTGCCTCGCTGAAGGGCACCTTTGCTCCGCCACTCGGGCGCCAGAGCAGCTCCGCGAGCGTTCCATCGCTCCGCATGTACGAGCTCAAGATGCCCTTGGCGGGATGCGCTTTGTTGCGCTTGAGCACCACGGCGCCCGCCCCATCGCCGAAAAGTACGCACGTCGACCGGTCCTTCCAATCGACGATCGCGCTCATCTTCTCTGCACCAACAACGAGTGCCGTTTCAACGACGCCGGAGTGCATGAGACCCTCGGCCACGGTCATGCCGTAAATCCAGCCCGTGCACGCCGCCGAGATGTCGAAGGCGGCCGCGCGAGTCGCACCGAGGCACGCCTGAAGGTCCACGGCGGTCGAGGGAAGCAGGCGGTCGGGCGTTGCCGTGCTCAACACGATCGCGTCGATCTCCCCGGGGGCAACGCCGGCGCGCGCCATCGCCTGCCGGGATGCCTGCTCCGCCATGACGCAGGTGGTCTCCGCACTACTCGCGATATGGCGCTCAACGATACCGGTGCGCTCGACGATCCAGTCGTGATCGGTTTCGAGCCCCATCGCCGCAAACTCGTGATTCGTCATCACTCGCGAGGGGATTCCGCGACCCGTTCCGGCGATATACGCGATCGGGCGCTTCACGCCGCGTTCTCTTCGGCGGCGGTCAGCCGCTCGCCAATGAGGTCATTCATTCCGCTGGTGACCGCCTGTGCCGCGGCCTTGAGCGCATTCTTGATTGCGCGCGACGAGGATTTACCGTGCGCGATGATGCTCACACCGCGCACCCCGAGCAACGGGGCACCACCGTGCTCCGAGTAATCGAGGTGCTTGAGGCCCGATTCGAGCTGGTCGCCATCGACGCCGGCCTTGCGCAGCGTCTCGATCATGAGCGGCGCGATCGCTTCGTAGAACTTGAGCAGCACGTTCCCGACAAAACCGTCGCAGACGACGACGTCGAGCGCATGATGTTCGGTGCGGCCGGCTGGTATGTCGCGGCCTTCCACGTTGCCTACGAAATTGAGCCCCGATTGACGGAGGAGTTGGTGCGCGTCCTTGGTAACGGCATTTCCCTTTTCCGCCTCCTCGCCAATGCTCAGCAGCCCGACGGCAGGGTTCTCGCGACCCATCACGCACTGGGCATAGGTGGCGCCAAGGCGCGCGAACTGGACGAGCTCTTCGGGCGAGCAATCGACGTTGGCGCCCGAATCGAGCACCACGATGGTGTTGCCGAGGGTGGGGAAAAAGGTGGCGATCGCCGGGCGCTTGAGACCGGCGTGCAGCCGGAGCAGCAGCATCGACGCAGCCATCTGCGCGCCTGTGCTTCCGGCCGAGACGAACGCGTCGGACTTGGTCTCCTGCTGGAGCCGCAGTCCGACCATCATGGAGCTGTTTGGCTTCCCGCGCACACCGCTGGGCTTGTCGGTCATCTCGATGACGTCTGGCGCCTCGACGATGGACAGGCGGTCGCGGTGCGATGCATGGGTCGACAATTCGCCGTCGAGGAGGTCGCGCAACTGCGCCTCTACGACGGCGGTTCGGCCGACGAGTTGGATGGTATGAACGGGATCGAGCTCAGCGAGCGCGAGCAACGCACCGGCTACGGTCGCCTGAGGGGCAAAATCACCCCCCATGGCGTCCAACGCGATCCGCGCCAAGGTCAGGCTTCCTTGGCCGCTACTCGCTGTTCACCGGCGTAATAGCCGCACTCGGCACACACATGGTGCGGACGCTTCATCGCCTGGCACCGCGGACACTTCTGAATTGCGATTGCCGGCGCGGTCTTGTGCGTGTTGCGGGCGCGCTTCTTTCGCTTACTGGTTCTGCGCTTCGGGACGGCCATTGTCTGGTCGGAATAAGGATAAGAACCGGGGGATCGGCTTTGTCCGGACTGCTACGGAGCGACTCAAGCGCGAGAATCTGCCGTTGAGTTACAATCGCATGGACCGAGGTTGAGCTCGGCACCGCAGCTAGGACACAACCCTTTACAATCTTCCCGGCACAACGCGTAGCCTGGAACGTTCAACAACCACTGCTCTCGAAGGGCGGGCCGGAGATCGAGGTCCGGCTTTCGGTCGTCGAGCAGAAACACATCAGGATCATCTTCGACGCCCTCGGTCCCCGCTTCTGCGAAGATGAGATGCGCCTCGTCGGAGACATGGGCACCGGCTGAGCCGAGACAGCGGCTGCACTCCAATGCAACATCCCCTTCGATTGAGCCATGCCAATAGAACCGGCCCGGCCCGGCCGACGACAATCGCCCCCGTACGTGGAGCGGCTCCGACGGCTTCGGATCCCCCTCCTCCCACACCGGATCATCGGCCGACAAAGTGTCGTCAACGACGACGGCATGCTCGGTGAGTGACCGAATGTCAAAGGACAGCATAGCCAAGTAAATTACTGCTCACAATGGCTCTTCACAAGTCCGTTTGCCACGGATAGTTACGGGTCGCGCCGCCCAATGCCTGATCCCCCAGCGGCCCAGTGAATATTTGAGGAGCAGATTGAACGGATGCAGCGGGAAACTTAACGGGTCAATCCCTTGATCTGGTGGTTTCCGTCGCATCTGTCCCATCCGCTCCTGAAACGGGGCCTTCTGGGGAAATTCTTGAATCCGCGCCCTACCAATTCAATGCAGCCCCTACCCGCAGTTGTCGCGGCGCTTGGCGCGCAAGAGGGGTTCCGAATTTCGTTAGCGAGTTGGGATCAGCATCCGAGCTCAATGCGGTATTGAACAGGGTCGGATTCCGTGCACCGAACACGTTGAACCCATCGACCAGCAGGGTAAGTGACCCACTCGCGGTTACGAATGCGCGCTCGAGATGCACATCGACCGTCGTGCGTCCACTATAGCGAAGAGAGCCCTGCTGCTTCGTGTAGAATCGCTGCCGAGATACACCCTGCGTCAGGAGTGGCCACAATTCGGTGTTTCCTACCTTGTAGACGAACGCCGCCGGCACAACGATGAACGATGGTGTCAGCTGGTCGCCCGAAATGTACTCCCCAATGACTCCACCGCGGAAATCGAACGGCAGGTCGAACAGGAGACGCTCCTTGATCGTGAGAAAACTCGCGTTGTCGAGTCCCCCCTCGAAGTTGATCGCTTCATTCGGGCGAACGAAGGGACCCGGACCACGCCCCTGAATTGCCTCGAAGCCACCGATGCTGACTTGGTCGTACCCGCCAAGATCCGTGGAGACGTTTCCATTCAGTCCGCTAAAGGCGAATGAGACCGTATTCGACCAGGCTGGGAAATCCGTGTCAACGGTGATCTGCCACTGGCGAAACTGGCGCTTGGCCTCGGGCGGATTCGTCACCGCATAGTCCGGCGTGAACCGCAGTGTGGTGTCCTTCAGGGTTACACCAGGCGGAAGGACCACACCGCCACCGGGATTCGCCAGCGCCGCGCGAATCGTCGCGACGATCGCGTCATTCGGTGCATAGAAGCTCCGCAGCAGGAGAGGCTTGCCATCCGAATCGAGGACGAGATTGCCACGACGGTCATAGACGCTCACATAGTCCCACTTGCGATAGTTCGTCGCGATGTTTCCGTCAACCAGCGCCACCATGTCGTGATTGTCGCGCCCGACGAAGAGCATCTCGGCGCGCCAATGACTGTTCGGGCGGACGTCGAAGCCTGCGACCAGTTGATCGACGTACGGCTGATGATAGTTCCGCACCGGCCCGGACTGCGACAATACGACGTTCTCGATTTGCCGAAACTTCCCCTGCGATGCGAGCGCATCGCGCTCCGCCCTGGTGATGATGCGGTTCGGGTTGCTGAATGCGGGTCCAGAGTACTCCCACACCTCCTGGTCCGTATAGGCGTTCGCACCCTGCGCGCGGTCGAACAGTTCTCCGAAGGCGCTCTGATGATATCTCCCGAGATGCGCCGCCAGCCGAGTCGGTGTATCTGGATCGGGAAGAAAAAGCGTCACGCCGAGTCGCGGATCGAGACCTATGTCCGAAAGGACATTCGTGCGAGTGGTGACGCCGCGCACCGTGGGGTCGAGGTCACCGCGCCAGGAACCAATTCGCACGCCGGGGAAAAGCGACAAGTTGCCTTTCTTGATCTCGTCCTGCACATACGCCGCCGCATTCAGTGTGTGCGTCGCGAGATCGACTTCTCCTCCCCACGTGGTTGGCGTCTGCGTGTTCCACGTGAGTGCGTCCACGGGGTCGAACGTCTTGTCCGAGCCATCGAGGTAGTTGTATCGCGGCCGCCATGTCATGCCGCCGTTGCGCGTACGCTGATCCGTCCACGTGGCGCTGCTGTACTCGGCGCCCACGCGAACATGGTGCGATGCGCCGGAGATCGTCGTGTAGTGATCGACGGCAAAACTGCCCCCCATGCTCCGAGCGTGCTTCTCGATGGTGAACGGGGCGTTCTGGTACGAGCGGGTCGTGGTCAGTTGGTAGGTGTAGATCCCCGGCACATTCGGACCTGCGACGGGGACGTCAGCCTCGCGTCCGTCAAAGCCAAGGAGCTTCGCCTCGATCGTCGTCGCCGTGCTCAGGACACGTTGCCAACTCGCGTTCAACAGCGTGGTCGGTGCCCGAAAGTTCGTCGTCGCCTCTGCGGTTTCGCGACCACTGAAGCCGGCGTGATCGACCAGTCTGTTGTAATACGTGCCGGTCAGGTTCAGCAGATCACGATCGTTGGGCGAGAAGGTCAGCTTGCCGAATGCCTTGGCGTCGGTCCGCATCTGCGTGAACGGTGCGTATGACGACGTGTCAGTATTCAAGTGGTCCAGCGAGCGATAGTTCCCCGCAAGAAGCTCCCCGCCCAGATAGTAGAAAAGCCGGTCTCGAACAATCGGTCCGCTGACCTGGCCGATGAACTGACGCCGCCCCGCGATCTCCGGAACGAGCGTCGTCGGGGTGAGGTTGGTTCCGTTGAGCGACTGGTCTTCGAGGTTGAACTCGACGGACGCGTGGCGCGTGTTGCTTCCCGTCTTGGTGATGACGTTCACGAGCCCGCCCTGAAAGTTGCCCTCCTGGGCATCGGCGCCCAGCCCCTTGACCTCGAGCGACTCGATCCAGCGCACACTGGGTTGCACGAAAGCGCCGCCGATTCCCGGATTGATGATCGACACGCCGTCGAGCTGATAGTTGTTCGCGGCGGTTCCGGCGGCCCCCCACAGATTGGAACCCCGGGCGCCCGGCGCCATCGCCACGAGTCGCTCGACGTCGGCGCCGACTGGCAACTTGGCAATGGCCTCGCTCGTCACGCGCGTCGCACCAAGCTCGGCACTCTTTTGCTCCGCAATCGGCGCGTCGGCCTTGACCACAACTTCTGCGAGATCAACGGCGCGGTGCCGCAGCGTCACGTTGTAGGCCCGCACTGAGTTCGCGGCAACGACAATGTCGCGCGCCCCGAATGGGAGAAAACCGATGCGCTGTGCTGTGAGGTTGTACCGTCCGGGAGGCAACAGCCCGACGCGATAGACGCCCTTGATGTCGGATGTGGATCGGCGCACATAGGAGCCATCGTTGCGTGCGACGACGACGAGCGCGTCACTGATTGGATTCCCCGCACTGTCGCGGACGAATCCCTGAATCATGCCAGTCCCGTCGGATTGCGCGCGGAGCGTACCAGCTGCTGTGCTGAGAAGTACTGCAACGACAGACCACCAGCCGAGGAACCGGCCGAGCCGGCTCCTCGACCGTACGACTAGCGCAACCACTCGCACTCGGCAAAGAAGAAGCGCGCCTCGCGCGCGGCGTTCTCGTCCGAGTCGGAAGCGTGAATGGCGTTACGTCCCTTTGATTCCGCGTACAGCTTGCGCACCGTGCCCTCCGCAGCCTCGGCGGGGTCAGTTGCGCCGATTCCCTCGCGGAGCGCCAGCACGGCATTCTCACGACGAAGAATCATCGGCATGCACGCGCCGGATGTCATGAACTCGACGAGTTCACCGTAAAACGGACGCTCACGATGCACCTCGTAGAACTGCCCCGCCTGCTCGTTCGTCATGCGCATCGCGCGCGCCGCGACGATCGAGAACCCCTTCTCCTCGAGCAGCGCAATAATCTTTCCGGCCTTGCCGGCGCCGAATGCGTCGGGCTTGATGATCGTCAGTGTATAGTTGCCAGCCATATCTATTCCTCGTCGTTGTGCGGGCCGTGGCCCGAATCAGGTGCCAATCAACTTCCTCACAATATCCCCTCTGGTCAGGAAACCGACCAGTCTTCCCTCACGCACAACCGGAACTCGCTCTACGTCCTTGTTCGTCATCAATGATGCCACTTCGGCGATCGGTTGCTCCGGCGCGACGCAGAGGACCTGACGCGTCATCGCGTCGCGAACGGTCTTGGACCCGGCATTCGCGGGCGCAGCCACTCGCGCGTCCGGGCCGGTGAACGCCTGAACGGCCAGCAGGTTTCGGATGATCTCGCGCTCGCTGACGATTCCGAGCATGAAGCCGTCGGCGTCGACAACCGGCAAGGCGCCGAGGCCGGTGCGCACGAGCGTGCGCGCGGCATCGCGGAGCGAACTATCCGCCTGCACCGTTCGCGGTGACTCGCTCATCACGTCGCGCACGGTGAGTTGCTCCGGCAATCGGTATTCAGAAAAACACGGAAGCTCGATCAATCCTTCAGCGCTTTCAGCGCTGAGAATCGTCGCGAGCACGTCGGGCTTACGGAGCAGTCTCGCTAACGCCCCGACCACTTGGAGGTAGCGAGCGGCGTGTCGCGGCGGCGTGACGACGAGCAGCACAATCCGGGCGTGTCGTTCCTCGTCATCGGCGAGACGCTGGACGATCGGTTCCTGCGCCACACCGATGGCGACGAGGAGTTGGCCGACCGCATCCGTGCGAAAGTGGACGAGGAAGGCCCGATCGCCCATGGCCACGACGTCCTCCGGCTTCGCCGTGGAGAGCTTTCGTCGCAGCTTGGCTTCGTCAAGGACGCCGTGTGCGCTCGCCAGGCGGTCCAACAAGGCATCGGACGCGACCTGAAGTGTGCGCGCGGCCAATCCGACGACCGCGCGCTCCGGCGCGAGAAACTCTCGCAGCCTCACAACTGGGTTCTCACATGCGGGCTTGGAGCAGCGCGACGAAGTCGATCGGACGCTTGGCGACGCCCATGCCCGCCTTCTCGAAGGACTCGATCTTTTCAGCGGCCGTTCCCGCGGATCCGGAAATGATGGCGCCAGCGTGACCCATGCGGCGCCCCGGAGGTGCAGTCTGTCCCGCAATGAACCCCACCACGGGCTTCGTCATGTGCTTCGCGACGAACTCCGCCGCTTCCTGCTCGTCCGTGCCACCAATCTCGCCCATCATGGCGACGGCCTTCGTCTGCGGATCCTTCTCGAATGCCTCGAGGCAATCGATGAAGTTCGTGCCGTTGATCGGATCGCCACCGATACCGACGCAGCTACTCTGCCCCATTCCCGCGCGGGTGAGCTGGTAGACGATTTCATACGTCAGCGTTCCGGAGCGGCTCACAACGCCGATGTTGCCCGGCGTGCAGATGCGCCCGGGAATGATGCCGACCTTGCTCTGGCCCGGCGTGATGAGGCCCGGACAGTTCGGTCCGAGGAGCCGCGCACCCTTCTCCTTCACGAAGGGGTAGACGCGCGTCATGTCGAGCACGGGCACGCCTTCGGTGATGCAGACGATGAACTTGATGCCCGCGTCCGCCGCTTCCATCATGGCGTCCGCCGCATACATCGGCGGAACGTAGATGACCGACGTGTTCGCGCCCGTCTTCTGAACCGCCTCATGCACGGTGTTGAATACGGGCACGCTGTTTTCGAAGGTCTGGCCGCCTTTCCCCGGCGTCACGCCACCGACGACCTTCGTGCCGTACTCGATCATCTGCTTCGTATGGAACCCGCCATCGCGTCCGGTGATGCCCTGCACGATCAGCGTCGTCGAGTTGTCGATGAAGATGCTCACGCTGCCTTCCCTCCCTTCGCGAGCTCGACAGCCTTCTTGACCGCTTCGTCCATGTCGGACGACGCGCTGAATCCGTTCTCCGTCAGAATCTTCATCGCAATCTCTTCGTTGGTGCCCGTCAGTCGAATGACAATCGGGATCTTCAGCGGATTGGCCTTCGTCGCCGTGACGATACCGTTCGCCACGTCGTCAGTGCGCGTGATGCCGCCGAAGATGTTGAACAGGATCGCCTTCACGCTCGGATCGGCGGTAATGATGCGCAGCGCGTTCACGACCTTCTCCGGATTCGACGACCCGCCGATATCGAGGAAGTTGGCCGGCTCGCCGCCGTAGTACTTCACAAGGTCCATCGTGGCCATCGCGAGCCCCGCGCCGTTGACGACGCAGCCGACGTCGCCGTCGAGCTTGATGAAGGTGAGGTGCGAGTTGCGCGCATCCACCTCGCTCGGCTCTTCCGCTGTTTCATCGCGCAACGCTGCGAGCTCGGGATGACGATCGAGCTCATTGTCGTCGATGGAGATCTTGGCGTCGAGCGCGATGACCTCTCCCGCCGGGGTGACGACGAGCGGGTTGATCTCGGCGAGCGAGGCACCGCTTTTCATGAACGCCTGGTACAACGCCATCATGATCTTCGAAGCGGCGCGCACCTTCTTGATGTCGTCGAACAGGAAGAAGCCAAGCTCCGAGGCCTGATACGGTTGGAGCCCGTATCGCGTGTCGACGGGGAGCTTGAGGATCTTCTCCGGGGTCGTCGCGGCAACTTCCTCGATGTCGATGCCACCGGCCGGGCTCACCATGAACACCGGCTTCTTCGTGGCGCGATCGAGAATGATGCCGACATACGCCTCGCTCGCGATGTCGGCGGCGGCAGTGACGAGCACCTTGTAGACCGTGAGCCCCTTGATCTGCATCCCGAGGATCTTTCCAGCGATTTCCTTCGCTTCGGCTGGCGTCTTGGCAAGCTTGACACCGCCCGCCTTTCCTCGGCCGCCGGCGTGCACCTGCGCCTTGACGACAACCATGCCGCCGAACTTGGTCGCAATCGCCTCCGCCTCCTCGGCGGTCGTCGCGACCTCGCCTGCGGGAATCGGGACGCCTTCGGCGCGCAGAATGTCCTTCGCCTGATATTCGTGAATGTTCACGGGATTCGCTTCTCCGCTTCGATGGTCATTCAGTTTCCATGCACCCCGGCAATTGCTCGGGATGCAACCACAAACCAAAAAGCATTAACCACAGAGGTCACGGAGGACACAGAGGACGACGTATGCAGTCCTCTGCGTCCTCTGTGACCTCTGTGGTTCATTCGTTTGCTGTTCCGCTCTCGATGGACACAAGCTAGACCTCACCGAGAGCACGGGCAAGCTCACCGCGGCGTGACGCGCAACGCCAATCCCAGCGCATCGAACGCGCGCCCGAATGTGGTCCAGTCGCCCCGTGTCATCGCCTCGCGCATGACGCGGTACAGACTATCGGCGCGCAACCGCAGATCGGGGGCGCTGCCGGGCTCGCGGCCTGCGCTATTGGGCGCCGCTCCCAGTGCGGTTGCGAGCGTCGGGCCCACGTGCAGGCTGTCCGCCCGAAAAACGGTAACGCGCGCCAGCGAGGGCGAGAATCCTGGCCGCGATTGGAAGGTCGGCTGCACGTAGAGCGGCTGGCCGTCGGCCGGCACGACCCGGAGGGGCGCGCGAACCCAGTTCGGTTCATGGACGGCGGAGTCGATGGCACGCATTCGGTCGAGGACGGCACTCCAGCGATTCCCGTCGCTCGCCATGGGCAACCAGGACGTCACGCGCGCCGCACCACCGGTGGCCACGACGAGCCCACGCACTCGATCGGTCGAATCGAGGAGCGGCCAGAACGCCGACACTCCGGGAATCGAGGGAATCATCGCATGCGATGGCTCGCGGGACGACGCTGAATCTGCCCCATCGAGTGCCGCGATGTGACGCGCTTCGAGGTTGTCGCCGCGAAAACCGGCGACGGCGAAGGCGAGCGCCTGAGTTCGTGCTGCATCAGTGATCGGCGGCAACGCCGCCCTCAGCGCAGGGGCAACTGAACTAGACGGACGGAACAAATGCGGAAAGCGGCCAATCCAGCTCATGGCGACGGGATCCGGATTCGTCCCATTCACGATGCGGACGTGTCCCGACGGGGCATGCACGATCGCCGTGGCGGCATGCTGGAAGTACCCACGCTCCTCACCAAGCACCGTAAAGCGTTGCGCCAGCGGATATCGGACAGAGGCGGAGTAGAGCTCCACGATCCAGTAGAGCGTGTCGCTCGCAATCACGGGAACGACTTCGCTGCCCTGGACGAAGAACGGCGTGATCGCCGCGATTCGCTCGCGAACGTCACGTCGTTGCACCATGACCGGCCGATTCGCGGGAAGATCGCCGAAAAGCAGCCGGAAGTTTTGAAGGCTCCATGCATGCATCAGGCGCGACCGCGTCGACACCATCTCCACGCCAGCCAACTGACGAGCGGAGTCGGACAGCACGCTGTAGCTCGGGGCTGCGTCGTAGACGGCCGGCTCTCCACCGTTGATGTCCTCCGATGATACGAGCGGCGGGAGCGCGCGCAACGGCAGTCCGTGATCGTCTGCGGACGAGGCATCGAAGCGCGAAATATTCCAGACGTCGCGTGATTCCGGATTACCCTCCGTGCCATTCTCCACGAGTGCCGCGGTGATTCCGCTCGGCGTCGCTTCCCACGCGGGCCCGTCGCCGAGAATCCGCACGTGCCGCAACCGCTCGGCGGCCCTGCCGAGTGAGCCTCCGTCCCAGACTGCGAGGCGCGTCGCGACATCGGCGGCGTTAGCGAAGCCGGTACCAAGTGATTCGGCACGCATGCGATCCACACCGTACGCCCGACGGGTGAAGGTGAGTCGCGTGCTCATGTAGCTCAATTCTTGTCGCCGCTGATCGGCGGCATCGACGGAACGGCGTACGGCCAGGGGAGCGATCGTACGCGACATGAGCGACAGGACGAGGACGGCACTCACCGCGAAAAAGGCGAGCCGAGTCTGGCCCGTCCAACCCGCCCACGCGACAACGACCGCCGCACACAGCGCTACCACGGAAAGGAGCAGTGTCGCCGGAATCAGCGCATGGTGATCGACGAGGGTGAAGATGCCGGCGGGTCCACTCCCGAAGGACAGCAATCGATACATCGAGAGGCGATAGCTCCACGCGAGCACGAGGAGCAGAACGGCGCCGAGCATGGTGAAGTGACGCCGCACGTAGGCCGACACATAGAGTGACCCGCGCTCCCAACGCAGGCTCGGCGTGAGGGCGTAGAGCAGGATCACGAGGATCGACACGACGACCAGTACGGCGACCGCCCACATGTGGACGGCCTCTTCGAACGGCAACCGATAGACGAAGAATCCCACATCTTCGTCGAGATAGGGGTCCAGTTCGCCGAATGAGCGCCCGATTCGGGCCAGCAGCGCTGCGTGCCACTGATCTCCCGGAAAGGTCATGGCCGCACCGAGCACCACGGACATTGCGACGACCGCCGCGACGAGATACTTGCCGGGGACTTCCTCACCGATCTCGATGTTCGCGATGCGCCGCGGAAGCACGAGCGACACCACCGACCGCCGAACGGCGAACAGGTTGATGAACGCGAAGGACGACGCGGCGAGAAACGACAGCAGCGTCAGTATGCCGGTCGCGACGACCTTCGCTTGCCAGACTTCGCGGGCCCCCAGCGCGTCGAACCAGAGGAAATCGGCATAGAGCGATGCGCTCCAACGGCCCACGAGGAGCACGAGCGCCACCGCGACAATGGCACCGACGAGAATGCGGCGCCCTGTCACGTCAGATACTTACGCCCTGCGACCTGATCCACCCCTCCATTTCATTTCGAATGGCCGCGAGCCGGTCGGCAGAGCGCGCTTCGTAGCGGGTGACAAGAATCGGTTGCGTATTGGACGCGCGGATCAATCCCCATCCGTCGCCGAAGAGGACACGTACGCCGTCCACATCGATGATGTCGTGGATCGCGCGAAAATGCGCAACGGCACGCTCGACGAGCTCGAACTTCCGCTCGTCTCCACACTCCACGCGGATCTCCGGCGTCGTCACGAAGGGCGGAACATCCGACAGCAGTTCCGCGACCTTGTGCGACGTTGCGGCCACGATGCGTAGCAGGCGCGCGGCACCATAGAGCGCGTCATCATGTCCGTAAAAGCCTTCGCTGAAGAACATGTGTCCGGACATTTCACCGGCGAGCGGAGCACCGCTCTCCTTCATCTTGTCCTTGATGAGAGAGTGTCCGGTCTTCCACATCACAGGCTTTCCGCCCGCGCGCGCGATCTCATCCGTCAGCGCCTGGCTGCACTTGACGTCGAAAATGATCGGCTGGCCGGTGCCCGTCCGCGCCAGCACGTCACGCGCATAGAGAATGAGGATGTGATCGCCCCAGATGATCTTTCCCGTCTCGTCGACGAGCCCGATGCGGTCGGCGTCGCCATCGAATGCCATGCCGAGCTCGGCACCCTCTCGGCGAACCGCGGCAATGAGATCCTGAAGGTTCTCGGAGACCGTGGGGTCCGGATGATGATTGGGAAAGGTGCCATCGCTCTCCGTAAACAGCCCGATCGCATCGACTCCAAGCGCGCGCATGAGCTGCGGCGCAACGAGCGCTGCGGCACCGTTGCCGCAGTCGTAGACGATCTTGAGCGGTCGTGCGAGCGGACCGGTCAGCTGCACGATGTCGGCGACGTATCGATCGATCAGCGCTTCATGCGACACCGTTCCCGATCCAGTCGGCGCAGCATTGGTGCGGATGAGATCGAGGAGGTGTTGGAGCTCATGGCCGTGCACCGACTCCGTGCCGAGACACAGCTTGAAACCGTTGTATTCCGGCGGGTTGTGCGACCCCGTAATCTGGATTCCGCCCACGACAGGCAGATGATGCAACGCCCAGTACAAGACGGGAGTCGGCACGACGCCAATGTCGACCACATCGATGCCTGCGCCGGTCAGCCCGTCAACGAGTGCATCGCGAAGCTTGTCGCCACTCGGACGGTTGTCGCGGCCAACCGCGACGGAGCCCGAGACACCCCGTTCTTTCATCAGCGCGGCGTACGCTCCACCGATGGCACGCGCCGCCTCGACGGTCAGGTCCGAATCGACGATGCCGCGGACGTCATACTGCCGAAAGATTCCCGCGGAAATGCTCATGGCGTGAGATCGATCCACTGTGCTGTCACCCCGAGCGAACGAAGTGAGTCGAGGGCTCTGCACGTGCTGAGGTGCAGATCCCTCGACTCGCTCCGCTCGCTCGGGATGACAATTTTGCTACCAGGCACTCAAGGAGCCAGCGCAGCCTGCCGCGCGGGCGACGCGGCAGGGGCGTCGGCGTCGAGGCGCGGCGTTCCAACCTGGGCGTACCGAACTGCGAGATCTGGCAGGATGCCGAGAATGAGGATCGCCGCCGCACTGACAACGAGCACGAAGCGCGTCCACCCCGGCGTCGCCGCAATCGACGGTGCGTCATCGCGCCGCGGACGCATGAACATCACCATGATGACGTAAAGGTAGTACCCCGCCGAGATCACCGTCGTCAGCACGAGCACGACGGCGAGGAGCGTTTCCGGAACGGGCGCCGACAGCGCGGCCTTCAGCACATACCACTTGGCGAAGAAGCCGATTCCACCGAACACCGGAAAGCCCATGAGCGCCAGCATGAACACCGTCATCCCGAGCGCGAGCCACGGACGCTCGTTCCACAGGCCGTTGAGATCGTCGGTGGTGACCGGCGCGTCACCGCGCGACATGACGATGATCACGCCGAATGCCCCGAACGTCGCGAGCGTATAGGCGAAGAGGTAGAAGAGCATCGCCGATGCCCCCTGCCCCGTGCCGGCGGCGATGGCAACGAGAATGAAACCGGCATGCGCAATCGACGAATAGGCCAGCAGACGCTTCAGGTTGCGTTGCATCAAGCCAATCGCATTGCCGAACACCATGGTAGCAATCGCCAATCCCACCACGGCGCGGTGCCAGGTTCCGATGGATGGACCAAACGCTTCGAGCCACACACGGAGGAAGCCGGCGAACGCCGCCGTCTTCACCGTCGCGGCCATGTAGGCGGTGATGGGATTCGGCGAGCCGTCGTAGACGTCGGGTGCCCACATGTGGAATGGCACCGTCGACACCTTGAAGCCGAAGCCCACGAGCAGCAGCGCGATCCCGATCAACAACAGGGGACTCGACGCAAGGTCGTACTGGGCGACGCGTGCGTGAATCTGATAGAGGCTCGTCGTGCCGGTTGCCCCATAGACGAGGGCAATGCCGTACAACAGAATGGCGGTCGAGAACGCGCCAAGCAGGAAGTACTTCAGCGCGCCTTCGGCAGAGCGCTCGCTCCGGCGATTCATGCCCGCCAGCGCGTACACGGAGATCGACATGATCTCGATACCGAGGAACACGATCATCAGATCGCGAGCGGCCGCGAGGAGCATCATGCCACTCGTCGCAAACAGAATCAGCACGTGCGTCTCGGCCGTCGTTGTGCCGGCGCGATCGTTGTCGTCGATCCCGAGCGCGAGCGCCCCGATGGTACCGAGGAGGATGATGATATCCGCCATCCAGCGGAAGTTGTCGACCGCGATCGGGCCGTCGGTGGCCGTTGATCGCTCGGGCATCATGAGCCCAATGACCACCAGCGTGGCCACGCAGAGCGCCATCGACAGGATACCGATCGTGCGCTGATGCGCCGCGGACTCCTTCCTCCATACCGCCAGCAGCAACAGGAACATCGCTCCGCCCATGAGCAGCAAGTCTGGCGCGAGAGCGGCGCTCAGTTGGGCCGGAACGGAAAGGTCGAAGCTGCGCATCAGCGGCCTCCCTCAGCGCTCATCAGCGCGGCGCGCTGCTCGACCGTACGCACGAACTGCTCGGCGGCAGGTTGCATGCGCCGAAGCACCGGCGCGGGATAGATACCCAGCCAAACAATACCGGCGAGCAGCGGGGCCAGAAGAAGGAGCTCACGCCGATTGAGGTCGGGAATGTGTTCGTTCTCAGGCTTGTCGAGCGGGTTGAAGAGGATACGCTGGACGGCCCACAACAGATACGCCGCGGCGATGATCACGCTCGTGGCGGCGATGACGGAGAAGATCGGATATGTACGATAAGAGCCAAGGAGCACGAGGAACTCGCCAACGAATCCATTCGTCCCCGGTACTCCGATCGAACTGAGTGACACGAACACAAGGATGGCGGAGAACATGGGAACGACACGCGCGATGCCGCCGTACGCGGAGATCATTCGCGTGTGGCGCCGTTCGTAGATCATGCCAATCAGAAAGAACAACGCGCCAGTCGAAAGGCCGTGATTGATCATGACCATCAACGCGCCCTGCACACTCTGCACGGTCAGTGCGAAGATGCCGAGCATCACGAAACCGAGATGGCTCACGGAGCTGTATGCCACGAGTTTCTTGAAGTCCGGCTGCACGAGCGACACCAGCGCGCCGTAGACGATGCCGATGACCGCGAGCCCCAGAATCAATCCACGCACCGTGGGATCCATCGCGGCGGTCGGGAACAGCGGCACCGCCAACCGAAGGAATCCGAAGGTCCCGAGCTTGAGCATGATGGCCGCCAGCACAACGGAGCCTGCGGTCGGCGCTTCCACGTGTGCATCGGGCAACCACGTGTGGAACGGGAACATCGGCACCTTCACCGCGAATGCGAGGAAGAAGGCGCCGAACAACCACATGGCGTGATGCGGCGGAATATTCGCGGACGCCATGATGGCGTCGTACGAAAAGTTGGGAACAAAGGTGGACGTGCTCGTCGCCGCGAGCCCCAGGTAGATGATGCCCACGAGCATCAGCAGCGAACCGACCATCGTGTAGATGAAGAACTTGAGGCTGGCATAAATGCGTCGCTGCCCACCCCAGATGCCGACGATGAAGTACATCGGCACCAGCATCACTTCCCACATCACGTAGAACAGGAACAGGTCGAGCGCCATGAACACGCCGAGCATTCCCGTCGTCAGCACGAGGAGCAGCGCATAGTAGGCGGCGGCCTTGTGGCGAACCGCGCTCCAGCTGCCGAGCGCCGCTAGCGCCATGATGAACGTGGTCAGCAGCACCATCATGAGTGCGATACCGTCGAGACCGAGCGTGAACCGAACGCCCCACGACGGAATCCACGCGATGTCGAACTTCTGTTGCCAACCCGGCACGGCGGGGTCGAATGCCCACCAGAGCCCGAGCGACAGAATGAACTCGAGACCGAAGACCAGCGTCGCAAGCATGCGTGGCCGGACAGCACGGCCCGTGGCGACTTCATCCTCGCCCTGCGCACCGCGCGGGCCGGCAAGAATTGCCAGCGCACCGATGAGCGGAAGCACGAGAAGCGCCGGAAGGATCCAGCGGTCGTAGCCGACGGAAAGCAGAAACTCGCGCATCTCGTTAACGGAAGGTGAAGGCGCCGAGCACGAACAGCATGCCGACGACGAGGACCCACGCGTACGTACCCACCTGCCCTGATTGCATCCACGATCCCATCAAACCCACAACACGCGGCAGGAACCCACCCATTGGAACGGTCGTCCCCGGCGCATTGTCATCGTCCTTGCTCTGGAAGAGCATGCGCGTCATGCCGTCGATGAGACCGGTGTCGATCCCGCGCCACAGGAGACCACGTGACGTGGCCACGACGGGCTGCACGATGGCGGCATCATAGACTTCGTCCACGTAGTACTTGTTGAGCAGCGTGCGTTCGAACCCTTCCTCCGCCGGTGACTCGTCCTTCGTCACGAGCACTTCGGGCTTGAGGCGCGCGAACGCCAGGAAGATTCCCAACGCCGCGATGGCGACCGCCGCGCCGACGAGCACCCATTCGGTGGAAGCCGCGATCTCGCCGGCCCCATTCGTCACCCGCAGCGCGCTTTCACCGACGACCGGCTCGAGCCAATGCTCCAGGACGTTCAGCGGCCCAAGCGGAAGGATATGTGGGAGGTTGAACCAGCCGCCAAAGACGCTCAGCACGCCGAGCACCACGAGCGGCCCAGTCATCACCCACGGCGCTTCCTTGAGGTGCGTACGCTCCGCCTCGCCCGTTCGATTCGGTCCGTGGAACGTGTAGAGCATCATGCGCGTCATGTAGACCGCCGTCATGAATGCCGCCGCGAGCCCGAGCACGTAGCAGGCATAGAGCACGGCGCTCCCTGGTATTCCCATCCAGTGCGCGTCGGCGAGCGTCGAATGCTGCGCCCGCAGGAAGACGCCGCCCAGAATCTCGTCCTTCGAGAAGAAGCCAGCGAAGGGCGGGATGCCGGCGATCGCGAGCGTCGCCGCCCACATCAGGCCCCACGTGATCGGCATGAAGGCTTTCAGTCCACCCATGTTGCGCATGTCCTGCGCGTCATCATGCTTGCCCGTGTGATGATACGCGGCGTGCATCACGTAGATCACGGAGCCGGAACCAAGGAACAAGAGTGCCTTGAAGAAGGCGTGCGTCATCAGGTGAAACACGCCCGCCACATACGCGCCCGATCCAACACCCACGAACATGTAGCCGAGCTGCGAGACGGTCGAATACGCGAGAACCTTCTTGATGTCCCACTGCTTGAGACCGATCGTCGCCGCGAAGACTGCGGTCAGTGCGCCAATCACCACAACCGTCAGCCCCGCCACCGGCGCCATCGCGAACAACACGTTGCTGCGCGCGATCAGGTAGACACCTGCGGTCACCATCGTCGCCGCGTGGATCAGAGCGGAAACTGGCGTGGGACCGGCCATGGCGTCGGGCAGCCACACGTACAACGGAATCTGCGCACTCTTGCCGGCGCACCCGAGGAACAGAAACAGGCAGATGACCGTTACGAGCGTGCTGCCATCACCGAGCGCCCCGGCCGCACCATTCACGCCGGCGAAATCGAGCGTCCCGATATTCGCGAACAGCATGAACATCGCGACCAGGAAGCCGAAGTCGCCGATGCGGTTGACGATGAACGCCTTCTTGCCGGCATCCGCATTCGCCTTCTCACTGAACCAGAATCCAATGAGGAGATACGAGCAGAGTCCAACGCCCTCCCATCCGATGAACAGCAGCGGATAGTTCGCGCCGAGCACCAGCACCAGCATGAAGAAGACGAAGAGGTTGAGGTACGCGAAGTAGCGCGGGTACCCCGGATCGTCCTGCATGTAGCCGACGCTGAAGATGTGGATCAGCATGCCGACGCCGGTGATGATCATGACCATGAGCATCGAGAGCTGGTCGAGCTGGAACGCCACATCGACCTGCAAGTCGCCAACAGGCATCCAGCTGAAATACTTCTGGATGAAGGGCGCGTGCATCTCACCCACACCGCGCATTGCCAGGAAGATCGCCGTTGCCAGCAAGAACGCGACGACGAGAACGCCCGGGCCGATGATGCTCGTCAGCGCCGCATGACGATGCCGCTTCACGGCATGGTGATCGTCACCGTGAGCGCCGTGTTCGTCAGGCGCATGCGCCGCGCCGTGCCCTGCCCCGTGGTCGTCGCCGTGACTCGCGCTCGGATCCGCCGGCCCGAAGTGGAACGCGCTCGTGAGCGAGAGCAAACCATTCAGCACAAACCCGAGGAGCGGAAGCAGCGGCAGCAGCCAGACGTACCTGGCGACCGTGCCGCTGAGGGGGTGTGCACCCGCCGTTACTGCTTCTTGGAGGAGCATCATCCCTTGAGGAGATTGATGTTCGACAAATTGACCGTCTGACGGTGGCGGAACAGCGCGATGATTATCGCGAGCCCGACAGCCGCTTCTGCGGCCGCCACGGTCATGACGAAGAACACGAAGAGCTGGCCCGCGACGCCGTACACCTGCGCGAAGGCGATAAACGTGAGATTCACGGCGTTGAGCATCAGCTCGACGCACATGAAGATGATGATGGCATTTCGCCGCGTGAGCACGCCCACGACACCGATCGTGAACAGCACGGCGCTAAAGAACAGGGCTTCACCCAGCATGGACACGCTCCTTGCGCTTGCCGAGGACCACGGCGCCAACAATTGCCGCGAGCAACAGGATGCTCGTCACCTCGAACGCGAGCAGGTACTCGTGGAACAGCGGGCCGGCGAGCGGCGCGATGGCGCCCGTCTTCGCCACTTGATCGGCGATCGTGTTCTCGGGCAGCACGAGCGGCTCCGGAATCCGTCCCTTCGTCAAGGCGACGATCTGCGCAAGTAGCGCGATGCCGACTCCGCCAGCCACCAGCTTCCACCCCAGACCACGCGCGTCTGCCAACTCCGACGGATGGCCCAGGTTCAGCAGCATGATCACGAAGAGGAACACCACCATGATTGCGCCTGCGTACACCAGCACCTGCATGGCGCCAATGAACTGCGCGTCGAGCAACACATACATCGCCGCGAGGCAGAACATCGTGTTCACCAGCCACAGCGCTGCGGCGACTGGACTCTTTCGCGTGACAAAGCACACCGCGGAAATGACCGCGACAAGCCCGAAAAAGTAGAAGTGAAAGACGTAGAACAGCGGCAGTTCGTTGTGGGACATTACTCCCCCTTCGGATCTGCAGGGTCCCACATCTCGCACACCGGATGCGTCTGCGCCATCAACCGCTCGAGGTCGTACACGAAACCCTCTCGGCTGTATTCAGCGTTTTCGTAGTGCCGGCCGACGTGAATCGCCTCTTCCGGGCAAACCTCCTGACAATAGCCGCAGAAAATGCAACGGAACTCGTCGATTTCGAACACCAGCGGGTAGCGATTGCCCTGCTCGTCTTCGCCCGGAACGAGTTTGATGCAGTTCGCGGGACACACCGACGGACACAGCCCGCAGCCGACGCACTTGGCCTTGCCGTCCTCGGTCGTGAGCATGCGATGCGTCCCACGCCACCGCCGCGAGATGGACTCCTTCTCTTCGGGGTACTGCGTGGTCACCTTCTCGTCGAACAGCTTGAGAAAGGTTCGCTTCATGCCGCCGAGCGTGGCGCGTACGTAACTCGTCTGGTCGATAGGTCGGTCGACGACCTTCACGCCGATGGACATCAGTCTCCGGACTCGGGAACGAGGGGAACACGGGGCGGCGCGCCCATGGCGCGCAACTTATCGAGGTCACGCCGGTCGAGGCGCGAGTATGCAGGGCTGATCAAACGACCGCGGTCGAGAATCATGAACAGGATCACGACCGCCGCGAGGTTCAGCAGGATCAAACCCGTGTGGAATGGCACAGAGCCGCGGGCGAACCCCATCGAATCGAGCGTCACGATCGTGGTCGCGATGGCAACGATGTAACCCAGCGCCAATGGCAGCATGAACTTCCAGCCCAGCGACATGAGCTGATCGTAGCGGAAGCGCGGAAGTGTCCAGCGGATCCACATGAACAGGAAGACGAACGCCAGCGTCTTGATCACGAACGAGAAGAGCGTCAGCAGCGTCTTGAGACCCGTATGCGGCGCGAGGTTGTCCCAGAGGGTGAACGGAATGTCCCACCCGCCAAAGAACAACGTCGCCATCAGCGCGCTCGCCGTGAGCATGTTCGAATACTCGGCGATGAAGAACATCGAGAATTTCATCGCGCTGTACTCGGTGTGGTACCCCGTGATCAGTTCCGACTCCGCCTCGGGAAGATCGAACGGCAACCGGTTCGTCTCGGCGAAGGCGGCCACCATGAAGATGAAGAACGCCACGGTGAGGTTGAGCACGTTCCACGTCTCGAACGACTGCTGGCTCACGATCTTGGTGAGGGACACGTTGCCCGCGAGGAGCAGCACGGGGATGGTGCTCATGCCCATGGCGATCTCGTACGAGATCATCTGCGCGCTCGAGCGCAATCCACCGAGGAGCGCGTACTTGTTGTTCGACGACCAGCCAGCGAGCACGATGCCGTAGACGCCAAGCGACGAGATCGCGAGGATGAAGAGGAAGCCAATCGGGAGTGGCGCGAGCACCATCTCGATGAGGCCCCAGCGCGAACCCCAGGGTGCCGCGAATGGAATGACCGCCCACGTGATGAGCGCTGGCAGGAAGGACAGCACCGGCGCCAGAATAAACAGCGGCAAGTTCACCGCACCGGGATACGTCTCTTCCTTGACGAAGTTCTTGACGCCGTCGGCAATCGGCTGAAGCCAGCCCTTACCGACACGGTTCGGTCCATGGCGGTCTTGCATCCACGCAGAAATCTTTCGCTCGGCCAACGTGAAGAGGGCGGCGCAGAGCATGTAGACGGTGAAGACGAGAATCATCTTCACAAGCGTGGCAATGAGCCAGACGATGAAACCAGGCTCCGTGGTCGGTCCTGCGATCTGGAGGAGCGCATTGATATGGGTCATTGCGCCGCTCCCGCCGTTGCACCGGCGGTCATCGCGCCCTTGAGCGCCAGCCCGTCGTACGACATGCCGGCGAATTCAGGATGCGACGCAGCGAGCGCGTCGAACGCCTGCGATGCCGTCCAGTATCCGCTGCCTTCGCCGATCGCCGCCAGGAGATCACCGACGGCGAAGAAGCTCGGCCGCGCCAGTCCAGGCGCTGCCTTTGCCTGGAGGAACCGTTGCACTCGGCCACGCAAGTTGGTGAAGGTGCCGTCCTCCTCCACACAGTTGGCAATGGGAAGCACGACGTTCGCGCCGTGGCGCGCCCATGCGGGGAGCGTCGTCCCGATCACGATCACCGCGCCAGCCCTGGCGACGTCGATCGCGTCGACACCCGCGAGCTCTTCGTCGGCCACGATCAGCACGTCACCGGCCTGCATGTCAGCCAGTGGGCTCTCGGAGCGGGTAAAACCCGCGAGTTCGGCACCGCGTACATTGGCCGCGCGATCCGCGCGCAGTGCCAGATCGTCGACACCGGGGAGCGGCGCTTCCTGCCCCTGATTGACGCGGAAGGCACCCTTCCCACCCGTTTTCGCGACGAGCTTGCCGAGGAGGAACAACGCTTCGTTGGAGAGATTCGGTGAGGCGAGCACGTACGCGCGCTTGCCATTGAGCAGCTGCGCCGCCGTGCGGAGCGCCACATCCCAATCCGTGCTGAGCAGCGCACCCTCATGCCGCACGAGTGGTGACTCGACACGATCGCGGCGATTCATCCAGCGGTAGTTGAGCCGCCCGTGATCGCACATGAAGTACTCGTTCACTTCCGCATTGGGACGCGGTCGCAGGCGCATGACCTGATTGTCGCGCGTCTCTACGATCATGTTGCAGCCCTGCGAGCAGTTCGGGCACACCGACGCGGAGCGATCGAGCTCCCACGCGCGTGCCTTGTTCAGCGAATCCTTGGAGAGCAGCGCGCCCACCGGGCAGAGATCGATGACGTTGCCGGCCCAGGCATGCGTCATGTCCTCGCCCTCGAACTTGCCGATCAGCGCGCGATCTCCGCGCTCGACAACGGCGAGCACCGGGTCCTTCGCGACGTCGTCCATGAATCGGACGCAGCGCGTGCACAGGATGCATCGGTTCGCGACGTACATGACATCGCCGCCGAAATCCTCGACCGGATTGAAACGCTTGGGGTCGCGGTAGCGACCTTCGCTGCGGCCTTCCTGGTAGGTGTAGTCCTGGAGCTCGCACTCGCCAGCCTGATCACAGATCGGGCAATCGAGTGGGTGGTTGATGAGCAGCATCTCGAGCACGCCCTTGCGGGCTTCGAGCGCCTTGTCCGAGTGGACGTGGACGACCTGCCCTTCCATCACCGACGTCGCGCAGGAGGGCGCGAGCTTCGGCGCTTTCTCCACTTCGACGAGGCACATGCGGCAGACGCCGGCCACGGGAAGGCCC
Source organism: Gemmatimonadota bacterium (assembly GCA_040389905.1). GTDB lineage: Bacteria > Gemmatimonadota > Gemmatimonadetes > Gemmatimonadales > Gemmatimonadaceae > AG11. The sequence goes on along the minus strand of JAZJZK010000041.1, from coordinate 38,667 downwards.
GGGTGATAGCAGTAGTGCGGGACAAGCACGCCGGCGACCTTCGCCGCCTCGAGGATCGACGTTCCATCGGGCACCGAGACCGCGCGCCCTTCGATCGTCAGGTTCACCATCTTCGTCTCAGCCATCAGGCCACCTGCGCCGGCACCATGTGGACCTTCTTCTTCTTGATCAACGCCTCGAAGTCGCCGCGGAACTTCGTCAGTCCCGAGATGACCGGTGTCGCGCACGAGTCGCTGAGCACACAGATCGTCTTGCCTGTCATGTTCTCCGCGATCTCCAGCAGCGTATCGAAGTCTTCGTGTGTTCCGTCACCCGCGACGATGCGCTCGAGAATCTTGGTCGTCCAGGCCGTGCCCTCTCGGCACTGCGTGCATTGCGCACAGCTCTCGTGGGCGAAAAAGCGCGCCGCACGAGCGATCTGCTTCACGAGATTCTGTGCATCGTCGATGACGATGACGCCACCGGAGCCGAGCATCGTGCCGTTAGCGACGAAGCCCTCGTAATCCATCAGCGACGCTTCCGCTTCATCGAGCGTCTGAATCGGAACGGAAATGCCACCGGGGATGATCGCGCGGAACTTGCGGCCGGGCAGAGGACCGCCGCAGAGGTCATACAGGAAATCCTTGAAGGGAAATCCCATCGTGACTTCGTAGTTGCCGGGCTTCTGGATGTTGCCACAAACGGAATAGAGCTTGGTGCCGGTGCTCTTCGGATTATCGGCGCGCTTGAAGTTCTGGTACCACGCGGCGCCGTTGTTCAGGATGTGCGGTACGGCGGCAAGCGTCTCGACGTTGTTGATCGTCGTCGGCAAGCCGAAGAGGCCCGCAACCGCCGGAAATGGCGGCTTGATGCGCGGATTGCCCCGGCGACCCTCGAGCGAATTCATCATGGCGGTCTCTTCGCCGCAGATGTACGCACCCGCGCCCTTGTGCACGTAGACGTGAACCGTCTTGCCAGTCCCCATCGCGTTCGTGCCGAGAATGCCCGCGGCGTACGCTTCCTTGCACGCGGCGTTCATCTTCTCGAGCGCTTCCGTGTACTCGCCGCGGATATAGATGTACGCGACCGTCGCGCCGATCGCGTACGCGCCGATCGCGCACCCCTCGACCAGGGCGTGCGGCGTCCAGCGCATGATCTCGCGATCCTTGAACGTACCGGGCTCGGACTCGTCGGCGTTGCAGGCGAGGTAGTGTTGCTTGCCATCGCCAGGCTTCATGAAGCTCCACTTCACGCCGGTGGGGAAACCAGCCCCGCCGCGTCCGCGCAAACCGGAATCCTTGACGATCTGGACGATCTCGCCCGGCTCCATTTTGAGCGCCTTCTCGAGCGCCTGATAACCGCCGCGCTTCCGCCAGCCATCGAGGCCAATGGCCTCCTGCTCGCCGAAGTGCTTCGAAAGAACGAGCGTCTCGCGCTCGTGTGGCTTGTGTGGAAAGCCCATGTCAGCCCAGTGAGGCGAGGAGCGCGGGCACCGATTCAACGGTGACCGACTCGATGAACTTCTCGTTGACCATCAGCGGTGTGTTGAACCCGCACGCGCCAAGGCATTCGACTTCGATTACCTGATACTTGCCGTCTGGCGATTGGACGCCGAGCTCTTCGCAGCCCGTGTGCTTTAGCAGCGCATTGACGACATCTTCAGCGCCGCAGACGTTGCAGGGCGACGTCGTGCACACCTGGATGAAGTGCTTCGCGACGGGGTGCTGGTGATACATCGTGTAGAACGACACCACACCCTTCACATACGCCGGCGTCAACTCGAGCACCTCGGCAACTTCATGCATGCCTTCCGTGGGCACCCAGCCGCGCTCTTCCTGCACCATCCACAGCGCGGGCAGCAACGCTGCCATCTTCGTGGGATAACGCGTGAGCAATTCGTCGAGCTCCGCGCGTCGCGGTCCGAAGACCGGCACGTACTCAGCGTGATCCGTGTGCGCGCTCATCGGTCGATTTCTCCCATCACGATGTCAATGGAAGCGTTGATCGCGATGACGTCCGACAAAAGATGTCCTTCGACCATCTTGGGAATTGCCGAGAGGTTCACGAACGAGGGTGGACGGATGCGCCAGCGAACCGGCTTGGATGTGCCGTCCGATACCATATAGTAGCCCTTCTCGCCCTTGGGGCTTTCGACGGCGACATACGCCTCGCCGACCGGAGGACGCGGACCTTCCATCACCTGCTTGAAGTGGTGGATCATGCTTTCCATGTCGCTCGTCGCCTTGGACTTGGGCGGCAGGATGACGCGGTGGTCGTCCACGTTGACTGGGCCGTCGGGGAGCCGCTTGAGCGCCTGGTCGAGAATGCGAACCGACTGGCGAAGCTCCTCCATGCGGCAGAGGAAGCGATCGTATACGTCACCGGCGGAACCCACAGGGACGTCGAAATCGTACGTTTCGTAGTCGAGATACGGGAAATCCTTGCGGACGTCGTACGCGACTCCCGAGGCGCGGAGCATGGGGCCGGAGAGACCGTAGTTCACCGCCTCCTCGGCCGACATCGCGCCGAGCCCGACCGTGCGGCCAACCCAAATGGCGTTCTTCGTGAGCATCGCGTCGCACTCGGCCAGCACCTTCGGGAAGGTGCGGACGAAGTTCGCGAGGTCTTCCGTCCAGCCATCCGGAATGTCGGCACCCATGCCACCGACGCGCGTGAGCGTCGTCGTGAGGCGCGCGCCGATCCAGCTCTCGAGCATGCTGTACACGCGCTCGCGCTGCTGGAAGATCCAGAGGAATGGCGTGAAGGCGCCGATGTCGATACAGAAGGTCCCGAGCCACACGCAATGGGAGATGATGCGCGACAGTTCGCTGGCGATGACGCGGAGGACCTTGCAGCGCTCCGTGATCTCTATGCCGAACAACCGCTCTGCGCCGAGCGCGAATGCGACGTTGTTGCCGGGCGAGTTGAGGTAGTCTTCGCGGTCGGTCCAGGGAATGATCTGGTTGTACTGGCGGTACTCGCCGATCTTCTCGAAGCCGCAGTGCAGGTAGCCGATGTGCGGAATGCAGCGTACAACTGTTTCGCCGTCGAGCTCGAGCACCAGGCGCAGTACGCCGTGCGTCGCCGGGTGTTGCGGCCCGATGTTGATCAGCATGTGATCGCCTTCGAGGTCCGGCTCCAGCGCGGGTGATGCGGTGACGGGAACGATGTTGCCCGCCTGATCGGTGACGAGGGGAACCCGCTGAGCGCGTCCGCGTGAGTCCAGTCCGGTGGTCGAGAGTTCGACTTCGACCGTACGCTTGGTGGTCGCCATCGTTATTCTCCCACCTTTTCGCCGGCACCGAGCCGTTTCTTCATGTCGCTCGGCAGGTCTTCGAAGGCGTCGGCGATCGTGAGCTCTTCCATGCTGTACTTGGCTTCCGGATTCTGGGCGAGCGCCTGACGGAGTTGCTCGGAGCGACTGAAGCGTCCACGCAGTGGGAAGTCCTTCCGAAGGGGAAAGCCTTCCTTGTATTGCTCCCACATGAGGATGCGGCGCAGGTCCGGATGCCCGACGAACTTGATGCCGAACATGTCATAGCACTCCCGCTCCATCCAATCGACGCCTTTGTGAATGTCCCAGATGCTCGGGACTTCGAGGGGCTGTCCCTTGGGGATCAGCGCCTTGAGGCGAAGGAAGCGGCGGAAGGGGAGCGACCGAAGATGCCAGATAACCTCGAGGTCACGTTCGAGGTCGCGAAATTCGACCGCGGTGACGTCGGAGCAGTAGTCGTACAACTGCGACGGATCGTCATGGAGCCAGCGGACGATGTCGTTGACACGCGAACGCTCGACCACGACACTCGTTTCGCCCCACACGACGTCCGTGCGGATGACGGCGTCGCCGAATTGTGTCTTGAGCGCGGCGGCGCTGGGGTTCGCGTCGCCACCCTTGTGCGGGACGTTCTTTGGCGTGACTGGCGCGGCGTCGGTTGACGCGTGCCCTGCTACGACGGGAGTAAAGGATCCGGCCATGCTGGTCAGAGCCCCGAGCGCGTCTGGTGAATCGAGTTGCCGAACGGTTCGGAGAGCTCGTCGATGAGGCGTGGCGGGATGTAGAGCTGGCTCGCGGGATCTGGCTCCATCTCGTCGCGGAGCGCCGAATCGGCCATGCGCTCGTTCATGATCTTCTTCTGGAGCATCATGATGCCGTAGAGCAAGCCTTCAGGACGTGGCGGACAACCCGGCACGTAGACATCGACCGGGATGATCGTGTCGATTCCCTGCACGACGGCGTAGTTGTCGAACATGCCGCCCGACGAGGCGCAGGCGCCCATGGAAATGCACCACTTGGGCTGTGCCATCTGCTGCCAGATACGCCGAATGACCGGCGCGAGCTTGAACGGCACTCGGCCGGCGCAGATGAGGACGTCCGCCTGGCGCGGCGAGAAGCTCATGCGCTCCATGCCGAAGCGCGCCAGATCGTACTTCGACGCCGCCGTTGCCATGAATTCGATGGCGCAGCATGCGGTTCCGAAGGGCATCGGCCACAGCGAATTCGCTCGGCCCCAGTTGACGAGGAAGTCGAGCTTCGTCGTGACCCAGCTTTCCTGGGAATCCGGGTTGATCGAAACGAAATCGTGTTCTGGACGCGGGCTCAGTCCCATTGCAGCGCTCCCTTCTTCCACACGTAGGCGAATCCGACGAGGAGGATCGCGATGAACACGAGCATCTCATACAGGCCGAAGAGCGACACTTGCCCGGCCGGGCATGCGTTGCCGACGAGGTCCACGGCGCAGGAGAGCTCCTTGAAGTGAGCCCCCCACGGGATCATGAACACCGTTTCGATGTCGAAGATGATGAACAGGACCGCCACCATATAGAACTTCACGGAGAAGCGCTCGCGCGCGTCGCCGAGCACCGGTATTCCGGATTCGTATGGCGTCTGCTTCACCGCGGTGTAGCGCGGGCGAAGGGTCAGGTGAGAGATCAGGATGATCGCCACCGCGTTGGTGACGACAAATCCTACGAGCAGCAGGATGGGGAGGTACGTCCGTTCCATAGTCTCCGCACTTCGTGAAATCTTTCACTAAGTCCGAGCGCATGAACTTACCGAGTGCCGCAAAGCAGTGTCAACGGCTTGGCGGCATTCGTGTTGAGAACTTTGCGCGCGCGCGTAGAAACCACGCAAACCAACGCGCTCATCGGTGAGAATTCGCGACGAGGGATCTATTCCCGATAACTTTACTCCCTTTTACGCACTGCGCCGGATACGGAGCGCATCCCATGGTTCGTGCCCGCAGTCCAACGTGCTTTCACAGCCGTTCAACCGCAATTCACACTCGTTGCACCGGAAAGTGCGGCGCTACAGGGAAGCGCAGCGCCCGTTGCAACGTTGTTCGCACCGGTGAGCGAGCGATTCCCGCATACGGAGTCGTGCAGCACCGGAGTCCAGAGCGGTTCCACGGCACTCCAATCGCCAATCACACCGCTCCAATCAGCAATCACACCACTCCAATCGGCAATCACCGCGTTCCAATTGCCGTTCACAGCCCATCAGTCGCAGTTCACAGCCTTCCAATCGGCCTTCACAGCCGTTGCGTCAGGCTCCGCGCCCTCCACGGCCGCGACTCTCACCGTTACAGCGTCCGGAACAGCTGATCAACCGATGTTCGCAGGCCAACGGGCTCCAATGGAAACCGAAACAAAAGATTACCACGGCCCGACCTCTGCACTGGTGTAGTGCGCAATCTCCAGCCTCGAGCATCGGGAGCCCCACGACACACCCAACTGACCACACGCCCTCCGCGGCGAAATCGCTACGCCCGGCGCTGTCGGCGAACACGATTCCCCGGCTTTCCGAGACCCACGAGCGCTTAATCCGCGGCATCGCGCTCTTCGCGTACGGATTCGGCGTCTACTGGATTGCCTGGCGGTGGCGCTCGTCGCTGAATTGGGATCAGCCGGTTTTCTCCCTGGTCCTCGTGCTCGCCGAGACATACGGGCTCGTCAGCATGGCCGTCTTCATCTTCACGGCGTGGCGCCTCGTGCACCGCGAGCCGCCGCTGGCGCCGGACGGCCTCGAGGTTGACGTCTTCATCACGAGCTACGACGAGCCGCTCCAGCTCCTGCGGCGCACGGCGATTGGCGCGCGAGCGATTCGCTATCCCCACAAGACGTTCCTGCTCGACGACGGCAAGCGTGATGAAGTGAAGGCAATGGCCAGCGAGCTCGGCGTCGGCTACATCCGGCGCGAGGGCAACGCGCACGCCAAGGCGGGCAATTTGAACAACGCCTTCACGGTGACGTCCGGGCAGTTCATCCTGCAACTCGACGCGGATCACGTTCCCCTCCCCAACATCCTCGATCGCCTGCTCGGCTACTTCAACGATCCGAAGCTGGCGTTCGTGCAGTCTCCGCAGGACTTCTACAATACCGATTCGTTCACCCATGTCGTGAACGACGAGCAGGGCCAGATGTGGGAGGAGAACCGGCTGTTCTTCTCCCTCATCCAACCGGGGAAAGACCGCATCAACGCGGCGTTCTTCTGTGGTAGCTGTGGCGTTCTCCGGCGCACCGCGATCGACGAGATTGGCGGCTTCTCCGTCCAGACGATCACGGAGGACATGGAAACATCGATGATGTTGCATGCGCGGGGATGGAAGTCCTTCTATCACGGAGAGACGCTTGCGTACGGTCTCGCACCAGCGTCGGCCGCGCAGTATCACGTGCAGCGGCTGCGCTGGGGCCAGGGTTCCATGCAGATCCTGCGCAAGATGAATCCCCTGTTCGTGAAAGGGCTCGACTGGAAGCAGAAGCTCTCGTACTTCTCGTCGGTGATCGTGTACCTGGATGGCATGCAGCGGCTGGTGTTCTATCTCGCGCCAGTGATGTTCTTTCTCTTCGGCATCATGCCGGTGCGCGTGGACAACCAGGCATTGCTCATCCGGCTCGTGCCGTACATGCTGCTCACGATCGTGAGCTTCGAGCTGCTGTCGCGCGGGACGGGCTACATGCTGATCTCCGAGCGCTACAACATGACGCGCTTCTGGACGTTCATTCTCGCCACGTCGGGGTACTTCGCGCGGAAGCCGCTCAAATTCAACGTGACGCCGAAAGGCGTGGGCGACGTCCCGTTCAAGACCTATGCACCGCAGTTGTATCTGGCGATCGTTTCCTTCACCGCGTTCGTGTGGGCGCTCGTCGCGCGGAGCTTTGGTTGGATCGACTATCACGACGGCGGGGGCCTCTCCACGGCGTTCGTCGTCAACGGCATGTGGCTTGGCTGGAACATGTACTTCGCATTGTACGTGGTGCGCCACAGCATCAGGTCGAAGCAATTGCGCGGCGACTATCGGTTCGCGCAGCGGCTTCCCACCAGCGTCTGCACCGTCGTCGACGGGGTATTGACGGGTGACTTGGTGCCTTCCACGACGATCGACATCAACTCATCCGGACTCTCGTTCCGGACGACGCGAGAGTTCGAAGCAGGAACGATCGTGGACATCCCGCTTCCCCTCGCATCGGGGACGGTCGCGACGCGCGGAACGGTTACCCACAGCTCGGCGCTGCAGACCTCCTACGGAACCGTGTACGCACACGGTGTGATCTTCCTCGACCTGCCGCTCGAGACGCGCGACGCCATCGAGCTGAATACGGCGCATCACGCCATCCCACTCTCCAGGCAAAAGTTTCGGCAGAGCCTCGATGTCGTGGAGAACGCCGTGCAGCGATTCACGAACCCGCGCGATGGACGACGATCCGTCGTGGGATTGCCGGCATTGGTGTCACAGACGATCGACGATGGCGAGATGGAGCTCGGGATGGGCCTCCTCGAAGAGGAGAGCCGCGGCGGGGTTCGCCTGATTCTCCATCATCCCGTCGAGCCGGGGGTGATCATGCGCTGGGACGTACCTGGCACGACGATCGCGGGTCGAGGCACCGTGATTTTCAGCCGTGCCGTGGAGTCGCCATTGCGCGTGCACTTCGTTGTGGGCGTGCAGCGACTCGAGGATCAGCCGCGCTTTGGCGCGATGCGCAGGTGGGTGAGATCGAACCCGTTAGCGCCCGCTCCCGCAGCGAGGTCCTGACGACGCGAGATTGCTGCACCGCAGTCGAGAACGCGGATCGAGCGAATTTGAAAATAGAGAAAACCTGATCAACCAACTGCGCAGGATCCGAAGTGATCCGCCTCCATCCGCTCAATCCGCGTTCCTTGTGCCGGTGGCTACGCCGACGGGAAATTCCGGCAGGACGCGTCATGGATGTCATCCCGAGAGAAGTCGAGGGATCTGCCCTTGCCGCATTTCAGGACGGGAACGAACCAGTCACGGCTTTACCTTTGCGACAACGACTGGCAAATAGCGACCAGGATTCGACCACGCCGCGAGACTGAGGACCGCTGGAACGCCGAGCACACAGAGCGCAATCAGACGGGCTCGCGGCGAACGCCGAAAGAGAGAACGAACAATCGCCCGCGAGAGCATGAATGTGCCGATCGCGAATAGGATCAGCGCCACCAGCACCAGTGCATCCCGGGGCGTGGATGCTCCTCCGCTGACGAGGCGAAGGACACCACGGGACGCGCCAGGAGCAAGCATTACCAGGAGCGTTCCGGAGAACACGCTAATTGACAGCCAGACGAACCCGAACGTCGCGAAGAAGCGCGATGATGAAGGCTTGATGTATCTGGCTCTGGACGCCGTGACCGAGACGGGCGTCATCGCTGTCGCGATGAGTGTGCGTGCCGTTTCCTCAAGCGTGCCGCTCCAGCCAGTCCGATGAAGCCGGTGGCAACAAGGCCCAGCGTTGCGGGCTCCGGCGTCTCGGACGGCGGTGGAAGCTCACCCACGAAATCGTGATTCGCGTAGTACTCGGCGTGACTCGTCGCGCTGCCGACGACGACATTTCCAACGACATCGCCATAGCCGAACGTCACGAACGCATTGGGCGCGAAGAGCGATCCGTGTACCGGCGTGTCGTGATCGGGACTGTCGAGGCTCAGTGTCGTTTGCTGATTGAAGTTCCAGACGGTGCGTGCGGCGGCGGCGGGCGTCGACTCGTTCGCGCCGGTCTGGCAGGAATTCGCGTCGTTGGCATCGAGACAGTCGAAGAAAAAGCCGTCGTTATTGAACGCCGACGTACCCGAATTCCCGAGGACATTCACGATATTCGTGGCACCGCCCGGGTTGACGAACGCATACCCGGCGGTCGCCGCCTGCAGCATTGCGATCGTCACCGAGAAGACGTTGACCCCTGCCCCGCCGAGGAACTGCAGTTGGCCGCCGTTGTACTGCGTCGTGGCGTTGGTGGCCATTGCGGCATAGCCGTTCGATATGGCCGTCAGACGAGCGATCTCACTGTCGAATGATACGGGCGATGTGCCACTCTCGGGCGGGTACTGCGCGGGGAAACCCGTATTGACGGCGCTGATCGTGCCCCCCACGTACGTACGACCCTGGAAGACGCCTCCCTCGAGACTCGTGAGGTTGCCGCGAACGACGAGGCTATAATCGGAGTAGCCGACTGGGAGGAACTGGCCAACTCCCCAATTGGTCATGTCGGCATTTCCACCGATGGCGATGCGGCCATTCGTCTCGCTGTTGATGTGCGTGAAGTCTCCGAAGACGAACACGTCGTACGGCGAGATATAGCCCTGCCCTGCGAGCTCAACCGCTGGAGCTACCGAAAGAAGTATTGGGAGCAGAAACAGAGAACGACTGCGCATCGAAGCCACGGGAGAGGGAGTTGGGAACCGCCCACCTCGATGGCGAACGACCATGATCTCGAAAGGCAAGATGAGGTCCAGCGGAAACATTTGTATCATTTCGACGCGTCTTGGCGACCCACGGTGATGCGCGATACCTTTCGCGCCGAATTCGACGCCGCGCCCAGACCTTCAAACCCGTCCTTCGCATGAGCATCATGTCAGACCGCTGGATCACCCGCATGGCCACCGAGCACGGGATGATCGAGCCCTTTGAAGGACGCCAGGTTCGAGAAGGGGTCATTTCGTACGGAGTAAGCTCGTACGGCTACGACATGCGCGTCGCGCGCGAGTTTCGGATCTTCACCAACGTCCTCAATTCGATCGTCGATCCCAAGGACTTCCAGTCGAGTTGCTTCGTGGAATGGGAGGGAGATGTCTGCATCGTTCCGCCGAACAGCTTCGCGCTGGCGCGCTCGGTGGAGTACTTCAGAATTCCGCGCAACATCCTCACGGTGACCGTCGGCAAATCGACGTATGCCCGGTGCGGCATCATCACGAACGTGACGCCGTTCGAGCCCGAGTGGGAAGGCTTTGTCACGCTCGAGATCTCCAACACGACTCCGCTGCCGGCAAAGATCTACGCGAATGAAGGCATCGCGCAGGTGCTCTTCTTCAAGGGCGAGGAAGAGCCGGAAGTGTCGTACAAGGACAAGAAGGGGAAGTACCAGAGTCAAACCGGCGTAACGCTGCCGCGGTTGTAGACCTACCTCGCGATCGTCTTGGCGAGCGAGGCCGCGGCGCGACTCAGTTCCAGCGCGATATCCGTCCACCAGCTGCCGGCGGCCGGCCCTCCCTTACAGGTTCCGTCGGACTCTCCGGGCTGCTTGACCCAGAGGAATGCGTCGACGAGCGGATGTCCGGTGTTGGTCGTCGGCGTCACGCCGAGCGCTTGCCCGCGAGGGTTGCACCAATCGGATGTGGTGCCGATGCCGTTGCGACTCGTGTCGATGATGAAGTGCTTTCCGCCGAGCAGTTTAGAAAGCGCTTCGCCAAAGGCGATGTTGGCGGTGTTGTCGATGTAGTTCGACACGTTGAGCGAGAAGCCATCGGCCGAGGCAATATCCACTTGCTTCAGTCGCTCAGCCATGATCGATGCGGGCTTCCACTTGGCATGCCCCGCGTCGATGTACACCGTCGCACGTTGACTCTTCAAGACTTGAACGGCGTCACGCATGAGCGCGAGTCGCTCCGCCTGCCCTGCGGCGTTGAGACAGTCCATTCCGGGAAGCGCGTCGGGCTCGAGAATCACCAGCGTTTGCCTGCCGTGTAGTCCGTTCGCAAATGAGCGGATCCATTTGCGGTACGCATCACTCCCGTTGGCGCCGCCGGCGGAGTATTGACCGCAATCGCGCCCGGGAATGTTGTACGCGACGAACACGGGAAGGGCACCGCTGCCAGAGATTGTCGAGACGGCGTTGTCGACCTCGCGCCCAATGTCGCCTACCCAGCCCCCGAGCCATTTCGCCACTGGCTGGTCGGCAATGCGGGCGAGCAGCGCTGCGTCCTGCGGGCGCGAGCGACGAAGCGTTTCCGCTTGCCGCTTTGCGCCAGACGCCGGGTCCACGTACAGACGCTTGCCGGCCAACGGATTCGTAGACTGCAGGAACAGCACGACGAACACGAGATCCGGCACCAACGACATACGCATCATCGGACCGGCCGACCTACGTATCACGCTCCCCTCGCCCGTCCTGGGGCGGAATGACTCCATTCGCCACACATGCGAGGCGCATCATGTACTCGGACCGCGCCGCAAGGATCCGCGTGGCGCGAAGATCGTAGTGCGACTTGATGGCGAGCACAGCGAGGTCGCCTGCGCCCCATAGCAGGCCCGCGAAGATCAGCAGGCGAACGGCTTCAGCGAAGAGCACCCCAACCGACAGTTCGACCGTTCCCGTGACGCCAGAGATGATCTGCACGACGGTGAGCAGGATCATGAGCACAGCCATTCCGCGAAAGAGAATGGCGATGAAGCGAATGGCCTTGGCCGGCTCGACATCATCCTCGCGAACGGCAACTCCGGCCAGCGAGTGCGCGGGTTGTGTTTCGTCGCGACCATGCTGCACGTCGGCTGAACGACTATTCCTCTCTTCCATGGTGACGTACGGTAAGGGTTGGCGATTCGACGACTACCTCTTCTTCTGACACACGGTTTGAATGAACGGACAGCCGCGCTTCATATACGCCGCAGACTCGAGAACGATCGCGGCGGTATTCAGGTTGTACTGCGATGTCGACGTCTTCGTGCCTTCGTAGACGCCTGCCGTCCATCCTCGGGCTGAACCGCCGTGCTGCACCGTCTGCAACGCGAGCCACGTGTACGCACTCGGCGCCAGCGCGTGGTAGCCGAATGCGGCCTTCGCGCTCACCCATCGGGGGAACGTGTCGCTCGTGACGCCAGCGACCGTGGTGACGACGAAGGGCTTTCCCTCGTGGTAGAGGAGGTAGTAGTAGAAGTAGGCTGGGGGAACCGGAATCGCATCCTCACTCACCATCGTGACGATGCCCTCCTTCTTGTAACGTGCTTCCTGCGCGGCGAGCACCGACAGGGACAGATTGCGCCAGTTGGCATTCTTCCAGCCCAGTTCCAGACCCATCATCACGAATGGCTCGCTCGTCATCACGTCCATGCCGCGCACATCCGTGATGATCGATTGACCGTGAACGGTGACCGGCTTGCCGTTGATGGCGAAGTCCAGCGCTGAGTCTACCTTCGCGCCCCACAGCGCAAAGCCTTCGGCCGCATACTGTTCGTATCCGACGCGGCCTTCCTGATATGCGCGGTGCTCGGACTTATCCAGGATCTCCTCGCCCTGCATGTATCCGTTCTTCACCAGGCGGCCCATATCGACGCGCGTGGCAATCCTGTTGGCGCGCGGCGCGAAGCTGGGATCACTGTTGGCGATGAGCTTGAGCCAGACGAGCATGCGACCATGGTCCAGTGCCGACCAACCCATGCCGGTCTTGCTGGGCTGGGCCTTGGAGTCGACCATGGCGCCGTTCTTCGCGGAATACAGCCTGTTGTACGCAGCCTTGTCGAAGAGTGTGAGTTTCTCCATCGAGGCGAGCGTGCGATTGACGATGCTCTTGTACTGCGTGGTGTTGATGAACCCGAGTTCACGAGCCGAGTACGCCGCCGCAAGTCCGCTCGCCATGTCCCATACCGTGAGGTAGGGATACTCCTTGGTCGCGCCAACAAAGCCGGTGCGCGAAGCCTCGCGCGTGACATAATTCCACGCGCCGCGCGCTGACTTCATCATGAAGGCACGTTGTTCCTCGACAGTCGCCTTGGGTGGGTCAGATGCGTCGGGAGCGGGAATGTTCAGCGTTCCACTGGTCGATCGAACCACAGCGGACGATGGCGTATGAGCTGGTACGCCCGCGTCCGCGCTCTGACCGCCGCAGCTGGCAGACACGACCACGGCGAGCAAGAGCGCGACGACAATGGGTCCACGCGACGGAACGAACCGGAAAGTCATCGAGAAGTTCGGCTGAGGTTGTTTGCGTGCGACGAGAGCTGAGACAGTCGCCAAAGTGAAAGGCAAATGGCGCACCGCGCGCTCACCGGTCATCAGGTACGCTTTTGGCATTGGCGCGTGTCGTCACGCTGGCATCGCGCTAACTCGACCACGCACTCACCCATGAAGACCCTGACTCGCATCATCCCACTCGCAGCCGTGATTCTTGGAGTGGCCTCGGCGGCATCAGCGCAATCACTCGCCACGTTCGGTTCGGTCGAGGTCGGTGGCTTCGGCGAAGGTTCCGCACTGCTCGGCACGTCGTGGAGCACTGGCCGGCTCGGCGTCGGGCCGGTCGCGAACCTTGTCGCGATGACCTACCGCTACCGGAACGGGCTCAACTCACACGCGCAGGCTTACGCCTTGTCGCCGTCCATTGGTCTTCAGAATTCGATGCCGGAAGGATCGATCAGCGCGATGGTCGGTTACACCTTCGTCAACACGGAATTCAACGGACTCGTGTCGGGCGCAGAGCTCGGTGCACGGAACGGCGTGTTCGTCTCCGCACAGGGTAATTACTGGGGGAATGGCGAGAATTCCGCGCAGGTGATCGGAAGTTACGGATTCGAATCGGAATACTACTGGACGAGGTTCCGTGCATCGCATCGTCTCTCGCCGACCGCCCACCCGGTCTATCTCGGCGGCGAGCTGGTCTTGCAGGGTTCGCAGAAAACGGAGACGATCGCAGGTTTTACGACGCCGACGCAGTTCCGCTATGAGATTGGCCCGACCATCGAGTATCGGGTGAGCCAGGACTTCCGCGTCGGTGCGTCCGGCGGACTCCGGGCGGGCAACAACAACACACCGAGTTCCGGTTATGCTCGCGTGGAGTTTCTGCTGCTCACGAACCTGAGCGGAAAGTAGCCGACCCAATGAACCGGGGCCCGGGAGTCGAGCCCCGCTGGACATCGAGTGCGAAGAGCGGCGTCGGCACGGCGCTCGATGGGCGCAGCCATGTCTGGTTCACGGTCTCGCACGGCATCGTGGACGAGGTCTATTATCCCGGCGTCGATCAGGCGAATACCCGCGACCTCGGGCTGATCGTCGCGGGGCCGGACGGTTTCTTCTCCGAGGAGAAGCGCGATACGACGAGTGTGGTGCGGCTGATCGGCCCCGGAGTTCCGGGCTATCACCTGCTCAACAGTTGCGTGCATGGACGATACGAGATCGACAAGGTCATCATCACCGATCCTGAGCGAGACGTTCTTATCCAGCGCATTCGCTTCCGGGCGCTTCGCGGACAGATCAGCGACTATCGCGTCTTTGCGCTGTTGGCGCCGCACATCTGCAATCAAGGTTACGGCAACGACGGATGGGCCGAGACGTACAAAGGCGTCCCCATGCTCTTTGCGCGGCGCCGGGAAGTCGCGCTTGCGCTCGCGTGCGACGCTGATTGGACGGCCATGCACTGCGGTTACGTGGGCGTGAACGACGGTTGGCGCCAGATCCGGTCCACTGGCCAGCTCTCCGACGCATCGGCCGAAGCCCGCGACGGCAACGTCGCGCTGTGTGGTGAGGTGAACCTCGCTCGCGCCTCGCTGGCGCATGCGAATGTGGCGGAGTTCCTGATCGTCCTGTCGTTTGGACTCGGACCCGCCGAGGCGGCACAGCGCGCGCGGATGTCGATGGCGTCGTCGTTCGAGCGCGTTCGCGCATCGTACGTCCGCGGATGGACGCGCTTCCACGAGCACACCATCGGGCCACGCGCCGTGTCCGACGACGCCAGAACGCCGGAAGAATCTCGGCAAGACGCAGCGCGAGACCTTGCGGTACACGCCGACGAAAGCACGCGGGCGCATGTTCCCACGGGCGACCGCCCCAAGCGAGAGCGGCGGAAGCGCACTCCCGTAGACCTGCCCGAGAGTGTGCTCGATCTCTACCGCATGAGCGCGGCCATCCTCGCCATCCACGAAGACAAGCGCGCGTCAGGAGCGATCATCGCGAGCCTGTCCATTCCGTGGGGAAACACCAAGAGCGATCACGAGTTGGGCGGCTATCATCTCGTGTGGCCAAGAGATCTGGTGAACAGCGCCGGAGCACTCATCGCGCTCGGTCATGGCGTGCAGGCTCGGCGAACGTTGCGGTACCTGATGAGCACGCAGGAAGCGGATGGGCGCTGGGCACAGAACCTGTGGCTCGATGGCACGCCGTACTGGAACGGTGTCCAGATGGATGAGGTTGCGTTCCCGATTCTCCTCGCGGAACTGTTGCGCCGCGAAGGGAAGCTGGAGGATCTCGATCCCTATCCGATGATTCGCCGCGCATCGGAGTTCCTCGTGCGTTACGGTCCCGTCACTGGACAGGACCGATGGGAAGAGAACGGTGGCTTTTCGGTTTTCACCCTCGCGATAGAAGTTGCTGCGCTTCTGGCCGCGTCGGATTTCGCGACGCGTGCCGGTGAGGAGGAATTAGCGACGCTCCTGCGCGAGACCGCCGATGCCTGGAACGCTCGCATCGAAGACTGGACGTATGTGCGCGGTACATCGCTCGCGCGCGAGGTCGGAGTCGACGGCTACTACGTTCGAATCGCCCCAGGCGACGTGAGCGAATCCACCCCAGGGAGCGGTGGCACAATCCCCATCAAGAACCGGCCGCCTGGCTCCGATCACGCACGGTATGATTCCGTCGTCAGCCCCGACGCGCTCGCGCTCGTGCGCTTCGGCCTGCGCGATGCCAACGACCCTCGGATCTTGAACACGATTCGCGTCATCGACCTCGTGCTACGCACATCCACCTCGACAGGACCGGCCTGGTACCGATACAACGGTGACGGGTACGGTGAGAAGGAAGATGGTTCGCCATTCGACGGAACAGGCATCGGACGCCCGTGGCCGCTTCTCGCCGGCGAGCGCGCGCACTACGAGTTGGCGGCCGGCCGGCCCGACGTGGCGGTGCAACTCCTCGGTGTCATGCGCGCCCAAGCGAGCGATGGCGGCATGCTCCCGGAACAAGTGTGGGATGGAGCAGATTGTCCGCAGCACGAGTTGCGCAACGGACGACCAACGGGAGGCGCAATGCCGCTCGTGTGGGCGCACGCAGAGTACGCGAAGCTCGTTCGGTCGCTGCACGATGGCCGAGTCTTCGACATGCCGCAGCAACCCTACGAGCGGTACGTGCGGCAACGCGTGTCATGCAACCTTACGCTGATATCTCCCGAGAGTCGGGCGCACCTGCTGCCGTTCGGCAATCGTCTTCGCATCCAATCCGAGTCCGCAGGCGTCGTTCGCTGGTCGGTGAATGGCGGAGAGCCGATGAGCACGTCGCTTCGAGGCACGCCGATCGGTGTGTGGATTGCAGATCTCGACACGACGTCGCTTCCCGTGGAAACCTGCATTCGCTTCGCGGTCGTTGCCGACGAAGCATCCGTGGCGAGTGCGAGTGGCGAGATGCACGTTGTGTCGCGGTAGCCTTTGCACAGCCACCGATTGAACGCGATTGCTTTCGTATTGTTGGTTTGCTCTACAGCCCTGCCCTAAATGCGAACGAGCCCTGTACCACCGTCAAGACGTTGCGTGATGGCACGAACCGGCACGCTGTTTTTCGTCATGGCAACGTCCGTTCCGACTGCGCTCGCAGCGCAATCGACCGACGCACGTGTCGACGCGCTGCTCAAGCGTATGACGCTCGAGGAAAAGGTCGGAGAAATGACGCAGGTCGACATTTCGGTTGCGACAAAAGTGTCGGGCACCGCAACGCGCCCCATGCAGTTGGACTCCGCGAAGCTCGAGGAGCTGATCATCCGGCGCAGCGTCGGCTCGCTGCTCAACGTGCCGGGTGTTGCGCTCACGCCCCGACAGTGGAACGAGGCCACGTCACTGATCCAGCGCATCGCCGAACGGCGACGGATTCCCATTCCCGTGCTGTACGGCATCGATGCTGTGCACGGGCATCAGTACATGCTCGGCGGAACAATCTTTCCGCAGAACATCGCGATGGCCGCGACCTGGAACCCTGCCCTCGTTCGTCGGGCAAGCGAAATCACGGCGTACGAGGTCCGCGCCAGCGGAATCGCCTGGAACTTCGCGCCGGTGTTGGACGTCGCACGCCAACCACTGTGGTCGCGCTTCTATGAGACATTCGGCGAGGATCCCTATCTCGTGTCGGTGATGGGGCGGGCCTCGATCGAGTCGGAACAGGCGAATCCCTCGGCGACGATTGCGGCCCTTCTCGCTGGGAAGCCGGTGCCACTGCTCGGCAACGCGGCACCCCAGCAATCGAGCGCGCTCTACGTGGCGACGACGGCCAAGCACTTCCTCGGATACGGGATGCCGCTGAGTGGGAAGGATCGCACGACGGCATGGATTCCCGCGCAGCAACTGAGGGAGCTGTTCCTGCCGCCATTTCGCGCGGCTGTCGATGCGGGTGTGCGCGCGATCATGGTGAATTCAAGCGATATCAACGGCGTTCCGGTGCATTCGGATCGCACGATGCTCACGGACGTGCTCCGCACCGAACTGGGGTTTCGCGGCGTGGTCGTATCCGATTGGGAAGACATCATTCGCCTCCAGACGGTCAGCCGAGTCGCGCGCACGCGACGAGAGGCGGTGCGGATGGCGATCGATGCGGGCATCGATATGAGCATGGTGCCGTACTCGACCTCGTTCGCCGACGATCTCGTCGCCATGGTGCACGCTGGGGAGGTCAGCGAGACGCGCATCGACGAATCGGTCCGCCGCATTCTCGCCATGAAGTTCGACCTCGGTCTTTTCGAGCACGCCGGTGCCGATACCGCGCAGCTTTCCAACGCCAATGCCGCCGCCTTTCGCGCGGTCAGTCAACGAGCCGCCGACGAGGCGATCACGCTCGTCAAGAATGAGCGAGGACTTCTTCCACTCGCAAAATCGACGCGCATTCTCGTGGCGGGGCCCGGCGCGACTTCCATATCCGCAATGCACGGCGGTTGGACGTACACCTGGCAAGGTACCGATAGCGCGATGTACCCCAAGACGGTTCGCAGTTTTCTCACCTCGTTGCTGGAGCAGTTCGGCGCGCAGCAGGTCACATACGCGGCAGGCGCGACGCTTCGCGGCGACGAGGATATCGATGCGGCCGTGCGAGCCGCGCGAGGAGCGGACGTTATCATCGTCGCGCTCGCGGAGCCGGCATCGGCCGAAAAGCCCGGCGACATCGATGACCTCACCTTCCCCACCGCGCAGCTCCGTCTCGCGCGTGCGATGGAGGCGACGGGAAAGCCGGTCATCATCACCATCTTCGAGGCACGGCCGAGGATCCTGCGTGATGTCGTGGATAGCGCGAGGGCGATCGTGCTGGCGTATCAGACGGGGCCTTATGCTGGAGAGGCGCTCGCGCGCGTCATCGCAGGACAGGTGAACCCGAGCGGGAGGCTGCCGTTCACGTATCCGCGCGCTTCTGGCGCGATCGAGCATTACGATCGCACGGCAAGTGCGGACATCGGCTCGGACAAGCCGGAGGGCGGATATAACCCCGAGTGGGATTTTGGCCACGGTCTTTCGTATACCCACTTTTCGTACGACACCCTCCGACTCGCCAAGTCGACAGTCGGGGTGCGCGACACAGTCACCGTGTCTGTCGCCGTCACGAACACGGGCGCGCGCGCCGGCATGGAGGTCGTTCAACTGTACTCGCGCCAACTCTACGCGTCAGTGAGTCCCCCAATGCGAAAGTTGCGGGCATTCGAGAAGATCTCCCTTGCTCCGAGCGAGCGTCGCGTCGTGACCTTCACATTTCCTGTTCAGCGCCTCGGATTCATCGGCCGCGACAATCGTTTCGGCGTGGAGCCCGGAGAGTTCACGCTTTTCATCGGCGGTCGGCAAGTGACGCTCATTGTCGAGTAGGTAACCACACCGACGGACCGCGGGCGAACTAACAGAGCATGCGTTGCTCGCTCAGCTCCGCCACACGATTCGCTTCTTGCTCGCCGTCCAGAGTAGGGCCATCACGACCGTGGTAACCAGTACGCCACGTACCACCTGTTGCGGCGGTGTTGCGGAGAGGAAGTCGCCAAAGCCCAGATAGTAGGCGATGTGCAACAGGAACAGCGTGAAGATCACGTACGCCAACATGGCGTTCTGCCCCGCGAGAATGATCGGCTCGAAGATGCGCCTCCATGCGCCGCCGACGACGTCGATCAGGATCGTGGCGGCGAGCAGAACTCCCAGCCATAGTCCCCCGCAGAGCAAGAGGAAGCTCATCGTTTGCGGATCCTTCTTGATCCCACCTTCGAGGGGCTCGAGGAGAATGCCGGCGATGAGCAACGCCCCCGCCCACGCGCCAATGCGTGCGAGCAGCCGATCACGATCGGAGGTGCCACGCCGAAGCAGGTAGGCGCCGGCGAGGACACTGGCGAGCACTGCGGCAGTCGTTCCGATCAGCTGGCGCTGATAGAGTCCCACGACAAGCACCACGGGCATGCCAAACCCGATCGCCGCCACACCACGCAGATGTCCGAGATGCTCCTCGTCTCTCGACGCCGGCCGGTCACCAGCCGCGTACCGCGTCCACTCGACCAGCAAGTCGCCCGCGATTGTTCCCGGAAGCGCAATGAGGAGCAACTCGAAGAACCACGGTTCGTACAGCCATGGCATCGGGCTGAGCGACCAGAAGGCGCCCACCGGCCCGACGACCGGCGAGAGTACTTTCAGCACAGCGACAACGAGGACGATTGCCAGCCGCAGCATTGGCTTCTGGCGCGTCACCAGCCAGATGAGCGTGCACACGACGTAGACGAATGCGATCGACGTGATGATCGTGTCCCGCCGGGTCATCGAAAAGCTGCCACCCCACGTTGCCGGCAGCACGAATAGAAGGATTGCGGCGCCAACCCACCCAACTCGGCGCAACCACACGAACACTGACGGATTCCACTCCGGCTTTCGCTGAACGAACAGCGCAAACAGCGTGAGGAACCCTGCGATCGCGATGAGGTTACCGGTCCTCGTTTCATTGTGCGTCTCGAACGGATTGACGTGGCCAATGATGAGCGAGAAGAGATAGAGCAACGCAGTGCGCTTCAGAGCACCCCACAAGATGCTGGGCATCGGCTCGCCCGCCGCGATGAGCTGCGAGCCGCGAATCGGTATCGCGGCCGCCATCGCGAACAGGAATCCGGGAAAGATGATGTCTTGCCACGTCAGGCCCGCCCGCGCGACATACGCGCCAGTCGGTGGAGGGTATTGCGTGTGGTACATCCACGCAGGCAGGAGCATCACCGATGGAAGCGCGAACGTCAGGTTCATTGCAAGGAGCGAGATCCCCCGCACTGCGTCGAGACCAAAGACCCGAACTCGATTCTGCGCGGCACGCGCCGCCAACTCGGCGCGATGGACGTGCGGGTCCCGAATGCTCGGCGGTAGCTCTCGCACCACGGTCGGCGCGCGCAGTGCAGCGTCGCTCCGCAGCGCCTCCGGCAGTTCATTGATGCGGGCCGGATCCCCCGTGAGCGGCGCATGGATGACAATGGCTCGCTGGTCCGTTGCGACATCGTCCGTCGTGGTACTCATGCGACGCTTCCGACGCCAGGCCGCCCGATGCGCGAGCGGCTGTGTCCGAATGCGATTGGAGCATCGAGCGCGACGCCAATCGTAAAGCGCACGTTCATCGGCGACTCGAGAGCGCTCGAGAAGACGACGCGTCCGCTTCCGTCGATCTCCGAACCCGGCACTTCGAAGCGAATGGGCGTTCCCGGAAGAATCGCCAGTTCAACGAGGAGCCGAGCGCCCTGGGGGCTCAATTCCTCGAGCAAGCCCCCGGAAATGCGTTCCGTAGCACCCTCACCAATGACGAGACGGGCTGGAAGCTGAATCCGAACGCGCTTGTTGCGGCGCGGGTTGCGCAGTACTTCCGCGGCGCGCGCAACGACGTCCACGCTCTGGCGATACCGCCGCCGCCAAACCGGGACCGCATGCTGCGTGCAATGCGTCTCGATGGCGTCGCGCACCGACACGGGAACGTCCTCGAACAACACGCCATGCACGAAGACGTTTCCGTGGGCTGCATGCTCTCGCGCAACATGCATCACCTTCCCCACGACGTTCACCGTTTCACTCGACAGGGGCAGCGAGCAGCGGAGCGGTGTTCCCGCCGGCAGCTCGAACGTCGCACGGAATGCCATGCCGGACGGATTGAGATTCTCCGTCATCGCCACGGCCGCGGGCCACTCCGACGGAACGCTTCCGTCGTCGAGCGCCAGCGTCACCGGCACGTCGTCCACGAACCGATGGTCCGCACGCTGCTGGCGCGCCCCCCTGCTCAACCGCACCACCCCCGCGGAGTAGTAGATGTTCCAACAGAGCCACACCATGCTGACGATGAACGCCAGGTCGAACGACTTGACCTGGTAGTTCACCCAGCCGTAGTGAAATGCGAGCGGTGCCCAGACGAGAGCAACTGCCGATACGATCAGCAGGAGGAGATGCGGCAGGTACGTCTGAAGCGGGATGTCGGAGATGCCTTTCGGCGTAACGTTGAACTTGAGCTTCTTGTTCGTGAACAGCGTCAACGTCGCAATGGCAAAGGTCCAGAACTTCGCAACGTTGTACCGTTCCGAAATCAGGATGTATCCCGTACCACGCGCGGTGAGTTCGAAGCTCGCGATCGAGACGATGAGATACACACTGAGTGCCGCCATCAACACGCCCGTGTCGGCCTTCACCGGCACCAGGCCGGTGAGCAGGAACACGACGGGCGACAGGTAGAAGATCAGCTTCTGCCAGCCGTCGAACGGATACAGGTTGGCGGTCAGGTAAGTGAGGCGTTGCCCAGGCTGGAGTCCGGGGAGGAAGAGCGGATTCATTTTGCGAAGGATCTGCATCGAGCCCTGCGCCCACCGCATGCGTTGAACGTGAAACGCGCTCGCGCTGCTCGGGGACAGCCCGAACGCGAGGGCCTCCTGATGGTAGCGCGACTTCCATCCGTGCGTGTGCAGCACGATGGACGTTTCCATGTCTTCGATGATCGTCTTGGTGGAAAATCCGCCGATTGCCTCGATCGCACTCCGCCGCAGCATGCCGCAACTGCCGCAGAAGAACGATCCGTTCCAATAGTCCTTTCCCGGCTGGATCAGCGAGTAGAAAATGCGGTTCTCTTCCCAGAGTGATTTCGCACCCGCGTTGACGACGTGCGTGAATGAGTCCGTGTTATAGAAGTCTTGCGGCGACTGCACGAGGGCAACCAGTGGATCGTTGAAATACCCGAGTAGCTCGTCGACAATGTTGGGGAGCGGCACATGATCCGTGTCGAGCTGCAGGATGAACTCACCGCGCGTAACACTGATGGCGTGATTGAGATTGCCGGCCTTCGCGTTGATACTTCCGACGCGGCGGATGTAGCCAATCCCGAGTTCCTCGGTCAGCGCACGCACTTCATCGCGCTTGCCGTCGTCGAGCACATAGGTGCGGTGTGGATACCGGATCGCCTTGGCGCCGAGCGCGGTGCGACGCAACACTTCCAGCGGCTCGTCGTAGGCCGTGATGAACACGTCCACACTCCTGCCCTGTGCCGGTGGCAGATGCTCCCGTTCGGGAATTCTCCACGCATTGAACAGAAACATCGCGGAGATGAACAGGCCCCACGTCTCTGCGCTGACGAGTAGCAGGGAGAACCACATCGCGTCGGGGTTCAGCGTGTAGTTCCACCGCCAGTAGAGCCAGCAGAGGCCCACGATCAGCGAGAAGATGCCGAACATCCTGATGAACCGCTCTCGGCCCTTCGAGAAGTGCGGAACGTCGGAGATTTCGGCGCGAATGGTCGTGGAAGCGGTTGGCGGGGTGTCCATCAGTCCAACTGGTGGGAGACGGTTCGCCGTCTCGCGCGAAGCGAATCGAGGGCCTTGGCCGCCATTTCGCGCCACGCCTTGCCCGTGATTGAGCCACAGAAGCGCTCGTAGTCCAGCACGCCAAGATGGGGCGCCTCCGTGAACAGGTAGCGCGGCGCGACTCGGAAGCGCTCCGCATCGACGGGAAACTTGTCGACCACATCACGCTGGCTCGTGAACGCCGCGAACATTCCCGTCTTGAGCGCCTGCGCACAGGGATCGAGCTGAATCGTTCGGACTCGCACGCCATCTCGCGGAAGAAAGCGCCCCCGCACGCGCTCGCCGTTGGAGTTGTGATACGACGTCAGCTCGAGGATGATCGGGGCACATCCCCCTTCGCGCCTCAGCACGCCCGCCGCGAGATGCACGGCGAACGCCGTCGCATCGTGGTCGCTGTGCCCGCCTTCGTAGGGATGCGTGAGCACGACATCTGGCCGCACGTCGTCGATGAGATCGATGACCTCCTGGCAGCATTCGAGAAGCCGGTGGCCGGCCTCCCCATCGGGAATGCCGAGCGCACGAACGCGTTGGTCTGGAATACCAACGAGCGAAAGTGCGGCGAGTACTTCCGCCCGTCTCGCCGTTGCGTAATCGGCCCGACATTCGAAACCGCGCGCCACCGCGGTGTGCTCCCCAACCCCTCCGCCATCCGTGAGGTGCGCGATGGTCGCACTCGGATAGTGGCGAAGCAACGCGCCTGCGCCGATTGCTTCGTCGTCCGGATGCGCAACCACAATCAGCAGTTGCAGGGGCTCTCCACTCGACAGCGCCTTGGCAGCCACCAGCTGCTCGAGGATCACCTCACAATGCGTATCGCTGACAGTGAACCGCGACTCGCAATCGCTTCGAATGACAAAGTCCGACATGCAGGGCCGAAGGGCAGCATTCGTGCCCAAACATATGAAGTGCGTCTGCCACTCGTTTTCTTCTCGAGCGAGACGAACTCAGCGCTATTTACCGCTCCGTCGTGACTGACATCTAATCACGGCAGGATGCGCTTCGTCCAGATGACGACGGCACCACAGGCTTGTCCCAGTTTTCCCTGGAACTTTATCGGCACGGATCCAGGGTGCGAGTAGACTTCGATCTGCGCGATGTCCAGCGCTTGGATGTTCGAAAGCTCGAAGGACACATCGCGTGGATTCGGAGTGATCCGCATCCCGTCGACCCAGAGGTAAGCGAGACAGCCCTTCGGATTGTTGCTGGTGAAGTACACCGCTCCATTTTGCGTGCGCGTGCTCGGAATCTCCTCGAAGACGGACAAGAGCCTCGGGTATTGGTTGACCTTCGTCGAATCGATGTAGTGCCCCGTCCCGCTCTTCCGGCGGCTCTCGATGTCGGCAATCATGTTCCGGCGCACGGACGTCGCGTTGACCTTCACCGTATCCAACGTGTGACCCTTGACGAGGGCGATCAACACATCGGCCACGGCGTTCGGTCGAACGTCGACGGCGACGATACCAGGGAGCAGCCCCAGCGAGAGCGCCTCGAGCTGTTGCGTGCCCGAGCGCACTCCGCGAATCGTAAAGCGCCCCTCGGCGTCCGTTCTCACTTCCGGCACGTCCGTTACTGCCACACGCGCCTCGGCCAGTGGCCGTCCTGCCTCGTTCGTCACCACGCCGGAGATCGTTCCTTTCGCCAGCGGGCTCTCGCCCGTGGTGCCAACCACAAGGTCTCGGCGCTGGATGCGGAGCGCTGTGGGAACGACCTGGTCGATTGCGCCACTCGCCGCCGAGTCGGTCGCCGCATGTACCTGAGTCACGACATCAACGGGTAGACCGCACAAGGCATAAGAGCCGCTGGCATCCGAGGTCGCGGTCAGCTTCCACCGCTTCTGCGCGAGCGCGCCACCCGCGCCGACCGTGAGATCGAGCCAGCTCGCGGAAACGCTGGCCCCGTTCACCGGTTGTTGCGCTGCAACGTCGCGAATCGACCCGAAGACGACACCGCTATCGAGCGCCGGCGCCGGCCGACCGCACACGACGCGCCAGAGACTGCTGAAGCTCGGGACTCCCAGGCGAATCGTGTCACGCCCGTCCGTGACCACGGACTTGACCGTGACGCCGGAAAGGCCGAGCGAATCGAGTGATTCGTGTTGAAGCGCAACGGTGTGCGGTCCGGGCGTGATACTGTCGATTTGGAAGAAGCCGGCCGTGTCCGTCATCGCGCTCCTGCCGGCGATACTCACGAACGCATTCACAATCGGCAGCGCTCGCACGCTATCGTACGCGGTGCCACGCACCGTCACGCGCGTCTGCGCTCCGGCGGCGGTGAAAGCGATCAGCGCTGTGCCACAGAGTGCAAGGCGCATGGCGCCCATTCGTCAGTCGGTTGAAAGGGATATCGAATTGTATACCGTGCCGCAAGACTAGCATGCGGGGTCCGCGACAGCCAGCGGGTCTACCGAGAGAGAAATCACTCAGATGCTCTTGCCGCGACCACGTCGACCCTGCCAATTGCGTCATGACCTGGATGTATCGACCCCGTGACAATGCCCCCCGGAAACGGGCGCTTGGCGTCGTCGCCGCCGTTGCCCTTCTCGCGGCGGTGAGCAGCATCGCGGCGCCCCTCGCCGCACAGAGTATCACGGTGTCCGCAGGCAGCGCCCCGAGCGCCGTCGTATTGCCAGGGGGCAAGATTACAGTTCCGGTGGTCGTGGATCTCACGAATGCCGGCTCGGAGAATATCGCGTCGCTGAGTGGAAGCATCGGCTGGGGTGCGAGTCAACTCACGCTCGACTCCCTGCGCACCGTGCCTGGACTCGGTTGGAGCTTCAGCGCGAGCCTGTCCAGCGGCCTGGCGACGTTCACGACATCGAACGCGACCGCACTCGCGAGCAGCAGCAGCTTGATGAATGCGTACTTCACGGCGGGCGCTACGAGCGGCGGAACCCGCGTCACCGTTGCTCCGACGGCGGCTGCGCGTGCGACGGCCGAGAGCATCCTTCAGCTGCTTCGGCCCCGAGGGCTCGACGTCTGCGTGGCCTTGTCCGGCAGGTGGGGCGACGTAAACAGCGACGACGTCGTCAATATCATCGACGCTCAGCAGATCGCTCGCGCCAGTGTGGGCCTCAGTGTCGCCAATGCAAATGCGCTTTCGTACCGCGGCGACGTGACGGCGGACGGCAGTGTGAACATCATCGATGCGCAGCAGGTCGCCCGCTTCAGCGTAGCGCTCGGCGCGGCCGCGCGCGTCAACACGGATGCGTTCACCGCGCCAACCGTGGCCAGCGCTTCGATCACACCGAGCGGCGCGCAGACGATTACCGCGGGAGGGACGCTGCAACTCGCGGTGACGCCGCGTAATGCGGCGAGTGCCGACCTGACGGGCTGCGCATCGTTCACCTGGACCTCGAGCAATCCGGGCATCGCGACCGTCAACGCCGATGGCTTCGTCGCGACGGTGGCCGTAGGCACCACGACGATTACGGCAACTTCTATCACCAATCCAGCCGTCTCCGCCTCCGTCGCGCTGACCGTTGCCGCAGCAGTGCCGACCGTCCACCTGACGGTCGCGCAATCAGGGCGCACGGCGCGCCAGTACATCGCGCAGGTCTCTGGTGCGAGTATCAGCGGATTCCTCGGCTTTTCGCTGACGGGCACCGCGATGACCGGAGGCACGATGGATCTCGTGCTGCCGTCGGCCGGCAGTTACACCGTGCGCGTGGTGGCGATCGATGCTGGGACCACGACGAATTCGCTGTTTCTCGCAGGGGGCCAGTTCACGATCTCCGTCCCCGCGGGCATCGTGAACCGTTCCCTGACGCTGACGCCGGCGACGTTTACCATGACCACGCTGCGGCCGAGTGCTGCGATCGGCGCTCCGATTCCGGTCGCGTGGAAGATCGCAGATCCCTCCGGCGCGCTCGACGCGAGAAATGGCGACCTGTATTGCGGCGGAGTTCAGTGGACGACCGGCACGCTTACGCAGGAGTTCGATGGCGAGTCGACCGACGCGTGCGACAACCTCACGAATCCCACGACCGGCACCCTGGCGTATACCACGTCGCTCGCGTCGCAACCGGCGCCTGGGTTCGTGCGACTGACGGTGCGCGGCGTACAAGATGTCCGTGCCGGCGCCTCCGACGTGGTCGTGTACTGGATCAGTCCGTCGGTCACGCGTGGAGAAAGCCCACTGACCGTAACGATCGCTCCAATCGCGAGCGTGGCGGTGACTCCATCGGCTCAGAATGTCCCGATCGGGGGCACACAGCAGATGACTGCGACGGCACGCGATACCGCGAATGCAGTGGTCTCCGGTTGGCCCGTCACGTGGAGCTCCTCGATTCCAGCGGTTGCGACGGTCTCGGCGGCGGGTCTCGTCACTGGTATCGCGAACGGGTCGACCACCATTACCGCGACGGCCAACGGTATCAGTGGCTCGACGACAGTCACCGTGTCGGGCGGAATCGTCGTCGGCTCGATCGCGGTGTCGCTCGGCAGCAACTCACTCACCGGGAACAACACGACGACCGCAACCGCCGAGGTGAAGAATCCCGGCGGTACCGTCATTGGTGCGGCGGTCACGTGGTCGTCGTCATCCCCGAACGTTGCGCGTGTCGCCGCTGATGGCACCGTGCAGGCGCTTGGAAGCGGAACGTCGACCATCACGGCAACGATCGGCGAAGTGTCGAACTCGGCGACGCTCACCGTAGGCACGACCGCTCAGGCCTTCAACATCGAGATCCGCCCGCTGACCACACTCCCCACGGCGGTGGCCACCGCGTTCGCGACCGCGTCGACTCGCTGGTCGCAGATCATCCGCGGCGACTTGCCGAATGTGCCGGTCAACAACCTCAATCTCTCGAACTGCGTTCCAACGCTCCCGAACAATCTGACGGAGACGATCGACGACCTGATCATCTATGTCTCCGTGGCGACCATCGACGGCACCGGTGGCACGCTGGGCAATGGTGGCCCGTGCGTTGTTCGGAACGGGTCAGGTCACGCGTACATCGGTCGCATCACCCTGGATCAAGCCGACGTCGCGAACATGGAGTCGAATGGGACATTGAATCCCGTCGTCCTGCACGAGGTTGGTCACGTGCTCGGCATCGGCACGAATTGGGAGAATCTGCTGCTCAACCCTGCGCCGTCGACTCCAGACCCGGCTGGCGACCCCACGTTCGACGGCGTCAACGCCAAGTGGGTCTTTCAGAAAATGGGAACGGGATACGAGGGCGCGGTCGTTCCTGTCGAGAACTGTTGCGGCTCTGGGACGCGAAATGCTCACTGGCGCGAGTCAGTGCTCAAACGGGAACTCATGACAGGCTTCACGACCGGGAGCGGCGGGCTGAATCCGCTGAGCCCACTGACGGCCGCGTCGCTGATCGATATCGGCTATGTCGTCGATGTATCGCAATCGGACGGAGTGCCGTATTTCGAGCCGCTGCCAGGAGCGCCGCTGCCGGTACGCATCGAGATGAAGGAGCTGCCGTGGCCGGCTCCAATGGTGACCGATTTGAATGGGCGGGCTATCGGCGGACAACCAGCGCATGCGGTTCGCGCTGCGCCGAAAACGCCAGTACGACAGTAGTTAAAGCGGAGGTGCGGGCCCTTCGCTTCGCTCGAGGGCGACAAAACAAGCGGGACTACTTGTCCGTAACGCTTGTGGCGGAAACGAGGGATGCCTTCGCCACGGCTTTTCCATCCAGATCGCCCGCAACTTCCAGCTCGGCCGTGATCTTCGCGGCTGCGAGAGGTTTGAGGGAGCGACCGACGATGCGAACGGCGTCGCTACTGGTGAAGCCCGAGGTGGTGAAGCCGGCAAATCGAATGGCACCCTTTGGTGCATCCGCCGGGTTCACGTACCGGCTGCCATCCTTGCCCGCGACCGCGGAGTCGACGACGAAGGCTGCGGGATCGAAGTGCAGGTGCCCCTGATACGAACCGAGGACGAGGCCGGTTCCATCGACGCGCACGAAGAGCACGATGCGCTTGTCCGTGCTCTCCGCGGCTCGCACGACCGCGACACGCACGCTCGGAACGGCTGGCGCGTGGGCGGCGGTTGGCGTGAACGCCGACACTGCCGCAAACAACAGCGCGCCACCGGCGAATTGGCCGATGGCGCGCCCTGAACGTCCGACGAACATTTGCCTCTCCGTCAAGGCTCAGCGAGCGATGAGCGCGTTGGTGTGCGCGTCATAAATGCCAACGCTCTTCCGAATCTTGCTTGTTGAAACGGACACGCCACTCGCCTCACCAACGACGTCGAGCGCACCAACGACATTCGCGGCGGACAGCGGGCCGTTCAACCGGGCAACGAAGCGGAACGCTTCGGTAGAACCCAGGGCTTCCGGAGCGAACACGGCGAACTTGATGTGGCCGCTCTCGAGCTGCTCGCTGTTGACGACGCGGAACTCCCCGTCCTTGTTCTCTGCGGTGCGAACGGACATCACCTTCATCGCTTCCGGTGAGAACGTGACGTCACCCTGATACGCTGCCACGGGAAGACCGTTGGCCACAACCTGGACGATGAACACGGCGTCTTCACCCACGACGCTCTTGTCCTGTTGAATCACCACCTGCACGTCACCGGTCGGGACCATCGTGATCGGTGAAGCAATCGGTGTCGCGTCGTCGGTACAGGCTGCGGCGGCGCAGAGAACTGCGGCGAGCACTACACGATGCTTGATCATTGAATGACCTCGGGAGGCAGACGGAGCGCGGGACGCGCCTAGCCAGGGGGTGATCTCGTGCCACGGGAAATCTAGAGTCCGGCGCCGCTTCACGCCAGCTTGTACCGCACGGGGCGGGGTACGTTCCCTCTAGAGGGACCGCACCCGCCCTTTTCGCATCGCTTACGGCGTTGTGACCGATAGCGGTCTGACAACGATCTTGCTCGGTGGAATGGTAGATCCGTTGACGTCTCCAGCGGTTGTCACGGACAGGCCCACGGGGGTATTGGTGGCCGACGCCTTCGGAAGAAGCGTTACGGTCAGGATCACCGGAGCGCCCGTCGAGAAGCCGTCGTTGTCGAACACGGATACCGT
Source organism: Gemmatimonadota bacterium (assembly GCA_040389905.1). Classification (GTDB taxonomy): domain Bacteria; phylum Gemmatimonadota; class Gemmatimonadetes; order Gemmatimonadales; family Gemmatimonadaceae; genus AG11. Next base: position 8,677 of record JAZJZK010000041.1, on the reverse strand, counting down.
GAGGATTCCGCTCGACGTCTGGCTGGTGTTCACCGTGTACGACGGCCCGTCACCGAACGTTCCATTCGTACGGCTCACGTAGTCGAACTTGGTGTTGTCCCACGTGACCTGGAACGTCATCGACGCAAGGTTTTGACCCTGCGCGTTGGACATGTCCGCCGTAATCGGTATCGAGAAATTCGTCCCGTTCGTCGCGGTAGCCGTCGCATTGGCGCCGACGTTCAGGTTGATCGTCGCCCCAGCGGGCGGCGAGGTCACCGTGATGCTGCTCGACGTGGCTGACGTGAGGCTCGCTGCGCTGAACGAAATCGTGTAGCTCCCAGCCCCGGTAATCCCGAGTCCAGAGAAGGTCGCCACACCGTTTACCGCAGTCACCGTCGCGGTGCCGATCAGCGTACCGCCGGCACCGTTGAGCGTGGCCGTCACCTGGTTGTTCGCCGTGGTGACGAGCGCATTGGACGAGTTGAGGATCTGCACCACTGGTTGCGTCGTGAATGCCGCTCCGGAGACGGCTCCGCTCGGTTGGGTGCTGATGGCGAGTTGCGACGGTGTGTTGGACGCCGTGATGGTAATGCTGTTCGACGTGACCGGCGTCAGACCCGACGAACTGAGCGTGATCGTGTAGCTCCCCGCCCCGGTGACCACGAGGTTGGAGAAGGTCGCGACACCGTTCACGGCGTTCACCGTCGTGGTGCCCGAGAGCGTGCCGCCAGCGCCATTCAGCGTCGCCGTGACTGCTGCGATGTTCCCCGGAACGGTCACGCTCGAGGCGTCCTGCACCTGAACGACTGGCTGCGGATTGATCGCACTGCCGCTGATCGCACCACCAGGCTGGGTCTGGATCCCCAGCTTGGTGGGCGTCGGCGCCGCTGCCCCCGTCGTCGTCACGGACAACGGGCGAATCACGAACTTGCTCGTCGGGATGGAGGTACCGTTGACGTCACCCGCTGTGCTGACTGCGACCGTGATGCCGCTCCCCGTGACCGCCACTTTCGGCGAGAGCGTGACGCTGAGGATGGTCGGCGACCCCGTCGAGAATCCGTCGTTGTCGAAGATCGAGACCGCCAACTGGCCGCTCGCCGCGTTCGCCGTATTCACCGTGTATGACGCGCCGCCACCGAAGGTACCGTTGGTCCGGCTCACGTAGTCGAACTTGGCCGGATCCCACGTGAAGTTGAACGTCACCGACGCGAGGTTCTGGCCCTGCGCGTTCGACATGTCCGCGATGATCGGCACCACGAGATTTGTTCCGACCGTGGCGTCGGCCGTCGCCGAGGCGCCCACATTCAGGTTGATGCTGGCCGGAGTGCCCGTGATGGTGAACGGCGCCGAGATCACCGGCGTCACGCCACTCGACGAGAAGGTGAGCGTGTACGTTCCCGCTCCTGTCACGGTGAGGTTCGTGAAGGTGGCAATTCCATTCACCGCATTCACGGTCGCGGTACCACCCAACGTTCCGCCGCCGCCGTTCAGGGTCGCCGTCACGCTTCTGTTCGAGGTGGTCAGGACGCTATTCGCGTCTTCGACCCGAACGACTGGCTGCGTCGTCAGCGTGGCGCCGCCGACAGGCTGCGTCTGCATCGCCAGCTTGTTGTCCGGCCCTGGCGTAACGGTGAGTGACGCCGAGTTGGCTGGCGTCAGCCCTGCTGCGCTAAAGGTGATGGTGTACGAGCCAGGCCCAGTGATGACGAGATTGGTGAAGGTGGCAACACCATTCACCGCGTTCACCGTCGTGGTCCCGGTCAATGTTCCGCCGGCTCCGTTGAGCGTCGCCGTGACAGCGTCAGCGGCCGTGCCAACGAGTCCGTTCGACGCATCCCGCACCTGAACAACTGGCTGCGTCGTGAAGGCCACACCAGAGGCGGCGCCAGCAGGTTGGGTGGTAACCGCAAGCTGGGTGGCCGGCACCGCGGTAATCGTAAACGAGCTCGACGTCGCCGGGGTCAGACCCGAGGAGCTGAAGGTGATGGTGTAGCTGCCCGCGCCCGTCACCCTGAGGTCAGTGAACGTCGCGAATCCATTGACGGCGTTCACCGTCGTCGTCCCGCTGAGCGTCCCGCCAGCGCCGTTCAATGTCGCGGTAACCGCATTCGTCGCCGTCGTGGCAACCGAGCTCGCGTTGTCCCGAATGTCGATGACCGGCTGCGTTGCCAGCAGCGCCCCGGACTGTGCACCGGCAGGCTGCGTCGTGATGTGGACGACTGCGGGCGGCCCTGCCACCGTCGTGATGGAATTCGAGGTCGCCGGTGTCAGGCCGCTCGAGCTGAAGGTGAGCGTCACCGTACCGGCGGGCCGCAGGTTCAGATTCGTGAAGGTGGCAACGCCGTCCACAGCGTTCACGGTCGTGGTCCCCTGGAGATTACCGGGCCCGTTGACCGTTGCCGTCACCGACGTCGTTGAGCCCGCGACCCGGTTGCCAGACCCGTCTCGAATCTCGACGACCGGTTGCGTCGGGAATGCCACCCCGCCCGTCACATTCGGCGACGGTTGCGTCGTGATCGCGAGTTGCGTTGCGGTCTGCGCCGTGATGTTAATGCTGTTCGACGTTGCCGACGTCAGCCCGCTCGCGATGAACGTGATCGTGTAGTTGCCCGCTCCCGTCACCTTGAGGTTGGTGAAGGTCGCGACACCATTGACCGACGTGACCGAAGTCGTGCCGCCGAGGGTTCCGCCTGCACCGTCCAGGGTCGCCGTGACGATGACGGAGCTGCTCGTGACTGGCGAATTGGTGATGTCCTCGACGCGGACGACGGGCTGCGTGTTCAGGTTGGAGCCGGACACGTTGCCAGTCGGCTGCGTCGTGATGGCCAGGTGATGCGCCGCGCCCGACACCACGGTGAACGACGCCGATGTTGCCGACGTCAATCCGCCCGAGGCGAAGGTCAGTGTGTAGGTACCAGCAGGCATCGCATCGAGATCCGTGAAGGTCGCAACACCGTTCACTGCGGCGACGGTCGTCGTGCCGAACAACAGCCCGCCCGATCCATTGATCGTCGCGGTCACGTTGTTGTTGGCCGTCGTCACCAGGCTGTTCGCCGCGTCCCGAATGTGCACGACCGGCTGCGTCGTGAACGGCTGACCCGAGGTTCCGCCCGACGACGGCTGCACCGCGACAAAGAGTTGCGACGCGGGCAGCGCAGTGATCGTGATGCTATTGGACGTTGCCGCCGTGAGCGCTCCGGATGTGAACGTGATCGTGTAGCTGCCCGCGCCCGTCACCTTGAGGTCGGTGAAGGTCGCCGTGCCGTTGACCGCATTGACCGTCGTCGTACCGGATAGCGTTCCGCCAGATCCGTTCAGCGTCGCCGTCACGGAATTCCCCGCGCCGGCGACGACCGTGTTGGATGCATCCTGCAACTGCACGACCGGCTGCGTTGCCAGCACCGATCCTGACGACGCACCACTCGGCTGCGTGGTGATCACGACCTTGGTCGCCGGCAGCGCGCTCGTGGAAATGGAGTTCGACGTCGCCGAGGCGAGGGCGGCCGACGTGAAGACAATCGTACTGTTGCCCGCTCCCGTGATTCTCAAGTCGGTGAAGGTGGCCACGCCGCCAACCGCGACAACCGTGGTTGTTCCGGAGAGCGTGCCGCTGCTTCCGCCGCCGAGCGCTGCGGTCACGGAGTTCGTGGCACCTGTCACAACGCCGTTCGATGCGTCCTGGATCTGAACCACAGGCTGCGAGGAGAGCAGTTCACCCGACGCTGCACCCGCGGGCTGCGTGGCGATGGCCAGCTTGGTCGCCGGCTGCGGCGTGATCGTGATCGAGTTCGACGTCGCCGACGCCAGCGCTCCCGACGAGAAGGTGATCGTGTAGGTCCCCGCTCCGGTCACTTGCAAATCCGTGAACGTCGCGATGCCGTTGACCGCAGCGACCGTCGTGGTGCCGGAGAGCGTACCGCCTGAGCCGACGAGCGTCGCCGTCACGGAATTCGTTGCCGCAACCACCACGCCACTCGAGGCATCCTGGATCTGAATGACCGGCTGGTTCGTTAGCGTGCTGCCAGAGACGGCGCCCGACGGCTGCGTCTGAATCGACAGCTTGGTGGCCGGCGCCGGCGCCGTCGTCACCGACAGCGCGCGGACTGCGAATGCACTCGGCGGGATCGAAACGCCGTTGACATCACCAGCAGCACTGACCGTGGCGGTCACCGTACTGCCTGCAACAGCAACCTTCGGCGCCAGCGTGACGTTGAGGATCGTCGGCGCGCCCGTCGAGAAGCCGTCGTTGTCGAACACCGAAACCGCCAGTTCACCCGTTGCCGTGTTGGCCGTGTTCACCGTGAACGAGCCAGCGGTTCCGAATGTTCCGTTGGTGCGGCTTACATAGTCGAACTTGGTCGGATCCCACGTGACCTTGAACGTCAGCGAGGCAAGGTTCTGCCCCTGTCCATTGGCCATGTCGATTCCAACGGGGATGGTGATGTTCGTGCCGACCGCCGCACTGGCCGTCGCCGAGGCGCCAACGTTCACCGCGATCGAAACCGCCGGATTGATGGTGACGGTGAATGGCGCCGACGTGACGGACGTGAGGCTGCCGGAGCTGAACGTGATGGAGTACGTCCCGGCCGCGGACACCTTCAGGTTCGTAAAGGTCGCGATGCCGTTCACGGCATTCACCGTCGTCGTGCCACTGAGCGTTCCGCCGGTGCCGACGAGCGTCGCCGTCACCGGGTTCGACCCGCCTGCGACGACACTATTCGATGCGTCCCTCACCTGCACGATAGGCTGCGTCGTGAAGATCGCGTTCGCGCTCGCACCACCCGGCTGCGTCTGCATGGTCAACTGCGTCGCGGGCAGCGGCGTGATGGTAATCGACGCCGAGGTTGCCGACGTCAGCGCGCCGGCGCTGAAGATGATCGTGTACGTGCCGGCGCCCGTCACCTTCAGATCCGTGAAGGTCGCGATGCCGTTGACGGCATTGACGGTGGTCGTACCAGAGAGCGTTCCGCCTGCGCCGCTCAGTGTGGCGGTCACCGGGTTGTTTGCCGCGGCGACGACCCCGTTCGATTGATCCTGGACCTGGACGACCGGCTGTGCCGCGAAGACCGATCCCGAGACCGTGGACGCACTCGGCTGCGTCTGCACGACCAGCTTGGTCGGCGGGAGCGTGGAGATGGTGACCGTCCCGGACGTCACGCCAGTCAGCGCGCCCGACGTGAACGAGAGCGTGTAGCTGCCGACGCCCGTGATCTTGAGGTCAGTGAACGTTGCGATGCCGTTGACCGCGTTCACCGTGGTCGTGCCACTCAGCGTACCGCCGGCGCCGACGAGCGCCACGGTCACGGCATTGGTTGCACCGTTCACGACGCCGTTCGACGCATCCTTCACCTGAATGACAGGCTGGGTCGGCAGGAGCAACCCAGTTCCTCCGCCAACAGGCTGCGTGCCAATCGTCAACTGCGTGGGCGGTAGCGCGGCTACGATGATCGAGGCGGACGTGACCGGAGCCAACGGTCCAGCGTTGAACGTGATCGTGTACGTGCCGGCGCCGGTGATCTTGAGATCGGTGAACGTGGCGACGCCGTTAACGGCGTTGACTGTCGTCGTGCCGCTCAGCGTACCGCCGGCGCCGTTCAGCGTCGCCGTGACCGCGTTGGTCGCGCCAACGACCGTGGCCAGCGAGAAGTCGCGAACGAGCACGACTGGTTGCGTCGTGAGGACCGACCCGGTCTGCGAACCACCCGGCTGCGTGCTGATGCCAAGGTTGGTTGGCGGCGAGGCGGTCACCGAGAACGTTGCCGAGTTGATGCCCGTCAGCGTTCCAGACGTGAAGGCGAGCGTGTACGACCCGGTGGCAGAAATCTTGAGGTCCGTGAAACGGGCGACGCCGTTCACCGCCGCCACCGTCAGCGTGCCGGAGAGCGTGCCAGGGCCGGACTCGCCAGTCACAGCGACCGTGACGTTTCCGGTCGCACCCGTAACCACATTCCCGTTGACGTCGCGAAGTTCTACGACCGGTTGCGTGCTGAACACCGTATTGCTGACGGCGCCGGCGGGCTGCGTGCCCATTCCCAACTTCGTCGGGGGCAATGGCGCGACCGCGAAGGTCGCGGACGTCCCGGTCGATGCCGTGGCGCTGAACGCAAGGCTGTACGTGCCAACCCCGGTGACGACAAGATTGGTGAAGGTGGCAATGCCGTTCACCGCGTTGACCGTGGTCGTGCCACTCAGCACGCCGCCGGCCCCGACCAACGTCGCCGTGACAGGACCGTTGAAGGCGGTGATCGTACCGCCAAAGCCATCCGCCACGCGAACGACCGGCTGGGTTGTGAGGAGATTCCCCGTGCTCGCGCCGGCGGGCTGCTGCGTCACGATGATCTGCGAGGCTGGTGCGACAACGAAGGTGACGCTGACCGTTTGCGGGTTATTGGACGCTCCCGTCGCCGTGACGGGGAAGCTCGCGCCGTACGTACCGGGAGGCAGTGCCGAGGCGATCGCTACCGTGAGCGTTGCGGGTGTCGTCGCGCCATTCAGGCTAACCGAAAGCCAGCCAGTCCCGAGGCCAGAATAGGAAATGGTACCCGTCGCGAGACCGGACAGCGTACCGGTCGCGCTGTTCGTGACCTGGATGCTCTGTGCAGACGGCGTGTTTCCGTTCACGACCGCGGCGAAGGACAGCGAGGAACCGCTCAACACGAGGCTGCCGGTGGGCGCCGCGGTGGCGGTGGCTGTGAAGGTGACCGTCCCGAGCCCGGATGCCGAGGCCGTCAACGTGTTGGCTCCAACAGCGCCGAGCGTCCAGGAGCCGACCGCGGCGACGCCGTTCGCATTGGTGATCGCTGTGGCGCCGGTGATCGAACCGCCACCCGAGGCGATGGCAAAGGTCACCTGCGTGCCCGGAACCGGCTGCCCGGTGCTCGTCAACACGATGACGGACGGTGCAATGGCGACGGCGGTGCCAGTCACGGCACTCTGTCCATTCCCGCCATTGGCGCTCATCGTGTTCGATGGTGCCGCCGTTGCCGTGGCGGTGAAGACCACGGCGGGCAGTCCAGCCGCGGTCGCGTTGAGCGTATTCACGCCGGCGGCACCGAGGTTCCACGAACCAACCGTGGCGATGCCACTCGCATTGGTCACCTGGGTACTGCCGGTGACGACGCCACCGCCCGCGCCCACCGAGAAGACGACGGTGACTCCAGCGGCTGGCTGGCCGAGGTTGTTTCGAACGATCACGGAGGGTGCGGCCGGCACCGCCAATCCGCTGGTTGCCGTCTGGCCGTTGCCGCCATTGATCGCGATGGTACTTGGAACTGGCGCTGTGCCGGTGGCGGAGAAGATCGCCGAGGTGGCGACACCAGTCGCCGTCGCCGTCAATGTATTGGTGCCCGCATTCGGGCCGAGTGTCCACGAACCAGCCGTTGCGACGCCCGAAGCGTTCGTCGTCGCGCTGGCGCCGGTCACCGAACCGCCCCCACTTGCCACGGCGAACGTCACCGCAACCCCGGAGAGCAGGTTGCCAGCCGAATCGCGCACGACAACGGTCGGCGGCGTGGCCGTCGTGGTCCCGGCAACCGCCGTCAGTCCGTCACCCGCCGTCTTCTGGACGGAGAACGGAAGTCCAGCGATGACGGTGACCAGGGCGGTCTTCGTTTCGCCGGAGCTGGCCGTCGCGGTCAGGTTCGCGGTTCCGATGGTGAGCGCGCGAATCAACCCGGTCGGGGTGACGCTCAAGACCGCGCTGTTGTCAGACGAGAACGTGACGGTCTGCGTTGATGTCACGCCGCCGACCGTCACCGTCGCATTGACCTGCACGGTGGTACCGACTCGAAGCGTCGCCGATGAAAGATCGAGTGCGATCGCGACGACACCGGTCGGAGAATCCGCGCCGCATCGTACGAGAGAGAAAATCAGTACCAGCGCGAGCAGCGCGAAGCGGAATGGCTTGAACGTCATCGCTCACCAAGAGGGGAAAGGGACTTCGAAATACTTTGCGGCGGAGGCGAACTGAAACCGGACGGACTATCGGACGTTTCTGGTCGGGCCTATTGCCTTTAGAGGGATCGGTCGGCCCGAATTCGCAGCGCGTCCGCGACGTGGGCGCGCGGGGTGGCACCCAAAGGATGGGTGCCGTGGGACCACGTGTCAATCATCAGTTCACCTGTCCTGAAGCTTGTTGTCATCCCGAGGCAAGTGATCGGCGGGTGCACTCCGGGTATGAGTTTTCCGGACCCGCTCGCCTCGCCAAAACCTGCACTGAGCCGAGTCGAATGGGTTCGCCCGGAGTGAGACGCCGGCCAACGGCGCCTAACGCGCGCCGGACGCCGCACCGACACCGAGTTCGCCGCCGTTGTTCTCGCCCCAGCAGTAGGCCGCGCCGCGCGAAATGAGTGCGCACGTGTAGCCGCGTCCCGCCGTAATTGACGTAAAATACGAGTGCGGTTGACACCGCAACCGGAGATACCTTGCCGGTCTACGTGCCGTCGCCGGGCTACCCACGCGCATTCTCTCCCCAGCAATAGTGAGTCGCGCCGATACCGCAGGTAAAGTTGTTCTCGGCGGCGAGAGCCGTGAACGAAAGCGCGTTGGACACCAGTGTTGGGATGATCGCATTCGTGGTCGAGCCGATGCCAAGCTGCACACGACTGGTCTTCCCCCAGCAGTACGCTCGCCCCGCCCAGATTAGTTACTTCTTGGCGCAAAAATACCAGGCGTTGTCCCGTGGCGTGAGCGGCCG
>JAZJZK010000040.1:0-41938 GCA_040389905.1 Gemmatimonadota bacterium | reverse complement strand
GCCGGCGCACCCTTCAGCTTGTTGTCGAAGAACTGCTGCATGCGCATCGCGATGTCTTTCTGGTTCGCGCGACTCGCCGGGTTGTGGACATCGTTGTTGTAGTCGATGAAGTACGCTTCCTTGCCGAGACGGCGCATCGCGACGAAGGTCTCGATGCCCTGGTACCAGGGTACCGCATCGTCGGCGTCGTTGTTCATGATGAACAGCGGCGTCGTCACCTTGTCGAGCCAGAAGAGCGGAGAATTCTCGATGTAGCGCATGGGATTCTCCCACAGGCTGCCGCCGATGCGGCTCTGGCCGTTCTCGTACTGTCCGGTGCGCGAAATTCCCGTGCCCCAGCGAATGCCACCGTACGCGCTCGTCATGTTCACGACCGGCGCGCCCGCCATCGCGGCGGCGAACATCTGCGTCTGTGTGATCATGTAGAGCGTCTGGTAGCCGCCCCACGACTGCCCCTGAAGACCCATGTGCTTCGAGTCCACGTAACCGCGACCAATCAACATCTGCACGCCGGGGATAATCGACTTCATCGCGCTCGGTCCCGGATAGCCGATCTCGTAGTGAATGTCCGGCTCGAACACGAGGTATCCGTTCGACGCGTAGTGCGTGGGGTTGATCACGTTGCGGCCGTTGGGCGCGACGTAGCTGTGCAGGTTGTTGGAGAGCTGCTCGTAGAAGTAGGAGACGAGTGGATACTTCTTCTTCGGATCGAAGTTCTCGGGCTTGTACAGCAATCCCTTCTGCTCGTGGCCGTCGCTGCTCGTCCAGTGGACGAGCTCCACGGTGGCCCAGTTGTAATCTTTCTGCTGCGGATTCGCGTCGGAAATCTTCGACAGATTGGTGAGACTCGGGCCCGTGTAGAGATTCGGGAAGTCGACGTACGTGCCCTTCGTCACGAGATACTGCTCTGCGTTCTTCGCCTTGAGCGGCGTGCCCCACGCGATGTCGGCCATGACGACTGGCTCCGGCACCTTGTTCGCGCCGAGTTGATCGCGATAGAAGCCGGCGGCCTTCGTCTCCTCGTTCATCGCGCGGAAGAACAGTTGCCCGATCGCGTCGTAGACGTTCGCCGTGTCGCTTCCCCCACCGAAGCCGCCGCCGCCACCACGGCCGCCGCCGCCACCACCGGCGCCGAGGCGCATGAGCCGCAGCGTGATGCTGTTCTTTCGTCCGAGTGAGTCAGTCACCATCACGCCGGGCTTCACACCGTTCGGATCGAGTTCCCACAAGTCGAAGCGATCGTACACCAGCATCGTCTTGTCGCCCTTCGTCCAGCCCGCGATGCCCCACGCCGGCGGCGTGTTCGGCGTATCGTGCGTTTCCTGGTCGAAGTGGACCGACTTCATGTTGCCGGTCACGTTCACCGTCTTTCCGCTCGCGGTGTTGTACGTGAACCAGTGGCCCTTGTCGAAGAAGGCGACGTACTTGTCCTCAGGCGAGAGCTGCGCCTGGCCGCTGATCTTCTCGCGCACGACCTTCGCCACACCCGTCACGCCGTCGATCACGTAGACGTCGGTCGCGCCGTCGCCCCACATGCTCTCGATCGCATACCGCTCGCGCGATGTGCCGAGCACCACCTTGCCATCGTCACCGAGGGAGACCGTCGGCAGCGAGTCCACGGCGAGCGCGACGATCTTCTTCGTCGCCGGATAGTAGAGGCTCTGGTACGAGCGGCTGCGATCTCGCGCCGCGTTGATGCGCTGCGTCGGCTGAAGCTGTGGGTCTTTCCAATGCCAGAGGTCGAACACCGCCTTGCCGGTGAGCGAATCCGTCGGCACAGAATCCGGCAGGATCGGCGACACACCGAATGCGATCGCGTTGCCGGCTTTCGTGAACGAGACGCCCGCCCCATCGGCCACACGCATGCCCTTCGGTACATCCGCCGACGACACGACAGGCGTGGCGCCAGCCCCCTTGAGGCTCGCCGTATACAGCGTGAACGACGCCTTCGGCTTGCCGAATTCATCCTTGTTCGAGAAGAACGCGATCTGGCTGGCCGTTCGGTCGAAGGTCAGTCCCTTGTAGTCGCCGGCTCCAGCGAGGAGCGTTGACGTCGCTCCGGTCGACATGTTCCGGACGTAGGCGCCGTCCTTCGTCGGGTCACGCGAGATGACGGTGTACGCCATCACCTTCGCACTGTCGTCGAAGGAATACTGCGCGACGTCCGTCAACCGTTCTTCCGTGCCCGTCGAGAGATTGCGCAAGACGAGCGCGTTCCCGTACTGGCGACGAGGACCGGCTGGCGCACCGCCACCGGCGCCACCACGCCCTGCACCTCCTGCGCGACCACCGGTGGAATCTGCAGCGGCAGTGGTGTCCTCAGGGATGTACGCGATCCATGCGCCGTTGTTCGGCACGCGGAACGAGCGAACACGGGGGACGGTCGTGACCTTGCCGTCTGCGAGCGACACGATGGCAAGATCAGCGCGGTTCTGCACCGACGCCGCGAGTCTCCGATTCCGTGACACGCGGTCGAACTCCGCCCGCGTCGGATAGGTGAGCACGAGACCGAACTTGCTGTCCGGCGAAAACTGGCCAGGCGCCACCGTAGCCGCTTGCGGTTCATCCTCGGCGTTTCCGCCGCGTGGGCGCAGACCGCCGGGCACGTTGTTTGGACGGCCGAGGTAGCCGCGCGGGACCTTGTATTCCGTCGCGCCCTGCGTGGCGCGGACGATGAGTTCGCCGTCGCCGACGAGCGGTACCAGCGAGTACATCGCCCACTTGCCGTCATTCGAGATAGCGGCGCCTTGAATGGACCTCCAGAGGTCCCAGTCGGCCTGGGTCAAGACCTTCTTCTGAGCGTGCGCGAGGCCAGGCGCACCAAGCAGCGCGCCGAGGGCGAGCCAGCGGGAGAGACGCATATAGGTGGGGGTCACGAGAGGGACGTCGAGCGTTCGGGGGTATGAATGCCTACGCATGAAGTATGGCTTCTGCTGGCGCATGCGCGAGGGCTGGAAAAACCCCGACCTCGACGGTCAATTCGATTCGTTGTCGCTCGATACGATGCGACGGGACTCGTCGATCCCGTGCAACTCCGCATCGATGATCGTGCTCAGCTCCCGTACCCTGTCCAATTCTGCCGTCACCCCCTCGGCGGCGATCAGACCGGCACCGAGGCGGAGACAGTCCGTTCGCAGCACTTCGAGCGCGCCGACACACTGTTCGAGACGATCGGCAGCCCGCGTGCGTGCCGTCGTGAATTCTTCGCGGGCCGGACTCAGGAGCGGAATTTCCCCCATCGCGGCATCGAGTCGTCCGATGTGGCTGCGGAGCGCCGCAGTGGCTCGCTCGAGCGCCGTGGCTGCGGGAAGCACATCAGCCAACCGCTTCTGAAGATCCGGTGGCAGTAGGGCGACAAGCTCCTGCACGCGATTGAGGAGCACTGTGGCCGTCGGGAGCGTGCCCGGGCTCTGACGAACGTCGGCACCGCCGAACTTCGAGAACATCCAACCCGCCACGCGACCGCGCGTGAACGCGCGGATTGCACGAAGCGGCCATGCGTTGATGTAGTTGCCGCCACCCTTACCGCCTTTCAGCCATTTGGGGAGCGGTCGATTGGGTCGCAGCGACAGGAGCAGCGTACTTCCCCAAACGAAGTAGGCGGCGAATAGAGCGAACGGCAGGTACCACTCGAGGGAGCGCTCCGCTTCCGGCACGATCTTGATGAACGCCCAATAGCGGTACGCCACCCATGGCGAACCGAGGGCACAGAGAGCGCCAAATCCCTGGAACACACGGACCGTGTAACGTTCGGAGACCTGGCTTTGCGCGCGCCGGGTCGCCTCGTTCATGTCCTCGAGCTCGTCGGTAATGGCGGAGTCGACATCGGCCCGTGGAATACGCGCTCGTGCGATCTGGAGCAGCCCGCCGAGCGACACCATGGCGAACAGGAAAGGGCATCCGAAAGCAATGAGCGCCACGCCAGGCCACGCATCTCGCGGAACCGTGTTCGTGAGGATGAGCGTGGACAGGATCAGCGCACCCGCGACGCCCGCGACGAGGAACATCACCGCCGAGTTGATCTCGCGCAGCAACGCCCTGATTTCCGGGCGCAGGACGTGGACGCGCGGCATCATGTCCTGCAGGGACGCAGCCAGCGCATCGGCCGACGGGAAGCGGTCGTCGCGGCGCTTAGCGAGGCAGCGCATCACCGCGCCCGCGAACGGCGACGGAAGTTCGGGGCGGAGGCTTGCCACCGAGGCCGGCTCGTCGTTCATCAGTCTCGCCAGCATCGCCGGCATCGTCGGCGCCTCCACTGGCGAGGATCCGGTGACCGCGAAATACAGGGTGGCGCCAAGGGAATACACGTCGCTCCGTCCGTCCACATCCTCTACGCCCGCCTGTTCGGGACTCATGTACTGGACCGTCCCCATGAGCGCGCCGTCCGACGAGAGCGTGTTGCGGTTCGCGACGCGTGCGATTCCGAAGTCCGCGACCATCGCGCGGCCCGACGCATGCTCGATGAGAATGTTGTCGGGCTTTACGTCGCGGTGTACAATCCCGCGTCCGTGCGCGTAGCTGAGCGCCCACGCGACTTCCTGCATGAGGCGCATCGCGTCCGCCGGCTTCATGACGCCGATACGCCTGAAGCGCTCCGCGAGTGTTTCACCCTCGACGAACGCCATGACGAAAAAGACGATGTCGTCGTGCGCTTCGACGGCGTGGATCGGTATGATGTGCGGGTGCATCAACTGCGCGGCGGTCCTCGCCTCGCGGAGAAAACGTTCACGCAGCGCATCATCAGCGGCCATGTGCCGCGGCAGCAGCTTGATCGCCACCGGACGCTCGAGCGCCACATCGCGCGCGAGGAACACGATGCCCATTCCGCCACGGCCGATTTCGCGTTCGAGCGAGTATCGGCCGGCGACGACCTCCTGGAGGCCGAGAAACTCGGAAGATGACGCGCTCATGTCCGCGCGTGCTTCATCAACAACAGCGATTGCCCGGAGTGGAATACCGCCGCACCAGCGTGTCGCGCTGAAACTCGGCGTTTGTCATCGGCGCCCGTTCCGGATGACACTTCCTTGCGTGCGCTAGATACGCGTCGTAATCCGGCACACCGATGATGCGCCGGATGATCGCGGCAACGCGTGCGAGCGTGATCATGGTTTCTTCACCGCACCTCCCGGTCTAGCGATCGAGCGCTCGAAGAGTTCGAAGATCCTGCGGTATTCATCCGTCCACGACGAGGGCCGCACGAAGCCGTGATCCTCCACCGGATATGACGCGAGCTCCCAATCCGTCTTGCCGAGCTCGATGAGGCGCTGCTCGAGCCGGACGATGTCCTGATACATCACGTTGACGTCAACCATGCCATGCGCCATGAGCAGCGGCGCCCGCAAGCCCTCCGCGTAATAGATCGGCGATGAACGGTGGTAGGCGAGCGTGTCGTCCTGCGGCCGGTTGAGAATCGCCGAGGTGTAACCCTCGTTGTAGTGCGCCCAATCGGTCACGGAGCGTAACCCGGCGCCGGCACCGAAGTAGTCGGGCGCCGTGAACAGCGCCATCAACGTCATGAAGCCGCCATAGCTCCCGCCGTACAATCCGATCCGGTTGCCGGGAATACCGTACGTCCTCGTGAGCCATTTCGACGCATCGACGTGATCCTGAAGGTCGCGCCCACCCATCCAGCGATAGATCGCCGTGCGCCAATCACGCCCATATCCCGATGATGCGCGGTAGTCGACGTCGAGCACGACGTAGCCATGTTTCGCGAGATACTGGTTGAACATGTATTCGCGCGGGTACTCCGACCAGAAGTTGCCAACGTTGTGCAGATAGCCGGCGCCATGTACGAAGATGACCGCCGCGCCATTCGGCTGCGCGCCCATGTCCTGCGGACGATAGATGTGCGCGGGGACGTTGATCCCATCCGATGCCGGGATTTGCACGATTTCCGGCGCAATCCACGGACCCTTGAGCCACTCCGCGCTCGGCGAGGTCGTCAATCGTGCCGGTGTCGCGTTCGGCGCGTTCGCCTGGAGAAAAAGATCAGGGGGCTGATTGGTGAACGAGTACACATCCGCGATCGATTTCCCATCGGGAGAGACGACGACGGCGTGGCCACCAGACGCCGTGGTCATGCGGGTACGTGCGCCGGTCGCAACGTTCATCCGGTAGAACTGTTTTTCGTTGGACGACGGCTCGCTTGTGGTGAGATAGAACTCCTTCTTGTCCGGCGCCAGCTCGGCGCTGAGGACTTCCCACTTGCCCGTCGTGAGCGGCTTGACGTCACCGCCCGCGGCATTCGCCGAGTAGAGCTGTGCGTAACCGGAACTCTCCGACACGAACCAGACACGCGTGCCACCGTCGAGAAAGCCCGCGCACGAAGAACACGGACCCCCAACCCATGCGGTGTCACGCAGCGTTTCAATCTCCGTGAGCGTCGCCGTATCGCTGCGAACGGTGTACAGGATTCGTGACTTGTGATTGGTTGGAAACGCGTAAAGGACGGCACGCGCTCCGTCATCGCTCCACGCGCCGATGTTCGTGAAGCCAGTCGTGGTGTCGGTGGCGAACACCTTGAGCGGTGTAGCCTTGCCGGTGACGAGCGACACCCAGAGTACGCGTGACTTTCCCTGCGCGTCGCCGACCTTGGTGCGGCCACGGATGTTCTCGACGTAGCCGGTGCTCGTGACGAACTGCGGAACCTCCGCCGAGCGAGTCGTGGCCGCGTTCTGGGCGACGACAACGATGGCCGCCTTCCCGTTCGGTGAGACCTCGATAGCGTTCACGCGTTCGGTCGCCGCGATGTTGATTGGCTGAAGGGCCGCGAGTTCGCGTGACCGGCGGTCCGCTCTCGACGCGCTGTCAGCGGCGGCGCGATCGCGAATGACCTCGAACAAGTCGCGTTGCTGCTGTTCCAGCCGACCAAGCTGACCCACCGCCTTCGCCGAATCCGACCGTGCGCCGCCCTGACGGATGTCGGTGAGCTGACGAATCGCCCCGCCGTCGATCGTGAGCGCGTAGGCATTGGCGTCACGCAGGAAGTACAACGTCTTTCCGTCGCTCGAGAAGCTCGGATGCGTTTCGGTCGCGACCGTTTGTGTCAGCCGGCGCGCGGAACCATCGCGCACACTGATCAGGTAGAGATCACCCTGGGCATCGACGGCGCGGAGCTTTCCGTCCGGTGACAGCGTTCCGTCGTTCGTATATGGAAGCGAGGAGTCTGCCTGCGCAAGCGTCAGGCGTTCCGGCGTGGATCCCGCGACCGCCCGCACGCGATATGGCCGCAGCGGCTCACGGCAATCGGTGCCCGGTTCGTTCCAGAGGAAGTGAATCCACTTGCCGTCGGCGCTCCAGCGAACATTGGTGGGCGCGCGGCCGTACAGTTCCGGTCCGCGCATGATGTTCTTGATGGAGAAGTCGAATCCTTCTCCGGATGAGACGCGCGCTGGCCCCTGCGCTGAGAGCGAGAGCGCGACGGTTGCTGCGAATAGTGTTGCTGAAATGAAACGCATAGGTGATGCGATAGACGATTTGGGTTTTGCAGTTACGCCCGTTTTGTCACCCTTCGCTAACGCTCAGGGCGACAGAACGAGCGTTGGCACTAATCTCCAGCAACGGGCACCCGCGCCGTGAACGGCACTTCCGTCGACCGCAATGTGGTCGTCCCCTGGAGGATACTCCACCACGCACGCGCGCTGTCTGCAAGAATCACGATCACCGCGATGAGGAAGAACGCCGCGACGGCCGCATCGAGATAGTCGTTCCCGATCATCTGCGCGAGGACCTGAGGGTTCTTGACGCCCGCCGGAAGTGTGCCGGCCGCCTGGGCATCGCGCAGCACCTTGGCGTGCGAGAGAAAACCGAGCTTCGGGAGCGGTGAGAAGATCTTGATGTAACCCGCCGACATGGTCACGATCACCAGCCATGCGAGGGGAAGCATCGTCACCCACGCATAGCGCGCCTTGCCCATGCGCATGATCACGGTCGTGCCCACGCACAGTGCCACCGCCGCCAGCAACTGGTTGGAGATACCGAACAACGGCCACAGCGAATTGATCCCGCCGAGTGGATCGTTGACGCCCTGCCAGAGAAAGTGACCCCACATCATCACGAAGATCGCGCTCGAGAGAATCACGGCCGGTTGCCACGTGGTGCGGCCAAATGGTGCCCAAAGGTGCTTGCCCGCGTCCTGCAGCATGTAGCGTCCGACGCGTGTGCCTGCGTCGAGCGTCGTCAGGATGAACAGCGCCTCGAACATGATCGCGAAGTGATACCACAGCGCCATCGCCGTTGGCCCGCCGATCGCATTCGAGAACAGGTGCGCCATCCCGACCGCGAGACTTGGCGCGCCACCCGTACGTGACAGCAGCGACGCCTCGCCCACCTGCTTGGCGAGCGCGTCGAGCTCCGCGGGCGTGACGACGAAGCCCCAATTCGCGATGGCGGCCGCAGCGCTCACACTCGTCGTGCCGAGTGCCGCAACCGGCGCGTTGATGGCGAAGTAGACGCCAGGCGTCAGGGAGCACGCCGCGATGAGCGCCATCACGGCGACGAACGACTCCATGATCATGGCGCCGTAGCCGATCATGCGGGCGTCCTTTTCTCGCTCGATCAGTTTCGGGGTCGTGCCCGACGCGATCAGCGCATGGAATCCGCTGATCGCGCCACACGCGATGGTGATGAATGCGAAGGGGAAGAGCCCTCCGGCGAACACGGGCCCCGTTCCATCGGTGAAGCGGGTGAGCGCCGGCATCTGCAGCGGCGGCAGCACCATCAGGATTCCCGCGGCCAGCGCGAGCACCACGCCGATCTTCACGAATGCCGAGAGATAGTCTCGCGGTGCCAGCAGGAGCCACACCGGAAGGACGGACGCGAAGAAGCCGTACACCATCACCAGGATCGCGAGCGTTCGCCCGCTGAACGTGAACATCGCGGCGAGGTCAGGTTGTGCCGATACCCACTTCCCGGCGTAGAGCGAGAGGCTCAACAAAACCAATCCGATCGCCGTGGCCTCCAGCACGCGTCCCGGCCTGAAATACCGCATGTAGATGCCCATCAGCATCGCGATGGGTATCGTCAGCGCGATTGTGACCGTCCCCCAGGGACTCGCCTTGATTGCGTTGACGAAGACAAGACCCAGGACGGCGATGAGGACGATCATGATCCCAAGGACCGCCACGAGCCCAGTATATCCCGCGATGGGTCCTATCTCCTCTTTCGCCATCTGTCCGAGCGTCTTGCCGTCGCGACGGATCGACGAGCAGAGGATGACAAAATCCTGCACCGCGCCACCCAGCACCACGCCGATGACGATCCAGAGGATGCCCGGGAGGTATCCGAACTGCGCCGCCAGCGTCGGTCCAACGAGTGGGCCGGGCCCCGCGATGGCCGCGAAGTGGTGTCCGAAGACGATCCACTTGTTGGTGGGAACGAAGTCGCGCCCGTCCGCCAACCGCTCGGCGGGCGTCTGACGCGCGTCGTCGAGCGCAAAGACCTTCGCGGCGATGAATGCGCTGTAGAACCGGTAGGCAACAGCGTAGGTGCAAACCGCGGCAACCAGCAGCCAGGCCGCGCTGACCTGTTCCCCTCGGGACAGCGCGATGAAGGCGAGACCGCCGGCGCCCGCGAGCGCCACGAGGATCCAACCCAGGAGGCCACCAGTGCGGTGGAGCACGCTTTGAGAATTTGTCGGCATGACCGCCAAAGTGCCGCGCGGAGCGGTGAGGGTCAATCACCTATCGGTCAGCCGTCGCTCGGTCTGTGCTGCTCGGTTAGCTTTCGGCGACCCCTTCGCCAAGTGCCACCTGTGCTTCGATCCGCCCTACTGCTTCCGAGTTTTGCGCTGGTTCTGCTCGCGTGCGGCGGCGGACAGAAACCACCCGCCGAGCAGGCCCCGGTCCCGCAGCCACTCCGCCCGCTCGCGAACCTTGCCGCCCAGCGCGTCATCGTCACACCAGCCTTCAGCATCGCCGCCGGTGATGCGCTCGGCTGGGCCACGCAAATTCCGAAGCCGCGCGACTACCTCAAGTCGCTCGATGACGAAATCGCCGCGGCGCTCGGCGAACGCGGGCTCAAGACGCAGTGGATCTATCCGCCCGACCTTGTGCGAGCGCTCAAGGCGAACCCGACGTACGCCGTTGATCCATATTCCATGGGGGTCAACGTGTTGCGAAACCCTGGCATCGTCTCTGGAGCGCAACTGGGAGACCCCCTCGCAACACAGTTGCGCACAATGATTGCTCTTCAGGAAGGTGCGCGCGCGGTGCTCGTGCCCGTTCAGCTGCATTTCGAACGGACACCCACCGGGCAGGGGATCGCGGTGCTGCGCGTCGCGCTGTTGGACGGACGACTCGGAGACGTTCGCTGGATCGGGGCCGTTCGGAGCGATCCAGTGTCGGAACTTTCCCCCGCGGTGCTGACCAATCTCGCCGCGCACTTTGCAGACCTGATCACGGCTCCCTGAGCCGACTTGACATAGGAATCATGGGCACGCCAGTCACACTCATTCCAGGCGACGGTATCGGACCGTCGATCAGCAGCGCCACCGTCCGCATCCTGGAAGCCGCTGGGGCGGAGATCACGTGGGATACGCAGCAGGCGGGGATGGCCGGAGTAACCCAGTACGGGGACCCCATTCCCGACGCGACGCTCGACTCCATTCGCCGCACGCGCATTGCATTGAAGGGCCCTCTCGAGACACCTGTTGGCGAGGGCTTCCGCTCCATCAACGTCTCGCTGCGAAAAACCTTCGATCTCTATGCGAACGTGCGCCCGGCGCGGACCATCGTGCCGGGCGGGAGGTACGAGGGCATCGACATCGTACTCATCCGCGAGAACACGGAGGGGCTGTACGTCGGCAACGAGCATTACATCAAGATCGGCAGCGACCCCAAGGCCGCCGCAGAATCGATTGCGCTGATCACGCGCGTCGGTTCCGAGCGCATCGTTCGCTATGCGTTCGACTATGCGTGCAAGCACGGACGCAAGAAGGTCACGCTGGTCCACAAGGCGAACATTCTCAAGTATTCGCAGGGACTGTTCCTGGAAGTGGGTCGCATGGTCGCCCGCGAATACGCGAACATCGAGTTCGCGGAAATGATCGTGGACGCCACGGCGATGAACCTCGTGCTACACCCCGAAAAGTTCGACGTCATCGTGACGACGAATCTCTTTGGCGACATCCTGTCGGACCAGATCTCCGGGCTCGTCGGAGGGTTGGGGCTGGCACCGGGCGCGAACATCGGCCAGGGCGGCGCCATCTTCGAGGCGGTGCACGGAACCGCCCCTGATATTGCCGGCAAGGGCGTGGCGAACCCGGGAGCGCTCCTGCTCGCCGCGTGCATGATGCTCGAGTACATGAATGACGGCGCGCGTGCACGCCGCATACGGGATGCCTTCGAAGCGACCGTTCGTGAAAAGAAGACCGTGACGGGTGATCTCGGCGGGAGTGCGAGCACGGACCAGTTCACCGATGCCATCATCTCGCGTCTGTGACCACGACCACCGTCTTTCATTGCTCTGATCTGCATTTCGGTCACCCAGCTGTGCCCGAGCAGTACGAGGCGATGGAAGCGCTGATTCACGAATTTCGGTATGACGTCGTCGCGATTTCGGGGGATGTCTCCCAACGTGCGCGCGCCGGAGAATTCCAGCGCGCGCGCGCCTTCATCAAGCACGCCGAGGAGACGAGCAAAGTCATCTGCATCCCTGGGAATCACGACGTCGCGTGGTGGAAGTCGCCGTTCAGTGTGGGCGATGACTCCCGCATGCTGGAGGCCTACCGTCGCTTTATCGGTGACGAGATCGAGCCGGTGCTTCGCGTGCCGGGTGTCACCTTGGTGGGACTCAATACGTCGCATGGCGTGACGAGAAACACGCTGACGTGGCGACTGCGTGACATCTCGATCATCGGCATCGTGACGAAGGAGCAGATCGACCGTCTTCGGCGAATCTTCACGGCCGCGCCGGCAAGCGATATTCGCGTTGTAGTCATGCACCACAACCCGGTGAAAGGCGAATTATCGCAACGGCACGGGCTCAAGCACACGGCCCGCGTGCTCGGTGCGTTCGCCGACATGTCGGTCGATGTCGTCCTGTGCGGCCACGATCATCAGGACGCCATTCACTACATCGAGCATACGAAGAAGGGCACGGTCATCTCCACGGCGGGCACCGTGTCGAACCGGATGCGCGGCGGCCGGCCATCGTCTGTGAACAGCATCCGGCTCTCGGCGGACAAGATCGAGGTCTCCACCCTCGTCTGGTCAAACGCCGACCACAGCTTCGTCCCGGGGCCGACCAAGTGCTTCGCGCGCTGACGAAGCTGTTTCGCCGCACGCCGGCGACCTCACAACTCGAGCTGGCGCTTACCGTCGCGGCACCAAGGAATGGCGACGAGTTGTTGCAGCGTCTGGCGCAGCTCGGCCTTCGCCAGATCAAACGGCTGCGCCTCACGCACAATCGGAATGTGATGGTGAGCTTCGGAGGGGGCGCGCTCCGCGTCAACGAGGGCTATCTCAATGCGCCGGAGCCAGTCCTGCGCGCGATCGTCGTGTTCGTCGAAGGGCGAACCAAGGCCGAACGTCGTGCCGCAAAGCGGGTGATCATCACCCACCCGATCGAAGTGGACATCGCCCGGCCGCGGCGCGAAAGGAGCCACGCTGACGACGAGGAACTCGCGCAGCGCATTCGCGAGTGGCACCACCGCTTGAACATTCGGCACTTCGACGGCCAGCTCAAACCAGTGCCCGTTCGCGTGTCGCGTCGAATGAAGAGCAGGCTTGGCCACTACTCCGCCGGAATCCCCGGCTCCGACGAACCGGAGATCGCGATCAGCCGCACGCACATCAAGCGGCATGGGTGGACGGAGGCACTCCACACACTGCTCCATGAGATGGTTCACCAATGGCAGGATGAGACGGGCCGGCCGATCGATCATGGCCCGCAATTCCGGGCGAAGGCGCGCGAGGTCGGCGTGGCACCGCACGCCCGGCGCGTGCTCGTTCGCGCGCCCGCTGGCAGTCGGTCGCTGTCAGGTCCCGCGAGCGGCCACTTCTAACCGTATTCCTCCAGCCATCCGCGGCCGTCGCTCATTGTTTCACGAGGAGACGTCCCGAATGATCGATGTGCTGAAGCGCGGTGTGAATGTCGCGCTCACGCATGAAGTCCTCCACCGCCTTGCGTGCCCCTGCCCAGAACCCGAAATCGTCGAACTGAATCAGTCCGCCGGGTGACACACGATCGTAGAGAAGATCGAGCGACGACTTGACGCTGTCATACCAGTCGCCATCGATATGCAGAACCGCGATGTTCCCCGTATCGGCGCACGGAATCGTGTGGCGGAACAATCCCTTCACGAAATGCACGTCGTCCTGTAGACCAAGCCGAGCAAATAGCTCGCCGACCTCGTCGAGCGTTCCGACACACGTTCCGGTGTATGGCACGGCAATGTCGAAGTCCGGGTCGGCCCGCGTTGGCGCGGGTAGCCCCTCGAAGGTATCGAAAAGCCAGATATCTCGTCGCGCACTGAGCTCGCGCAAGGTAAGTCCCATCAGTGCCGCACTGCCGCCGCGAGCAACACCACACTCGACAATGGCTCCCGGAATGCCTGCCTCGACGACGCGAGTCACGGCGGCGCGCAGTGACCTGAGTCGGAAGCTGCTGCACATCGAGTACGCGTGGACCTGACGATACAAGGTCGAAAACTTCGAACCGGAAGCAAGATCCCATCGGCTCGAAACTGCGTGACGGAACGCGTCCACGATGAAGGGAACATCGGGACCCCGCGCGCGAATGTTCCGGATGAATTGAAGGTACATTTTCATGACGGCCACACAGGGCAAGGTAAAACGTTTCGGTCACCGCGTGTGTCCAACGACTGTTACCCTCCGGCCTCGCACCCCTACACCGACATCCGCATGCCCGACTACGGCGATCTCACCGACCTCCAACTCACGATCATGAGTGTCCTGTGGTCGGAGCGTGAGGCGACCATCGGCACCATTCACGAGCACCTGAGCGAACGAGGTCCGATCACGCGGAAGACTATCGCCATGCTCTTGTCGCGGCTGGAGCAGCGCGGGCTGGTAAAGCATCACATCGATGAGCGTTCCGGTGTCTACCGCGCCACGGTGCCAAAGCAAGCCGTCCTGCGCTCGCGCATGGCCAGCCTACTCGGTGCGGTCTTCGTGGGGCAGCCGCGTCTTGCCGGGGCGCTGGCGCTCGACCCGAGCGACGTTCGGTCCGGTGATGTGGACAAGCTCGTGACGCTGCTCCGACAGCTCGAGCGCGACGTGAAGGGAGGAAAGTAGCATGCCTGCGATCCTGACCGCTGTCTCGGCAACCGTGCTCACGTATGCGAGCCACAGTGCGGCCGCCTGCGTGGTGACGCTGCTCCTCGGTCGACTGCTCCGTCGGCCACAGGAGCGAGACCTTTTGTGGAAGGCCGCATTCGTGGCGCCCCTCCTGACGACGTCCGTCGCGCTCCGCGGCGGCGTTGGAGCCTTCGAGCGCCTCAACATCGACCTGTCGGACGTCGCGAGACGCGCCAGCATGATACACCTTCCCGGGCGCCGTCTCATGGTTCGCGTGCTCGACGACGGAGCGGGGGAGCGAATCATAAAGCAACTCGATGACCCCGTGGCGCTCGCGCTCGCGGTCGCAGTGATCAGCGTGGCACTTGTCGCCATTGCACTCGCGTCAGCACGCCTGGTTGGCCGGCGCCGAGCACTGGCGCGCGCGCTCGTTGGCAGGCGTGCATTCCCTGGTGTCGCCGACCCGTCGATCAACCTGTCCATCGCCAGCGACCTTCCATCTCCAGTGGCACTCGGCGCGTCGGAGATTTGCTTGCCGAGTGTCGTGGCCCGGGAGTTTTCGACTCGGCACCGGGACACCTTGATCGCCCACGAGGTGGCGCATCTTCAGCGCAAGGACCCGCACTGGTTCGCGTTCGTCGAGGTCGTTACGGCGGTGTCGGCATTTCAACCGCTCATCTTTCTCGTCGCGCGCGAGTTTCGGCGCGACGTGGAGTTGATCTGTGATGAAGCAGCAGTCCGCCGCACGCATGATCGCCAGGGATTGATCGGCGCGCTCGCGCTGCTTGCGTCGCCATTCGATGCGCGTTCGTCGCTTCGTGGCGCGGCAACGGCGTACGACGGTTCCCCGCTCGTGGCACGCGCTACGCGCATTGCGGGGCTCGACGAGCGCGACACGGCAACACGCCGCAATGCATTCGTCGCCATCGGAGCGCTCGCGGCCGGCCTCTCGTTGCTCCCGGTCGTTTCCCCAGCCCCTGCGCTCGATGCCGCTCCGGCGGACATCATGCGCAACGCAACGAACCGTGCGCATGAAGTTGGGCGCCTCGTCGACATCGACAGCACGGTGACCGTGCATACGAAGCAAGTGCGAGTGATGATTCGGTAGGCGCATGGCCTCGCTCGGTTCAGGACGACAAACGAGTATCACCCGCCCGTGATGAAGATTCGAATCCGCAGCGGGCCCGTCGAATCCAGCAACGTCTTCACGACACTGGGCAGGAGTTGAATCTGAACGGGATTGAGTATCCCTGGCAGCGATCGCTTGAGGACATCCCGCGTCAGTTCCCACGCGCCATCGATTGTCCCGGACGCGCGCGTGTACGCGTCGTGTGGATCGTAGCTGTCCGGCAGGTTCGCGAGATGATTCGCCAGCGAGGTCCACACTGAATCCATCTGCACCCGGTAAGCTGCCCGAACCTTCTGCAGCGTATCCACCTGCTCGCGCGAGAGCAGGAGCGAGTCCGCCTGCTGCAGCGTGATCGCAAAAAGGTCGGGCACGTTCCTGTCATAGCGCCGCTTCAACTCCTGCCCATCGGCCTTGAGGCCACCGCGGCCATTGCGACCAGGACGAAGCCAGCGATCCACTTGCTGTTCCTCTACCGGTCGGCCGATGTCGATAGCCACATCAAGGGTTATGCGAAAAGGAGCGCGAAGCGTCGTGGACGTCGGCCGGCTGTCACCGAAGCGCGGATTCACGGCATACTGAAAGCGGTTGTTGGCAGCATCCCAGCCACGCACGCTGAACAACACGGGATCAGGCGTTGCCAGTGCGCCCCAGCCACGTAGACCGTCCGCACCGTGCAGCAACTGGTCGATGCCACCGAGAGGATTGGAGAAATTGATGCCGATGTTCACTCTGCGGCTCAGACGCGTTCCGTTGCCAGCGATTCCGAGGCGCGCGTTGAGCGTGGACGTCCACGGTCCCTCGCAGCTCGCTGCAGCCGCAGCGCGATCGAACTGAGATGTGAGGCAGCCGCGAACCGACGGCGATGCGGACGAGAGCAGCCTGTTCAGTCCTTGCGCGACGGACGCATCCCTCGCGTGCGCAGGATCCGGAATGAACGCGCGGTCGTTCGGCAGGCCGTCGCCATTCACGTCGCTCGCGATCATCGGCGTGAAGGGGAGGCCAGACTGCAATCGGCCGAGCACCGTGAACGTCGCGCCATAGGGAGTGGTATAACCTCCCTGCAACAAGAGCTGATGACGCGCATCGAAGATGCCGCGAGTCCATGCGCGTTCCATAGGAGAACCAAAGGTCGATGCGTCGAAACCACGCTGTTGCGCCTGGATCGATGAGAGGGTGTACGCCGCCGCGACGTAGAAGTTCGAGAACCCTCCGCCAAACAAGTTGGGAGACACCGTGAGCGTCGCCTGCTTGCTGATCGAGCGCCCATCGTTGCGAATACTGGTAACGCGGCCGAACTCGCTGGCGAGTCGCGCCCGAGTACCGCTCACGAGCCCGGTTCCGGGCACGATATCGCTCGCATCGGCGAAGACCGGGCGTCCCTCGTCCGCTACGGTGAATCGGGCAGCATTGCCGAAATTCAGATCGATGCTCCCCGGCTGACCGAGGTTGAGGGAATACAGACCCTCCAGCGTATAGTTGAACATCCCGACGATCGAGCTCCACGCAACGTTGCCGCGCCAACTCCGTGCTGCGCTCCAGGAGGGATCGACCAAGGCTACGTTCGGCGCCGCATCAACGAACGAGGTTGCGCCCCCGACACACGTGGTCGGGATCGCGCCAGCGTTGTTTACATACGCCTGCCAATCCGGGCGCGGAACAGCACTGCCAATACAGCTCAACCGCGACTGTGTCCCTTCGAGCCCCGTGCTCACGAGCGCGTTCGCGAGTGCTGTCGCTTGCGTCAGACCGCGGAACTCGCCGAACCCTCCCCGGAGGACGCCAGGGGTCGTGCTCGTGAATCTGCCAAGCGCTCCATCCATGACGCCGTTCCGGATTTGTGCGGAACGATTGTACGTGAAGCCGAAACGCGGACTGACATGAACCCCCGCGGGCGTGAAATCGTTTCGCGCGCCGAATCGCTGCTCGATCGCGACGTTGCGGGCCGGCGCATTCGTGAACGCATTGCCTTCGATGCGCGCACCATAGAGGAGCTGCCAGCTGGGGCTCGCCCGCCACAAGTCACTGACGGCGATGAAGGCATTCCACTCCGCCCCGTCGCGCGCAGGCGCAGTCAGCGTGCGCGAGTACGACGCCGGTGCATTCGCACCGAAGTCGGCGAGGGAGTTATAGAAGAACGTCCCAAGACGGTTTGGCGCGAGCGTCTGGCTATAACCATCGAGCCGAACGTCGCCACTGAGCTTCACGCGATGCGCGGGAGTATTGGTGGCGTAGAACTGCACGTCGGCGGCGTTTTCCCACGTCCACGCTTTCGTATCCGCGTCGAGGCTACTGTTTCCGCCGACTTCGCCAAGCGCCACCGCGCCTGCGCCATCGTCGAGACTCGATTCAATGCGCACGCGCGCATCGGGAAGCGCGAGGTAGGGCGTCGTCCGATTGCGCACGAGCGAGAGATTGCTGCGAACGTCTGCGAGAAAGTCGCGCCCGAAGAAGGTCGAATACTGCGCTTGAATCGAGCCGGTGTGCTGTGCGGTCTCGCCGCCGTGCGCCGGCGTCGCGGCGGGTGAGGCCCCGAGGGCGCTCGTCCGCGCGAGCCGGCCGTAGGCCGTGACTCCCCACGTCGTCTTGGCCGCGCCCAGGGTTACGGGATCAAAGGGCGTGTGATCGAAACGTCCGAGAAACGAAATATTGTCGGTGATGGCGGCCGACGACGCGGCACTCGTCGACGCTGGAATTCCGCGCGCGAGCGCAAGCGACTGGAGGCGCGCGGCGGAATCGCTCGCGAGTCCTGCGTGCGACAGCAGCGCGGCATCCGCGGAGACGAGCGAACTGACAGGTGCCGTTCGCCGTCCGCCCTGAATGCCCATGTTGTAGTACCACTTGTCCTCGACAAGCTCGCCATCCTCCCCGACATTGAGTTGGCCGCTGGTGAATCGCTGGCCGAGGTGAGCGGATACGGGGTCGTTGACCTGGAGCGCGGGCGCGTCGAGGGTCACATGCGAACGACGCGCACCAAAGAGATTGCCCGGTGCGAGCTCGACGTTCGTGCTGGCGCCGCTGAACCAACCGCGGACCGGATCATATGCCGACGTCGATACGCGAACGCGCGTGTTCGCATCCCTCGGTACGTCACCGCCGGGGAAAGCCATCCCATTGAGCGTCGTGCTGTTCTGGTCGGCGCCGAGTCCGAGCACGGATACGCCGCCACTGACCGGCATGACGCCTGGCAACGTTGCGGCGATCGCGCTCAGGTCGCCCGCGATGTCGGGCGCGAGCTTCCCGATCATTCCTCCCGACAGCTGCTCCGCCGCACCAACGTCAGCGCCGAACGCGGGATCGCGCGTCGGTTTCGGCTTGCGCGCAGTGGTAACCACCGGCGCGAGTTCCTGGGCCTTCACGATGGGTGCGAGCACAATATCAAGGACGAGCACTGTGTCCGATCCCGTGCGCGTGACCCGCCTCCGGAAGGTCTGAAACCCGACGGCCGTGGCGTGGATCAGATAGTCTCCGGTGCCATCGGGCCAATCGATGCTGTAGCGACCAGCGGCATCGGTCGTGCTGGACTTGAACGCACGGTCCGGCGCGCGGGTGGCGATGATCTCCGCGCCGGCAATGGGCTTCGCCGCGGCATCGAGCACCGTTCCACGCACGATCTCGTGGCGTGAGGTTGCGGCCGGTGTCGCCACCTGCGCGAGCGATCCGGCCATGGGAAGGACAAGCAGGCAGGCGGCACATGTGAGTGCGCGACGACGTGGTGACATGGGGCAGGCTCGGGGCTGGTGACGGGCAACATCCAACAGTTGTTGGATATCCAACGATCGTTGGACACAGCCACCGGCGTGAACGTTTCCGCGGAAACCATCGGCCCGGCGGCCGTGTCCAACAGTTGTTGGACATTCACCTCACCACGGAGCCTCTACCATGTCGTCCATCATTCGATCCTTGCGCGCGGTCGCGATCGCGTCGCTCGTCACCGTCGCGGCGGGCGCATCGTCCTCGGCGCAGGGCGCCTCGGCGGCGAACCCCGCACCTGGCCGGCCGCCCGTGTGCGCCAAGGGTGTTCGCGTCTTTACCGACAAGAGTCAGGTGCCGACGCCGTACGACACGCTGCGCGTTCCGCCGCCGGACGCACCGATTCGCGTGACGAGCCCGGAAGAGGCGGAAGCGGCGGAACTCGCATTGCGCGCGCGCGCCGGATCAGTCGGCGCGACGGGAGTCCTCGTAACAGACGAAGTGACGGAGGACGGCGGCATGCAACGCATGCGTCGCAGCGTTCAGGGGCTGTTCGTGCGGGCAGACAGCGCGCGGGCGCAGCAGGCATGTAAGTAGCGAGCGGGCTCCTAGCTCCCTAGGCACTCCATGACTGCACGAAAGAATTCCGGGTGCGACTGCCACGTCTGGCCCGTGACGACCCGGCCGTCGCGCACGGCCTGATCGGCGGAGATGTACTCGCCGCCACCGGATTCGCAGTCCGTTCGACAGTGCTCGTACGCCGTCACGCGCTTGCCCTTCGCGAGCCCGGCGCTCGCGAGCACCTGCACGCCGTGGCAGATCGCGAACAGCCATTTTTCCTGCGCGTCGAATTCGCGCATGATATCAAGCACCCGGGCATCGTGCCGCAGGTACTCCGGCGCTCTCCCCCCGATCAGGAGAACGGCGTCGTAGTCCTCGACGCGGACGTCCTCGAAGGCGAGATCCGACTCGACCTGGTAACCCGGCCGTTCCATGTAGGTGTCCCAGTCCGGTTCGAAGTCGTGAATGACGAGGTGCAGGCGCTTGACCGACTTCGCGGCAATGCGCGCCTCGTAGCCGGCCTCGCGGAAACGATGTGTCGCGTAGAGTGTCTCGTAGCACTCGCCGCCGTCGCCCGTGATGATCAGAATCTTCTTTGACATGCGTCCTCAGCCTCGGTGGATATCCAGAGGCTACTGTACGTCGAGGCACATCACGCGTCCAGACCGCGCCGATTACCTTTCGAGTCACCACAAAACCCAATGACTTTCACTCATGCTCGACTTCTATAACATCGACAGCGTCTTGTCCGAGGAGGAGCGCGCGGTGCGCGACAGCGTTCGTCGGTTCGTGGATGAACGTGTGCTGCCCATCATCGGTGATGCGTACGTCGAGGGACGCTTTCCGAAGGAGCTCATTCCCGAAATGGGCGAGTTGGGTGTCTTCGGCGCGAATCTTCCCGAGCAATACGGCTGTGCAGGACTGAACAATGTCCAGTACGGGCTCATCATGCAGGAGCTCGAGCGCGGCGACTCCGGCGTGCGCTCCTTCGCCAGCGTACAGGGCGCGCTGGCCATGTATCCCATCTACGCCTTCGGCTCCGAAAACCAGAAGATGGGGTATCTGCCGCGCATGGCGACGGGCGACATCATCGGCTGCTTCGGGCTCACGGAACCGGACTACGGCTCCAACCCCAGCGGCATGATCACCATGGCGCACGAGCAGGCCGACGGGACGTGGATCCTGAACGGCGCGAAGATGTGGATCACGAATGGGTCGACGGCGAAGATCGCCGTTGTCTGGGCGAAGACCAATGGTGATCCAAGCGACAAGTCGATTCGCGGCTTCATAGTGCCCACGGACTCGGCGGGCTTCAAGGCGAAGGACCAGAAGGGCAAGCTTTCACTTCGTGCGAGCGACACGAGTGAGCTCGTCTTCCAGGATGTCCATCTCCCCGCCGATGCCATCCTGCCGAAGTCGGGGGGGCTCAAGAGTCCGCTCATGTGCCTGACGCAGGCGCGCTATGGTATCTCCTGGGGCGCGATTGGCGCGGCAATGGCCTGTTTCGAGGAGGCGCTCGACTATTCGCAGCAGCGCGTGATGTTCGACCGAGCGATCGGCGGTTTTCAGATTCAGCAGGTGCGTCTCGCCGACATGCTCACGGAAATCGTCAAGGCGCAGCTCGTCTCACTGCACCTCGGTCGCATGAAGGACGCGGGAACGTTCACGCCGCAGCAGGTGTCCCTCGCGAAGCGGAACAACGTCAGCATGGCCACCGACATCGCACGCGAAGCGCGGCGGTTGCTCGGCGCGAACGGCATCCTCGCCGAGTACAGCGCGATGCGTCACATGGCGAATCTCGAGAGCGTCTACACCTACGAGGGGACGCACGATGTGCACTCGCTCATTCTCGGACAGGCCGTAACGGGGTTGAACGCGTTCAAGTAGATTCTCTCACGAACGAAGGGCCTGCACCTCCCGAGGGAGATGCAGGCCCTTCGTGCATGTCGCCTGCGCGATCAGGCCCGACGGCGTCTCAGGAATGCAATCGCACCGATGCCGGTGGCGAGCAACACCAGCGACGCCGGCTCCGGCGTCGTCTCGGTTGCGGCATCCAGACTCACGTCGGAGACGACGAAGTCGGCGTTCGTGCTGACGACCACGTGATAGATGTTCGTCGAGCTCCCGACGCCGAGAAAGAGCGCTGTGTCGTCGAACGAATCGGTCCTCACCCCGAACGCCGAGAAGGTCCCGAGCAGCGTGTTCGAGAAATCGTACGCTGAGATCGACGCACTCCACGGAACATCGATCGGTTGATCCGAATTGATCTGGAGGCCGAATTGGTGGATCGCATTGGCGAAGTCGAAGTGCATCGGATCGCCCGACGCGTTGTAGAGCAGCGGCTCGAGCGGCGCGAAGTTCCCGCCCCACGAATTCTGGTTCGACAGCCGCTGAAACGTGCCACCCGCTTTCCACACCGTGGCGGTGTTGCTGATACCCGTGGCGGCAATCGTGAATGGGTTGGAGACGACGGTATACTCGGGACCCTTGTCTACCCAGTGCAGATAGCCCGCTGGCGTCCCGAATGCTCCCTCAGACGCGATGAAGGCCGTCTGTGCGTGAAGCTGCGACGTCGCAGTGAACAAGCCGGCGGCGGCCAAGAAGCTGCGAATTCTCATGAATCGGGATTGTGTGTGGGAGTGCTGCGGGCTCATGCATTGCAAGAAGCAGTGCCAAGGCCACACGTTCAAACTGACGCTGATGCGCACGGACTAAGTCATTGCGAATAAACGTCTTATACGGTGTGCTCGCGCGCTGCGCGGCAATTTGGGATGCGTCCTGCCGGGACCACGCCGCACTCTGTAGCACCGGTGCAGCACTCGGTTCGCGCAATGAACGCGCTACTACCTCATCTGCCGCGAGCCATCTACACTACATGTGAATCTTTTCACATGGAGGTCGGCAATGAAAATTGCCGTCTGCATCAAGCGCACTCCCGATTCCGAGTCGCGCTTCAAGATCGCCCCGTCTGGCTCGTCGATAGACGAAACCGGGCTGAAATTCGATATCGACGACTTCGCCGGGTACGCCGTCGAAGCCGCGCTCCAGATCAACGAGAAGGCCGGCGGCGGCGAGTCCGTCGTCATCGCACTCGGCCCGGACAACGTTCAGGAATCGCTCAGGAAGGCCATGAGCATGGGCGTCGATCGCGCCGTACATCTCAAGGCCGACGCCGTTCCCGCCGATGGAATCGCCATTGCCAAGGCGCTCGCCGCCGAACTGGCACAGGGAGGCTACGACCTCATCCTGTTTGGCAAACACTCGTTCGACGCGTCGTCAGGCGTCGTCGGAACCGCGACCGCCGAACTCCTCGGCATACCATGCGTGACTGCCGCTTCGGAGCTATCCGTCGCGAATGGGCAGGGAACCGCGCGGCGCGAGCTCGAAGGCGCCGCTGAACTGGTGACGTTTTCACTGCCAGCCGTGGTTACCATCGATGAAGGCGTCGCGCGCCCACGCTATCCGTCGCTCAAGGGCATCATGGCGGCGAAGAAGAAGCCGCTCGAATCGAAGGCAGCAAATCTCGGCGCCGTGCGCATGAGCGTCCAAAAGATGGAGCTTCCGCCGGATCGCCCCGCCGGCCGTATCATCGGCGAAGGTGTGGCTGCGGTCCCGGAATTGGTGCGACTCCTCCAGAATGAAGCGAAGGTGATCTGATGGCGAACATTCTCGTGTACGCGGAATCCCGCGGCGATGCGCCGCGAAAGATCGCGTTCGAAGCAGTCACCGCGGCACGCGCCCTTGCCGACGCCACTGGTGGCGGCGAAGTCCACGCCGTGCTCGCAGGTTCTGCCGGAATCGGCGAGAAGGCATCGCTGCTCGGCACGTACGGAGCGGATGTCGTACTCGTTGCCGAGAGCGCCGAATATGCCACCTTTGCGCGTGAATCGATTGCAGCGACGATCGCTGAGCGTGCCAAATCAGGTGGGTATCGCGCGGTCGTCCTTGGCTTTTCCGCACAGGGCCGCGATCTCGGACCGAGAGTCGCTGCGCGCCTCGATGCGCCCATCGTCAGCGACGTCACGGAAATCTCGGTGAGTGGCGAAAGCCTGACCGTCAAGCATCCCGCGTATGCAAACAAGGTCATCGTGACGCTCGTCATCACCGGAGCGCCCGTCGTGATCAGCGTACGCCCAAGCGCATTCACCGCCGTCGAAACGCCAAGGGAAGCACGCACCGAATCGCTGGCGGCGGTCCCCGCAACAGGCGCGACGATCACGGTGACGGAGGTGAAGGAAGGCGCGAAAGGACGCCCTGATCTCGGCGAGGCGTCGATCATCGTGTCAGGCGGACGGGGACTCAAGGCCGCGGAGAACTTCAAGCTCGTCGAAGATCTCGCCGATGCGTTCGGACACGCCGCGGTCGGTGCAACGCGTGCCGTCACGGACGACGGCTGGCGCCCGCACAGCGACCAGATCGGACAGACCGGTCGCCAGGTGAGCCCGCAGCTGTACGTCGCCGTTGGTATCAGCGGCGCGATCCAGCATCTTGCCGGCATGCGGACGTCGAAGACGATCGTCGCGATCAACAAGGACAAGGAAGCGCCGATCTTCAAGGTTGCAGACTACGGAATCGTCGGCGACGTGCTGGAAGTGGTTCCGGCGTTGACGGCCGCTGTTCGCGATGCGCGCAAGGGTCACTAGATACGACGAAGCATCCGAAGGCCCGACGCTATTCGCGGGCCTTCATTCGATTGCCATACGGCAGGTGCCGGCGCGCTTCTACTTGCTCATGCAGGTTGCGGCACCAGCCGGGCTACAACTGTGGGCGTGGGGCTGGCACCGCAGCGCACTGGCGCTGGCCGTCGTGAGCACCTTCGGCCTCTGGGCGCTTTTCGAGAAGAAGCTCGACGAAACGAGCGAGACCGGAATGGGGAGTCCCCCGCCCGGTCTCGCCTTTCGCATCGGCCACAAGGCCGTCGGCCTGCTGGCCAGTTTGCTCACGCTCGCATTGTTCGGCGAGCGAGTCATTCGATTGATGTCAATCTTCTTCAAGTGCCCCGGCTGCGCCGGCTGACGACCCGCATCGTCAATCCTTTTTCATCTCTCCGAGCGCCTCGACGGCAGCCTTCCTGACCTGAGGATCCTTGTCGTTCAGTGCACGCGAGAGCCCCGACACAGCGGCTGGATTGCCAATGTTCCCGAGACTCTCGATGGCATTCTTCCTCAACTCTGCGTCGGGATCGTCGAGCAGTCCGATCAATGCCTGGACAGTGGCGGGATCAGAGATCTCGCAGAGCGCGTGCGCGGCGCGACGTCGTAATACCTTGTCAGGCGACGACAACGCTTTCACCAACTCTGGGGGCGCCGTGTGCAGGTCGTCGAGGTCCGCGAGTGCGCTCGCTGCGCTGCGGCGTACGCGGACATCGCTGTCTTCGAGTGCGCGGCCAAGCGCCGCCGCGGAGGTGGGAGCACTCAGTTCTCCGAGTGCTTCCGCTGCGGCAACTCGGACCGACGCATCCGTGTCTCGGGCCAACAGCCGTTCGATCGGCAACACACTTTCCGCATTCTCGAACTTCCCGAGGACCTCCGCCGCAATCGCACGAATGCCGGCATCGGCGTCACCGAGCGCGGGGAGCACGACTGGGACCGCGCGGTCGTCTTCGAGTTGACCGAGCGCCCAGATCGCGGCCGCGCGGGAGCGTATTTCACCGCTCCGTGCTGACTTCACGAGCGCCGAAAACGCCGCACGATCTTCAGTTTCACCGAGCGCCCACGCCGACATGGCCGCCACGGCAGGAGACCGGTCGCCGAGCGCATTCACCAGCGCTGTCGTCAACTCGTGCCGCTCGGCGACGCCGGCTGTCAACGCTGCCGCCTCACGCACGACAGGCGACGCATCCGCGAGCAGCGCACCGATTCTCTCATTCGTGATCGCGCTGTGGCCGAGCATCTTGCTCGCGACACGACGTACACACGCGTTCGGGTTTGCGAGTTCCGTGGTCAATCGCTGGATGGCGCGAGGCTCGGAGACTCGTCCGCCGATCGAATCCTTCGCTGCATCCAATGATGTCTTCGCGTCCGAGAGTCTTCCGATTCCCGAACGCTCATGCCCGTACCAGAAGTTGCCGAGTTGGTCGGCGATCAGTTCGCAGACGAGCGGGTCCGCCCTGCCGACGGCGTCCAACATCATGGCGACGCGTGCGGAATCGGGGCCGGCATGCCGTTCGTCATCGTCGTTCGAAGAATTGGAGAACGTCGAGGCACTACTCAACCGAACGCCCGCGACGAGCGCTCCAGCGCCGAAAAGCGTCGAGACGAGAATCTTGGTGGCGCGGCGCATGGTCATTGCCTCCGCTCACCGAGCGCCTCGACAGCGGCGCGGCGCACCTTGGGATCCTTCGAGTTAAGAGCCGCGCGCAACGCATCGTGTGCGGCCGCGTCAGCAATGTTGCTCAACGCCGACACGGCATTCTGCCGCACATCTCCGTTCGCGTCCTCGAGCATGCGGCGGAGCGCCGGGATGGCGGCCACCACCGATCGTTCGCCGGCGAGGTCGGCCGCGTGACTGCGCACATCGGGGCTGGTGTCGCGCAGCAGCGCGATCAGCGTGGCTTCCGGGATCGGAGTCTTGAGGTCGCTCAAGGCGCTGAGTGCCTGCTGCCGCACATCGGCATCGACGTCGCCGAGCGCAGGGAGAATTGCGGAACCGGCGGACACATCGTGCAGTTCACTCAACGCTTCGATGGCCGCGCTACGGACGTCTGCATTGGAGTCGCGAATAAGCTTCGCTAATGCGCCGCTCGCGGAGCGATCGTGCAGTTGCCCGACAAGGTGTGCCGCCTTGTGGCGGATCTCCGAATCACGGTCGTCGAGCAAACGCACAATGCCTGCGGAGGGAACACCCTCTTCGAACTCGGAGAGCGCTTCGAGCGCCTGGCGCTTGACCTCGGTCGATGAATCGCTGAGCAGAGCGACGAGCGCGTTCATCGAGCGGCCGTCCTTGAACTGGCCGAGCGATTGCGCTGCGCTCGCCCGGACGCGCTTGTCACGGTCCTTGAGGGCTTCGATTAGTCCTGGAACGGCGCGCGCATCCTCGAGCTTGCCGAGCGCCTCGGCGGCGGCCTGGCGCACCTCGGCATCTTCGTCCTTGAGGCGCGCGATGAGTGCGACGACGACGGCGCTGTCGGCGGCAGTCAGGACACCGGACCGCTTGTGTTCCATGACGGCGAGCATCGGCGTGACATCATCCGGCGCGTCCGAACCGGTCGGCCCACGCGTAATAACAGCTTCGGATGCCGACGGCCGCTGGTCATCGAGGGTACGATCGGGCGCTGTCTTTCCAGACACACTCGGCACCAGCACGACGGTTCCAAGCAGCATGGCGATTGCGCCGAGCACGAGGGCGCGACGTGAGGCGGTGCTTGGCATTCTGTCCTCCAGGAGGCGAGAGACGCGAGATACGAGAAGGGAACGCTCTTCAGCCATACCGGATACCGGCACGCCAAGTGGTGAGGCCTGAATCCATTCAGCCACCTGCGCGAGGCAGCGGGCCAGGGCGAGTCCCGAACCGGTGCGATGCACCGCCCAGTCGTCACAGAGATATTCGGCGGCCGTGGCGATTTGTCGCCGCGCGACGCGATTGAGTGGTTGAATCCAGAACACGCGTTCGATGATGCTCGCGAGCACGAGCCACAGCGGATCGCGGCGCGCAAGGTGCGCGAGCTCATGCGCCAACATGCTACGCTGTTGCTCGACGTCGAGTTCCGTGAGCGCCGACTCCGGAATGCAGATCTCACGAATGCCCAGCGCGACCGGGCTGGAGATACTGACGGTGGTCGTTAACCGCGGAGTGCCGGACAACCCGGTATCGCGCGACAACTCGGACAGGATTTCGATGATGCGGCCGTCATGCACCGCGCGGCGGTCACCGAGGCGACCGACAAGGACGAGCCGACGCGCGCCGAAGGCAACGGCGAGCAATAGCGCGATCGTCGCCCATACCGCAACGACCACGAATGACGCCGAAGCACCGGTCGCACTGGCCGTGGTGGGCGGGTTATTTGCGGCGTGGAAGGAAACGGAGGGGTCCGAACGCTTCGCGAGTTCGGGCAAGCCCACGGGCTCTTCGTCGGCCTGCGCGGCGGACACATGTTCGTCGCTCGAAGGCGTCTTTGCCGAGGCCGTCGCCGCCGGTGACTTCACGAGCGAGACTGTTCCAGCCGGCCGGACATCGAGCTGAAGCTGAAGAGTGGCCGTGAGAATGCTGCCAACCATCGCCGTCTTCCACAGAATCTCGGCCGCTGCCGGCGTCCACCGCCGAACGCGCACTAGAAGCAGGGCAGAACCGAGCAGGACCGTGCTGTGCACCGCATACGTGAGCAACCACGCGAGTGCGGCGGCGGAAATGGACGTCGTCATTTGGCTTCCCCTTTGCCGGGCGATGCGTTCTCGATCATCTGCCGTACGCGTTCGAGATCACCGGGTGTCATGTCGCGGTCGGCGATGAGGTGGCTGACCAATGCGGTGACATCGCCGTCGAAGAGGCGCTCGGTGAGTTCCTTCACCATCGAATGCTGGACATCGGCCTCGGTGATGAGCGGCCGGTAGACGAACTGCCGGTCCTTGTTGCGACGGGCGAGAATGCCCCGGCGCTGGAGGCGTGCCACGATGGTGGCGATCGTCGTCTGGGCAAGCCCGCGTTCCGCGTACAGTTCTTCCCAGATTTCCGCGACGGTGGCCTCTCCGCGTTGCCACAACAGGCGGAGGATGGAGGTCTGGAGATCGGTGAGTTGATGCTGGTCGGTCATGTCGTGGCTCCGCGCGGGTGGCTCTACAGTTGTAGATTTACATGTGTAGAAACCGGATGTCAAGGGGACAAGGTCCTTGGGGCTAGAAGCCATGAGGAAGGACGTCTGTTCCTAGCTCCTCGCACCTAGTCCCTAGCTCCCAGCTCCTCTCCCCTGTCCCCTAACACGGCCTGCTCATACCTTCCGCTCGCCAAGCCAATCGGCTCAAGCGAACCGCACTTCCGGAGTGCCCTGCATGACCTCAGGCAGCATCATCTTCCTCTTCATTCTCGTCGCGGCAGCGGGCTTCTTCGCCCTCAACGTCCAGCGATTGATGAGCTACATGCAGCTCGGCTTCGCCGAGGATCGCACGGACCATCCGTTCACGCGCCTGAAGAACGTGTTCGAGATCGGAATCGCGCAGAAGAAGATCTTCCGCGATCCGGTCGCGGGCCCGATGCACGCGCTGATCTTCTGGGGCTTCATGGTTCTCACCGCAGGCACGGTGGAGATCCTGGTCAGCGGCGTGTTCAACAGCTTTACCTTCGCGCGGATTCTCCCGCGCTTCATCTACCTCGCGTACTCCGCCTCCCAGGACATTTTTGCCGTGCTCGTCCTGGCCGCTGTTGGTTTCGCGCTGTTCCGGCGCACGATTCTGCATCCGAAGCGGCTCGAAGGCGATGATCTCGAGCACACGGACGCGCTCATCATCCTGAGCATGATCGCGGGCCTGATGCTCACGCTGCTGCTCAGCAATGCATTCCTGCTGGTCGTTCTGCCGGGGGCATATGGGCCCGAGAAGGTCGCGTCTCACGCGCTCGCCACGGCCCTGGGCGGCATGATGAAGGGTCGAGCGGCCCTTGCGCGCTTTCAGATTTTCTGGTGGGCGCACGCGCTGCTCATTCTGGCATTCCTCAACTACCTGCCGTACTCCAAGCATTTGCACGTCGTCACCTCGCTCATCAACGTTTTCTTTTCGAATACGAGCGGTCCGGGAACGCGCGGCGCGATGCGGTACATGGATCTCGAGGCGGAGGTCGACGAGTTCGGCGCAAGCGACGTCGAGCACTTGTCGTGGAAGAACCTGCTCGATGGATACTCCTGCACCGAGTGTGGCCGTTGCACCGCGGCATGTCCCGCGAACATCACCGGCAAGCCATTGAGTCCGCGCAAGATCGTCGTCAATACGCGGCAGCGATTGATGGAGAAGGGCCCAGTGGTAACGGGCGATCGCATGGACTTCACCGTCGCGGCGCTCGTGCACGGGGAAGGGGATGACGCGCGCGCACACACGCCGGACGAGGCGCTCGCCCACCGCCTCCTCGACAACTACATCACGGAAGAGGAGCTGTGGGCATGCACGAGTTGCAGGGCGTGTGTGACCGAATGTCCCGTCTCCATCGACCAACTCGACGTCATCAACTCCTTGCGCCGCAACCTGGTGCTCACGGAGTCCCGCTTCCCCGAGGAGCTGCAACCCGTGTTCGAGTCGCTGGAGCGCAATGGATCGCCGTGGGCGTTCAATGCGGGCGACCGAGCCGAGTGGGCGAACGGCCTGCACATCTCGACCATGGCCGAGTTGATGGAGCGCGGTGAACGTCCCGACCTGTTGTATTGGGTGGGATGCATGGGCTCGTTCGACGACCGTGCGAAAAAGATCACCGTCGCCTTCGCGAAGATCATGCAGGCCTGCAACATCAACTTCGCGATACTGGGGCAGGAGGAGAGCTGTCACGGCGATCCCGCGCGCCGCATGGGCAACGAATACCTCTACCAGGTCCTGGCGAAGAACACCATCGAGACGCTCGACCGCTACGAGGTCAGGACGATCGTGACCCATTGTCCGCACTGTTTCCATCAGATCGGCAACGAGTTTCCGCAGTTGGGCGGCAACTACGAAGTCATCCATCATTCGACATACATCGAACGGTTGCTTCAGGAAGAACGCGTTCCGTTGACAACCGCAGAGGGCCGGAAGCTCACCGTGGCTTACCACGACAGCTGCTACCTCGGCCGCTACAACGATGTGTATGACGCGCCGCGTGAGTCGATGAAGCGCGCGCTTCCCGTGATCAATCTGGTCGAAGCGCCGAGGAACAAGGATCGCGGCCTGTGTTGTGGAGCGGGTGGCGGCCGGATGTTCATGGAGGAGCGTACGGGCAAGCGCATCAACATCGAGCGGACGGAAGAACTGCTCGCGACCGGTGCCGACGCGATTGCCGTGGCGTGCCCCTTCTGCATGACGATGATGACCGACGGCGTGAAAGCCAACGGCTCAGATGTACCCGTCTGGGATATTTCGGAAGTCGTCGCCGGCCAGCTCGCCTAGCTCAACCGCTCTTCCACCGCAGACGCCAGAGCGTGATGGTCTGGCGAATGTCACCGTCGGAATACGGCCGCACGTCCGCCTCGCTCGCGAGGCCGCGATCGGCGCATTCTTCGAGGAATTCTTCGAGTGCGATGCGACCGGGGTCGGCCACGATGGCCTCCCCGCCGCGAACAAGCGTCCTCGCGATCGCACTGGCGACCATCGCGGCGTAGCGATGTTCGTACAGGACGTCCGACGCGAGTACGACATCGAACTTTCCGAGGTCATCTGGAAGGGCCGTCCAGTTCACCATGCGCGTGCTGATACTGCGTCCGGTTGCTTCGGCGACGTTGAGTGCGGCGAAGAGGAGCGCGTCATCGTAGTAGTCCGTGGCCGTGACGATTGCACCGGCCATCGCGGCGCCGAGGGCAACGACACCCAATCCGCACCCGAGTTCGAGCACATGCTGGCCGCTGAGGCGCATGATCGCCACTTCGTTCGCGAGGATCTGCGCCGAAGGCCAGAGGTCCGCCCAGTATGGCAGTCGTTCGTCCTGGACGTATTCGTCCTCGCTGATCAGGTCGTCCGCATTGGCCGGGCTGAGGAGCGATACGTCACGTTCGGAGATTCTGAGCGGACGGCTCACCGTCCGAAATCGCCGCGTCAAGTCGGCACGTAATGCAACGACGTCGATGGCGTCCGCGCCGGTCATTCGAGGAAGCGCGCGCTTCCGCCCAGATCACCATCGAGGGGGATGGCCCGAACCGTCGCTCCCGCCGTCACGCTCTCCGTCACGATGAGCAGCACATCCGCGGCCGACATCGACGTGAGCATGCCGGAACTCTGCGCACCAGTCAGACGTGCGACCGGCTGCGGTCCACCGGAATCTTCGAGGACAGCACGGAGGAAGTGAGTCAGGGGCGCGCCAAGGTGAATGTCGTTGCCGAGTGTGACGGCGATCGTGCGGCGGTGCGGACGTGCGTGACCAGCGAGCACACGCACAAGCGGGCGCCCAAACAGTTCGAAGGTCACGAGCGCCGACACGGGATTCCCCGGCAGGCCGAGCCACGGCACGCCGAACAGCCTGCCAAATGCAAGCGGTGCGCCGGGCCGCATCCGCACGCGCCAAAGGGAGAGCTCGCCTCCGAGCGCCGTCACGACGTCGCGGGTGTAGTCGAAGTCGCCGACCGACACGCCACCCGAGGTGAGGACGACGTCGCAGCCGTTCGCGACGCGGAGTGCCTCAGCAAGTGCCGCTGGATCATCGGGCGCAATCCCGAGGGAGACGGGCTCGCCTCCAGCCGCGCGCACGGCGGCAGCGAGCGAGTAACTGTTCGAGGACACGATCCGACGACCCGCGAGCACATCGTCGAACCGTTCGATTGGAACGATTTCGTCACCTGTCGCGAGGATGGCCACACGCGGCTTGCGGTGGACGAGCGGCCGAGCACATCCAACCGACGCGAGTACTCCGATATGCGCTGCACCGATCGGCGTTCCCGCGCGCATGACGATGTCGCCCGCGCGCACGTCCTCGCCTCGTGGGCGTATGTTGCGCGCGGCATCGCGGTCGTCGAACACCGAGACGTCGTGCTCGCCCGCATCCGTGTCCTCAACACGAATGACCGAATCGACGCCGGCCGGAACGAACGCTCCGGTCATGATGCGCACTGCCTCTCCGCGCCCGACCGCTAGCGTATGCGGCGCGCCGGCAGCGATCGTTCCGACCACTGTGAGCCGTACGGGTCGTTCGGCGCTCGCACCGCGAACATCATCGGCGTGCGCGGCAAAGCCGTCCATGCTCGCGTTGTCGTGTGGCGGCAGCGAAACGGGCGATGATACGTCGCGTGCGAGGATGCGTCCGAGCGCGACGTCGAGTGTCGTGTCCTCGCCATCCAAGGCGCGCACGCCAGAGAGTATGTGCGCGCTGGCGTCCTTCACGTCCAGCCGAGTGACGGTCACGTCAGGGATCGAGACGCATCGACGCGAGGCGTGCGCCGAGCGCATCGGTCACGCGATCCACGCGACGCGTCGGCACAGAGTAGTTGTTGCACAAGGCGCTGAACAAGAGCACCCGGCCGTCGGCGGTCTTCACGAACCCGGACAACGCGCGCGCCTTGTCGAGTGTGCCAGTCTTGGCGTGCACGTTTCCTTCGGCGGGTGTTCCCTTCATTCGCGCGCGAATCGTTCCGTCAACGCCGGCGATGGGCAACGCGTCGAAGAAGACATTGAAGTCGGGGTGCTGCCGAATCGCATGCAGGACGTGAATGATCGTGCGCGGCGCCAGATAGTCGTGTCGCGACAACCCGCTGCCGTCGCGAACGGCGAATCCATCGGCTTCTGCACCCCACGCGACGAGTTGCCGACTCACCACGCGTGACGCGCTATCGGCGCGGCCGATGCCCGTCTTTTCCAGCGCCAACGTCTTGAAGAGGAGTTCCCCGATCTGGTTTTGCGAGGGCTTCTGGAAGAAGGGCAGTACCTCGCGCAACGAGGGAGAACGAACGGCGAAGAGGGAGTCGTTGCGCGCACCGGCATCGGTGGACGCGTTATCGACGATGATGCCTTTCGCGGCGAATGCTTCACGCAGTGCGGAGAGATACGCCGCGGTCTGATCGCGGAATGTTATCTCGACGATGGTGCTGTCACCCGCGACGATGTTGCCGGTGACGAGCACGCCAGTGCGCGACGAGTCCTGGCTCACATCCACGCGAATGCGCGCGGCCGAGGTGTCAGCGGCCGATGCCGTCGGAGCTAGCTTCGCGACGGTTCGCGCCTTGACGATGAGGCTTGGAAAGGAGGAGGCTGGCCGCGTGTACGCGCTCACAGGCTCTCCCGGCCGCGCGCCACCCTTCACGACGATCTCCGTGAAACCCTCGTTGAAGTAGAGCGCATCGACGCCCGCTGAGTACGAGTCGTCGAGATCGCTCCACGACCATCCGTATCCGAGTGGTGAATCGACGAAAGGAGACGGCGCTGCCGCGAGTCGGCCCTGGATACGCGTGATGCCGTGCGCGCGCAGCGAGTCGGCCAGCGCGCGCAACGGCGCGAGCGCATCGCCCTTCTGCATATGCGCGCTGACGGACGGATCCCCGTTTCCGCGCACGACCAGATCACCGAGCAACGTACCGTCGCGCACCGCACCGCGTGCGAACAGCGTCGTTGTCCATCGGTACTCGAGTCCGAGTTGCGTGACCGCGGTTGCACCGGTGACCAACTTCATGTTGCTCGCGGGCATGAAGAGCTTGTCCGCGTTGAGCGAATAGAGCGTGTCGTGCCTGTCCGGGTCGACGATGAGAATTCCCCAATTGGCGCTACGGAATTCCGAATCGCCGATCATGGAGTCGATGAACTGCCGCAATGCCACGCGTGTGGGCGACGCTGCCGCGCCTGGTGCCGGCGAGCCGGTTCTGCCGACGGTGGCGCAGCCCGCGACGAAGGCGACGAGAGCGATGTGACGAAACGCGCGCATGATCGAAGGGTCAGGTGTTCTGAGGTGCAGATCCTTCGCTACGCTCAGGATGACAGGATGCTGTGTGGACAGAAAGATGGCAGCACGGCCTCTCAGAGGCGAGGCATCGTCCCGCCAATATCGTCCAGTGCATCCGGACCATCCACGCTGAAGAACAGCTTCTCCGGCTCGCCGTGCTCGGCGAGAATGTGGTGTGGTATCGATCGCGCGTCAGCCAACGCCTCGAACAGTGCGCCGGCGCGACGCTCTCCTGCTGCAAGAAGCGCGGTGCACACGGGAAGGGCGTCAGCGGAATAGAATGCGCACAGGGACTCCGCCACCGGCGGATCACCGTGCACTGGTACCACCGCCGGCGGGCCGATCTCGCCGAGTGCGCGCATGCCGCGGAGCAGCGGTGTCGTGACGAAGGGCATGTCCCAGGCGACGATCACCACCGAGTTTCCCGCCGCCGCGCGAAGAGCCGTCTCGATGCCGGCGAGCGGACCGAGGCCGGGAAGGCTGTCCGCCACGACCGGCAGGGCAGGGAACCACTGCGGTGCGCGCGCATCGTTCGAAACGACGAGCAGTGAATCCGTCGCGCCCCTGAGCGCGTTGAGAACGCGGTCCGCGATGCGCACCTCGTCGACGAGAGCGAGCCCCTTGGGGAGGCCGCCAAACCGCCGCGCTGCACCCCCCGCCAGGAGGACACCGACGCACGAAGGCGTACGGATTGTCAGATCCGTAATCCCCGCTGCTCGGCGGCGACGTCGAGTTCCGTCGTCATCGCGCGTTCCACGAGGAACGACTCCACGCCGCGTCGGGGACGTTCCTTGATGAACCGACCACACGCGTTGCACATCACGAGGTCATATCCGAGCGCCGGATTCGAGATCCTGGCTACACTCGGCGCGTCTCCATTATCACAGCCAAGACACAATTCACTGGG
The DNA here is from genome assembly GCA_040389905.1 of Gemmatimonadota bacterium. Taxonomy (GTDB): domain Bacteria; phylum Gemmatimonadota; class Gemmatimonadetes; order Gemmatimonadales; family Gemmatimonadaceae; genus AG11. Next base: position 6,864 of record JAZJZK010000040.1, on the reverse strand, counting down.
GGAGCGCCACTGGGCGTCGCAGCGAGAGCACACCAGCGAGCGGCCGCCACCGCGTTCCACCAGCGCAATATCCGGTGACCCTCCGCAGCATGGGCACACAACGCGGGTCCACGCGCGCCAGAGCGAAGGCGGGCCAACGCGTTCGGTCGCGACGCGCAGGCGTGCGTTGGCAATGACGATTGCAACCTGCCGAGCCACGATTCGCCGCTGGCCGCGCGGCGCGCGATCGCCGGTCAACCAGCCGCTGACGATGTCATCTGGGTCGAAATCGCCGTCGAGAATTGCGCGACGATCGTCGTTGGAGACGAGTCCGGCAAGTTCGAAGGCATCGAGGACGCGCACGAACGCCGGCACCAGGTCGCCGCACGATGCGATCACCCGTGACGCGTCATAGCCGACCTGACCGTTTGCGATTCGTGCGCGCGCGGCGCCCGCGTCGACGGTTGGCGTACTCGCGCGAATCAACTCGGCGTGTATGCGGAGAACCGGCTCGAATTGTTCGGCGGTTGTGCTACGAACTGTGATGGGCCTGGAGGCGAGAACGGACGATTCGGTAGGCACGGGTCCCGGGGGCGACTGAGTGCCCCGGCTCGTCGGCGCCAAGGCGATCCTGCTCCGCAAGAAGCACGACCGAGCCGCCCGAAGGTCACGCTCCGGGGCTACTCCGGTTCGTAGGCGGCGCTGAGCGTCGCATCTTCCGCGACGACGACACGCACAACCCGGGATGCTGATCCAATCGCCAGTTGAACCCGCTCGCAGATGAAGCGAGCAAGGTTTTCCCCGGTCGGCACCATGGCTCCTTCGCCGAACTCCGGCACGTCGACGTTGATATTCCGGTGATCGAAGCGGTGACGCACTTCGGTCTCGAGCGCGGCGTCGAGGAGCGAAAGGTCGATGATAAATCCCGTGACCGGATCGATCTCGCCGGTCACCGTAACGTCGCATACGTAGCTGTGCCCGTGATAGTTGGGGCGCGCACACAGCCCGAAGGTTGCTTCGTTCTGCGCGTCACTCCACGCGGCGATGCGATACCGGTGCGCGGCTGAAAAACTGACACGACGTGTGAGAAAGGACGGCATTCTAGGGGACAGGGACTAGGTGCTAGGTGCTAGGTGCTAGGTGCTAGGGACTACGTGAAGTATCGCTGTTCCTAGCCCCTAACTCCTAGGCCCTAGCTCCCCGAAACCCGTCCCCTGTCCCCTGTCCCCTGTCCCCTTTCTCATCTCAGTTAGCGTCCCCCAGACTCCGCGTCAATCCCTTCAGGAGTCGGCGTCGACGGAGGGTTCCACGTCATTCCGTCTTCCATCACCTTCTGCATGTCGCTGCTTCCCTCCAGATCGTCGTTCACCGCGTCGGCGAGATGTTCCGCCTCGGGACTGAACGGCACGGCGACGTCGCCCAGCAAGGTGCCGCTGCGCACCTCCTCGTCCGCGAGGTGTTCGTCGATGTCGTCGGAGCTCTCGGCGCGGCGGATTGAATCGACGACGAGGTCGTTGGAGAACTCTTGAATGCCGAGCACATCGGTAAGCACGTGTTCCGCAATGCGTCGCTCTCCATCGGTGCCAACGCGTCCGGAGAGGAGGACCTTGCCACCGGACACGCTGACCGTGATGTCGCCGATGTCCAGCGCGGTATGCTGCGCGAGCTGCTCGCGAACCAGCTCACGGAGTTCGCGGTCGTCCAGCTGATCGATGTCGTGCAGGTTCTCGTAATCGTGCGCCATGATGCCCGCCGTCGTGAAGGTGACGACGGGACCCGGACGTCACCTGCCGAAGAGGTACGACACGCCCACGGTGAACATCGTGTGATGCGTGTAGAACGATCGCGGGGTGCTCGCGGGAATGACCGTCGTGTTGTCGGAGGCGAGCCGGTAGTACGCGTCGGGGTACCCGAGCTTGAAGATGTGATCGGACAGGTCGGCACGAAGCTGGATCTTGCCGCCCGGTACGTACTTCAACCCGCCGCCCAGCGAGAATGCAAACGGGGTGCCGAACGCAAAGCCCGACGAATCGTCCTTGGCACCATTGTGGACGAAGCCGATTCCGCCGCGAACCTGCGGTACGAGACGATGCCAACTGCGTGTGCCTGGCAAGTTCATGGCGAGCGCGAGATCGAGCGCGGTCTCCACGTTGCTTTGCGTCCCGATGCTTCGTGTGGCGGCCGGCTTGAGTGGATCGACGACGTTGCGGCTTCCGAACGCTGTCCAGATGTCGCTGCTGAGTGCCAGCGGCCCTGTGAGCGTCAGCTCGTAGCGAACACCGAACGCCGGCCGGCTGAGCGGCGCAACACCGGCGGGGTCGTGCCGCGCCTTCATCCACCCGCCCACGAAGGTGAGTTCCTGGTTGTGCTCCAGGTCGAGAAACGGGCTGCGATCCGGCGGATGTCCCACCTGCGCCATCGCGGGGGCTGCAGCGAACAGGGCCGCAGCGCCGGCCAACAAAACCATCACGCGTGCTTTCATCGTTGATCTGGAGTTTGCGTCAGGCGAAGCGCAGGTCGCGCCCCGTCATTTCACCAGGTTGCTCGATGCCGAGCAACCCGAGGATGGTGGGTCCCACGTCGCACAACGCGCCGCCGGAGCGCAGTTCATGTTGTCCGTCGCCGTCGACGACCAGGAATGGTACCGGGTTCGTCGTGTGCGCCGTGTGCGGACCGCCAGTTTCCGGATCGATCATCATCTCGCAGTTGCCATGATCTGCGGTAACGAGAAGCCGGGCGCCTGCCGCTTCCGCCGCCGCAACGACACGCGCAAGACATTGGTCGACCGTCTCCACTGCCTTGAGGATTGCCGGAATCGAGCCGGTGTGCCCAACCATATCCGCATTCGCGTAATTGCAGAGGACGAAGTCATGTTCACGCCCTGCAATCGCCGAACACAGAACGTCCGTGATGCCGGCTGCGCTCATCTCCGGGGCGAGATCGTAGGTCGCCACCTTCTGGCTGGGAACGAGTCGACGGTCCTCACCCGGAAACGGCGTCTCGATCCCGCCATTGAAGAAGTATGTCACATGCGCGTACTTCTCGGTTTCCGCCGTGCGCAACATTGTCAGGCCTGAGGCCGAGACAACCTCGCCGACGATCTTCGCCATGGACTGCGGTGGGAAGGCGACGGGGACGCCGAACGTCTGATCGTACAGGGTCATTGTGACGAGCGTGACCTTGGGCCGGTTCGAGACGTCGAACCCGTCGAACCCCTCCATCGTCAACACGCGCACGATCTGCCGCATCCGGTCTGACCGGTAGTTGAAGCAGATGACCGCATCGCCGTCGCGAATGGGGGCGATCGGGGTGTTGGTGTCATCCACGATCGTCGTGGGCGTCAGGAACTCATCCGTCTCGCCGCGACTGTACGCCCCGGAGACGAGCGCGATAGGATCATCGCTCCGCGGGCCCGTGCCCTCGACGACGGAGCGGTACCACTTCTCCGTCCTTTCCCAGCGGTGGTCGCGGTCCATTCCGTAATACCTGCCACCGATGCTCGCGAGGCGGGCTCGCCCGTTCGACTTCGCCAGGAGTTCCTCGAGGTAGGCGAGGCCGGAACGCGGCATGGTGTCGCGTCCATCGAGCATGGCGTGGATGGCAACGCGAGGGACCTGTTCCCGTTCCGCGAGGTCGAGCAAGGCAATCAGGTGCGTATCGATGGCGTGCACACCACCAGACCCGATCAGGCCGATGAGATGGAGCGTACCATTGTTCGCCTTGACCTGATGGCATGCTGCGGTGAAGACCGGATTGGCGAAAAAGCTTCCGTCCCGGATTGCCGTCGAAATACGAACGAGGTCCTGCTGGACGACGCGTCCTGCGCCGAGGTTGAGGTGGCCAACCTCACTGTTTCCGATCTGCCCAGCGGGTAGCCCGACCGCCTCACCCGACGCCTCGAGGAGCGTCTTCGGCGCCCGCGCCCAGAGGCGGTCCCAGGTAGGCACATTCGCCATGGCAATGGCGTTTCCCTCCCGTTCGGCTCGATAGCCCCATCCGTCGAGAACAAGAAGAACAACCGGCGCGGCGCGGGACGACTTGGGCATGCAGAAGGTCGCGGGTGGTCGAGAAGGCGTGGAGGGCGAAATGTAACCGGGAAAAGTGACGGGCGTGTCCCGTTCTCACCAAATTCATGCGCCCCAGCGGTACACTTCGGGCCCCTGAGCGGCTATTTTTCAGGGACGTGAGCGCAGCCGATCGCCATTGAGGGGAAGGAACGGGCGGTCCGGGGCACAAAGCATCCGCTTCGGGGTTTCTGATCACGAGCGCGTGCGTGCCTCCGTTCGATGGCCACTCTGAAGAGATAGTTCCAGTCATGACAGTTTCGTTCTCGAGCGCCCGCACCAAGCGGCGGGCTGATTTTCTTGTTGTTCGACCCAATGGGAACGACGCCCGCGCGAGCGAGGCGGCGTCTTGAACGACTCGCAGCCCACGGAAGGGCGCGGCGCCCTCCACATCGTTGGAGCGGGGCTGATGTTTTGTGTGGCCACGATCGCCGTGGTGCAGTTTCTCAAGCCGTCCGACGCGATGCCGACGGCGCCGTTCGAACGCCTTGCGAAGGCGGTCGCGTCCGGCGCTGGCCCCGTTGCCGAGCCCGCCGCTGACGCGTTCGGGGCCAGTGGCAACGTCAAGGTCCGCTTCGCCCTGCCGGGCAGAGCCGTCGAGTTCCCGGTCAATCTCACCGGTGTCGCCGATTCGCTCAGCTATACGTGGATTCCCTACGGCGATTCGATCAGCATTGCCTATACTCGCCCGTTGACGGAAGCCCCGCCGATTGCGCCGGCGAAACCCGGCTTTTACCAGATGGTGCTGGTGCACGGTACCGAGCGCGAAGTCCTTCCGGAGCCGACGCTCGCCGTGATGGTGCCGTTCGATCAGAAGATCGCTGGCCGCCTGAACGGCTACCGTATCGGGACGTATCTGTCCGAACGCTTTGGCCGGAGGACGCAGGAACGACCGGACGGATTCGTGGAAGTGCGTCCAGAAATGCTCGACCTTCAGGTCACGCGCCACCTCAAGCTTGCCGACTTCGTCACGCACGACGATCAGGGCGACGTCTGGCCGAAGTACGTCGTCCTCGATCCTCGGCTCCTCGACAAGTTGGAGCTCGTCTTCGCTGACCTCGGCGGCGCGGTTCGGCCCGATCTCGCGGTGGACGTCCATTCCGGTTTCCGCTCGCCATCGCACAACGCTCGAGTACCACGCGCGGCGAGCGACAGCCGGCACCAGTACGGTGACGCGGCAGACATTGCGGTTGATGCCGACGGCGATGGGAGGATCACCATGACGGACGAGATGCTCGTCATGCTCGCGGTCGAGCGCGTCGAAGACCGGTATCCCGAGCTCGCAGGCGGCCTTGGGTTGTACACGAGCCGCCGGTATCCAAGTCCCTACGTGCACATCGACGCGCGGGGAACGCGGAAGCGCTGGACCGGTTGATTCGGCCGTCAGTCGCTCAGCGGCTGCCGATCTCCATTTCCACCATGTGCTCCAGATCCCGCAGTGACTCCAGTTCGTCTGGCGTCACCTCCCGCGGCTTCTCGTCGATGATGCACAGCGTGCCGATCTGGTGGCCCTGCGGTCCGGCGATCGGATCACGGCCGCCTGGCTGAGATACGCCTTGCCCTGCTCACGCCACTGCCCGATGGAGGTGGGGGTGACGCCCGGCACGCGATGCATCAAGCGCACGAGCCATTCGTCCCTGAACCGATGTTCCTGATCGACCACGTCAATCTCCAAGGCGCGGAATCACGCAGGGTTATTCGCGAAACAACTTGCGGAGGAATCACGAAGAAGTGTCGTCCGGCATTGGCATTCACTGGAACGACCGGTCATACTCCACATTCGCACTTCAACGGGACGCGAGGCATGAACACGTATCTGCGCGACAAGCTGCTTCAGAAGCTCGAATCACTCTCCGACGAGCGTGGCTATCAGGTTCTCGACTACGTCGAGTTCCTCGAATCCAAGTACGCCGAGCGTGCGACAGCCGCGGCGGGCAATCCGCTCTCGCGTTTCGCCGATACCGTCGAAGAAAAGCTCCGAGCCGGAAAGGTGAGCGCGAGCACGATTGCGGAGACGATGGGCTTCATGAACAAGGCGATGGGAGTGCTCAACGGGGCCGCAGCGGCCGGCAAGTCAGTCGCGAGCGATCTGATGTCTGCCACGAACCGAGTGGTGGACGCCGCCGCGTCGGCGGCTAGCTCGGCGGCCGCCGGTGTGACCGACGCTGTGTCCGGCGGCACGAGTGGTGCGAGTGGGACAGCGACACCCGGGAAGTCCGGTGATGCCGCACCGGGCTCCGGAGCTACACCGGGTTCCGGCACACCCACGTAACGGAGTCACACCGTGAGTTCCACTATCAATCGAGGCGAGGCGCGGCGCAAGCGCACCGGGTCGCCGACACCGTCGCGCGGACGCATGCCTGCAGAAGCGGCTGATGTTCCGAGGGCGCCTCGTACCGGAGCACGGCGGACGGTCATGTACTACATGAAGCAGCTTCCTGCCTACCTCAGACTCCTGGGCGGATTGCTCACCGACCGTCGCGTGGCATCGGTGGACAAGCTGCTGGTTGCGGGTGCGATCGCCTACATCGTCATGCCGCTCGATCTCGTCCCCGACATCATCCCGTTCATTGGGGAAGTGGATGACGTTTTCATCCTGGTCGTCGCGCTCCAGCGGCTGATAGCGAATGCGGGCCCAGCAGTGCTGGCGTCGTATTGGTCGGGCGCAAAGGAGGATCTCGCGGAGCTGAACCTGCGCGAAGCGCTCGCGGCAGCCGCGTTCTTTCTGCCAAAGTCCATTCGGCGCCGGTTGAAGGTGATCGGTCGTTAGTTACTTCTTGGCGCAAAAATACCAGGCGTTGTCCCGTGGCGTGAGCGGCCG
>JAZJZK010000039.1:3653-7042 GCA_040389905.1 Gemmatimonadota bacterium | reverse complement strand
GATCGTACGCCGTTGATCGTACGCCGTTGATCGTACGCCGTTGATCGTACGCCGTGCCTCACGGCCATGCGAAAATGGATGTCGGCACCGTCGGATCCCGAATGTCCGCCACGTCGCGCGGCTCGCGGAACACGAAGCTCGCGCGATCGACGTTCGTCAGTATCACCGTCCATCGCGAGTTGGCGCCGCTCCCCAGCGGGAACGCGATGTCCGCGCGCCACATGCGGCCGGAGCGCGGCGGAATCGCGGCCAGGATCCCAAGGCCCACCGAGCCCTTGATCGGTGTCGTCGTGCCAAACGGCACGTCGCCTGCCCATTGTCGGCCAATGTCCGAGAAGAACGCGATGCCTGCGTCCGCCTGATTCAACACCTGGCCGAGTACGAAGCGTTCCTCGAAATGACCGACCAGTCGTTGTCCGCCGGCAAGGTCGGACTTCTCGAATCCGCGCACGCCGCCCTCCGGAATTCCGAAAAGCAGCTGGAAGGGCGTATGCTGGCGATAGGTCCCGCTCCACTCCACTCGAACCTGATGCAGGTGTTCGGTCGACGATTGGAGATAGTACGTCAACCGCGCCGTGTTGAGGATGCCGTCCCAGTTGTCCGCGCCCATCTGGCGGCGCGCCTCACCGCGAGCCTGGAGGCGAACGAGGTTCATGCCAGACGTGGCGCCGGCGTAGACGTCCGCCGACATGAACATGTCGTCGTCCTTGGATCCGAGCGCGGACACACTGCGTCCGATCAGTCCACCGATCTGGAATCCGATCGGAACATCCTGCGTCGCCGTCAATGCGTCGAGGCCATCGCGCCGCACGAATCGAATGTTGCGAACGCCGAGCAGGAGGTTGGCCCGCGCGACGCGATGATGCGGATAGGCGCGCTCCAATCCGCCGCGGTCCGTCACCACGCCGGTGTCGCCCGTCGTGAGCCGCGTCCCCGACGTCTCGTCGTCGCCGGATACGGACAGGCCGAACAGGCTGAGATGTCCCGGCGAACCAACGCGCACGATCCCGCCCACGTCGAAATAGTTGCGCTCGAGGCTGACTTGGGGTCGCAGGTCGTCCGGGCGTCGAAACTCCACGAGCGTGTTCGTCATGCCGGACTGCGCGCGCCATGCGACGCGCTGGAGGTCCGTATAGAACGGACGCATGAGCTCCGCGCGCCAGGTGCCGCCGCGCGATGCGCGTTCGCCCTCGAGTGTTGCGACGACGGTTTCGCCGGAGAACTGATGGTCGATGAGCCTGCCGCTGAACCCGTTGCGAAAGCCCTCTCCGTAGCGCCACGCCGCCGCCGCGAACACGCCTTCGCCGCCGAGGTTGGCATTCCCGAGGAGAAGCGACGTAATCATCGGCGCCTTGCCGCGGAGGGCGGCTCCGAGGACGATCGATGCCTCGTCGCTCGTGCGGACCTCGAGGTCGACGCCTCCGCGATCGCTTGGGATCACGTAGATGTCGGCGTCGGCAATGAATGGCTGCGCGCGGAGGATGCGCTCCGACTCCGCTCGGCGAAGCTCGGAGCACTTGTCGCCGGACTCGAGTAGCAGGAAGCGGCTGATCAGCTCTCCGCGTGTCGTGGCATGCAGCGCGCGCGCGAGCCGTTGCAGCGCCGGCACGCGGTTGAGATTCGCCACCGACGGTGCCGCCGTGATGATGAGAATGTCGTCGATGCGCTGGCCGGCGCAGGTCGTGGTGATCCTACCCGACGGCGTGACGCGGCCGGGCGGAGGGCCCACCTGCGAACCAGCGGACATGAACGGAACCGCCGCGAGCGTCGACGCCCACAGCGAGGTGCGCATCCTCACGCGCCGCTACTTCCCCATGCGACGCTTGAGCTCCGCCAGTTTGCTCTCGGCGTCCGCTTCGCGGGCCGATCGCGCGCCGGCCCTGCGCAGTGCGTCGATCTCTTCCGCAACGCCGGCACCGTTATCGAGCACCGCGTCTGCCTCGGCACGCGCTGCGCGGGCTGTTTCATCGCCCAGTGCGCCGGTCGCCGGCCCACCGCCACCCACCGCGCGCTTCAACTCGGCCGTCATTTCCGCGACCTCACGCTCCACCAGCGAGAGCTCCGCCTCCTGCGCCTCGAGCTTCCGCGTCAACACCCCTGCTCGCTCTGAGTGCAGCGCTTCGTACTTTTCCGCGAGTGCCACCGTCTCGGTGTCGTTGATCGCCGTCGCCGCATCCTTTCGGCGGCGCATCGTCTCGAGTTCGCGCGTCTCGACCTCCAGCCGCTGGCGCGTGATCGTCACGCCGCCGCGGAGGTCGTCCAGCCCCATGCGCGCCGTCACGAGCGTCTGCTTCATGCGCGCGAGCCCCGCGCGGCGTTCTTCCGGCGGAGTCGCGCGATCCATCAGGTCGTTGAGTGATTGGCGAAACGAATCGAACATGCGGTGTCCAAGACAGGATGGTGCGGGCGATGTCGGCGCTGGAGTGCAGGAATGCGAGTGCTTAGGATACAGAACCCCGTCTCGCCCTCGCAACCCGATATTACCCCAGTGACGACTCTTCCTTCCGTCGCCGTCACGGCCACCACGGAAATCATCCGCGGCGTCCTTCGCGTGCGAGCCAATGCATCATACACGGATGCGGTTCGGGAGGCAGGCCTCCGGCCATACATCCTTCCGTTGCTCGCGCCCGAGGATGCCGACGGCATGCTCGACGGCATGGACGGGTTGCTCCTCACCGGCGGCGAGGATATCGACCCCGTGCACTACGGCGCACCGGCACACCCTGCCCTGGGCGACATCGTGCGCGAGCGCGACGAGTTCGAACTGGCCCTCGTGTCGGCTGCCCGCCGCCGCCGCATCCCAACGCTCGCGATTTGTCGCGGCATTCAGGTCGCCAATGTCGCGCTCGGTGGTACGCTCATTCAGGACATCCCCACCGAATGGCCAGGCGCCGCACCCCACGACGGCGACTGGCCCCGCGACCGTCGCGTGCACGCCGTGTCGGTCGAACCCCAGTCCGCGCTCGCGAGAGCGCTCGGCGCCGCCGACCTCGAGGTGAATTCGTTTCACCATCAGGCGGTGGGTGTCGTTGCCGAGGGGTTGTCAGTGGTGGCTCGTGCGCCGGATGGGGTCATCGAGGGTGCGGAGTGGACCGGCGACGATTGGTGGATGCTTGCGGTGCAGTGGCACCCGGAGGAACTGACGGGCGCGCTGGAGCCGTGGGACCGGAACCTGTTCACGGCCTTTGCGTCGGAACTGAGGCGGCGGGCGAAATAGGCCTCGAGCCGTTTTCTTTCCCGCGTGCTATAGGCAGAATTGCGCCGGCACATTGAACGCGGATTGAGCGGATGGAACAGCAACACCTCGATAAACCATTTTTTTGTTGAGTGCTTATCGGAGTTGATCCGCTTCAACCCGCTCAATCCGCGTTCAATGTGCCGGCGAGATA
>JAZJZK010000039.1:0-3540 GCA_040389905.1 Gemmatimonadota bacterium | reverse complement strand
TGAACGCGGATTGAGCGGATGGAACAGCAAAACATCGATAAACCATTTGTTGGTCAGTGCGTATCGGATTTGATCCGCTTCAACCCGCTCAATCCGCGTTCAATGTGCCGGCGAGATAGCTTCAGCGAGCCTGCTGTGTCCATCGCGGAACGTTGACTCCCGCAATGAGGAGTGTAAGGCAGAACGAAATCTCCGCGAGCCCCGACACGAGAAGGAAGGGGAACACCTTCGCACCAACCGCCGGCGCGATGAAGTTTGCGAAGCTGTTGACCAGGTAGGCGATGCCTTCGATCCACAGCAGCACGCCCACGAAGCGCGGGAAGAAAGTCGATCGCACGATGACGGTCCCCAGCAGGATGCAGAACCAGCCGAAGAACGCCAGCGCGATCATGAAGCCATAGTCGAACATGCGAATCGAGAGATATGCCGCGGCCTGGAGCTGCTCCGCGGTGAACGCCGTGAGCGTCGCGCTCTTCCCAAGGAGAATCAGCGGCGCGTAGTGCGCGAGCAGGCTGACGCCTTCGACTGCCGTGCCGACGACGCTGAAGAGCGCGGCAAGGAGCATCAGCTTCCTGTTCACCACCTTGAACACGTCGAAGATCAGCAGCGTGAGCGGAACGTTGCACAGGAGGTAGAACACTTCCACGGCGAAGCCGAGCCGGTAGCGGAGTTCGTGCGCGGTGATGTTGCTGGCGGTCGCCGCTGCATTGCCGCTGACGACGAGCGCGTCGCGCACGAATATCTGCGCGAAGATCCCGCCGACGATGACGATCAGATAGAGAAATCCGGCAATCCGTGCCTTCATGTCTGCGCTCGCGGGCGCGCCTTCGGCGAGCACCGCGCTGAGCGCGCGGAGCGATGGGACTCGTGGCATGTGGTGATTCTCGGTTGGTGGGTGGTGCGAAGCGTCAGTTGCGAGTGGAGTCCAGGGAGGGCTTCATTCGTCGTCCGGTTGTCGCTCCGCGGTGAACTCGAGCAGCTCGCCCGGTTGGCATTGCAGCGCCTTGCAGATGGCCTCGAGCGTGGAGAAGCGGATTGCGCGTGCCTTTCCGGTTTTGAGGACGGAGAGATTCGGGAGCGTGATACCGATCTTCTCCGAGAGATCGGTGAGCGTCATGCGGCGCGCGTGCAGGACATCGTCGAGCTTTACGATGATGGCCATGGTCAGACCGTTCCTTCGAGATCGTCCCGCATGCGGGCCCCCTGCTCGAAGACGCGCGCCAGCACGAAGAGGAGGAGGACGCAGAGCCAGCGGGTGAACGAGAAGTCCCAGCGAATATCGATTGGCGTTTTGGGCGTCGAGACATTCGCGGCCACGGCGACGACGGCAAGGTGCAACACTTCCAGGCCCAACACTGCCCACGCGATCGACCGCAATCGCCGCGCGTTCTCGGCAACGAACGGGTCGCCGTCGGCCACGGTGTCCACGATCGCCAGGAGCCGGGAGAGCACCGTGTTGGTGATGGGCACGCCGATGATGCCGAGTACCATGATGAGACGCATGCCGACGGCGAGTCTTGCGCTGTTCTCCGAGGGTGCGATGCCCAGCGCGCCGAACACCGGTCCCGACGAAACAAGACTGGCGACGAGGAGGGCCAGAATGAGGAAGCCCAAGAGCCAATTGAGCTTGATCAGTACCCGAAGGACCCTGTGGGAGAGGCCGAGGGCGTCTGGGGAGGATTCTGTGGACATCGGTTCCTTGACGGAGAGTTGTTCTCGTTTATCGATAAGTTATTTATCGATAAGCGTCAAGTACGATATCGGATATCGGTAAGTTTCAGCCGCCCGTTTTGTCGTCCTGAGCGTAGCGAAGGCCCGCACCATCCCGCTGTTCCCGTTCGCTTTGTCGCCTGCCTGCCCTCGAGGAGCGCAAGCGACGAAGGGAGCATAGCGAAGGGCCTGCACCATCCCGCTGTTCAAGGAGGCGCAGGCCCTTTGCCCGATAGGCCGTATTAGCTGCGCCGCGCTCGCCCGCGAATGCCCAACACGGTCACCGCAATGGCGACCCCGTACAGAAAACCCGTCGCCGGATCTGCCACGGATTCCGGTAGCTGCAGTTTCTTCTGGATGATGTAGCTGCCCACGCCCGCGACGGCGAGCAGAATGAGGCCGAGGGTGATCATCCGGTCAGGCGTGTGCCGAGCGTGGAGTCGCATGATGTCTCTCATCAGTCAGTAAGGTGGTACCAGGCCATTGATCCGAGCTTGACCACCACGAACAACGCACCAATCGCGAACAGCTCCCACTGGAGCACGTGGTCGGCAACGAGGTGGTAGAGAAAGAGGAGCAGCGCGGATGCTGCGGTGACGATTCCCGCCGTGCTCGTCGAGCGCCGGCGGCGGCGGACTGTTGCTGATGAACAGCCAGGTCGCCGAAATCCCGATCAAATGTGATGAGCAGTCGAGAACTCGATCGAGTGCGTCGACATCCCATCCACGCTTCTTCGCCCGCTTTCGATCCTGTTTGTACTGCCCGGTGAATGAGGGCGTCAGCACGAATCAGTCGTCGCTATCGAGGGCAGCGAGCAGCGCGGCGGCGTCCTGGGCGCGCGTGAGACCATTGCCTGTTTCCGCGTCGCGCATCGCGCTGAGCGTCGTGGCGTTGGGCAAGGAGACCTCGAACGGAATCGCGTGACGCCGGACGATCTGCTCGTAGTAGAGCGTGATCGCCGTCGTGGGGTTGAGGCCGAGTTCCCCCAGCACTCCTTCAGCCTGTTCCTTCAGCATGGGCTCGACGCGAGCACGGACGGTGGCGCTTTTTGACATTCTATTCTCCGCTACCTCGAAATATGTGGCCCAAACGCGCCACATGCATGCGAAGGTCTGGACGTCGTCGGCAAGCGCGCGGCAGCCCGCCGCCAGATCGTCCTTACGTTCACTTGGAAGTCGCGCCCCCCGCACTCACGCGCGCAAAACGCAAAGCCAGCTGATGCCGTGGGCGTATTGCTCGGGAGTCTTGATCGTCTCGAGTTGGTTCCCAGACGTATACGTGAAGTACGCCCGAGTCGAGTCTCCTCGGCCATCCTGCTGCGTCAGCACATTGGGCGCGGTGCTCGCGTACGTATACGTCATGCTCTCACCAGTCGGCCCGACCACCGTCAGCGGCTTGTTCCATGTCGCATGCCAGGAATAGGTCGTGGTGACACTCCCCTGACCGTACGGGGCTACATGCGTACTGGTCAGCGGCAGTGCACGCGTTGCATGGTGCGTCGTTTCCACCCGATGCCCGTTGGGCGCGATCACGGGCTTCGCCAGCATCGGCCACGTAACGGGCACGGGCTTCCCACTGCAGATCGTGAGCGCGATAGTTCCGAAGGACAGAACCCGTGCACGATGTTCGCCCCCGTGGACGCCATGTTGAACGTCGACGCGACGAGCCCCCCGTACGGGTCAAACCCGAACGTCGTGACGGGCGACATCCGATCGGTCTGCGTCGCCATCCTCCGTGCCGGTGTGCTGTTGTCGTACGTGAAGCTCACCGGCTTGCTAACTACTTCTTGGCGCAAAATTCATCTTCAGAGAAGCGCGTTCATGGTGTGGA
>JAZJZK010000038.1:0-2765 GCA_040389905.1 Gemmatimonadota bacterium | reverse complement strand
TGGCCTGCGGCCGATTTCTTATCCAAATTCACCCACTCGATCGGGAGAAGACCCTTCATTCTTATTCCGGCAGCGAGCGTGTCCGAGATGGAGTCAATTCGAAACGGCGTCGGATCCGAGGAAAAGCGGCTCGGAGCGGGCGCGGACGCGGCTGGTGCAGTAATCAGCTTTTCGCGCCAGCAACCGGCAACGAAGGCGACCGTACCGTTTATTGGGAGGTACAGCATGAAATGGCCTAAGGGCGCAAGAAGAGCGCTGATACTCGGCACTGTCATGGCGAGTGCATGTGGTGGCTACGAGTCCATCGTGTACTACACTGAAGCCACGTCTGTCCGCGTTTCTGGAGTTGGCGGAGCAAAGAATGTGGCTCTCGCCGTAGGCGATTCACTTCAGTTACACGTGGTTGCGCTGCGTGACGACGGAACCGATGGCACACTGAGTACGAAGATCCAGTGGTTGTCGCGCTCAGCAGCGGTCGTCGTATCGAGCGCGGGTCTCGTCCGGGGCGCGTCAGTCGGGGGTGGTTACGTCATCGCGACTATTCGCAGCGGAACCATAAGAGACTCAGTCTTTGTAACGGTTGCAACAAAGTAGACCAGAAGCGGATACTGTTCTCCAGCCACGGACCGTTTCGAAAGGGGTAGGCTATGTCTGGTGGTTGTGTGGCAGGCGGCGAGTGCGTGTAACGGCGGCCATGGGGCGATTTTCTCTTCAAGGAAGGAACGTCGATTACTTTCACCAGCATGAGCGGCAGCAAGTCAGTGGCTCTTGTCGTGGGCGACTCGGCTCAGTTGAATCTCGAATTGTTGCGTGGTGACGGGACCGACGCCGGCAGTTCCTTCGTTCAATGGGCGTCTCGTTCCGCGGCAGTGAGTGTTTCAAGCAGCGGACTCGTGTGCGGTGTCACAGCGGGTACCAACTATGGAGTGGCGTGGTCGCGCGTAGGGGAGCTCGCTGATTCAGTGCTGGTGTCTGTCAACCACAAATAGCGAGCCAGTCAGGTCCTGACTCTCTGACAACCTGGGGATCCAACTCGGCGCGCTACCCGAAGATTCTCGCCCAGAGCCTCCACAGTGTCTCCTGCCACCCCGACACGATCGGCGCACTCCCCGGCAGGGTCGTCCAATAGAGCCGCATCATCCGATCGTCTGCGAGGACCTGCGCGGCGGTGAGCCCTCGGGGTGTCGGCGCCAACTCCGTGAGTCGCGTGAACACGCGCGCTTGCTGCCCCGACTCGGTGCGTTTCGCCACGTGCCACAGCGTGATTGCATCACTCGGCCGCGCACGGCGCACGATGTCAGAGATGACGGTGTCGCGATGATCGCCGGCGTCGAACGCCGCAAGGGCGGCGCGCAACGAACCTGGCGCGTCATCTCTGAATGGCGTGCCGACGACTCGGCCGCGGCGAGTGATCGAGCGCATGCCGGCCGGAATGAGCGATTCGCGCCCACCGTCCTCGAAGGAAACCCACCCGGACGTGACGACCAGTGTACTGGTGCCGAGACTGTCGACGCCCAGCGTGTACTCGCAGCCCAGGTCGACGGCGGTGCCAGACGGCGTTTCGACGATGAAGAGGCGGGGTGGTGCGTCGATGCGCGCGTGGATGGTGCCGCGCGAGAGCGCGAGCCGATGCGTTGACCAGCGTGCCGACAGCAGACGGACATCGGTCTCGTGTGCGACGTCAACGGTGCCAATCTTCCCGACTGCGAGGCGTGCTGTTCCGTCGCGCGTCGCGAGGTCTTCACCAACCTCGAAGAGACGGGAGTTTCCGCCGTCGGCGATGAGATGCCATTGTCCCGCCGCGTGCCGGCTCAGCGCGAGTGCTCCGGCGGATGCGCCTAACATGAGCAGCAGCGCCGCAACGCGAAGTCTCGCTGGTGCCAGCCTGTTGAGCGAATGAGGCGCGGTGTGCCGGTCATCGGCCGGGACAGAGGTGATGGCCGCGCGAATCCCTGGCCACAGATCCGGGCTGCCCGGTTCGAGCTCCCGTGGCAGTGCGTCGAGCGCGCGCTTCAACCGAAAGTCGTCGTGCGATGTCATGCGTCGAGTTTCTCGCGGAGGAGGCGTCGCGCGCGGAACAGGTGCGCCTTGGACGTACCTGCGGCAATGCCGAGCATCGTCCCGATTTCGCGGTGTTCGTATCCCTCGACGTCGTACAGCACGAGCACCTGCCGCGCCATCGGCGGCAGGGTGGCAATCGCTTCGTCCAGATCGATGCGCAAGCCGACTGCGGCGTCCTGCGATGCGATGCGGCCGACTTCGACGGTGTCGCTCTCGATGCAATCTTCTGCGCGGCGCGCGGCAAGCCGTTCGTCCATGAGGACCACATTGACCGCCACGCGGTGCAGCCAACTGCTGAACGCACTGTCACCGCGAAAGGAGCCGACCTTTTCCCACGCGCGAATGAAGACGTCCTGCACGAGCTCGCGAGCGTGGACCGGGTCACCGGCCATGCGGAAACACAACGCGTAGATGCGATTCACGTGCGCGCGATAGACAAGCTCGAAGGCATCAGCGTCACCCGACTGAGCACGGCGAATCGCATCGACCACCTGCGCGGCGGCCGTGATTGGCGTGACTGGCGTGGGGGAGAGGCGTGACGACCGGCGGTTCACTCCGCGTGTTCCTCGCTCGAGTCGGGAGTCAGAGCAGGATACTACTAACGTGGGGCGATGACCAGTCACGATTCTAGGGACGCGGAGCCTTCCTTGTTAGCACCGTACGCGGTGCGACCGCGAGTCATCGCGCCAGAAACTGGCGGCGAA
>JAZJZK010000037.1:0-43608 GCA_040389905.1 Gemmatimonadota bacterium | reverse complement strand
GCACGGATCCGTGCGGGGGGTGTCGGGCGACCGGCATTCCTACCGCGACCAGAGGCGATGCGCACCATGACCAACATCCGATGCGCCGGTCCGCAGAGGGTCGCAGAGGACTACGAGAGAACCCGCACCCCCTAAAACTCGGTTCCGAAGTCCTCTGCGCTCCTCTGCGGTCCGGCGCATTGATGAGTGCCCGGCGGGCAGAGCCTCCGCGTCCTCTGCGGTAACCATTGCTTTGCTGTTCGCCTACCGGCGATCGAAAGCAGCACCGTGTCGGCAAATTCTTACCTTAACTGAACGGCATTGATTCTAGATCCCCCAGCTCCACCGTTCACCTTCCCACACATAGCCGTCGCCCGCCTTGGCGACTCGGCCGATCGCAGGCCAGGGCAAGTGAAAGCCATACGAGCGCTCGTGCGTGTGGGCGAGCTCGGCGAACAGTTTCTTCCGCGTGTCGATCGCCTGCTCAGGCTCATGATCGAACTCGATGCCCCAACCCGGGTTCCGGAACATCAGCGTGTGGTGATGCGCGACGTCCATGAAGTGCATCAGCGATTCCTTTCCCGAGCGCACGCGGAAGAGCGCGTGACCGGTCGTATGGCCGGGCCCTGAGACCACCTCGACTGAGCCGCCGAGTACGGCGTCGCCGTGCTTGATGATCTGGAGATTCGGCTGGAGGACGTCGAACTTGTTCCGCGCATCCCTGATCATGCCCGGTAGTGGGCCCTTGGCGCGCTTCGACCGCGAGAAATCGGGCTCCGGTGAGCGCCAGAAATCCAGTTCGGCTTTCGTGCAGTGCAGCGCCGCGTTTGGAAAAATCATCTTGTTCGCTGCGACGAATCCCCCGATGTGATCGCTGTGCGCGTGGCTGAGGAAGGCATGCGTGACGGACTCCGGCGCAATACCGATTTGCGTCAGCGACTCGCCCACCCATCCGCTGTTCGGATTGCGGCCCGGGCCGAAACCACCGTCGAAAATGGCGATCTCGTTCCCCTTCTTGATCAGGAGAATGTTGACGTACAGCGGCAGCAGGTCGGTGCGTTCGCCATGGGCGACCATGTCATCCTTCATGGCCTCACGGTCGCCATCTGGCCACATCAACTTGAGGCCGTCCGGCAAGGACATGTTGCCGTCGCTGATGGACCACGCCTCGACCTCGCCGATTGCGAACTTGTAAACGAAGGGGTTTCTCGGCGCCGCTGCGCTCGTCGGTGCGATTGCGCGCGTGCTCGCGGCTTCTTCCGCGAGGAGCGCGGTGGGCAGCGTGGCAGCGCCGAGTGCGGCGGCGGACGCGGCGAGGAATTGCCGGCGGGACGTGTCTGGCGAGGTCGGTTCGCGCATGGACGCTGGGAGCAGGAGAAAGGAAATCCGTACTGCCCAACATACCGCTTCACGTGCGGTTGTCACGAGATCCTTTCGCGCGAGACGCGGCGCGAGTATCAATGACAGCGTGATATCCAACCAGACAGAACACTTTGACGTGCTCGTCGTCGGCGCGGGGCTGTCCGGCGTCGGCGCTGCGTGGCACCTCCAGACGATGTGCCCCGATCGTACCTTCGCGATACTCGAGGGACGTGGGCGTCTCGGTGGAACGTGGGACCTCTTCCGCTACCCGGGCGTCCGTTCGGATTCGGACATGTACACGCTGGGCTATCGCTTTCGTCCGTGGCGCGACGCCAAGGCGATCGCCGACGGGCCGGCGATCAGGGCGTACATCGAGGATACCGCGCGCGAGAACGGGATCGACAAGAAGATCCGCTACCACCATCGCGTCGTGCGTGCGGAGTGGTCGTCGGCCGACGCGCGATGGACGGTGGATGTCGCGGTCGGGGCCGAGCAGGCCCTCACGCGCATGACGTGCGGATTCCTCTATTCGTGCACCGGTTACTACGACTACACGGCAGGATACACTCCTGAGTGGGCCGGCACTGACCGCTTCGGTGGTCGCATCGTTCACCCGCAACACTGGCCAGAGGGCCTCGACTATTCTGGCAAGCGGGTCGTGGTGATCGGTAGCGGTGCCACGGCGGTCACCCTGGTGCCAGCGATGGCCACCGGGGCGGATGCGGCGGCGCACGTGACGATGCTGCAGCGGTCTCCGACGTACATCGCCGCGCAGCCGACAGAGGATTCGATCGCGAACACCTTGCGGCGCGTGCTGCCGGACGGGCTCGCGTACGTTGTGGCGCGCTGGAAGAATGTGTTGCGGAGCATGTTCTATTACACCTTGGCCCGTCGCCGCGGTCCGGCCTTCAAGGGTGGACTGCGCAAGGGACTCCGGCACGCGCTGGGGCCTGACTACGACGTCAAGAAGCACTTTACGCCAAGCTATGAACCGTGGGACCAGCGGCTCTGCATCGTCCCCGATGGTGATCTCTTCAAGGCAATCCGCTCGGGGCGCGCGTCGGTGGCGACGGACACCATCGAGTCGTTCGACGAGACGGGCATAATGCTGCGGTCCGGCGAGCATCTCGACGCAGATCTCGTCGTAACGGCGACGGGCCTCGTCCTGACGCTGTTTGCGGGCGTGACGCTCGTGGTCGACGGACAGGTGGTCGACTTGTCGCGCGCGATGTCCTACAAGGGGATGATGCTGTCCGACGTCCCGAATCTCGCCGCGGCACTCGGGTACACGAATGCGTCGTGGACGCTCAAATGCGATCTCGTGGCGCAGCACGTGTGTCGTTTGCTGAACCACATGAAGTCGCGCGGCTACGCCCAGGTCACCCCTCGGCGCGACGCGTCGGTGACGGAGGAGCCGATCCTCGACTTTACATCGGGCTATGTGCAGCGTGCGCTCGCGACGCTGCCGAAACAAGGTTCGCGCGTGCCGTGGAAGCTGCACCAGAACTACATGAAGGACCTGGCGGGCTTGCGCTGGGGTCGCGTGGCCGATCCGGCGCTGGAGTTCCGGTAGGTAGCGGACAGGGAAGACCCCCTGACGCGCTGCAAGCTGTGGCTGATCACTAAGCACCTGCAGCGAAGCTCTGGTGAGCAGTGCATCTATTGCCAAACGGCTTAAGCAAGGTTCAGGCTATAAGCCCCAACCACCGCTCGAGTGCTTCGCGCCGAGTGCGGCTGACGCGTAGCCGAACGCCCCCTTTCAGAATCAGGACGCCATCGCCGCCGGCTTCGCGCTCGAGCGCTTCGACCAACTCGAGCCGCACGATGATCGACCGGTGCACACGCATGAACTGCGTCGGGTCGAGTCGTTCTTCGAGCGACTGCATCGTTTCGCGGATGACCGAGGTCCGCCCGGCAACGTGGAGTTCCGCGTACGGACCATCCGACGTGATGTAGTCGACGTGCTTGGCAAGCACGGGCCGCACCGCACCACGCACCTCCACCGCGAAGCGCTCGATGTACCTGGAGGCTGGGGCCTCCTCCTTTGGCGTGCTCGGCTCTGGGGGCGGTGCCGTGTGCTGAAGGACGGCGAGCAGATGCTGCCGCAGTTTGCCCATGTCGTCTGCGGCAATCGCACGCCGGACGCGTCGCAACGCCTCTTCGAAACGCTCGTCGTCGAATGGCTTGACGAGATAGTCCACGGCGGCCACCGCAAAGGCTTCGACCGCGTACTGGTCGTATGCCGTGACGAAGATCGTCAGCGGCATGTCATCGGCACCGATCTCGCGCACGACGTCGAGCCCACTCTTCCCCGGCATCTGCACGTCCAGAAACACGAGGTCGGGACGACGCGCGCGAATCTGTTCGATGGCAGAGATCCCGTCGGCGGCGATGCGCACGGAGCCAATCCCTTGCTCCTTCTGGAGAAGGTCCTGGATGCGCAGGCGGTTGAGCGGCTCGTCATCGACCACGAGCACGTCGAGGGCGGCGGGCTGCGGCATCTGCGTGTCAGGCATCGCTTGTCGTGTGAAAGGGAATGGTCACCGTGGCGACCGTCCCGCCGGAAGCAGAGGCAGCCAGCTCGAAGGACTGGTGCTCTCCGTAGAGCTGCGAGAGCCGTGCCCTCGTGTTCCTGAGTCCGACGCCAGTTGAAGCGACGCTGGTCACCGAGGCAGGAATGCCGTGGCCGTCGTCGCGGACGCTGAGGGTCACGCGACCGCCATCGAGGCGCGTTTCGATCGTGATCCGTCCGCCGTCGCGCTGCGGCTCGATGCCATGCTTGATTGCGTTCTCGACCAGGGGCTGGAGCACGAGCGTCGGCACAAGCGCATCGAGCGTCCGCGAATCGGCGTTGGTCACCACGTCGAGCCGCCCCTGGAACCGCACCTGCATGATTTCGAGATACTGCTGAAGCAGCTCCAACTCTTTTCTCAAGGGGATCTCGGCCGCATCTGCTCCCTCGAGACTGAAACGAAGGAGCGCGCCGAGTCGGGAGATCATCTTGCGCACGCCGCGCGGATCACGCTCGACGAGAGACGCAACCGCATTCAACGTATTGAAGAGAAAGTGCGGATCGAGCTGCCGCCGGAGTGCGTCCAACCGCGCCTCTGCGAGCTGCCGCTCGAGGATAGTCGCCTGCTCGCGTCGCGCCCGGTACTGCAGCGAATACGCGCGCGCGAAACCAGCCGCCAGCACGCCGAGGTAGATGACGAGCGCGTTGATCATGCCGAACCAGAACGGCGGTGGTCCGCCACGCCTGCCGCGGGGCCCGCCTGCTGGCCCGCCCCCTTGCGGCGTAGAAAACGCCGATCGCGACATCGTCCCGATGATTCCGAGAAGGACGACAACAGCAACACCGAGAATCCCAAAGAGCGCGACGCGCCGCGCCGGCGTGAGCCGGTCACCGGAGAATCGCGCCGCGAGGGAGAAGAGAGGGATGGTGAGCAACGCCCAACACACCGCATCGATCATCGGCACGGTGATCCAGTCCACCTGGATGACCATGTCGCGACCACGGCTCATCATGTCGAACAGCCGGTTCGCAAAGTTGAGCAGTGCATAGAGCAGCCAGAAACCACAAATGAACGCAATCTCCCGGCTCGTCAGGGAGGCGTCGTCATCGAGGGTCGCGTACTGCGGCGGCGTGGCTTCGGACATGGTGGAGCATACGCAGGGTGCGTTGCTGGGCGGTAGAGGCTACGTCTTCAGCTGCAGGCTGGCGGCATGAACCGCCGATAAACCGACACCAGCCGCGGGGCGGCTTCAGTTGCAGCTGCTTTGCTTTTGTCTCGAATCCGGACAAATACCGATAGGGGAGTGAATGAAACTGACACTTGCGCGTTAGGCATATTCGTGCCTATGATGTCGAGACAGGCACCACAACCCGCGCCACAGAAAATGATCCTCGCGTCGCTCGTCCTCCTTTCGCTTATCGTAATCTCCGTAGTACTTGCGGAGGTAATTAGCGTGCGAGAGGGTACCGCGGCGTAATCAGTAACAACGACCGCGACCCTCTCGAAAACGGGAGGGGACGCGAAGAATGATCGCCGCGGCCCGTCCCTCTTCGGACGGGCCGCTGTCGCATCTACTCTCTCGAGAGGCGACATGCGATCGGACACCATCAAGCGCGGCATGGACCGCGCACCACACCGCAGCCTGCTGCGCGCCACCGGCCAGGTGAAGGACGGCGAGTGGGAGAAGCCGTTCATCGCGGTGTGCAATTCGTACGTCGACATCGTGCCAGGCCACGTACACCTCCAGGCATTCGGCAGAGTCGTCAAGGACGCCATTCGCGCCGCCGGTGGCATTCCCTTCGAGTTCAATACGATCGGCGTCGACGACGGCATCGTGATGGGCCACGAGGGCATGCACTACTCGTTACCGTCGCGCGAGATCATCGCGGATTCCGTCGAAACCATGGTGCGCGCGCACTGCTTCGATGCCGTGATCTGCATTCCGAACTGCGACAAGATCGTGCCGGGCATGCTGATGGGTGCCGCTCGTGCAAACGTTCCCACGGTGTTCGTCTCCGGTGGCCCGATGGAGGCCGGACGCGATTCTGCTGGCAACAAGGTCGATCTCATCTCCGTCTTCGAGGGCGTCGGGCAACGCGCGGCAGGCCGCATCGACGATGCGCGTTTGCTCGATCTCGAGCGCAATGCGTGCCCCACCTGCGGCAGTTGTAGTGGGATGTTCACGGCGAACTCGATGAATTGTCTCTGCGAGGCCATCGGCCTGGCACTGCCCGGCAACGGATCGATTCTCGCGACGTCGCCTGATCGTCAAGCGCTCGCGCAAGCGGCGGCGGAGCACTTGCTCCGACTCGTCGCCGAGGGGAAGACCTTTCGCGATATCGTGACGCCGGATGCGATCGACAACGCTGTTGCGCTCGACGTCGCCATGGGCGGCTCGACGAACACGGTACTGCACGTGCTCGCGCTCGCGCGCGAAGCGGAGGTTGACTATCCGCTCGCGCGATTCAATGACGTCGCGGAACGCACTCCGCACCTCGCGAAGGTGTCCCCAGCGTGGGATGGCGATCGGCAATGGCACATGCAGGACGTCCACGCGGCGGGTGGCATTCCGGCGATCATGGCCGAGTTGGCGAAGAAGCCCGGGGTGCTGCACCTCGATGCGGCGACGGTCACCGGCAAGACGATTGGTGAGTCGCTGGTCGGCGTGAAGAATGCCAACCCGGAATGCATCCGGCCAATCGATAATCCACACACGGCGCGCGGCGCACTCGCCGTCCTCTTCGGCTCCCTCGCGCCACTCGGCGCGGTGATCAAGGTCGGCGCGGTGTCGCAACATGAGATGACCTTCCAGGGCCCAGCGCGCGTCTTCGAGAGCGAAGAAGCGGCGGCTGCGGCGGCACTGGCAGGTGGCATCGTCGCCGGCGACGTCGTGATCGTTCGGAACGAAGGTCCGCGCGGCGGACCAGGCATGCGCGAGATGCTCGCGCTCACCAGTCTTCTCAAGGGTATGCCGATTGGCGAGTCGGTCGCACTCGTGACCGACGGCCGATTCTCAGGAGGCACGCGTGGTCTGTGCATCGGACACGTGTCGCCAGAAGCGGCCGACGGCGGCGCAATCGGACTCCTCCGCGACGGCGACATCATCACGATCGACCTCGCGGCTCGCCAACTCGACGTCGAGCTTTCGCCGTACGAGTTGGAAGCCCGCGCACGCGAGTGGACCGCACCAGCGCCCAAGTTCACGCGTGGATGGCTCGCGCGATACGCGGCCATGGTGACGAGTGCGCACACCGGCGCCGTGCTCGCAGTGCCGGAGACGCGCTCACCTGCGCATGCCGGAGACGTGCGATGAACCCCTCTCCAGATCCGCGCGTGCGCACCGGCGCGCAAATCCTCTGCGAGGCGCTCATCCGTCAAGGCGTCGATGTGATCTTCGGAATACCGGGCGGAGCGATCATGCCCTTCTACCACGCGTTGCCGGAATATGCTGACCAACTCCATCACGTGCTCTGTCGACACGAGCAGGGAGCGGGTCACGCCGCGGAGGGTTACGCGCGGGTGAGTGGGCGTGTCGGCGTCTGCGTTGCGACGAGTGGTCCGGGCGCGACGAATCTCGTCACGCCCATCGCCGACGCATGGATGGATTCGTCGCCGCTTGTGGCACTCACCGGCCAAGTGCCCAGCGCGCTGCTCGGCACAGATGCATTCCAGGAAACGGACATCATCGGCATCACCGTGCCGATCACCAAGCACAGCTACCTCGTGCGCGACGCGCGCGACATTCCGCGCGTCATCGCCGAGGCGTTTCACATCGCGTCCACGGGCAGGCCTGGCCCGGTGCTTGTGGACGTGACCAAGGATGCGCAGCAGGCGAGCGTCATCCCCGATTGGGATGTCGCCCTCGATCTCCCAGGCTATGCCGATCGCCGGACGAGCGCGATCAACGAGAGTGGCGTGCAGCAGGCGATCGAATTGCTCACACACGCTCAACGACCATTGATTCTCGCGGGCAACGGCGTGATTCAGAGTGGCGCAACCGCCGAGTTGCTGGAACTCGCGGAATACACTGGCATTCCGGTGATCACAACGCTGCATGGACTCGGCGCATTTCCGCAGGAGCATGCGCTGAGTCTCGGGATGCCGGGCATGCATGGGTGGGTGCACGTCAACCGCGCCATCCAGCGCTGTGACGTGTTGCTCAACATCGGCAGTCGCTTCGACGATCGGGTCACTGGCAAGGCGTCGACCTTCGCGCCGCACGCGTCGGTCATTCATGTCGATGTCGATCCGTCGGAGATCGGGAAGCTGGTCCCCGTGAAGGTCGGCATCGTTGGCGACGCGCGTGCGGCGATCGCCGCGCTGCTCGCTGGACTTCGTTTGCAGAACGACCAGGCTGATGGATGCCGCCCGGAACGAAGCGAGGGACATGCCCTCGATCCGTGGCGCGAGGAAGTGCGCGCCCTGCGAGTCACGTACGAGCCGCGGCAGGCGTACCGGCGTCGGCCTGACACCGAAATGCTTCAGCCGCATGACGTCTGTGCGGCGCTCAACGCCGCGCGCCAGGCCCGTGGACGTTGCCGGATCGTCACGGACGTCGGACAACACCAGATGTGGGCGGCACAATTGCTCGACTGGCAGCGGCCACGCACGCACATCACCAGCGGCGGCTCTGGCACGATGGGCTTCGCCGTGCCCGCGGCACTCGGCGCCGCGATGGCGTTGCCGGATGAAACGATCTGGGTCGTCGCAGGCGATGGCGGATTCCAGATGACGAATCAGGAGATCGCGACGATGGCGCAGGAAGGGCTGAAGAACGTCAAGATCGCGATCGTCAATAACGGCTACCTCGGGATGGTGCGACAGTGGCAGCAACTCTTCGAGGGGAAGCGCTATAGCGGTACGCCGTTGACCGGTCCCGATTTCGCGAAGCTCGCTGAAGCGTACGGTGTGCGAGGGATCACTGTGGACAGCGTCGCGAACGTCGAGTGGGCGATCGACGAAGCATGGGAGCATCCCGGTGTCGTCGTCATCGATTTCCGCGTCGAGCGTGAGGCGAACGTCTTCCCGATGGTGCCGCAGGGCCGGAGCATCGGTGAGATGATGGTCGACGCCAACACGCATGCAGCAGCGGAATCACCAGCATATGCGGGGAGGCCATGATGCGCACACGGACGCACACCCTCGTGGTTCAACTCAACGACCGGCCTGGCGCACTCTATCGCGCGATCGGCCTCATACGGCGGCGCGACTACAACGTGTCGAGTCTGGTCGTCAGCGCCACGGACCGATCGGGGACCAGCCGAATGGTGATCGTCGTGGAAGCCGCCGACGTGCACCAGATCGTCCAACAACTCTCTCGGCTCATCGATGTGTTGTCGGTGTCCGAGCTACCGCACGAAGACGCGCGGTTCAGCCAGTTCGCAGCCGTCATGCGCCAATTCGATTTCCCATCCACCGCCACCACCGCTGAGGAGCTTGTCTCGTGACCACTCTGTACTATGATGCCGACGCCGATCTCGAACGTCTTTCCAGTCGTCGCATTGCGATCATCGGCTATGGCAGTCAGGGCCATGCACACGCACTGAATCTTCGGGATTCCGGTCTCGACGTACGGGTTGGCCTCTCGACGAATTCACGAAGCCGCGCGGCTGCGGAATTCGAGGGACTTCGCGTTCTGACGCCGGAGGACGCAGCGGCGGAAGCCGATTTCATCGTCATTCTCACACCGGACCACACGCAGCGCGACGTGTATGAGAACGCGATCCTTCCGAGCCTCACGCCCGGCAAGACGCTGTTGTTCGCACATGGCTTCAACATTCGCTTCGGCGAGATCGTGCCCGCCAACGGAATCGACGTCATCATGGTCGCACCGAAGGCTCCAGGTCATCGCGTTCGCGAGTTGTTCCAGGAAGGGGCAGGGGTACCCGCGCTCGTCGCGGTGTGCTCGGATGCATCGGGGCATGCACTCGACGACGCGCTGGCGTACGCGAAAGGGATCGGATCGACGCGAGCGGGCGTACTGCAGACGACGTTCGCCGAGGAGACGGAGACGGACCTTTTTGGTGAGCAGGCCGTGCTCTGCGGTGGCGCGTCCGCGCTGGTGCAGGCGGGCTTCGAGACGCTCGTGGCGAACGGCTATCAGCCGGAGATCGCGTACTTCGAGTGTCTGCATGAGCTGAAGCTGATCGTCGATCTCATGTACCGAGGCGGAATGAACTACATGCGCCACTCGGTATCCGACACCGCGGAGTATGGCGACTACTCGGCGGGCCATCGCATCGTGACGGCCGAGACGAAGCGTGAGATGCAGCGGCTGCTCGATGAGATCAAGAATGGTTCGTTTGCCAGGAGGTGGATCGATGAGAATCGGAATGGGCGGCCGACGTTCGAGAAGCGGCGCGCGGCGGAGTCGTCGCACCTGATCGAGTCGGTGGGGCGGGATATGCGCCGGATGATGCCGTTCCTCGATGCGAAGGAGGTGGTACCTGGGGGAATCGCGGTGGAAGTGTTGGAGGGCGCGGGGGCGGCGTAGGTCTGGGTCTCCTGCGCGATGCAGGCATTTGTTCACGTAAACCGGCGGCGTCGTTCTTACCGCAGGGGGCGCAGAGGCGCAGAGGTACGCAGAGGAACTGCAACTGAAGGTGCAGGCCCTTCACTTGGTTCAGGGCGACAAAACGAGCGGGCTGTCACCCCGAGCGAACAACGCGAGTCGAGGGGTCTGCACCTCCCTGCAGTTCCGTTGTCCTGCGTTCCTCCGCGTCCTCTGCGGTAAAAATGGCGGCAACGGTGTGGACGCAATCATTTCTTAAGAATCTCGCAACCGACAGTTAATGGGGAATGAAGGAATGCCGTGTTAGCATGGAGCCTCTCGAACGGAGGTTACCCCATGCGGATCGCCGTTGCCGTCGTGAACATCGCCTTCATCGTCAGCGCCACCGGGAACGCGCAGCAGAGACCAAGTCTCGCCGGCACATGGAAGCCCGTTCCCGGCGCCATTCCGAACCAGCCGCTGCCGACTACCGGCCAGAATGGAGTCTTTGCCAAGGCGAGTGGATCGCTCAAGATCACCCAGGACGGCAAGCATCTCACGCTCGGCGATGGCTCCCTTTTGGCGACGTATGCGCTCGACGGATCCGAAACCGTGAATGCCATCTACCAACGCGACCAACCCGTGCCGGAGAGGGCATACGCAAAATGGGTAGGCGATCGACTGGTCATCACGGCCACTTTCCTGATGAGCGGCGACACGCTGCACACCACTCGGACGCTGTTCGTCGACCTGAACGGGAACCTCGTCTTCGAGGAGCGGACGCAGTTCCGTCGCCTCGATACGCGGAGCAAGTTGGTCTACATTAAGAAGACTTCCTCCCTTATCTCCTGACCTACGCGCCCTCGCGTTCTGCTCTGGTTGGGCTGACGAGGTCGCGCTAGACTCTCCCGGGTGAAGAAACAGGTCCTCATCTACGGGCTTTTCGGCGGCGTGCTGATCGCACTCCTCAAGGCGGTCGAGTACCGTTACCTCGTGATCGAGCACTCGGTCGAGATCTACGGCGGCCTTATCGCGATCATTTTCGCCGTCGTTGGCATCTGGCTCGGCCTCCGGCTCACGAAGGCCAAGGAAACGATCGTCATCCGCGAAGTCGAAGTCGCCGTGCCCGCCGCCACGACGTTCACGCGAAACGTTCACAAGGTCGAGACGCTCGGCATCACCCCTCGAGAGCTTGAAATCCTCGAACTCATCGCCTCGGGTCTGTCGAACCGAGAGATCGCCGAAAAGGTGTTCGTGAGCGAGAACACCGTGAAGACACACTCCAGCCGGTTGTTCGAGAAGCTCGACGCGAAGCGCCGCACGCAGGCGGTTCAGACGGCGAAGCAACTGGGAATCATTCCCTGAGCAGCCAAACGGCTCACCCAAAGGGATGATTTTCACGCGACGCCACGAAAATCACCCGAAAGTGTGACGCGTTCCTCGAACGCTGGGACTACTCTCGCCGGCATCACCGCCAACGGAGTGTCCCATGCAACGCATCGTGTTGACCTTCGGACTCATTGCCGGAGCCATCTTCTCCGCCATGATGTTCACCACCGCCGCGCTCATCGACGAGATCGGCTTCGACAAGGGCGAGATCCTCGGCTACACGACGATGGTACTCGCCTTCCTGATGGTGTATTTCGGCATCCGCAGCTATCGCGAAACCACGCCGGAAAAGTCGATCAGCTTCGGCCGAGCGTTCAAGGTCGGCATCCTGATCACGCTGGTCGCCAGCACCTTGTATGTCGCCAGCTGGGAGATCATCTACTGCAAGGTGTGGCCGGACTTCGGCGACAAGTACGCGAGCCGAGTGCTCGAGAAGGAGAAAGCGACCGGCGCAACGGCTGCGCAGCTCGAGGTCAAGGCGCAGGAGATGGCGCGCTTCAAGGAGCTCTACAAGAATCCCTTCTTCAACGTCGGCATGACCTTGCTCGAGCCATTCCCGGTTGGTCTGATTATCACGCTGGTGTCTGCGGCGCTGCTCCGACGCAGGAACTCCGGTCACCGATCGTACAAGGCCATCCCAACGGTCTGAGTGTCTTCCGCGTGAGCATGTCGGGTACCAACTTCACCGCCGAAACCTCTCACCTTCAGGCTCGATGAATCGTCGGTCGTGGCGTCAACTGCATCGCTGGGTCGGCTTTCCGGCTGCCCTCTTCCTCATCTTTGCGGCGACCACCGGTGTGATCGTCGCAGGAATTGAATTCTTTGGCGAGGACGAGGCCCTCCGCGAAGCGACGCGCGATGTCGTCAGCCCCGTGACAGTGGCATCGGGTGCGGACGCATGGTCCGGCCCGATTTCGAAGGCGGTCGCGGGCGCTGCACTCATCAATCCCGGCGCACCGATCGACAAGATCCAAACGCAGTTCAAGGGTGAGACTCCGACGGTCGCGATCTTCACCGGCAAGCCGACCGGTGGGGAAGATCGAAAGCTCGTCTTCAATGCCACGACAGGTGCGCTGATTTCCAACGAGGAATATGCGGACAAGCCGTTCTGGTACCGGCTCCACAGCGGCGAGTGGTTCGGGGACGGCGGACTCGTCGTCGCCATGTTCTGGGGTACGTCCCTCGCGATACTCGGTGTGACAGGGCTGGTGATCTACTGGAGCATGCGGGGCAGGCGTGAGCTGACTGGGATCAAGAAGGTTTTCTGGTAGCGTTCAGCGGCTGCTTCAGCACGGCGTCCAGCTGCCATGCGCCTTGATCTCGTCGTACATCGCGTCGGGCGCGAGGTCGAGTTCGCCCGGCCAGGTGACGGCGCCGAGCTCAATGCCGACCTGGGCGAATAACGCCGGATCGCGGAGCACCGCAAAGACGCCAGGCATGGGGCCGAAGATGATCCTCGAAACATCGACTTCACCGGCCGTGCCGTCCGCAAACACAACGGCGAGACGATGACCGGGGAGAGCCTTGACGCTTTCGACACGCCACGGCACTCGGGGGGTCAGGCGAGCGGTCGGATCTTTCGTGGTGTCTGATTGCTTGCGCACAGTTCCCAATTCTCCATCAACTCTCGTTCGTGCAACTTCGCCCACTGCAAGATCAAGAGGCGAGCGCGCCGAGGCAATGACCCGCGGAGGAAGCTAGAGTCCGAATCTCGATCACGGCTTCGTGCTCTCCGTACACCGCATGAAAGTGCGGCGGAGCACGGTCGGACCAGAACATCTGGATAGTGATGCCGTGAAACGTGCGACCATGAGCCCTTCGTCGGAACTTCAGGTGCAGGCCCTTCGCTGCGCTCAGGGCGACAAAACGAGCAGAAAGACGGATCAGTAACGGATGCACCTGAAACAGCCGGATCCGACTCTTTCCGTTGCATCCGTGAAATCCGTTCCTCAATCTCCGTGAAATAGACTCGCGAGTATCGCATCCCCGGCGCGCGCGGTGGTTGCCGATCCGCCAAGATCCGCTGTTCTCAAGCCCTCGCTCAGAACGCGAGATACTGCATGTTCGACCGCCGCCGCCGCGTCCTCGAGCGCGAGCGAGTGCCGTAACAGCAGCGCCGCGCTCAGGATCGTCCCGATTGGATTCGCAATGTTTCGCCCCGCGATATCCGGTGCGGACCCGTGAATCGGCTCGTACAGCCCGATTCGGCCACGTGCCGTTACCGCACCCAGTGACGCCGACGGCAACACGCCGATCGATCCGGTAAGCACCGCCGCTTCGTCGGTAAGGATGTCGCCGAACATGTTCTCCGTCACGATGACGTCGAAGCGCGACGGGCTCGTCACGAGATGCATGGCGCACGAATCGACGAGGATGTGCTCCAACTCGACGTCGGGGAATTCATCGGCCATGATCCGCGCGGTGACCCGACGCCAAAGGCGCGACGTCTCGAGCACGTTTGCCTTGTCAACCGACGTCAGCTTCCTGCGCCGGCTCCGTGCCAGTTGGCCGCCTGTCCGGACGATTCGCTCGATCTCGCTGGTGTCATAGACGCACAGATCGTGTGCGCGCTCACCGCCGTTCGCGAGCGACTCTACTCCTTTGTCGCCAAAGTAAATTCCGCCGGTCAGCTCGCGAACGACGATGAAGTCCACTCCCGCGAGACGCTCTGGCCGCAGCGGCGACGCATCGAGTAACGACGGATATGGGCGGACCGGACGAAGATTCGCGTACAGCCCCAACGCACGCCGAATCGCCAAGAGGCCTTGCTCGGGCCGCACCGTCGCGGACGGGTCGTCCCACTTCGGACCACCAACAGCACCGAGCAGTACGGCGTCGGCACGCCGGCACAATGCAACGGTGTCGTCCGGCAGCGCAGTGCCCGTACCGTCGATTGCCGCGCCGCCAATCAGCCCTTCGTGAAACGTGATCTCATGTCCAAAGTGTATCGCGACCGCGGCCAGAACGCGCTGGGCCTGTTCCGCAACTTCTGGCCCGATACCATCTCCAGGCAGCACGGCAATCGTATAGGACGTCATGCCGTCGCTGCGTGTTGACTCGTATCGATCGACGCAGGATGCTTCATCTCGTACGACGCGATGTCGTCGGACGCGTCGAGGAGAAAGGACATCTCGTTCGTGTCGTTCAGCAGGCAATAGCGAGAGAATGGCGGGACATCAAAGTGGACGTCCTCACCGTCGGGAAGGGTGAGCGTGGATGTCTCGAGATTCACCGTCACGTGCGAATCGGCAACTGGCCGAGCGAGCAAATCAGCGAGCGTGTCGGGAGTCACGACGATCGGCAGCAATCCATTGCCAAGCGCATTACCGCGGAAGATGTCCGCGAACGAGCTCGAGATCACGGCGCGAAACCCGGCGCCGGCCAGTGCCCACACGGCATGCTCCCGCGACGAGCCACAACCAAAATTGTGCCCGGCAACGAGGACCTCCGCGTTGCGTGCCGCCTCCTGATTCAAGATGAAGTCTTCATTTGGGGAGCCATCGGCACGGTAGCGCCAGTCATTGAACGCATGGGGGCCGAGGCCCACGCGATCCGTCGTCGTGAGAAAGCGCGCCGGAATGATCTGGTCCGTATCCACATTCTCGCGAGGGAGCGTGACGTACGTCGAGGTAAACGTCCAGTGGCTGCTCATGCGACGCCTCCCATGAGCGTGCGTGGATCGGTGATCACACCCATCACGGCGGCTGCGGCCGCCGTCAATGGACTCGCGAGCAACGTGCGACCGCCGCTTCCTTGCCGGCCCTCGAAGTTGCGATTGCTCGTTGATACCGCGAGCTGACCCGGCTGCAATTGATCGCCATTCATCGCGATACACATCGAGCAACCAGACTC
The DNA here is from genome assembly GCA_040389905.1 of Gemmatimonadota bacterium. GTDB lineage: Bacteria > Gemmatimonadota > Gemmatimonadetes > Gemmatimonadales > Gemmatimonadaceae > AG11. The sequence goes on along the minus strand of JAZJZK010000037.1, from coordinate 28,023 downwards.
GCGCCATTCCGCACCAGCGTCGATGAAGATGCGGTCAAGCCCTTCGTGCTCCGCCTGTTGCTTCACCTGCTGCGATCCAGGCACGACGAGCGCCCGAACTCCCTGTGCCACTCGGCGCCCTCGAAAGACACTCGCCGCGTCTCGCAGGTCGGAGATGCGTGAGTTCGTGCAGCTGCCGAAGAAGACGACGTCCACCTTTGTGCCGGCGAGTGGTTGCCCGGCGACGAGTCCCATATAACGCAGTGCGCGCTCGGCATTCTCTCGCTCGCTGCGATCGTCGAGCCGGTCGGGGTGCGGGACGTCATCGGTCACGGCCATGCCCATTCCGGGATTGGTCCCATACGTGATCATCGGGGCAATGCGAGTTCCGTCGATGGTGATCGTGTGATCGAACATCGCACCGTCATCCGACGCGAGCGTGCGCCAGTCCGCGACAGCAGCATCCCATGCTGCGCCGCTCGGCGCATGGGGCCTCGCGCGCAGATACTCGAACGTCGTGTCATCTGGCGCAATCATTCCGGCGCGCGCGCCCGCTTCGATCGACATGTTGCACACCGTCATGCGTTCTTCCATCGAGAGCGCGCGAATGACGCTGCCGGTGTACTCGATGACGTGGCCCGTCGCGCCACCGACGCCGAGTGTCGCGCAGATCGCGAGGATGACGTCCTTGGCGGTCACGCCGGCGGCGAGCGTTCCATCGACGCGCACCTCGAGCGTCTTCGGTTTGCTTTGGAGGACACACTGCGTCGCCAGTACATGCGCGACCTGTGACGTGCCGATGCCGAACGCCAGCGCACCAAACGCGCCGTGCGTGCTGGTGTGGCTGTCGCCGCAGACGACCGTCATTCCCGGCTGCGTCAGTCCAAGCTCGGGGCCGATGACGTGCACGATGCCCTGACGTCGATCGCCGAGCGCGAGGAGAGGTACGCCGAACTCCTCGCAGTTCCGCGCGAGTTGATCGACCTGCGCAAACCGCGCGTCGGTCGCGGAATTCCGAATCGGCAAGGCGGCGAAGCCACCACGGGTGGTAGGGGTCGAGTGGTCCATCGTCGCAATCGTGCGATACGGCGCGCGGACAGGTAGTCCGCGTTCGCGCAATTCGGTGAACGCCTGCGCCGAGGTTACTTCGTGCACGAGGTGCAGATCGATGTAGAGCACGGCGGGCGTTGCGGCAGTTTGCTCGCGCACGACGTGGCGGTCCCAGAGTTTTTCAAACAGCGTTCGTGGAGATGACGTTATCATACGAGCACCTCTTCGAACGCTGTCACCCCGAGCGAAGTCGCGGGGTCTGCACTTCCACGCTGTTCGTGAGGTGCAGACCCCTCGACTCGCTTCGCTCGCTCGGGGTGACAGTTGGAATAGAGCAGGCAGTTGATCGCATCGACATACGCCTCCGCCGACGCGGTCACGACATCGGTATGCGCACCATGGCCGACATACGTTCGTGACGAGTGGAAATCCTTCAGCCGCACCGTCACTTCGCCGAGCGATTCGTGGCCCTCGGATACGTTGCGCACGGTGAAGCCCTGCAGTTCTCCAGTCTCCCCCACGACGCCATCGACGGCGCGGCAGCTTGCATCGACCGGACCGCTTCCTGTCGACGACGCGATGCGCAATGCCCCATCTGGTCCACGTAGCTGCACCGTCGCCGTGGGAATGAGATGCGTGCCGCAGGTTACCTGAAGCTGCTCGAGCGTCCAGCCCGACGGCGCATGCTCCTGCGCCCCAGTGGCCAGCACCGCGAGGTCGCGCTCGTTCACCACCTTCTTTCGGTCGGCCAGTGCCTTGAAGCGCGTGAAGACCTCGAGAAAGCGGTCCTCTGGGAGCTCGTACCCCAGCGCCGAAAGGCGTTTCCGAAGCGCGTGCCGTCCCGAGTGCTTGCCGAGTACCAGGGTGCTGCCGTCGGCGCCCACCGTCTCCGGCGAGATGATCTCGTACGTCGACGAATGCTTCAGCATGCCGTCCTGGTGAATGCCCGCCTCATGCGCGAATGCATTCGCGCCGACGATCGCCTTGTTCGGCGCGACGTATGCCCCTGTGCAGGCCGATACGATGCGCGATGATCGCATCAACTCCCCGCTCTGAATCTGCGTGCGCACCCCGAAGTGATCCGCGCGCGTGTGCAGCGCCATCACGATCTCTTCGAGCGATGCGTTGCCTGCGCGCTCGCCGATCCCGTTGATCGTGCACTCGACCTGCCGTGCGCCGGCGCGCACGCCGGCTAGCGAATTCGCCACCGCGAGGCCGAGGTCGTCGTGGCAATGTGTCGAGACAACGACGCCGGGTGTCCGCGCAGCGAGGGCACAGACTCGCGCAATCAGGGACTCGTACTCACTCGGTGTCGTGTAGCCGACGGTGTCGGGAATGTTGAGCGTCGTCGCGCCGGCCTCGATCACGGCGGCGAGGACGTCGAGGAGAAACACAGGGTCGGAACGCGTCGCATCTTCCGGCGAGAACTCGACGTCGTTCACGTTCGAGCGCGCCAGTCGCACGGCCGTTGTCGCGCGCGCAATTAGCTCATCGTGCGTACACCGGAGCTTGTGCTCCAGGTGAATGGAGGACGTCGCAAGGAAGACGTGAACGCGCGCGCGAGCCGCAGGCGCCAGGGATGCGATGCACGTCTCGACATCGCCCTCCAATGCGCGCGCGAGGCCACAGATCACCGGACTATCATCGTCGGCAAACGCTTCCGCGATCGCACGGACCGCGTCGGCATCACCAGGTGAGGCGGAGGGAAATCCCGCTTCGATGATATCGACTCCCAGCCGAGCAAGCTGGCGGGCCACCTCGAGCTTTTCGACCAGCGACATCGTGCAGCCGGGCGATTGCTCGCCGTCCCGAAGCGTCGTATCGAAGATCCGTACGTGGTCCCGCGCCGGAATTCGGTCGGGGCTCACGGTTCTCCGTCGGCCTGCGGAAAGGCGCGCTGATGCGTCGCGGCGGGCGCATCAGGCTGCACGCTCGACCGCCGTCCGGGTTGCGTAGCGGACGCGGCGTTGGACTGATGGACGGGATGTTCTGGCTTCTGGAAAGCACTCATGGGACACGTCGGCGGTGAAGGGGTGTAAGAACTCCCCGAGTCGCGCGAGCGGGTCGCGAACGCTTCTTCGTTGTGTCGTGCAAGGTGCCTGCGACTACCCAAAAAGCAGAACGGCCCCTCCCACGATCACGCGGGAGGGGCCGTTCGCAACGCACGCTCTGCGTTACTCGGTAAGTCCTCCCAAGCACGAAAGCCCGCGACCAGTAATTCGGCCGAGGGCGTTGGTAAGGAGGAGGACTACGCTGCGGTGCATGGAAGTCATTATATGCATCGGCCCACCGTCGTCAAGAGCAACCTTAAGCAGCCCGCTTCGCTGAGTGACTTCCGGATGACCGCCCGTTGACCTCCGGTTTGTACGATCGGCCCGCAAGAATCACCTCAGCGGAGGCCGGTCTCATGGATCACGGTGCTGCACCCACGCCTGCACAACTCACTCATCTGCGTGCCAGTGACGCCGCTGGCGCCGCCGTCGCCGGACAAGCGATCGCGCTCACCGCCGGCGCACTCCTGCTCTCGGCGCAGCCTACCATCGTGCTCTGGCTGGTCGGACAGCTTCTGCTCGCCACTGCAATGGTCCAGTGGTTTGCACTCCTGCACGAGTGCGGACACGACACGCTCTTTCGCACCAAACGTCTTCACGTGCCGCTCGGCTATCTGGCGGCGTTCTTCTCCCTCATTCCCTTTCATAATTGGAAGCGCGTCCACGGACGGCACCATAAATGGACGGGATGGCAGGATGTTGACCCGACGACCGCCGCGCTCGTTCCGCGCCGGCTCGGAGCGGCCGAAAAATTCCTCGTCAACATCTCATGGAAGTTCTGGATTCCACTGTTCTCGGTGCTCTACCGGCTGAACAACTTCTGGAACTGGCCGCGCATGAAGCAGCTCTTCAGCAAACCCGCCGAGCAGCGACGGCTGGCGATCGACATGCTGGGCTTCCTCGCCGTATACGCTGCGGTGATCCTGCTGCTCGGTCCGAGTGCCGTGCTTCGCATGTTCGGGCTGGCGCTGGTGCTCACGCTGATGGCAGAGGACCTCCTCCTGCTCAGTCAGCATACGCACGTACCGCAGAATGTCAGCGACGGCGGTCCGGTGCGCCCATTTCCGGCGATCGAACAGGAAGTCTTCACGCGTTCGCTCGTGTTTCCGGCGTGGCTCTCGGCGCTGCTGCTGCATATCGACGCGCATGAGCTCCACCACATGTACCCCTTCGTGCCGGGGTACAAGCTGAGCGCCATCGCGTACGAGACGGAGAACGAGATCGACTGGTGGACGTGGATCCGGCGCGCGCGCGCGCTCCCAGGCGAAGTCTTCCTCTTTCAGAATCGCCTGGAAACGGGCGCGGACATCTGAGGCGGCGATGACATCCATCGATCCGCTCGTGACGGCGCTCTTCGTTGTCGTGGCGTTCATGACGGCCGGCCTGGTTCATTCGGCATGGCTCGCGTCCGCCGCATCACGCGCGCTGCTCATTCCCATTGACGGCCGACTGCGGCTGCGCGGCCGCCGACTGTTCGGCGACAACAAGACCGTCCGAGGGTTTGTCGCGATGCCGCCCGCATCGGCGCTGTCCTTCTGGGCACTGGCGTCGATGCTCGAAACTACGGCGCCCTCTGTGCGCGACCGCATGTGGCCACTCACGCCGATGCAGTTTGCCGCGCTCGGCCTGTGGGCGGGGCTCGGTTTCATGTTAGGCGAGCTCCCCAACTCCTTCGCGAAGCGTCAACTCGATATTGCCCCGGGTGATGGCGCGACCGGCAGCATCGGATCTGTCGTGTCGTTCGTTGTGGACCGCTTCGATTCAATCGTCGGAGCAATGGCGGCGATCAGTCTCGCGACACCGACTCCGTGGCAAACGTGGGCGTACGTGGCGCTCGTCGGCCCCGTGATCCACCTCGGCTTCAGCATTCTTCTGTTCCGCCTCGGCGTGAAAGCGAGGCCGGCATGACTGCATCCGTGTTGACCAGACGGCAGCATGCGCCGGGACGCGCGAGGCTGCTCGCTTCGCTCGACACGAGCCTCGACGTGACGCTCGTCGGCGGAAAGGCACATACGCTCGGCCGACTGATGCGACGTGGTGTGCGAGTTCCTGAAGGGTTCGTGCTTCGTTGTGAGGCGCTCGAACGGCACCTCGAGCACGCTGGGATTGCTGGTGACATTCGCAGCCGCTGCGCCGGACGCGACTTCATACGCGCGGAAGACCGGGCGCAGGCGTCGGCTGAGATTCGTCGCCTCGTGTGCGGCGCATCGCTACCCGACGACGTTCAGGAAGCGCTGCTGGCCCATGCACGACCACTACTCGAGCGCGGGTCGGTTGTCGTTCGGAGTTCGGCCGTCGGGGAAGACTCTGCCGCCGCGTCGTTCGCCGGACAGCTCGATTCCATTCTGCACGTGACCGACGACGAATCCCTGCAGTGTGCGGTGCTCGCCTGCTGGGCGTCGTTCTGGTCCGAGCGCGCACTCTTCTATAGAAGTGCCCGCGGAATTCAGCCCGGAGGAATGGGTGTCATCGTGCAGGAACAGGTTCACGCCCACGCCGCCGGCGTCATGTTTACAGACGGCGGTGATGGCGCCCTGCTCGTCGAGTATGCGGCCGGGCTTGGGGACGCACTCGTCGCCGGGGCCGTTGACCCCGCACGTATCAGAATCGATCGCAAAACGGGCGCCGTTACGTCGTCGGGCGAACAGATTCCGGCGGCCGACATCGTCGTCCTTTCGACGAAGGGCATCGCATCGCTCATCGACGCGGCGCGGCGCATCGAGCGTGAGCTCGGTTCGAAGCAGGACGTCGAGTGGGTGATGAACAGTGCGAACGAGCTGTTCGTGGTGCAGTCGCGCCCGATCACTGCATCGCTGGCCGCACCGCCCGCGCAGTGCGACACGGCCCCCGTGGTGGTGTGGTCCAACGCGAACGTCAACGAGAATTTTCCCGCCCCGATCTCTCCGCTGCTGTATTCGGTCGCGTCGACGGGATACACACACTACTTCCGGAACCTCGGTCGAGCGCTTGGTGTTTCCCCTCGCCGCCTTCGTGCAATGGAACCGGCGTTCGCGCAGATCATCGGCGTCCATGCGGGGCGGATGTACTACAACCTCACGAACATCCACGCCGTCATCCGTCTCGCACCTTTCGGCGACGCGTTGGCGTCGAGCTTCGACACATTCGTGGGGGCGCGGGGGCAAGACAGTGGGCAGCACGCACCGTCGCGTGATGGAAGGTTCCGACGGCTCGTGGAAATTTGCGTCGTCGCCGCCCGTTCAACATGGAACTACCTCACGATCGAACGGCGCATTCGCTCATTCGAGCGAGATGTCGACGAGTTCGCGGCGCGATCCCATCCGGCGCAGCTCGGAACACTCGATCTCGCTGGGCTGCGCCAGTTGCTGTCCGACTTCATGTCCATTCGCTGCCATCGATGGACGGACGCATCTCTGGCCGATCTCGCCGCCATGGTGTGCTACGGGCTACTGCAACGGCTCATTGCGCGGGCGTATCCGGACGGCGTTGGAGTGGCTCACACCTCGCTGCTCAAGGCGATCCCACGCGTCGTCAGCAACGAACCGGTGCATCGGCTGTGGGAACTCTCGCGCTTCATCCGGGCAAACCCGCCATTGGCGGACCTGGTGGAGCATGAGGAACCCGCCGCAGTGCTGCGCACAATCACGGTGGACGCGCGCTTCACGGACTTTCGCATAGCGTTCGACCGGTATCTCGAGGAGTGGGGTTTCCGTTGTTCGTCCGAGCTGATGCTCACGACGCCGTCGTTTCAGGAACAACCGGCGCCCGTGATTGCGATGCTCCGCGCGTACGCGAAGTTGGACGCGGAGTCGCCGCTCGAAGCGATGGCGCGTCAGAGTGCAGAACGTGAAGTCGAAACGATGCGCGCGATGGCGACGCTGGCAGCGCAGCGTATTCGGGTCATTCCGTGGATGACCTGGGCTTCGGTCCTTCGCGTGTTGCTGCCGTGGACTCATGCGGCGATCCGCTACCGTGAGCGCGCGCGCCTCAAGCAGGCGTTGCTCTACAGCCGGCTGCGCGGCGTTGCACTCGGGATTGGCGACCACCTCGTGCGGCGCGACCTGCTCGCAACGCGTGACGACGTCTTCTGGTTTACGATGGCAGAGCTTCAGGAACTGGCCGCCGGTGGAGCGATGTTCCCGCACGAAGCACGCGCGCTCGCAGCATTGCGGTCGCAGGCGCACGCGGCGTTCGCGGACGCGTCCCCGCCAGATTCGTTCATCCTGTCGGACGGTGGCTATCTCGCCGCCGGAGGGGTCGCGGCGTCGGATGCTGTCGTGCACGACCACGCGGAGGGCGAGTCCACGCTACGCGGAACCACCGCGTGCGCCGGTAACGTCACGGGCCGAGCCGCGGTGTTGCGAGATGTTGCCGAGGCGGAGCGGCTCGTCGCGGGCGACATCCTCGTGACGCGACAGACCGATCCGGGATGGGGGCCGGTGTTCTTCCTCATCTCGGGTCTCGTCATCGAGCGCGGCGGCATGCTGTCGCACGGAGCCATCCTCGCTCGTGAGTTCGGCATTCCATGCGTCGTCGGTGTGCGCAATGCAACGGCGGTCATTCCTGACGGCGCGCAGATCACCGTGGACGCCGACAAGGAGCGTGTCCATGTCGCGCACTGAAATCATGCGCGCGTATCTCGCCGAGCGATTTGTTGGACAGCGATTCGTGCTGCTGGCCATCGTGCTCAGCGGTGCGGCGTTTCTGGTCTCCACGAAACCTGCCGAACCACTCATCGCTCTACTGCGCACGCTCACGTCCGCCTTCCTCCTCATACTCGCGCTGAGGGTGTGGGATGATCTGGCCGACCGCACACGCGATGCGGTTGAGCATCCGAACCGCATCACCGTGCGCATTACGTCGTCCAACGCATTTGTCATCCTCGGCGAAAGCGCCGCGTTCGGCTGGATTGCCCTGATGCTGACGGGACGCGATTCGCCGTCGCGGCTGTTGCTCTTCATCGCCCTGTGCATTGCGCTCACGATCTGGTATCGCACGCGGCGGATACTCGGATCGTCGCGGCTCAGTGCCTACGCGGTGCTCTCCAAGTATCCCGTCATCGTTGTCCTCATCGCGCCAGGCCAGCTACGAACACCGATCATCGCGGTGCCCGTTCTGGTCTCCCTGTACCTGCTCCTCTGTATTTACGAAACGCTCGATGATCCCTCCCTACAACCGCTCATCTTCGGCCGAGGTTCACAGCCATGACCGCCATTGCTCCCAACACGGAAGGGTACACGACGCGAGGCACTCCGCGCGCAACCAGACTCGTCGAGCGCGAAATCGTACTGTGCTATCTGTGCCGCAGTCACCGGTATACACCATTCATCGAGGCGGAGGATGACCTCACCGGGAAGCCGGGTCGGTTCGCGTTCGTAAAGTGCAATGCCTGTGGGCTGACCTACCAAAACCCGCGCATCAGGATCGAGTACATCGGCGAGTACTACGACGACGAGTACATCGCGCACCGAAAGAAGGGAGACTGGGGTCCGCTCACTGGCTTCTTCAACTGGGCGATGGACCGCCATGATCGCCAGAAAGACGCGTTGGTCAGCCGCTACGTACGACTGAGCCAGCGCAGCAGTGTGCTCGACGTTGGGTGCGCCGTCGGGACGTTCCTCGAGAAGCTCCGCGTGCGCTACGGCGCGAAGGGGACTGGCGTGGACTTCAAGGATCTGAGCGCCCATCCGTCGCTTGCGAACGTGGACTTTCGCTGCGGCCTGTTCTACGAACAGGACTTTGGAGCACAGCGCTTCGATCTCATCACGATGTGGCACTTCCTCGAGCATGACTACGATCCGATGCGCACATTGCGCACGGCAGGCGATCTGCTCGCGCCGGACGGTCGTCTGATCATCGAAGTCCCGCGACTCGACAGCCTCACCTTCCGCCTGTACGGCGATCGTTGGCCGGGCCTTCAGGCACCGCAGCACACGGTACTCTATGACAGGGCGTCATTGCTTGCGGCAATCGACAAGGCTGGGCTCGAGCTCGTCGAGTACCTGCCGTACGGCGCGTTTCCCGCGTTCTTCTACTTCTTCGCGGGGGCCGCGTTCAAGCTGCTCAAGGGGAAGGGGCTGAATCTGTCACGCGCCATCTACCCCTACTTCATCGGACAGCTGCTGTTTGCCCCCGTGCTTGCGTTCGAGAAGCATCTGAACTTCGCCATGCAGACCGTGGTGTGCCGGAGGAAGTCATGAAGATGCGTATTGCACTCACCTTTGTGGTGATGACGCTCGGCGCGCTCGTCATGCTCCTCGTCGCAATTCCGACGCTCTTCATGGCGCGGCGACTATACGCAGAAGTCATCGGCAAATGGCTTGGGAAGGCGGTGCTGCGCATTTGGGGCATAGAGTATCGCGTGATTGCGAGCGGACCGCAGGTAACAGGTCAGGTCGTCTATATCTCCAACCACACGTCGACGCTCGACGTCTTCGTGCTCATCGCACTCGGCTTGCCGCGCACGCGCTTCTTCCTGAGTGGTTTCCTCAAGAAGATGATTCCCATTGGCATCGTGGGATACCTGATTCGAATCTTCTGGACCGTTCCGCAGGAATTTCCCGAGAAACGCCGGCAGATCTTTCAACGAGCCGAGCGCATTCTTCGGCGGACGGGAGACTCGGTGTATCTCAGTCCGGAGGGAATGCGCGTCATCTCGGGAGAGATCGGCCACTTCAACAAGGGGTCCTTTCACCTCGCCACGGCACTCGGCGCTCCCATCGTTCCGATCTATTTCGACATACCAACGGCGTCGAACCCCTGGATGGGGTACGACGCGAAGCCTGGGATGATCGATGTGTGGATGCTCCCCCCGATCGAAACATGCCTGTGGCACGTCTATGACGTCGAGTACAACCGCGATCGCGTGCACGACTTCTATGTGCGCGTTCACGACGCGGTGCGCGCTGGCACGTCCCCCCTGAGCGTCGAGTTCGTCGATGGGAACCGCGTGGAGGCGCTCAGCATATGACGCGGGCATTCGAATCCCTGATTGAATTGATCGAGTATCGCGCTGGTGATCGGGGCTCGGCGCGTGCGTACACCTTCCTCGACGACGGCGAAGTCGAGGGCGCAGTCCACTCCTTCGATGCGGTTGCGACGCGCGCGCGTGCCATCGCGGCCTCGCTGCGGGAGAGCGGCGTGCAGCCGGGCGATCGCGCATTGCTTCTCTATACGCCGGGACTGGAGTTCATCAGCGCGTTCTTCGGTTGCCTCTTCGCCGGCGTAATTGCAGTGCCGGCCTATCCGCCGCATCCCGCGCAGCTCGCGCGTACCGTACCACGCCTCGTCGCCGTATCGACGGACTCGGATGCCTCGATCGTGTTGACGACGGATGCACTCGCGCGCATGGCACCGCAACTGGCTGCCGTCGCGAAAGCCTTTCGCGGCGTGCCATGGCTCGCGACGGACACGATTGGCGACCACGAAGCCGCTGCCTGGCGCCGACCGGCCGTGGGTCGCGACACGCTCGCATTTCTCCAGTACACGTCGGGCTCCACGGCAACGCCGAAAGGGGTGATGGTGAGCCACGGCAACCTGCTCCACAACCTCGCGTACCTGCATCATCTCGCGCGCAATGACGCCAGCAGTGTCGAGGTCTCGTGGTTGCCGGTCATTCACGACATGGGGCTCATCGAGGGCGTGCTTCAACCGATGTACGCCGGCTATCCCGCGTACTTGATGGCGCCGGAGGCGTTCCTCCAGCGTCCACTGCGATGGCTGCGGGCGATCTCGCGATATCGCGGAACGAACAGCGGCGGCCCGAACTTCGCCTACGACCTCTGCGTTCGAAAAGCCACACCGCACGAGATCGATGCGCTCGATCTCTTGAGCTGGCGGTGCGCTTACAACGGCGCGGAACCGGTGCGCGCGGCAACCCTCGACGCGTTTCATCACACCTTTCGCCGAGCAGGGTTCGAACGCACGTCGTTCTTTCCCGCATACGGACTCGCGGAGTCCACGCTGCTCGTGTCGACGAGCCGACGCGATCGGGAGCCAACGAGCCTCACCGCTGACGCAGAGGTGCTCGCACAGGGCAGCTTGCGCGCGGTGCGCTCGACAGAGGCGGTTCGCTCAGTGGAACTGATGACGTGCGGATCACCGGGGAGCGACACCGACGTCCGAATCGTCGATCCGGAAACGTGCGAACTTTGCGCGCCCGGCAATATCGGGGAGATCTGGACGTCGTCACCGAGCGTCGCGCTCGGCTATTGGAAGCGACCGGCGCAAACCACCGCCACCTTCCACGCGCACCTCGCGACGGGCGAAGGTCCCTTTCTTCGGACCGGCGATCTCGGCGTACTCCACGAAGGTGAAGTTGTCGTCACGGGACGGATCAAGGACCTTCTCGTGATTCGTGGAGCCAAGCACTACCCGCAGGACCTCGAGCTCACCGCGGAGCGGGCAGGAGTTCCGATTCGTCCTGGATGTTCGGCAGCATTCGTCGTGGATGCCCTCGAGGGTGAGGGCGTCGCGATGCTCGCCGAGGTCGGCGCACGAGAGTTAGCGGTGCTCGGCGATGACGCATCAGAGGGGTTGTCGAGAATCGCGTCGGCCATTCGTCTCGCGGTGATGGAGCAGCACGGCATTCAGCTCGAGGCGGTGGTTCTCATCACGCAAGGCACGTTGCCGAAGACGACGAGCGGCAAGCTGCAACGACACGCGTGTCGCGACGCGTTCGAGACGGGCGCTCTCGATGAGCTCGCGCGCTGGACGAAGGCGTCGGTAATTGCTTCGCCACGTCAATCCAGGCGCGAACTCGCGCATGCAGGTGCGCCGTGACCACCACCGCAATCGGCAGCGTCGCCTGCCTCGGCGACCAGGTGCGGAGCGCCGTCGCGGACGTGTTGCGCGTCTCGCCGGACGTCATCGGTGACGACACATCGTTCGCGTCGCTCGGCCTCGATTCGCTCACGGCCGCGGAACTGTCCGCGGCCATCGAGGACGTCACCGGCATTGAAGTGGCTCTGAGTGCAGTGCACGAACATCGGACAGTAGCGGAACTGGTGCGTTACCTCGAAGGTGATGCCGTCGAGGACCGCTCCGTGTTCGACCGCATGCGCGCTGATGCTATTCTGGCCGACGATATCAGGCCCAACGTCGGCGCGGGAACGCAGCCAGTTCCCCTGCGCGACGCACGATGCATCTTGCTGACTGGTGCCACGGGCTTTCTTGGTGCTTACCTGCTGCGGACGCTGCTCGACGAAACTGACGCGACGATCCTGTGCCTTGCACGCTCCGGCAAGGGAATGTCCGCGCACCAACGGATCATCGCAAACCTCGAGCGCTATCGGGTTATGTCACCCCGAGCAAGCGAAGCGCGTCGAGGGGTCTGCACCTCGAGCACAGGTGGAACGTGCAGCCCCCGCGACCTCGCTCCGGGTGACGACTCGGCCGCGAGTCGTATGCACGTTGTTGACGGTGACCTTACGCTCCCGTTGTTCGGCCTGTCGCAAGCAGGATTCACCGACCTCGCGACTCGTGTCGACGCGGTTATCCATTGCGGCGCGCAGGTCGATTGGGTCAGCTCGTACGATGCGTTGCGTGCGGCGAACGTACAGGGAACCGAGGAGGTGCTGCGGTTCGCCTGTCGCGGAACGCCCAAACCAGTGCATTTCGTCTCGAGTCTCAGCGTCTGCTACTCGCTCGAGGGACCGCGCATCGTGTGCGAAGGGCAGGAGGCACTGCCCTTCGCGGAGGGTCTCCGGCTCGGCTATGCGCAAAGCAAGTGCGTCGCCGAGTCGCTGGTGATGGAGGCAGGGCGGCGCGGGTTGCCCGTGTCAATCATGCGGCCGGCGCTGGTATCGGGTGACAGCGTCACCGGCCTTTCCAACACGGATGACTTGCTGACGCGTTTCATCCGCGGTTGCGTTGCGATGAAGTGTGCACCGGATCTCGACTGGCGTGTGGACTGCTTGCCCGTCGATCACGTCGCGCGCGCCATCGTTCGTCTCGCGTTGAGCCACGATGACGCGGTCATGGTCCCGCACATCTCTGCGGCGCGGCCGCGCCATTGGCGTGAGTGTGTGCTATGGATGCGCCTGTGTGGCTACGATATCGACCTCGTGCCGTATGACGAATGGTCCGCGCGATTGCGTGCCGAAGCGACGCCAGGCCATCCGCTGCATCCGCTGCGCTCCTTCTTCCTGAGCGCGATTTCGGGCGGGGCAGGGCTCACCCTCCCCGAAGCATATCAGGACGGTCGCCGTGCGCATGTGCGAGATGACCGGAGTCGCGCGCGTCTGGATCGACTGGACGCCGGCTGCGCCACGGTCGGAACGGCGTTGCTCGATCGCTATTTCGCGCAGTACGTCGCGGACGGCGTGTTGCCGCCTTCCCGTTCGTTTCGTCGCCTGCCTGCCCTCGAGGAACGCAAGAGACGAAGTGAGCGTAGCGAAGGGCCTGCACGTCCACGCTCGCCCAAAGCGACCGAGACGACGCATCCATGCATCGACGACCTCTTGCCGCAAATCGAGCAGAGTCTGCAGCGGCGGCACGACGATGCATCTCTACGCATCACCGGAATCACCCTCACGCCATTGGGTGGCGAGGACAGCATCATCTCCGAGATCACGTCCTGGCGCGAAGGCGCCGCGATCGGACTCTTTCGCGGGGAAGTCGCCCTCTCGAGCCGGCGCGGAGCCGTAACCGCCCGCGCCGTTGTGAAGATCAAGCCGCCGGACGCACGTGTCATCGAAGTCGCGGAGTGCGTCGCGGCGCTGGCCAGCGCGGACCTCGGGCGCGAGTTCGCTCGCTGCTCCGATGCCCACGGACTCACCCGAGGTGACGTGCGCGAGCTCGCATTGTACCGCGATACCGATCATCGCATGCGCGCGCATACGCCGGAATTGCTTGCGGGCTCACATGATCGTGAAACAGGCCGTGTGACGCTCGTGCTGGAGGAAATCCCGTCGACCGCGTTGTTCGACGCGCGCGCGGAGAGCGTCGCGTGGGACTCAGCGTCACTCCGCACTGCGATCGAGGGCGCAGCGCAGATTCACCCGATATGGTACGGCCGAGCGACCGACCTCGCCGCGCAGCCCTGGTTGGCTCCGGTGCGCTCGCGTGAGCGCTTGCAGTCGATGGCGCCCTTCTGGCGCGCTTCGGCCGACCACGCGCTCACACACGCACCCGCCTGGCGCAATGCGTTTGTCGCGCGGGCGCACACGCGTCTGCTCGATGCGATGCCAGGCTGGGCGGACGCGCTCACCGCGTTGCCTCGGACGCTCATTCACAATGACTTCAATCCGCGCAATGTCGCAATCCGCCACGAACGGAAACCGCGTCTCTGCGTGTTCGACTGGGAGCTGGCGACACTCGGCCTCCCGCAGCGAGACCTTGCCGAATTGCTCTGCTGGACGCTTTCCGCTGACGCGTCGCGTGCCGACGTTGCCGTGTGGGTGGAGCGATCTCGCGAGCAACTCGGCGCCGCGTGTGGCACGCGCATCGACCCCGTGGAGTGGGAGACGGGCTTTCGCGCCGCGCTCTGTGAGCTCCTCGTCGACCGCCTCGCCATGTACGCGATGATCGATCGCTTTCGCCCACAGCCGTTCCTGCCGCGAATCGTACGCACGTGGACGATGCTGTACCGTCATTTTCCGTGGGGACCGTCTTGACGTGATCGGACTCTCGCCGCGAGAGTGTCGGCGGACTAGCTTCCCGCACGATGCTCATACTCGGTTACGCTCTCGCCGCGCTCATCGGCCTTTCGCTCGGCGTGATGGGCGGCGGTGGTTCGATTCTGACGGTTCCGGTTTTTGTGTACGTCCTCGGCTACGATCCGAAGCTCGCCATCGCGATGAGTCTTCCCGTCGTCGGTGTGACCAGCCTCGTCGGCGCGCTCAGCCAATGGAAAGCCGGCAACGTCGACCTGCGGACCGCATTCGCGTTCGGCATCGTCGCGATGGGCGGTGCGTTCGCCGGCGCCCGCCTCGCCGTGTTTCTGAGTGGTGCCGTGCAACTGTCACTGCTCGCCGTCGCCATGCTTGCCGCGGCGATTGCGATGTTTCGCAACGCGCGGCGACCCGCCGGTTCGTCGATCGCCGAGGATTCGTCCGATGGCGCGTCGTATGGATTGTTCCTTCTGGTGGCGCTCTTCGTCGGGCTGCTGACCGGCGTCGTCGGTATCGGTGGTGGATTCCTCGTCGTGCCTGCGCTGGTGATCCTTGCCAGAACGCCGATGAAGCGCGCGGTAGGCACATCGCTCCTCGTCATCGCGCTGAACTGCGCATCGGGTTTCGCCGGGTATGCTGGGCGAGTGGATGTGCCCTGGGGCTTCATGGCCGGATTTGGAGCGATCGCCGTCGGCGGCATTCTGGCGGGGACCTATCTCGCCCGGTTCGTTGCGCAACGAACCCTCAAGCAGGCCTTCGCGATCTTTCTCGTGTGCATGGGCGTTTTCATCCTTGCGAAGAACCGCTCTGTGTTCACGTCGAACACACCGACGCATTTCGGCCGGTGATGCGGTAACTGTCATCCTCTCGTCAGGTGCGCCGGCCTATGCTTCAGGTTGACCCCTTCCGAGGCTTCCATGTTCCGCAACTCATCGGTCGTCGCCCGCACGCTGGCTATCGCCGTATTCGCTGTCTCCGCTGGCGCCCGCGCTCAGACGTTCAAGGTCGAGAAGTGGAGCATCGGTGGCGAGGGTGGCACCGACTACGTCACGGCAGAGGAGGGAACGGGTCGCGTGTTCGTGTCGCGGCAGACGCATGTCATGGTCGTCGACGGTCTCACCGGGAAAGTGCTTGGCGACATTCCGAACACACCGCGCATGCACGGCGTCGGCCTCGCGCCCAAATGGAACCATGGCTTCACGACGAACGCCGGCGATTCCAGCATCACGATGTTCGACCTGAAGACGCTGGAGGTGCTCAAAAAGGTCAGCATCAAGGTGGGTGGGCTCGATGGGATCATGTACGACGTCGCGGACGATCGCATCATCCTGACGAACCACAGCAGGCCCGGCACCGCCATCGCGATCGATCCGAACACGGGCGACATCCTCGGAACGGCGGAGCTCGAGGACACCGCTCCCGAGGGGGCCGCGACGGACGGCAAGGGGCGGATCTTCGTCAACAACGAAGGGACCAATACGATCCAGGTGCTCGACGCCAGGACGATGAAAGTCACGGCGTCGTGGTCCATCGCGCCATGCGACGGCCCAACGGGCATCGCCTATGATGCCCCGTCGAACCGCATCTTCTCCGGCTGCAGCAAGACGTCCGTCGTAGTGGACGCTGGGACGGGCAAGGTCGTCGCGAAGATTGCCAACGGCGACGGGGTCGACGCTCTTGGTTTCGACCCGTCGGAGAAGCTGATCTACATTCCCGCGGGCGCGTCGGGCAATGTCACGGTGGTGCGTCAGGATGGCCCAGACACGTACTCCGTCGTCGCGACTGTGCAGACTGTCCCGGGCGCCAAGACGATCGCTGTCGATGCGTCGACGCACCGTGCATATCTGTTCCAGCCTGAGCGTGGCCCGTCAACGGCGCCGCCAGCCGGTTCGCCAGCGGGCGCTCGTCGCATTCCGGGCCCGATTCTCAATGCGTGGTTTGTGGCGATCAGTCATTGAGCGTGAGCGTGAGCCTTGAGCATTGAGCAAACTGAGCTCGTAGCTGGAGCTCTGAGCTAGAGCTCTGGCTCGTGTTTGCTCATTGCTCGAGGCTCACGCTCACGCTCATGCTCTCGCTGATGGCTCATGCTCACGTCCGCACGTGATGAGATCCTCTCGCGGCGGTCGGTGTCAGTCGGCGTGCGTGTCCCGCGCGGACCAGCGGGAATCCTTGCCCTGTCCACGACCTCCTGTAACTCACTCGCTCCGCATTGGCGGTGGGCATTTAGACATAGCGCGGCCCGTTTTGCTCGTGACGGAGGTAGCCCTTGCTTTCGAGCAAGCGCAGCATGCCGCGAACGGCGGTGTCGGTCGGCGGATCCGGTATGTCCGCAAGCACCTCCGCTGCATTGCTTGGCCGTGCCTGTAGATAATCTCCATGATCTGCCGTTCCCGCCTGCCGAGTTGGTCGAGCGCCTTCCCGGTCATACCGTTGCCTCCAGCAATGTCCATCCCGAGCGCAGTCGAGCGATCTGAGGTGCATCCAACGCGTGCAGTGCACCGATAAAGGGCTTCGCTGCGCACCGTCGAAGGTCAGTGCAGTGACATACTGTCAGTGCAATGACATGTGTCAATAGGCTGACATCACAACCCGCTGCAACGCTGACACCCTCTCGAGCGTCTAACCTGTAACCTTTCCCGAGCCTGCCACGCATGTCCGACTCATCCGAGCTCTCTCACGGTACGCCCCGTCGCGAATTCCTTCACCGTCTCGTCGGAGCGGGTGTCGCCGTCGCGGGAACCAGCTTGATCACGTCGTGCGCAACCGCCGCAAGCGCCGGCACCACGGCACCGAGCGCGAAAGGCAACTGGGACATGAGTTGGACGAGCAAGTTGGGTCGCTACCGCACCGCCTATGACTCGCCGGAGATCTATTCCGGAGCGGCGCTGGCGTATGCGGGGGCGGCGATGGCCGGCTATACCCAGGTCGGTGTTCCGGAGACGGACGTGACGCCAGTCCTCATTCTGCGACACGCCGCATCGGTCATGGTGCTCAACGATGCGATGTGGGAGCGATTGGCGCTGAGCGACAACAACAAGCTCAAGGATCCCACCACTGGCGAGCCCACGAAGCGCAATCCCTTCATCAATTATGCGAAGGGAGACAAGCACTCCATGGTTGGGGCGGATGGCGGCCTCGATGCGCTGATTCGGCGCGGCGCAGTGGCCTTGGCGTGCAACAACGCGCTCACTGGCGTTGCGTACATGCTGCGGAAGAAGGAGCCGGCGCTCACACCGGAAACGGCGCTGGCCGAACTGCGCGCCAATGTTCTCCCCGGCTGCTATGTCATGCCCAACGGCATTTTCGCTGTCTCGGCTGCGCAGGACGCGGGATGTCACTACATGCGCGTGCTGATCTAGCGCTCAGGCGCATAGCGCACATCGGGGCTTCCCGAGCGAAGTCGAAGGATCTGCACGCTCAGTCTGGTTTGATTGAAAATGCCGCTGGCCCCATACATGCCCGTGTCCTTGGTACACACAGACCAGGGACACGCCATGGGTTTCGACCAGTACCATGAGCCGCCGAACGAGCTATCGGAGCGGACTCGCACATTTGCGCGAATGATCACCTCCCTTACCGAGGAGGCTGAGGCGATCGGCTGGTACACGCAGCGCATCTCCCTCGAGAAGAATCGGTCGGCCAAGGCAATCATGCAAAATGCCATGCAGGAGGAGATGAAGCACTTCGGCATGGATCTGGAATTCCTCCTGCGTGCGACCCCCAAGTGGCGGAAAATCCTCAAGGAAATCCTGTTCACCGAGGGCGACATAGTCGAGCACGGTGAGGAGGCAGAGGAGTCGGTGGATTGAACGCCGGGTGTTAACAAAAACCGGGGTGTGTCGATGCTATAGGCAGGCCCGGACCCCTTCCTGCCGGCGCTGACACTTTCACGAGAGCGACCGATGGGAAACATCGTCCCCGACTGGATCAGGAAGCCCGTTCAGCGCATCAGCCAAGCCATGACGGGCACTGGGAGCGATCACGACGAAACGGCGGTTGACGACGTGCGACCGCGCGTCCTGTGCGTGGACGACAACCCGAAAGTGCTGAAGCTCCTCAAGCGCCAGTTGGGGGTTCGGTACGACTTGCACATTGCGCAGACGGCACACGACGCGCTCGCGCTGATCGCCAGTGCGGGCCCGTTCGACGCGATCATCAGTGATCTGCGAATGCCCGACGTTCACGGCCTGACCTTTCTCAAGAAGGCCCGCGAAGTTGCGCCCACGACGCCGCGCATCATCCTGACCGGGCTCCCTGACCCCACAACCATGTCCGTCGCCCGGTCGGCTGGTGCTGCCGAGAGTCTCATCGTCAAGCCGTGGACGCGCGAGGAACTGATTCAGGCGGTCGACAGCGCAGTGCAGCGACGACGCGATCAGGCGGCCGCGGTCTGAGAGGTCCTGCAGGCGCCGTCTGCACCTCCCGCTGTTTCCGCCTCTGGCCAGACACGGCGACCTTGGCGCACCTTTGGGGATGCGCACTTCAATTCTCGTCGTAGCGGCGATCCTGTTCGCCGCCCCTCTGCATCCCGTGGCTGCACAAAAACCCGATCCGTACCTCGCGCGCGCGAAGGCTGTACTGCGCTCTACCCCGCTCGTTGACGGGCATAACGATCTCCCGTGGCGCATTCGCGAAGACACGATGCACGCGAACGACATCGAGGCCTACGACCTTCGCAAACGCACGCCGGGCATGACTGACTTCGCGAGGCTGCGAGAAGGCATGGTCGGTGCACAGTTCTGGTCCGTCTACATTCCGGGTGAACCGGGCGACTCGCCGTACAAGCCGAACGGAAAGGTTACCAGCACGCCAGGGTACGCCCGCGCCCAACTCGAGCAAATTCAGCTCGCGCGCCGCATCATTGCGAAGTATCCGGAGCGCCTTACCCTCGCGACGAGCGAAGCGGACGTCCGAAAAGCCTTCGCCGCAAAAAAGATCGGATCCCTCATCGGCATGGAGGGTGGTCACGCCATCGAGAACTCACTCGAGCTCCTGCGTGCCTACTACGACCTCGGCGCACGGTACATGACGCTGACGCACAACGTCACGCTCGACTGGGCGGACGCGGCGCTCGACTCGGCGAAGCACGGTGGGCTCACGCCATTCGGGAAGGAAGTCGTGCGCGAGATGAATCGGCTGGGAATGATTCCGGACTTGTCGCACGTGTCGCCGGGCGTCATGAGCAATACGCTCGACGTCACCGAAGCTCCGGTCATTTTCTCGCACTCCGGGTCACGCGAGCTGGTTGGTCATCTGCGTAACGTGCCCGACTCCATCCTCCGGCGTCTTCCGAAGAACGGTGGTGTGGTGATGGTTCCGTTTGTCACGAGCTTTGTGTCGAAGGCGGTACTCGACGACGATGTCGCGATCGAGCGGACGAACGCGGATCTCAAGCGGCGATTCCCGAACGACACCTCCGCGCAACGTCGCGAATTCGACGCGTGGCGCAAGTCGCACCCTCGACCGAAGGCGCAGTTGACCGATGTCGCCGACCACATCGATCACGTTCGCAAAATCGCTGGCGTCGATCACGTCGGCATCGGAAGTGATTTCGACGGCATCAACGAGAACGTGGTCGGGCTCGAGGACGTTTCCAAGTTTCCGATGCTCTTCGCCGAGCTGGCGCGCCGAGGGTGGTCCGACGCGGATCTCCGGAAACTTGCCGGGGAGAACGTGCTGCGCGTGCTGAAGCGTGTGGAGGTCGTGTCAGCGCGCATCAAGCGCGAGCGGCCGGCCTCCATCAAGACCATTCAGGAGATGGACGGGAAGAAGCCTGTGCCCTGACGGACTAGGCCACAGGTATCAGGAGCCCTACTTCGTCACCTTCAGCGTCGCCACGAGGTTCGGGCGCGGGTTCGTCGTCTTCGGGTACGGCGACACGTCGACCAGTTGGAAGGTATACGAGCCGTAGGTCGTCGACGTCGGCTGCGTTCGGAGATATAAGGTCTCTGATCGCGACCCGTTTCCGGAGAACGTCAGCAGGACCGCAGCGTCACCGGCCTGCACACAGGTCACATCCGAAGGGCACCGGGAATCACCGATACTCACGAGACGCACCGTGACGTCGGCGCCGGGCACGCGTGCCGCTTCGTCGATTCCCAGTTGAATTGGCTGGCCAAGGGTCACGTCCTTCGGTGCCGTGGTACCGTACGAGCACGCTGCCACAGCCAACAACGAAACCAGACACAGTTTCCTGACCATCATTCACCTCACCTCCAGCTCGCGGTCACGACGGCCTCTTCGAACACTTCGATCGTCTGGCGCGCCGTGGAGTCCCAACTGAATCGCGCGGATTGTGCCACGCTTGCCGCACTCAGGCGCATGCGCAACTGTTCGTCGCACACGACGCGCTCGATCGCATTGGCGAGTGCGTCGACGCTGGTTGGGGCTACCCAGAGCGCCGCGTTGCCACCGACTTCGGGGAGGGACGAGGCCTGCGCACAAATCACCGGGGTGCCGAGTCGCATCGCCTCGAGCACCGGAAGCCCGAAGCCTTCGTACGTCGAAGGCATCACGAGCACCTCGGCGCCGCGATAGAGTGCGGCGAGCTCGTCGTCGCTCACGAAGCCGAGCGTTTGGCGCCAGGCGGGGCTATCGCCAGCGGAGTTCCCGTCGCGCCGCGGTCCAGCCAGCACGAGACGAAGCTCGGGATGGGCCTCGACGACGCGCGCCATCGCCTGGTCCAGCGTGGCGAGGTTCTTTCGCCGGTCGGCAGCGCCGACAGCGAGCACGAACGGTTGGGTGACGCCGAGCCGCGCGAGCGTCGCCGCATCGCCCTCGGCCGGTGGAATTCGGAAATCGTCCGCGGATAGAAGAACGACGCGCATGCGGTCGTACGGCACACCCAGCATGCGATGGATCTCGTCTGCGGTGAAGCGTGAGTCGGCGATGATGAGCGTGGAACGCTTCGCTGTTGCCGCGTAGCGCCGCCTCCAGCGGAGGTTCTTCTGCCACCCGCGCAACCGCGGGTCGGGATGCGCGATGGGGACGATATCGTGGACCGTGGCCACAACGGCTCCGCGCGCTGGCACCTTGGCGACTGTGTTCCACGGATACCAGTGGACATCCGCCGCCGTCCGGTGCATGTCCTTGGCGAG
Organism: Gemmatimonadota bacterium; assembly: GCA_040389905.1. Taxonomy (GTDB): domain Bacteria; phylum Gemmatimonadota; class Gemmatimonadetes; order Gemmatimonadales; family Gemmatimonadaceae; genus AG11. The sequence continues at coordinate 6,255 of JAZJZK010000037.1, read as the reverse complement.
CCGGAACTGAATGCGCCCGCGCATGACAGGAATCGCGTCGAAGCCGGGCTGAAGCGCCTCGATGTCGGCCTGGCGCTTCACGAAGAGAATGAGTTGCAGACCGGGCCGCAGCGCCACGAGGCGGGGCAGGAGAGCGCGCACGTACCTTCCGATACCGCGTACTTCGCGCGCCAGGCGGGTGGCCTCCACAGCGACCACGAGCGATCCCCCGGCTGGCTCCGCCTGTTCCGGGGGCTGAAGCGTCAACACGGCGTCAGCGGAATGCGCTTCCATACGGGGAGTAAGGGACCAAGGCATCATGTCTTCCGGACACTCAACGCCCGGGTCACCCTCATCTGCTCGGTTGAAAAGATAGTATGCAGTACAGGTGCTGATAAGCCGAACCCTCCCACCATGCTGCTGGTCACCGTGCGTGTCCGCTCGTTGTGTCGCCTGCCTGCCGTCGAGGAGCGCAGCGACGAAGGGAACGAAGTGAAGGGCCCGCACCTCGAGCCTCGTGCAGGGCTGATCATGCGCACATATTCTCCCGATCTGGTCTGCCGTTCCCGCCACCCGTACTGGAGCCGTTCGATGGTCCGAAATACCCTCCGTCGCGCTACATCATTCGTCGTCTGCGCACTTGCCTTGGCGGCACCCACCGCGATCGCCCAACGGGGCGGCGGCGCCGGAGCCGCCGACTCGATCAAGTACAAGTATCCGTCGACCGCACAGATTGACGCGCTCAAGGCGGAAGCCGTTAAGGAGATCGACGCCAAGGCCAAGATGATCCAGGTCATGGTCGATCAGGTGTTCTCGTACGGTGAGCTCGGGTTCCAGTAAAAGGAGAGCCAGCACCGAAGTACACCTACGTCCGAGTTCAGAAAATCCGTGTGGTCTTACTCGAGCCGGCGCGCCAAGTCCGCCGAGATAAGCGTGGGTGGGAGCAGGAGGGGAAAGTAGCCGCGCTCAGCAGCCATATCGACCCAAGGAAAGGGAAGCCGAGTGGACGGAAAGGGGAGAAACGGAGGCCATTCTCACGTTGACTCCGCCCAACTACCGCTGCTTCCTCATTGAGCCCGTCGCGGGTTCAGCGTGCGCGATGGAGCAGGAGCGCACGAGCTCGCTCAACTGCAATCTCGTATGGTTTGTAGTCGCGCGGTCGCCCGTTCTGGCCAAGGCGCTCAGGCCGAGGACCTCGGGTTAGCTACCCTCGGTACCCTCCGGACCGCAATCCGTTCCCGCCTCCTCCGCACGTTTTCTTTCAACGCGCCGCATGAATGCGTCGAACATGGTCCTCATGTAGGCGTCGAGAACCGCGCCAACGTCCTCTTTCTCGCGACGTCGGCGAATCCGTTCTTGTGCTCTGGCCCTCATTTCTTCGGCGTATTCAGTAGGCAAAGCGACCCCCGATTGAACGATGATCGAACTGTGAACCTAAATTGGTATCAAACCGATTTGGGTGTCAAGGTGCATGCCTATGGCACCAGGGGATCGCCGCTCGTCGCGAGCACGGTGGCCAAAGCTTCGAGAGGAGCTTTGTCGAAACCTCGTTCGCGCTCGCGAAGCGGCGGGGTTGAATCAGCGCGAAGCCGCAGAACGGATTGGCCGGCCTCAGTCCTATGTCGCGAAAATTGAGACGGGCGAACGTCGAGTTGATGCCGTAGAAATACTCCAATTCGTGGAGGCCTACGGTGTTGAGCTCGACTCCCTTCTACCCCGGCCTGCGAAGACGTAGTAGGTGCGAATTGAGATCGGGATCTACTCCTCAGCCGCCTGAGAGTTGATACTCTCTGCACGTCGTGGTGAGTCATTGGCGTGACGACTGAACAATTTCATCGCGGTCACAGAACACGCGTTAGCTGGCCGCAGACCCCTGCTGTTCTCATACTTTTTGCGCAGATCCATGCCCCGTACAGTATCAATCGCCGAAGAGAGGCGTGACGGTCGCGCCACGGTGCGGTGTGCGTTCTCTAAAAGATGTCACCCATTTTCTCTAAATTCTGTCACCCCTGAGGGCCTCCCTGTTTCGTTAGGGCTTCCGCGCTGGGATCTGAATCCCGATCACCGGAGGCCCGAGGAGGATGCTCAGGATGTTGGATCGACATGCCGTTCAGGAGTTGGTCCGCGCGAAGGTCACCGCGCGTGAAATTGCCAGGCAGTTCGGGGTGTGTCTCCGCACCGTGCGACGGATCATTCGCGAGGGGCGGGTGGAGACCGGCGACGACGACGCGGCGCGGCGCACCCGCGCGATCGGCCGGCCGCGTATCACCGACGCGATTCGGGCCCGCGTGCAGGCCCTGCTGGTGGAGGATCCGGAGCGGCCGCCCGGCGAGATTTGCCGACTGCTCACCGACGAGGGCACCCCGGTCGGTCTGAGTACGGTGTATCGCGTGCTGGCCGCCACGCGCGCGACGATGCCGGCCGCGCTGCTCGTGCGGTTTGAAGGGGTGGCCGGTGAGTTTGCGCAATTCGATTTCGGCCAGGTCAGTGTGCGGCTCACCGAGGGCAGTCGTCGCACCATCCACTTCGCGGCGTACCGCCTCAAGTACTCGCGCTGGATGCACGTCGTCGTCGTGCCGAACGAGCGCGTCGAGGCGTTGATCCGGAGTCTGCTCGATAGTTTCGCGGCATCGGGTGGGGTGCCGCTCCGCGTCGTGTTCGACAATCCGAAGACGGTGGTCATCCGGCACGACGAGGGCCGGCCGGTGTGGAATGCGGTGCTCGCCCCGGTCGCGATCGACTACGGGTTTACGATTGAGCTGTGCACGCCCCGCCAGCCGCAGCAGAAGGGGGCGGTGGAGAATCTCGTCGGCTACGTGAAGCGCGCCTTTGTTCGGGCACGTCGCTTCACCGATCTGACGACGGATCTCCCGCAGCAGCTCACCGAATGGCTGACCGAGGTGAACACGACGCGGCCCAATCGCGCGACGAAGGAGCTCCCTGCCACCCGATTGCCGGCAGAGCAGGCACGCATGAAGCCACTCGCCGTCGCACCGAGTGAGTACGGGCTGTGCGTGGCCGTCACGGTCGGTCCCACGGCGATGGTCACGCATCAGGGCGTGCGCTATGCCATGCCGGCCGGCGCGTGTGGCTTACCGGCGACCCTCTGGCTCTATCCGACGCGCGTGAAGATCGTCACGGCGGGGAGTAAGCACGAGGCCGTCCATCCGCGCTTTCCCACGCAGGGCAGCGTCAGCTACTTGCCGGGCCAGCGGGCCGCGCAACTCGCCGCCGTCGCAGGCTCGCGGAAGCGGCTGTACTTCATGCGGGAGCGGATTTTGGAACTCGGGCCGGTCGGTGAGGCGTACCTCACGGAGCTCATTCACCAACGGCCCTATACGTGGAAGGGCGATGTCGAACGCCTCTTCGCCCTGCTCGAAGAATTCGGCGATGGCGCCTTCCGCCTGGTGTTACAGCGGGCGCTCTTTCAGCGGCTGATCGGATCGGAGTATGTCGTGCGGCTCGTCGCCCGCAGCGGCGCATCGACGGAGGCCGTCGTATGACGCGCGCCCGTCCCACGCCGAAGCGGCAGCGCCGTGCGCCCGCCCCACCGCCCGCGCCGGTCCATGACCTCGACGGCATGCTGCGCCGCCTGCATCTGCCGACCGTGCGCCGCCTCTACAGTGATCTCGCGACGCGCGCGGAAGGCGAGGGCATGAGCTACCACACCTATCTCGAAACGCTCATCGCGGAAGAGATCGCGCATCGCACGGAAACGCGGCTCACGCGCGCCGTCCACAAGGCGCGCTTCCCCTTTCTGCGGACGATCGATGATTTCAACTTCACCTTTCAAACGGCGCTCAAACTCCAGATGCTGGGGAGCTATCTCAGCCCCGACCTCGTGAGCGAGGGGAAGAATGCCATCTTCTCCGGCCCCAGTGGGACGGGCAAGTCGCATCTCTGCATCGCGATCGCGTATCGTGCCATCCAACATGGCTACGAGGCCCGCTTCGTCGGGGCGGATGTCTTGATCGGCGAGCTATCGCGGGCGGCGCACAAAGGCCGGCTCGAGGCGGCGCTCACGCCCTTTCTGCACCCGCACGTGCTGGTCATCGACGAGCTGGGCTATCTCTCGCACGCGGCGGACGCGGCCAACGTGCTCTATCGCGTCATCAACGACCGCTATCTGCAGCGCCGGCCGATCCTGCTCACCACGAACAAACCGCTGGCGTCCCTCGGCGATGTCGTGCGTGATGGCGACCTCGCCGAGGCAATCCTGGATCGCCTGCTCGAGCGGGGCGTGCATTTCGCGCTGCGCGGCCGCTCGTACCGGACCAAACATCTCACCGAGGAGGCTACTTCCCGTCGCGCGACCGCTGGCTAACCGCCCTCAGCCGAGGGTGACAGAATTTAGAGAAAAACGGTGACAGAATTTAGAGAACGCACAACTATTCGCCGGCGTTCCGAGCGGTGGTGACGGCGCCGCTCCAGAACAAGCTGGGAGCGCTGCTCACTGATCCCACCCTGCTCCGCTTCCTCACTGAGCCAGGAGACGAGATCGACCTCAGACGGGCGATGGATAGCGGGAGGATCCTGCTCGCGAACATGGATAAGGGGCGGATTGGCGAGGGACCAGCCACGACGATCGGCTCATTTCTGCTTTCGCATATCGCGCTCGCGGGCATTTCACGAAGTGAGCAGGACGAAAGGGAGCGGCAAGACTTCTTCGTCTACCTCGATGAGTTCCAGACGTTCACGACTCACTCACTCGCAAACATGCTCTCCGAGCTCCGGAAGTATCGCGTCTCGATGATACTCGCACACCAGCACCTGTCTCAGCTTGAGGCCGAGATCAGGGATGCTGTGTTTGGTAATGTGGGGAGCATCGTGGCATTCCGCGTGGGCGCGGCGGATGCGGGATACTTGGCAAAGGAGTTCGCACCGCTATTTACAGCAGAGGATTTCATCGCACTTCCGCAGTATCAGATCTACTTGCGATTGCACATTGATGGGGCTCAGTCCAGACCTTTCTCTGGCGTCACAACCGAGAGTCTGGCGATGCACGCTCCCTAGCTTTGCGGCAGCCGTTCGACTCACGGCATTCCCTCAGCCCGGGTTGCAAATCCCACACCCTACGAAGGCATTCGCTTGTGCTACGCCCATCCACGACAGAGAGCTGCCGTTGGCGCCGACGCGAGAAGGCACGCACCGTATCCTTCTCGCGTCGTTCTCAATCAGCTACACGGGGGTGTACCGTTCGCTGCTCCTCGAAATGCGAATATATCGCTACTGGTAGATACACCGTTGTTGTACGCGCGAACAATGTAGTATACAAAACTGTACGTACACGGATCGGGCGCACTATTTCCCACATACGCGTTGACAGACACTGCTTCATCAAAAGTGCGCGAAGTACTCGATTGAACGAGCTGCCCCTGCTGCGTCCAAGAGTCTATTGATGCATCCCACGCCCACTTATACACCCGGTAACTGGTCGTGAGGCTCGATCCAGAAACCGACACAGAGTCCCACGCCAGATGTGGATACCCGCTGACAACACTTCCAGTTGGACTCGGCGTACCGATTGTTATGTCCGTTACGACGTTGAGTGTACCGAGATCGGTCTGAATCCCGTTTGTTGAGTAAACGCCGTAGCCGCCGCTCATGCCAGTCACGAGACCATAGAACACCCCCCCGTCTTCGCCATCCCAGTAGAACGCGGGCCCTCCACTATCGCCTAGGCCCGAGACCGTTGTCGCGAGTGTCGAGCACATTAGGGTTGTACCTTGGCCGTTGTGGGTCTCGTCAAGATTGGTGTTGTAGCAGGTATTGGTAACTGTTCCGTATGTCCATCCCGATGTCTTGCCAATCTTCTCGAGCGCTCCGCCATATACCGGAGTACCCCAGCCGACCATATTGATATAAGCATGGCTGCCCCCGACCGTGGTGAGCGACTCCCCAGAGAGCGCGGACCTGCGATCCGTCGTCTTCAAGATCCCACCTCGGTGCCCGACGACGCCGCTTGCGAGAGGAAAAAACGAGGCGTCACTGTTCCGCTCCCACCTATTTCCATTCCAATATGGCGCCGGGTCGATGCTCTCATATCCGGCAACATATGGATTCTCATGCTGCCACATCGGGAGTCCCGTATTCAGCGTCCACATCCCCCCGGGCCCCTGACAGTGGGAGGCCGTTATGAAGCCACGCGTAGATCCGGACTGTACCACCAGTCCCAAGCTGCAGCCCTCAATGGTTGAGGTAGCAATGGTATCTTCAATTATGGGTCTTCTCCCGATCGAGTGGGTGAATTTGGATAAGAAATCGGCCGCAGGCCAG
>JAZJZK010000036.1:0-23779 GCA_040389905.1 Gemmatimonadota bacterium | reverse complement strand
GTGTAACCCGCGCCCGACCCGCCCGTTGCGGCGATCGACACCGGCGTGATCGCGGAACCCATGACGCCGCTGATCGCGGAGCAGGAGGCGCCGATCGGCGGGTAGCCGATCGTGATGGTGCAGCCAGGCGTCGTGTAGCTGTGGCCCGCGCTATCCGTGATGGTGACCGTATACGTGAAGCTGCCGCCGACCGTCGGCGTGCCCGAGATCGTCCCGTCGGCCGCCATGCTCAGACCCGCCGGCAGACCGCTCGCGGAGTAGGTGTAACCCGCGCCCGACCCGCCCGTTGCGGCGATCGACACCGGCGTGATCGCGGCGCCCATGACGCCGCTGATCGCGGAGCAGGAGGCGCCGATCGGTGGATAGCCAATCGTGATCGTGCAGCCAGTCGTCGTGAACGTGTTGCCGGCGCTATCGGTGATCGTGACGGTGTAGGTGAAGCTGCCACCGACCGTCGGCGTGCCGGAGATCGTCCCGTCGGCCGCCATGCTCAGACCCGCCGGCAGACCGCTCGCGGTATAGGTATAGCCCGCACCCGAACCACCTGCCGCGGAGATCGTCACCGGCGTAATCGCGGAACCCATTACCCCGTTGATCGCCGCGCACGAAGCGGTGATCGGCGGATACCCGATGTTGATCGGGCAGTTCATGGTAAGGGTCGCCGTATTCCCGGCGCCGTCCGTGATGGTGACGCTATAACTCGCCGTCGAGCCACCTGCCGTGGGCGTGCCGGAGATGGTGCCGTTCGCCGCCATGCTCAGGCCAGCCGGCAGGCCGGTCGCGGAGAAGGTATAGCCGCTGCCCGATCCGCCCGACGCGACAAGCGTGACCGGCGCGATCGGCGAGCCGGCAACGCCCGAAATGTTCACGCAGCTCGCGGAGATCGATGGATAGCCGACCGTGAGCGAGCAGGCCTGCACATTCGTCTTGGTCGACGCCCGAACCGAGTTGAGCGTGAGCGTATAGTTGAACGTGCCCCCCACCGTGGGCGTTCCGGAAATGATCGCCGCGGCGATCTGGGCCGAGCTCGTCCCGGTCAATGTCGTGGCCGACATCGTGAGGCCAGCCGGCAGCCCCGAGACCAGCAGGCTCAAGGTGCTGGGGCCAAGGCCGGTCACCGTTATCGGGACGATCGGCACGCCGAGCATCAACGCGACGCTTGGAACGGGGCAGTCGAGACTCAGCCCATTGACGATCGCCTGATTGGCGTCCGTCGGTGCCTTGAGGCCGGTGATCTGGTCGGAGGAGCAGGCAACCAAGCTCGCCGATAGAAGGAGAGTGGCGCCGAACAACGTAACAAAGGCTCTGCGCGGCAACGCTAAGAGGTATTTCATGTAGGGAAGACTCCCAAAGGGGGTCGGGCGGGAATGGCAGACTCGGCACGGTACAATGCAGCCTGCATGCCGCAAAAGGCAATTTGTATGTCTTGATGTGACAACGAGTTAGGTTTGCATGGTCTATGGGGCCGAGGAGTGCGCGCATCACCTCTGTAGTGACATTGCAACACCGGAAAGTGACGCATGAATAGAATAGTGACACCAAATTGCCCGCTTCGGACGTGCTGACCGCATCGGTCACTACGACCGGACGCAGAAATCTCGTCGGGCGAAGCCGCTGTACACAGCGCGAGCGTTGTGCGATTTTCGACGGGTACGCTACGCGCCTCGGCGCCGGCGAATACTGCCCGGGTGGCGGAATTGGTAGACGCAGGGGACTCAAAATCCCCCAGCACGCGAGTGCTATACGAGTTCGAGTCTCGTCCCGGGTATTGATCGTTGCGACGCCGGCCCAGCCGGCACGTTGTTTCGCGCTCCATTCCGAGCGGCCGAATCCCTTGCAGCTCCCACGACGCTTCATGCGGCTCGCGGCAGGCGGGCTTCTCGCCGTCTCGGCAATGCTGACTGGCAGTTCCCGGGCTGGCGCTCAGGATGCCACCGAAACCCGCCCCGCTGTGAAGCAAACAACGGCAGTGGGCGTCGATTACAGCTACGCGTACTTCAACGGCAGTGTCGATCGCTGGCAGTTGGCGGCCTTCACCGTCACGGAACGGTCGTCAGCTGGCTCGTTCATCGCCAAGATCAATTATGCCAACCGCTTCGCGACGTCCGGTGTTCAGGTCGAAGCTGACGCGTATCCGCACATCGCCGACGGCGTCTATGCCTACGTGAACGCGGGCTACAGTGCGTCCAGCGTGTTCCCGGAATGGCGCTTTGGCGGCGAGATCTTCGCGAGTCTCCCGGACGCATACGAAGCGAGCCTCGGATTCCGGCAGTTGCGCTTCGGCGGAGATCCGGTGACGCTGTTCACCGGATCCGTCGGAAAATACGTCGGGAACTACTGGGTCTCCCTTCGCCCCTACGTGCGATCGAAGACGACTGGCACCTCGGCGTCCGCGAGTATCACCGGACGGCGCTACTTCGAAGACGCCGACCACTACATCGGCGGGCGCGTCGGTTACGGGAGTACACCCAACGACCAGATTGCGCCAGACGCGGTGGCGCGGAGCAATTCCTTCTCTGCCGACGTACACGGAGTCCGACCGCTCGCGACGGACCTCGTGGGTTCCTGGTCGTTCGGCTTTGACCGCGAGGTGCTCTCTCCTGGTCGCATCCGCACGAGCTGGACGGCTGCCCTGGGATTCAAGGTCACGCTCTAGGCGTCCGTGGGGCAGGCAACGTTCGCGCTCGCGCAATGAGTACATGGCACTGCCGCCGGGTTCCAGCGAAGCCATCGTTCGCGGTACAGTGCACAATCTCGTGACAGCTGCGTAGGTTGCGCTCGTCCTGCTTCTGCGGCTGACATCAGCTGTTGTCGGTAAGATTAGGGCGTGTATTACAGCGGATTGGCACTGTACTCGTTATGATCGTTGCAACTGGTCTCGCCCAGTACGTCGCGACCACGTTCGTCCACCACGTCGTGGAAGGTCGTGCGCCAGACAACGGAAGTGCCTCGTTGAGTGCGTATCCCCTTATGCATGTTGCGGCGCACAAGGACGTTCTCGGACCCTTTGTCACGCGTGCGCCGGCCAATCCGAACATCGTCATGGTGATCATCGAGGGGCTCGGTCGTGATTTCATGGTGATGGCGCGGCCGTACGGCGGATTCATGCCCTTTCTCGATGCGCTGTCGCGAAGCCTTTACCGTGAGATTACATGAGTGTTGCGGATCGCACACTCAGCGGGCTGCCCGCGATCTGGGGGTCCTTGCCGTTTGGCGACGCCGGCTTCATGGATCTTCTTCACGGGAACCGACGGCCATTTCGATAATCTGGACCTGTTTCTCGAGTGTGTCGTCGCATCTGGACGTGACACTGCGAAATTCACGCTCGGCGCGTTCGTGCAGCTGAATCGCTTCGACGACGAGTGGAGACGGCATCTATCCGGGCGGCGCTGGCGACATCACGAACGAGGAAGTGGCTCGCGTGCAGGACTCCAACTTTGCGTCGATGGCTCTCGACAAGAAGACGCCGACTGACGCGTTCACGAGGCGCGCGGGGGTTGCTCCGCGCTGCGGAAGGCTGACTCGGCCAACGCGTAGTTCCCATCAGTCGGGGATTCGCGAGTCAGCGAACCGGTGTTGCTTTGCATGGTCGCTTGCTGCCCTCAGCGGAGCCCAATAGTTTTATCAGGCTAAGGAAATTGTGAATCGGATGTTGGCCGCCGCGCGACTCATGCGCGTCGGTTGAACCAGATCGCAGTTTTTCTCTGCGGCCTGGAGAATGCCATAGCAGACAAGCGCACACTTTCGAAATGGCGCGCCAGATGCCTGGCGACACGGAGGTGAGCACGTCGTCAACCGACGACGAGTTACATCAAGGGATGGGCGCCTCGCCCGCCTCGACTTCGACCACGCATATGACGCTCTCGATTGCCGCGGGATCCGACGGTCTCGACACACTTGACGTCCCTCTACTCGTGGTTGCGCTCCCAGCCGGTGGCTCCCTCGACGGGGCATTGGCTCCCATCGACGCGGCAGTTGGCGGCGCGCTGTCGCGAAGTATCGCGCGCAGGGATTTCCGCGGAGGGAGAGATGAAACACTGCATTTTGCCGGCGGCGAAACTGGGCCAGCGCGGATCCTGCTCATCGGGCTTGGCAAGGTCACGGACCGTGCCGGGTCGCTGCGGCGTGCGGCGGCGGTTGCAGCACGGCAGGCCGCGCGCATGGGGACAGGATCCTTGGCGTTCCATTCCGGTTCGCTCGACCCACGCGAAACGGAGGCCGTCGCGGTCGGTCTGAACGCCGGGTCGTGGGAGTACACCGACACGAAAACGCCGCCAGCCGAGGATGAGCGGAGGCTGCCGCTCACGAGCGCCACAATCCTTTTCGCCGATGCGGCAGGCCTCGCCGCGGGAAAAGCCATCGCGGAAGGGCACTCCCTGGCGAGAACGCTCGGCATGATGCCGGGCAACCTCTGTACGCCTGATTTCCTTGCGGACACCGCGCGAGATATTGCATCGCGCCACGGACTCTCCGTGACCGTTCTCGGACGCACCGAAATGGAAGCCCTGAAGATGGGCAGCTTCCTCTGCGTGGCACAGGGAACGCCGGAAGACCCGAAGCTCATCGCGCTCGAGTATGGCGGGGGCGCTGAGGGTGCCGCGCCGGTGGTGCTCGTGGGGAAGGGACTCTGCTTCGACTCTGGCGGTATCTCCATCAAACCCGCGCAGGGCATGGAGTGGATGAAGTTCGACATGTGCGGGGCAGCGGGTGTCTTGGGCGCGATGGAGTCGATCGCCAGGATGAAGCTTGCGATCAACGTGGTGGGTCTCATCGGCTCCACCACGAACATGCCGTCCGGCACTGCGGTGAAGCCCGGCGACGTCGTTCGCAGCATGTCCGGGAAATACATCGAGATCATCAACACCGACGCCGAGGGACGGCTGGTGCTCGCGGATGTGCTGTCGTACGCGAACCGCTACAAGCCGGCCGCGGTAATCGATGCAGCAACCCTCACTGGTGCGTGCGTCATCGCTCTGGGGCATACCGCGTCGGGCGTACTCGGGAATAATGCGGATCTTGTAAAAGAAGTCCTCGGAGCGGGAACAAGAGCGGGGGAACCGGGGTGGGAGCTACCCATGTGGGATGACTACAAAGAGCTCATCAAGTCCGACGTGGCCGACATCCGGAATTCCGGAGGTCGTCCGGCGGGTACCATCAGCGCGGCACTCTTCCTCGCAGAGTTCGCCGTTGAGTATCCATGGGTGCATCTGGACGTCGCCGGGACAGCGTATACCGAGTCCGATCTGGCCACGGTCCCGCGCGGGCCGACTGGCGTACCGGTGGGGACGTTCATCGAGTTCGTGAGAGGACGCGCCGGGTGACATTGAGCCGAGCACGTCGAGCTCTCCTCTTCGGCCTCGGCGCGATTGCCGGGGCCGTTTTACCAGCGGTCGCCGGCGCGCAGGTGCCGGTTCCACCGGACACAACGAAACGCACGCCGCCGCCTGCGGGGGCAGACACCATCAAGGTGAAGCTGCCGGCGCGCGCCGACTCGATGGCCAAGAACGACTCCATCAGCAAGGGAGTTGTTCCCCTTCCCGAACCCGTCGTTCCGGATACCGCTCGACCGCCACTCGCGCACGCGGAAATGCCGCCAATCCTCGAGATTGGCGGACAGCGGATCTATGATCGTGCCGCGTTGTTCGCGACGGGCGCGCTGACGGTCAGCGACTTGCTGGCGCGCGTTCCTGGGCTCACCGAGTACACGGCTGGTTTCCTCGCGGCGCCGGCGGTGGTCGCATCGGCGGGAGACTTCCGCCGCATCCGGCTCTATCTCGACGGTGTCGAGCTCGACCCGATGAATAGGCGGGCGCGCGGCGTGGCAGCCGTGAATGAGCTTCCCATTCATGCGCTCGAGGAAGTGCGCGTCGAGCGAGGCGCGGACGAAGTGCGCGTCTACGCACGCACGTGGCGGGTGGACCGTCTGATCCCCTATACGCGGGCCGATATCTCGACCGGCGATCAGGGAACGAATCTCTACCGCGCGTTCTTCGGCCGGCGCTATGAGCATGGCGAGGCGTTTCAGGTCGCTGCCGAACAGGCGACGACGCAGCCGAACAACAACCTGCCAAGTTCCGACATCCTGAACCTGACCGGCCGCCTTGGGCTCACCCACGGTCCGTGGAGCGTGGACGGCTTCGTGGAGCGCAGCCACGCCAACCGCGCCCAATGGGTGGGGACGCAGACCGATGCGCGGGACACCGTTCCGAGCATCCAGACGGAACGCCAAACAGCCTATGCGCGAATCGGTAATGGTGATCCTGACAGCAGTCGCTGGTTTCAGGCGATCGCGTCGGCGAACAGCTACAAGCTGGCGGCGCGTAGTACGACGGCGTCGCCTTTCACCCCGACCGCGGGAACGGACACATCGAGCGCCGCTTCCGACACCAACTCCTACGTCAGCCAGTACCTAATGACTGGTGGGTTGAAGCGCGGCGCCATCAAGATGAGTGCGGCTGAGCGACTGCGGGTCGGGGGACACCGGACGTCGCACGTGATGTCTGGTCGCGCGTCGGCCGAGTATTCACGGCTATCGGCGTCGCTGTTCGCTGAGGGTCAAAGTTACTTGAACCCGTCGCGGACCGAGGGTACCGTGACGCTCTCTCCTCTCCGGCGTGTCGCACTGCTGGCGTCCGTGTCGCGAACGGGGCAGGGAGACTTCGATCGGCTGTTCGTCGAGCCCCGAAGTGGCGTGGTTTTCGATGAGACGGGTGCGTTCGTCTCCAACGGACCGACCACCATCCTGTCACGCGATACCGCGGAGGTGACCCGCTACCGTCTCGCGGCGCGAACCAATCAGCGCGCCGAAGTGGGCGTGCTCGTGAGGGATTTGTGGGTGACGGCGGGAATGATCAAGCGCGGACCCACGACGCTGCTGGCGCCGGCGGAATTCAGCGATGCCTACGCACCCGCATCGTCGGTGACGCCTGAAGGTGAGGTGACAGCGCGCACACTGGCCCTGCGCGGCCGGCTCTGGCGTGGCATTCACGCAGACGCCTGGGCGGTCGCCTGGAGCGATTCGCTCGGGTTGTATCGGCCGAAGTACCAGACCCGCAGTGAGCTGTATCTCCAGACAAGCCTGCTCGACAAGTTCCCGCACGGAAACTTCGGGATCCTCACGTCGCTGGTGCACGAATACCGGTCGGACAGCCGATTTTCGATTGGAGGAGACTCGGTGCGTGTCGCGCCGGGTTATCGTGCGATTGCCTTCAAGCTCGAGATCCGTATCCAGACCGCCGTGGTCTCCTACCAGTTCCGGAACCTGCTTCAGGAGAACTATGCGCAGGTACCGGGTCTCAACTTGCCTCGCCAGACGCAGTTCTACGGCGTGCGTTGGGACTTCTGGAATTGACAATGTTGTTGTAGCGGCGTAACTTACGCGGCTCGATATGATACGAAGCATGACGGGGTTTGGCGCCGCGGAAGGCGAGGTTGGCGGTGGTCGTGTGAGCGTCGAAGTGCGCTCCGTGAACCACCGTTTCTTCAGCCCGTCAATCAAGCTGCCAAGCGTGCTCGCGCGTTGGGAGGCAGATGTCAGGGAGGCCATGCGGCGCGGTGTCACGCGAGGCCACGTTACCCTCTTTGCGCGCTTCGAGCGCGATGCCCAGTCGGAACTGGGTGCGCTCCCCATCGACGAGGAGAAGTTCACGGCCTACGTCGCACAACTGCGCGGGCTCGAGCAGCGGCACGGGCTGAACCGCACACTCGATGTGTCGACAATTCTCCGGCTGCCAGACGTATTCATTGCCGGCGCGCGCGAAGAGCTCACCGCCGATGCCGCGCCGCAACTCGTCGCCATCGTCGAGCAGGCCGTCGATGCGTTGCTCACGATGCGGGCCGCGGAAGGAGCTCGACTGGTCACGTACCTCGAAGAGCGTCTGTCCATCATCGAGGCGGCGCTCTTCCGCGTTGCGGAGCGGGCGCCCGAGCGCATCACCGAGCAACGAGATCGCTTGCGGAATTCGGTCAGGGAGCTGACCGACGGTCTGGTCATCGATGAAAACCGGCTAGCGCAGGAAATCGCGTTTCTCGCGGACCGGCTGGATGTCCAGGAGGAACTGTCGCGTTTTCGCGCGCACATCGCCGCGTTCCGTGGGGCTCTGGCGTCGGCCCAGCCAGACGGCGTTGGCAAGCGGCTCGGCTTCCTGCTTCAGGAGATGCTCCGCGAAGCGAACACGACGGGCAGCAAGGGCAATGACAGCAGCATTATTGCCGACGTTCTCTTGGTGAAAGAAGAGCTCGAACGCATCCGCGAACAGGTGGAAAACCTCGAATGAGCGGTTTTCCCGTGATCCTCAGCGCGCCGAGTGGCGGTGGAAAAACGACCATCGCCAAGGCGTTGCTTGCCAGGCGGGCAGATCTCGGCTACTCCGTCTCCTGCACGACGCGCACGCCGCGGCCCGGCGAAATTGACGGGCGCGACTATTATTTCATGACCCGCGCGGAGTTCATTGCCGAGCGGGAGCGCGGGGCGTTTGCCGAGTCGGCAGTCGTCCACGGCAACCTGTATGGCACGCTCCGTAGTGAAGTCGAGCGTGTCATGGCAGACGGAAAGCAGGTGGTCATGGACATCGACGTGCAGGGAGCCGCACAATTCGTTCGTGCTTTTCCGCAGTCCGTGACCATATTCATTCTGCCGCCGTCTGCCGAAGTACTGCTCGATCGACTGAGGGCGCGGAAGACCGAGAGCACCGCGCAACTGGCGGCTCGACTCCAGTCCGCGCTTCAGGAGCTGCAGCAGGTAGATGAGTACGAGTACGTGGTTGTGAACGACGATCTCGAACAGGCAGTCGCGCGTGTCGGATCGATCGTGGACGCGGAGTTCGTGAGCCGCGAGCGGGTCAAGAACCTCCGTCAGCAAGTCGGGCAGCTCATCGAGCGGCTCGAGCAGGAAATCGAGAACACCACACCCTGATCAACGAGTCATGCGAGTTTTCACACCGATCGAAATCGCCGCGCACGCCGCGAACAAGTACCTCGGCGTCCTCGTGGCCGCGAAATATGCCCGCGCGCTGAACGAGTTCCCGGGTGGCGCCGGCTCCCGTGACAAGAAGTTGACCACGCGCTCGCTCGAAGAACTGTCTCGCGGCGACATCAACTACCGCGTCATTCCTCGCCGTCGTTCGGCCGAATAACTCGTTTGTCGTCCTGAGCGAAGCGAAGGACCTGCACCTGGACGAATGAGACCCTACGCAGGCCGCCGCATTCTCCTGGGCGTGTCCGGCGGAATCGCCAGCTACAAGAGTGCGTGGCTGGCGCGGTTGTGTACGAAAGCCGGGGCTCAAGTCGACGTCGTGATGACGCGCGCGGCGACCGAGTTCATCGGCGCTGTCACCTTCGAAGCACTGACCGGGCGACCTGTTCACACGGGTCTCTTCGATGCGGGCCGCACGCTCGACCACATCAAGCTCGCTCGCGCGGCCGACGCGATCGTCATCGCGCCCGCCACCGCAGACCTGATGGCGCGCGCTGCTACCGGGCAGGCGGACGATTTGCTCACCGCGTGCCTTCTCGCCGCGCAGTGCCCCGTCCTCATGGTTCCCGCCATGAACGACAGGATGTGGGCCCACGCGCAAACGCAGGCCAATGCCGCACATCTTCGCGCACTCCGGTATCTGCTTCTCGAGCCTGAGGAAGGCATGCTTGCGGCGGGAGAAGGCAGCGGTCCGGGACGCATGCCGGAGCCCGAGACAATCTTTGCACATGTCGGAAGAGTGCTGGAGTCGCCGTCGCTGCGCGGGCGGGCTGTACTGGTGACGGCCGGGCCTACGCGCGAGGCACTCGACCCCGTACGCTTTCTCTCGAACCACAGCTCGGGAAAGATGGGAGTGGCCATCGCCTCCGCGGCATGGAGACGTGGCGCTCAGGTGACGCTCGTGGCTGGCCCCATGGGCGTCAGCGCCCCTGTGGGCGTCGCGCACGTCCCTGTCCAATCGACTGCCGAGATGCGGGACACGGTGGCCGATCGGATCGGTGCGTCGGATGTCCTTGTCATGAGCGCTGCGCCGGCCGACTATCAGCCCGCAACACGCGCGGAGGGGAAGCTCAAGAAGACTGGGGTAGGCCGCACCATCGAGTTACGGGAGACGCCGGATATTCTCCTCGGCACGCGCGCAGCGCGCCGGAAGGGCATGGTTGTGGTTGGCTTTGCGCTCGAAACAGACGATCTTCTGGCGAACGCGCAGCGGAAACTCGAGGGAAAGGATCTCGACATGGTGGTGCTCAATGCGGCAAATGAGCCGGGAGCCGGCTTTGGCGTCGATACCAATCGGGTGACACTTGTCTCGCGCGGTCGCGTCGAACCGGAGGAACTCGAGTTGATGGACAAGCGGGACGTCGCCGAGGTTCTTCTCGATCGGATCGAGGAAATGTTGAATGGACGGTAAGGAAGCGCTTCGGCGTTACCTGGAGCAGCGGCGCGAGATGGGGGAATCCGAGTTGGTGCTCGATTCCCTCAGCGTTGACGACGCGCTGAAGTTGCTCGGTGCGGCCCGTTCGGCTCCGCGCGTCGATAAGCCGGTGACGACGGACTGGCGCGCCGCAGTTCGTGCGGCAGGTGGTGCGCCCGAGGCTCGCCCGTCGATCGGAACTCCGGCTATTCCGGAAACGCCGGTTACCTCAGCGCCGGCCGTGTCCGTTTCGAGAGCTGCGTCGCCGGCGGAAGCACCCCATGGTCTCGTCGTCGGGGGGCAGGGGCGTGCAACCGAGGCATTTGTCGTCGGGTTGGAGTCGCTGGAGGCGATTGCCGCGGTGGTTGCCAAGTGCACCGGGTGCCCGCTGTACGCCACGGCGAAGAACCCCGTGCCCGGGCACGGCAATCCGAATGCGGATTTCATGGTGGTCGGCGAGGCGCCGGGCGCGGACGAGGACGAACAGGGTCATCCCTTCGTGGGACGCGCAGGGCAGCTGCTCACGAAAATCCTGGAGGCAATCAACCTCAAGCGTGAGGACGTGTTTATTGCGAACGTTCTCAAGCATCGTCCTCCCGGTAACAGGAATCCGATGCCGGACGAGGTCGCCGCTTGCTCGCCGTACTTGATTCGCCAGATTGAGTTGGTTCGCCCGAAGGTCATTCTCGCGTTGGGCACGTTTGCGGCCCAAACACTGCTCGAAACCAAGATCACGATCGGCAAGCTGCGCGCGCAGGAGCATCGCTATCACGGCGTGCCACTCGTCGTGACATACCATCCGGCCGCGCTTCTTCGGAATCCGGCGTGGAAACGCCCCACCTGGGAAGACGTCCAGCTTGCCCGACGAATACTCGATCGCACAGTCGCCCCAGGGGCGTGATCCATACCGGGACCGGCGTCCTCCCTACTCGGAGGATGCCGAACAGGCGGTGCTGGCCGCGATGTTGATCGACCAGGACGCGGTGATGCGCGCGGTCGAGGTTGTCGACGATTCGATGTTCTATGCGGAACGTCATCGCCGGCTGTTTCGTGCGATGATGACGATCACGGAGCGGGGCAGTGTCGTCGATCCGCTCACACTCGCCGACGAATTGTCGCGCAAGGGAGAACTCGAAGGCGCTGGCGGCAAGGACTACATCGGCTTCCTCGTCGACGCCGTTCCCACCGCAGCGAACGTCGAGTACCACGCGAAGATCGTGAAGGAGAAGGCGCTCTTGCGGCGCCTCATCGAGGTGTCGACGGAGATCGTCGGCGAGGCGTTCTCCGGCGGCCACACGGCGGACGAACTTCTGGACCTGGCCGAGCAGAAGATCTTCCAAGTGGCGCAGCAGCGCACCAGCGAAGGCTTTTCGCGCATCAAGGAGTTGCTCTGGCCGACGATGGAACGCATCGAGGCCATTCATGCCGGCGGCGAAAGCATCACCGGTGTGCCGAGCGGGTTCGCTGACCTCGACGACATGACGTCTGGTTTCCAGCCGTCGGACCTCATCATCATCGCCGCGCGTCCGTCGATGGGAAAGACCGCCTTCGTGCTCAACATGGCGCAGTACGCCGCCATCGAGAAGGAGCGCAAGGTGGCGTTCTTCTCTCTCGAAATGAGCAAGGAATCGCTCGTGCAACGCATGCTGACGTCCGAAGCGCGAATCGATGCGCAGAAATTGCGGAAGGGCATGCTGCGCGATGACGACTTCCCGCGCCTCGCGCGCGCAGCTGGCATCCTCACCCACGCCCCGATCTGGATCGACGACACGGCAGGTATCACGCTGCTCGAGATGCGCTCGAAGGCTCGGCGTCTCAAGGCCGATCAGGGGCTCGACATGATCGTCGTGGACTACCTGCAGCTCATGCAGGGCCCGGCCAACTCAGAGAGCCGCCAGCAGGAAGTGTCGCAGATCTCGCGGGGGCTCAAGGCCCTCGCGAAGGAACTGTCCGTGCCGGTGATCGCGCTGTCGCAGCTCTCGCGTGCGCCGGAGCAGCGCGCGGGAGACAGCAAACGACCGCAGTTGTCGGATCTTCGCGAGTCGGGCGCCATCGAGCAGGACGCGGATCTCATCATGTTCATCTACCGTCCCGAGGTGTACGACGGGCCGGTGGACAAGGACGGCAATTCGCTCGAGGGAAAGGCGGAAATCATCATCGGCAAGCAGCGCAACGGGCCGATTGGGTTCGTGAACCTGTTCTTCCACAAGAATTACACGCGTTTCGAGAACTTCTCGCAGCGATCGGGGCCGACGGGCGGGGGAGGAGGAGGGCAGGAGGTTGGGCGGATTGGGCCAGCGGGGTCGGAGAGGCGGGTGGGTTAGCGCACGACTCACCCGCGGACACCTCCCACGAGTGCGTCGAGTTTCGCGTGGCAATCAGCTCTGACAGATCCTGCCTGGCCCGCTACAGCTTACAGAACATCCGGAACGTGAGCTATGAGCGGGAGCGTGAGCGGGAGCCTTGAGCAATGAGCATCTCAGAGCTCGAGCCTTGAGCTTCTCGGAGCTTGAGCCTCGAGCTTTGAGTTCGTCGCGATTCCGCTCGTTTTCTGTGGCCCTGAGAGAAGCGAAGGGCCTGCACCCATGCTGTTTGCCACTGCACAAGGCGCAGCGCCATCAGAGCGCCCCACCCCCAGCGGCTGGCTACTGAGCACCTGTCACAGCTGACGTCCGGCGGACGCGCAACAGGACCCCACCGAAAACGATTACGCGCGCAATGTTCTGCTCCGGCGTCTCCGGACACCGCGCGCTAACTTTCGTGCTATGGCAACCAAGGCCAAAACCGTCTTTCGCTGCACGGACTGCGGTGCCGATCACCCCAAGTGGGCTGGCCGATGCGACGTGTGCGGCGCCTGGAACTCGCTCGTCGAAGAGATGGCCGCCAAGGCGCCCACGAACGGCGCCAGCCGCCGAGCGGGAGGGGCAAAGTCGCTCGCGGACGGCGGCAGCGTCGCAGCCACGCCAAAGCTGCGCGAGGTGAGTGGATCGGAAGCCCGCCGCTGGAAAACCGGCATCAACGAATTCGACTTCGTACTCGGCGGCGGTGTTGTTCCCGGCTCGATGATCCTCATCGGGGGCGAACCCGGTATCGGTAAATCCACACTCCTGCTGCAAGTCGCCGCGCGTTTCCAGAATGCCGGCCACAGCGCGCTCTATGCGTCGGGCGAGGAGAGCGCGCTCCAGATCAAGCTGCGCGCCGATCGGCTCAGCGAGGACGCCGGCGATGTCGCGCTCCTCAGCGAGACGAATCTCGAGACGATCCTCACGACCGCGGCGGCCGCGACCCCCGCCGTCCTGATCGTCGACTCGATCCAGACGGTCTACACGAATGATCTGGAGGGCGCCCCCGGCAACGTCGGCCAGGTGCGCGAGTGCGCCGCGCGGCTGATGCGATTCGCCAAGGAAAGCGGCACCGCCGTTTTCGTTGTGGGGCACGTGACGAAGGGCGGAGGTATCGCCGGTCCGAAGACACTCGAGCACATCGTCGATACGGTGCTCTATTTCGAAGGCGAGAACTCGCTCGATCACCGGGTGTTGCGCGCGACGAAGAACCGGTTCGGGAGCGTCGACGAGATCGGCGTCTTCCGGATGGCACAGGACGGACTCATCCCGGTCTCGAACCCCTCCGAGCTCTTCCTCGGCGACCGAACCCGGCATTCATCCGGTAGTGCCGTTACCGCACTGCTAGAAGGAACGAGGCCGATTCTCATCGAGGTGCAGGCGCTCGCCGCAAAGGCGGGCTTTGGCACACCCCAGCGTGTCGCGACGGGCTACGACGGTCGCCGCCTCGCGCTGTTGCTCGCCGTGCTCGACAAACGCGCTGGACTCGCGTTCGGGCAACTGGATGTCTTTCTCAACGTGGTCGGTGGTATGCGTCTCCAGGAACCTGCAGGCGACCTCGCAGTGGCGGCCGCGCTCGCGTCGAGCGTATACGATCGTGCACTGGTACACGACGCGGTCTTCGTCGGCGAGGTCGGTCTCGGCGGCGAGATCAGGCCCGTGTCACAAGCGGAGCGACGACTTGCGGAGGCTGCCAACATGGGAATGACGATCGCATATCTCTCTGATCGCGCCGTTCCCGCTCGCCCGCCAAAGGGGCTGCGTGCGGTTGGGGTGAAAACGATCGGTGAGCTCTTCGAAAAGGTGTTCGCGTGATGACCGACCGCGACGTCGGCGTCGTCATCGTAGCCGGAGGAAGCGGCACGCGCATTGGCGGCGACGAGCTCAAGCAGTTCCGGTGGGTTGCAGGAAAGCCGATGCTGCTCCACAGCGTGCAGACCTTCATGGCGCGCCCGGATGTTGGCATGGTCGTCGTCGTTCTGCCCGAGCGATATGCGGGCGATCCACCACCGTGGCTCTTTCAGTGCGACGTCGACCGGCTACTCGTTTCCGTCGGCGGCCGCACACGAAGTGAGAGCGTGGCCAATGGCCTCGACGACCTGCCCGACGAGGCGCAGATCGTTCTCATCCACGACGCGGCGCGCCCGCTCGTGACCATGTCGACCATCGACCGGGTCGTCGAGTCGGTGCGAGGCGGCATGTGCGCAGTTGCGGCGATGCCAGTCGTCGACACGCTCAAGGAAGTCGGCGAGGATGGCCTCATCGTGCGAACCGTTGACCGGGAGGGGCTCTGGCGCGCACAGACACCCCAAGGTTTTCCGCGGCAATTGCTCGTGGACGCGCATCGCCGCGGCCGTGTGGATCATCTCATAACGACCGACGACGCAGGCCTGTTCGAGCAGATGGGGATTCCCGTTCGCGTCGTTCGCGGAAGCGAGCGAGGCTTGAAGATCACGGAACCCGACGACTTTGCGCGCGCCGAGGCGCTCTTTACGTTGCCCGAATGAGTGTCGACCTGCCCGTTGTCCCATTTTGGTCCGAAGCGGAAGTCGCTGCGGCAATCCGTCCCGCCCTCGAGCAAATCGAGTTGCGGCGTGTGCTCGCCTACCCCACGGAGACCGTGTACGGATTTGGTGGCGGCATCGACCGCGACTCGGTGGCCGCGCTCGTCCGTATGAAAGGGCGTCCGAAAGGGAAGCCATTTCTCCTCCTCATCGCCGGTTCGGACATGCTCGCGCGGCTGGACCTCAGGCTCCCGAGCTTTGCGACGAACCTGGCGGCGCGCCACTGGCCCGGACCGCTCACCCTGGTGCTGCCGGGCGGCGAGAAGCGCGTGCCGGAGGCCCTTCGTGGCCCGGAAGGCGGCATCGCGGTGCGTTGGACGTCGCACCTGGCGTTGCAGCAGCTCATCCGCGCACACGGCGACGCCATCACATCGACGAGTGCCAACCGTCCCGGGGTTCCGCCCGCTACCTCCTCGCGCGAGATTCTCGAACAGTGGGGGCACACGGTGACGCACGGCACCTTGCGAGTGCTGGATGGCGGCACGCTGCGGCCTTCGCCGCCATCCACCGTCGTTGATTGTACCGGTCGCGCGCCGCGCGTCATCCGGCCCGGGGCTATCGCCGCTGCGGTGTTACGGGAGACGGCGCCGCGGCTCATTGGAGATGCGTAAGCCATGAAGCTGCTCTTCGTCTGTACCGGCAACACATGCCGCAGCCCGATGGCTGAAGCCATCGCCCGAAAAGTGGTGATCGAGCGTGGCCTCTCGGACGTCGATGTGGCGAGCGCCGGCACGAGCGCGTGGGACGGCGCCGCCGCTTCCGACGGTGCGCTCCTCGTTGGCCTCGAGCGGCGCATGGATCTCGGCACCCACCGCTCGCAGCAACTCTCTCGCGCACTCGTCCAGAACGCGGATGTCATTCTTGCGATGGGCCCGCATCACCTCGAGCGTGCGGAGGCCCTCGGCGGGGCGGGGAAGAGCTTCCTCCTGACTGCGTACCCAGAGGGCCCGCGCGCCGGCCGGCCGATCAGCGATCCGATGGGCGGAGACCTCGACACGTATCGAGCGACGGCAGATGAACTCGAAACGGAGATCAAGCGCGTGTTCGACCGGCTCGCCGCCGAGCGAGTGCCAGGCGCTTCCTGATGGATGCTCCGTCGCGGCTCGTTCTCCTCGGACACCCCGTCGCGCACTCCATCTCACCTGCGTTTCAAAATGCAGCGTTACGCGCCGCTGCCATTCCGCTCACGTATTCGTTGCTCGACGTCGCCCCCGACGCCTTGAGTGCGACGCTTGACGTGCTGGCCAGAGAACCGGCTGCCGGCAACATCACCATTCCGCACAAGGAAACGGTCTACGCTCAGTGCATCCGCGTTTCAGCACTCGCACGGCGTGTTGGCGCGGTGAACACCTTCTGGCACGAAGATGGTGAACTGGTTGGTGACAACACGGATGTCGGCGGCGCGGAGATGGTGATGCGTGCGCTCGCGGGTGGTCCACTCGCCGAGTCTCGAATTGCCGTGATCGGCGCTGGGGGAAGCGCTTCGGCGGTACTCTGTGCGGCCGAACGATGCCGCGTTTCCGACGTGCGCGTTTACAATCGGAGCATGGGACGCGCCGAGCAACTGGTCGATCGATTTGCCGGGGTGTCACGAGTCGCCAACTCGTTGGAGGCGGCGCTCGAGGGCGCCACACTGGTCGTGAACGCGACGCCCGTTGGCCTCCACGAGGGTGCGGGTTTTCCCGTGCCGCTCGAACTCCTGCCGTCCGGATGCGCGGTCTTCGATCTCACCTATCGTCGTGGCGAGACGGCATGGGTCACCGCCGCGCGCAACGCAGGACACCGTGCCGCCGATGGCGAGGGGATGCTCATCGAGCAGGGGGCGCTGTCGTTCGAGCGCTGGTTCGGGATAGCGCCCGACAGGGACGCGATGTGGAAAGCGATTCATTAGACCCGTTGTCATCCCGAGCGACGTCGAGGGATCTGCACCTCACGCCCGTGTACGAGGTGCAGACCCCTCGACTCGCTGCGCTCGCTCGCGGTGACAATGGCTCGCGCCGCTCGTTTTTCTCATCGGCGCGAGCGGCTGATTTCGCCAGGTCCTCCGCCTCAGCGCTGCTCGATCTCATCCTCCCGCCCGCCTGCGCCATCTGCGGGGGGGCACGCAGCGAGCACGAACCGGAGCTCGTTTGCGGCGCCTGTTGGTTGGGCGCGAAGGAACTCCCTCGGCCGCGCTGCGACCGTTGCGGACACCCGTTCGATCCCACGCGCCGGGCGGTCGACTGCGCCTGGTGCGAGCTACTTCCACCGTACGTGCGCGCCGTCCGCTCCGCCTATGCGCTGCCAGGAGGGTACGCCGAGCATATCGTCCATGCGTTGAAGTACTCGGGGTGGCGCGACATCGCCGTGCCGATGGCAAAACGTATGGCGGGTTTGCGCTTTCCTGCCGACGTCGAACGCGAGCGTGCGGCCCTCGTTCCCGTTCCGCTCGCTGCTTCGCGCCAGCGCGAACGAGGCTATAATCAGAGCACGGAGCTCGCGCGGGGTTTGTCTGCCGCTTGGAAGATTCCACTTCGGCTCGATGTACTCGAACGTTCGCGCGCCACCGTGACGCAAACGCGGTTGACACCGGGGGAGCGACGGCGCAACGTTTCGGGTGCGTTTCGATCCGTCACGAATCGCGATTCGCTGCGCGGTCTCCACCTCGTTCTGGTTGACGACGTCGTGACCACGGCAGCAACCCTCAACGCGTGCGCCGCCGCGCTGTATGACGGGGGAGCACGCATTCTTAGTTTTGTAACCTTCGGCCGTGCGCCTGCCCTTGGCGACCGGTGGTGAAACCTTAAGGAGAAACAGGATGTCAATTCGCGTCGGTATCAACGGCTTCGGCCGCATCGGACGTCAGGTGCTGCGTGCCGCCAAGCAGGCCGGCATCACCGACATCGATTTCGTGGCCGTGAACGATCTCACGGATACGAAAACGCTGGCGCACCTCTTCAAGTACGACTCCGTGCATCGCGAGTATCAGGGCACGGTGACGTCCGGCGACGGCTCGATCAACGTGGACGGAGACGACATCAAGATTCTCGCCGAAAAAGACCCCGCCAAGCTCCCGTGGGCCGACCTCGGCGTCGACATCGTGCTCGAGTCCACCGGCCGCTTCACCGATGCCTCGAAGGCGCAGGCGCACATCACCGGTGGCGCGAAGAAAGTCATTATTTCGGCGCCAGCCAAGGGCGAAGACATCACGATTGTGATGGGTGTCAACCACACCAAGTACGACGCGGCCAACCACCACATCATCTCCAACGCGTCGTGCACCACCAACTGCCTCGTGCCGATGGTGAAGGTCATCCGCGACAACTTCGGTTTTGTCCGCGGCTCGATGGTGACGATTCACAGCTATACCAACGACCAGAGCGTCCTCGATATGCCGCACAAGGATCTGCGGCGTGCCCGCGCGGCGGCGATTTCGATGATTCCCACGACGACCGGCGCCGCGAAGGCCACGTCGCTCGTCATCCCCGAGCTCAAGGGCAAGATCGACGGCATGTCCGTTCGTGTCCCGACGCCCGACGTCTCGTTTACGGACCTCACCGTCGTCGTCGATCGCGCCGTGACGACCGAGGAGGTCAACGCGGCCTTCAAGGCAGCCTCCGAGGGTGAGCTCAAGGGCATCCTCAAGTACGCCGAGGAAGAACTGGTATCGGTCGACTACATCGGCAACCCGCACTCCTGCATCATCGATTCGAAGTGCACGAATGTCATCGATGGTCTGCTCGTGAAGGCGTCCGGCTGGTACGACAACGAGTGGGGCTACGCATCACGCTGCGTTGACCTGTTGCAGTACATCGGCGCGACACTGTAAGTCGAATGGCGAAACGAACTGTACGCGACCTTTCCGCGGACGAGCTCCGCGGGAAGCGCGCTCTGGTGCGCGTAGATTTCAACGTCCCACTCGATGACGCGGGCCACGTCTCCGACGACACCCGGATACGCGCGGCCTTGCCGACGCTCGAGTTGCTGCTCGATGCCGGTGCGAAGGTGATTCTGCTCTCGCACCTTGGACGACCCAAGGGCAAGCCGAATCCCAAATACTCCCTCGAGCCGGTGTGTCGCAGGCTGACCGAGCTCCTGCCAGGGCGCACGGTGTGCTTCGTCGAGTCGACGGACACCGATGAGGCACTCAAGGCCACGTACACGCTTGGCGAGGGCGAGGTGCTCTTGCTGGAAAACACGCGGTTCCTTGGCGGCGAAGAAACCAACGACGAGCGGTTGGCGCGCGCGCTCGCGCAGTTGGGCGATCTCTATGTGAACGATGCCTTCGGCACGGCGCACCGCGCGCACGCGTCCACGGAAGGCGTAGCGCGGCACCTCAAACCGGCAGTCGCCGGGTTGCTCATGGAGAAAGAACTCCAGTATCTCCAGGGCGCGCTCGAGGATCCAAAGCGACCCTTCGTTGCCATTCTCGGCGGATCGAAAATCTCGGGAAAGATCGACGTCATCGAGGCGCTCCTTCCGAAGGTCGACGCGCTACTCGTCGGGGGCGCGATGGCGTGCACGTTCTACAAGGCCATGGAGCTCGAGACGGGGAAGTCGCTCGTCGAGCCGGATCGGGTCGAGATGGCGTCGGAGCTGATCGACAAGTCCGGGACGATCCTGATCCTGCCGCATGATGCGACCGTCGCCCCCTCGATCGGGGACGGCGCGAAGGCGAAAGCGGTGAGCAAGGAAAACATTCCCGCGGACATGGCCATGCTCGACATCGGGCCCCGCACGGCGGAGTCGTACTCGCGCGCCATACTCAGCGCGAAGACCATCCTCTGGAACGGGCCGATGGGCGTGTTCGAGACGCCGCCGTTCGACAAAGGCACCAAAGCGATCGCCGAGGCAATGGCTCAGGCGACGGCGAAGGGCGCGACGACCATCGTTGGTGGCGGCGATTCGGCGGCAGCGGTGGAGCAAGCCGGCCTTTCCGCGAAGATGAGCCACGTCTCCACCGGCGGGGGCGCATCACTGGAGTTCCTCGAAGGCAAGGTCCTTCCCGGCGTTGCAATCCTCGACGAGAGATAGCGATATGGCTGCGCACATTCGGCCGGTGTTCGCGGCGAACTGGAAGATGAATCACGGGCCCACCGCGGCGGGCACATTCGTCTCGGCGTTTCTCGGAGCGTACGCGGCGCGCCCTGACCGCACCGTGATCCTGTTTCCCTCCGCGCTCGCGTTCTCCACCGTCCGCGACGGTGTGGCGGCGAGAGCAGATGTGAGCGTGGGCGTGCAGAACGTGCATGCGGAGGAGAAAGGCGCGTTCACCGGCGAAACGTCAGCGGGCATTGCGCGCGACGCCGGCGCGGAGTTCGTGCTCGTGGGACATTCGGAGCGCAGGCACGTCTTCGGTGAGACGGATGCGGAGACGGCGCGAAAGTGCGCGCGAGTGCATGAGCAGGGCATGGTGCCGGTACTCTGCGTTGGAGAGAAGATCGAGCAGCGCGAGCGGGGCGAAACAGAGACCGTTGTGCTGCACCAACTGCGCACGGGATTGTCTGCACTGTCGCATGTCGCGTTGCTCGGGGCGATCATCGCCTATGAACCCGTCTGGGCGATTGGAACGGGTCGCACGGCGACGCCCGATGACGCGGCGGAGGTACACCGGGTCATTCGTTCGGCCCTGGTGGAATTGGTTGGGGCCGAGGCGTACGACATCCCGATTCTCTACGGCGGGAGCGTGACGCCGGCGAGCGTCGCCGCGCTGCTCGCCGCGGATCAGGTGGACGGTGTGCTCGTGGGTGGCGCGAGTCTGGACCCGGCGAGCTGGACGGCGATCTGCAGTGCGTGACGGCCCGCGGGCGCTTCGCGCCAACGCTGGACGGTCCGCTCGCTTTCGCTCGATGGACGGACAACGACGGGTAAAGCCCACGAGTCGAGGTAGATATGCGCCGAGTTCGGCGAGTTGTCCTGATGTCCGTCTCGTTGATCGTAGCCGCCCTGAACGGTGTGCACGCGCAGGGAACGGGGACGATCACGGGGCTTGTTACTGAAGATTCCACCGGCAAGCCGATCGCCGGTGCCGAAGTCGCCATCGCGAAGCTCAAACGCCAGGTACTGACCGACGCCAATGGCCGATTCGTGATAGGTGACCTCCCTGAGGGCATTCTCATGATCGTGGCGCGGCGGCTCGGCTTCGAGGAACAGGGCAACATGGTGCAGGTGACAGCGGGCCAATCGCGCGACAAGAACGTCAAGCTCGCGCGAGTGCCGACGGCGCTGGACACCGTGAAAGTGACTGCGCCGATGTCGTTGGTCATGCAGCGCACCTTTCAGCTCATCGAAGACCACAAGAAGCTGGGTTTCGGCAAGTTCATCGACTCGACGGAGCTGCGACAGCGCGAGACGTCGAGCGTCGCAGATCTGGCGCGCGCCATGATGGGTGTGAATGTGGTGACGCCGCCGTTTTGCAAACCGCTGGGCACGAAGATCTACAACTGCACGCCGACGCCGCGGAAAAAGGTGGCGGTCAGCGGCGGTTCGTGCGCGATGCGAATCATGCAGGACAACATGGTGCTGACAGTCGGCGGCCCCATCGATCAGTCAGACCCTCGAAGCGATCCACGCCATGATTGGGTCGCCGCATACGATTTGACGGAGTTGTCGACCAGTAATCTCATCGCGATCGAGGTGTATCGCCGGGGCGGTGAAGTGCCGCTCGAGTATCAGAATCAGGGCACGGAGTGTGGGCTGATTCAGCTGTGGACTAAACGGCAATGAACTACGAGGCTCGCTCACGCTCGCTTGACGGCGCCTTCGCTGCGCTCACTGGACAGCCCGCGTTCGCGTAGCGAACGCGGGCTAGCGTGCATGCGGGCTTGCACTCGCCCCTAAGTCCTGTGATATTTACAGGTTACCGCCCGCCAAGCTTCTCGAAATCACAAGCCGCAAATGTTCACCTTTCTTCTCGTCCTGCTCGTCATCGACAGCCTGGTGCTGATCGCCGCTATCCTGCTTCAGAGCGGGAAGGGTGGCGGGCTCGCTTCCTCCTTCGGTGGAGTCAGCAGCTCGGCAGATTCATTGCTCGGTACACGTCAGGCCGGCAACCTCCTGACCAAGACGAGCTGGTGGGGCGGCGTAGTCTTCCTGCTCCTCTCGTTCATTCTCTCGCTCGGGTCCACGCGGCAGCGCGCGCCAAAGTCAGTGCTCGACGATCTGGCCACCCCCGCGCCGGTGAGTGCGCCGGTGAACGCGCCTGCGGGCGCCGCACCGACCAATGCCAATGGCGGCGTGAATCTTACGCCGGCAGCGCCGTCGACCGCACCAGCAGGCACGCCTGCGCCGGCGACGACCACCACGCCCCCGAAGAAGCCGTAACAACGGTGAATCGCAGCTTGCCGACGCCGGGGTTCCTCCTCCTCGAGGACGGAGCCCTGTTTCGTGGTGCGCTCCACGGCGCCCTTCCCGCCACCGTGGCCGAGGTGGTGTTCACCACGAACATGAGCGGATATCAGGAGGTCTTCACCGACCCCTCGTATCGCGGACAGATCGTCGTCATGACCGCGCCGATGATCGGCAACTACGGCGTCAACCCGGCCGACCCGGAATCTGCGGGAGCCCAGGTGGCCGGCGTGATCGTGCGCGAGCTCTCGCGCAGCTACTCGAATTGGCGCGCGGAAGGTGACCTCGGGAGCTACCTCGAAGCGGCGCAAATCCCTGTGCTGGAAGGCGTTGATACACGTCGTCTAACGCGTCACTTGAGGACGGCGGGCGTGATGCGCGGGGCCATTGGCGCTGGCGAATCGCCATCGGCGGATGTCGTCGCGGCCCTCGAGGCGTGCCCGTCCATGGAGGGGCTCGATCTCGCCTCGCGTGTGACCACGGCGCAGCCCTACGTATGGGGAAACCCGCAGGCGCCGTATCACATCGTCGCCTACGACTTCGGGATCAAGCGGAACATCCTCCGCCTGTTCGACGACGCCGAGTGCCGCATCACAGTCGTACCTGCCCAGACGTCGGCGGAAGTCGTCCTCGACATGGCGCCCGATGGGGTGTTTCTCTCCAACGGTCCGGGCGACCCGGACGCCATCTCGTACGCCCCCGCGACGGTGCGATCCCTCGCCGAAAAGGAGATGCCGATCTTTGGTATCTGCTTGGGGCATCAGCTCTTGGGACTGACCTTCGGCGCGGCTACCGCGAAAATGCCGTACGGCCATCGCGGCGGGAATCATCCCGTTCGCGAGCTGGAGACCGGTCGCATCCTCATCACGTCGCAAAACCACGGTTTTGCCGTGCAGGGCTCGGAGGACGCCATCCCTGGGGCTCCAGAGCTCGAAGTCACGCACGTGAATCTCAACGACGGCACCGTAGAGGGCTTGCGGCACAAGGAGTTACCCGTTTTTGCCGTCCAATATCACCCGGAAGCGGCCCCCGGTCCGCACGACGGCCGCCCGTTGTTCGAGCAGTTCATGGAAACGGTGAGAAAATCGCGCGTCTGAAGTGCTTTAAGCTCTTGACACACAAGAGTTAACGCGGATAAGTTCGATCAGCTTGCACCCCC
>JAZJZK010000035.1:0-35956 GCA_040389905.1 Gemmatimonadota bacterium | reverse complement strand
GTGATGATGCACTTCTTGTTCGGGTGCACGAACTCGATCGGATCCTCGATCGTGATCACATGGTCCGTGCGCGAGCGGTTGACGAGGTCGATCAACGAGCAGAGCGTCGTGGATTTCCCCGACCCTGTCGGACCTGTGACGAGCACGAGCCCCTTGTTGAGCTGGCAGAGGCGCTGCACTTCCGGCGTGATCCCCATCTGCTCGACCGTGACGACGGTCGCGGGAATCTGGCGGAAGACCGCCGTGGGCCCTCGGCGATCTTTCGCGGCGTTGGCGCGGAAGCGCGCGACGCCGGGGATCTCGTACGCGTAGTCGGTGTCGTTGGTCTCGGTGAACTCCTGCCGGTTGCGCTCCGGCATGATCGACCGGATCATCGAGTCCGTCTCCTCCGGTTCGAGCGCCGCCTGGTCCATGCGCGCCATCTCGCCGTGCAAGCGGAGGATGGGCGGCTCCCCGCACCGGAGGTGCAGGTCGGACGCGCCCTTCTGCACCATCGTGCGGAGGAGGGTGTCCAACGTGGCGCGTGCGCGCTCACTGCCCGCGAAACTCGAGATCGCGTCGCCCGCCGCGCCGACGCCGGCTCGGCCGCCGGCAGGCGCAGCAGCGTGTGCCGGCGGGGCCGGCGGCATGGCGGCGGCCGGTGCGGGAGCCGGTGCCGGCGCTGGTTCATCCTCTGGTGGCAGCTCGGCCGCGCGAAAGTGCCCGGTGAGCCGCTGTCGCTCGCGCTTCTCGTCGAGTGTGATGCGGGCGCGCCATTTCACGCCATCGTGCTTTGCGTCGACGGCAAACGCGCCGTCCTGCGACGTGTATGCGAAGAAGGCTGTCTGGAGCATGTCCAGCGACGCCGCGGCACTCGCCGGCGCAATCTCGCGCAGCAGCGTGAGCACCTGCGGACCCGTCAACGCCGTCTTGGTGACGGGTCGTGGCGCGCCTCCGATCTCGAGCTCCGCGAGCTCCCCTTCGTCGAGCCGAAGGGCGGTGGCGTTCTGGGAAACCATGACGGCAAGAAACCGATCGAGTTGTGCCATGGTCGTCAAGCCGACGGACGTGCGTACGCGACGTGCCTGATGTCGACGAGGTGCAATCGGTCCGTCGCGAAGAGCGGGATGAACGTGAGGGACGTGTTGTTCAGAAAGTCCACCAGTCGGGGGCGATCGGCACGCAGCTCCGGAAAGATGGAGCCGCAGATCGTTTCGCCGTGGATGAAGGTGATGTCCACATGCATGCCCACGACACCGGCGTCGACGGGGTCCTCGGTTTCCGGGAGGTCGGTGGAGACGACGGCAATCTGCGCTTTCTGAACAAGCAGCAGCTCCCCAGTGGCGAGAATGAGCGGGAGAAAGGGTGCGGCGTCATTCAGGACGTCGAGCGGTTCCTCGGGCCCGGCGCGGAAGCGCGCAAACGCCTGCAGGAAGATGTCACCGGCCAATCGCCCCCCCGTGGCCAGGGTGATTTCGACGGCTCGGCGGACTTTCTCGATTCTATAGTCGCTCATGGTAGAAAAGTGTCGGCTCGCGGACACCGAACGTCAAGGTGAGTTGGCGAGTCGGCTGACAGCGCGGCGCCCGCCTGTTACGTTCCGCCCGTGCTGGGACGCGTGCTGGCCATCGTTGCACTTCTCGCCGCCAACGGGTTTTTCGTCGCGGCGGAGTTCTCCGTCGTCCGCTCCCGACGGTCGCGACTCGAGGCCATGGCGCGCGGCGGCGACACCAAGGCGCGGCTGGTCCTCAAGGCCACCGCGAACCTCGCGCACCTGCTCTCCGCGGGCCAGTTCGGCATCACGCTGGCGAGCATCGGCATCGGCGCACTGGCCGAGGAGACGTTGTCGCACCTGTTCGGCAACGCGTTCGCCGCCGTGCCCATTCTCGCGCGCGCCGCGGCGGGCGGAGGAATCGGAACGATCTGCGCCCTGGCGGTCGTGACCTATGGGCACGTGGTGTTCGGCGAGCTCGCACCGCGCAGCGCGGCGCTCAAACACCCCGAGGAGGTGGCCCGATGGCTGGTGCCGCCGCTGGCCGTGTTCGCCTGGATCGCCACACCCTTCACGGCCCTCCTGAACAAGTCCGCAGAGCTGATCCTTCGCCCCTTTGGGATCCGCCCGTCGGAGGGCGAGGAAAACGTGCACTCCGCCGACGAACTCCGCATCCTCGTGGAACAGAGTCAGGAAACGGGAGCGCTCGAACGGCAGGACGCGGCACTGATCGAGGGCGTCTTCGAGTTCTCGGAAAAGAACGCGCGGGAAGTGATGACCCCGCGCACCGCGATCGACGCCCTCGACGTGGATACGCCGCTCGACGATGCGGTGACGCTGGTCATCGAGACCCAGCGCTCTCGGTATCCGGTCTACGAGGAAACGATCGACAACATCATCGGCCTGGTGCTGGCGAAGGATCTGTTGCCGGTGCTGCGAAATCCCCCCGATCGCTTCACGGTCAAGGCTATCATGCGGCCGATCCACGTCGTGCCGGGCTCGCGCGAGGTCGAGGAGGTACTGGCCGATTTCAAGCGGCTCAAGGAGCACCTGGCGGTCGTGCTCGATGAATACGGCGGCACGGCGGGGATCGTGACGATGGAAGACCTGCTCGAGGAGATCGTCGGCGAGATCCTCGACGAGTACGATGAGGCGGAACTGCCCGTCTCGGCCAGCGCCAGCGCGGGCCTGGTGCTCTCGGGCGGGTCGAACATCCGCGAGCTCAATGAGCGCTTCGCGCTGGAGATTCCCGATGACGAGTATTCCACGATCGGCGGGTACATCTTCGGCGCGCTTGGCCGCGTCCCTGTGGTAGGCGACCGCGTGACGGCGTCGCATGCCATCTTCACCGTGCAGAGCATGGACGGGCGGCGCGTAGAGTCCGTCGGCGTGGATCTCCACTCCGCCGGGGATCGGCGCGACAAAAACAGGACTTAGGGCGCAAATTACGTACGTCCGTACCTCGTACAACCACAGACGTACGAAGTACCCGGAACCGTGTACCCGGACTGGCATTCGAGCCAAAAAGAGCCATCGATACTCTTGATGGCATTGACCCCGCGCCGAACGCCGTCCGAAGTTGTGAACGGCGTTTTTCGTGACGCGACTCTCGATGGCTCCTCTTGGCGAGTATGCCAGTCCGGGTACGGAATACCGGGTACGTCGTACGTCAGCTGTGCTCAGTTGACCGCCGCCGCTCCACTATGTCAGCGCAGAGAAGTATCGCCTCGATCATGCTGGATGGATCGGCGATCCCGCGCCCGGCGATATCCAGGGCCGTGCCATGATCGGGCGACGTGCGAGGAAAAGGAAGCCCTAACGTCACGTTTACGGCCGAGCCGAACGAGGCCACCTTGATTGCCGTCATGCCGACGTCATGATACGGCGCAATCACCGCGTCGAAGGCTCCGCGCATGGCCCGCACGAACACCGTGTCCGCAGGAAATGGCCCAAGCAATCCGCTCGCGCGCGCGGCGGGCGCGAGCAGGACCTCGTCTTCGTCGCCGAACCGTCCACCATCCCCCCCGTGGGGGTTCATGGCGCAGAGCGCAATGCGTGGCGCCTCGATGCCAAACCACTCCCGCAAGCCATCGCGCGTCACGCGTGCGGCGGTGGTGATGGCCTCGTATGTCAGTGCGCGCGGAACGTCGCGGAGCGCGACATGCGTTGTCGCGAGCACGACGCGGAGTGGATTGGTCATTCCGGGCGACGGACGCATCGCCGCAAGCATCATGGCGACCGGAACGCCCGCCCGAGCCGAGAGTAGCTCCGTGTGGCCGGGAAAGTCGTATCCACCGGCCTTGAGGGCGCTCTTGTCGAGCGGCGCGGTCACGATCCCATCGACGTCTCCGCGCAGAGCCAGCGTGATGGCCCTGTCGACCGCGAGGCCCGCAAGTCGGCCCGCGTCCGAGACTGTCGACGTCCTACCCCAATGGCCGATACCGTCCCCGTCCGACACATGGCCACCGTCTGGCCCGATGACTCGAATGTCGGCGGCGCTCCTGACGCGTGCGTCGTCGAGCACCGCCGCAACGATTTCCGGGCCGATGCCGCGCGGGTCGCCGACGGTAACGGCCAGCCTCGGACGCGCACGCATCGCCCCGCCCGGCGGCGGCCTCAGGGCGCTTGGCCGGCGGCTGGAACAGTCAGGCTGGCCAACGCATCCTCGCGAACGAAGACATACGTCGACTTCCGCAGCTGATCCATCAGCCGCTTGATTCCGCCTTCCTCCGCGAGACGGGCGCGGAAGCGCTCCTTCACTTCGGGAAGTGTGTACTCTCCACCTTCGTCGACTGCCGCGACCTGCGCCACGACGAACTTCGTCGACACATTGCCGTTCCCCTGGATCGGAAACACCACGATATCATTTGGCACCTTACCGACGAAGGCCTCCGCGTAGGCAGGCGGTAGCTGCGCCTTAGGAAAGGGCGTCAGCAGCGACGTCTCTTCACCGCTCTTGAAATCGTGATTCTTCTTGGCGAGGGAATCGAACGGCGCGCCCGCTTTCCACGCAACCCCGACGCTGTCGGCCTGCCGGCGCGCGCGCGCGACGTCGAGAGAATCGATCTTCGGGGCGATCAGGATGTGGCGTGCTTTCACTTCCGCCGGCTGGATGCGATCCACACGAATGATGTGGAACCCAAACGCCGTCTCGACAACGGGGCTCAGCTGATTCGGCGGCAGTGCGAACATCCAGCGATCGAACTCGGGAACCATCTTGCCACGCCGGTTCCAGCCGAGATCGCCGCCATTCTCCTTGCTGCCAGAGTCGGCAGACTCACGCTTGGCGATCTTTTCGAACTCCGCGCCGTCGCGCAGCTCCACCAGAAGGGATTCTGCCTTCGCTCGTGCGACCGCCTTGGCGGCCGGTGACGGCTGTGGGGCGATGATGATCTGCCGCCACGCGACCGCCGGCTCGCGCCGCGGCAAGGTCGCGCGCGTCCGCTCGAACGACTCGGCGATTTCTGCGTCGGTGACGTTGGACTGGGCGATCTTGCCGTCTTCACGCAGCTTCTTGACCGTGCGCGAGATCGTCTCGTTGCGCTTCACCCCATCGGCCTGGAAGCGCTTGTACTCCTCGGGGGTACCGTATCCTGCCTTGGCGAGCTCGGACTTGAACTCGGACTCGGTCGTGAAGCGTTTGCGAACATCCTTGTACGTCTTGTCCACGGTGCTCGCAACGTCGGCGTCTGGCACCTCGACCTTGAGGTCCTTCGCCTTGAGCAGCAGCAGCTCCTCATCCTGAAGCTCGCTCACGACGCTGCGGACGAACTTGCGGAATTCCGCCGAGTCCGTGGGTAGGCGCACGCCATCTGCCCGCTTGGCGATGATGCGCTCCTGAAGAGCCGATTGCGTGATGATGACGTCTCCCACGCCGGCGACGATGCGATCGAGGGGGATGACGCCCACGCTCGCGGAGGGAGGCTGCAAAGACGGCGCTGCGGGCTGCTGCGCGTGCGCGAAGAGCGGGGCGGCCATCATGACCGCGGCGGTATGAATCAGTCGGATGCGCATATGCCTCAAAATACACGCGGCCCGGCCATTTAGGTCCGGGCCGCACGGAATGGGTGGGAAAGCCCCACCCACCACTGCTTTACGGCTTGGCCGTCGGCGGAGTCGCCACCGGAGGCTGAGTTGCCGGTGCCGGACCGGCAGCACCAGGGAGCGGTACTGCCGAACTCGGCTGGGCTGCAGCTTTCGCCGAATCAGCCGTCGACCGGAGCCCTCGTGCACGTTCGACTGCCCGTTCGATGCCCGCCTGGTTGATCTTGGACGAGAACTTGTCCATGAGCACGATCTGAAGGGGTGCGGGCACCGGCATCGGCTGCACCTCTCCTGCCATGATGTGGTCGACGTACGCTTCGACCCGCGCAGCGGCGAGACGCTCGCGTGCTTCCGGCGTCGCGGCGCTGTCCGCCAGCATCTTCGGATCAACACGCATCACTCCCCAGCTCTGAACGACGGCCTGGGTGAAGTCGCGATGCAGGGTCGCCAGTTCTTCCGCCGGGATCTGAATGCCAGCGCTGTCGGCCCTCTGCAGCAGCACTTCGCGCTGCGCCATCTGCGTCACGTAGCGCTCGACGAGCGAATCAGGCGCGCCCTGCACCTGTTGCAACAGCCGACCAGCGTTCGGGCTCGCGAGCAGCACCAATGCAAGCTTGCCCGCGGTGAGCTTGCCACCTTTGAAGGTCGCGAGCACCGTCTTCGATGCGCGGGCGGCGATCGGATCGCGCGCCAGTTCCTTCATCGTCGTCGCCGCATCGCTCTTCAGTTCAATGACCGCCGACCGCTGCGTGCTCGAGACGTACAGGCTTTCGGCGACCTGTTTGCCGCGATTGCCGGCCTGTGCCGCGTACTCGGTCTTCGCGCGCTCCCAGGTGTTGCGCTGAATGATGTGATACCCGAACTGCGTCACAACGAGCTTGGAGATCTCACCCGGCTTGAGGCGCGTCAGCGCATCGGCGAACGGCTTGACCATGATGCTGATCGGAAACACGCCGAGATTGCCACCACGGTCTTTCGTGTTGTCGGCGCTGTATTTCGCGGCCAGCTCTGCGAAGTTCGCGTCATTGACCGTCGCAAGGACGGTCATCGCCGCGCGGCGCAGCGAGTCGCGCTGAATCGGTGACGGGTTGTCCGGAAGCTTGAAAAGGATGTGCCGAGCCGAGAACAGGCCCTTGTCTGCCTTCAGGTACGCTGCTTCGCCACCTGAGTCAGCCGGAACCTTGTCCAGGATGCCCTGCATGAACTTTGAAATCCTGGCGTTCTCGAGCAGGCCAATGGCGGCCGCGTCGATCGCTTTCGTATCCGCGAGAGAGTCGCCGCGCGCCGCAGCCATGGCGAGCAGCTGGTACGGGACCCAGAGGTCGCGCGATACGACCATTGCCACGTCCCGATTGACCGGCAGGCCGAGCTTGGCCTTGCCGATCATGTCACCGAGCCGGGTAACCGTCAGTTCCTGCGAACCTGCCTTGGCGACGGTATCGACGTGTGCCGAAAACGCGTCATTGAGTCCACTGCACGCGACGAGCGACGAAGCACTAACCGCGAGGACGAGCAGCGAAGATCGTTTCATGTGTAGAAGCGGTAGTCGGGAAATGAGAGGCGGGCGCTGGCCCGCGCACGCGATGCGCGCACGAGCCCGTAGACGAGCAGACCCGGAACCGCAGCATCCCCATAACCTAACATGCACGGACGGTCCGCGCAGGGGTGCCAGCGAATTCCCGGATCACGGCTTGCCGGGGAGGGGAACAACAGACTTCGGCAGGGCGGCGTTGCGGGCCGAGTCCACCGCAACACGCAGCTTCGTGGCCCGTTCGACGACGCGGTCGACGGCAGCTTCGTTCACGCTGCTCGGGTACTTATTGACGAGCACGATGAGCACGGGCGCGGGGATGTTCACCGGTTGCGTTGTGCCGGCCAGAACCTTGTCGAGAAACGCGTCCACCTGGCGCGCCGCAAGCCGTTCGCGGTCGGCCACGGTCTTTCCGCTATCGGCGAGCATCTTGGGATCGACGCCGAGCGTCGCCCAGTTCGCCGACACCGCTTGCGCGAAGTCGCGATGAAGCGCGGCAAGATCCGACGGGCCCGTGGTGACTTTCTCCGCTTCCGCGCGACGCACGAGCGCTTCGCGCTGGGCGATGCTCTTGAGGTATTGAAGGACGATGGAGTCGGGTGACGCCTGGATTTGCTGCATGAGCCGCTGATTGGTCGGCGCCGCGAGCAGAACCAGCGCCACGTTGGCCGCGGTCATCGTCGCGCCAGACACCGTGGCGATGGGCGTGGTGGAGCGGCGCGCGGCGAGTGGATCCTTGGCGATGAGTTTCATCGTGGCGGCGGCGTTGTCGGCGATCTTGATGTTCGCAGCCGCCTCCGTCTGCGCGATGAACGTGCTTTCCGCTTGCTGCTTGCCCTGTTCGGCATTCATCGACATGTAGTCCGCCTTCGCCGTCGCCCAGTTGTTCCGCTGGATGATGTGATAGCCGAACTGCGTTTCGACGATCGGGGAGATCTCGCCAGGCTTGAGCTTCGCGAGCGCGTCACCGAAGGGCTTGACCATCCTGGTCCGGGGAAAGACGCCGAGGCTCCCCCCGTCCTTGGCACTGCCATCCTGACTGTTT
The DNA here is from genome assembly GCA_040389905.1 of Gemmatimonadota bacterium. Classification (GTDB taxonomy): domain Bacteria; phylum Gemmatimonadota; class Gemmatimonadetes; order Gemmatimonadales; family Gemmatimonadaceae; genus AG11. The sequence continues at coordinate 27,865 of JAZJZK010000035.1, read as the reverse complement.
TTCTTCGCCAGGTCGGCGAAGGTCGTCGCGGTGGCCTTGGCGCGGATGCCCTCCATCTTCTTCCGGATCGCAGCCTTCTCTTTCGGCGTCGCTTCCGTGGGGACCATCAGGAGGATGTGGCGCGCGGAGTACAAATCGCCCTTGGCCGCGCGGTATGACGCTTCATTCCCAGAGTCCACGGGCAGCTTCGCGACGGCGGCCTGGAGGTAGGGACCCAGCAACGCATTCTGGAGCATCGCGGCGGCGGCGGAGTCGATGGAGCGACCGTCGTTCAGGGAGTCGCCGCGCGCGGCGGCAAGCGCGAGCAGATGATAGGGCATCCACAGATCACGAGCGACGAGGAGGGCGACCTCCTTGCTGGTCGGAATCTGTTGCGCCGCGTTGCCGAGCAGTTCGCCGAGCCGGGTGACCGACAACTGCTGTGGTCCGGCGACGGCAACGACTTCTTCCTGGGCGGCGCTCGCGTCGGAGCGGTCGTGGAACGCGACGAGTGCAGTCGCGGCGAGCGCGACGGTGAGCAGGCGTATGTGTTTCATGCGGACGGTCGTCGAGAGGTTGAGGCGGGCGTCAGACGACCGCACGTAAGGCGCGTACGAGCCCGTCGAGTAGCTGGGCGCCACCGAGCCGGGTCAGCTTGAGTGAAAGCGGATGCGCGCGCCGCACCTCCGCCTGGAACTGCACTTCGTGGAACGCCGCCGAGAGTCCTTTCATCCGCGGCACGGCCGAATCCCTGAAGGTAATACGAGCCTCCTCGCCGCGAATGAGGATGCCCTCGATCCCCAGAATACCCCCGGCGACACGGAGTTGTGCCATTGCGAGCATCGCTTCTGCAGGGACTGGCAGGTGACCGAATCGGTCACGCAGTTCGGCGCGGAGCGCCTCGATCTCCTCTGGTGTGTCGAACTTCGCCAGCCGCTTGTAGACGTCGAGCTTCGCTTCCTGCGCTTCGATGTAGTCGTCGGGCAGGTAGGCGGGAATGTCCATGGAGACATCCGCGGGCCTTGGCTTTGGCGCGGCGTCCCCACGCATGAGGCGCTGGACTGTCTCGTCGAGCATCTTGAGGTAGAGATCGAAACCCACGGCATGGACATACCCTGACTGCTCGGCGCCGAGCAGGTTGCCGGCCCCGCGCATTTCCATGTCCTTGAGTGCGATCTTGTACCCGGCGCCGAGCTCCGTGTGGTGCTCGAGCACCTGAAGGCGACGCTCCGCATCCGGATCGACGGCGTCGGGCACGAGCAGATAGCAATACGCCCGGCGATGCGACCGGCCGACTCGGCCGCGCAGCTGGTAGAGCTGGGCAAGTCCAAGGTGGTCGGCGCGATTGACGAACATCGTGTTCGCGTTGGGCACGTCGAGCCCGCTCTCGACAATGAGCGTCGAGACCAGGACGTCGACCTCGCCGCTCACGAACCGATGCATGATGTCTTCGAGCTCGCGCTCCTTCATCTGCCCGTGCGCAACAGCGATGCGCGCGCGCGGCACGATGCGGCGAATGTGATCCGCCTGCGCAACGATGGTCTCGATGCGGTTGTGCACGAAGAACACCTGTCCGCCGCGATCGAGCTCGCGGGAGATACCCTCGTCGATGAGGCCGTCGTCCGCCGGTTCCAGAAAGGTGAGCACGGGGGAACGGTCGCGCGGGGGCGTCTGCATCAGTGTCATGTCGCGCAGCCCGGCCAGTGACAGGTGGAGCGTGCGCGGAATGGGCGTGGCGGTGAGCGTGAGGACGTCCGTCTCGAGCTTGAGCTGCTTGAGCCGCTCCTTGTGCTTGACGCCGAATCGGTGCTCCTCGTCCACGATGATGACACCGAGGTCAGCGAACACGACGTCCGGACTCAGTAACCGATGCGTCCCGATGACGATGTCCACCTTCTTGTCCGCGAGCTCCCGCAGCGTCACCGCCTGTTCCTTCGCCGACTGAAAGCGGCTCATGACGGCAATCTTGACGGGAAAATCCGCGAGCCGCTCACCAAAGGTGCGAGCGTGCTGGTCCGCGAGGATGGTCGTCGGCACGAGCACGGCAACCTGACGGCCGCTCTGCACGGCCTTGAACGCGGCGCGCACCGCGATCTCGGTCTTGCCGTAGCCCACGTCGCCCACGAGGAGGCGATCCATGGGGCGCGTGCTCTCCATGTCCGTCTTCACGTCGGTGGTCGCCTTCCGCTGATCCGGCGTGTCCTCGAAGAGGAAACTGCTCTCGAGCTGCCGCTGCCACGCGGTGTCCGGCACATGCGCTGGACGAGCGGCTACCTTACGCCGTGCGTAAAGGTCGAGGAGCTCGAGTGTCATCTCCTGGATCGCGGCCCGTGTTCGATCGCGCTGCGCGGCCCACCGCTTGCCACCCAGCCGGTGAAGCCGCGGCGGCGGCACGTCAGCGCTGACATCGTCGGCACTGCGATAGCGCTCCAGCTGGTCGATCCGGTAAAGCGGAACGTTAAGGCGGTCACCGCCTTCATACTCGACGACTGCCACTTCGATCGTGCTCTGCCCGACGAAGATCGTTTCGATGCCCCTGTAGATGCCAACGCCGTGCTCGAGGTGCACGACGTAGTCGCCGAGCTTGAGGGCGAGCGAGTCCACACCACCGCTGACGTACCGGCGCGCTCGCCGCACGCGACGCTCGCGGCGGAAGATCTCGTGGTCCGTGAGGACGCGCAGGCCGCGCTCGTGATCACCCGGTGGGAGCATCCATCCGCCACCGAGTGCTCCGACCACGAGGGCGGCGGGTGACGGATCGCGGGTGTCTTCATTCAGCAGTTCATCGAGACGCTCGCACTGGCCCTCATTGTCGCAGAGGATGATCGTGGGCATCCCATCGCGCACCAGACGGCGGAGGCGCTTGATGTCGCGGTCGATCGGCTCCGGTGCGCGAAGGGGAAAGCTGACGTCCGCTTCCTCCGCGGCCGCATCGACGAGGCGAAGGCGTCCGAACTGGGACATGGTCGCCGCCGCGACCTCCGGCGCCTCGAAGAGTTCCTCCCGAGGATCGGCGTCCTCGCCACGGCGACGCGCGAGGTCGAGATGATGCGCGGCTTCATCCCAGGTGCGCTTGAGTTCCGGGAGGAGATGGGTACCGGTCGGGTAAACGAGCAGCGTGTCGGGCGGAAAGAGCGCCGAAACCGAGAGCCGCTCGCCCGCGCCGGCGTCTTCCTTCACCTGGCCGTCGACGGGAAGCACGACGGCGAGATCGACGGTGCGTGTGGACCGCTGCGACGACAATTCGAAGTGGCGGAGATCGGAGATCTCGTCTCCCCAGAACTCCATTCTTACCGGGTCCGTCATGCCGAACGAATAGACGTCGAAGATGCCGCCTCGAAGCGAGAATTGGGCGACATCCTCGACCATCGGCACGCGCTCGAAGCCGATCCGCTCGAGATGTTCGGCGAGCTCACGCGGCTTCCGTACATCGCCCTTGCGCAGTTCGATCCGCAAATCAGCGAGGGCCGCGGGCAGGCGAGTGCGTTCGAGCAGGGCACGCGGCGTGGTGAGCAGCACGCGGATCTCGCCGCGGCTCAGTCGCTCCAACGTCTCGACACGTTCGCCGGCCACTTCGACGTGCGGCTCCATCTCGCCGAATCCTTCGCGCGGCGGATAGAGCGCGACCGGGGTCTCGTCCAGCAGCGTGTGCAGATCGGCGAGCAGTCGTTCCGCCTGCGGCACGCCGTCGGCCACGACGACGAGGAAGCGCGTCGTGAGCCGGCGTGCGAGCGCCGCCACGAGTGCCGCATCTGCCGAGCCCGGAAGTCCGGCAATTCGGAGCTGGCGGGAGGGCTGTGGCAGGGTATTGAATACGCGCGCAAACGCAGGAAGGCGTTCGAGCGCGTCGAGCAGGCTGGGGAGTGACACTTAGGCGGCAGCGGATCGAGTAGTGCGAACGGCGAGTGCTTCCGCAGACAGCAGCAGCAGCGCGAGAATGAGAAGCGGCGTGATCGCGGGACGGCGGGTACCGGACGCATACGTATCGCGAATCCACGCTGATGCCGACTGCGACGCGCTGGCGCGATCGCCGCCGATGCGAGCGCCCAGGGCGTCGGCGGAGAGTCGCGCGAGCGCCGACTCGTCTGCCGGTGCGTTGACGACGACCGCGCCGATTCGTCGGGGACCGCGCAGGATGAACCACACGCCGCGTTCTTCAGGGGCGTTGGTGGCTCCCGCCGCGCTCCGCCGAGTGCCGGCGATGTTCTCCAGCGCGTCCGCTCCCTCGGGAAGATGAATACTTCCCGCCGGCCGCGCCGCGATAGCGGCACCAGCATCACCCGAGGGCGCGCCGAGGCGCAGGCCGACCATGTCGGCGATCCAGGGAACGAAGGCCGCCCGGACCGGGAGGGTCGTGGCAACAGGATCGAGCCGCGAGGCCACGAGGACATATCCCGGACCCGCAACGACCCATGGCTCGCCCGATACCGTCGCCAGTGTGTCCGCGCCGGCCTGGCCGCTCCGGACGAGCCGATACCTTGATGACGTCGTGATTCCGTCGAGGTGAGAGCCGCGAGCCACACCGGACCCACCCTCGAGCTGACCGAAGCGCCACGGGATTCCCAGACGCGCGAGCTCGCGATTCGCCGCGCCCAGGCGCACGGCATCGGCTGGCGGCGTGATCAACGCGGGTAGCGAAGAGACTGCGTCAGCCGACCCGATTCGGACGTCGGTGCCCGCGGTCGCGCGGCCGTCCGACACCAACGTCGTGAGCGCGGTCGACACGAAGGGGCCGGCTGACGGATCGACCACCACGCCTGGCGGCGCGCCGACCCACACAGCCGCGAAGCGCGCATCGTCTGCCGCAAAATCGTCGGGCTCCAACTCCACCCGGAGCGCCTGCCATCCCCGTTCCGGCGGCGTCACACGAAGCTGGACGGGTTCACCGCGCGCAACCGCACCGCGCGCAAGGGTGCGCGCACCGATGAGCACGCGAAATCCAACGGAATCACCGGCGTCGATGCGGGCGACGATGGAGCCGCGGGGAGTCCAGCGACCGGGATCTGCCTCCGCGGACAGTACGGCGCGATTGTGAGGGGGATCGCCGCCAGGTACGAAGAGCGCCGTCGGCACATCGACCTTCACCGCGGACGCCCAGGCGCTGCGCTGCGCATCGGTGGCAACGGCGACGCTGCGGGCGGGCAACGCGCTCCCCTGCACTGCCGCAGCCGCACGGCGAAGCGCGAGCGGAAGGTCGCCGGCGTCCTCACTCGGCGTAATGCGGTCGAGCTCCGCGGCAACCGCCTCGCGGGAGCCACCGCGGACGCGGCCGTCCGCCGTCACGAGCCAGAGGCGGTCACCGGGCGCGCTGGCAAGGACCAGATTGCGTGCAGCATCGCGAAGCTTCGCGAATACCGGAGCCCCGCCGTTGACGGCGGTTGTCGACAGTGAGTTGTCGAGCACGACGGCGACCGCCGTGGGTCCATGCCCGACGCCGAACCCCGACACGAACGGACGGGCGGCGGCGACCGCGAGCGCGAGGACCAGCAACACCCGGAGGAGCATCAGCAGCAGGTTCCGGATGCGGAGGGACCGGCTGTGCTCCTGCTCCGCCCGCTGGAGATAGCGCGCGGCCGGGAAATCGACGCGCGTCGCGATGTTGCGACGCAGCAGGTGCAGCAGCAGCGGAATGGCTGCGGCAGCGCCGACGAGGAGGTAGAGGGGTGCGAGAAAACTCACGGTCGGCGCTGGCGGGCGTCGAACGCCCGTCGAAGGGGGACCGTGTAGGGTTGGTCGGTGATCACGAGTTCATGAGAGGCACCCATCGCCGACAGGGCGTCTCGCCATTCGGTCACGACTTCCGCGACGGTGGCGCCGTACGCAGCGCGCACATCGGCGGCGGCCGCAGGCACGGCGAGTGACGATTCGGGGTCCGTGTACTGCGCCTCGCCGGTCATGCCAAATTCGCGCTCGGCGGGATCCATGATGTGGAAGACCAGCACGTCGTGCCCGGCCGCCCGCAGGCCTCGAAGATTGGCGAGAACTGGTTCGGGATCGACGAGCAAATCGCTCACGAGGACGACCATGCCCTGTCGCGTGACGAGGCGCGCTGCCTGGCTGAGCGCGGCGGCGAGATCGGAGGCTCTGCCGCCGGCGCGGTCGGCGAGCGCCGTGATCAGGCGTCTCCATTGCGTGCTGCGTGCACTTGGGCGCACGCAGGTTCGCACTGCATCGTCGAAGCGAATGAGGCCGACAGCGTCGCGCTGCCTCAGCAGCAGGAGGCCGACGGCCGCGATGAGTTGTTCCGCATAGACGCGCTTGCTGAGCAGCGCGGGCGCAGACTTCCAGTCCATCGAGCGACTGACGTCGAGGACGAGGGTGGCGCGAAGGTTGGTTTCCTCTTCGTATTGCTTGACGACCCATCGGTCGGCGCGCGCGGCGATCTTCCAGTCCACGTAGCGCAGATCGTCGCCAGGTTGATAGGGACGAAAATCGGCGAACTCCACCGAGAACCCCTTTCGGGGTGAGCGGTGAAGTCCGCTGAGAAAGCCGTCGACGATCCAACGGGCGACGACTTCGATGTGGCCGAGCGTGGCCAACGCGGCCGGGTCGAACAGGTCAGCGCGGTGCGGCGACTCCATGGGTAGCTGATAATAGAAGCGGGGCACGATGTTCGGCAGTGAGTCGGGGCTTGTGCTCGGGCTTGGGCCAAACAACGCAGGCTTGGGCGCGGGCTTGGGCCAGGGCCGGGGCTTGGGCCTGCCAGCAGGCTTGGGCGCGGGCTGGGGCTGGAGCTTGGGGCTGACTTCAGGACGGAGCCTGCCAGCGGCACACGCGCAAGCCCCTGCTCGTTGTTAGCCCGAGCCTGCTGGTAGGCCCGAGCGCGAGCCCTAGCCTAAGCCCGCGGCCGAGCCCGCGGTTGGCCCGGGCCCCAACCCGCGCCCCCATCCCTAATTATCAGCCTTCAGGCTAGACCCGCTCCGGCTCCGAGTTGAACGGTTGCGGTCTGATGGGCTGAATCACTGACGAGGGGCCTGCGTTCGGGCCCGCAACCAGCCTCGCGCCCGTTGCAGGGAGCTATATTGCAAGGCTGTTGTCAGTCCTCGCCCAGACCCGCATCGCCGTGAAGCTCGACCACATCCGTAACTTCTGCATCGTCGCCCATATCGACCACGGGAAATCCACCCTGGCCGATCGTCTCATCGAAGAGACGGGGATGCTCCAGAAGCGTGAAATGAAGGCCCAGGTGCTCGACACGCTCGACCTCGAGCGTGAGCGTGGCATTACGATCAAGCTGAACGCGGTTCGCATGTCGTACACCGCGGACAACGGGCAGGACTATGAGCTCAACCTGATCGATACGCCCGGCCACGTGGACTTCACGTACGAGGTGTCGCGGTCGCTGGCCGCCTGTGAAGGCGCAATTCTCGTCGTCGATGCGTCGCAGGGCATTCAGGCGCAAACGCTCTCGAACCTGTTTCTCGCCGTCGATGCCGGGCTCGAGATCATCCCCATCCTGAACAAGATCGATCTTCCCGGTGCCGAGCCCGATCGTCGCGCACAGGAAGTCGCGGACCTGCTCGGTGTCGATCCAGACGGGATTCTCCGGGTGAGCGCCAAGGCGGGCATCGGTATCCACGAGTTGCTGGAAGCGGTCGTGTCGACGGTCCCTGCCCCGGTTGGCGATGACGCGGCGCCCCTTCGCGCGCTGATCTACGACTCGTACTACGACAAGTATCGCGGGGCCATTCCAAGCGTGCGCGTGGTCGACGGCGTGCTGCGCAAGGGAACGAAGATCACCTTCGGTGCGTCGGACTCCATCTACGAAGTCGACGAAGTGGGGTACAACCAACTTCGTCAGGTACAGACGGACTCGCTCGGACCGGGCGAAGTCGGCTACGTCGTCGCCAGCGTGCGCTCGGTGAGCGAGACGCGTGCCGGCGACACGATCTTCGACGCGCTCAACAAGGCATCCGAGCCGCTCCCCGGATATCAGGAAGTGCGGTCGTTCGTTTTTGCCGGCATGTATCCGACTGATACGCAGCAGTACGAAACGCTGCGCGACGCACTCGAGAAGCTCAAGCTCAACGACGCGTCGCTCAACTATCAGCCCGAAACCTCCACGGCGCTCGGCTTCGGGTTCCGTTGCGGATTCCTCGGCCTCCTCCACATGGAGATCGTCCAGGAGCGTCTGACGCGCGAGTTCGATCTCGACCTCGTGCAGACCGTTCCGAGCGTCGAGTACAAGGTCTACCGGACTGACGGCACGATGGAGCTCGTGGAGAATCCAGCGCTGATGCCGAACACGGCGGTGATCGACCGCATCGAGGAGCCCTACGTGAAGGCTCGCATCATGGCGCCGTCCGACTACATCGGACCGATCATGACGCTGGGCACCGAGCGGCGCGGCGTGTACAAGAACATGACGTACCTCGACCAGCAGCGCGTCGAGTTCGACTGGGAGTTTCCCCTTGGCGAAATCATTCTCGATTTCTTCGACCGGCTGAAGTCGATCAGCCGAGGGTACGCGTCGCTCGACTACGAGATGCTGGAGTATCGCGCGAGCGATCTCGTGCGGCTCGACATGCTGATCAATGGTGAAGCCATCGACGCGTTCAGCGTGATCTGTCATGAGGACAAGGCGTACGACTGGGGGCGCAAGATCGCCGACAAGTTGAAGGAATTGATCCCTCGGCAGTTGTTCGAGGTGATCATCCAGGCGGCCATCGGCACGAAGGTCATCGCGCGCACGACGGTGAAAGCCGTTCGCAAGGATGTGCTCGCGAAGTGTTACGGCGGCGACATCAGCCGGAAGCGCAAGCTCCTCGAGAAGCAGAAGGAAGGAAAGAAGCGCATGAAGCAGGTGGGATCGGTGGAGATCCCGCAGGAAGCGTTTCTGGCCGTGCTTCAGGTCGATTAGGTTCTTGGGCGTGACGTCGTCGCTCGTCATTCAGACGTCGTTCATCGGCGACGTCGTCCTCACGACGCCCCTGCTTACGCAGCTGGCGCACCGTGGGCCGGTTGACGTCGTGACGACGCCCGCCTCGGCGGGGTTGTTGGCGAATCATCCCTCGGTGCGCACGGTCATCGTCTATGACAAGCGCGGCGCCGATCGCGGCGTGCACGGCTTTCTCTCGCTCGCCAAGCGGTTGCGGCACACGCAATACGATGCGGCGCTGCTGGCTCAAGGGTCGTGGCGCAGTGCGGCGCTCGCGCTCTTTGCGCGGATTCCGTCTCGACTGGGCTTCTCAACGTCCTCTGGACGTCTGTTCTACACGAAGCGCGTGCTCTACGACGCGAGGCTCCATCACGCGGCGCGCCTCTTGATGCTCGCGCGGCCGAATGGTCGCGAGCCGAGTGCGGAGGAAATGCGCCCGTCGCTCCACCCGGGTGAACCGGAGCGACTGTCGGTCGACATGTTACTGACCGCAGCGGGCATCGGCCGCGAGGAGCGCTTGATTGCGCTCGCCCCGGGAAGCGTGTGGGCCACGAAGCGCTGGCCGTACTTTCCGGAGCTTGCGGCATCGCTCTCCGTGGGCGCGCGAATCGTCGTGGTGGGAGGTGCTGCCGATGGCGAGTTGGCTGCTGCCATCGTTGCCGCGGCTCCCGGCGCGCTCGACGCCACGGGAAAATTGAGCCTTCTCGCGTCGGCCGAGTTGGTGGGACGATCCTCGGTACTCGTCACCAACGATTCGGCGCCGGAGCATTTTGCCTCGGCAATGGGAACGCCGACGGTGGCGATCTTTGGTCCGACGGTTCCAGCATTCGGCTTTGGTCCGTTGGCGCCGCGGTCGGTCGTCGTGGAGCACGACGCGATGCCGTGCCGTCCGTGCTCGAAGCATGGACCGCAAGTGTGCCCGCTCGGACATCACCGGTGCATGACCGAGTTGTCGGTGGAGAGAGTCGAGGCGGCAGTACGAGCGGTTACGGACCGCTGAACGCACGTACGAACGTACGTGAGTACAACCCCTGACGTACGATGTACCCGGAACCGTGTACCCGGACTGGCATCCAACCCATGAGGAGCCATCGACAACATTCGATGCACCCACCCGATCGCCATACGCCGTTCCGAGGTGCGAAGGGCGTAGATCGGTACACCACTCTCGATGGCTCTCTTTGGCCAGTATGCCAGTCAGGGTACAGGGTCCGGGTACGTCGTACGTCCGTGTAGCACAGCGAAATGATGAAAGCATTGCAGCTTGTCACCGAACTGGCGAAGGTGCGCTTCGCCCTCCGGCGTCCACCATTTCGGCAATGCAGACAGTACGGCGACACACCGGCTGAGACCGCATGGCCGGCAACCCAGTCTGCCCGTTCCTGCCAATAGCGCAATGCGCGCGATGATCTCCTACGGCGACACGGAACGTGCCGGAGCCAACGGGTGACAAGGCGGAGGTTCATCCCTACGTTTCCCCGATGACCGATCGCGAACAATTCATCGTGGGTGTCGACCTCGGCGGCACGAATATCGCCGCCGGCGCAATGAGCGTCGATGGGACGAAGCACCTGGCCATGCGCAGCATCCCGACGAACGCGTCAGTGGGCGATGAGGGAGTCGCCGAGCGCATTGCCGGCGTGGTCCAGTCCGTCATCCTTGAAACGATCGAGAAGACCGGGGCGAGCAGCCGCGACTTCATCGGCATTGGCATCGGTGCGCCGGGGCCGCTCGATCGCGAGCGCGGTATCGTGCTCGTCGCGCCCAATCTCGGATGGAAGGACTTTCCCCTTCGCGACCGCATTCAGGATCGCCTCAACCTTCCGGCCACCCTCGACAACGACGCCAACTGCGCGACGTTCGGCGAATGGTGGCAAGGGGCCGCGCGCGGCGGGCGGAATGTCGTCGGACTGACGATCGGCACCGGAATCGGTGGCGGGCTGATTCTCGACGGCGCGCTCTATCACGGTTCGTCGGATATGGCGGGTGAGATCGGCCACACGACCATCGACCTGAACGGCCGCCACTGCAAGTGTGGCAATTACGGCTGCCTCGAGGCGTATGCGTCAGCGTCGGCCATCGCGACGCGCGCGCGTGAAGTACTCGTGCGCGACGAAATGGGGTCGATTATTCCCCTTTTGGTCAATGGCAAAGTCGAGGACATCACGGCCGCGATTGTGTACGAGGCGGCCAGGCAGGGGGATCAGGTGGCGAGTGAAATCGTCCGCGACACGGCGAAGTATCTCGGCGCCGGCGTCGCGAACCTGCTGAACGTCTTCAATCCCGACATCGTCGTGCTGGCCGGTGGCGTGGCCGCGGCAGGGGATGCGCTGTTCGTTCCCCTGCGCGTCGAGGTACGGCGGCGCGCATTCAGCCCAGCGGTGCGTGCGGTGAAGATCATTCCGGGTGAACTGCTGGGGACTGCGGGCGTCGTTGGCGCGGTCGCGAGCTTCAAGCAACAACACCTTGGGGGTGTCTGACTATTCCGGATTACCGCGCCCCATCCCTCGCGCGCTCATCATCGCGTTGTCGCACCGGCACATTGAACGCGGATTGAGCGGATGGAAGAGAAAAATAATGATCAAGCGTGAAGCATGAAGCACAATGCTCCTTCTTCAAGACTTCATGGCGAGATGCTTCTGTCGGGCGCACCTAAGAAATCAAAGTTTTCTTAAGTTCAAATCCGCTCAATCCGCGTTCAATGTGCCGGCGCGAAACGGGCGAATCAAAGCCCGTGACCCCTAGCAATCCCTCATGTCCCGCAAGAAGCGCGTTGGAGTCATCGGCACCTTTGTCTGGGACATCATTCACGGCCGTGATGCGCGCAGCGTGCCCGTGGAAGAGTGGGGTGGCATCACCTATACCCTGAGCGGACTCGATGCTGCGCTCCCCGACGACTGGGAAATCGTGCCGATTCTCAAGGTCGGTTACGATCTCGCGAGCCGCGCCCGGGACTACCTGCGCACCCTCAAGCGCATTGCGCCGGATGCGGCACTGATCGAGGTGCCCTACCCCGGGCACCGCGTCGAACTGCGTTATCACGACGACGAGCGTCGCACGGAATTTCTCACTGGTGCCATACCGGCCTGGAGCTGGCTCGGTCTCAAGCCGCTGCTCGATGAAGCACGCCTGGATGCGTTGTACGTGAACTTCCTCAGTGGGTGGGAGCTCGACCTCGAGACCGCGCAGTTGGTCCGCCAGCACGTCAAGGGACCGATCCACTGCGACCTGCACATGAAGGTGATGGCTGTCCAGCCAGACGGTATGCGGACCCCGCGTGCGATACCGAACGTTGCCGAATGGTGCGCCTGCTTCGATTTCCTTCAGATGAACGAAGAGGAAATGGCGACGATCGCGCCGGATTCGATGTCGCTCGCGGCCACGGCAATTGCCAGCGGCGTTTCCTGCCTGCTCGTGACGCTCGGGAGCCGTGGGGCGATTTATGTCGCGGCGCCGGGATTCGACAATATTTGTGATCTTCCGCCTCGGGGCGGGCTGGCCACAGCGTCGCGCGGCGGAACGGGCGACCTTGGCGCGGTTCGCACGGCGCTGGTACCGGCACAGGTGGTCAGCGGACCGGTGGATCCAACCGGTTGTGGCGATGTTTGGGGCGCAACCTATTTCTCTCGGATGGTCGCAGGTGATAGCTTAGCAGACGCGATGAGTGCGGCCGCGGTGGCCGCAGCCCGGAATGTCACACACCGAGGCGCTTCCGGACTCGCGGCACACCTGCGCGGAGAACTGAGCCTCTCGTGACCAACGTCATCACCGTCCCTCCTTCTCTCGACGACCACTCGTTCGAGCAGGTGCTGGACCAGTTGGCTGCGATTCCGCAGGACGCGAAGCTCCTCGTCGACGCGCGGCATACTCGCTGGGCCTCGCCGTATGGTCTTACCGCGCTGTTGACGCTCGGCCAGACGCGCGAGGAGCGCGCGACCTTCGCCGTGCCGGAGCAGGATGACACCGCGTCATACTGGGCACGCACTGGCTTCTTCAAGCACGCCGAAGACATTTACGAGTTGTCGGGCTCCGTCCCGAAAGCGAAGGGCGGCGAGTCCACGGTGTTGCTGGAAATCACGCCGGTCGCGAACAGCGACGACGTGCACACGGTGGTCGGTCGCATTCAGCAGAAGGCCCAGCAAATTCTGCAGACACAGCTGCACATCGAGTCGCGCGCTACCGTTGGGTTCGCCATGACCCTGTCCGAGATCTGCCAGAACATCGTCGAGCACGCAGGGCGAGGCGGTTGGGTCGCGGTACAGGCGTACACCTACAGCCGGCGCCCACCGCATCGGAGAGTCGTCGTTGTCGCCGTCTGCGATGCCGGCTGCGGCTTCCGCGCCTCGCTCGAAAGTCTTCCCGGCCGAGTCCGCAATGACCGGTGGGACGATGCGGCTGCGCTCGAGGAGGCGGTGATTCGCGGAGTGAGCCGGTTTCGTGATCCAGGTCGCGGACAGGGCTTGGCCGGTGTGCGCAAGTATATTGGACGATGGGACGGCAAGTTGAGCGTCCGCAGTGGCACGGCGAGGATCGCAATCGTACCGAGTTGGGACGAAGACGTTCCGCTGACAGAGAATCTGGCGCCCTTTCAGGGGTCGCTGGTGCAAGTCACCATACCAGAACGGGTCTCCGGGGCCCCGCGCTGATGATCCATATCGACGTGAGCTCAGTGCTACGGCAAACACTGTCGTGCGAGCTGTATTCCAACTTGGTCACGCGCCCAACCGGCGCGGCGGTTCGCACGCAAATCGAAGCGCTCGTCGCCGACACGCGGGAGCGTTCGCTGACCGTGATCGATTTTTCTCATGTGGGGATGATCGATTTCTCCTGCGCCGATGAGGTCGTCGCCAAGCTGCTGTTGCGCTACGTGGCGGCTGAGCGCGTTGACCGCGAGGCGTACTTCCTTTTCCGGGGCGTCACGGACGACCATTGGGACGCGATCGAGACCGTACTCGAGCGACATGGCCTCGCGCTCGTGCTCGAGACGGCCGACGGCGCGCGCGTGGTGGGGATGGTCGATGACGGCGAACGCAAGGCATGGCAGCAGGTGTACGATCACGGATGCACGGGAGCTCAAGATCTCGCCACGGCCATGGGCTCGCCGCCCGCCGATGCGGAGCGTGTGCTGGACGGTCTGCACCGCCGCCGCCTCCTGATGCGGCTGGACGACGGCTACGTGGCCGTTGGCGCCGTCGGAGAAGCCGATGCCTGAGGATCCCCGGAGCCGGCCGATGCGCGTCGCATCGTTTGTCGGGACGCGGCTCTCCGATCCTGACCGCGGGCCGCAGGTCCGCATTCATCCAGAGGACGCAAAATGGCGCCTCCTTACGGAAGGCGAGTTGGCCTGGATTTACGGCCCCCGGCGGCAGGAGCTGGCGACGGTGGTATTCGATGAATCCATGCACCGGGGAGACATCGGCCTTCGCGACGTGGCCGGTGCGTCGGTGTCGGAGCTCGTGCGCGTCGTCAAACCGGACCTCGACTCCCAGAAACGCCGCCGCTTCTTCGCCTGAGCCAGGAACGCCTCCCTCCCTACGTGTCTTCTCCCCGACGCCCGCGCCCGCACGCGCTCCCGACGCTGGCCGTCCACGCCGGCGAGGACCCGCACGACGCAGATACGCCCGTGGTGACGCCGCTCTACCAGAGCGTCAGCTTCGTCACCGAGCCTGGGCAGAGCGATACGCTTCGGTATCCGCGATACGGCAATACGCCGAATGCGGAGTTGGTACAGAAACGCCTCGCGGCGTTGGAGAAAGCCGAGGCGTGCGTCGTGTTGTCGAGCGGAATGGGGGCAACGGCATGCGCGCTGCTGGCGCTCCTCCGGCCCGGCGACCACCTGCTGGCGTGCCAGTCCATTTACGGGGGGACGCATCGGTTACTGACCGAAGAATTCGCCACGCTGGGCATCGCCGTCACGCTCGTCGACCCACACGAGCCGCGCGGATGGCGGAAACGTCTGAGACGTGAGACCCGCGCCGTCTTCCTCGAATCGCCCGTCAACCCGAGCTGCCGTGTGCTCGACCTGCGTCCGGTGAGCTACCTCACGCAGGAGAATGGCATCGCGCTGGTTGTCGACTCGACCTTCGCGAGCCCCATCAACTTCCGGCCACTCGAGCATGGCGCCGACGTCGTCATTCACTCGACCACGAAGTTCCTCAACGGCCATCACGACGTGCTCGGCGGAGCGGTACTGGGCACCGCCCCGTATGTCGAGGAAGTGCGCCAGAAGATGATCGTCTGGGGTCAGGCACCTGATCCGTTTGCCTGCTGGATGCTCGAGCGCGGGTTGAAGACGCTGGACGTGCGCGTTCGCCGCCAGAACGAGAATGCGATGCGCATCGCCCAGTGGTGCGCGGAGAAGAAGGAGGTGAAGGAAGTCCACTATCCCGGACTCACCTCCCACTCCGATCACGAGATCGCGAAGGCGCTGCTGAACGGATTTGGGGGAATGCTGGGGATCGAACTTGTCGGGGGCGGCCGCGCCGCGGACCGTTTCCTGCGAAAGCTGAGGCTGATACGAAATGCGCCGAGCCTTGGCGGCGTGGATTCCCTGGTCAGCGAACCTCGTCATTCCTCACACACGCACATGACGTCCGAGCAGCGCGCCAAGCTTGGCATTCCCGATGGGTTCCTTCGGTTGAGCGTGGGTATCGAAGATGCGGATGACCTGATCGCCGATCTCGACCAGGCCATGCACTGATGACGGATATCATCATCGAGTCGTCGACCCAGGACGCGAACGAGCGACGACGTGTCGAACGGCGTACCAACGCGGGCATTGGCGACCTGACGCTGCCCGAGCTGCGGCGCATCCTCATCACGACGCTCCTCGGCGCCATCGTGCTGGGGCTGTTCGTCTGGATGGTGAAGGCCGTCGTCATCGCCGCGATCCTCGGCCTGATCATCGGGTTGTATATCAGGCCGCTGCATCTTCGCCTCCTGAAGCGCACCGGCAGACCGACGCTCTCCGCGATACTGACACTGCTGTGTCTCGTCGTGCCGGTGTTGATCGTACTGGTCTACAGCTACAGCGAGCTCGCCGACGTCATCGGGTACGCGAGCGTCCATCAGGAAGAGATCGTCAAGAAGATCGACCTCGCCGTGCAACGGGTGCCATTCCTGAAGGGTGCAAAGTCGGCAGGCGCATTGGGAGGGTTCGTTGTCGAGGCGACAAACTACGGCACGCGGATTCCGCTACTGCTGAAGTCGGCGCTCAAGGGGTTCTCTATCAGCGCCACGATCTTCATGTTCACCGCGTTCTACATTCTTCTCGAGGCGGACGGGGTGTCCGTCTATCTCTCGAGCAAGATTCCGCCGCGATATGCGCAACTGCGCAGTGCACTCGAGGTGAACGTCAAGGGCGTTCTCTACGGAGCCATCTACTCCACGCTGCTGACGCAGACACTCAAGTCGCTGATCATTCTGGCGATGAATCTCGTGTTTCGCGTACCGCTCGCGGGCGCGCTGGCCGTGGTCTCCTTCATCATCGGCTTCTTCCCCATCGTTGGATCGTGGAGCGTATACGTACCCGTGGCGATCTGGCTCGTCATCTTTCGCGATGCCATCGGCTCGGCGATCATCATGATCGTGATCGGCACCTTCGTGAACACGATCTTCATCTCGACGTACCTGCGTCCGAAGATCGCCGCGGACCGGTCGCACGTCCTCAACTTCTACTGGATGTTCGTCGCGCTCATTACGGGTGTGTACACGTTCGGGCTTGCCGGCATCCTCCTCGGACCGATTCTCATCGGCCTGCTCAAGGCGATCGTGGATACGGTGACCGCCGGATCGAGCTGGAAGTTGCTCGACGCGGAGGGCGAGGTCGCCGAATCCTCATGACGGCATGATCCGGTTCACCAACGCGACGAAGGTCTATCCGCGAACGGGAACGGCGGTCGATGACGTGACGCTGCACGTCGCACGTGGAGAGTTCGTGTTCTTCACGGGGCCGAGTGGCGCGGGCAAGACGACGCTGTTGAAGATGATCTACCTGGAGGAGCGGCCGACGACCGGCGAGGTCCGCGTGAGCGGAACAAGCTCATCGACGGCGCGCGACCGTGACGTCGCGCTCCTGCGCCGCAAGCTTGGTATCGTGTTCCAGGATTTTCGCCTGCTCGAGAACCGGACGGCGGAACAGAACGTGGCATTCGCCCTCGAGGTCACGGGCGCGCCGAAGTCCATCATCGGACCCAAGGTCACACGCGTGCTCTCACAGGTGGGACTTTCCGGCAAGGGCACGGCGTATCCCCGCGAGCTCTCGGGAGGGGAACAGCAGCGTGTGGCCATCGCGCGTGCGCTGGTGAATGATCCGTTCGCCGTCATTGCGGACGAACCCACGGGGAATCTCGACGACCGCGCCACACGCGGCATCTTCCAGTTGCTGCGTGAGATCAATGCCGCCGGCACCGCGGTCCTGATGGCGACGCACAACCTGGAATTGATTCGTCGCCAGGAGTTTCGCACGATCGAGATGAATCGCGGCGCGGTGGTGTTCGATTCGGCCGAAGCGAGGCCCGACTGATGCGCTTGATGCGAGATGCCCTGATCACGTTTCGTCGAGCGCCCTTGCTGAGTGCATTGAGCGTGACGACCATCGCCTTCTCGTTGTTCGCCTTCGGGCTGTTCGGGCTCGTGGCGCTGAATATTCGCGACGCGCTCGAGCGGCTCGAGGATCGTGTCGAGATTCGCGCGTTCGTCGCGGATGGGACCAGCGTCGAGACGATGGCGCCGGCCTCGGAGGACATCGCGAACTACCCCGAAGTCCTCAGCGCCACGATCGTGTCGGCAGACGACGCGTTGAAGCGCGCACAGAAGGAGCTCGGCGATTTTCGCGACGTGTTCGAGGGGGCAACGCTTCCCGGTTCGATCGACGTCCGGCTCAAGCCTGGTTTTCGCGACCCTGCGACGGTGAAGCGTGTGTCCGCGCGCGTTCGCGCGTTCTCCTTCGTCGATGACGTACGGTACGGCGAGGAGTGGATCCAGAAGCTATATGCCCTCCGCAACATCGCGGGCGTCGCGGGCATCGTGCTTGGCCTGACCTTCGCGGCCGTCTCGATGATCATCATCGGGGCAACCATTCGAATGGCGGTCCTCTCGCGGGCCACTGAAATCTCGATCATGCGTCTTGTCGGTGCGACCGATGCCTACATCCGCCAGCCCTTCCTCATTGAAGGCATCACGAAGGGCTTTCTGGGTGGGTTGCTCGCACTGCTGATGACGTACCTCGCGCGGTCGATCATCAATTCCTATGTCATCCAGACGGTATTTTTCGACGGGAAGATCGCCGTGCTTGGGCTGTTGTTCGGGGCGTTGATCGGAGTGCTGGGGAGTGCGTTCTCGGTAGGCAGGCACCTGAAGCGGGTCTAGGGGATGCGAGCGAAGTCGAGGGGTCTGCACCTTCTGTTGTTGTTCGCATTCGCGACCGCGATGCCGATTCCCGCTCGCGCGCAGGCCGCTGACGCACGAATCCGTGCGCAGCGTGACGAGCTCGATCGCATCCGCCGAGAGCGCGCGGAGCTCGAGCGACGCATGGCGAACATGCAGGGGAACGTGCACGACCTGCGCGAAGAAATCGCGAATCTCGACCGGCAGCGCGCGTCCACGGAGCTCGTACTCAAGACGCTCGACCGTCAGCTCGCGGCCATCAGCAACGACGTCGCGGAAACGACGAACCGGATGGCGCTCGCCGAGGGCGATCTCGCGTATCGGCGTGACGCGCTTCAGAAGCGCCTCGTCGACATCTACAAGCGCGGCCCGATGTACTCCGCGGAAGCACTCCTCACGGCACATTCCTTCGGCGAGTTGGTAGCGCGATACAAATACCTCCACGAGATCGCCGTGCACGATCGCGCGCTGGTGAAGCGCGTTGAGCTGCTGCGCAACGACATTGCCCGACAGCGTGGCGAGCTGATGAAGTTGCGTGATGCCGTCGCCGAGAACCGCGGAGACAAGCAGAAGGAGGAGGAGCGGCTTGCGGCGCTTACGCGGCAACGCTCCAACAGCTTGCAGCAGGCGCAAAAGACGACCAAGGATATCGTTGCCCGCATCGCGCGCATCAAGGAGTCAGAGAACCGGCTCGGCGGCGTGATCGCGTCCATCGAGGCGGAGCGGAAGCGAACGGAGAGCGCGCGGCCCAATGCGCCACGCAGCGCGAGTACGTTGAAGACGACCGATCTCGGGAAGCTCGACTGGCCGGTCGACGGAACGTTCCTCTTTCGCTTCGGCCGTGTGATCAATCCGAACAATACGACCACGCGCTGGAACGGCGTCGGCATCGCGGCGGCGATCGGCACGGGCGTGAAAGCCGTCGCGCCCGGGAAGATTGCGAGTGTCGGCCAGCTCGGCACGTATGGCCTGACGATCATTCTCGATCACGGCGGCGGATATTTTTCGATCTACGCGTCCCTCAATTCCGCGGCACCTGGCATCCAGAAGGGCTCGACCGTGAAGAAGGGCGACGTCATCGGTACCGTCGGCATGTCGGACCCGGATCTCAAACCGCACCTGCATTTCGAGATTCGCACGCCGCCGCGAGGTGATGCGGTGGATCCGGAGAGTTGGTTGAGGGGCACTCGCCGATGAGGCGGAGGTGGACTTCGGAACTGAATTAACCACAGAGGACACAGAGGACACAGAGGACTGCATTTCTCTCCGTACTCCTCCGTGTCCTCCGTGTCCTCTGTGTCCTCTGTGGTTCATTTGTTGTTTTTCTTTGCTTTCAAAGAAGCCTCACATGATCACCAAACGATGTGCGGTCTGCGGCCGCTTTCGCGCCTACGACGCCGATGACGAGTTCTGCATCGTCTGCGGCAATTCCGAGCTCGAGAGTCATTGTGTCTGTGGACGACCGTACGATTATGCGCTGGCCGAGTCCGGCGATATCCACTGCCCGCGATGCGGACGCGTGCTGCGCGGCGCGCCGGTCATCGCCGAGTGAGTCCGGCTCGCACGTCGAAGGCACGGCCGAAGAGAGTCAGCGCGAACGCCCAGCCACCGCTCCTGCTTGGCGCACACGTCAGCGCCGCGGGTGGCGTCCCCAATGCACCGGCGCGTGCCGCGGCCATTGGCGCGACGGCCATGCAGCTGTTCACCAAGATGGGAAACCGATGGGCCGAGCGCGATTGCGAGGACGACGAGTGTCGTGCGTTTCGGTCGGAGCTGGCGGCCACCTCGGTTCGCGCGACGATGGCGCACGATTCCTACCTGATCAATCTCGCCAGCCCGGATCCCGTCCTGCGCGCACGCTCCATCGATTCATTCACGAAGGAACTGCGGCGCTGCGCTGCCCTGGGGCTGGACTATCTCGTGTCGCATCCGGGGAACTACATGGACGAACGCGAGTCCGGTATCGCTCGGAACGCCGACGCGATCAATGAGGCATTCGCCGCGGCTCCGGGCGCGACCGTCCTCTGCCTCGAAGCAACCGCCGGAAGCGGAACATCGCTCGGCGCGACATTCGAAGAACTCGCCGCGATCATCTCGCTTGTCGATCGTTCCTTTCAGGATCGCATGGGCGTGTGCATCGACACCTGCCACGTCTATTCGGCGGGCTACGATCTCGTGAAGGACTACGGCGGCGTGTTCGCGCGGCTGAACGATGCGATGGGACTCGACCGGCTCAAAGTCATGCACCTCAATGACTCGAAGACTCCCTTTGCGTCGCGACGAGACCGGCATGAGCTCATCGCCGAGGGTTCACTCGGTGCCGCTCCATTTCGTCGCATCATGAACGACGAGCGGCTCGCGCGAATACCAAAGGTCATTGAGACGCCAAAGCTCGATGACGTCATCGAGACCGACACACGGATGCTAACGTTGTTGCGGAGCTACATCGAAACGCAGTGATTCGCGGTTTCGCCTACGCCACGGCGTGCCGGATGATGTCGCCTTCGATCGTATCGCCTTGCACAGCGACATAGACATGCCTGTCCGTGACGGACATCTCCCATGCGTTGCGCCGGTCGAGCCGCGTCACCAGTCCGTCGATCAACTCGCGGTCGATGCCATAGAGTTCGAGCGCCTCGACGCGATGGATCTTCTCGCCGGCCAGCTGGCTGGCGAGTCGCGCGGCGTCCCGATGCGTGTAGATGACCACGCGCGGTGACGCCTTGCTCGCCTTATGGAGCCGCGCCGCATCGGGCGCTCCGACTTCGACCCACACCTGCAGCGCGCCCGTGAGGTCGCGGACGGATAGCGCTGGAACATCGGGCTCGGCGATGCCCTTCGAGAACGCGATGCCTTCGCGAAACTCGAGACAGTAGGCAAGGACACGCGACATGAGGTATTCCTCGGTCTCCGACGGTTGGCAGGCGACCTTGAACGAGAGCGATTCGTAGACATTGCGATCGACGTCGGCCAACTGGACGTCGAAGTTGTAGATCGTGGCGGTGAGAGCCATGACAGGGGACAGGGGACAGGAGACAGGGGTCAGGAACGACAACAACAACAAGGTACACGTGAGTCGCTGTGACCTGTCTCCTGTCCCCTGTCCCCTGTCACCTGTCCCCTGTCCCCTGTCTCCTGTCCCCTGTCTCCTGTCCCCTGTAACCTGAGTCCGTCAGGGCTCAACCGCTGGACCCACCGCGCTCAACGTGCCAGATTTAGCTGGATGACACCTCAAGAAGCCGAGACGCTCGCGAAGGTCGAAGTACTGGCGGATCTCGAGGGCGTCGTGCACGACCTGATGGTCAAGCACGAAGCCAAGCGAATTCTCTGGTTTCCGAGCGAGCTGCTCGCGCCGGCGCCGGACACCGACCCGGACGCGCACATTCGCGAGCTCCGAAGTCGCTCCGACGGCATCAGCTTGCCGGCGCGCGTCGCTCTTGCGCTCAACCTGCTGACCGAAGAGGGCCTGCCCCATTTTCACCGGCTGCTCTCGCAGTACCTCGGCGCAGATACCTTCTGGGTGAAGTGGACCAATCTGTGGACCGCCGAGGAGGATCGGCACGGCGCCGTGCTGCACGACTACATGCACGACACGAAGATCCTCGATAACCCGGTCCTCGAGCGCATGCAGTTCGAGTACATCAAGGCAGGCTTCGAGCCGGCGTGGGACAAGGATCCGTACCGGGTGTTCGTGTACACCACGCTCCAGGAGCGCGCGACCCAGGTCAGCCACGCCAACACCGGCAAGCTCGCTGGCAAATACGAACCCACGATCGGAACGGTGCTGTCCAACGTCGCGAAGGAGGAAGCGCGCCACTACACCTTCTACCGTACGATCTTCAAGGAAGTACTCGCACGCGATCCGAATACCGGACTCGCGTCCGCGGCGGAGATCATGCCGTCGATCGACATGCCTGGCGTGAACATGCCCAACTTCCGCGACATGGCCGACGTCATCCGGCGCGCGGGTATCTACGGACCGCGTGACTATCTGACCATCGTCGAAGAGCAGATCAAGTTCTGGGCGGTCGAGACGATGACGGGACTCGACGAAATCGGCAAGAAGGCGCAGGAGAAGATCCTGGGTATTCCGAAGCGTCTCGAGCGCGTCGCCGATGCGATGGAATCGCGCACCCGCGCCAAGACCTTCGCGTTCAACGTCACCTTCGCGCACGAATTCGAGATGTAGTCAGCGCTCGAGATCGAGGACGGCCCTCGCGAGCGCTGGCTGTCGCTTGCCGACGAGGAGCGCTGCTGCCATCACCTGCGCCGTCGGTACATCCCACGAAATCGCCGCCAACTCATGCACGCGTGCGGGAAGCGATTCGACGGTGGCCGCGTAATCAACCAACAGGTCGGCGGGAATCGGCGGCGAGCCAGGGCGCTGGCGTGCCGTCTCGATCTCCACGACCAGGTGCATCGCGGCTGTTCGCTCCAGGGCGTCCTGTCCCCATGTGATCGCAATCAGGTGGGGCACCGCTGCGTAGGCGGCGGTGGACACGACACCTTCCTGACACAGCAGGGCGGACAACCCGTACCACAACTCCGCGCGCTCCTGATGGCCCTCGTACGCAGACAGGGCCTCGAGGAGCCGTGGCACGTCCTCCGCCGAACCGAAGGCGTGCGAGAGTTCGCTCCATCGCGTGCTATTCAACTCGAGCATCGCATCCTCACCGATTTCGCATGACGCCGAGTCCCGCGGCGCGGCCTGTTGCCCATGCCCAGAGAAAGTTGTAGCCACCGATTGGACCGAACGCGTCGAGTACCTCGCCGCAGAGGTAGAGCCCCGGACAACGACGGCTTTCCATCGTGCGCGGGTCCACCTCAGCGAGACTGACACCGCCGCCAGTGACTTCCGCCTTCTTGTATCCTTCGTCGCTGGTCCATGGCAATTCGGAACGGACCAGTACGTCCATGAGTCGAAGCCGCTCATCGCGCTGAAGCTCGCTCAGCACGCGATCTCCTGGAATGCGCGCTGCGTCGATGAGATGCGCGGCGAGACGATCCGGAAGCTCGCCACGCACGGCCGCCAAGACGGTACGCGCCCCGCGAGGGCGGAGGCGATCCGCCCACTCCGCATCCCCAAGGGGCGCCCACTGGATGGTGATCCTCGCCGGCGGCGACGCCGATTCCGCGCGCGCGCGCACAACGACGTGTGAGACATCGAGCACCGAAGGACCACTGTAACCGATGTGGGTGAAGAGAAAGCCACCGGTGGCACTCGCCGTGCGGTCGCGACTCGTCGCCGTCATCGTCACCGGGAGCGAAATGCCGGCAAGACTCACGAAGGGAGAGGGTGAAACGACGATCGGCGTCAATGCTGCGTACGTCTGGTGGATCGTGTGGCCGAGCTTCTCGAGTACACGCAGGCCAGTGCCATCGCTTCCCGTGGCGGGCACCGAGAGTCCACCCGTCGCAACGATGACGGCATCTGCATCCATCGACGGTGCGCCATTGCACAGTACTGACCAACCCGCTGGCTGTGCGACGATATCAGTCACCTGCGTTTCGAAGAACACCGAGACCCCGCGACGCCGCGCCAGTGCGAGCAAACCGTCACGGACGTCGCGCGCCTTGTGCGACGCGGGAAACAGCTTGCGCGATTCACTCTCCTCCACGAGTGCGATGCCAACGTCGCTCTCGAAGAACGCGCGTTGCTCCGCGAGCGGCCAGCTTCGGATCATCTTCCGGAGCGTGTTGACGGAAGAGTCGGTGACGTACCGCGTCTCATCGAGGACGGAGGGGAGGATGTTGCATCGCCCGCCGCCGCTGATGAGAATCTTGCGCCCGCCGTCGCGCGTGCGCTCCACGAGTATCGTCTCGGCCCCGGCTGACGCGGCGAAGATCGCGGCCATCAAGCCGGCCGCACCCGCGCCAACGACCACGACGCGCGGTGAGGTCACGGTTCGACCCGCTCGAACGAGAGATGCCCTTCCCATGCGGCACCGGCATGCGGCGGCGGCTTGAGACCCAGTCGCAGTCGCCCGTGGTACTCGACGATGCGCCAGGGCACCGTGTGCCCGTCACTCCAGCGGACGAGGAGCGTTCCGTCCGACTCGCGGCTCCATGTTCCGCGAGCGCCGAAACCTGAGCACTTTACCCCGCGGCATTCGAAGGTGCCCTGCTGCGCGAGGCGAAGTGTATCGACGCCATCGCGCCACACACCGGCAATGCGCTCCGCAGGCAACGTACTCGCGTCCAACTCCGCGACGGCAGGGACCGTGAGACGCGGCCAGACGAGCGAGAGCGCCACGCCGACGAGCACCGACGAAGCCACGATGCGCGCCGCGCGACGCCGACGGTCGCGCCACCCTCCGGGCGCCAGCGTTGCGCCGAGGACGCCCAGCGAGAGCAGGGCGAGGATGGCGTACGCGCCTTGCGGTTCGGCCCAGGGGGAATTCGTCACGACAGTTCAGTCATCTTCCGGAAATATAGAGGTATCCTTGTCGCGGAACCCAACCCTTCGGTGCAACCCGGTGTCTCTCCTTCAGACCATCTGGAGGAACGATGCCGACTCCCCGCAAGGATCTCCTGCAGGGTACACTCGAGTTGCTCGTGCTCAAGGCACTGAGCCTCGAACCGATGCATGGCTGGGGGATCGCCCAGCGCATCGATCAGTTGTCGAATGATGTCTTTCGCGTCCAACAGGGATCGCTCTACCCCGCCCTGCAGCGCATGAAGCGAAAGGGATGGGTGAAGTCCGAATGGCGCACGTCAGAGAACAACCGGCGCGCGCGCTACTACCTCCTCACCGCTGCGGGAAAGCGCCAGCTCGAGACAGAGGCGAGTCTCTGGGAGCGCGCGTCGGAGGCCGTGAACGGAATCCTCCGCGTGCGTCTGGCCGGAGGCCACACATGAATCCCTTCATCGATCTCGTCGAGCGCGTCAAGGCACTCGTCTTTCGCGCGCAGACTGACCGCGAGCTCGACGAAGAACTCCGGGATCACATTGCACGAGAAATGGAAGCGCGTGAGCGCGCGGGACATACCGGCGCGAGACGAGACGCCCTCATTGCACTCGGAGGCCTGCGGCATGTGAAAGAAGAGACACGCGAGGCACAGGGTGTTCGGCCCTTCGAGGAATTGATCGCCGACGTGCGCTATTCCCTGCGTGCGCTGCGAAGGAACTACGGCTTCACGCTGGCCGTCATCGCGGTGCTCGGAATCGGAATCGGCGCGGGGACTGCGGTCTTCACCGTTGTCGATCGTGTCCTCCTCGCCGGATTGCCGTATCCGGACCCGGACCGACTCGTTCGCGTGTACCAGAAGTATTCGGGAGACAACCTGGGGACGATTTCCGTCGTCGATATCCAGGCGATCGCCAACCAGCAACGCGCGTTCGCTGCGTTCGGCGCCGCACAGCCCGGGGCGTCGACCATCGCGGGTGCAGGCACTCCAGAGCGCGCGCCGGTAGGCCGCGCCACATCCGGCTTCTTCAAGGCGCTCGGCGTCCGGGCGGTCAGGGGCCGGCTTCTGGAACCGGGCGATGACGTGTTGGGAGCGCCACCGACCGTCGTCGTTTCACAGCGTTTCGCCGAGCGGTCGCTCGGAGGGGAGGCCGAGGCGGTGGGGAAGTCGATTACGCTCGATGGAGTGAGCCACGTCGTTGTAGGCGTGCTCGAAGCGGGCCGCAACGACCTCGCTGGAATTCGCGCGGTTGCGTGGCGTGCCATGCAACTCACGACGCCAAATCGTCGCGGCCCATTCGGTTTTCGCGGCTACGGTCGTTTTAAGGATGACGTCACGCTCACTGCGGCGTCGAAGGATCTCGCCGGAATCAGCGAGCGCATTTTTCCGGTCTGGAAGGCTGGCTTCCAGGACAGCAGCGCGAGGCTGACACCGGTGCCGCTCCGCGACTCCATCATCGGCTCATCGGATCGGCAGGTCGGGTTGTTTGCCGGCGCGGTCGCGCTCGTCCTGCTGCTTGCCATCGCCAACGTGGCGACGTTGATGCTGGTTCGCACCTCGGCGCGCGAACACGAGTTGTCCGTTCGCACCGCGCTCGGGGCGGGTCGCATCCGCATCGTGCGCCTGATTGTCTCCGAGTGTCTCGCGCTCACCGTGCTCGCTGGATCGATGGGACTCGGACTCGCTGCGGTGTGTCTCAAGATCGTCGCGCTCGTCGCACCCAACTTGCCGCGACTCTCCGAGGTGGCGCTGCACGGCAGCGGTGTCGTGTTTGCCGTTACCGTTTCAGTCGTTGCCGGAGTTCTCGTCAGCCTCGCTCCGGTTTCTTCGGTGCTCGCCGGGAGTGGGAGCGGCACGGCCGGTCTCGTGGGATCACCGAGCCGTGCCGGTGCCGGACGTCGGGCGAACGCGATCCGCGGCGCGCTGGTCGTCAGCGAGTTTGCACTCGCCCTGCCGCTGCTCATGGGCGCTGGACTGCTGTTCAACAGCTTTCTTCAACTCCAGCGCGTCAATCCAGGATTCGATCCGGCCGGCGCGTACGCGCTGTCGGTGTCGCTTCCTTCCATTCGATACGCCGATAATGCGAAGGCGCAGGACTTCTGGCGGCGTGCGGAGCAACATGTGCGCGAGGTGGTCGGTGTGACGAGCGCGGGTCTCACGGATGGCCTCCCGCCGGATCTCTTCGGGAACGTGAACAACTTCGATCTGCTCGATAAGCCGGTCCCCGCGGGCGCGTCACAACCACTGGCGCCCTGGCCGCAGGTTTCACCGGGCTATTTCGCGACCATGGGTATCCGCCTGCTCGACGGGCGCATGTTCACTGACGCGGATTCCGCGAACGGCCCGCCGGTTGTCATCGTCAGCCAGGCCTGGGCGGCGAAGTACTACCCGCGCGAACGTGCCGTCGGGCGGCAATTGTACAACGGCGGCTGCAACACGTGCCCGCCGACCACCGTGATTGGCGTGGTCGCGGACGTGAAGTATTCCGGGCTCGCCGGGGAAAACGACGCCGTGTACGCGCCCCTCGCCCAAGGTGGTGGCAACTCCCTCAACCTCGTGGTCCGAAGCGCGACGGGACAAGCAGCGACGTTGCGCGCTCTCAGAGCGACGATTGCAGCACTCGACCCCGAGTTGGCGCCCGTGGACATCGCGCTGGCCGATCGCATCGATGTGGCGCTCGGTGATCCCCGCCGGTGGACCGTCGTCGTCGGCACATTCGCGATTGCCGGCGTCGTCCTCGCGGCACTCGGCATTTTTGGGCTGATGTCCTACGTGGTTCGGCAGCGGAGGAGGGAGATGGGCGTTCGTGTCGCACTCGGCGCATCACCCGCGTCGCTGATCCAACTCGTCGTCGTGCGCGGGATGCGGTACGCTGCCATCGGCACGGCTATTGGCTTGATCGCGACGTTGTTCGAGTCGCGCTGGCTTGGCTCGTTGCTCTTTCAGGTTGGCGCGACCGATCCACTCACGCTCGTGCTTTCAATCGTCGTGCTGCTCGCCATCGCGGCGCTTGCGAGTTGGCTACCGGGATTGCGAGCCGCGCGGATCAAGCCCTTGGAGGCGCTTTCCGCCGACTGAGTGGCGCGATTCGCAAGTAACAGGCAGCACGTTGTCACCCCGTCGCTCGGGGTGACAGTTAGGCTAGGCTTAGGCTAGGCTCAATGCTGTTCAGTTAGGAACTGCAGCAAAGCACAAAAGCTTCACCGCAGAGGAC
>JAZJZK010000034.1:0-85526 GCA_040389905.1 Gemmatimonadota bacterium | reverse complement strand
GTCCGGTGGTGTGGGAGGGTTGGGGAGAGCAATCTCCCCTCCCTATCCCGATCGCTTGTCGAGTGCAACGCACGTTATGCCGCTGGCGAACGGATGTCACTTTACGGCGACCT
The DNA here is from genome assembly GCA_040389905.1 of Gemmatimonadota bacterium. Lineage (GTDB taxonomy): Bacteria > Gemmatimonadota > Gemmatimonadetes > Gemmatimonadales > Gemmatimonadaceae > AG11. Next base: position 85,413 of record JAZJZK010000034.1, on the reverse strand, counting down.
CACGTACCACTTCGTCCGGTGGTGTGGGAAGGTTGCGGAGAGCAATCTGCCCTCCCTATCCCGATCAATCAGGCAACCGTCTCACCGAGGTACCGCAAAGCGCCCCGCACCGCGCCCCGCGCGGCATCGACCTCTCCTGCGTGCACCTGCGCACCCGGAACCGCTGACCGGAGCCGCTGCTCCAATCGCTTACGCAGCGTCGCTCCCTTTCGGAGCATGCCACCCGTAAACGCGACCGGCGTTGCCGCGCGTTCGTCGCCGAACAACGAGCGCGACAACGTGCGGACGTGCAGCACGAGCTCTTCGACTGCGAGCGACACGATCGCGTTAGCGCGCAGATCACCGCCATCCGCGACGCTCGTCACGATCGGCGCGAGCGTCGCAAAGGTCGCGGGCGTCGCCTGCGCCGCCCACGCGATCAGCTCTCGCGGTTCGTTCACCTGCGCTGCCGTCAGCACGGCACCAACCAACGCCGTCTCCGGCTCACGTCCGTCCGCCGACGCCGTCACGACACTCAGTGCGCGCCGGCCGATCCATGCGCCGCTGCCTTCATCGCCACAGACCGGACCCCACCCGCCGCAGCGCGCGGTTTGTCCACTCGGACCACGTCCGAACGCAGCAGAGCCGGTTCCACTGATCAACAGAATGCCTGCGCCTTCACCGAACGCATCGTCCAGTGCGATGGCGTAATCGGGAAGGATGACAACCTCCTCCGCGACGCCGTGCGTGACGAGCGCCTGCCACAGCTCCTGACGCTCCGGATCGCGCGCCGCGCCGGCGACTCCGACGCACAGCACCTTCGGCATCAGGTGGCCCATCTCGCACGAGACCAGCGCTTCACGCACCGTCTCCGCGATCACCGTCGCCGAGTGCTCGATCTCACCGGGGCGCGCCGCGCTGCCGGGGCCGACGAATTCCCCGAGTTGCGCGCCATTCTCGTCCGCGATGATGACGCGCGTTTTCGTCCCTCCTCCATCGACTCCAGCAACGAGAAAACTCATGTAGCGAGCGGCCGGTCGGCCGGCATTGGGTGCGTCAACGATGACAAGGTGCCCACGATCAGTGTGATGGAGGTGCCGATGAGAACGTACCAGGGCCAGGCGATGTTGCCGAACGGGCCCAGTGTGGATGCGAGGGAAGGATAGGCAGCTGAAATGGGCTTGGCAAAGACGATGAACGCCATCGTGGCGATCGCAATCGACATCCCGATGATCGCGTCACGCTGGATGGCTCGGCGCCAGTAGATGCCGAGGAAGAAACCGCCGAGCAGGCCGCCAGACGTGAAGGATGCAATGCCGAGTGCGACGACGACAACGGGGGTCTTGGTGTCCTGCGGAAAGAGCAGGGCACCAAGCGTAAGGACCACACCCCAGCAGAGTGCGAAGAAGCGGCCCATCTTGAGCGTCTGCGGATCGTCGGTCGAGCGCTTGGTGATCGGGAGATAGATATCGTGCGTCGTTGCGCCGGCGAGCGAGTTGATGGCGCCGGAGTGGGTGCTCATCGTGGCCGCCACGATAGCGGCGACGATCAGGCCGACGAGACCCGGCGGCATCTGCTCGAGAATGAACGTCGGGAAGATCTGGTCGGTGGCGGGGAACACGCGGCCGGCGTAGAACACCCACAGCCCAAGGCCGATTGTCAGGAAGAGCGTGAACTGGACAAAGACCACGAAGCCTGATCCGATGATCGCGCGCTGCGCATCCTTCAGGGAGCGGGACGACATGAGCCGTTGGACGATCAACTGATCGGTGCCGTGGGACGCCATCGCGAGGAATGCACCGCCGATAAGTCCCGCCCAGACCGTGTGCGGGTTCGAAAGCGTAAACGAGAAATCGAGTGCCTGTGTTTTCCCGGCGGCGCCCGCAGTGGCCCAGATGTGAGACCATCCTCCGGGCACGAGCCCGCCGAGAATGACGATCGCGGCGATGGCGCCGCTGATGTAGATGCCGGCCTGCACGAGTTCCGTCCACACGACGGCCTTCATGCCGCCCTTGTAGGTATACAGCACTGTCAGCAAGCCGAGGATCAACACCGAGAGCGGCATCACGAGCGATTTGTTCGTAATCGACGGTGCGATGATCAGCGCGACAGGAATGGCCGTGGCGAAGACGCGCACAGAATCCGCGAGTGCGCGTGTGATCATGAACACGATGGACGTGAACCGTCGCGTCGTCAGGCCGAAGCGCGTTTCCAGCAGCGCATAGGCGGTAACGAGGTTCCCGGCGAAATAGCGGGGGAGCAGGACGCCTGCGACGACGAAGCGACCGATGATGTACCCCGCGACGACCTGCAGAAACCCGAGGTTCCCAACGCCTGCCTTGGCGCCGTACGACAGGCCAGGGATGCTGATGAAGGTGAGGGCGCTCGTTTCGCTCGCCACGATGGAAAACATCACCGCCCACCAGGGGATGGCACCGTCGGCGACGAAGTAATCTTTCGCGTCCTTCTGCTTTCGCCCGACGTAGAGTCCGAGCGAGGTGGTGCCAACGAGGTACGCGACGAGAACGATCGCGTCGAGCGTGGTGAAGCGCGTCACAAGCGGCTCCTAGTCGATGACGTAAGCTTCCATCGCGAAGTATTCGGCGAGACCGAGCTTGTCGAGCAGACTGGCGGTGTCCTTGTTGCGAGCATCGACGCGCTGCCAGAACTCACGTTCGTCCTGACCGGGGAATGGCGCCGAGTCCTTCTGCGACTGGTGCTTGAAGATCGCCTGGATTTTGAGACGCAGCTCTTCCTGTGACATGGGCACGAGCCAGGTCGCTTCCGTGACGCTCCACTCCTGCCACGCTCCCCTATACAACCACACCTCCGGTCGTGGGAAGTCGATCTCCGCCAACGCGCCGTCAATGGCTTCCTTGCACATGCGGTGCGTGCCATGGGGATCGGAGAGATCGCCCGCGACGAAGATGATCTCCGGCTTGAACTCCTCGAGCAACGCCCTCACGATTGCGACATCCGCCGGTCCGATCGGATCTTTCTTCACCTTGCCCGTCTGATAGAAGGGCAGGTTGAGGAAGCGCGCGTTGTCACGCGAAAGTCCCATCACCTCGATACCAGCAACGGCTTCGCTCTCGCGAATGATGCGTTTGATATCCGCCACTTCGGGAATGTCGACGTCGCCCGGCTGCTTCGAATTCAGGAACGCGAAGACGCGGTCGGCGAGCGTGTCCACCGAACGGCGCTCCATGTTTCGATCCTGATTGAGACGCTGGAGGAAATCGACGTATCGCCGCACGTCATGATCGAACACGGCGATATTGCCGCTCGTCATGTACGCGACGAGCATCTCGTTCGCGTTCTCGACGAACTTCTTGAGAATGCCGCCCATCGAGATGACGTCGTCGTCGGGATGCGGCGAGAAGCAGATCGTGCGCGTGCCGCGCGGCAGCTTGCTCTTGCCGCGAATCTTGGCGCCGAGTGCGTTGAAGACTTCGCCATTGAGCGCGCCGGGCGATCCAGAGCGCGCGACCAGCGACGACATGCCATGCTCTGAATAATCGCGCTGCGTGAGCTTGAGGATGGCGCGGTTCGTCTGAAGGGAAAGCCAGACGACGGCGCGAATCTTCAGTTCTTCGGTCCACGCGACTTCATCGAGCAACCACGGGGTCGCGATCCGCGTGAGGTCGGCGCCCGCGGGGCGGTCGACATAGAAGGTCGTCTTCGGGTGCCGCTGCAGGAATGTCGCGGCAATCTCGAGATTGATCTCGCCTTCGACGGAGCGCTTGATGATCGCGGATTTGTGCTCGCCGGTGGCGAGCAACGCGATCTCACGCGCGTCGAGAATCGTGGCGACACCCATCGTCACCGCTTCCTTGGGCACGAACTCCTCGCCAAAGAAATCGGCGGCGGCGTCGCGACGCGTGACAGCATCGAGATGGACGAGTCGGGTGCGGCTGTCAACGCCGGAGCCGGGCTCGTTGAAGCCGATGTGGCCCGTTTTGCCGATGCCCAGGATCTGGAAATCGATACCGCCGTGCCGCGCGATGTTCGACTCGTAGCGCCGGCATTCGTCCTCCACGTCTGCGCGAGGCACATCGCCCCGCGGGACGTGGACGTTCTCACGCGGGATGTCCACGTAGGCGAACAGGTTCTCCCACATGAACCGGTGGTACGAATGAATATTGTCCGGCGCCATTGGGTAGTACTCGTCGAGATTGAACGTCACCACATTGGCGAAGCTCAGTCCCTCCTCGCGGTGCATGCGAATGAGTTCGCGGTACACACCGATGGGTGTCGAACCGGTGGCCAGTCCGAGTACGGCCTGATCGCCTGCGGCGCGCTTCTCCTCGATGAGTGCGGCGATACGCGTTGCGACGAGTCGAGCAATATCCTCGTGCTCTTCGACGACGACCGTGTGGATGCGCTCGAGGGCACTGGAATGCGACGGGACACGCGACGGCCCGCGAGGCGCTGAGCGCTCGCGGGCCGCGTGTCCGGTACCGACGTCCCCGAGGGCGCCAGAAACCGGCAGGTTCATGGAAAGCTCGTCGTTACGCGGAGAAAGAACTGCCGCAGCCGCAACCGCCTGTGGCGTTGGGATTCTTGAACGTGAAGCCAGAGCCCTGCATCGACGACGTGTAGTCGATGATGACGCCGCCGATGTACTGCGCGGAGAAGGGATCGACGAAGACGCGATAGTCGCCCTGGTCGACGATCAGGTCGTCTTCCGCTGCCGCGTCTTCGATAAGAAGACCGTACTTGAAACCACTACAGCCGCCAGGCTGCACACTGACGCGAAGCCCGCCAACGGCCGGGTCCACGCCTTCCTGCGACATGAACTTCTTGACCTCTTCGCCGGCAACCGGCGTGACGGTCATCATTACTTCAGGCGTATTGGTAGTGCTCACGGGGCCTCCTCAAGACTCGAGCATTGATCATGAACTGGTGCGAAATATATACCCGGAAGCGGGAAATCGTTCAAGCAGAGTTTGCCGCCCGTGCCGCAACGATGTCCCGTTGCGCCCGCTCGCCTGCGTCTTCCTCGCGAAATGCCTTGGCAATCCAGGCAAAGGCCACGACGGCGATGACGAGCAGGACCACGCCGGTCATCGTTTCGCCGAAGATCAGCTTGCCGATGCCGAACAAGCTCGAGTACACCGCAACGACGCCGGCAAACCAGTTCGTCCACGCCAGTGCCCCCCCCGGAATCGACTCGCCACCGTAGCCGAGCTTGTCCGAGATGCGACGCCAGCCCGGACCACCCGGGCGAACCTTGAGATAGAAGGATTCGAGCTTCTCGTCCGATTCCGGCTTCGTCATGTACGTCACCGCCAGCCAGACGATCGTGCTGATGACGACGGTGATGAGCATGACGTAGGTCTGTACCAGTGGACTTCCCTCCGGCATGGCCTTCTTCACCTGCCACATGGCCACCATGGAGACCACGAACGAGGCGATCATCGCGCTGATTTCGCTCCAGGCGTTGATCCGCCACCAGTACCAGCGAAGGATCAGGACGAGTCCCGTGCCGGAGCCGAGTGCGAGTAGCAGTTCCCACATGGCGCCGACCGTGTCGATCGCGGATGTCACGAAGATCGACATGATGAACAGGCCCACCGTAGCCCAGCGGGACACGGAGACGTAGTGCTTCTCTGCGGCGGTCTTGTTGAAGAAGCGCTTGTAGAAATCGTTGACGAGATACGACGCGCCCCAATTGAGCTGCGTGCCGACGGTGGACATGTACGCCGCGGCGAAACCGGCCATCATGAAGCCGCGCCACGGCGTCGGCAGCAGGTCGACATAGGCCTGAACGTACGCAGCCTCGTGATCGTGGGTCGGACCGATGCCGTTGGGGTAGAGCAGGACGGTCGCAAGACCGGTGATGATCCACGGCCACGGACGAATGGCATAGTGCGCCACATTGAAGAAGAGCGTGGCGAGCACACCATCCCGCTCCGTCTTCGACGAGAAAATCCGCTGCGCTACGTAGCCACCACCACCCGGCTCAGCGCCGGGATACCACGCCGCCCACCACTGCACCGAGAGGAATACCGCGAGCGTCAGCAGCGGCATCCACGCGTAACCGGCAATGCTGCCGCCCGACCAATCGACGGGCAACACGGAGATCGCCGCGTCCGCATTGCCGTAGTGCGTCGCCAGCCCCGCCTTGAGCTTGTCCATTCCGCCGACGGCTCTCACGGAGAAGACCGCCAATACGATCACGGCGCTCATCTTGATGACGAACTGCACGAGATCCGTCCACAGCACGGCCCACATGCCGGCTCCGGTCGAGTAAGCGACTGTGATCACGAAGCAGATCCCGACGGCGATCACCTCACCGGACACCGTCATCCCCATGAGGTTCACCGGATGCAGTCCCAGCGAGATCGTGAGGATCTTGATCATCGCCTTGGTGACCCAGCCCAGGATGATCAGGTTGATGGGGATTGCGAGGTACACGGCGCGGAAGCCGCGCAACGCCGCCGCCGGCTTGCCACTATAGCGCAATTCCGCGAACTCGACGTCGGTCATTACCCCTGCGCGGCGCCAGAGTCGAGCGAAAAAGAACACCGTGAGCATTCCGCTCATCAGCATGTTCCACCAGATCCAATTGCCCGCCACGCCGTGCGCGAATACGAATCCGGTGACGACGAGCGGCGTATCCGCGGCAAAGGTGGTCGCGACCATACTTGCGCCAGCAAGCCACCAGCTCACGTTGCGGCCGGAAAGGAAGTACTCCTCGATGCTCTCGCCGCCTTTCTTCGTGAAGACCAGGCCGATGCCCATCGACAGCGCGAAGTACGCGACGACGATCGCCCAGTCTACATAGGAAAGATTCATGGACGTCCAGTTGAAGGAGCGTGCGACTCGATGTCCGCGACCACCGCGGGCTTGAGGATGCGCATGGCCGCATCAGCGACGGCGACCCGCGCTGGGCCAATCTTGCTGTGCTCGCGTGTGGGGTTCACGCGATTCGTGAGGAGAATGATGTAGAGATCGTGCTGCGGAGCGACCCAGAAGGAGGTCCCCGTGAAGCCGGTGTGGCCGAAGCCAGGCCGCATGATGAAGTGCCCAGCCGAGCTGTTGGCACTCGGCGTATCCCATCCAAGTGCGCGGCTCGAGAAGGTCGAGTCCCACACTGTCGTGAATTGCTTGATCGTCTCGGCCTTCGCGAGGCGGCCTCCGCCGATCGCCCCTCCATTGAGGTAGGCGCGCGCCAGGCGGTCGAGATCATGCGCCGTGCTGAACAGCCCCGCGTGCCCGGAGACCTGGCCGAGCGCGAACGCATTCTCGTCGTGGACTTCTCCCACGAGGTGACGACCGCGCCATGGATCGACTTCCGTCGGCGCGATGCGCGGCAGGAGTGACTTCGGCGGCTTGTAGCGCGTATCGGTCATCCCCAGCGGCTTGAAGACGTGCTTCGACAGGTAGCCGTCGAGCGTCTCCCCACTCACCCGCTCGACGATCTTGCCGAGGAGGATTGCGCCGATATCGCTGTAGACCATCTTCACGCCGGGGAGGGTGTCGAGCGGCGTCGAGATCATCAGTTTGAGCGTCGAGTCGGGCGACGCATTCTGCTTGTAGTACGTCTTGAACGCCGGTAACCCACTCTGGTGGGTAATCAGATGCCGAACCGTGACCTTCTCCTTGTTCGGACCGGTCCATTCGGTCAGGTATTTCTGCACTGGCGCGTCGAGGTCGATCTTGTGCTGTTCGACGAGTTGCATGACGGCCGAGGTCATGCCGATGACCTTGGTGAGCGACGCCAGGTCCCACAACGTGTTCACGGTGGGTTTCGGCGACTTCTTCCAATCGAGGTGGCCGGCGGCCACGGTCACGAGTGCCCCAGCGTGGTTGCCAACCACCGCGATGCCGCCGGGGAAGGCACTGTCCTTGACGGCGGCGTCGAGGATGGCCCGAAGCGTATCACGCAGCGCTCGGGTGGCGCGCGCACTTGGTGCAGCTGCTGTCGCGTTTTTGTGCTGCGCCGCACTCGGCGATGGAGCACACAGGAGCGCGAGCGCGATGATGGTCAGGCGAGGAGAGTATCGATGCATGTACGGGTGAGATAGGGTCGGTAGTGTACCGCCGCCCTCTCATGCGCGGTAGAGCGAGTCATTGACGATCCGCACGATGAATGGGTCCGAACGGTGGCGGCACAGCGGATTGGTCGGTAAAGTCCGTCAGGGTGCCGACCCGCGCATGTGTCTTGCAAGTGGCGCACTCTACCACAAAAGGATCGATGACTACCATAAGGAGCAGGTCCATGAAAGCTTTGACGAGAACCGTCGTGTTTGCCCTGACGCTGGCCGGCGCCGCCTGTGGCGGACGGCAGGTCGAGGTACGAACCGCCCCGCCGCCGTCGTCTGAACAATCCGTGCAGGTCACGAACAACCTGAGCCAGGCGATCAACGTCTATGCCACGCCCTCGGGCGGCACAGAGCTGTTCTTGCGGCAAGTGCCGGCGAACACCGTCGAAAAGGTGCCAGTCTCGGGACTGGCGACGGGCAGCAATGTCGTCTTCAAGGCGGTGACAGCTGATGGATCGAGGACCTATCAGAGCCGCAGCGTCGCACTGACGGGGATGTACGTCTGGAGTGTTCCCTGATCGGCAGGAGTCCCACGCCAGCTAAGGCTGGTTGCTGGACAAGTGGTTGCCGAATAGCTTTCGGGTCGGAGCCAGCGCTCCGGCCCGATTTCATTTTCGTCAAACGTTTCCGCTGCGCATTGCTCGGCTGCGGGACCTCCGTGCGCCTCGGAGCCGCATGACGCTTCTGCCGGACTGGGTAAAAAACGGCTATCTCCGGCTCATCGATCCCGTCGCGGACTGGCTGGTGAGGCGTCGGGTGCACCCCAACACGATCACCGTGTTCGGGACGCTCTGTACGGTGGTCGGCGGCATCATCTACGCCACCGGACACATCAAGACGGGCGGGTGGTTCCTGTCGATCACGGCGCTGTTCGACGTCCTCGACGGCACCGTCGCGCGCCGCTCCAACCGGAGCTCCACCTTCGGCGCATTCCTCGATTCCACGCTGGACCGGCTCGCCGACGGCGTGGTGCTTGGTGGCCTGGCCGTGTTCTATGCGACGAGCACGCCGCACAAGAGCATTCCGCTGATGATCACCGCGTTACTCGGGCTTATCGGCGCGTTTCTCACGTCGTACACGCGCGCCCGCGCCGAATCGCTCGGACTCGACGCGAAAGTGGGTATGTTACAGCGTCCCGAGCGCGTGGTGCTCATGGCTGCACCGCAAGCTTTGTTTGGTCTGTTTTTCAACGGATGGCCGCTCGCCATCATTATCAGCATCTTGACCATTACGGCCTGGATCACCGTGATCCAGCGTGTGTCGTACGTGTATCATGCGACTACACGAGCGGACCAGGCGGAAGCGTTGACCGAGACCGAGGCTTCTCGATCGTCGGTACTTCGCTCGCCAACGTCCGCCGCGCCATCCGCCTAAAGGAGACACAGTTCGTGCAAGGTTCCGCTTCTGACGCGCGTACGACCCCAGCCCCGGCCACCGGGAAGCTCGGCATTCTCACCCCCGGCCTCGGTGCTGTGGCGACGACGTTCATGGCAGGCGTCGAAAGCATCCGCCGCGGATATACGCAGCCTATCGGTTCGCTGACGCAAATGGCGACGATTCGGCTGGGTAAGCGAACGGAGAATCGCTCCCCGCTCATCAAGGATTTCGTTCCCCTCGCCGACCTGAATGACATCGTCTTCGGCGCGTGGGACCCGATTCCCGATGACGCGTACACGGCGGCCAAGAAGGCCGGCGTCCTCGAGGACAAGCACCTCGAGCCGATTGCCGACTTCCTCAAGGCGATCAAGCCGATGCCCGCCGTGTTCGAGAACCACTACGTCACGCGCATCAACGGCACGAACGTCAAGAAGGGCAAGACCAAGCGCGACCTCGCCGAGCAGCTGCGCCAGGACATGCGTGATTTCAAGGCGAAGCACGGCTGCGACCGGCTTGTGATCGTGTGGTGTGCCTCGACGGAAATCTTCATTCGCCCCGGCCCGCAGCACGCGACGCTCGAGCAGTTCGAGAAGGCGATGGAGAACAACGATGAAGCCATCGCGCCGTCGATGCTCTACGCGTATGCCGCCATCATGGAGGGCGTCGCCTTCTGCAATGGTGCGCCGAACCTCTCGGTCGATCTTCCTGCATTGGTCCAGTTGGCGAACGAACGTGGCGTCCCCATCTCCGGCAAGGATTTCAAGACGGGCCAGACCTGGATGAAGACGATTATCGCGCCCGGCATCAAGGCGCGCATGCTCGGACTCGCCGGCTGGTACTCGACGAACATCCTCGGCAACCGCGACGGCGAGGTGCTCGACGATCCCGCCTCGTTCAAGACGAAGGAAGAGTCCAAGCTGTCGGTGTTGCACACCATTCTGCAGCCGGAAAAGTACCCGGCGTTGTACCAGGGCTTCTCGCATGTCGTGCGCATCAACTACTACCCGCCGCGCGGCGACAACAAGGAAGGCTGGGACAACATCGACATCGTGGGATGGATGGGGTACCCGATGCAGATCAAGGTCAACTTCCTCTGCCGCGATTCCATTCTCGCCGCGCCACTCGTGCTCGACCTTGCGTTGTTCTCCGACTTCGCGCAGCGCGCCGGCATGAAGGGCATTCAGGAATGGTTAAGCTTCTATTACAAGTCGCCTATGACCGCTGCGGGACTGCAGCCCGAGCATGATCTTTTCATCCAGCAGACGAAGCTGAAGAACACGCTTCGTCACCTCATGGGTGAAGACCAGATCACACACCTCGGCCTCGAGTACTACCAGTCATGACAAACGGGAGCATCGCACGACGTCGCGCCGTCGCGGTTTTGGCGCTCGCACTCGCGGCCGGGGCGTCGTGCGGTTCTCCGAAGAAGCTCGTCCTCCGTCAGAGCACAAAGAGCTATTCCTTCGTGATCAGCTCGGATCCCGTGCCGCCGACTGCCCGGGATCCCGTCATCTATACCATCACCGTGAAGGACCGGGAGACCGGCCAGCCGGTCGAGACTGGGGAAGGGCGCATCTTCGCCAACACGGTGGACGGTGCGCGCACCTACGACGGGTTTTCCAAGGCCCCGCAGGTCGGTGTCTACTCGGCGAAACTCAGTTTCGTGACGGCCGGGCAATGGGCCATCGGCATCCAGTTTCACAGCGACTCCACCAAGCCACTCGAGAAGACCGAGTGGATGCAGGACGTCCTCGCAGAACGCCCCACACCCTAATGCGTCATTTCTACCGCAGCCACACGCCGCCGGCCGACGTCCTCGTCGCCGCGGACCAGTTCTTCACCGAGCTTGGGTTGTCGCTCGTGTCGACATCCGCTCGCACGCGCCAGCTGTCCGGCGCACTCGGCAGCATGAAGCTGAGTGTTCGCTCCGAAGGTGGCCACTATACCTTCGTCGAGGTCGTGACCGACCAGATGGGCGAGAGCCGAATGGATCGCAATGTGAAGAAGTTCTTCGTCACATTGCACCGCGCGGAAGACCCGTCGCACGCGCTGCAAGCCGCATACTGATGGCGCGTCCCCGGACGGGGAGCGTGGCGCCGCTCACGAGGGAACAGCGGCTCGAGCTCTACTACTGGATGCGGCTCACTCGGTCTCTCGAGGAGCGGCTGGTCAATCTCTATCGTCAAACCAAAGTCGTCGGCGGCCTCTTTCGCTCGCTCGGTCAAGAGGCTGACGCCGTTGGCAGCGCGTACGCGCTCCAGCAAGGTGACATTCTCTCTCCGCTGATCCGCAACCTCGGGTCGATGCTCGTGAAGGGTGCGACCCCCGTCGAGATCCTCAAGCAATACATGGCGAAGGGAGACTCGCCCACCCGTGGGCGCGAGTTGAACATCCACTTCGGCGACACGGAGCGGGGCTTCATCGGGCAGATCTCGCCACTCGGCGACATGGTACCGGTCATGGCCGGGGTCACCCTGTCGTTCAAGATGCGCAAGGAAGCACGCGTCGGATTGGTGTACGTCGGCGATGGCGCAACGTCGACGGGCGCGTTCCACGAGGGAATCAATTTCGCGGCCGTGCAGAAGTGTCCGTTGGTCGTCGTCATCGAGAACAACGGGTATGCCTACTCCACGCCGACGAGTAAGCAGACGCTCGCGAAGCAACTGGCCGACAAGGGCATCGGTTACGGTATCCCCGCTGAGACGGCCGACGGGAATGACGTCATCGCGACGTACGACGCCACGAAGCGCGCGGTGGATCGCGCTCGCCGCGGCGAGGGAACGTCGATCGTCGAGTTGATGACATACCGGCGAAAGGGACACGCGGAGCACGACAACCAGTCCTACGTTCCTGAGGGTGAAGGCGACCGCTGGGCGCGCGAGAATGATCCGATCAATCGGTTCATCTTGCGGCTGACGAACGAAGGGAACGCGACCCTGAGGGAACTCGCGGCAGTCGATGCACGGGTTGTGACGGAGATCGACCATGCCACCGACCTCGCCGAGCTGTCGGGCGTACCTGAGCCGCTCGACGCACTTGTGGGAATTTACGCCGAGCCTCCGGCAGAACAGCCGTTGTGGTTTCGGGAAGGGGGACGCGCCGCGGTCGAAGAGAATGAGCGGCCCGAAGGGTGGGGGTCGTACGACATCAGCGGTGACGTCTGATGGCTGAGATCACGTATCTCGAGGCGATCCGCGAGGCGCTGTTCGAGGAGATGGAGCGCGATCCAAACGTCTTCATGATCGGGGAGGATATCGGCGCGTACGGCGGTGCGTTCAAGGTCACCGAGGGTCTGCTCGCGAAATACGGCGAGTCTCGTGTCATCGACAGCCCCATCTCCGAGATCGGCATCGTCGGCGCGGCGGCGGGAGCCGCCCATATGGGTATGCGCCCCGTCGTGGAGATGCAGTTCATCGACTTCATCGCCAACGCCTACGATATCCTGACCAACTACGTGGCAACGGCGCGCTACCGGGCCTTTCTCCCCTGTCCGATGGTGGTTCGCGGTCCGAGTGGGGGCTACGTACGTGGCGGTCCATTCCATTCGCAGAATCCCGAGGCGGGCTTCATTCATACGCCTGGCCTCAAGGTGGTGTATCCGAGCACGGCGGCCGATGCAAAGGGGTTGATGAAGGCGGCCATTCGGGATGACGACTGTGTACTGTTCTTCGAGCACAAATACCTGTATCGTCGCATCAAGGGCGAGATGCCGGCGGGAGATCACATCGTACCGATCGGGAAGGCGCGGACGTCTCGCGAGGGGAGCGACCTTTCCGTGATCACGTATGCCGCGACGGTCTACAAAGCGCTCGAAGCTGCGGAGCAACTCGAACGTGAGGACGGACTCAGCGTCGAGGTGATCGATCTCCGCTCACTCGCACCTTTGGACGACGAGGCGATTGTTGCCACGGTGAAGAAGACGAATCGCGTCCTCGTACTCCACGAGGACACCAGAACGGGCGGTATTGCGGGCGAGATTACGGCGCGCATCAACGAAACCTGTTTCGAGTGGCTCGACGCGCCCGTGCTCCGCGTCACGGCGCACGACGTTCCGCTGCCGTATGCGCCATCGCTCGAGGATTTTGTGCTTCCGCAAACCCCGGATGTCGTGCGCGCATTGCGCCGGCTGGCGGCCTACTGATGCCCATGCGCGACACTGATAATCTCGGCCCGGAAGCCTCGGGGCAGACGAGCGAGGGTGTCTGGCCTTATCTTGGTATCGGTTGCCTGACGGCATTCAGCGGAATGATGGCGTTCGGCATGATCGCAGTGTTGCTCGCCAAGATTGTTGGCTTCGCCAGCAAGTGCGCGCCGGACACGGAAACCGGGGCGCCTTGCAACTGGCTGACTTACTGGCTTCGCGGCGCGATCATTGGCGTAATCCTGGTGCCGTCGATAGTGATATGGCGTATGCGGAAGGTTCGCAGCGCGTCTCGAAACTCCGAGTGAGAGGACATCGCAGTGGCTCGCGTTGACGTCATCATGCCCCAGATGGGTGAATCCATCGCCGAGGGGACGCTGTCGAAGTGGCTGAAGAAGGTTGGCGACGAGGTGAAGCGGGACGAGCCGATCTTCGAGATCAGCACCGACAAGGTGGACGCGGAGATTCCGGCGCCCTCTGCCGGTGTGCTGGCGGAAATCATCGTCACCGAGGGCCAGACGGTCGCGGTCCAGACGATCGTGGCCCGGATCGAGACCGAGAAGGGAGCGGCGATTGCTGCACCGGCCGCACCGGCCGCGGTGGCGCCGGCGTCGAGTGGCGTGGGGGCCCCCCCCGAGAGCAAAGTTAACGCGCCCGAGGCGATTTCCTCTCATCAATCGGCCGCGGCACGTACCACTTCCGCGCAGCCTGTCGCTGCAAATGGACTCGAGGAGCGCCTCCGCACCAAGTCGTCGCCCCTCGTCCGCAAGATTGCCGCCGAGCATGGTATCGAACTCGCCGCGATGCAGGGTACCGGCATTCAGGGTCGCGTGACGCGTCGCGATATCCAGGAATACATCGCCTCCGGCGCGGCGGCCGCTGCGGCGCAGCGGCCGTCCATGCACGCCCCGGCGGGCGCCGTGCAATTCGGCCCCGTGCCAGAGCCATGGCCGGGTGACAAAGTCGAGGCCATGTCGAAGATTCGGTCGCTTACGAGCGACCATATGGTGGCGTCGCGTCACACGAACGCGCACGTCACGTCGTTCTTCGAGATCGACCTCACGCGTGTCGCACGGATCCGGCACAAGAACCGCGCGGCGTTCGAGGCACAGACCGGGCAGAAACTCACCTTCCTGCCGTTCATCATCAAGGTCGTCGTCGATACGCTCAAGCAGTTTCCCGTCCTCAATGCCGCCGTTGGCGGCAGCTCCATCATCTATCGGAAGCAATACAACATCGGCATTGCTGTCGCGCTCGACTGGGGGCTGATCGTTCCCGTCATCAAGAGTGCCGACAATCTGTCGATGTCCGGGCTCACGAAGACGCTCAACGACCTGGCCGATCGCGCGCGGACCAAGCGCCTCAAGCCGGAGGAAGTGCAGGGCGCGACATTCACGATCACGAACCCTGGTGTCTTCGGGTCGCTGATGGGTACGCCCATCATTCCGCTCGGGACCTCTGCCATCCTCTGTCTTGGCGCGATCGAGAAGCGCCCGAGGGTCATCACCGGCGCCGATGGCGAGGATACCATCGCCATTCGGACCTGTGCGTACTTCTCCCTGTCATTCGATCACCGCATCGTCGATGGGTCGGACGCGGACAAGTTCCTGGCCGCGCTCAAGAAAGGTCTCGAGACCTTCCCCGACGCGGCACTCTGACCATGCCCCGGTGTCTCACGATCCAGCGCACGCTCGTGACTCCACCCGACCGGGTGAAGTTCGCGGAGCGTCTTGTCCGGAAGCGTGAATACTATGCCCAGTGCGGGTGCCGGTACTGGGTCTTCGAGGAGACCGGCCTGCGCGGCGCATTCCTCGAATTCTGTGAAGCCCCGGACGCCGCCACACTCACGCGCGCGCATGCCTCGGCGCCGGAGCGGGTGCTCGATCCGTCTCGCATTTACCATGAAGTGGAGTTGGAATAACATGCCCACTCGCACCATCTCGCTCGACGGACGCGCCTGGAGCGTCATGCCATCGGGTCGCGTCACGCAGTACGACCGCGACGAATTCGCCCTGTTGTTCGTCGCCGGTTCCGGAGACGACCGCGAGGTCAGGGTGACCCGCTACTCGCCGCACGCGAACCGGTCACGCGAGCGCGCCCTGGCGGAGATGAGCGATGCGGATCTCGCACGGCTCTTCTCGCAATCGCAGCCGAGCGAGATGTCGCCCGAGGCTGGCTACGCCCGGTGACCAATCCGGCAGGACCATTGGCGTACGTCGATCTGCACATGCACTCGACGGCGTCCGACGGCTCACGCTCACCGACTGACGTCGTTCGCGCCGCCAAGGCAGCAGGACTGTCGGCGATCGCGCTCACCGATCACGACTCTGTTGCCGGTCTTCCCGAGGCGCACGTCGCCGGGGCGCAGCTGGATATCCGTATCGTCAACGGCGTCGAGTTGAGCGCCGTCGATGGCGACGTCGAAACGCATCTGCTCGGGCTGCATCTGCAGGACACGCTGACGATCGAGCACGGTCTGGAGGCGCTGCGCGGGATGCGGCAGCGACGCGGTCGCGAGATCGTGGACAAACTCGTTGCGCTCGGCGTGAAGATCACTTTCGACGACGTGCTGCATCATGCCGCAGGGGGCGCCGTCGGCCGGCCGCATGTGGCACGCGCGCTCGTCGGGGACGGATGGGCCGTCGACGTCCGTGATGCGTTCGATCGGTACCTCGGCGCGGGCCGTCCGGCGTACGTCGCCAAGGAACAGCTCGGGATGGCCGACGCGATCGCCATGATTCACGGGGCGGGCGGAATGGCGGTGCTCGCACACCCTGCCGGCAGCGGTACACGGGAGCGCCTGACTGCACTGGCCGCCCTCGGAATGGACGGCGTCGAGGTGAAGCACCCGAGCCACTCGTCGGGTGACACGACTCGGCTCCGTACCCTGTGCGAGCAACTCGGACTTGTCGCGAGCGGCGGGTCCGACTGGCACGGTGCTGCGGATGGACCGCGAACGATCGGCATGATGCAGGTACCGTACGAGTGGCTGTCTCGCCAGGATGAGTGGATCGCTGCTCGGCGCGCCGTGCCGGTGATCTAACGGATGCCGACGCTGAAGGATCGGGTCGCCCTTGTAACCGGCGCCGGTCGTCGCGTTGGGCGGGCGATTGCGGTTGCCCTTGGCGGGCTCGGGATGCGGGTCGTCGTCCACTACAACGAATCAGTGGAAGGGGCGCGAGACACCGCACTGATGATCGAGGACGCCGGCGGCGTATCTGCGCTCCTCCGCGCAGACCTCAGCGACGTCACGCAGTGTGAGCAGCTCATCGATGCCGTGGTCCTCGAGCACGGTGAGTTGCATACCGTCGTCAACTCGGCGGCGATGATGTTGCGCACACCCGTTGGCTTGGTGACCGAATCGGATTGGGACGCGATGTTTGCGTTGAATGTGCGCGCGCCCTTTTTCATCGCGCAGCGAGCGGCTGACGCCTTGCGGAGGGCCAACGGGAATATCGTGAACATCGCCGATCTCGCCGCGTTCGAGAACTGGACGGGCTACGTGCCGCATGGGATGACCAAGGCTGCCGTCGTCCAGATGACTCGCGCGCTCGCGCACGCGCTCGCGCCTGAGGTGCGCGTGAACGGAGTTGCGCCGGGCGTGGTGATGCTGCCTGAGGGTTTCGACGCCGCGCAGACAGAACATCTTCGGCGCACAACCCCGCTCCGTCGCATCGGGACACCCGAAGATGTGGCGCGCGCCGTCGTGTATCTCGTGTCGGAGGACTTCATCACGGGCGAAGTGATCAAGGTCGATGGGGGGCGTCACGTCCGAACGTGATCGGTCGCTGCGCGTCGTGAGGGAGCCCCAGCACTTTGGGGCGATCATCATCGTCGGAGGCGGGTGTTACGGGAGCTATTACGTCCGGCAACTGGCGCGCGCACATGCGGCGGGCGCCGCGATCTGGGCTGAGCTCATCGTCGTCGACCATGATCCCCGCTGTCGCGTCGCGAACCTGCCTGATGATGAGCGGCCGCCAGGACTTCGCGTCGAGGTGTCGACGTGGGCTGCATTCTTTGCGAAGTATCTTGGAGAGCGCGCCGCGCAGATAGGGGAAAGCGCTGACGCGGTCGTGCCCTCGCCGCTGATGCCGCACCTGTTTGCGGACTGGATTGGAGCACGCGCTCGCGACCGGTGGCCGAACCGAGCCGTCGAGATCGCGCCGCTGGCGTCGACGCCGGATGTGCCGTGGCAGCGCGCCGCCGGCGACACGCACTACGTGAGCTTTGCGGAGTGGATGTGTCCAATCAACTGCATTGAACCGGCAAAGTGCCCCGCCACGAAAGGCCCTCGCAGCTGGAGCATGCCGACGGCGATTGCGGCGTATGCGGAGCAGGAGCGTGACGCCGGCCGCCGCGTCGATGGGGAATTCACTTTCCATTGCTCGCATCGAACGCACGGCGTAGGAATGATCGACGTCCGGGAAATCATTGCTGCGGACCGCACCGTCGCCGAGCGCGGGGCCACCGGAACCGCGGAGTTCGTGATCGCGACGGCGTCACACTGTCATGGGGCACTTCGCCGGATCATTGTCCGCGACTGATTCGTTTCGTTCGACAACTCCGCTCGCCACACTTGCACCGAAGACGAAGGGTGCTGGAACGGATTCGACGGATTGAGCGGATCTTCCGGGATGCTCCCGCCCGGGGCGAGGTGCGTCCCGTCGACATGTAAAGGAAACATGCTTCGATGTTCCAGCCATGTGATTGGGAGCGCTGAGGGTTGCCTCCACGACCGATCAATCCGCCAAATCCGCTCAATCCGAAGAATCTGCAGTTCGAACCAGGGTCGTTGTGGTGGGTACTTGCGCGTCGAGCCGTCCAACGCGCCTTCCTGTTTCGGGGTGTTCCTCGGCGGCATCTGGCCTTGGTTGGCATCGCAGCCCCGATTGCCTCTCCGGGAACGGAACAGTTCCCTCGAAGGGTTCCTCTGGTGACATTTAGAAGCTGAGCGCGGACGTTCGTGCTCCCATCCGAGGATCCCTTTCTTGAGCGAAAACAACAGGTACGACGTCGTCATAGTTGGAGCTGGGCCGGCGGGCATGTGCGCGGCACTCTACACCGGCCGCTCGATGTTGAAGACCGTCGTACTCGAGCGCGGCATCCCGGGAGGCGAGCTGCTCAACACGGAGAAGCTCGACGACTGGATCGGAGAGAAATCGATCCTCGGCTGGGAGCTGGCCAAGAAGTTCGAGGAGCACGCCAAGGAATTCGGTGCCGAGTTCATCACAGCGAACGTCACCTGCGTGACCAAGCTCGCGGATGGAAGCTTCGAGACCGTCACCGATACCGGTGACAAGTACCTCTCACCCGCCGTCATCGTGACGGCCGGGGGCACGCCGGTGAAGCTCGGCATCCCCGGTGAGCTCGAGTACGCGGGCAAGGGCGTGTCCTACTGCGCGATCTGCGATGGCGCCTTCTTCAAGGAGCACATCATCGCCGTCGTTGGCGGTGGCGACGCCGCGGTGGAGGAAGCCGATTTTCTCACGCGCTATGCCAAAAAGGTGTATGTCGTCCACCGCCGCGACAGTTTTCGCGCGTCGAAGATTCTTCAGGAGCGCCTCTTCGCGAATCCCAAGATCGAGGTCATCTGGAACACCGTCGCCGAGCGAGTCACTGGTGACGAACAGGGCCTGATGACGGGACTGCTCCTCCGCGATGTCGTGAGCGGGGAATGTCGCACGCTCGATGCGAGCGGTTGCTTTGTTTTCGTCGGTTTCCGTCCGAACACGGGAATCATCGACGGGCACTTCGATCACGACGAGATGGGCTACGTGAAGACCGACACGATCATGCAGACGTCGATTCCTGGGCTGTTTGCGGCCGGCGATCTTCGCTCACAACTCACGCGTCAGGTGACCACGGCCGTCGGCGACGCCACCACCGCCGCCATCGCCGTCGAGAAATACCTCAAGGCGCGCACCGAAGGGCATCCCGTCGACCCCCTGGGCACGGGCGGATACTCGGCGTGAAGATCGATGTTCGCACGGTCGGGGCCTTCGCGGAGAACTGCTATCTCGTAATCGACGACTCGACGGGACATGCGGTGCTCGTGGATCCCGGCGGCGAAGGCGAGCGTCTCGTGGAAATGATTCGCGACAGCGGCACGACCCTCGACGCGATCTGGCTCACGCACGCGCATCTCGATCACATCGGCGCGATGAACGACGTGCAGGCGGTATTTCCGGTGCCGGTGTACATGCATCCGCTCGACATGCCGTTCTACACGTCATTGTCGGCGCGAGCGGCCCAGATGTACGGTTTGCCCTGGGATCAGCCTGACGCGACGACGACCGCCATCGGTGAGGGTGACATTCTATCGTGCGGATCACTCGAGTTCTCTGTCATGCACGTGCCGGGTCACGCACCGGGACAGGTGAGCTTCAACGCGCCAGGTATCTCACTCTCTGGTGATCTGCTGTTCGCCGGCAGCATTGGCCGCACGGATCTTCCGCTCTGCGACCCACACAAGATGGACCAGTCCCTGGAGCGGTTCGCGACGCTTCCGCCAGAGACCGTCGTCTTTCCAGGTCACGGGCCGTCGACAACGATTGCTGACGAACTCGCAACGAACCCGTTCCTCTCCGGACGCGCGCGGACGCTCAAGCGATGACGGTGCGCGCGGGCACGTTGGCCATCACGACATTGGGCCTGCTGGCGGCGTGGTTGGGAGCAGCGGTGATCGTCTCCGCGGTCGTGGCGCCGGCCGCCTTTGCCGTGCTTCCCTCGCGGACGCTGGCGGGTGCACTCGTCGGTCGCGTCCTCCCTGTGCTGTTCTGGACCGGCATCAGTCTTGGCATTGTGACGGCGATGGTTGCGCGCGCCGTCGGCGCAGGGTGGTTCGGCGTCGGAGCGGCGGTGGTCCTCGCGGCGGCGTGCGCTGTTGCACAGCTCGTCATCTCGCCCCGCATCGAAGCCATCCGGTCGGCGATTGGAGGTCCGGTCGATGCGCTCGATCCCTCCGATCCCCGCCGGCAGGCGTTCGGAAAACTTCACGGAATGAGCGTCCTCTGGATGGGCGTCGGGGCGGTTGCCGCTCTCGTCTCTCTGGTGGTCCTCGCACGCTTCATCACTTCACGGAGCACGACATGAGCGAACAAACAGCAACGGCGGCGACGCGTACCGAAAAGGATCCCCTCGGTCCGAAGGAAGTCCCGGCCGATGCGTTGTACGGTGTCCAGACGGTTCGCGCGCGAGAGAATTTCCCCATCAGTGGCCTCGCACCGCTCTGGCCGTTCGTGATGGCGCAGGTGTGGATCAAGAAGGCCGCCGCGCTCACGCACAAGGAAACGAAGCGCATTGACGCGAAGCTGGCGGACGCCATCATCGAGGCCGCCGATGAGGTGCTTGCAGGAAAGCACACGGCGCAGTTCGTCGTGGATCCATATCAGGCGGGTGCTGGCACGTCGCACAACATGAACGTGAACGAGGTGCTTGCCAATCGCGCCAACGAACTGCTCGGCGGCGCGCGCGGGACGTACACGCCCGTGCATCCGAACGATCACGTCAACATGGCGCAGAGCACGAACGACACCATCCCCACGAACATTCGGCTGGCGTGCCTGTCGCAGCTCGATGCGCTCGTCAGCGCGTTCGAGGGTTTACGCGATTCGTTCGCCGCGAAGGGCAGGGAGTTCGACCATATCGTCAAGGCTGGTCGTACCCACCTGCAGGACGCGATGCCGATTCGCCTAGGGCAGGAGTTCGCGGCGTACGCCGGCTCGCTCGACCGCGGTATCCGTCGCGTAAAGGAGGCGGCTGACTATCTGCGCGACCTGGGGATCGGTGGTAGCGCCGTCGGCACCGGCGTGACGGTGGAGAAAGAATATCCGGCGCTCATGAACACCCACCTGCAGGCGATTTCCGGCCTCGAGCTGCGCATTGGAGCCGACCGCATTCAGCTGATGCAGAGCATGGGCGATGTCGCAGGGTTCAGCGCGGCAATGCGCGTGCTGGCAATCGACCTGAGCAAGATTGCGAGCGACCTGCGCATCATGGTGATGGGTCCGCGCACGGGCATCGACGAGATCAAGCTTCCCGCCGTGCAACCAGGCTCGTCGATCATGCCGGGCAAGATCAATCCATCGATCCCGGAGATGGTCAATCAGGTCTGCTTCCAGGTGATGGGTCTCGATACGACGGTCGCGATTTCCGCCGAGCATGGCCAGCTCGAGCTCAACGTCATGATGCCCGTTATCGCGTTCAATGTGCTGTTGTCCATGCGTATTCTGACGAACACCGCGAGGGTATTCAACGAGAAGTGCGTATCGGGCATCGAAGCACATGAGGACATGTGCGCCTACTGGGTTGAACGTTCGGCCGCGCTGGCGACGGCGCTGATGCCGCACATCGGCTACGCGAAGGCGGCGGAGCTGAGCAAGCAGTCGGTGAAGGAGGGGATTCTCGTGCGTGACATGGTGAAGCGCGACCAGCTGCTCCCTGCCGATGAGATCGACGACGTGCTCGATCTCCGGAAGATGACCGAGATCGGTGTGCCGGGCGGCAAGCACGGAATGGTCGCCGGCGGATGAGCACGCGAGCGTGGATGCTGCTTGGCGTTGTCAGCCTCGCAGCATCCTGCCGTGTCGTATCCACGGAAGCGGACCCGAGCCCGAACACCGCGCGCGACCGCTGGACGTCGAATCATCCGGCGTCGTATGACTTTACGATGCGGCGTCTGTGCTTCTGCCCCGCAGAATTCACGAATCCGGTAATCGTCGCCGTGCGAAATGGTGTGGTTGAGAGTCGACGGTATGAGAGTTCAGGGCAGCCCCTGCCGGCGAACTATGCGCAGAGTTTTCCAACGATCGACGGACTTTGGGAGATCGTGGACGATGCAGCGCGCCGCAATGCCGCCAAGCTCGACGTGACGTATGATCCGGTCCTCGGATACCCGACACGAATCGACATCGATTACGACACGAGGCTCGCCGACGAGGAGGTCACGATTGTGGTGACGAGATTTGCGCCGCGCTGAGGAGTCGTTCACTGTGCCGCGTTCCTTGTGGCGGTGGTGGCCCGGTCGGTGCAGCACGAAACGCTGCTTTCGGCGGCGCGCGATAGCCGATATCTGACGATTGCACTAGATTTCAGGCGTGCGAATCACCACCCAGGCCGAATACGGCCTCATCTGCGCGCTTCATCTGGCCCGGCGGACGTCGGACGGACCTGTCACAGGCCGCGAGATTGCCGCACGTGAGCGACTGCCCGCGGACTACGTCGAGCAGATCATGCTCAAGCTGCGTCGCGCGACGATCGTTGTGAGCACACGAGGCGCACATGGCGGGTACCGCCTGGCGCGGCCGGCTGACGAGATCACCGTTCGCGACGTGATCTCGGCGTCCGAGCATTCGACCTTCGACATCCACTGCGTCACCCATCCAGTCGAAGCCGAGCGTTGCGCCGAGTCGCACGACTGCAGCATTCGCCCGGTCTGGGTGTTGTTACAACAGAAGATCGACGAGGTGCTGGACAGCGTGCGGCTCAGCGATCTCTTGATGCAGGAGCAGCAGGTTCGTGAGCGCGTGGGACTTGATCGGCCGATGGTATCGGCATCGGGTCGCCTCGCGCTGCCCGTTCTCCACGGCTGATCGAAGCGGCGCCAGTGCGCCTATTCCGTTCATTTCGTGACGACCGTGCGTTGCTCCGCAAGAGCTCGGAGTACGCCGTCGCGCTCATGCGCGAGCCGTCGGCGGAAGACGTGGACTGGCTCGCGACCGTCGCGACGCGTGGTGACCTCGATCATGCGCAGTGGGAACTGCGTTACTTGCGCCGTGCGCTTGGAATCCTGGTTGCGCAGCGGGACGCCCTCGACGACCGGACTCCGTCAGAGGCGCTGCGCGCACTGCTGCACCGGATGGGCAAGGACCGGAACGTCGATGGCGAGCTCCTCGAACTGGCCGAGCGGCAATTCAATGCCCGGATGAGCGCCTATCGCGACGCCATCACGTCGCGCGGCGGCGGCTCGGCGTCGACGCGCGTTGCGCAGAATCTGCTGGCATTCTCTGGCGGTCCCATTCGCGCCGACGACCCGGCAGTGCAGCGTGGAACCGAGCTCGTACGCGAGTATATGACGGAGGCAAACGCTGCTCTTCGCGAGACGTTCGGCGCAGCCGAGCTTCCCGAGGACGTAGCTCCCTCGCGAATTCGCAATTAACCAGGCGCCGGCCCCGGGCCGCCCTAGCCAAAATGCTGTTCTGTGTGTGACGTGCAGACCCTTCGACGAGCTTCGCTCGCTCAGGGTGACAGGTAAAATGGCAGTTTCAGGATGGGTACTCGACTTAGCCTTGAGGGAGCCCAAGCCCAAACCAAAGCCCAAGTCCGCGCCCTCGCCTGCCGGTAAGCCCTCGGTAAGGCCCCCGCCCAAGCCGTAGCCCAAGCCCCCGCCCAAGCCCGATAAAATCAAAAAGCGTCCGTCACGAAGTGACGGACGCCTTCCGACAGTGCTCGAGGGGGGACTTGAACCCCCACGCCGGTGAAGGCACAGGCTTCTGAGACCTGCGTGTCTACCAGTTCCACCACCCGAGCCTTTCTGGAACAGACACGCAAATTAAGCCCGCGCGCGTAACCAAGTCAACGCATTGCGTTGCCGCTCGCAGATGCCCCGTCTATAATGAATTGCATGGCGAAGTCCGAGGAGAAAACAGAGATCGAGTCTGTCGCGAAGAACAGGAAGGCGCGACACGACTACATCATCCTCGACACCTTCGAGGCCGGAATCGTGCTGACCGGCAGTGAGGTGAAGTCGCTGCGCGAAGGGAAAGCCAATCTTTCGGACGCCTTCGGTATCGTCCGCGAAGGCGAGATCTACATCATCAACCTCCACATCTCGATCTACGAACGCGCCAGCTACAACAACCATGAGCCGACCCGCACGCGCAAGCTCCTGTTGCACAAGCGCGAGATCACGCGTCTGATAGGTGCCATCGAGCGTCAGGGGCTCACCCTGGTTCCGCTCGAGTTGTACTTCAAACGCGGGATCGCCAAGGTGGTATTGGCTCTGGGGAAGGGAAAGAAGCTGCACGATAAGCGCGACACGGAGCGCGAGCGCGACGCGAATCGTGAAATCGCGCGCGCGGTGACGCGCCGATGATTCTCGCCCTGGTCTCGGCCTTTCAGATCGCTGCGGCGATGCCATCCGTCGCGCGTCCGCTGGTCGTCAAAGACGCCATGCGGTCCGTTTCGGTCGCCCTCGTGGCGACGCCCGACGGACCGCTGCTGCGTGCGGATCAGCTCAAGCCGGTTGTGCCGATCACCGTCTCGCATCTCACGGCCGGCCGGTGGATGCTGATCGTCAACGGCACCGCGATCTCGGTCGAGGAAGGCAATCGGTTCGCCAAGGTCGGCGACGAGACCTATCAGCTCGCCATCGCGCCGGAAGTGCGCAAAGGCGCGCTCTACATTCCGCTTCAGCTTGTCGCCGAGATCATTCCGCACGTCGCGCAGAATCTGGTGTGGGATCCTGACCGGTTCGAGTTGCGCGCGTTTTCGACCGTCCAGAAGTACTCGACAAAAGCCGGCGCGGAACCGGTCCGCCCCGCAAGGACGCCCCGAAGCGGTCCACCTCTGGAAGGCGCCGCAGACCGCGGTTCGGTCGTTGCCGCGCGTTCCTCGCTTGGTGCGCTGCGGTCGCGGCGCCTCGTTGTGGTAGACGCGGGCCACGGTGGTCCCGACGGCGGGATGCACGGACCAATTGGCGGCCGTTCCGAGCTGCTCGAAAAGAACGTGACGCTCAACGTGGCGAAGCGCGTCGGCACGGCGCTCGGCGTTCGGGGCATCGACGTCAAGTACACGCGCTCGACCGACACCCTCATCGCACTCTCCGATCGGGGGCGGATCGCGAACGACGCACGTGCTGATCTGTTCGTCAGCATCCACGTCAACGCGGCCAACCCAAACTGGAAGGATCCAGGTGGCTCCCGGGGCTTCGAGACCTACTTCCTCGCCGAAGCGAAGACCGAGGATGCTCGGCGTGTCGAGCAGATGGAAAACGAGGCGATTCGTTTCGAATCGGGGCCGTCGGCGCAAGCGGGCGATCCCCTCAGCTTCATCCTGAGCGACATGAAGCAGAACGAGCACCTTCGCGAGGCGAATGAGCTCGCTGACCTGATTCAGCGGCGGATGGGACAGGTACACCCCGGGCCGAGCCGAGGGGTGAAACAGGCGGGATTTCGCGTGCTGGTCACCGCGTTCATGCCTGCCGTCCTCGTGGAAATCGGCTTCGGAACCAATCCGGCGGAGGCCGCCTACCTCAGTGACCCCGCGAAGATGGATGAGCTCGCGGCGGCGATCTCGGACGGTGTGCTCGAATACCTGAAGCGGTATGAGCGTCGTGTCAGCGCAGACGGCCGTCCGCCTGCCGGAGTGGTCGGATCGCGATGAGCGGTCACCGCGGTACGCTCGCGGTGAAGGTTGCCGGACTCACCTTTCAAAATCCAATCGTTCTCGCCGCTGGAACCGCCGCTTACGGCCGCGAGCTATCGGACATCGTCGACCTGCACGCACTCGGCGGGCTCGTTACGAAGGCCGTGAGCCCGGAGCCGAGGGTCGGAGCCCCGTCACCGCGCGTCGCCGAGTTCGATGGCGGCATGATCAACGCGGTGGGGCTGGCAAACCCAGGTGTTGCCGCCGTCCGACTCGAACATTTGCCTTGGTTGGCGACATCGCTTCCTGAGACGCGAAAAATCGCAAACATCGTCGGCTTCGCGACGGAGGAGTTCGCTGAAGTCATTGCCGAGCTCGATGCATGCGTGGAGCGGGACTGTGTTGGGGCGCTCGACGGGTACGAGCTCAACGTGAGCTGTCCCAACGTCAAGGCAGGTGGCGCGGAATTTGGGGCGGATCCCACCGCGCTCGCGGACGTCGTGCGTCGAGCGCGCGCGGTGACGCGCCGGCCGTTGTTCGTGAAGCTTTCGCCGATGTTACCGGCCATTGCCCAGAGTGCCAGGATCGCGGTCGATTCGGGCGCGGATGCGCTGACGCTGGTGAATACCATTCCCGGCCTGGTGATCGATGTCGAACGGCGTGCGCCGGCGCTTGGATTCGGCACGGGTGGGGTAAGCGGTACCGCCTTGCGCCCCGTCGGGGTGCTTGCGACCTGGAAGGTGCGGCAAGCGGTGTCGGTTCCGCTCTTCGGTCTCGGAGGGGTGTCGAGTGCGGAGGACGCGCTCCAGTACCTCATGGCCGGTGCCTCACTGGTCGGGATGGGGACGGCGATGCTGCGCGATCCGCGCGCGCCGGAACGTGTGGTTCGCGGGCTCGAGCAATGGTGCCATGCACATGGCGTCGCGCAAATCGGTGAGATTGTTGGTGTTCTGAAGTTCTAAGCAGTTGCGAGTGGCCTGACCGCGAATTGAGCGGATTTCGGCGATTCAACCACGCAAACGAAAGCAGTTGTATCGGATCCTATCCGCTTCAATCCGCTCAATCCGCGTTCAATGTGCCTGCGCGCCACAACGGGTATCCAAGTATGACGGGCTATGCCAAACCCATCGTTGCCCTGGACGTCCCGACCTCGGGCGATGCGATCGCTCTTGCCCGCGTGCTGGGCGATGCGTGCCGCTTCTACAAGGTCGGGAGCACGCTATTCACGGCGGCCGGCCCGCGGATCGTCCGCGACCTGCGGGAGGAGCTCGGCGCCGACGTTTTCCTCGACCTCAAGTTCCACGACATCCCGAATACCGTTGCGGGAGCCGTTCGGTCGGCTGCGGGATTGGGCGCCAAGCTCGTGACGGTCCACGCCTCTGGCGGCCGAGCGATGCTCGAGGCGGCGCAGGCGGCGGCTGGTACCGAGTGCGGTGTGCTGGCCGTGACCGTCCTGACCTCGTTGGACGGGGCCGCGCTGGCGAGCAGCTGGGGCAGGGGCGCGCTGGACGTGCAGGAGGAGGTTCTGCGGCTGGCGGGCGATGCCGTGGCGGTGGGCGTGCACGGGATCGTCTGCAGCGGCGAGGAGGCGGAATCGGTCCGGCGGGTGTTTGGCGACCGGCTGGCCGTGCTGGTGCCTGGGGTGCGTCTGGAGGGTGATGCTGCGAACGATCAGGCCCGGGTGGTCACGCCGCGATCGGCCCAGCGGGCCGGGGCGCGGTATGTGGTGGTGGGCCGAACGGTGACGGCGGCGGCGGATCCGCGGCTGGCATTTCGGCGGGTACAGGCCGATCTGGCGGCGGACACGCCGCAGTGGGTGACTCCGGTGGGGTGAATCCCCGTATCTCTCGGGGTTGCGTCAACTTACAGTGGCGGTTATGCTTAGTGACTTGGCCGGAAAATCTCACGTTTTGCAATGATGGTATCCAGTGAAAGTCCGTAGCAGCGTGAAGCCGATTTGTGAGCACTGCAAAGTTGTCAAGCGCAACGGCGTGACTCGCATCATCTGCAAGCGCAATCCTAAGCATAAGCAGCGTCAGGGCTGATAGAGAATGGCTCGAATTTCTGGCATCGATCTCCCGCGCGACAAAAAGGTTGAGATCGGACTGACTTACATCTTCGGTATCGGACGGGCGTCCGCACTGGAGATCATGAAGAAGGCGGGGATCGACGCAGCACTGCGTGTCCGTGACCTGACCGACGCTGACGTGAATCATCTCCGTCAGGTCATCGAGAAGGAGTACCGGGTCGAAGGCGCCCTGCGTACGGAGGTCTCGATGAACATCAAGCGTCTGATGGACATCGGTTCGTATCGCGGTACCCGTCACCGCCGTGGCCTTCCCGTTCGTGGGCAGCGCACGCACACCAATGCGCGCACGAAGAAGGGTCCGCGCCGCGCGATTGCCGGAAAGAAGAAGGTAACCAAGTAATCCTATGGCGACTGGAAAGAAGTCCAAGAAGGTGGTCGAGGCGGAGGGCGTGGCCCACGTCAATGCGACCTTCAACAATACGACCATCACCATCACCGATCCGCGTGGCAATGCGATCGCGTGGGGTTCGAGTGGCAAGGCCGGTTTCAAGGGCTCCAAGAAGAGCACGCCGTTCGCTGCGACGGTCGCAGCAGAGCAGTGTGCGCGCGAGGCGCTGACGGCTGGTGTGAAGCGGGTGCACGTGCGTGTGCAGGGCCCCGGAAGCGGCCGCGAGTCGGCCATCCAGGCGCTCGCCGCGGCGGGACTCCAGGTGAAGTCGATCAAGGACGTGACGCCGATTCCGCACAACGGCTGCCGTCCCCCGAAGCGTCGGAGAGTTTGAGATGGGTCGCTATACAGGTCCGAGCTGCCGCCAGTGCCGTCGCGAGGGAACCAAGCTGTTCCTCAAGGGCACCAAGTGTTTCACCGAGAAGTGCCCGGTCGAGCGTCGCCCGTACGCGCCAGGCCAGCATGGTCAGGCAACGGCGCGTCGTCGCAAGGCGTCGGAGTTCTCCAAGCAGCTCCGTGAGAAGCAGAAGATCAAGCGCATCTACGGCGTGAGCGAGAAGCAGTTCCGCAACACGTTCGACAAGGTCAGCTCGCAGCCCGGCCTCCGTGGCCACAACCTGCTGGCCGCCCTCGAGACGCGCCTCGACAATGTCGTGTACCGCATGGGCTTCGCGTCCAGCCGCAAGGCCGCGCGCCAGCTCATTCGCCACCGCCACGTCGAAGTGAACCAGAAGGGTGTCGACATTCCCAGCTTCCACGTGCAGCCGGGTCAGGAAGTCCGTCTGCGGGTGAAGTCGCGCGAGCAGGTGTCCGTCATCACGGCGATGGATCAGTCCTCCCGTGGCGCGCCGCTCTCGTGGATCGCGGTCGATAAGGAGACGTTCAGCGGGCGCGTGCTCGAGAAGCCCGCTCGGACGAGCATCCCGATCGCCGCGCAGGAACAGCTCGTCGTCGAGCTCTACTCGAAGTAAAGGGGACAGGAGTCAGGTAACAGGGGTCAGGAACAGCAACCGCAGTTCCTGTCTCCTGATTCCTACCCCCTGTCACCTGTAGTTGATGGTCGGGGCCCAAACCCCTCTACGAGTCTGCCGCGCGTTTGGGGCGAGGCAGAGCGTTTCCCGCCGATCTTCGGCTGGAATGACCCGAACACACTGACTGAATATGGCTTCTACGATCGATCTTCGTGGTCTTGTCCGTCCGCAGCTGGTTGAATCGACCAAGCGCGAGGACAATCCCAATATCGCCGAATTTCGCCTCCAGCCGCTCGAGCGCGGCTTCGGGCACACGCTTGGCAATGCCATGCGTCGCATGCTGCTGTCGTCCCTCCGCGGCGCCGCCGTGTGGGGCGTCCGCATCGACGGCGTCGTGCACGAGCACCAGACCATTCCGGGTGTCGTCGAGGATGTCCACCAGATCATCGGGAACCTCAAGACGCTCACGCTGACGCTCGCCGACGATGTCGAGAGCGCGGTGCTGCACATCAAGAAGGACGCACCTGGCGCCGTTACGGCTGGTGACGTTCAGCCGGTTTCCGGCGTTCGCATCGTCGATCCGTCGCACCACATCCTGACGCTCCACGACGATCGCGACCTCAATATCGAGCTCTACATCAACAAGGGCCGTGGCTACGTCGAGTCCGACCAGCATCCGCTCGATCGCGGCCTGCCGGTCGACCTCGTCCGCATCGACTCGATCTACAACCCGGTCCGCCGCGCCAATTTCTCCGTCGCGGAAACCCGCGTCGGCCAGCGCACGGACTACGATCGCCTCACGCTGACGGTCGAGACCAACGGCACGATCACGCCGGAAGAAGCCGTCAGCTACGCGGCAGCCCTCGCGCAGACGCACTTCCAGTACTTCGTGGAGTTCGGCTCGCACAGCTCGGCGCCGGTGGCCGGTGGCATGTCCGACGGTGCCGGCACGGATGGCGCTCGCATGCAGGGCCTGCTCAAGACGCCGATCGATGACCTCGAGCTGAGCGTCCGGTCAGTGAACTCGCTCAAGAACTCCAATATCCGGAGCCTTGGCGACCTGGTTCGGCAGACCGAGAGCCAGATCCTGCAGGTCAAGAATTTTGGCAAGAAGTCGCTTCAGGAGATCGCGGATCTGCTGGAGCGTGAAGGACTGAACTTTGGCATGCGGTTCGAGGAGAACGGCGACGGCGTTCGGGTGCTCGATTGGGGCACACCGCCGAGCCAGGCTGCCGCCGCCGCTCCCGACGACGAAGAGGAGTAACACCAGATGCGTCACCAGAAGGCAGGGCGGCAACTGCGCCGCACGAGCGAGCAGAAGCTCGCGCTCATGCGCAACCTCGCGACGTCGCTCATCGAGAGCGAGTCGATCGAGACGACCGAGGCGAAGGCCAAGGAACTGCGCCCATTCATCGAGAAGCTCGTCACCAAGGCGCGCTCGGGCACGCTGCACGCCCGTCGTCTCGCCATCCGTCACGTGCAGAAGCGTGAGGCGGCGGACAAGCTGTTCCAGGTGATCGGCCCGCGTTTCGCCACGCGGAATGGCGGATACACGCGCATCCTGAAGACCGGCTTCCGCAAGGGCGACGGCGCAGACATGGCGCGGATCGAGTTCATGCCGGAGGGCAAGTAATCATGGCTATCCAGCGTAATCGTTGCTTTCATTGCGACAAGGGCGTCGCGTTCGGCAACAACGTCTCGCATGCGAACAACAAGACGCGTCGCTCCTGGAAGCCGAATCTTCAGGTCATGCGTACCGTCATCGACGGCAAGATCTCGAAGGTGAAGGTGTGCACTCGCTGCATGAACGCCGGCAAGGTTCAGCGCGCGCCGCGCGGCGTGCAGGTGGCGTGACGCAGCCGCTCCGCCGCTCGTGTCCGCGAAGGGGAGCTCTCAGGGGCTCCCCTTTTCGTATGCTCGACGGAGTCGACCTCCCGTGACGACGCACGCGCTCGTCACGGGAGCGAACGGATTCGTCGCTCAATGGGCCATGCGCGCCATGCTCGAGCGGGGTTGGAGCGTCACCGGAGGTGGATACGGGCCCTCGCCGGATCAGTTGATCCTCAACGCCGCCGAACGGGCACGAATCGACTGGTGTGAGCTGGACGTGACGCGCCAGAACGATGTGTCGGCGGTGGTGCAGCGTTCGCGAGCGGATGTCGTGCTCCATCTTGCCGGCATCAGTCACGTGCCAACGGCAGCCAATCATCCGTTTCTGACATATGATGTGAACACGATGGGAACAGTTCGCCTCCTCTCGGCAGTGCGCGCGTGCCGCGATGCCGGTGGAAGCAATCCGGTCATTCTCGTGATTGGGTCGGCGGACCAATACGGGCGTCACGCCACGGACGACATGCCGCTGACGGAACTCGCGGAGCAGCGTCCCCTCAGCGTGTATGCTGCGTCGAAAGTCGCCCAGGAGACGGTGGCGCTTCAGATGTTTCGCTCAGACGGCCTGCGAGTGCGATGCACGAGAAGCTTCAACCACTCTGGCGTCGGGCACGCGTCGCATTTCCTGCTTCCCGCCCTCGTTGCGCGCGCCCTGGCACTCCCCCGCGCGGGAGGAACGCTCGCAATCGGAAATGGCGACACGATCCGAGACTATTTGCATGTCTGGGACGCCGTCAGTGGATATCTTGCGTTGATCACGGACGGCACCGACGGCGAGGTGTACAACGTGAGCAGCGGCGCAGGGCACAGCGTTCGCGCGCTGGCCAGGGCCGTGGTTGAGCGGTTGGGCATTGCCGCGGAAATTGGCACCGAGACCGCATACATGCGTGCTGCGGATGTTCCCGCGCTGGTGGGTGACAACAGCAAGCTTCGACGCGCAACCGGCTGGGCTCCCCAGCGGTCGCTCGACGATATCATCGACGATCTGGTTCATGCCGCGACGCACTGATCTGCACCGTATTCTCGTCATTGGTTCGGGCCCCATCATCATCGGACAGGCGGCCGAGTTCGACTACTCCGGTACGCAGGCCACGAAGGCGCTGCGCGAGGAGGGGTACGAGGTGATTCTCATCAACTCGAATCCCGCCACGATCATGACGGATCCCGAGATCGCCGATCGCACGTACCTCGAGCCGGTGACGCCGGAGTTCGTCGAGCTGATCATCGAGCGCGAGAAACCCGATGCCTTGCTGCCCACCATGGGGGGACAGACGGCCCTCAACGTGGCGATGTCCCTCGCCGAGAGTGGCGTGCTCGCCAAGCATGGTGTGGAGCTGATCGGGGCATCGGCGCGCGCGATCGCGATCGCAGAGGATCGCAAGCAGTTCGGCGAGGCGATGGAGCGCATCGGTCTGGGCGTCGCAAAAGGTGGGATCGCCAATACGCTCGACGAAGCGATCGCGCTCCTCGAGACCACCGGCTTTCCCTCCATCATTCGCCCGTCCTACACGCTCGGCGGCACGGGTGGCGGCATCGCGTACAACCGCGAGGAATTCGAGGAGATCGTTCGGCGGGGGCTCGACCTCTCGCCGACATCGCAAATTCTCATCGAGCGCTCCCTGATCGGGTGGAAGGAGTTCGAACTCGAGGTGATGCGCGATCGCTATGACAACGTCGTGATCGTCTGCTCGATCGAGAATCTCGATCCGATGGGAGTCCACACGGGCGATTCCATCACCGTCGCGCCGGCCATGACGCTGACGGACCGTGAATACCAGACGATGCGCGATGCGGCCGTCGCGATCATTCGCGAAGTCGGCGTGGATGCGGGTGGCTGCAACATCCAGTTCGCCATCAATCCCGTGGATGGCGAAATGGTCGTGATCGAGATGAATCCGCGTGTCTCGCGCTCGTCGGCGCTGGCGTCGAAAGCGACCGGATTCCCGATCGCTCGCATCGGCGCAAAGCTCGCGGTGGGATACCGGCTGGACGAAATCCCGAACGACATCACGAAAACGACACCGGCGTCCTTCGAACCCGTGCTCGATTACGTCGTCGTGAAGGTGCCGCGCTTTGCGTTCGAGAAATTCGCCAAAGCGAGTCCGCTGCTCACCACGCAGATGAAGAGTGTCGGCGAATCGATGTCGATCGGGCGCACGTTCAAGGAGGCGTTCCAGAAGGCGCTTCGCGCGCTGGAGGCGGGACGGAGCGGGTGGGTCGTCGGGTCGCGGCTGATCGACGATCGTCTCGCGGATGATACGATCGAGACGCTGCGTGGCGCCCTGCGGCAGCCGACGCCAGAGCGAATCTACCAGGTAAAACGAGGATTCCTCGCGGGCATGACGGTCGAACAGTTGTTCGACCTCACGGCCATCGATCCCTGGTTTCTGTCGCAGATGGAAGAGCTCATCGTGGCGGAACGTGAGTTCGCCGCATTGCCGGCGGTGAGTGCGTTCGATCTCCGGCGGATGAAGCAGTTCGGATTCTCGGACCGTCAGTTGGCCGATCTTCGTGGCGAGAAGGAAGCCGATGTTCGCGCGAACCGGTGGGCGCTCGGCGTGCGGCCGGCGTACAAGATGGTGGATACGTGCGCCGGGGAGTTTCCGTCGGCGACACCGTATCTCTATGGCAGCTACGACGAGGAGAGCGAGTCGCCGAGGAGTGGGCGGAAGTCCGTCGTCATTCTCGGGAGCGGCCCGAATCGTATCGGGCAAGGCGTCGAGTTCGACTACTGCTGCGTCCGCGCGGTGATGGCGCTCCGCGAGCAGGGGTACGAGACCATCATGATCAACTCGAACCCCGAAACGGTCTCCACGGATTTCGACACGTCGGACAAGCTGTATTTCGAGCCACTGACGTTGGAGGATGTGCTTGAGATCGTCGATCGCGAGCAGCCGATGGGCGTCATCGTTCAGCTGGGCGGACAGACGCCGCTCAAGCTCACGCGCGGCCTCGAGGCCGCGGGGGTGCGCATCCTCGGAACGTCGCCGGACTCCATCGACGCGGCGGAAGACCGCCGGCGCTTCGAGGCGATCGCGCGCGAGGTCGGCCTCACGCAGCCACCGAACGGAACGGCCACGAGCTACGAGGAGGCCTTCGAAGCAGCGGAGCGCATCGGCTATCCGGTGCTCGTGCGCCCGAGTTATGTGCTCGGTGGCCGTGCGATGCAGATCGTCTATGATTCCGCCTCGCTCAAGCACTATTTCGATACCGCGGTCCGCGTGTCGGAAGAGCGGCCGGTCCTGATCGACAGCTTCCTCGAGGACGCATACGAGGTCGACGTCGATGCGCTATCGGATGGTACGGACGTCGTGATCGGCGGCATCATGCAGCACATCGAGGATGCGGGCATCCATTCGGGAGACTCGGCGTGCGTGCTTCCGCCGTCCATGATTCCCGAGCGGGACATGCAGACGATGCGCGAGCAGACGGTGGCGATGGCCAAGGCGCTGAAGGTGATTGGCCTCATCAACGTGCAGTTCGCGATCAAGGACAGCGTTGTCTACGTGCTCGAGGTCAATCCTCGGGCGAGCCGCACGATTCCGTTCGTGTCGAAGGCCATCGGTGTGCCGCTCGCCTCGTACGCGGCGCGCGTGATGTGCGGTGAGACGCTGGCAGACATCGGATTCACGAAGGAGATCATTCCTCCGTTCGTTTCGGTGAAGGAGGCGGTGTTCCCGTTCAACAAGTTCGCCGGCACCGATCCGGTGCTGGGTCCCGAGATGCGCTCCACCGGCGAGGTCATGGGCATTGCCGATTCCTTCGGCAGCGCCTTCGCGAAGGCGCAGCTGGCCGCGTCGAACGGCTTGCCGCTTTCGGGACGCATCCTCGTGACGGTGAACGACAACGACAAGCCGCATGTCACGCCGATCGCCCGCCGGTTTCACGAGATGGGGTTCGAGCTTTTTTCGACCGAGGGCACCGCGGCCCATCTGCAGCGGGAAGGGATTCCCACGACGAGGGTGTTCAAGGTGCACGAGGGCAGGCCGAACTGTCTCGACCTGATTCTCAATGGCGATGTGCAGCTGCTGGTGAACACGCCGCTGGGGAAACACGCGCAGACGGACGATTACTCGATGCGGCAAGCCGCCATTCGCAACCGCGTGGCGTATACCACCACGCTGTCCGCCGCGCGCGCGGCGTGCGACGCGATTGCGGCACTTCGCTCGCGAAAATCGGAGGTCCGGTCGCTCCAGGAGTGGCAGCAGGACATTCGCGACGCGGCGACATGAGCGTCGATCCGACGGCCTTCGTGCACGAGTCGGCAATTGTCGACGACGGCGCCGCGATCGGAGCCGGCACCAAGGTGTGGCATTTCTGTCACGTGCTCGCTGGCGCAGTGATCGGGGAGCGCTGCTCGCTCGGCCAGAACGTCGTCGTGATGGGCGGAACGCGGATCGGGACCAACGTGAAGATTCAGAACAATGTCTCGATCTATGAAGGCGTCGAGCTCGAGGACGATGTGTTCTGTGGCCCGTCGATGGTGTTCACGAACGTGATCAACCCCCGCAGCCACGTGTCGCGAAAGACCGAGTATCGGCGAACACTGGTGAAGCGCGGTGCGTCGATTGGCGCCAATGCTACGATCGTCTGTGGTGTGACACTCGGCCAGTATTGTCTGGTTGGCGCCGGCGCGGTGGTGTCGAAAGAGGTGAAGCCGTTCTCACTCGTCGTGGGAGTCCCGGCGAAACATGTTGGCTGGATCTGCCAGTGCGGTGAGCGGCTGGACGGACTCCATTGCGCGGTGTGCGGATCGGACTATGCGGCGAGTCCCGATGGAGTTCGGCAGGTTTCCGGTCCGAACATGGAGCAACCGAAATGAGCGGTGTCATTCCGGCCGTGTCAGGGCGCGTGCGCGTTGCGCTCGTGGGATGCGGCCGCATCAGCAAGAACCATTTCGAGGCGATCGCCAAGGTGCCGGAGCTGGAACTCGTCTCCGTCGCCGACACGGAGATCGAGCGGGCGCGTCAGGTTGGTGTACCGGCCTTCGATTCGCTCGAGCGCATGCTCGCCGCAGTGCCGAGTGATCTCGTGGCGGTGTGCACGCCGTCGGGGCTCCATCCGCAGCACGGCATCATTGCGGCGAAGGCGGGCCGGCACGTGCTCACGGAAAAGCCGATGGCCATTTCACTCGAGTCGGCAGATGCCCTCGTGCGCGCCTGCGACGAGGCGAGCGTGCATCTCTTCGTCGTCAAGCAGAATCGGTTGAATCCCGCGATCCAGTTGCTGAAACGCGCGGTCGATAAGGGGCGTTTCGGCCGCATCTTCATGGCGAATACGACGGTCCGCTGGACGAGGCCGCAGGAGTACTACGACGCGGAACCGTGGCGTGGCACGTGGGAATTCGACGGCGGCGCCATCATGAATCAGGCGAGCCACTACGTCGATCTCATGCAGTGGCTCGTGGGGCCAGTCGAGAGTGTCATGGCCAAGACCGCGACGCAGGCTCGGCGCATCGAGGCGGAGGATTCCGGCGTCGCCATCCTCAAGTTTCGTTCGGGCGCGCTGGGCGTGATCGAAGTCAGCGTGCTGACGTATCCGAGAAACCTCGAGGGCTCCATCACGATTCTCGGTGAAAGAGGCTCGGTGAAGATCGGTGGCACCGCCGTGAACAAGGTAGATCACTGGTCATTCGAGAGCTATGATGACGACGACAAGCTCGTCGAGGCCGCGAATACCTCCCCCCCGACCGTCTATGGGCACGGTCACGAAGGCTACTATCGCAATCTGCTCCCCGTGCTGGGGGGCACCGCGCGCCCTGACACGGATGGGCGAGCAGGGCGTAAGTCGTTGGAGCTGATTCTCGGCATCTACGAGTCAGCGAAGACGGGCCGCGAAGTACCAATTCCGCTCCGCACCAGACTATAGTTTCTACCTATGCCAGTCCCTCTACTCGATCTCAAGGCGCAGCACGCTACTATCCGCGACGACGTCGTCGCCGCGATGATGAAGGTCGTCGACGCGCAGACGTTCATTCTGGGCGACCCCGTCGCCGCACTCGAGGCGGACGTCGCGCGCCTCTCGCACACGCGCTTTGCCATTGGCTGTGCAAACGGCACCGATGCCATTCTGCTCGCGATGCGCGCGCTCGATATCGGCCGCGGTGACGAAGTCATCACCTCGCCATTCACGTTCTTCGCGACGGCTGGCACCATCCACAACGTCGGTGCGACGCCCGTGTTCGTGGACATCGAGCCGGATACGTTCAACATCCGGCCCGAGGCTGTGGCGGCAGCGCGTACGTCGCGGTCGAAGGCCGTGATCCCCGTCGACCTGTTCGGCCAGATGGCGGCCATCGAGGAGGTGGGGCTGGCGGTTCCGGGCCTTCCCGTCATCGAGGATGCGGCGCAGTCGATCGGCGCGCGCCGCGCCGTGGATGGCGAGCAGCGCATGGCCGGCGAGATCGCCACGATCGGCACGTTCAGTTTCTTCCCCTCGAAGAATCTCGGCGGGTACGGGGACGGCGGAATGATCGTGACGCAGGATGAGCGGATCGCGGAACGCCTGCGGCGCCTGCGCGTGCACGGTGGTGCGAAGCAGTACTTCCACGACGAAGTCGGATACAACAGCCGCCTCGACGCGCTGCAGGCGGCGGTGCTCTCCGCGAAGCTGCCGCACCTGGCGGCGTGGAGTGCAAAGCGACGGGCGAATGCGGCGTACTACAACGCCGCGCTCGAGGACCGCGTGCGCGACGGCCTGTTGTCGACGCCATATGTCGCGCCCGAGAATGAATCGATCTTCAACCAGTACACGATTCGCGTGGCAGGGGGCAAGCGCGATGCCCTCCAGTCGTTCCTGAAGGAGCGTGGGATCGGCTCGTCGATCTACTATCCCCTCCCGCTGCACCTTCAGCCGTGCTTCGCCTATCTCGGATACGCGGCTGGTCAGTGTCCTGAAAGCGAGCGCGCGGCGGCGGAAGTGCTTTCGATCCCGATCTTTCCCGAGCTCACGACGAGCCAGCTGGACGAAGTCGTCGAGGGCATCAACGCATTCTTCGTCGGGTGACATGAACATTACGGTGGTGGGTTCGGGATACGTCGGCCTCGTCGTTGGCGGCTGTCTCGCGGAAACGGGCAATGCGGTGGTGTGCGCTGACGTCGATGCGGGAAAGATCGAGGGACTTCGCAGGAACGTCCTGCCGATCTATGAGCCGGGGCTCGATGAGTACGTCGAGCGCAATCAGAAACAGGAACGCCTCAGCTTTACCACGGACATTGCCGAGGCCATCGCGTCCGCCGATGTCGTGTTCATTGCGGTGGGGACACCGCCGGATGAAGACGGGTCAGCCGACCTTCGCCATGTGCTGTCGGTCGCGGAACAGGTCGGCCACTACATGACGCGCGAACTCGTGGTCGTCACGAAATCCACCGTGCCCGTCGGCACAGCGGCGAAGGTTGCCGCGGCCGTCGAACGGCACGCGAGACTGCCCTTCCACATCTGCTCGAATCCCGAGTTCCTCAAGGAAGGGGCGGCCATCGACGACTTCATGAAGCCCGATCGCGTCGTCATTGGCGTGGAGTCGGATTTTGCCCGGAACGTCATGGCGGAGTTGTATGCGCCGTTCGTTCGCACCGGCAAGCCGATTCTCTTCATGGATCTCGCCTCGGCGGAAATGACGAAGTACGCGGCGAACGCGATGTTGGCGACGCGCATCTCGTTCATGAATGAAATTGCGAATCTCTGCGAAATCGTTGGCGCGGATGTGGACCAGGTTCGGCGAGGCATCGGCTCGGATAGCCGGATCGGACCGGCGTTCCTCTTTCCGGGCCCGGGGTACGGCGGGTCCTGCTTCCCGAAGGACGTGAAGGCGCTGGCACGCACCGCGGATTCCGTCGGCGTTCCCCTCCGGGTGCTCGACGCCGTGGAACTGGCGAATGAGAAGCAGAAGCACCGGTTGTTCGAAAAGCTCGTCGGGATCATCGGTGACGTGCGCGGCAAACGCATCGCGGTCTGGGGACTGGCCTTCAAGCCCAACACCGATGATATGCGAGAGGCGCCGTCGCTCGTGCTGATCGACGCATTGCTCGCCGCTGGCGCGGTGGTCGTCGTGCATGATCCGGTCGCGATGCACGAAGCGGAACGCCGCATCGGACAGACCGTGGACTTTGCGGAGTCGAACTACGCCGCCATCGAGGGCGCGGATGCCCTCGTTGTCGTGACCGATTGGAACGAGTACCGGCATCCAGATTTTGCGCGGATCAAGGCCGCGCTTCGCACGCCCGTCCTCATCGACGGCCGGAACCTGTACGACGCGAAGCGAATGCGTCGGATGGGGTTCCAGTACGAGTCGATCGGACGCGGTGCGACATCATGAGGGTACTCATCACCGGCGCGGCGGGTTTTCTCGGCTCGCACTTGTGCGATCGGTTTCTCGCGGATGGGCATTCGGTGGTCGGCCTCGACAATTTCATCAGCGGGCGGCCCGAGAACATCGCGCACCTGATGGGTGAGAGCCGATTCGAGTTCATCAAGCACGACATCTCGACATTCACGTACGTCGCGGGTGGGCTCGACGGCGTCCTCCATTTCGCCTCACCGGCGAGTCCCGTCGACTACTTCGAGCTTCCGATCCAGACGCTCAAGGTCGGATCGCTCGGCACGCACAACGCCCTTGGACTGGCGAAGGAGAAGGGCGCGCGCTTCTTCCTTGCCTCGACCTCCGAGGTCTACGGAGATCCCCTCGTTCATCCGCAGACCGAAGACTACTGGGGGAACGTAAACCCCGTCGGGCCTCGCGGTGTCTATGATGAGGCGAAGCGCTTCGCGGAGGCGATCACCATGGCGTATCACACGTATCATGGGGTCGACACGCGGATCGTGCGCATTTTCAACACGTACGGCCCCCGCATGCGTCCGCGCGACGGGCGTGTCGTCTCGAATTTCGTGGTGCAGGCATTGTCCGGCGAGCCGATCACCATCTACGGAGACGGTTCACAGACGCGCAGCTTCTGCTACGTGTCGGACGAAGTAGAAGGTATCTACCAGTTGTTCATGAAGGGCGACCACATGCCCACGAATATCGGGAATCCGGACGAATACACCGTCACACAGCTCGCCGAGATGGTCGTCGAGCTGACGGGGAGTCGCGTACCGGTTGTTTACGAGCCGTTGCCGACGGACGATCCCAAGGTGCGCAAGCCGGACATTACGCGGGCGCGCAGCATGCTGGGGTGGCAGCCGACCGTCGACGTGCGCGAAGGGTTATCTCGCACGATCGAGTATTTCAGCGGTCTCGTCGGCACGGCAGCGATGGCCCCGCGCGTCCCTCGGCCACGCCGCGTTCCCGGCTAGAACGGGTGACCACGCCTTTTCCGGTGCTGCGGGTGGGCCGGAGGGTGCGGGCCGTGTATCTTTCTCAGGCTGTTCCCGAACCGTTGGCCAACTTGCGGGTATTGTTCCAAGATATGCTTCTCTCTCGCCGGGCGCTGGTCGTCGCGCTGCTCTTCGCGGTGCTGGCCTGCCATCCCGACTTTCAGCTCCATACGTTCGCCACGAACGAAGCCCTCTATAAGGCTGCGATGCAGGAAATCGCAGCCGGACGGTGGGACAATGCCGTGACGGCGCTCGAAAAGCTGACGACCGACCTGCCGGCGCGTGATACGCTGTTGCCGCGCTCGCATTGGTACCTCGGCAAGGCCCATGAAGAGCGTGGCGAATTCATCCTGGCGGCGACGAGCTTTTCGCGCATCGTCGAGAGCTTTCCAGACGACACGCTCGCGGATGACGCGGCCCTCGAGTCGGCCCGGGACTACGCGAAGATGTGGCGGAAGCCGGCGCTCG
The DNA here is from genome assembly GCA_040389905.1 of Gemmatimonadota bacterium. Classification (GTDB taxonomy): domain Bacteria; phylum Gemmatimonadota; class Gemmatimonadetes; order Gemmatimonadales; family Gemmatimonadaceae; genus AG11. Next base: position 44,384 of record JAZJZK010000034.1, on the reverse strand, counting down.
ACCCGACCTACGGCGAGACGGCGGCCGCAACGTACAACACGCTGCTTGGCCTGTACCCGACGTCGCCGCTCATCCCCGAAGCACGGAAGGAGATGGAGGCGCTGGACGAGATGTTCGCCCAGAAAGCCTATGGTACCGGCATGTACTATTTCCGCCGGCGAGCATACGATCCGGCGCTGATCTATTTCACGGACGTCGTTACCAAGTATCCCGCGACGCCGACCGTCCGGCTCGCGCAGCTTCGGATGGTCGAGTCGTACAAGATCATCCGGTACAAACCGGAAGCGTCCGAGACATGCTTTGCGCTGCGGAAAGGCTATCCGGAGGACGTTGAAGTCAAGCAGGTGTGTGCCGGAGTGCCGGACCCCGTCGCGACGCCGTCCGTACCCGCGAACTCGCCGCCGTCGACCACCGGGCCGCCAACTGAGCGCCCTGTGACGCCACCCGCGTCCTGAGGCGTGCGCCTCGGGATCTTCGGGGGGAGCTTCGACCCGCCGCATCTCGGGCATTTGCTCCCCACCATCGACGCCGCTGAGGCTCTGGGACTCGACGAAGTTCGCTTCATCCCTGCCGCAGCGCAGCCATTCAAGACCGGGGGGGCCTCGGTCCCGGGGCTGCACCGGCTGGCGATGACCGAACGACTCGTGCAGGGGATTCCCGGCTTCCGGGCCGATTCGACGGAAATCGACCGGAGCGGGTTATCTTACACAGTTGATACCGTGGCGTCATTGGCGGCGGCATTTCCCTCGGCGGAGCTCGTGCTCCTGATCGGGGCAGATGCCTTTGCCTTGTTCGAGCAGTGGCGGGAACCGAAACGAATTCAGTCGCTGGCGCGGCTCGCCGTCCTCTCGCGGGGAGGCGACCCCGTGCCTTCGCGGGTGGAGGACACGGTGCAGGTGCTCCAGACGCGGCGTGTGGATATTTCGTCCACCGAGTTGCGTGCCCGGATTGCGGACGGGCGGACCATTCGCGGTTTCATGCCGGATGCAGTGGTGGACTACATCACTGAGCATCGGCTGTATCGATAAGGGGACTGCATGTTCAAGCGAGTACTGACGGCCTTCCTAGGCACGCGCCATGAGCGCGACCGGAAGAAAATCCAGCCGATTCTCGATGCGATCCACGAGCACGAGGAGCGACTCAAGGACGCCAGCGACGATGAAATCCAGGCGCAGACCGCGAAGTTTCGCGGCATCCTGCACGAGCGCACGGACGAGCTGGAAACGCGCGCGTCCACACTGCGTGGACTGAAACGCGCCGCGGCGGACATTGCGGAACGCGACCGGATCGACACCGAGTTGACGGGAAGCGACGGGACCGGTGGCGTCGAGGCGGAGTTGCGCGCAACGGTCGCTGAAACGCTCGACGAATTGCTACCAGAGGCGTTTGCCACGGTCCGCGAGGCCTGCCGGCGCCTCGTGGGGAGCACGGTCAGCGTCACGGGACGCGACCTCGTGTGGAACATGGTGCCGTATGACGTCCAGTTGATGGGCGGCATCCAGTTGCACCTTGGCAAGATTGCCGAAATGGCGACCGGCGAGGGTAAGACACTCGTCGCGACGCTGCCACTGTACCTGAATGCGCTACCCGGCAAAGGTACGCATCTCGTCACGGTGAACTCGTATCTCGCTCGGCGTGACTCGCAATGGATGGGTCACCTCTACAAGTGGCTCGGCCTGACGGTCGGGTGCCTTGATGACACCGAGGCGGGTTCGCCGGATCGCCGCGCGGCGTACATGGCCGACATTACGTACGGTACGAACAATGAGTTCGGCTTCGACTACCTGCGCGACAACATGGTCATTGCACTCGACCAGCGCGTGCAGCGGAGCCACGTGTTCGCGATGGTCGACGAAGTGGACTCGGTCCTCATCGACGAAGCGCGGACCCCGCTGATCATCTCGGGGCCCGTCGGCAATGAAGGCGACGTGCAATACTTCGAGCACAACAACGCCATCTCCGGGTTGGTGCGCCGCCAGATGGAGTTGGTGAACGTGCTCACCGCGGATGCCGAGCGCGACCTCACGGCGGGCAAGACGCAGGAGGCGGCGATCAAGCTCTATCAGTCGCAGCTCGGACATCCAAAGAACAAGCGGCTCCTCAAGCTGTTCCAGGAGCCGGGGAACAAGCAGCTCGCGCAGAAAATGGAGCTCGAGTGCATTGCCGACCGCAAGCTGCCGCCGGCCAAGCAGGCGCATCGCGACATCGAGGAAGATCTGCTGTTCGTGCTCGACGAGCGCGGACACTCGGTGCACCTCACAGACCGTGGCGTCGATTTCATGTCGCCGGCGGATCACGACGCGTACGTCCTGCCCGACCTGAGCGAAGCGGTTCACCGGATCGATCACTCGGCCGACCTCACGGCGGAGCAGAAAGTCACGGAGCGCCGAACGCTCGAGATCGAGTACGCGCAGAAGAGCGAACGACTCAACATCGTGCACCAGTTGCTGCGCGCGCACGCCCTCTACGAGAAGGACGTCAACTACGTCGTGCAGGATGGCGAAGTACTCATTGTCGACGAGTACACCGGCCGCACGATGCCGGGCCGCCGCTGGAGTGAAGGGCTGCATCAGGCGGTCGAGGCCAAGGAAGGCGTCCGTGTGAAGGGCGAGACGCAGACGATGGCCACCATCACCATCCAGAATTACTTCCGCATGTACGAGAAGCTGGCCGGCATGACCGGTACAGCGGAAACGGAAGAGACGGAGTTCTTCGAGATCTACAAGCTCGAGGTGGCGGTCATCCCCACGAATCGCGACGTCATTCGTGACGACCGGCACGACCTCGTGTACAAGACGCGCCGTGAAAAGTACAACGCCATTGTCGAGGAGACCCGCCGGCTGCACGGGCTCGGGTACCCGGTACTCATCGGCACGACGAGCGTCGACGCGTCAGAGACGCTGTCGAAGATGATGCAGCGCGCTGGACTCGTGCACAACGTGCTCAACGCCAAGTATCACCAGCGCGAAGCCGAGATCGTGGCGAACGCCGGCCAGCCGGGCGCCATCACGATCGCCACCAACATGGCCGGCCGCGGCACGGACATCAAACTCGGTGAAGGCGTCACCACGTCGAAGCCCTCCGTCATCAAGGACCCCGACGGGAAGGACATGGATATCATGGAGTGCGGCGGACTGCACATCGTCGGCTCCGAGCGCCACGAATCTCGTCGCATCGATCGCCAATTGCGTGGTCGCGCCGGCCGCCAGGGCGACCCGGGCGCCAGCCAGTTTTTCCTCTCGCTCGAAGACGACCTGATGCGGCTCTTCGGCAGCGAGCGCATCGCGAAGCTGATGGACCGCATGGGCGCCCAGGAAGGCGAGGTGCTCACGCATCCGCTCATTACGCGGTCGATCGAGCAGGCCCAGAAGCGCGTGGAACTCCAGAATTTCCAGAGTCGAAAGAAGTTACTGGAGTATGACGACGTCATGAACCAGCAGCGCGAGGTCATCTACTCCTTGCGTGCGTTCGCCCTCGAGGGCGGGGAAGAGCTCAAGGGCGAAGCGGTCAAGATGGTGGAGAAAGCGGTGAGCCGCCGAGTGGAAACGGTGCTCGCCGAGTTCGAGGATTACTCGGAGTGGGATTTCGATCTGCTCCGCCAGGAATTCCTCATGCACTATCTCCTTCAGGTCAACGAGTTCGACGAGGAGAACCTGCGTCCCACCGAGCTGACGGACGCACAGGAGCAAGCGATGGCGGCGGGTCGGGTGTCCTTCGCCAGCAAGATCGAGGCGCTGGACATGGTGAGCGATCTGGAAGGCGGATACGCCGACCGGTTGCTTCGCTACGTCATGCTCAACGTGCTCGACGAGAAGTGGAAGGACCACCTCTACGACCTCGACCAACTCCGCAACGCGATTCACTATCGGTCGTGGGGCCAGAAGGACCCGCTCGTGGAGTACAAGCAGGAAGCGTACACGATGTTCGTCGACCTCATGAACGACATCGCGGAGACGTTCGCCGATCGGTTCCTGAAGGTGCAGCTGGTCATCGAGGAGCAGCCGCCCGAAGACGCGTCGCGCGGTGGGGGTCAGTTCCAGCCCGAATCGGCGCCCAGTGCGCCGACGCGCCGATACAACGCGATGGGCGTGCTCGAGGACGTTGTGCCGCAGGGCTCCAACGTCGTCGAGGACATTGGGCCGGCGGAAACGCCAGCGGAAAAGCCGATTGCGGTGCGGAAGGACCCGGTGATCGTCGGTGGTGGTCGCACGAGATCCATGAGTGACATCAGCAATGGGCCGCCGGCGCCTGTCGACTGGTCGACTGTCGGTCGCAACGATCCGTGTCCGTGCAATTCGGGCAAGAAATTCAAAAAATGTCACGGTGCATCGATGTAGTGACACGGTCTGCGGCATTTTGATGACGCACTGACGCGACGACGGATTCACAATTGGAGGGCCCTCGCAACTGTGCCGAGGGCCCTCCCGTTTTTTCCGAGAGCCAAGCCAATGCCGACCATCATTCGCCACAACTCGTCGTCCACGGTGCTCGCCATCCGCGAGCTCCCCCTGTCGGAACGCCCCCGCGAACGGCTCGTTTCGTTGGGCGCCGCCGCATTGAGCTCGGCAGAGCTGCTCGCGCTGCTCATTGGTGCGGGGAGCATGAAGGCCTCGTCTCTCCAGTTGGGCCACGCACTCCTCGCGACCGCTGGCGGCTCGCTGCGCCGCATGGCGATGCAACCCGTCGCCGCGCTGACGCAGACCGATGGAGTCGGCATGGCGCGCGCCGTGACGATTCACGCCGCGCTCGAGTTGGGGAGGCGCCTTGCCACCGAATCACGCGATGATGGCGCACCTGTCCGCTCCCCACGTGACGTTGCTCGGCTCTTTGCGCCGCGCCTCGAGGATCTTCCGGTCGAGGAGTTCCACGTCGCGATTCTCGATGCACAGCACCGGCTCGAACGCGATGTCACCATCACACGCGGGCTGTTGACGTCATCGCTCGTGCATCCGCGGGAGGTGTTCCGCGAAGCGATCGCCGAGCGCGCCGCCGCAGTGATTCTCGTACACAATCACCCGAGCGGGGATCCTACGCCCAGCGCGGACGACCGCGTCGTCACTGAACAACTCGTCACCGCGGGGAAAGTGCTGGATATCCCGGTTCACGACCACATCATCATCGGCCGAGGCCGGTACCTGAGTTTCGCGGAGGCGGGACTCCTATGAGCACTTGCGCGATACAGCAAAAGAAGGCGATTATACAGATGACTCCCACTGACAGTCGTCGTATGACCCAGACTCGTCGCAGGAAAAACATCTTCATCGACCAGGAGCGCATCGATCGCGTGATGACGCTCCTGCGCACGGATACGGAAACCGAAACGATCGACCGCGCGCTGGCGCTGGCCGAGGATTTCGCGCTGTTCGAGGCCGAAGTGACCAGGGGACTTGCGGGACTGATCGGCCGCGGCGGGTTCACGGATCACTTCTCGCCGAAGCCACGTTCCGCATGAGTCCGATGTATCTCCTCGACTCCAACGTCTACATCCACGGCTTCCGCGAGGCCGAGTTTGGACGTCAGCTTCTGGAATTCCATCGGGCGCATCTGCCGCGGCTCGTTCTCAGCGCGGTGGTCGTGTCGGAGCTGCTGGTGGGCGCACAGACGCCGAAGAGCCTGCGTCAGCTTCGGGACACGTTGGTCGAGCCCTTTCTGACCAGGAAGCGTCTCCTGACGCCCGGCTTCGGAACGTGGGAGCGGGCGTCGGCGATCGATCGGCGACTGCGCACACGCGCTCCGAATCGGTCACGACTTGGGCAGCGCTCATTCTTTCACGATATTCTCATTGCGGCGACGGCGAGCGAGTTGGGAGCGACGATCGTTACCTTCAACAAGGCTGATTTCGAGCTCATTGCCAGGCACGTCGACATCGACGTGGTGGAGCCGTGGCCGAGTGCGCTTGCGGCGTAGAGGGGAGGAGAGACAGAGCTGATGGCCACGGCGTTGCGCGAAGTCATTCCCGATTGGAGCCTGAACGAAGGCGCAAACCAGCGTCTCGATCAGGAACTGCTCGCGCGCGCCTACCGGTTCAGCGAGGAGGCGCATCGTGGCCAGACGCGCAATTCGGGCGAGCCGTACGTCACGCATTGTGTCGAGGTGGCGAAGATTCTCGCCGACCTCCAACTCGATTCGACGACGGTCGCGAGCGGACTGATTCACGACGTCGTCGAAGACACCAAGATCACGGTCGAGGACGTCGAGCGCGAGTTCGGCAAGGAGATCGCGGCGATCGTCGACGGGTTGACGAAGATCGCGAAGCTGCCGAACAGTGGATCAAATCAGGATCGGCAAGTCGAGAGCTATCGGAAGCTGCTCCTCTCCATCGCGAAGGACGCGCGCGTCATCATCGTGAAGCTCGCGGACCGGCTGCATAACATGCGGACGCTCGACTACCTGCCGGAAGACAAGCAACGCCGCATCGCGCAGGAGACGCGCGACCTCTACGCGCCGCTCGCCCATCGCTTCGGTATGGCGAAGATGCGTTGGGAGCTCGAGGATCTCGCCTTCAAGCACCTCGAACCCGACGAGTACAAAGCGCTCTCGAAGAAGGTCGCGCAGAAGCGCGCCGAGCGCGAAGAGTTGATTGCGGCGTTGCGCGAGCCTCTGGAGCGCGAGCTTGCGCGTGCGGGGATCAAGGACGTTGACGTCACGGGCCGACCGAAGCACCTGTGGTCGATCTACAAGAAGATGAAGCAGCGCGAGAAACCGTACGAGGAGATCTTCGATCTGCTCGCCATCCGCGTGCTCGTCAACGGCGTCCCGGACTGCTATCACGCCCTTGGTGTCATCCATGACGGCTACACGCCGGTCCAGGAGCGGATCAAGGACTACATCGCGCAGCCAAAGTCGAACGGGTATCAGTCCCTGCATACGACGGTGTTTGGCCCGGGGCGTCAGCTCTACGAAATCCAGATCCGCACCAAGGCGATGCACCGGACCGCGGACTTCGGGATTGCGGCGCACTGGTTGTACAAGGAAGACGCGAAGAGCGCGGACGAGCTGGATAAGCACCTGACGTGGTTCCGGCAGATTCTCGAACTGCAACTCGACGCGAAGACGCCGGATGAATTCCTCGAGTTCCTGAAGCTCGATCTGTACGCCGACGAGATCTTCGTGTTCTCACCCAAGGGCGATGTCCATCAGTTGCCGAAGGGTGCGACGCCGATCGACTTTGCCTTCGCGGTGCACTCGGAGGTGGGGCTCCATTGTGCGGGCGCGAAGGTGAATGGGCGTATCGCGCCGTTGTCGCGCGAGCTCCGCAACTCGGAAACGGTCGAGATCATCACGGCGACGAACGCCAAGCCGAGCCGCGATTGGCTGGCGCATGTGCGCACCGGCCGAGCGCGTCACAAGATTCGCCAGTGGCTGCGGCACGAAGAACATTCGTCGTCGGTCAAGCTCGGGCAGGACATCCTCGAGCGCGAACTGCGCCGGCGGCGGCTATCGAAGCCGGACGAAAGCGCACTCGACGTCGCGGCTCGCCAGCTCTCGCTCGTCGATGCGCAGCATCTCCATGCGTCGATCGGACAGGGCGATGTGAGCGTCGGACTCGCGATCAAGCACCTCTTTCCGGAGCATCAGGAAGACGAGGTGCCGAAGCTCAGCATCGTCGAGCGGCTCGTCGAGAAGGTTCGCGGGTCGAAGGGTGTCAAGATTCAGGGCGTGGACGGACTGATGGTTCGCTACGCGCAATGTTGTCAGCCCGTACCAGGCGATCCGGTGACGGGCTACGTGACGCGTGGTCGCGGGGTCAGCATCCATCGAGCGGATTGTCCCAATTTGCTGTTCCTGGCGCATGAGCCGGAGCGCCGTCTGGAAATCGACTGGCAGGAAGCAGAAGGTGAGCGTTTCGTCGTACGCCTCACGCTCGAGGGCAACGACCGGCGTGGCCTCTACGCCGACGTCGCCGCCGCCGTGACCGATTCGGGAACGAACATTCGCGGCATGGAACTCAAGAGCACCGACGGCAAGGCGATGGGCGCGGTGCTGGTCGAGGTGGAGAACCTCGCGCACCTCCAGAAAATCATCAAATCCACGCGCAAGGTGAAAGGGATTACCGAAGTGGCGCGGCGAGAGAGGATCACGCCGTACAGCTAGGCATCAGAGGGGGGAAAGCGCGACGTTCACACTAGCGTCGCGGTGGCACATTGAACGCGGATTGAGCGGATGGAAGCGGATAAGGTCTGAATCAAACTCTTTTTTTGAAGCGCTTTTAAGCGCTTTATCAGATTTGATCCGCCTCAATTCGCTCAATCCGCGTTCAATGTGCTGGTGGTCACGCAGCTTGCTTGAATTGACCCTGTCCCCTAATGGGTCAGCGCGTACACCATGTAATTCACCCCGAGCTTGTACGCCTCGTTGCCCTCGGCAATCGGGTAGAAACCCTGCGACGAGAACTCCCAGAAATCCGCGACATCCGTGTTGAAGTTGATGATCGCCATTAACCGTTTCTTCGGATCGTTGTTCTCGAACAGGCCGAGATACGTGGGCGGCCCCGATCCATACGATTGCGGGATCAGGTCGAGAGACGGGATTTCGAAGAACGAATGGTAGATCGGGTGGTCGTGCGTCATCGGGAGGAGTCGCGCATTCGGGAAGACGCGCTTCATCTGCATCTCGAAATTCGCGTAACCGCCAGCATTGCGCCCATCGTCACGAAAGTCGTCGAAAATGACGAATCCGCCCTTCAGGAGAAATGCGCGAAGCCCGGCCGCTTCCTTGTCGGTCATCGTCCAGTAGCCGGCTTCCGCCATATACGCGACGGGAAACTTGAAGAGCTCCGGATCGTCGAGCGCGAGCACGTTGCGCGCGTCCTCGATCACCTTGATCGCGCTCACCTCACTCATGATGCGCGAGAGGTGGTTTTCGGCGTTCGGGTAGCCGTGCGCCCAGGCGGGAAGCCCGCGATAGTAGTACCCCCCGGGCGCCGTAACGAATTTCAGGCGCGCAAAGGCGAAGCGCCCATCGTATGGCGCCGCCCGCTCGACGAAATCGATAGGGGGCCCGCCGCGGAAGCCGCGCTGAGCGAGGAGCGGGACACCGGCCAAACAGACGCAGAGCACGACGAGCGCGCGCAGTCGAGTACGTGACATGCCTGATTCTACGCACTGTGCACGTTTCGCGTTTTGCGGGTTTTGTCAGGCCTACCCGAACAAATCCCGATATGCTAGATTGCTCGTCTATGCCTCGTGCCGAGTTCTCCCTCCAGGCTCCCTTCCAGCCGGCTGGCGATCAGCCGAAGGCCATCGCTGAGCTCATGCAGGGGCTCGACCGCGACGACCGATTCCAGGCGCTACTCGGCGTAACGGGGTCGGGGAAGACGATGACGATGGCCAACGTCATCGCGCAATACGGCAAGCCGACGCTGGTGCTCAGTCATAACAAGACCCTGGCCGCGCAGCTGTACGGCGAAATCAAGGGCTTCTTTCCCCAGAATGCCGTCGAGTACTTCATCTCGTACTACGACTACTATCAGCCGGAGGCGTACGTGCCGTCCTCGGACACGTACATCGAGAAGGACGCATCGATCAACGAGGACATCGATCGGCTGCGGTTGCGCGCAACCTCGTCGCTGATGGAACGCAACGACGTCATCATCGTGGCCACCGTGAGCGCGATTTACGGGTTGGGAGACCCGGTGTCGTATCGCGAGCAGATGGTCACGGTGACCACGGGCCAGCGCGTCAACCGCGACGATCTCCTCCGTTCCCTCGTCCGGATACAGTACAACCGGAATGACGTCGCGTTCGAGCGTGGCACCTTTCGGGTCCGTGGCGATACGGTCGAGATCTTTCCCGCGTACGAAGAGCAGGGGGTCCGGGTCGAACTGTGGGGCGACGAGGTGGAGCGCATCTCCAAGATCAACGTCCTCACGGGGGAAACGATTGCGGTGCTCGAGAAGACCGCGGTGTATCCTGCGAAACATTTCGTTACCCAGCGCCCGACGCTCGAAAAGGCGGTCAGGCTGATCCGCGCCGAGTTGGTCGAGCGGTTGGCAGAGATGCGGTCGAATGGGCGGCTGCTCGAAGCGCAACGCCTGGAGAGCCGCACCAACTTCGACATCGAGATGATGCTCGAGATCGGCACCTGCGCTGGCATCGAGAACTACTCCCGCCACCTGTCCGGTCGGGATGCCGGTGAGCGGCCCGCGTGCTTGTTCGACTATTTCCCCGAAGATTTTCTCGTGGTCGTGGACGAGTCGCACGTCACCCTGCCGCAGATCGGGGGCATGTTCAATGGCGATAGGGCGCGGAAGCTGACGCTCGTGGACTACGGATTCCGGCTTCCGAGCGCGCTCGACAACCGGCCGCTGATGTTCGATGAGTTCCTTTCTCTCACGCCGCGCGCCGTGTTCGTATCCGCCACGCCGGGTGAGTTGGAGCTTCGCCTTTCGGAAGGCGTCGTCGTCGAGCAGATCATTCGCCCCACTGGGCTGATCGACCCGGAAATCGAGATCCGGTCGGTCCGTGGGCAGGTGGACGATCTTCTGGCAGAAATCCAGAAGCGGGCGAAGGTGGGCGAACGGGTCCTCGTCACCACGCTGACCAAGCGGATGTCGGAAGATCTCACCGACTACCTCCAGCAGGTCGGCGTACGTGTCCGGTACATGCACTCGGACATCGACGCCATCGAACGCATGGAGATTGTCCGCGGTCTGCGGCTGGGTGAGTTCGACGTGCTGGTCGGCATCAACCTGTTGCGCGAGGGGCTGGATATGCCCGAGGTGTCGCTCGTCGCCATTCTCGATGCAGACCAGGAGGGCTTCCTGCGCTCGGACCGCTCGCTCATCCAGACCGTTGGCCGGGCGGCTCGGCACGTGAACGGCCGGGCGATTTTCTATGCCGACAAGATCACGGGGTCGATGCAGCGGTGCATGGAAGAAACGGCGCGCCGGCGTACGATCCAGACGGCGTACAATGTCGAACACGGCATCACGCCAACCTCGGTGTCGAAGAGTATCGATCAGGTGCGCTTCAGCACGCGTGTGGCCGATGCCCGCGTCGAGCGCGAGGATGATCGTCCGAAGCGGGCTGCCCGGAAGGTCGCGGAGAAGGAGGCGGCGAGCTACGATCTGGTCGATCCCGAGACGCTCGTCACCATGCTGGAGCAGCAGATGAAGGAAGCCGCCACGGCGCTCGATTTCGAGGCCGCCGCTCGTTTGCGCGACCAGCTGTTCGAAGTGAAAGCGCGCATGGGTGGCGGAACAACGCGCGCGAACGCGGCAGCGGGCGTGAAGGCAGCGCGATGAGCGAGTTCGGCGGCCATGATCATCCCCCGCTGGTGCCTCCACTTGCCGATCACGGCGCCCTCGCCATGCGCGAGGACGAACTCCGCGAGTGGGGACGCAAGTTCGGGCGAGCGGCGCACGCGCCGTTGCTGGTCACGATTACGGGTGAGCTCGGGGCAGGCAAGACGACGCTCGTGCAGGCCATCTGTCAGGGGTATGGCGTCGCGGAGGACGTCACGAGCCCGACGTTCGCACTGGTCCACGAGTACGCCGCGCCCCGCTCCACGGTCCACCACCTCGATCTCTACCGGCTCGACCGGCCCGATCAGCTCGACGCATTGGCGTGGGACGAGATCGTTTCCGGGCCCGGCGTCGTGCTGGTTGAATGGCCGGAGCGGGCCGGTGATCGCGTTCCGTCAGGGCATGTGACGCTATCCCTCCAGCACTTGCCGGACGATCCTGAGCGGCGTCTGCTGTACGCCGGCTGGCACTCGTGATCACGCTGGCGCTTGAGTCGTCGACGTACGAAGGCAGCGTCGCGCTTCTCGATGGCGTTCAGCTGTTGGGCGAACGCGTGGTGACGATGCGCGGACGCGAGCAGGAGGCGCTGATGGCCGCAGTGGGTGAGCTCCTCGCGGCCGCGGAGCTGTCTCCCACCGCCATCCGCAGGGTCGTTTGCGGCTCCGGTCCCGGGAGCTTCACGAGCCTTCGAATCTCAGCCGCGATCGCCAAGGGGCTGGCCATGGCTTCGGGAGCAGCGTTGTATCCGGTGTCATCACTGAGGCTCTTGGTCGAATCCTCCGAGTCGCGCCGAGCCGGTCGGTTTCTGGCGGCGGTCGATGCCATGCGGGGCGAGAGTTACGTCCAGGAATTCGAATTCAACGAGGGCGGCTCCATCGTTTCGGCCGGAGCGTTGGCGCTGATCGCAACGCCGACGCTCGTGCAATTGGCCGAGTCGCGCGATGCGAAATTGATCGGCCCACAACAGTCGGAAGGCGCTCGGGTGGTGCCGCGAGCAAGCGCGGCGAGGCACATCACAAACATGATTGGCGCTTGGGAGCCCGCAGATCTGGCAGCATGGGAGCCTGGGTACGGACGGCTCGCGGAGGCTCAGGTGAAGTGGGAGGCGGTGCACGGCAGGGCGCTGCAATCCAATTGACGGCGGTGCCGGTGACGGTCAGGGAGGCAACGCCCAGCGACCTGCCGGCGGTGCTGGACATCGAGAATGCGTCTTTCGTGGATCCATGGTCGCGGGATGCGTTCGCATCCTCGCTGGCGCTGCCGCATATGCGCTTCCTTGTTGCCGAGTCGGAGGAGGGTGGCGGCGGGCGGCCAGTGGGGTACGTTATCCTCACCGTGGTTGGTCCGGAATCCGAGGTCGCGGATATCGCCGTCGATCCAGCATTTCGAAGCGGCGGGGTAGGGGGTCTTCTGCTCGACGCCGCGATCGCGCGGCTCGCGTCCGAAGGTGTGGAATGGCTCTACCTGGAAGTCAGGGAGATGAACTCGGCAGCACGGGCTCTGTACCAGTCGCGCGCGTTCTTCGAGGTCGGCCGGCGACGTAATTACTACAGAAACCCAACGGACGACGCGCTGGTGCTCAAGCGGGAAATTGCACCGCTCTGAAGTAAAGTGTCACGTGAGATATGTCGTATAAAACGTTGTAATGCTGGTGTTTAATGGTTTTGCGCTGATTTGTATGTTACGCGCGGTTTTTTGATGATGCAACATAGGGTGCGTGTGACTAGCATTTTGGCGAAGCAATAAATTCTCGTCATGGGAGGAAGCAAATGAGCCGGAGCTTGAACAAGGTGACGCTGATCGGAAACCTCGGGAACGATCCCGAAGTACGGTCGACCACCGGAGGAAATCGCGTCGCAACCTTCTCGCTCGCCACCAGCCGGTCGTGGAACGATGCCGGTGGGGCGAAGCAGGAAAAGACCGAGTGGCACCGCTGCGTGGTGTGGAATACGAAGAATTCGCAGCTTGCCGACATCGTCGAAAAGTATGTCCACAAAGGCGACAAGCTGTTCGTCGAGGGTCGAATCGAGTACCGCCAATGGCAGGACAAGGAGAACCAGACGCGCTACGCCACAGAGATCAACGTTCGTGAGCTGATCATGCTGGGCGGCGGATCAGGGGGTGCGGGCCGTGGCGCGAGCGACTTCGATAGTGCAGCGTCCAACGGCCAGTCGCGCGCCCCGGCACCCGCCAAGGCCAAGGCCGGAGCGGGCGGCGACGACTTCGAAGACTTCCCGGGAGCCCTTGCGGACGACGACGACGACCTGCCGTTCTGACACCGACTGCATGTGGATAATTCGGCGGCGGGGAGCCAGTGCTCCTCGCCGCCGAGTCGCGTGTAAGCTTTTGATCATGGCCGGCATCTTGGGTCTATGCCTCCAACGACCATTGCCGTTCAGTCCGGTCCGATGACGGTCGACGACGAGCCTCCGCAGCTTTTCCGCGCCCGCCTGGATCGTGTTCAGGCGAACGACATGACCGCGCTTGGCGAGCTCTTCGCCAAGCATGGCGACCTCGTCTATCGAACCGCGCTGCGATTGACTGGCCACCGCGCCGACGCCGAAGACGTCACGCAGGATCTGTTTCTCCGCCTGTCTGGAGCCATCGACGGCTTCACCGGAGCGGCCGCGAGCTTTCCCGGCTGGATACGGAAGGTGGCGGTCCGGCAGGCCTTGATGCACCTCCGCAGTGGACGCCGGCGGCGCGAGGTCAGCGTCGATTCCGTTGCCGGTCTCTTCGCCACGGGCGACGGCACGCCAGAGCGACTGACCATCGATGCGGCGCTCGGCACGTTGTCGGCTGAGCACCGGACGGTCTTCCTCCTCAAGGAGGTCGAAGGCTACGACCACGCAGAAATCGCCGAGTTGCTGGGAATCAGCCGGGCGAATTCGGAGGTTCGGCTTCACCGGGCTCGGCGCGAGCTGCGTGAACTGTTGAGGGGATCACGATGAAGACGCAAGCATTCGACATATTGCATCCGGCTTTCGACTCCCTGTCCGCGCACGTGGACCGGCCCGACGTCGAAGCGGCGCGCACGCGCGTAGGCCGACACGTTGCGCGCTGTGGACGATGCCAAGCTGTCGTCGACGAAATTCGGTCCTTTGGCGATCGTGCGCGCCAGTCCACTGTCGAAGCGGTCCCAGCCGATCTGTGGTCGCGAATCGCAGGCGCTGCCGAAGAACGCCCGCTGACGGAAGAGCCTCAACGAATGACGCCAGCGCCAGACGCGACGCCTTGGGAGCAAGCGCCGTCGCTCCGCCCCACGAGGCACTGGCCCCTCCCCGCTCGGCGTGCATCGAGAAGGCTGGCAATGGGCGGCCTCCTCGCCGCCGCCGCCACGATTGCGGTGGTTGTCTGGCCGCGCGGTGGAGGGCTTCAGGCATCAGCAGTGCAGCGGCTGACCTTGTCGCCGGCGACTAACACGCCGGGGTCCATTGTCACGGTGCGTTACACGCCGGCGCCGTGGTTCCGGGCTGCGCCCCGACTCGTATTGGTTGGTCTCTACTCCGGACCCGCCACCACGAACCGTCGTGCGCGCCTTTGGGACGTCAGAGTTGGCGACTCACTCGCCACGCTGCTTCCAACTCGCGACGGCGTCTACGAAGGGCACCTGACCCTGCCGGCGACTTTCCTGTCCGTGCAACTCTCTGTCACCGACAGCCTCGGCGAGGACTTCGACATGGATGGGGCGTTCCCCTGGGGGGCGATTGCTCGAGGTGCGGACGGCAAACCCACCCTCGCGGCGTTGCTGGCGGCCAATGAGACATTTGCCGAGCCTGACGCGTCGTCGGCGCCGGCGCGCGTGAACCCCAGGGTGAATGTCCCGGACTCGCTCAAGAAGTACTTCCCCGATCATCCAGCGGGATGGGCGCATGCGAGCTATGGAACGAAAAGGGAAGGGCTCGCGCGATTCATTGACTTTTTTGAGAGTGCGGAGCGGCGCTACGCTTCCTTCGAGAACAAGTTGTCGGTGGTGCCGTCATTGGACGCGGAGCGCCTGCACGACATGGCGATCTTTGCCTGGCGAATCGAGGAGCCTGCGCGCGCCGAATTCTGGGTCAAGCGCCTTGTCCGGGAGCACCCCGAGGATCCTCGGGTGTTCGTGGATCTCGGCCGCGCCCTTCATGAGATCGAACTGCGGGAGCCACGCGGTCTGGCCGACTCGATTCGCGCATGGTTACCGGTCCTGGACTCACTCTATCGCCGATCGCCGCAGCGCTTGGGGAACAGCGACGCGATGTCCTTGGTGGAACGCTACGCCGACGCGGAAACGAAAAAGCTCTGGGAGGCACGATTCCTGGAGAGCGAAGCCGGTGACTTTCACTACTACTGGGGGATGGACGCCCGGCCTGACGACGCTCGCGATCCGTCGATTGTCCAGCGGATTCGGGCGAAGGTTGCGCAATCGTGTACGCGTCCCGCGGGCCGCTTTCCCCTCTACGGAGAGGAATCGTCCCTGGAGCGTGGCTGTCGGAATGAGCGTGGGTTCGGCTACCGGTCCCTTGCCTACCTCGCACTCGTCCGTGGCGAACCACGTGCGTCGCTCGCGTATTCGGATTCGTCGGTGGCCATGATGGCGTCTCCAGCGTGCGTTGCGGGGCGATCGAGTGCCATGGCGGTAAGGGCGCGCGCCAATCTCGCTCTCGGGGACACCTCTGCGGCAGAGAGGGATCTTGCCCGCGCCTATGGCCCGTATTCGCCGCAAGGCTCACGAGACTCTGTGCGGATTGCACTTGGCGCGAGATTCAATGAGGCTCGCTGGACTGTCCTGACAGACTCCACCCGACGGCTCGTGGCCGCGTGCCAGCGCCAGTCCGAAGTGCAGTACAAGGCGCGCGACGCCAGACGCAGGAGCCGAGGCCAGCCTCTAAATCCTTAGCCCGTCGCTGGTTGGCAGTTGTGCTACCGGCTGACCCGCGACTATTATCGCGAGTCGGCCGGTTTCTCAATTAGGCCGCCAGTCGTCAGTTATCGAGCACCGCCGCTGCCGGCGGACGTCCGACGTATCCATATGTGCCATCGCATGGCGCAACAGCCCCTGAGCGCGTGAACATTCTCCGTTCTGGCTGGTCCGTTTCCACAGCCGGTCTGATCCTCCTGGCCTCGTCGGGTTCCGTGCAGGCGCAGGACGTACGTGCCGACACGCCCACGACGCACACCGTCAAGAAGGGCGATACGCTCTGGGATTTGGCGAAGCGGTATCTCGGCGACGCCTATCTCTGGCCAGGTATTTACCGGCTCAACACCGATCAGATCGACGATCCGCATTGGATCTATCCGGGCGAAATCCTGCGGCTTCCGGGCGCGGAGCCCGCCGCGGCGCCAACGGATGCCCCGATTATCGCGCAGCGCCCCGTTGCGCCTCCGGCGACCACCGTTTTCACGCCGGCCGGCCTCCGGAAGGTTGCTTTAAAGGCAGCCGCGCCCGTTCCGCCGCCGCACGTGGCATTTGGTGACGTCGTTCGCGCCGCCTGGATTGCTCCGGAAAAGGGGCCGGCCGGTGCAGGGAAGCTTCTCTTCGGCGCCGACATTCCCGGTATCGCCATGGCGCGCTCAACGTCGAATTTTCAGATGTTCGACAAGGTGCTCATGGTCCCGCCCGTCGGGAGCGTCGCCGCCGAGCGCGAACGATTCATTGCCTATACCCTTGGCGAAACGATCGAAGGCGTTGGGACGATCGTCATTCCGACGGCACTCCTCGAAGTGGTGCGCGCGCCGCGCAACGGCGAGGCAGCCACGGTGGAAGTGCGCGAACTCTATGGCATGGTGAACGCCAACGCCGCCGTGATTGCGATCGACACGGCCGGGGCCGGGAGCACGGCCTCGCCGGTGGTGTATTCCGACACGCGGACGACCACGGTGCGGGCCATTCATCGCAACGCCGTCCTCCCGTCGCTGGACTATGAAGTCCTCTTCGACCTCGGTTCGAAGGATGGCATGCGCATCGGCGACGAAGTCGAATTGTTCCGGCCGCGCGAGAAGGAGGTTCCGGGTGAGCGTCCCGCGATCCCCGAGGTGTCGATCGCACGGGCGCAGGTCATTCGCGTGACGCCGTACGGAAGCACCGCGCGGGTCATCAAGGTGAACCAACCGGCGATCAAGGTTGGCGAGAGCGTTCGCATTACGGCCCGGATGCCGTGACCACGCGCGTCCGCCGCGCCGACGGAATGACGTATCGCACGTTCGAACATTAGATTAGGGCGATAGAACGACCGCGATCGCCCACGTCGTCGCCAATTACGCTCCATATCGGCGCCGCGGCTCTCGCCGCGACGCCGTTTGTGCGTCCGGTCTGCAATAGCAACAGCAATAGCAACGGCGGTTACCACAGAGGACACAGAGGAACACAGAGGACTGCGTTGCTCGGGTGCAGTGAGCTCTGTTTTCTTTGCAGGGGCAAATTTAAACGCAGAGGTCGCAAAGGGCGCAGAGAACTACAGAGAACTGCATTGACGGTGCTTTTCTCCGTGTTTTCTGTGTCCTCCGTGGTCAAGGCCGTTCCGTTGTTCCTTTGCGTCCTCTGCATTCAAAAGCTTTCAGGTTCTTGTCGGTTCTCATCCAGCCACTCCACTATGAACACGGTCTTGATCACTGGCGGCGCCGGATTCATCGGGTCACACGTCGCTGAACGATTTCTCGCGGAAGGGTGGACGGTTCACATCGCCGACAACCTGGTCACGGGGAAACGGGAGAACCTCGCCGAGGGCGCCACATTTCACGAAGTCGACATTCGCGACGCGGCGGCCGCTGACCTGGTCAGGTCGCTGCAGCCGAGTGTGCTCGTACATCTCGCGGCCCAGATGGACGTGCGAAAGAGCGTGGCGGAACCGATGTTCGATGCGGACACCAACATCGTGGGGTCCCTCAACCTCTTTGAGGCCGTCCGACATCACTCGCCGGCCACGCGGATCGTGTTTTCGTCGACAGGCGGTGCCGTCTACGGCGACTACACGACCCCCCCCAACGTGGAGACGTTCGAGAAGAATCCGGAATCGCCCTACGCGATCGCGAAGCTCGCCGTCGAGAACTATCTCGCGTACTACGGCCGCGTGCACGGCGTGGAGTCGGCCGTCGTGCGGTACGCCAACGTCTACGGGCCTCGCCAGGACCCACACGGCGAAGCGGGCGTGGTGGCAATTTTCTGCGGCCGCCTCCTTACCGGTACACCGCTGACTGTGTTTGGCGATGGATTGCAGACGCGCGACTACGTGTACGTTGGCGACGTCGTCGATGTGACGTGGCTCGCGGCCACGAAGCCGTTGCCTGACCGCGCGCTCCTGGATGCGCGCGCCTTCAATGTGGGCACGGGCGTGGCGACCGACGTGCTCACGCTCGCGAACGGGCTGGCTGCGGCGGCGGGCGTCGAGCCGCGTATCGAGCACGCGCCGGAACGGCCGGGTGAACAGCGCACCTCATACCTGGATGTCGGGAAGGCTGGCCAGTTGCTCGGCTGGTCGCCGAGCACGTCACTCGATGCTGGGTTGAAGCAGACGTACGACTGGTTTGCGGCGCGTCACGCCGAGCGGTTGCGCACGGGAGACGCGGCATGATCTTCTTCCTGCAGGCGGCGGGCGCGGTGCCGACCTCGGCGAAGGATCTCATCCTCAACGCGGGAATCGAGACCAAGAGCGTGCTCGCCATTCTGATCGTGCTCTCGCTGGTGAGTTGGGCGATCATGATCGGGGCAGGCCACCAGCTGTCGAAGTCCTTGAAGACCTCGACCGCGTTTGCGCGTGATGTCGAGCGCGCATCGCGCCTCTCGGCGGCCGGTGAAGTGTCGAAGCATTCGTCGCCGAATGCGGCGCAGCGATTACTGGTGCGGGCGTTGCAGTTCGTCGGTGACACGACGCGCGCTCGTGGCGGCGAGGGTCAGCCTGCTGACGGGGCAAACTCTGCCGTGGCATCCATTTCCCGCGTGGAGACACTGCGACTGGTGCTGGATGCAGAATCGCTGTCGGAGCGCGATCGTCTCGGTCGGTTTCTGCCGTGGCTGGCAACGATTGGATCGGCGAGCCCGCTCATCGGTCTGCTGGGTACCGTGCTGGGCATCATCAGCGCGTTCGTTGGTATCTCGACGCGGGGGTCGGGCAACATCTCCGCGGTCGCGCCTGGTGTGGCGCAGGCGCTCGTGGCGACCGCCGCGGCGCTGAGCGTGGCCATTCCCGCCACATTCGGGTACAACATCCTGGCCAACCGGCTCAACCGGCTGGACAATCTGCTCGAGGGCTTCGGCACGACGGTGATTTCGATGCTCGTTCGGGAAGGACGCATCTAAGGTGCGACGACGCCGTCGCGAAGGGATGCCGCTCAACGCGGAGATCAACGTCGTCAGCCTGATCGACGTGATGCTTCTGTTGCTCGTGATCTTCATGATTACCGCTCCGATGATGCAGGGCGGAGTCGATGTGGCGCTGCCGAAGGCCGATGCCAAACCGCTCGAGGCGAAGAGTGGTCTCGTCGTGAGCGTCGACCGAAGCGGGGCTGTGTACGTCGATGAAACGAAGATGTCGTTGGGGGAGTTTCGCGCGGCGTTCAAGACGCTCGCGGCGAACCGGACGCGCGACGGCGTGTACCTGCGGGGTGACGAGGGCGTTCCGTATGGCATCGTCACGCAGGTGCTCGCGATCATGCGCGCCGCGGGCGTCAGCGACGTCGGTCTCGTGACCGACCCGGAGACGGCGAAATGAGTGCGACGGTCATGCACGACGGCCCGACGCTCCGTACCCCGTTCCTGGCGTCCGCTCTATTGCACGCCACGGGCGTCGCGTTGTTTTTCGTTATGCGGTCCGCGCCCGCGGCGGCGCCCGCACCGTCGTACCGCGTCAATCTCGTGGCGGCGCCCCCCGGCGAGCGGCAAATCGGCGTGGTGCAACCCGCGCCAGAGGCGGCACCAGTGACTCCCGCTCCGGCTCCAGTCGCGGCGGCGACGCCGGAGCCGGCGCGACTGAAGGCACCGGCGAAGAAGCCAGCGGCGCGCGCGCCCAAGGTTGCCACGCCCAACGCCGCCGCCGTAACGCCTCCGGCGGCCGCGCCCGTCAAGGCAGGGGGCGGGCCGGAAGGAGGAAAGGGAGCCGACGTGGCGAATGTGAAAATCGACGGACCTGCCTTCCCCTATCAAGGGTATCTCGACAACATCGTTCGGCGGATCGCGGTCGAATTCAAGCCAAAAGTGCGCGGAGCGCTTCAGGCTGAGGTCGCGTTCCTCATCAGGCGCGATGGATCGGTCGCCGGTCTCCGCCTCACCAAACGATCGGGCGTGTATTCGTTCGATGAGGACGCAAAGGCTGCCGTCGAGTTGGCTTCGTCAAAATTTGGTGCATTGCCGTCGGGATACGCCGACGATGTACTGCCTGTGATTTTCAGCTTCGACCCACGACTCATTCGGTGACGTCATACATGTCCGTCCGCCGTGCCTTCGCCGCGCTGCTCCTCCTCTCGGCACCGCTTTCCGCGCAGGACACCACGACGCGCGGCGTGCGGATCGGCCTGAGCTACGATCCGGGTTCCAGGCCTGGAGTCGTCGTGCTGCCCGGCAGAGGTGTGGGTGCAGACTCGGCGCGACTCATCATTCAGCGCGACCTCGATTTTGGCGATCGGATCAATGTGATCGTGCTCGACGCGTCGGCGTTGGCCGACGCGGAGCGTGCGTCGGCGCCTTCCTGGGCGCTCTTGGCGAAGCTTGGTGCTGTGGCCGCCGTTCAAGTGACGCCGACGGGTTCTGGATTGCACATGGCCGTGTACGATGTTGCCAAGCAGACGACGGCGCTCGTGAAAGACTATGCGTCCGCGCCAATCACGGACATGCGCGCGTGGCGCGCGTCGGTGCATCGCCTATCCGATGATGTCGAGGAGTCGCTGACGGGCACCCGCGGAATCTCGGCGACGCGCGTGCTGTTCGAGCGAGGCAACCGACTCTGGCTGGTGGATGCCGATGGCGAGCAGGCGACCCCGGTGACGGCTCCTGGGACGCCCCTCGGCGGAGCGTGGCACCCGGGCGGGACGAAGTTCGCGTTCGCCGACTACACGCCGCCTGCCAAGATCATCGTGTTCGACCTTCTCACGGGGCGTTCGCATGTGGTCGCCGCCGGTGGCGGGGGGACGTACAGTTCACCCGTTTTCACGCCTGACGGCGACGAAATCGTCTATGCGCACGGTTTGGACGGGTCGGATCTTTATGTGTGTTCGGCAGAGGGCGGACCGTCGCGCCAGCTCTCCGTTGGCCGCGGAAGTCTCAACACGGACGGGACGTTCTCACCGGACGGTCGACGGATTGCCTTTACCTCCGGCCGCTCGGGACATCCGGAGATATACACGATGGACGCTGACGGCACGAATACCGACATCTTGACGCCGCTGGCGTTTGGAGAAAACGCATTCCGCGCCAAGCCCGCGTGGTCGCCCGAGGGGCGGACGGTCGCATTCCAATCGCGGATCAACGGCGTCTTTCAGCTCATGACGATCAGTTTGCGGGATCGATCCCTGAAGCAACTCACGAGCGATGGTCGCAATGAACAGCCGTCATGGGCGCCGGACGGGAGACATATGGTATTTTCCTCCGATCGCAGCGGCACCCAGGTATTGTGGGTGCTGGACACCGAAACAGGACGCACTCGGCAACTCACTCGCGGCGCCAAGGCGCGAAACCCCGCGTGGTCGCCGCGACTGTCCGTATCGAATTGAAGTTTCTGAGTCACCGCTGGCCATCCTTACCAATTCCCGGAGACCTGCATGACCCGCCGCAACGTTGTTCTCGCTATGTCCATCCTTGCCGCCACGTCCAGCCTCGTTGCGTGCCGTAAGAAGCCGGAGCCTGAGCCGGCGCCGGCCGCCGCCGTGCCCGCCGTCGACAACAACGCCGCAAACCGGCGCCGCGCCGACTCGATCAGCACCGCCAATGCTGCGGCCCAGCGCCGCGCGGACTCCCTCGCGGCCGCACGGACCGCGGCTGCCAACGCAGCCGCCGAAGCCGATCGCGTTCGCGCGGAACTCACGAATACGCTGTCGCAGCGCGTGTACTTCGACTACGACCAGGACGTGTTGCGTGACGACGCGCGCGCCGTGCTGGACGCAAAGGCGGCCGTTCTTGCGGCAAATGGCGGTGTCACCATCGTGATTACCGGGCACACCGACGAGCGGGGGACGGCAGAATACAACCTCGCGCTCGGCCAGCGCCGCGCCGCGCAGGTGAAGCGCTATCTCGAGAGCAAGGGCATCTCGGAAAGCCGGATGTCCACACAGAGCCTCGGCGATTCGCAGCCTGCGTCGCAGGGAACCGATGAGGCCGCATACCAGCTAAACCGCCGCGCGGAGTTCGAGTCGAAGAACACGTCCGGCACGCTGGTGCGTCCCCGGCCATGAGGGCGCCGAGACGTCTCGCGCCACTCGCCGCGCTGCTGTTGACGGCGTGTCTCGCGTCGAAGGGTGACGTTGCGCTGCTGCAAAGCGAGTTGCGATCGATGCGCGACGCGTCATCACAGGCGAGCGTGCAGGCCGATGCGGCGCAGCGCCAGCGCATCGACCAGATCCTCGCGCACATCGCGCAGACCAACGACTCGATCCGCGCACTAGGTGCTCGGTTGGCGAAGTTGCAGGGAGACGTCAAGAACGACCATTACGAGATGGGCCGCCAGATTCTCCAGCTGCAGGAGCTGAGCGGACAGAGCCAGCGACGCCTTCAGGAATTGCGGGCGTCGCTGGACGAGCGTGCGGCGGCCGCGGCCGTTCCTGCCACAATACCTGCGGATACCACCCAGCGACCGACGGCCGCGCCTGCTGGCCCGGGACCCGCAGTACTCTTCCAGACCTCGCTCGACCAGCTGCGGCGGGGAAGCTCGAGCGTCGCACGCACCGGCTTCGAGGAGCTGATTCGGAACTACCCGACGTCCGAGGATGTCCCGGAAGCGATGGTGTACATCGGCGAGACGTATGCAAAGGAACGGAACCAAGCAGCGGCCGACTCGGTATACGCGCTTGTCATTCAGCGGTATCCAGAGTCGCCGAAGGCGGCTACCGCGCTGTACAAGCGTGCGCTTTCGATGAAAGCCGCTGGGCAATCGGGCCAGGCGCGCACACTGTTCGACCGCATCATTCGCGAGTATCCGCGATCGGACGAGGCAACGCTCGCACGTGAACAGCTTCGTACTCTCAAGTAGTCAGACCCTGGAATAGACGACGATGAGCAATTCGGCCGAGATGCCATTTCTCGACCACCTGGAGGAACTGCGCTGGCGGATCATCTGGTCGCTGGGCGCGCTCGTCGTGGGTGTTGCCGGGGGCCTCGCCGTATTGCTCAAATACGAGAAGCCGGTGCTGCTCTGGCTCCAGGGTCCCATACTCCCCTATCTGCATGGACGCCGGCTGATGAACACGCATCCCGGCGGCGGACTGTCGATCCTGATGTCCGTGGCGATTATCGTCGGCATCTTGTTCGCTCTCCCGGTCATCGTGTCACAGGTCTGGGCCTTTCTCTCGCCGGCGCTACATCAGAAGGAAAAGCGCGTCATCGTTCCGGCAATGCTCGGCGCGGTTTTCCTCTTCATCTGCGGGTGCGCACTGTCCTGGTATCTCGTGCTCCCGATGACGCTGCGCTTCCTCACCGGTATCGGCGACGACGCGTTCGACCAGATGATCTCGGCGAGCGAGTATTTCGGATTCGCGACGACGCTCGTGCTGACGGTGGGCGGCATCTTCGAGTTGCCCATTCTGATCCTGCTCCTGTCGACCTTTGGCCTTGTCACGCCGAAGTTCCTCGGAAAGTATCGGCGTCATGCGTTGGTCGGCTCGTTCGTCGTTGCCGCGTTCATCACGCCCGGTGACATCTTCGTGACGAACGTCATCCTCACCATTCTGCTGTACCTGTTGTACGAAGTGAGCATCTGGCTGTCGTACGTCGTTTTCCGCAGGCGCGAGCGAAACCGCCTCGCAGAAGAAGCCGCTGAGGCGATCGCGTAATGGTGCGTGTCGTCCGGTTCGTGTTGGGAATGGTGTTCGCGCTGCCGCTCGTCGCGGTCGCGCAGGTACCGACTCGGCCACCAACCACTCCGCCCACCACACCGAATCCGGTGAGGCCGGCTGCGACGCCAGCGCGCCCTGACACGGTCCCGCGGGTGCTTCGCACGCGCGCGGATACGCTGAAGTTCAAGGCCGACAGTGCGAAAGCGGACAGCACGCGCGCCGACAGTGCGACCAAGGCGAACTTCGCGCCGCCCGATTCCGTGATGCAGCGTCTCATGAGTCAGCCCGGCTATGACCAGACGCGCTACCAGAGCGAAACGATCACCTTCGACGCCAAGACGAAGGGCTTTCAGCTCACCAAGAAGGCGATCGTCGAGAAGGATTCGCAGCTCGTGAAATCGGACACCATCAAGTACAGCGGGTCCGGGAGCACGATCGAAGTCGGCAGTGATCCGCGATCGCGAGGCAACACGTTCGTCACACCGGGGCAGGCGCCCGTCTTCTCGAGCGGAGCCGGCAAGTACGACATCGCCAGCCGCCGCGCGAAGGTCAGCGGCGTGAAGACGAAGATTCCCCAGAGCGGCGAAGAGCTGACGATCACCGCCGAGAAGATGGTGTTCGTCGCGAGCAAGGATACGACGGAAGGCAAGAACGCGGGTAGCTACTTCGGTAAGGGCGGAACGATCAGCGCGTGTCCCGACTCGATTCCCGATTACTACTTCAAGGTCGGGGAAATCAAGCGAACGGGCACCTTCGTCGTCGCGCGGCCTGCCGTGCTTTACATCGGTGACGTGCCCGTCATGTGGTTGCCCTTCCTCTTTCAGGATATCCGGAACGGACGACACAGCGGCTTGATCGCGCCGAACCTCGGCGTCAGCGATTTCATTCGCAACAGCAAGTCGTATCGCCGGAGCATCGAAGGGCTCGGCTACTATTTCGCGATCTCGGATTTCATCGATGCGCAGGCGTCCGTCGACTGGCGTAGCTCGGCGGGCGAAAGCCAGCTCGGTGATCAGGGCTACGTGCGCGCGAACGGTGAGTTCCGTTATCGCTGGCTTGACCGATTCGTCACGGGGAATGTGGCATTGAGCCGCACGCAGCAGGGCGGAGCGATCAACAAAGCCGTGACGTGGGGGCATCAGCAAAGCTTTTCGCGGAACTCGTCGTTCACCATGAACCTGAATCTCGTCGAGAATACGCAGCTTCAGCGCCAGACGACGATCAATCCGTACGCGGTGCAGGCGACGATTTCCTCCTCGGCGAACTACCAGCAAAAGCTCGGTCCCGCCCAGATCAGCCTAGGTGGATCGCAGAAACAGTACCCGGGGCGCACGCAGCTCGACCGGCAGTTCCCGACACTCAGCATCACCACGAGCCCCCTGACCATCGCAAGTTGGCTCTCGTGGACGCCAAGTATCAGCTATGACGGTTCACAGCAGAGCGGAATCGACCAGCCGACGCAGCTTGGCCTGCTGCTGCGGCCCGGAAAAACCGCGGCGGGAATCGACACGATCTTTGGGGACACGGCCCACAGATCCGCGAGCACGAAATCGCTGCGACTGGACATGCCGATCCAGATTTTCGGGAAGGACTTCGGCAATCAGATCAGCATTTCGTCGAAGCACAACGCCTTCCCCGAACTGGCCATCGTCACCGATGTCGTGACGGGTGTGGAGACGGAGCGGATTTACGCGGAGACCTACAACACGGAGATCAACTGGACTCCGGTCTTCACGTTGCCGCCGTTGGCGCGAAACAACTTCAACCTGACTACCTCGTTTTCACTCTCGAATGTCGATGGTGCCGCATTCGCCATCCGGAACGAGCGCACAAATGGTGTATTCGTGCACCAGGCGAAGCGGCCCACCTTCGGACTGTCAGCCGCACCGACGCTGTTCGGGCTGTTCAACGGCTTCGGGCCATTCCAGCGGCTTCGCCATTCCGTTACACCGACGCTCGGTTACACCTTTGCGCCGCAAGCCGAGGTGAGCAACGAGTTCCTGGCCGCCATCGGACGCACGAAGTACAACCGCACGACCGGTGATACGACGGGCTACCTCGGCGCGCTCCGCCAGAATGCGCTGTCGTTCGGCCTCTCGACCAACATCGAGGCGAAGCTTCGTTCCAAGAACGACTCCAACCCCGAGGAAGGCGACAAGATCAAGTTGATCACGGTGAACTTCTCACCGCTCGCATACGATTTCGAACGCGCCGCGTACACAGGCTCGCGTATTCGCGGACTCACGACGGAGAACTTCAACTACACGGTTCGCTCGGACCTGCTTCCCGGACTCGACATCGGCGTGGACTATTCGCTATTCGAGGGGTCAGCGGTCAGCGACTCTGCGAAGTTCAGCCCGTACCGCGAGCGCATTTCTGCGGGATTCAGCTTCAGCAACACGGCCAATCCTTTTGCAGTCTTTGCGCGCATGTTCGGCAAGGCGGTACCACCGAGTGCGCCGAGCACCGATCGCCTCGATGCACCTGGCGACGATCGGTACGCGCGGCAAGTCGCATCGCAGCCCGTCGCCGGACGTGCGGCCCGCACGGCAGCGTACATTCCGTCCGCGTCGCAAGGGTGGAAGGCGTCGTTCACCTTTGCCGCAGCGCGCCAGCGTCCGCCGGTGAACGCGCGCAACGTCGTGGCGTTCGATCCGACGCTCCAGTGTCAGGCGCTCAATACGCCGCAACTGCGTATTCCGTACGAGGCGTGTGTGGCCAACGCGGCCGCGAACCCGTCACCGCCCACGCCAATCACTTCGGGGCTCGTCGGTTCGCCGATCTACCTGACGCAGCCCACCACGTCGCTCGGCAGCAACATCAGCTTCAATCTCACCGAGCATTGGGCGGGCACGTGGCAGACGCAGTACGACTTCGTTGCCAAGGATTTCGCGAGTCAGGTTGTGTCACTCCAGCGTGACCTGCACGACTGGCGTGCCATCTTCGCGTTTACCAAGTCGCCGAATGGAAGCTTCGCGTTCAACTTCCTCATCTCGCTCAAGGCCGAGCCGGATCTCAAGTTCGACTACCACAAGTCGACGTTCCGGAACGAGGGGCTGACGGGGCTGACGCCTTAGGTTTTGGCCCGCTTCGGCGCTACGCGCCTCGTGCCACCGAGAGGCCACTCGCGCGTCCACAATTCTGGACAGTCCGGCTGGGTGGTGATCTTGCAAGTCGTACCAGCACAACGGGTTAGTTGCACCATGTGCGGCGGATCACAAGATGCCAATGGCGTGTGTATCCTCCACCCCACCGGCCATGACACACCCATCGCGTTGGATTCCGGCAGTCGCGGTCTTGCTCGCAGCCTGCAACATCGAGGTGAGTTCGCCGAACAACATCGATCTCGACGGCCATGGGTCGACGCGGCTCCCTCCGCCGTCGAATCTCGTGACGATCTCGCTCGACGGCTCGGTCCAACTGAGTTGGAGCGGGTCGATCGTGGCGAGCTATCCCGAGCAGTTCCGGTACTTTCGCGTGTATTCGACGCAGCTCGACGTTAGCGGTACGAGGTGCGACGAGAGCGACTGGGTGACTGAGGGCACAACGGTCTCGGACGGCTTCCTCGTGGGTAGTCTCCGCAATGGCGTGACTCGCTGCTTCGCCGTCACCACCGTCGCGCAAGACGGTGGAGAGGGGAGCAGAACCGCAGCGCGGATGGACACGCCTCGTCATGGCGGGCGCTTCGTGATCGTGGATGTCTTCGAGTCGCGGCCGGCGACCTCGGGTTGGCTCTTCGAGGACGGAACGTCCGGGCGGATCGGTGTCGTGGGCAACGGCAGTCGCAGCGATCTCGATTTTCGTGTCGAGCGCCATGTCGACGGATCGCTATGGTTTCGGCCGGTGCGAGCGGGGGGACGTGTACAGGTCTACGGCACTGTTCCGATTGCCGACCTTACGTCGGTCGATCGTGCGCCGGTCTCGGGCTATGCGTCGGTGCAGGTGGAAGCGCTGCCAGGCTTCGCCTACCTCTTTGCCGTTCCACAATTCGATGGCACGCACTACGGCGCGGTACGCGTGGCGTTCTTGTCGCCGGCCTACGTGGTGCTGGACTGGTCGTACCAAATCGATCCGAACAACGTCGAGCTGTTCAAGGGCATGGGCGGGACAGACGTACGTCGGGTACTCGCGTACAACCCCTGACGTACGAGGTACCCGGAACTGGGTACCCGGAGTGGCATCCAACCAACGGAGAGCCATCGACACATTCGTTGGCAGCGACCTGACGCCAAACGCCGTTACGAAGTTGCGAACGGCGTTTTTCGCGACGGCAATCTCGAAGGCTCCTCTTGGCGCGTATGCCGGTCCGGGTACAAAGTTCCGGATACCTCGTACGTCTCGTCTGTATTTTCACACGGTACACCGCCAGACCGCGCCACTTGAATACTTCGGTGGAGGTGAGGACATTGCCCGATGCCTACTGAAGTCCGCATCGACGGAAATTCGCTCACGCTCGACGACGTCGTCTCTGTTGCCGTTCACCGCGCGCCAGTCGCGCTAGCGGACTCCGCGCGGGTGAAGATGTCTCGGGCGAACGACGTAGTCTCTGCGCTGGTGCGGGGGAACGCCGTTGCCTACGGGGTGACGACGGGCTTCGGCAAGCTGTCCGACGTTGCCATCCCGCGCGATCGCCTCGATGAGTTGCAGGTCAATCTCGTGCGAAGCCATGCCGCCGGCGTCGGTCCGCTGCTCAGCGAGCGGGAAGCTCGCGCGATGATGCTGCTTCGCGCGAATTGCATCGCGAAAGGGTTTTCAGGTGCTCGGCCTGTTCTCGTCGATACGCTGGCCGCGATGCTCAACGCGGGTCTGTATCCGCCGATTCCGGAGCAGGGAAGCGTCGGCGCAAGCGGAGATCTTGCGCCGCTTGCACATCTCGCGCTGTCGCTCATCGGCGAAGGGGAGTTGTACGAGGGGTCGGTCGCGGGTCCTGCCGCCGAAGTCATGGCGCGCGCCGGTATCGCGCCTGTGCATCTCGGCCCGAAGGAGGGCATCACCCTTATCAATGGCACGCAGGCGCATACCGCTGTGGCGGCGCTCGCCGTGGTCGACGCGCACCGCTTGTGGCGCGTCGCGCATCTCGCCGGTGCGATGTCCCTCGAAGCACTCATGGGCACACCAGTCGCGTTCGATGCGCGCATTCAGGACGCGCGGGGCCAACTCGGGCAGGCGGCGAGCGCGGCGTTGTTGCGTGAACTGCTTCAGGACAGCGAGATCCGCGAGTCGCACCGCGAGGGTGATCCGCGCGTCCAGGACCCGTATGCCCTCCGCTGCATGCCGCAAGTGCACGGTCCGGTGCTCGACGCCATCGACTTCTGCGCCGGCGTCATTGGCCGCGAACTCAATGCGGCAACGGACAATCCGCTCGTCTTCTCCGAGAGCGCCGAGCTGTTGAGTGGCGGCAATTTCCACGGCCAGGCGGTGGCCATGGCGCTCGATTTCCTCGCCATTGCGCTCACCAACCTCGCGACGATCTCCGAGCGGCGCACCGACCGTCTGGTGCACCCCGACCTGAATCACGGCCTCCCACCGTTCCTCTCACGCGACGCCGGCGTCAATTCCGGTTTCATGATGGCGCAGGTGACGGCGGCCTCGCTCGCGAGCGAATGCAAGGTGCTCTCGCATCCCGCGAGCGTCGATACGATTCCGACCGACGGGAACAAGGAGGACCAGGTGCCGATGGCGATGGGTGCCGCGTGGAAGCTGCGTCGCATTGTCGGGAATGTTCGGAACGTGTTGGCGATCGAGTTGATGTGCGCGGCGCAGGGGCTCGACTATCGCTTACCGCTCCGCGCGAGTCGCGGCGCAGCGAACGGCCAGCGTCTGGTGCGCGCACTCGTTGCGCCACTCGAACAGGACCGCGTGCTCTCCCACGACATCATCGCGATCGCCGACGCGATCGACCGAGGACACTTTACCACGAGCGGCGTATCATGACGGCTGTGGCACCCCCAGCGCTCGCCGGGGCGCGACCGGTACGGGCACCGCGTGGATCGGAGATCTCCTGCAAGGGCTGGCAGCAGGAGGCGGCGCTCCGAATGCTGATGAACAATCTCGATCCGGACGTTGCAGAGCGCCCGGACGAGCTCGTGGTGTATGGCGGCACCGGCCGCGCCGCGCGGAGTTGGGACGCGTTCGACGCGATCGTTGCATCGCTCCGCGGCCTCGAAAACGACGAGACGCTCCTCGTGCAGAGTGGAAAGCCGGTAGCCGTGTTTCGGACGCACGCTGGCGCACCGCGTGTGTTGATCGCGAATTCCAATCTCGTCGGGCGGTGGGCGACGTGGGATCACTTCCGCGAGCTCGAGCGGCAGGGGCTGATGATGTACGGCCAGATGACCGCCGGATCATGGATCTACATCGGGTCGCAAGGCATCGTCCAGGGCACGTACGAGACGTTCGGCGCTGTTGCTCGGCGCCACTTCGGCGGAAGTCTCGCCGGCCGGCTCGTTGTTACAGCGGGGATGGGAGGTATGGGCGGCGCCCAGCCCCTCGCCGCCACGATGCAGGGCGCCGTGGTACTGGCCTTCGATGTCGACGAAACGCGCATCGACAAGCGGTTGGCAACGGGGTACTGCGATGTGAAAGCCGAGTCACTCGACGAAGGGCTTGCACTTGCCGGCGCGGCGCGTCGCGACGGCCGTGCGCTGTCGATCGGCGTCGTGATGAACGCCGCTCCCGCGTTGGAAGCGCTGGTCGAGCGCAAGGTGCATGTTGACGTGCTCACCGATCAAACGAGTGCGCACGACATGCTGCGCGGCTATATCCCGGACGGCGTGTCACTCGAGGAGGCCGCGTCGCTGCGCGACGAGCAACCCGACGTATATGTGCAGCGTAGCACGGCGACCGCGGTGCGTCACGTTCGCGCGATGCTGGCGATTCAACGAAGCGGCGCGGTCACCTTTGACTACGGTAACAACGTGCGCACCGTCGCCTTCGACGCCGGTGTCGCCGACGCGTTCGAGATTCCGGGATTCATCCCCGAGTACATCCGCCCGCTCTTTTGCGAAGGGAAGGGGCCATTCCGCTGGGTGGCACTCTCCGGAGACCCAAAGGACATCGCCCGCACCGACGACCTGGTGCTCGAGCTCTTTCCGCACGACGAGCATCTGCGACGCTGGATCACGCTCGCGAAGGAGCGCATCCATTTCCAGGGCCTTCCCGCTCGCATCTGCTGGTTGGGCCAAGGCGACCGCGCGAAGTTCGGCATCGCCCTGAACGACCTCGTCGCCAGTGGCGAACTCTCCGCGCCGATCGCGATTGGACGAGACCACCTCGACACGGGCAGCGTGGCGTCACCATTCCGCGAAACCGAAGCGATGAAAGACGGGACGGACGCCGTCAGTGATTGGCCAATCCTCAACGCGCTGTTGAACGTTGCGAGCGGCGCCTCGTGGGTTTCGTTTCATCACGGCGGCGGCGTTGGCATCGGCAATTCGCTGCACGCGGGGCAGGTCATCGTGGCCGACGGAACACCGGAGATGCGCGTGCGTCTCGAGCGTGTGTTGACGAATGATCCGGGCATTGGCGTGGCGCGGCATGCTGATGCCGGCTATGAGTTGGCGCAACAAACTGCAGCGCGAACAGGAATACAGATCCCCATGGGGTCCAGTTCAAACAACAAATGAACCACAGAGGACACAGAGGGCACAGAGGACAGCCGGGCCGAACGTTGTCACACGCAGTCCTCTGTGTCCTCTGTGTCCTCTGTGGTAAAATGCAGTTCACGCAGTTTTCGCAAACAGTAGACAAGGCGCGTAGTGCTCTCCGCGAAGTTCAAACCCTGGCACGTCCCGCTCTTCCTCGGGAAGTACGGCTGGCTCGTCTATCGGAAGCGCCCCGTGCTTGTGCACTTCGAGGTCACGCTCCGCTGCAACGCACGCTGTGGATTTTGTGATTACTGGAAGACGCCTGCCGACGCCCGCGCGCATGAACTCAAGTCCTTCGCGGACGCCGCGCGCCACTTCAATCCCATGCTTGTCACATTCACCGGTGGCGAGCCGTTGCTGCGAAAGGACCTCGAAGCGATCGTCGCGGCGGTCGACGGGGCGGTGCGGTTGAAGTACGTCACGCTGATTACACACGGTGGCATGCTCACTGCCGATCGTGCGGCGTCGCTCTGGGATGCCGGCATTCACCAATTCAATATCTCGCTCGACTATCTCGACGGCAGGCACGACGTGGCTCGCGGCATTCCCGGCCTCACGGAAAAGATTTTCAGCGCGGTCGACGGCATGCGCGCGCGAGGCATCGACAACATCCGCTTCAATACGGTGATCAAGGACGACAATCTCGACCAACTGCTTCCGATCGTCGAGCGTGCCGCCGCGCTCGGATGCGGCGTGAACTTCAGTGTCTATACCGACTCCAAGAATGGCAACCGCGACCACATGCTCGGCGCCGACCGCCAGGCGGCGCTCGAAGACGCGATCGACTCACTGCTCGCCCTCAAACAGCGCCGCCGCGGCGTCATCACCAACTCCGACGCGTATCTCGAGCAGATTCCGAAGTGGACGCGCGGTGACGCAATGGAGCCATGTAAATCGGGGCAGCGCACGATTCACATCGATCCATTGGGGCATGTGAAGCGCTGCCCGGATTTTCCCACGGACTTCCACTGGCGTGATTTCCGCGCCTATGAGCCGATCAACTGCAACGCCTGCTTCTATGCGTGCCGAGGCGAGGCGCAGGCCCCACTGCGCCTGTCGCGCGTGAAGGACGTCATGGGCGCACGTCCGCACGCGGTCGCATGACAGACGCATCGCTCCTCTTCGTCAATGCATCGCAGGTCGTCACCTGCGCAGGTTCGCGCTATGCGCGCCGCGGCGTCGCGATGAGCGATGCGGGCATTCGGACGAACGTGGCGGTGCTTTCGCGCGGCGAGACAATCGTCGATGTCGGTACCGAACGTGATCTCCGCGCCAGGAGCGGCGACGCCACGATTGTCGACTGTGCCGGCCGTGTCCTCACACCGGGTTTCGTCGATTCGCATACGCACGCGATCTTCGGACGAGCGCGGTACGAGGAGCAGGAGATGCGCGCGGCGGGAGTACCCTACATGGAAATCGCGAAACGGGGCGGCGGCATCCACTCATCGGTACGCGATCTCCGCAGTCGATCGGAGGACGAGCTCTTCGACCTCGCCGTGCCGCGCTTGCGGGCGCTCGCTGCGTCCGGTGTCACCACGGTCGAAGTGAAGTCCGGCTACGGCCTCTCACTCGACGACGAGATCAAGACGTTGCGCGTTGTGCGCCGCCTTGCCGAGTCGCTGCCCATGCGTATCGTCCCAACGTGGTTGGGTGCCCATGAAATCCCAGTCGAGTATCGCGATCGCACGGCGGGTCGCCGCGAATACATCGACCTGCTGATCCACGAGATGCTGCCGGTCGTCGCCAGGGAGCGGCTCGCATCCTTTGCGGATATTTTCTGCGAACCCGGCGTCTACACCGTGGATGAATCCCGCGAGATTCTCCTCGCGGCGCGCGCAGCCGGACTCGGCATCAAGATGCACGCGGACGAGCTCTCCGCCGGCGGCGCTGCGGAACTGGCCGGTGAGTTGCGCGCCACCTCTGCGGACCACCTCGCTGCCGTGAGCGACGAAGGCATCCGGGCGTTGGCGAGTGCCGGTACCGTCGCCACACTGCTTCCGGGCACGATGCTCTTTCTCGGCAAGACTTCGCATGCGCCCGCGCGACGTCTCATCGACGCCGGCGTCGCCGTAGCGCTCGCCACCGATTTCAATCCTGGAACGTCCCCGACGACGAATTTTCCGCTCGTCCTCACACTCGGAGTGAGCCAACTCCGGTTGTCGGTCGCGGAAGTAATGGTCGCCGGGACGGTGAACGCAGCCGCAGCGCTTGGACTCGCCAGCAGCGTCGGCCAGATCGCACCGGGCTGTTCCGCTGACATCGCGCTGTGGGACGTTGGCGATGCGCGGGAGATTCCGTACTGGTACGGTGCGGCCCGCTGCCACGCGTCGTGGACGCGCGGCAAACCTTGTCACGTCCATGACTTAGCAGTAACTTTTCGTTCCTGATCCCCCTCTTGGAGACGAGACTGGGAAGCCCTCTGCGGAGCTCGACCGTCGCCTGATGCCTGATGTCGCCAAGCTGAAGAAAAAGGCCGCCGAGTTCGAGCTGAAGAAGCAGTTCGACAAGGCGTTGGCGGTATATGTCGAGATCCTCGACGGCTACGATCCGTCCGATGAGGAAGTGGACGTTTCCCTGTTCAATCGCGTCGGCGATCTCTACCTGAAGCAGGGCAGTGTCGGCGATGCCGTCGATTACTACGAACAGGCGGTCGACCGCTACGCCGACGGTGGCTTTCACAACAATGCCATCGCGCTTTGCAACAAGATTCTCCGGAACTCCCCGGGACGCGCCAGCGTCTACTACAAGCTCGGAAAGATCAGCGCCCAGAAGGGATTCAAGGGCGATGCGAAGAAGAACTTCCTCGAGTACGCCGATCGCATGCAGACGGCGGGGAAGATCGACGAAGCCTTCCGCGCGCTGAAGGAGTTCGCCGATCTCTGTCCCGATCAGGACGACATTCGGCTGATGCTCGCCGACCAGCTGAGCAAGAAAGGGCTCGGCTCCGAGGCGATCGAGCAGTTGCAGCTGCTCTACGTGCGGTATTCGCACGAAGGTCGCGACGCCGAAGCTCGTGCGACGGTGGAGCGGATGAAGGCGATCGATCCGACGGCGGAGCCGCGCGCCCTTGGGGACGCACCGAGCCGATCGGCCGCAGATCTCGTGTTTCTCGACCTGAACGACTCGGGCCCGTCTCCGCGCGTGTCTGCGGCGCACAAGAAGGCAATGCTGGGACTCGAGCTGATGGATACGTCGCCGGCGCCCGCGCCGCCGCGCCGCCCCACTCCGGCTCCGCCGCCAGCGATCGTCGCGCCCCCACCCATCGTCGCGCCCACCCCGACCCCGGCGGTGGCGCACAGTCCCGTTCCATCGATCGAAATACTCGAGACACCGGAGCTGGATGCGTCGGTGCTCGACGGTGTCACCCGCGTCGCGGAGTTCGAGCAGTCGGGCGCAAGTGAGCCGTCCGGCGGCCTGCTGGAGGGCCTCGAAGCGACATCATTCGCAGCACATGAGGCGCCGTCTGGCTCCATTCTCGATCTCGAGCCAACGAGCTTCACGCCCGATGTGATCGATGTCGTGGCACCACCGCCGGCCGCGGATATTCCGGATCTGCTCGACTTCGACCTTCCCATCGACGTGCCGGCGAACACGGCGAGTAGCACTGCGTCGATCGACGACATCGCGTTCGACCTGCCAGAATTCGAGGAGCCTGCGCCGCCCCCACGGCGTACGGCGCGACCGTCGCTGGTGGGCCTTCCGATGCTCGTGGATGAGGAGGGCGAGGAGCCGCCGGCCGATGACGATGGGTCGAGCATCGGCGGAGATCTCGAGCTCATCATGCCCGAGGGCACGCCCGCGCGTGGAGCGCCCGCAGTCAGCGACAAGAGTAGCGAGCTGTCCTTCATGGACCTCGGCCTTCCCGCGGCCGGTGAGGCGGCCGCCAGCATCAGTGGAGCGCCGAGTCGGAACAGCATGGAGTTCCTGACACCCGCGTCGGATGCGCTTGATGCGGGCGAGCTCGTCGACGACTTCTCCATCGACGAACCGCCGCCGGTCCGACGCCAGTCGACGATGGTGGCCGAACAGTCGGTTGATTTTCTGCAGGCGCTCTCCGAGGCCGACCCCGACGACAACAGGCTACGCCGCCGGCTCGCGGAAGCGATGCTCGAATCGGGTGATCGCGAAGGCGGTCTGCGCGAGCTCGAGGCAGCCATGGTCGGCTACGAGCGTGCCGAGGACCTGAGTGCGGCGGCGCAGGTCGCGGACGAAATCGTACTCCTCAACCCGGCATCCGTCCGTCACCACCAGAAGCGCGTCGAATACGCCTTCCGGTTGAATGAACGCGGACGCTTGATCGAGGCATACCTCCAGCTTGCCGATGCGCTCTTCCGCGCAGGCCAAGTGGACAAGTCGCGCGCCATCTATCAGCGCGTCATCGACCTCTCGCCGGACGATCCGCGGGCGGCGATCGCGCTGCAGACGTTCCCGCCGCCGGAACCCCCGCCCGAAGCACCCGCCGCACCGACGAAGGGCCGCTCGACCACGCCGCAACAACGGGTCTCCGTGCCGACGCCGGCCAAGTCGATGCCGGCGATCACGCCCGACGACGAGTACGTGAATCTTGGCGATTGGCTGCGCGATGACGCAGGCCCCAAGGACACGCGGATGGTCGTGGACGAGCAGGAGCCGTCCGGCGATGAGGCAGCGGATTTCGCGGACATGCTGAAGAAGTTCAAGCAGGGTATTTCCGAGAACGTCGAGGACGAAGATCATCAGAGCCACTACGATCTCGGCGTGGCGTACAAGGAGATGGGTCTGCTCGATGAGGCGATCGCGGAGTTTCAAAAGGCGCTGCGTGCGCCGTCGAACCGCGTCCCCACGTACGAAGCGCTCGGTCTCTGCTTCATCGAGAAGGAGCAGTACCCCATGGCCGCGACGATCCTCAGCCGTGCCGTGCATGAACCGGGAATGAAGGACGACCAACTGGTAGGCGTGTTGTACCTGATGGGAGTATGCGCAGAACAGCGCGGCCAGCGCGACGCCGCGATCGAGTACTACCAGCGTGTCTTCGTCGTGGACATCACGTTCCGTGACGTCGGCGAGCGACTGGTTGCCGTCGAGAACTCCGCGCCATGACGAGCGCCGTCACACGCGCCGGAACGCCGGCGACGGCGCCATTGCGCGAAATCCAGGCACCGGTCCAGGAGCGACTGGAGGACGTCGTCGTTGAAATGCGTCGCATCGTCACGGCGGATCTCCCGATGATCGAGCAGGTCAGCGGGCACTTGCTTCAGATGCGGGGCAAGATGTTCCGTCCGACGTTGGCGTTACTCTCGAGCGAAACGGCGGAGCGCCCCGAGGCGCGTGTCGTTACGGTAGCGGCGGTACTGGAGCTGATGCATCTCGCCTCGCTCGTCCACGATGACTCCGTGGATCACTCCGCCATGCGGCGGGGGCTGCCCACCGTGAATTCGATGTTCAGTCATCAGGTCAGCGTGATCATGGGTGATTTCCTCTATTCGCGCGCCTTGGAGGCGCTCGTCTCGATTGGAGATATCAGCCTGATTCGTGTCCTCACCGCCGTCTCGACGCAGCTCACCATCGGTGAGATGCGGCAACTCGCGGCCGTCGACGCACTCGCGTTCACGGAGCGTGACTACGAGATGCTCATCCAAGCGAAGACGGCGTCCCTTTTGAGTGCCGCGTGCGAAACGGGTGCCATGTGCGGGGCGCCGGCGCATCGAGAGGCGTTGCGGGTCTACGGCGAGCGCCTGGGCATGGCGTTTCAGGTAGCAGACGACATTCTCGATTACACTGAAACGGCGTCGGTGACGGGCAAGCCCTCTGGGCTCGATCTCCGCGAACATAAGGTTACCCTCCCCCTGATCGCCGCCCTGCCGCGCTTCTCGCGCGAGGGCCGCGCGAGCGTGGAGGCGTTGTTCGAGGCTGACGAACCATCCGACGACCAGATCGCGGAAATCGTCGCCCTCGTCGCGG
Organism: Gemmatimonadota bacterium; assembly: GCA_040389905.1. GTDB lineage: Bacteria > Gemmatimonadota > Gemmatimonadetes > Gemmatimonadales > Gemmatimonadaceae > AG11. The sequence goes on along the minus strand of JAZJZK010000034.1, from coordinate 6,599 downwards.
ATGCCGGTGGAATCGACGATGCTCGCCGCCGCGGCGAGGAGTTCGCCCGTGAAGCGGAGGACGCGCTCGACAGTCTCCCCGACACGACAGCGCGCGCTTCGCTCGCAGATGCTATCCTCTATGTCATGGACAGGCGCTTCTGATGGCTCCGCGCGGATCTTCCAAACATCGTCCGGTGTTTCACGCCGTGACGCTGGCGATCGGCTTCATCGTCGGTGGGACGATGACGCAGGTCGCTCGCAGGTTCCTTCCGGCGGGTGCCGTGAAGGAGTTTTTCACCACAGGGGTTCAGCCTTCGGTCGGGCCGTTTCCGATCGATCTCATCATTCTCAAGTTTTCACTCGGCCCGGTCGTGCTTGACGTCAGCCTGCTGAGCCTGCTCGGCGTGCTCATCGCGTACTTGATCGCCAGGTCGCTCTTCTAAAGGAGACTCCCATGTTCGCTAATTTCGGTATGGGCGAGATGTTGATCCTTCTCGTCATCGTGCTGGTCCTGTTCGGAGCGAAGCGGATTCCGGAGATCAGCGCATCATTTGGGAAGGGCATTCGCGAGTTCAAGAAGAACGTCAGCGATGTCCAGAGTTCGATCACCGAGCCCGAGCCGCGCGCCGACGCCCGACTCGGTGCAGGGACCGTCGATCCGATGACGGCACGGCGAGAGCGCGAAGCTGCGGACGAGGCGATGCCGGAGCCGAAGCGGCTGATCTGATCCCCCGCAGAATCGGAGATGTGACGAGGGCCCACCGGACGAATCCCGTGGGCCCTCTGCCATGTCAGGAACAACCACCGCGCATCAGCTCGCGGTGTTCTGCCTCCTGAGCTGCGCATTGATTTCCTTGCGCTTGTCTTCAATCGAGGCGCTCTTCTTGAGGTCTTCGAGATAGAGCTGCACGCGCTGCTGGCGAAGCTGCGCCAGGCGGCGATCGCGGAGTTCCTTCTTCTGCTTCTCGAATGCGTCCTTGTCGCTCGGCTTGCGCGCATCGGTGCGAAGGACGAAAACGCCATCCGTCTGCCGGATGGGATTGCCGACTTCGTTCAGTGGCTGCGCGAAGGCCGCCCCGACAGCTTCGCCGAGTGATCCGATGCCGCGTGCGGCTCCGGTGCGCGTCGTGAGACCGCCGGTGTTCTGGACCGTCTGCTGTGCTGCAGCAGCTGCCGCCTCGAGCGTAGAACCCTGCGCGGCCTTCGCGAGACTCTGTGCGGCCGGCACCAGCTTCTCAACGGCGCGGTCCGTTGCAACGCGAGTGCGAACGCTCGCCTTCACGGCATCGAAAGTCTTGCCGCCTTCGCTCAGGGAATCGAGGCGCGCGACATAATAGCCGTCCTCAGCATCGAACAATTCGCTCGACTCGCCGAGTCGCGCGCCGCCGAACGCCCACGCGCTCACGCTCGGAATCATCTTGCCGTTGTACAGCGCCGGCTCGTTCTCGTTGGCGACGACCTTGAACGGCGAGAGGTGCATCGCCTTGGCCGCGCTGTCGAACTTGGCGGCTTGGTCGGCACCGGCGACAAGCTTGGCCAGGGAATCGGCCTGCCGGTCGATCTTCGCCGTGGAGGAATCCGACGGCTCGACGCGCAGCAAGATGTGGCTGAGCGACAAGGTGTCACCCACCTTGGAGTCCAACTTGATGATATGGTAGCCGAACGGCGTGCTGACCGGCTGCGAGATTTCACCGACCTTGAGTGCGTTGGCCACCTTCTCGAACTCCGGCACGAACTTGCCCTTGGTGCTCTTGCCGAGACTTCCGCCCTGGATCGCCGAGACCGTGTCGCCGGACTCACGGCGCGCGACGTCTTCGAACTTCGCGCCACCGACAATCTCACTGCGCAGTGCCGCGATCTTCGTTCGAACAGCCGCGCTGTCTGCTGCCGTCACGATACGCGGGATGTACATCACGCTGAGCGCGGCGTGTCCCGGGCGATCGAACTCCTTCTTGTGTGCGTCGTAGAACGCACGCAGATCACTATCCGAGATGTTGGTATCGGCAGGAACCGGAGGCGGCCGGAATGCCACGAAGGAAATGGACGCGCTATCGTTGGCGTCCTGCCAGGCGCGCCACAGATCGGCGTCGGTAACGAAGAGACCGCTCGTGACCTGTTCGAACAGCTTTTCCTTCGGAATTTCCGTTCGGAAGTACTGTTCGAGCGCAACGAGGAGGCCGGACTGGCGCGCTTGGGAGCTGGCGAGCAGGCGCTGGTACTTGGCGCGGTCGAACTGGCCGTCGGTTTGCAGGTCCGGCGCGCTCTGCACCCACGTCGGCGGTGCGAAGCGTGCATAGTCCTTCAACTCTTCGTCGGACACGACGATGCCGCGTCGCTTGTACTCCTGCTGGAGGAGCAACTCCGACACCATCTCGTCGAAGACGGCGTTCTCGATCCGACGCGTTTCGTCCTGCGTCAGCGAGCGACCCGCCTGCTGCTGCGACTGCTGCACCTGTTGCTGTGCGCGCCGTTGCCAGTCGGTATACAGGATGTCCGTCCCGTTGACGGACGCGACCGCGGTGGTCGGCGTGACCGGGCTAGTACCAAGGAGACCGGAGGTCTCAACGAGCAGGAAACCGCCCACGAACGAGACGAGGAGAATCCACATCACGATCTTGGCGGAGCTCCGCATTGTTTGGAGCACGAGGTAGAACTCCTTCGAGCTGCTGGAAACAGTAGGGGGGAAGCAGCAAAAGTTACTTGACGACAAGGGCTAAAATCAAGTGATAGACGCACTTCTGATTGACTTGTCCCTGGTGTAGGATATCTTGAACCGCTCGCTCCCACCCGGCTGCGCGCCGCCACCGAGGCTTTGATGGCCAGTACCGCTCGTATCGACGAATTGAAGAAGAAATTCGACGAGAATCCGCGGCGCTATTTCGCTCCGCTGGCGAACGAGTTTCGTAAGCTGGGCGATATCGAACAGGCGATCATCATCTGCGAGGAGTTTCTCCCGCAGCAGCCCGGTCACATGAGCGGGCACATCGTCTACGGTCAGGCGCTATTCGAGGCGGGCCGTTTGCGCGAATCACGCACGGTGTTCGAAACTGCGCTCGCGCTCGATCCGGAAAACCTCATCGCGCTGCGTCACCTTGGAGACATCGCGCATGGGGAGGACGACATGGCGGGTGCGCGGAGCTGGTACCTCCGCGTTCTCGACGCCGACCCCCGGAATGAAGAGATTCAGTCTCTGATCGCTGCCCTGGGCGACGCAACGACAGCCGAACCACCGCAGCAGGCCGCCGCCGAGGTCATGCCGGAACTGGATATGGCTCCGGACCTGGTACCGGACGTGGCACCGGACCTGTCGCCAGACTTGTCCCCCGAGCTGTCGTCTCCGCCGATCGAGTTCGACGTGTCCATGGACGACACCCAGCCGCTCGGAATGCCCGTCATTCCGCCGGCACCGGTGGTGTCGGCCAGCGCGCCCCCGGCTGCGGCCGACGACGACCTGTTGGACGGATTCTCGACGCACGGGTTCGAGACGACGCCCGAGACGTCGTCACTCATGCCGAGTACCGGCGAACCCGCCTTGGGGCTGGAGTCGACCGCCTTCATGCCGCCCGACGAGCCCGTCGAGGAGCTGATGGACCTCGACGCATCACTCGACTCCGGGGTGCCGTCGTTCTCGGCGCCGGTGGCTCCGGTCGCGGCGCTCGACGGGCTGCAGGGCAGCGGTGGCATCGCCCACGAGGAACTCGCCGCCGCTCACGCTGACTTGCCATCGCTTGACCTCGACGACGGGCTCGTCCTCCCACCGCAGGGCGATCCGGTTGCGCCGCACGTGCATGCGCCCCCGCCGGTGTCGCACGCGTCCAGCGACGAACTGCTCGACCTCGACATGGACTTCGGGCCCTCAGCCGCTCTACCCGCCCCAGAGCCTGTAGCGTCGGTGGCACCGCCGTCGTTCGAGTCGAGCGCGCCCGTGATGTCCGAGCTCGCACTGGACACGAGTGACGGGGTCACGTTCGACGCGGGTGACGAGCTCGCGGAGTCCTTCGACATGCCGCCCGCGGAGGTTCCGCCGGAGGTCATCGCCGCAGAGGCGGACCTCATGGAGGAACGCGAAACGCTGTCGACGGTGGTCGAGGAGCCATTCGAACGCGAGATGGTGTCTCCGGCGGTCGACGAAGAATTCGAAATGCCGGTCGCCGAGACGGCTCCTGTTTCCGCTCCGCCGTTCGTCACCGAAACGATGGCCGAGTTGTACGTGGCGCAGGGCTTCCGTGAGCAGGCGGCCTCCGTGTACTCGCAACTGTCCGCGGCAAGTCCACACGACGAACGGCTGCGCAACCTGGCGGATTCGCTGTCGCAACCAGCGCCGGTGGCAGACCCGGGTCCAAGTGTCCGCGATTTCCTTTCGCGCATCGCGGCACGGCGTCCTGGCTCGCGCATGACGGCAACTGAGCCGCCAGCGTCAGACGATTTCGCGCCGCTGCCCGACTCCGATACCGAGGTTCCCGAGGAGGCACCGTACAGCGTCATGGCAGCCGAGGAGGCTGCAGCACCGGAGGCAGCGGTGAACGCAGCGGAGACGACCGCGCCCGAAACCGGAACCATCGACGCGTTCTTCGGCAACCGCTCGGCGGCGACCTCCGAGGACTCTGCGGCGGCAGCGCTGGCGCAGGCTTTTGGCGGTGCGCCGGACGACGTTTCCATGATCAGCGGTCGGCCCGCACACGCGGCCACCGGTGAATTGTCGCTCGACAGCGTCTTCCGCGACGGCGGCACGCGGGCGCCGCGGTCGTCGTCCAGCTTCTCATTTGACCAGTTCTTCTCGTCCAGCTCAACGTCGCCGTCCGACCGGCAGAGCGGGGCGGTGCAGAAACGCACGTCGGCTGAGATCGGGTTGCCCGACGCGGGCGCGGCGGAGCGCGGCACGGAGGACATCGAGCAATTCAATTCGTGGCTTCAGGGGTTGAAGCCGCGGTGAGAATCGCCGTTCTCAATGGTCCCAATCTCAATCTGCTCGGTCTGCGGGAGCCAGAGATCTACGGGAGTACGACGCTGGCTCAGGTGGAGGAGCATCTCGCCCAAGTCGCTCGCGAGCTCAATGTCTCGGTCGAGTGTGCGCAACAGAACAGCGAGGGCGCGCTCGTGGACATGGTGCACGGCTTTCGCGGTCGCATCGATGGCGCCGTCGTGAACGCGGGTGCGTACTCACACACGAGCCTTGCCCTGCGCGACGCGCTGGCGGGGGTGAGCGTGCCGTTCGTGGAGGTGCACATCACGAACATCTATGCGCGCGAGCCCGAGCGCCGGCACTCGATGCTGGCGTCGGCGGCGATCGGCGTCGTGGTCGGTCTCGGAACGAAGGGATACGAGCTGGCACTCCGCGGACTGGTCTCGACACTCAGGGCACGGAGCTGACGGGTGAGTGACCCCCGTCCAGGGCGCATTGCCGCATTGGTCGACGGCCTGAGTGCCGCGCACCTCGACGGATTGCTGCTCACAGGCCTCCCGAATATCAGGTACCTCACCGGGTTCTCCGGTTCGAGCGCACTCCTCGTCGTCACGCAGCGGGATGTCGTTTTCATCACCGATTTCCGGTATCAGACGCAGGTCGCCGATGAGGTCGGAGACATCGCGCGCGTGTCGATCGAGGCGTCGAGCTTGTGGGCTGGGCTCTGGCAGCAGCTCGCGTCGCTCTCCGCACTGAAGGTGATTGGATTCGAAACGGCGCACATCCAGCACCGGGATTTCCAGCGCCTGGTCGAAGCCGGTTCGCGCTGGCAGTGGCGGCCCACCGTCGACCTGGTCGAGACGCTTCGCGAACGGAAGGATGCCGCGGAGATCGACAACATCCGGGCTGCCGCCAACGTTGCGACGCGCGCGCTCGAGCGCACACTTCCCGGTGTGCGCGCCGGTCTCACGGAGCTGGAAGTGGCCGGCGTCCTCGAAAAGGCGCTGCGAGACGAGGGAAGCGAAGGATTTCCCTTTCCCTCCATCGTCGCGAGCGGGGAACGTTCGGCGCTTCCGCACGCGAGGTCCTCAGCGCGAGCCCTCGAAGTGGGCGATTTGCTGTTGATGGACTTCGGCGCGGAAGTTCGTGGCTATTGTTCCGATATGACCCGCACGATGGTGATCGGCAAGGCAAGTGATGACCACCGCGAGGTTTACGACGTCGTCAGGGTTGCGAACGAGCGCGCGGCGAAGGGTGTCCGAGCCGGAATGACGGGACGGGATGCCGACGCCATCGCGCGACAGTACATTGAGCGGGCCGGATTTGGTGACCTGTTTGGACATAGCCTGGGACACGGTATCGGGTTGGAGGTACATGAATCACCGCGGCTTGCAAAAACCGCCGAGGGGACGCTCCCCGAAGGCGCTGTCGTGACGATCGAACCAGGGGTCTATCGCCCAGGGTGGGGTGGTGTACGCATCGAGGACGACGTGGTACTCGGTGCCGACGGGCCGCAAATACTGACGCAGTTTCCGCGCGAGCTCATCGAGCTCGGCTGAGCGCCATGGCTGACCGGGGCGCGCCTACCAATGGTCCTATGATCGATCTACGCTACGTCAAGAAGCTCATCGACATGCTCGACGAATCCACGGTGGATTCCATCGAGATTTCCTCCGACAAGGGGATGAAGATCCGCATCTCGAAGAGCCCGAGTG
>JAZJZK010000033.1:0-17001 GCA_040389905.1 Gemmatimonadota bacterium | reverse complement strand
TACTGACGGCATGCCCTCAGTGCGGGGGAAGCCGGAAGGTGTGGTGAGAGCCTCATTATTTCGACTGGGCTTCAAAAAACCCTCTCCGTTCCAGTTCTTGCGGGCTCCGCGCGTCACGGCGGAGCCCGCGTCTTTTTTCCGCTCCAAGTGGCGCGAGGCTCGCGTATACTTCGGGAACGCCGCCGGCTGACGGCGCCTTTGTTTCCGACAACCTCGTTCGATCACTCGTTCGACGTGCCATGCCTCATGTAACGGTCACGCGCCGCCTGATGTTCAATGCGGCGCACCGCGTCCACAATCCGGCGTTCTCCGACGAGGAGAACAATCGCGTGTTCGGCAAGTGCAATAACCCGAACGGGCACGGCCACAACTACACGCTCGACGTCTCCGTGCGTGGCGAAATCGACGAACGCACCGGCTATGTGTTGGACCTCGGCCTGCTGAAGCAGATCGTCATGGAGCGCGTCGTGGACAAGATCGACCACAAGAACCTGAATCTCGACGTGGCATTCATGCGGGGAACGATTCCCACGTCCGAGAACATCATCGTTGCCATCTGGCGCGAGCTCGAGCCAGCCATCCGGCCGCGCAATCTCGTGCGTCTCGTCCTCTGGGAGACGCCAAACAACTACGTCGAGTACACCGGTGAATAGTACAGAGCGTCCAAGGCCCCATCCACTCGCCGGCGAGGATGTTGGCCAATACGCCGACCTTGTCCGCAATCAACTCGAGCTCCTCGGCGAGGATGTGGAGCGCGATGGCCTCCAGCGCACACCGGAACGCGTCGCGAAGGCAATGCAGTTCCTCACGCGCGGCTATTCGCAGACGCTCGCGGACGTGGTGGGCAACGCGCTGTTCGACGAAGAGCACGAGAACATGGTCATGGTGCGGGACATCGAGGTCTACTCGCTGTGCGAGCACCACATGCTGCCGTTTTACGGAAAAGCGCACGTCGCATACATCCCCAGCACGCGCATCGTCGGGCTCTCGAAGTTGCCGCGCATCGTCGACATGTTCGCCAGGCGTCTGCAGGTGCAGGAACGCCTCACCGAACAGGTCGCCAAGGCCATCGAGGAGGTGCTGGAACCACGCGGCGTCGGTGTGGTGATCGAGGCATTCCACATGTGCATGATGATGCGCGGCGTGGAGAAGCAAAACTCCCGCACGATTACCTCCGCGCTTCGCGGCGTTTTTCGTGACGATGCCAAGACGCGAGACGAATTCCTCAGCCTGGCGTACACGCAACGATGATGACCCCGAAGCCGCTCACCGGCCGTATTGCGCTCATCACGGGTGCGTCGCGCGGCATCGGCGCCGCGATCGCTCGGAGAGTCTCGGGCGCAGGCGCGCGAGTCGTGCTCCTCGCGCGCGACAAGGCGGCGCTGGCCTCGCTTGCGAAGGAACTTGGAGGTGGCGCCGTCGGCCTCGCGTGCGATCTGCGCGACACCGATACCCTGACCCGCGCGATCGACCAATTGCGCACCCAGATCGGTGGGTCGCCGGACATCATCGTGAACAACGCCGGCGGCTTCTCCATCGCGCCGGCGCACGAGACATCAGTCGATGCATTCCGTGACACGTTGACCGTGAACCTGACGGCGCCGTTCGCCGCGATTCGTGCGCTCCTGCCGGGGCTTCGCAGCAACGGCGCCGGACACATCGTCACGATCGGCTCGATTGCCGATCGGAGCGTCTATCCCGGCAATGGCGCGTACGCGGCGAGCAAACACGGACTGCGTGCACTCCATGAAGTCCTTCGTGCCGAGCTGCGCGGAACGGGCGTGCGGGTCAGTCTGGTTTCCCCGGGCCCGGTGGATACGCCGCTCTGGGATTCCATCGATCCGGATCGCCAACCGGGTTTTACGCCGAGGAAAGACATGCTGACACCCGGAGCGGTCGCGGACGCCGTGCACTACGTCCTTACGGCGCCAGCCGACTTGAATGTCGACGAATTGCGGCTTTCGAAGAGCTGACTACCGGCATGTTCATCGAGCTCGTAGACGCACTCCGCTGTCCCGTTTCGCACGAAGAGAGCTGGCTTGTCGCGTCGGCAGTGCGGACCGAAGCTCGGCACATTGTGATCGGGACGCTCGGGTGCCCGGTATGTCAGGCGGAGTATCCAATTCGCGACGGCGTCGTCGATTTTCGGCGAGACGCGATTTACGTCGCGCCAGCCGTTGGGCAGGCCGATCCGGAGTTGGCGATGCGCATTGCCGCGCTTCTCGATCTTGCCGACAGCCGCGGCTTCGCGGTGCTCCTCGGCGACTGGGGCCGGCACGCCGTCGCGTTGGCCGGTATCGTGGAGTTGCCCCTGTTGCTTGTGGATCCTCCCGAAGATGTTACCGGCTCGCCGGGGATCTCGGTGATCAGAACCGAGGGAGAGGCGATCCCTCTCGCGATGGGATCGGCGCGCGCGACAGCGATCGACAGCGGCTTGGAGGCACGCATCGCCGCGGCGGTGCGGATGACCAAAACGGGCGGGCGAGTGATCGGGCCTGCGGGCGTTTCACTGCCGCCGGGAGTACGGGAGCTTGCGCGCGACGAATCGATGTGGGTTGCGGAGCGAGAGCCTGACCCATCGCCGCTGATATCGCTGCACGTGAGACGGGCTCAAGGTTAACTAGATACGTACTACGAACTACGTATTACGAACTACGTATTGCGAACTACGTATTACGAAGTACGTATTACGAACTACGTATTGCGAACTACGTATTACGTATTTCGTACGTCCGCACTCACGCAATTACATAGGTCCGTCGGGCTCATCGGCATACAACGCATCGATCACGGACTTGTACGTCTTGTCGATCACACGGCGCTTGACCTTGAGCGTTGGCGTCAACTCGCCGCGTTCGATCGAGAAGTCATGCTCTAACAGGGCGATCTTCTTGGGCATCTCGAATTTGGCGAGACCCGTGAGCTGGCCGCGCACCTCCGTGTCCATCTTCGCCTGAATCGCGGGGGTCGTCAGCATCTTCGTGTGGTCGACGGACTCGAGACCTTCGCTCGCCGCGAACTTGTCCAGTTGGTCCCAGTTCGGGACGATGAGCACGATCGGAAACTTCCGCTTATCGCCGATCACGACCGCCTGGCTCACGAACTTGTTGGTCTTGATCGCATTCTCGATCGGTTGCGGCGCGATGTTCTTTCCGCCCGCCGTGACGATGATGTCCTTCTTGCGATCGGTGATGGCCAGATAGCCGTCGCGAAGCTCACCGATGTCGCCCGTGTGAAACCAGCCGTCGCCATCGATGGCGTCGGCCGTCGCCTCGGGCTTGTTGTAATAGCCTTTCATCACATGCGGGCCGCGCGTGAGAATTTCCCCATCGTTCGCAATCGACACTTCGACGCCCGGCACCAACTTGCCAACGGTACCAAGCCGAAACGCATCGGGCGTGTTCACGGCGATGACGGGAGACGTCTCCGTCAATCCGTAGCCTTCGAGAATCACGAGGCCCGCCGCGTAGAAGAACTTGTTGATCTCCGTCGCGAGCGGCGCTCCACCAGAGACGAAATAGCGGAGCCTGCCCCCCGTTCTCGTCTGAAGCTTCGAGAACACGAGCTTCTGCGCGATGCGGTACTTGATCGCGAGGATCCCACGCGGTTCGCCACCGGCGAGCTTCACGTCCGCCCACTGCTCGGCGACCTTCCGTGCCCAGAAAAAGATGCGCTGCTTGACCGCGCCACCGGAGAGTGCATTCTCGAGGACGCGCGCGTACATCTTCTCGTACAGTCGTGGTACGGACTGCACGAGTGTCGGCCGCACGCGCTGGAGATCGGCTGGCACCGTGTCGATCGACTCGGCATAGGCGATCGAGCAACCCACGTGGAACATCAGGTAGTGTCCGCCCATCCGCTCGAAGATGTGCGAGAGCGGCAGGAAGCTGAGCGCGATATCATTGCCCTCGAACGGAACCTGCGTCGCCGAGGCCATCACGTTGGAGTAGAGATTGTCGTGCGTGAGCATGACGCCCTTGGGATCGCCCGTCGTGCCCGAGGTATAGATCAGCGTGAGGATGTCGTTCGGCGTCACCGCGTTCGCGCGCGCGACGTATTCGGCGCGGTGCGTCTCATCGTCGACCGCCGCGCCGAGCGCTTCGACCTCCGCGAGCGTGTAGTCGGCGCCCGCGTGCTTTGCGGCATCGAAGGTGATCGTGGCGCGCAGTGTCGGACAGGTCTCGCGGACCGTCGCAATCTTGGCCGCCTGCGTCGCGTCGCTGACAAAAATCGCGACGGAGCCCGAGTCACGAATGATGTACGCGGCTTGCTCCGGGGGGAGGTTGGGGTAGAGGGGAACGTCCGGCATCGCGGACGTGAGGCACGCGTAGTCCGCAAGCGCCCACTCCGGCCGATTCTCGGAGAAGATGGCGATCCGATCGCCCGCGTTCATGCCAAGCTCGCGCAGGCCCAGCGCAAGGTGTCGCACCCGATCAGCGAGCGTCTGGCTCGAGATCGGATGATATGTGCCGTCGACTTTGTATTGCAGGGCGTCTGGCTTGTTGTGCCGCCGAACGGCTTCGAAGAACAGTTGACACACTGTTCCAGGCGCGGAGTTACGGGGTCCACCGGATGAATGCATCACGGTCTCCGAAAGGTTGTGCAACCCGCGAGTCGTCAGGGTTGGTGCGCGAAAATACCAGCGCGACGCGCGTGTCCGCCATGGCCACGGACGCATTGGGGCGCCGGCACATTGAACGCGGATCGGGCGGATTTGAAAAGAGAAAACAATTGATCAAGCATGAAACACGAAATTCGTTTTCTTCGAGCGAGACACGTCTGTCGCGCCGCACCGAAGCAATCAGCGTTTCTTCTGTGCCGATCCGCTCAATCCGCGTTCAATGTGCCGGCGCAAACCCAGACTGAACGTGCAGATCCCTCGACTTCGCTCGGGATGACATCCAACTCAATGCGCGCCAAAAGTGGCCGTCTCAGATCGTATTGACGATCAGCCGCCCTTCTTGACGCGAAGTGCAAACCGCATCGGGCTGCCATTGAGAGGCTGGCCGAGCAACGAGTTCGCGTCCGCCTGCACGACGATCGAATCGATCCCCGTGGCGAGCGTTTCGATTGTCCTGCTCGCGGAACCACTCGCATCGGTCGTATCCGCGGAGCGAGTGAGGTCCTTGCTCAGCCCCTCGAGGAAGAAGAATTGTGTCGGGTCGATCGAGCGCGAGGGGAAGACACCGGTGATGCGATAGCGGACGACGATTCCCTTCACGGGCACGCGGGTACCGCGCCGGTTGCCTGTGATGGTCACCTGGAGCGCGCTCGACACCGCGGCAACCGCGAGTGAGTCGAGCGTGCCGCTCCTGGCCATCGAGTCGGGCTGCGCAACGACGTCGAGTGTCGCTGCAGTCGTCTGGAGTCGGTCGCCAATGCGCGCGACGATCTGGACGGTGCGAATCGAGTCGAGTGCCGTCACGACGCCGTTCGCGTCGACCGTAACGCCCGCTGGCAACGTGCTCACGATGTACGTGGCTGTCACGCCGGGAACGAGCACCCCCTGAGCGTCGTATGCTTCGACCGTAAGCGGAGCGATCGCACCCGTGCTATCGCGAAGCTTGTCGCCGGCAGCGACGGCCTTTGCCGGCAACTTGATCGGAGAGATATACGCAACGCCGTCCGCGAAAGTCGGGACCGCTTCGCATGCGACGACGACGAACAGCGCCGCGAGCGCAGCGGAGAGCCATTTCGGGAGCATCCGTGTCATACCAGCTTGGGGTCCAGCAGTTCCGCGAGCCGCGTGTACGCCTGTGCGGCGGGATCATCCGGCGAACGCAACACGACTGGCTGCCCAGCGGCGAATGCATCGATGGATGCCATCGTTCGCGGAATGACGACGTCGAGCAAAAGGTCGGGCGGCAGCTGCTCGCGCACATAGGCGGCCACACGCTCCGAGACGGCGTTCCCCGCTTCGACCATCGTGAGCAGAATGCCGTCGAGGACCAATTCGGGATTTGTGGTGGCCGCGTCACGGATGGCGCGAAGGATTTGCGTCGTCGTCTGGAGTGCGAGCGGTTCCGATTGGAGGGGCACGATGACGTGCTGGCTGTGCGCGAGCACCCGCCGCGTCACCGAGCCCAACCCCGGGGGCGAGTCTACGATGACCACGTATCCTCGGCTCCGTGCGCGGGCAAAGAGATCGCCAAGGCGAGGCGACTCGGCGATCCGCGCACGGTAGGTCTCATGCTCCGCGGAATCGGACACGGATCCGGCAAGCAACACGCGCAACCACGGCTGGTCCGTCGCGAGGATGACGTCCTGGAGTTCGTGCGTTCCGGCGAGCACGTCCGCCAGTCCAGCCTGCTGTGTTTCCGACGTCAACCCGATTCCGTGACGCACGGAACCCTGCGGGTCGACATCGACGAGCAGCGTCTTCCGGCCTCGCCGAGCGAGCGCGCTCGCAAGGTTGATGGCGGTGGTGGTCTTCCCGACTCCTCCCTTCTGACTGACGACGGCGAGAACAGTTCCCACTAGGCTTCTGGTTCCTCTGGCTGCTCGACTGAGGGTGCGCGCAGGTCATCGAGTGTCTTCCGCGCGTGACGGACCCACCGGTCTGCATCGGAGCCCGTGGGTGGCGCATCGAGGAACGCCTGAAGGTGCGTAGCGGCCTCGACGGGGTCGCCACGCTTCAATTGCAAGAAGGCGAGCCCATAGTGTGCACCGGAGAGCTGCGGATCGAGCTCGAGCGCGCGCCGATAGGCGCGGACGGCGTCATCGAGCCGGCCGGTGCGCGAAAACGCGATCGCCATGTTCTGGAGGATGCGCGGATCGTTCGGATGATCGCGCAACGCGAGCCGATAGGATGTCAGGGCCGCGTCGAAATCCCCCTGACGCTCCAGCGCCAGGGCTTCGTTCAGGTAATCGAGTCGCTGCGGCTTCAAGCCGTCATCCGACTTGCCGCCGAGCATGCGGCTCAACCAGGACATTTCTATGCTTGAGCAGCGAGGGGAGGGGAGAGCAACGGCGCTCCAGGGCAGCCGGCACGCCCATGAACCGCAAACATAATTCCACGGCGCTGGGGGTACAACGGCGTTCTTCGGAGTTGGGCAAAAGTCGTCGAGGCAAATGCTCGAACCGCTTACTGCACCTCCGACCCAGGACTAGCTTGAAGAGGCAGGTCCACCCTCGCAGCGAGCACCCATAATGTCCCCACGAAAGCCCACGGACGAGCAGAGCAAAGGCGTCTTCGAGGTCGAGTGGCCGATGTTCGGTGAGCTCTCCCGAGCACTCGCGCTGAAGGTTGTCCGTTCATACGATCCGGAAATCATCGTCGGGATCACGACGGCCGGGGTCGTTCCCGGCGCTGTGATCGCGGCAATTCTGGACCGGGAGTTCCACTCCATCGTCGTGAGTCGCCGATATCAGGCGGAGGTCGTCCGAGAAACGCCGGCCGTGTTCGGTGCAGCGCCGTCGGCCGTGCGTGGCAAACGCGTGCTCATCGTGGACGAGACCTGCGACTCCGGCGCGACGATGCGGCTCGCGGTGAGCTCGATCCGGAATGCGGGCGCGGCCGAAGTGCGAACGGCGGTCGCCTTTCAGACGGGCGACTACGAGCCTGATTTTCACGCGCTCAGCACGGAGAGTACGATCGTGCTGCCGTGGGACCGCGAGGTGCTGTTCCAGGGCGAGCTGGTGCCGAATCCGCTCTATCGGGAGACGATCGGCGGGTAGCTTCGCGGCGGAACTGCGTGCGGTGCGGGCCCTTCGCTCCGCTCAGGGCGACAAAACGAGCGCGGACAGCCCCTACGCTGAAAGGCTGACCGCCTCTTCGTACCCCGCACCCTGCGCCATTCCTTCGTAGACCTGCTGCAGCACTTCTGGCGATCCGAGAAGAAACCGGCACCGCTCGGCTCCTGCTGAGCGACACTCCACTTCCATCACCGCCAATGGAGCATCCGCCACTCGGCCAAAGAAGTCCGCGAACATGCCGCTGCTGAGATGACAGCCCGGATGTTCCAGCCCTGCATCAGGCGTTGCTTCGCCCCAATCCGATGAGTCGAGCGTCGCGACGGTGTCGTGCAGGTCGCCGATGGAAAGCGCGCCCCACCCGCAATCACGAAAAAACTCCGTGGCGCGCGCCTGAAACGCGGTGATCGACAAGTCGGAAGGCGCGCCGGCGCCGCGGGCCGCCAGCCATTGGCTGAACGCACCGAACAGCGCCGCACCGCCGGCGTAGCCGGCTTCCTGGAGGTAGCCGGCTGCCGCGTAGCCCGTATCGCGCATCAGCGCATTCCGCAATGCGGCAAGCGCATCGCGCGTGAGCGCCACCATTCCACTTCCGGTCAGATCCATCCGCGTGTCACCCATTCCGTAGTCTTTCCCCTGGACGGCCGGAGCGCCAGTGCCGTCACGCACCGGAGGCCAGCTTTCGCAACCCGTCTTCGTCGAGAATCGGGATTCCCAGGGCAGTGGCCTTCTCCAACTTACTCCCCGCATCCGCGCCGACGACGACATAGGACGTCGCCTTCGACACGCCGGATGTCACGCGCCCGCCCTGCGATTCGATCAGTTCAGTCGCCTCGGAGCGCGACATCGTCGGCAGCGTGCCGGTGACGACGAAGGTCTTTCCCACGAACGCTCCGCCGGCCACGACGGCTTCCGGTTCCGACATGGTGAGCCCGCGAGCGGCCAGCTTTCCCACCAACTCCGCAACCGATGGATCCTGAAAGAACGCGACAACCGCCAGCGCGATGGTTTCCCCCATCCCCCGTAGCGCGAGAAGGTCGTCCACACTCGCCGTGGCGAGCGCGTGCATCGTACCAAAATGCCGAGCCAGCAATACTGCCGCGGTTTGGCCGACATGACGAATGCCAAGGCCGAACAGGAGACGCGAGAGCGGCTGCGCCTTCGACGCCACGATCGCGTCGATGAGATTCTCCGCCGACTTGTCGGCAAAGCGCTCGAGGGTCGTGAGCGTCTCGACGGTGAGGTCGTAAATGTCGGCGACGTCATGGACGTATCCGGCCGCCACCAGTTGCTCGATCCGCGCGTACGAGAGACCGCGAATGTCCATCGCGCCGCGCGACGCGAAGTGGACGAGCGCCTCGAGCTGGCGGTCAGGGCACGCGATGTTCGGACAGTAGATCGCGATCTCCTCCTCGTCACGGAGCACCGCGGTGTGACACACCGGACACACCGTCGGAATTTCCGTCACGAGGGGCTGGTTCGCCGGATCGCGCTTTTCGGGAATCGGACCGATGACCTGCGGGATGACATCGCCGGCACGCTTGACCTGCACGTAGTCTCCGACGCGGAGATCCTTCGCGCGGATGAGGTCAAAATTGTGCAGGGTGGCCATCTTCACCGTCGTGCCGCCGATTTCCACTGGCTCGAGCTGCGCGAAGGGGTTGAGCGCGCCCGTGCGGCCAATGTTGACGTGGATCGCAATCAAGCGCGTCTCCGCGATGTCCGGCGCGAACTTTCTCGCCGTGGCCCACCTCGGCTCGCGTCCGCCCACGACGCCCAACTCGTCCTGAAGGTGTAAGGAATCGACCTTCACGACGCCGCCGTCGATCGCAAAATCGAGCACGGCGCGCAACCGGTGCTCGACGTCGTGCGCCCACTCGTGCACCTCTGCCATCGACGTGCAGCGCTTCCTGTTCGGGGCAACGGGAATGCCCCACCGGGACAGCGTTTCCAGCAGCTCCCACTGGGTCTCGAAGGGCAGCTCCGTTCCAGGGGGCACCGCAACGGTATAGCCGAAAAAGCGCAGTGGCCGTTGCGCGGTCGACGCGGGATCGAGTTGGCGAAGTGAGCCCGCCGCTGAATTGCGCGGATTCGCGAAGACTGGTTCGCCGGCCTTTACCCGTTCTTCATTCAGCTTCTCGAACAGGCTGAATGGCAGGTAGCACTCGCCCCGAATCTCGAGGAGCGCGGGCACGTCGTCGCCGCGCAAGCGAAGCGGAACGTCACGAAGCGTCCGGAGGTTCGCCGTCACGTTCTCGCCCGTGATCCCGTTGCCGCGCGTCGCTCCCACCGTGAACACGCCCTGTTCGTAGGTCAGGCTCACCGCGGCGCCGTCGATCTTCAACTCGGCAACATAGCCCGCCTTCCGGGCATCCTCAGCCAGCCGAGCGATGCGCTCCTCCCACTCGTCCAGCTCTGCGTCGTCGAACGCATTGCCGAGTGAGATCATTGGCACGAGGTGGGTATGCTTGGCGAGTGCGCTGGCGGGTTCCGCACCCACCCGCATCGTCGGGGAATCGGTGGTGCGCAACTCCGGATGTGCGCGCTCGATGTCCTGCAGTTCTCGAAACGCACGATCGTACTCGGCGTCGGAGAGCGCGGGCTTGTCGAGCACGTAATAGTCGTACGACGCCTGGTGGAGCAGGGACCGCAGCTCCGCGGCGCGAGTCTCCGGCGCCACCTACCCCTTTGCCTCTTCCTCGAGGACCTGCATCGCGACCGTCACGAGTCGCTCCAACTCCTCGTCCGCCGCCTTGGGCAGAAGCGTCTCGGCCCACGTGTGCTCTTCGCTGCGCGCATACCGGTCGAGCAGGCGGCGCAGGAAGCCAACGAGTGCGACCCGCTGGAGATCGGCCTTTCGGCGCGCGACGTCCATCGCCTGCTGGCTGTGCAGGAGTGTCTCGAAGCGGTGCGCGTTGCGGAGGGCCTTGGCGGTGAGCGAGGCAACCGACTGGCAGAAACGCACGTCGGCTTCGCTGAACGGCTCCGCGTCGCGCTCGGTGCGGAGGAAAATCGCGCCGATCACCGAGCCCTCCCAACGGATCGGGACCACGATGATCGAACGGACGTTGCGATTGTCGAGCGTGGTCCTGATGCTGCGAAGGGTGGGCTCCGTGGAGGCATCGGGGATAAAGACGGTCTCTCCGCTCTCGAAGGCGCGTTTGAGCTCCGGGTACCGATTGAGGTCGACGACGAGATTGCGAATCGTCGGATCCTCGTAGCTCGCGACCAGGCGGACCTCGTCCTTGTCGCCCGAGAGGAAGATCGCGCACCGGTCGAGCCCGAACGTCTCACCGAGCTTGCGGGCGATGGTCTGGAGGACATCGACGAAGTGCAGCGACGCCGATGCCTCCTGGAGGATATCCACCGTGGCGAGCAGGTGATCGCGCTCGCGAACAAGCTCGGCAACGCGCGCCCTGAGGCGCGCGCTCTCGTCACCGGGGAACTGCTGCTCCTCCGTCCTCGGATGCACTGAAGTCGGGTCGGGAGGCGTCGTGTCCATGCTCAGCCTGGTGCGCGTTGAACTCGTCGCTGTCGAACTCGACGACACGGTTGCGTCCCGTTTCCTTGGCGACGTAAAGCGCATCGTCGGCGGTCCGCACGAGCGCTTCACAGTGGTCGATCGCCGGATGGGGCCAACCTGCGACGCCAAAGCTGGCCGTGCGCGTGAGGGTCCCCCCGGGAAACGTGAATGTATGAGCCGCGATGCGTTTTCGCATCCTCTCGGCGAACGTCGTCCCGTCGTGGGCGGTCGAACCCGGCAGCAGCAGCATGAATTCCTCGCCGCCATACCGTCCGACGCGGTCGATCTCGCGCGCCTCGTCCTTCAGGATGACGGCGAGCTGTTTGAGCACCTCGTCACCGGCCTGATGGCCGTAGGTATCGTTGACGCTCTTGAACTTGTCCAGGTCGCACATGACGAGGGCGAAGGGCTCGTTGAGCCGCTGCGCGTGCGCGAACATCTCGTTGATGCGCTCGTTGAGGTGCCGGCGGTTGTCGAGACCCGTCAACCCGTCGGTCTGCGACATGTGTCGCAGGCGCTCGTTCACCTCGAGGAGTTCCTTCTCGCGTTCCTCGAGCGCTTCCTGGAGCCGCTTGATGCGGAGCATCGAGCGCATGCGCGCCTTGAGCTCGGCAAAATCGATTGGCTTCGTGACGTAGTCATCGGCGCCCGCCTCGAGGCCCTCGACCTTGTTCTCCGTCGAATCGAGCGCCGTCTGCATGATGATCGGGATGAACGGCAGGCTCTTGTTGCCCTTGATGACCTTGGCGACGTCCAGGCCACTCATCTCGGGCATCATCCAGTCGAGCAGGATCAGGTCCGGGGGGCTGCCCTCGACATACGCGATGGCGTCGGGGCCGTTGGATGCGGACGCCGTCCTGTATCCCCACGCTTCCAGACGCGCCCGCAGTACTTCGATGTTGTCCTCGTGATCGTCAACGAGAAGAACGCACGCGCTTTCATCTGGCGAGGCAGATGTCTTTTTCACCAGGCCGTCAGCCGGCATTCGCAGGGGTATCCTTTCCAAGGAATCGCTGAACCTCGGCAACCACCGCCCGTGGCTCGCAGGGCTTGGCGAGATAGCCGTCGCACCCGACCTCCATCGCCTTCTCGCGGTCCGATGCGAGGGCATGTGCCGTCAGTGCGATGATCGGGATGTCCCGCGTCGCCGGGTCGTGCTTGAGCACCTGCGTCGCTTCCCACCCGTCGATGATCGGGATCGAAATATCCATGAGAATGAGGTCTGGCAGCTCAGCCCGCGCCTTGGCGATGCCTTCCTCTCCGTTGAGTGCTTCGCTCACTTCGTAGCCGAAGTGACGAAGAATCGTCGAGTAGACGATACGGTTATCCTCGTTGTCCTCGACGAGCAGGACGGTCTTGCCGTTGCTAGCCATGCTTGGCCTCACACCGCGTCACATTGAAATGGTTCGACTGGCGATCCGCAGGAGAGTGGCGGACTGCCAGAACGCCCGGCAGGGCAAACGGTCCCACGGAACCGGCTCCGAGGGGTATGTCAGGCACGGACGCTGGCAGACGGACTCCAGCGTCAGTTGACGGACGCAATTTCCAAACCACTGGATTGACCAAAAAGAACCGGGTATGTCATTAGGTTGAGGAACGGAGTGACCGGATGCGGCGGAAACAGCACGGATCACTTGTTTCTTTCGAGCTCTTTCCGTGCCTCGTCCTGATAGTGCTGATCGTTCAGTTCCTTTGCGGGGAGCTGAATAGCCAATTGATACTGTTCCGCCGCCTTCCGCGCCTCGTTCCGGGCCGCATACACCCGCCCCAGATCGAGATGGTGAACAATCCGGGCCGGTTCGATGGCCACCGCCTCCTCCATCATGCGTTGCGCGTCGCCCCAGTTGGCGAGATTGAACACCTTGCCGCCGAAAAACGCCTTCGCGAACAGCAACATGAAGCGATTCTGGCGTTTGACGTTGTAGTGCCACATACCCAGCACATGCAAAGCGCCAGCATGCTTGGGGTCGAGTCGGAGCGCTTCGACCGCCGCAGAGTGGACCTCGGTGGCATAACGGACGACACGGTTTCGGTCGCTGATCGAGAGCGCGCGCCGCCCGAGCGCGCGCGACAGCTGAAACTGGCCAGTCGCGTCAGCGGGGTTCACCTCCACCGCACGACGCGCATATTGTTCAGCCACGGTGAATAGTCGGTCCCGCTCCTTTTCGTCCGGAGCAAATTCACCGAGGTCCACCGCATCACGCGTTGCCTTCCAGAGCGCTTCATAGGATTTCGGGTCCGCCCTGATGGCGTCTTCGTAGTGCCGCAGCGCGCTGGAGGCGTTCAACGCCGCATGATCCACGTCGCCGAGAGCGATATGGTCGGTGGTTTGCGCCGAGAGACCGCTGGGCCCGAGAGGCAAGGCCAGCAGGGCCGCAGTTGTGATTGCGCGGGCCATCGCCGAGAATGACATGTATATGAGAGAGTTCATGACGTCGTACGCTGCTGCAAACGCAATGCTATGCTCGCGCTGAGGCTCATCGAGCGCAAACGGGACGGTGGGCACATTGAACCGGGCGAATGGCGCGCGCTCGCAAACGCGTATGCCGCGGGACACATCCCGGACTATCAGATGGCGTCGTTCCTCATGGCATGCTTCCTCCGCGGCCTGGATCGCGGTGAAACGCATGCCCTGACGGACGCCATGCTGCGAAGCGGCGACTCCCTCGATCTCGCGTATCTCGGTCGCCCGCGCATCGACAAGCATTCAACCGGTGGGGTGGGAGACAAGGTCTCGATCGTCCTCGCGCCGCTGATTTCGTCACTGGGCGTGGCCGTACCCATGATGTCTGGGCGCGGGTTGGGGCACACGGGCGGCACGCTCGATAAGCTCGAGTCCATCCCCGGCTTCGAGACGAATATCAGCCTTGACGCCGCGAAGCAATTACTCGAGACACTCAATTGTGCGCTCATCGGCCAGACGGCGGAAATTGCGCCGGCCGACCGCAAAATGTATGCGTTGCGCGACGCGACGGGGACGGTGGAGTCGATCCCGCTGATTGCCGCGAGCATCATGAGCAAGAAGCTCGCGGAAGGGTTGACCGGTCTGGTCCTCGACGTCAAGCGCGGTTCGGGTGCCTTCCTTCCAGATCTGGGGCTCGAGCTCGCGCAGGTCATGATCGACCTCGGCGCCGATCACAACTGTCCCGTCGTCGCCATGATCACGGCGATGGATCGTCCGTTGGGTCGTGCGTGCGGAAATGCGCTCGAGGTGGAAGAATCCATCCTCGCGCTCAAGGGCGAAGGGCCCGCGGACCTGATGCGTGTCACGTACGCACTCGGTGCCGAAATGCTGCTGCTCGCGAAGTGTGCGAAGGACCGCGACGATGCCCAACGCATGATGGAACGGCAGATCAGCACGGGACGCGCGGCCGAGCATTTTCAGCGTATCATCGAGGCGCAGGGAGGCAATCCTGGTGTGGTGGACGATCCGTCGATCCTGCCACAGGCTGCGCACGTCGAACTGTTTGCGGCGCCGCGCCGCGGTTTCGTGGCGCGGGTCGAGCCGCGCGCCATCGGTCGTGGGATCACGGCGCTGGGTGGGGGGCGCAACAAGATGGACGACACGCTCGATCTCTCGGTGGGCTTCGTGATCACCGCCCGCCCGGGCGATTGGGTCGAAAGCGGCGAGCCGCTGGCGACCATCTTCGCGCGCGACCGCGCTGGGATCGATACCGGGAAGGCAACGCTGCGGACCGCGATCACGATTTCGGATGAAGCCGACCCGCCGCTCCCACTCGTGTCACACCGGATATCCGCGGCGGGCATCGAGATTCTGGAAACATAGGGAACATCCTGCTACCGTTTGTCATCCCGATCGCAGTCGAGGGATCTGCACTTTTCGCCTCACGTTGGAGATTCATCAAATGCCACCAAAGATCGCGAAGTTGGCCGGGCTCGGTGCATTCGGCGCGTGTGGCGGTATTGCCGCACTGTACGCGCTGTTCCTGTTCATCACCCGCCCGACGGGCTTTGCCGGTATGGACTCGACGTCGCGCTTCATCGCGTGGTTCAGCGTCGCGGGGGTTCTCCTTGCCCTCCTCGGCGTCCACGTCGTATTCGGCAAGCAACTCCTGGCGCTTGCCCGGGGCGAAGCGCAGCGAGTCTAGCGCGGGCGCGCGAACACCTGGGCCCAATAGCGCCGGCCGTTGGAATCCATCGCGAGGCCGGCGCCCATCTCCTTGAAGCGCGTCGCGACAATGTTCTCGCGATGATGGGGTGAGGTCATCCAGCTGGCGATGACCTTCTCGGCCGAGTTCTGCCCTTCGGCAATGTTCTCCCCGGCCGAGCTCATTTGGTAGCCGACCGCGTTGATGCGCGACGTCATCGTGGGATACGTAGCGCCCGGGAGGTCGTGCTCCATCGTCTTCCGCGCGGCCATCTGATCCGCCTGCAACTGCGCAGCGCGCATGAGCTGCGGCGACCGCATGAGCGCAGGGAGGCGGAGCTTGGCGCGCTCGGCATTGGTTCGGATCACGACATCCTCAGCGACAGCCACGAGCGCCGCTGGCGATTGGGTGGTCGGCGGCGCCACCGGCGCACTCGGCTCCGGAGCGCGAGTCGTCTGTGAAACGCAGGCGCACAGGGCGGTCGCGGCGGAGATGAGCAAGACGAGTCGCATACCGATTCTACTCGCGGAGACGAAGTTAGTTCAAGTGGGCCAGACCTACCGGACAGCACGTTGCGAGGCTAGCGTCACCCATGGCCAGGTCCTCTCTTCAAACCGCCGCAATCCCGCCCCATCGTATCGAGCCGCCGCGCATGGTGCTGCGACGCGCGGACGGCACCATCGAGGACTGTCTCGAGGCGGAGGCGATGATCGCCGCGCTCGCGCAGAAGGGCGATGTTCTCTGGGTCGACCTCGACACGTCCGACCGGGCACAGGCAGCGCTGCTCAAGGACGTGTTTCATTTTCATCCGTTGGCGATCGAGGATGCGTGCAATCCGGAGAGTCGGGTCAAGGTAGACGAATATCCGACATTCCTCGTCGTGGTTGCGCGCGTGGTGAGCTTCGAGGAATCGACCCTCGATCCCTACGACCTCGCCACCGCGAACCTGACGATCTTCGTAACACAGAACGCGATCGTGACGGCGCACACGCAATCGCTGCCGATTGTGGAAACGCTTTTGAGCACGCTGCGATCGAATCCCGATCTGCTGAGCCGAGGTCCTGCTCGCGTTGCGCACTTCGTACTCGATGGGGCGGTGGACGCGTATTTTCCCGTCGTCGACCGGCTCGACGAGTTTATCGACGACATCGAACAGCGCGTATTTGGCCAATTCGACGAAGAGTTGCTCCAGGAGATATTCAAGGTCAAACGTCTCGCGATTTCCCTGCGCAGGTACCTTGCGCCACAGCGAGAGGTGCTCAGTCAATTAACGATGCGGCCATCGGCATTTCTGACGCCGGACGCGCAATTGTATTTTCGCGATGTGTACGATCACATGCTGCGCATCACGGATGCGCTGGACAGCTATCGCGACCTCTTGAGCAGCACGCTCGACAGCTACCTGACGCAGGTGTCCAATCGGCTCGGTGCCGTCTCGAAGAGCCTTGCGGTGGTCGGTGCCCTGAGCGTCCCGTTCGTCGTCATCGCGGGTGTCTTCGGGATGAACTTCGATCGCATCCCGCTCGCGCATCATCCGTGGGGGTTCGAGATCATGTTCGGCGTGCAATTGGGGCTTGGTGTCGTGCTCATCCTGGTGTTGAAGCGATTGAAGTGGCTCTAGCCCTACCCCAAGCGTGATGTAGCTGCCGCAGGCAGCAAAAAGAACCGGAAAGGCGT
>JAZJZK010000032.1:71071-97334 GCA_040389905.1 Gemmatimonadota bacterium | reverse complement strand
CGCACCGCCATGCAACGAGCGTTCTTACACAGTCTCGCGAGCGAAGCGAGTCGAGGGGTCTGCACCTCAAACCCAGACTGAAGGTGCAGATCCCTCGACTTCGCTCGGGATGACATCCAGCGCGATGCGCACCAGAAATGGCAGTTTCAGGACGAACACTCGATGGCGAGCCTTACAAGCGAAAACGGTGACGGGAGCGATCGCTCCCAACGGCATGCGTTTTCGATAGCTTTCCGTCATGATACCACGCCCCTGGATTCTCGCCGAAAGCACGTGGAAAACCGTGGAAGCCACGCCATACGAGGTGGCGGTGCTTCCATGGGGCGCCACCGAGGCACACAACTATCACCTGCCGTATGCGACGGACAACATCCAATGCGAGGTGCTCGCGGCGGAGTCTGCGCGTCTCGCGTGGGAGCGGGGTGCGAAAGTCATCGTGCTGCCGTGCGTTCCTTTCGGCGTCAACACGGGGCAACTCGACATCAAGCTGTGCTTGAACATGAATCCGTCGACGCAGGCTGCGCTGCTGGCAGATCTGGTACACGCGATCGAAGGGCAGGGCATCAAGAAGCTGGTCATCTTCAACGGTCATGGGGGCAACGATTTTCGACAGATGATCCGCGAGCTTCAGGCGAAGACGAGCGTGTTTCTGTCGGCGATCAACTGGTACAAAGTCGGTGACCCGAAAGCGGTGTTCGCCGATCTGGGGGACCACGCGGGTGAGCTCGAGACCAGCGTGATGATGCATATCGCGCCGGATCTCGTGAGCCCATTGAGCGAGGCGGGCGATGGCGCGGAGCGTCGCTGGAAAATGAGCGCCCTCCGCGAGGGATGGGCGTGGGCACCGCGCCGGTGGACGCAGATCTCTGCGGACACCGGCGTCGGAAACCCCGCGCTCTCGACGGCTGAGAAGGGCGCGCGCTATTCCGCCGAAGTCACCACGTCGATTGCGAACTTTCTCGTCGAGCTCGCGGCCGCCGATGTGGCGGATCTCTACTTCGACAGCTGAGGTCACCGCATGCGCATCGATTCCGCAGGTGAATTCGTTGAATACTGGCGAGGCGTGCGACAGAGAACGCGCCGCGTCGTCGACTGCGTTCGTGACGTTGACCTCGAGTGGAGCTACGCCGAGGGACGCTGGACTATCGGCGACATCGTGCGACATCTCGCTGGGATCGAACGCGATATGTATGCGGAAAACGTTGCCGGCCGGCCGAGTCGCTATGCGGGACATGGGCGCGAGCTCGCCGACGGGCTGGATGCCGTCCGTGAATACTTCGAGCGGAAGCACGAAGAATCACTGGCGATCTTTGCCCAACTGACGCCCGAGCAGCTTGCGGGCAAGAGCATGACCCCCGCGGGCACGCCGATCACGACGTACAAGTGGCTCCGCGCGATGGTCGAACACGAAGCGCATCATCGTGGTCAGCTCTACATGATGCTTGGGATGCGCGGTGTGGCTGTGCCGCCGATCTACGGGTTGACCGAGGAGGAAGTGAAGTCGCGGTCGGTGTCGTCGTGAGCCGAGTGAAGTCGAGGGATCTGCATTTTCTCGCTCGGGGTGACAGATGGGGGCAACTAGACGCGCGGCCTGCAACGGTGCAGGATTAGCGCATGCGCCACACGGTTGTATTTGCGATGCTGCTCGCCCCCGCCTTGCAGATGCAGGCGCAGGACGCGGCGCACACGTCCGAGCCAGGCCCGAAGATGTCAGCGGCCTTTGGCGTTCACTATGGTTCGCCCCTGCGCACCTCGGTGGCGCTCGGTTTCATGGCAGACTTCGACGGCAAGCGGAACGACGGCTTCATTGCCACGCTCGAGCCGGGTCACCAGGGAACGGAAATCTCCGCCGGGTATTTTCGGATGATCGGCTCGTTCGGTTCCGGCTATTCGGTGCGTGGCGCCGTCGTTCGCACGAACGATGAGCCGTGGAAGGCGAGCGCACACACGACCTACGTCGGCGTCGAGGCGCACTGGATGCTCGTGTTCGGTATCGGCGGGCGCATCGGTTACCTCAGGCGCGCGAGTCGCTCGGTACTCGACCCGCACGATACCATCGTGTCCGCTGGAATCTCCATCGGGGCCTGACGACTCCAATGAAGTCACTGCACGCTGCTGCCGCGCGGGAGGAGTTCGCCGCTCGTATCGCGAAGCTGACGCCTGCGGCGGTTCCGCGTTGGGGAAAGATGTCTGCCCCGGAGATGGTCGTGCACCTCGCGGATGCGCTCCGGATGGCGACCGGTGATCTGGCCGTAAGGTCAAAGAAGGTTCCGGTTCGTTTCCCGCCGCTCAAGCAGCTCTTGATCTACGTCATCCCATTTCCGAAGGGGCTTCCGACGGCGCCCGAGCTCCGCTCGCGTGCGCCCTCCGCGTGGGACGGTGAAGTCGACGACCTCGTGGCAATGCTCGAGCAGTTCGGCCAACGCGATTCAGCGAAGCCGTGGCCGGCGCATCCGGTGTTCGGCACGATGTCTCGGACCGATTGGGGAGTGCTCGCGTACCGCCACACCGACCATCACCTACGGCAGTTCAACGTATGAGCGATATCGACTGGCCGCTCGCGATTACCCTGGCGGTGGTGTTCGTCGTGCTCTCGTTCGCGCGGTGGCGTTGGTTCAAGGCGCGGATGAACCGGAAGCGATAAGCCGGGGCCGTAACGGGGCAACTGCAAAAGCCTCACGCAGAGGACGCAGAGGAACTAAAAAAGCCGCAGAGACCGCAGAGGAAACCACGTCGTCCTCTGCGCTCTCTGCGGCTGTTTCTTTTCTCTGCGTCCTCTGCGTGAAGCTCTTACCGAGCCGTGTGCACCTCAGAACAGCGGAAGGCGCAGACCCCTCGACTTCGCTCGGGGTGACAGCGTCTAGATCGCCTCGGCAGCGGGGGGTACGTCGGTCGACACGGCCGGCGCCGTCTTCGTCTTGCGGAAGATCCACTTCACCAGCCAGACGACCAGGATGATCGGCAGCACGATCTTGAGCGCCATGAGGCCGACCGCGAGTACGATCCCGACGACCAGCAACAGCGAGCCACCGATGCCGGCGACAAGCAGTCCTGGCAGGCCCAGCGCGCCCAGCAGCAGGAAGATCGGCGCACCAACCAGGCCGAGTACCAGCAGAATGGGCAGGCCGATGAACTTGAGGACGGCCGCAAGCGGAACCATGATCATCGACAACAGCGTGAAGGCCCCACCAATCGTGCGACCGGCGAAGAGATTGAGGGCGATGGCTTTGAGCAGCGTCGACATGGGGGAGCTCCACTCGGAATGATCGGCGGGCGCCGGGGACGGCCTCCGCAATGATACAGTACGGACGCGCGGGCGAGGAGGTTTCCGGGTGACGATATTGGGGGGACACCCTGCCGAGAACTCCATTTCGCCCACCATGCCGATCATCATCCGGACTGTAGGTCTGCTCGTCCTCTCGAATGTCTTCATGACGTTCGCCTGGTACGCCCACCTCAAGAATCTCAGCGGGCGCCCCTGGTATGTCGCGGCCTTCATCAGCTGGGGGATCGCGCTCTTCGAGTATCTCCTCCAAGTGCCCGCCAACCGCATCGGCTACACGGCGCTCTCGCTGGGCCAGCTCAAGATCATCCAGGAGGCGATCACGCTCGCCGTGTTCGTGCCATTCGCGGTGTACTACATGCGGCAGCCGCTCAGGCTGGACTTCCTCTGGGCGGCTCTCTGCATCTGCGGCGCGGTGTACTTCATTTTTCGAGGACAGCCGATCATGTAGTATGCGAAATACACAGACGTACGACGTACCCTGACGCTTGTACCCGGACTGGCACACTGGCCAAAAGGAGCCATCGACGTATCCGTGACAAGAAGCGCCGATGCAGCTGCTGACGGCGTTTGGCGCCGTGTAGATGCCAGCGCCTGTGACGATGGCTCCTCTTGGGTTGAATGCCAGTCAGGGTACACGATACCGCGTTCCTCGTACGTCAGTGGCAGCAGCGTCGATATTGCGGCGCTACGCCTCTAACGACGGGAGCGGCCGCGGTGCACGCCGCTGCGTACGCTCGAGCACCCGATTGATGTCTGAGCTGATCGCGAGCAGCGCGTTCTGGTGCTGTTGGAGCACCTCGGACTCTCGCGCCGCTTCAGGGGTCATGCGCTGACGCCGAAGGCGAACATAGTTGAGACGGAGGAGCCAGATCGCACGCTCCGCGTCGTCTTGTTGGATTGGATTGAACATCGCCCACCCCGAGGAGGGCGCCACCGGCAGCGGCTCGGCGAGTTGTTCATTGACGACCATCTCCTTCAGTGCCTTGGTCAAGGCGAGATGGACGGCGCAATCACCGTGAACGTGACCGATCTGGCGTCCGAACAGACGGAATTCCACGCCGTCGGACTCACCCGGCTCGCCCTGGCCGGCGTGGGGGCGCATCTCGACCCCCGGCCAACGCCTGACCTCGTCGATCACATGCAGCGCAAACGCTTCGCGTTCCTTTCCATTCAACATCAAGCCCTCCTGGCTACGCATGGCTTGACCAAGGCATACTTTGTACCGTGGTGAGCCGACAGGCACGGCATCACGCATGATCAACCAGCACATCGACTTACCATGCAGACCACACGACTCAGCCTTCTGGCGCTCCTCGTCGTCGCCACACCCGCGCAGTCGCAGTGGGTCAGCCAGGTCTCAGGCACTACCGGCGAGCTCCGCGGCTTGAGTGTGGTCTCGCCGACCGTCGCGTGGGCGAGCGGCGTCCGCGGCACGGTGGCGCGCACCGTCGACGGGGGAAAGACATGGACGAGCGACACCATCCCCGGCGCGACAAAGCTCGACCTGCGCGCGATCGCGGCGACATCCGCGAACGTCGCGCACGCGATGAGCATCGCTGACTCCTCACGCATCTTCCGCACGACCGACGGTGGACGAAGCTGGACACTCCAATTCATGAGCCTGCGAAAGGGCTCATTCTTCGACGCGATCCGCTTCTGGGATGAGAAGCACGGTATCGCCATGAGCGATCCGGTGGACGGCCGATTCCTGTTGGTTACGACCGACGATGGCGGGGATACGTGGAAGGAAATTCCGCAGGACCGGTTGCCGCCCGCACTTCCCGGCGAAGGTGGATTCGCCGCCAGCGGAAGCTGCCTCACCGTGCTCGGATCTGGCGATGTGTGGTTTGCAAGCGGCGGCGCCGCATCCGCGCGCGTGTATCACTCTCCCGATCGTGGGAAGACGTGGAGCGTCAGCGACACGCCACTCCGCGCCGGAGTCGCAGCAGCGGGAGTGTTTTCGGTTGCGTTCCGCGACGCAAAGCACGGCGTGATCGCCGGTGGCGATTACACACAACCCAATTTGCGAGGCCGCAATCTCGCGCTGACGGCGGACGGTGGTGTCACGTGGGCCGTCGTCGATAGCGCGACGTCACCTGCGGGCTATCGGTCTGCGGTGGCCTACGTGCCCGGCACCGACGGGCAGATGTTGGTTGCAGTGGGCCTGTCCGGAACGGATATCTCGAACGACGGAGGACTCACCTGGACGTCGGTCGACACCACGGCGTACAACTCCGTCGTCTTCGCCTCGAGATCGGTCGGATTTGCGGTTGGGCCACGCGGCCGAGTAGCAGTCTTCGCTGAGAAACGCTGATCGCGAGCTCGGGGGTTCGGTGACCCGCACGGAGCTTTTTTCTGGTCGCTCGGCAAGAGCTCTTGACCGCAGAGGACGCGGAGGTTCTGCCCTCCGTGCACTCATCAATGCGCCGGACCGCAAAGGACCGCAGAGGACTTCGGAACGGAGTTTGAGGGGAGTGCCGGTTCTCTCGTAGTCCTCTGCGACCCTCTGCGGACCGGCGCATCGGATGTTGTTCATAGTGCGCTTGGCCTTTGCGTCCTCTGCGGTAAAGCGTTTCTTGCTTTACTGAAACTGCCGCATTGCGAGATCGCGGCGCCGGAGCCGGGAACCCGGATTGCGCGAATTTGAAAGAAGGAAAACCAAACGGGGCCGGCTCCAGTGGATTGGAGCCGGCCCCGTCTGGCAGAAAGTGCTATCGGAAGCTGTTACTCGTACCGGAGCGCCACGATCGGGTCCAGGCTCGCCGCACGTCGCGCCGGCCACACGCCGAACACCACCCCAACCACTGCCGAGAACACGAAGGCAAGCATGATCGACGAGGGGGAAATCTGTGTATTCCACTGCGCCATCTTGCTCATCGCCAATGCTCCGCCGCTGCCAACCATCGCGCCGACCAACCCGCCAAGGAGGCACAACACGACGGCTTCGATGAGGAACTGAAGGAGGATGTTCATCTTTGTCGCCCCTAACGCCTTGCGAATGCCGATCTCGCGCGTGCGTTCGGTGACCGATACGAGCATGATGTTCATGATGCCGATGCCGCCGACGAGCAGTGACACGGCGGCAATGCCGCTGAGCAGATACGTGAACACTGCGGTCGTTTCGCCCAGCGTGTTCAGGAAGTCTGCCTGACTACGGATCTGGAAGTCGTCCGGCCGGCCACGTGCCAGGCGATGCTCGCGACGCAGCACGCTTTGAATATCGGCCATCGCGTCCGGGATTTCGTCCTCGGTGCGTGCGAGCACGCTGATCGACCGCAGGCGGTCGTTTCCGAAGACGCGGAAGCGGCCGGTCGTGATCGGAATGAGCACCTGGTCATCGGGATTGCCGAACGGCGACGCCTGCCCCTTGGACTTGAGCACGCCGACCACCTGGAACTGAATTCCCTTGATGCGCACGTTTTCCCCGATAATGGCCTCGGGGGCGCGAATGTTCAGGTTCTCCAGAATCGTCGGGCCGAGGACCACCACGCGCTGGCGTCCTTCGTCCTCGGCGCGGGTGAACATGCGCCCCGCGGACAGCTCGTACTTCCGGACTTCCAGGTAGTTCGCCGTCGTACCGACGATCGACGTGAGGGTGTTCTGGTTCTGATACGTCACCTGCGACCGCGAATTGATCTCCGGCTGGACGGCGTTGAGCTTCGTCGCCTTTTCCTCGAGCGCCTGCGCGTCGGCCATGGTGAGCTTCACGTTCTGGTCGAACGACACACCGCCACCGCCGCGCTGCTGGCCGGGGTTCACCGTCAGCAGCGTGGTTCCGAGTGAACTGATGCGGTCTTTGACCGCGGACTGCGCACCGTTGCCGAGCGCGACGACCGCAATGACTGCTCCCACCCCGATCACGATGCCGAGCATCGTGAGCAGGGACCGGAGCTTGTTCGCACGTAGCGCTCCGAGCGCTACGGTAATGACTTCGCCGAATAACATGGTTTCTCCAGTGGTTTACCGAGGGACTCTTATGACTCGATCAACCACCACGGCCGCCGCCACCAGCACCACCACGGCCGCCACCACCACCGCCGCCACCAGGTCCGCCACCACCACCCGCAGGTGTCGTCGTCATGCCCGGAACGCCGCTGTTGGCGCGCTGACGATCATTCTGCTGCTGGCGCGCTGCCTGAAGTGCGGCCGCCGCAAGCATCGCGACCTGCTCGCCTTCCTTGAGGCCACTCGTGACTTCGGTGTAGTCGAAGTTCGCCGCGCCGAGCTGGATGACGCGTGGCTCGAAGGTCTCGCCCTTCTTCACGAACACGAGGCCAGAGCGCGACCGCCGAGGACCGCCTAAACCACCACCCTCACCGCCGATGGTGAGGCCACCCGCGCCGCCGCCGCGACGATTGCCCTGCGCGCCGGCACCGCCGGCACCCTGACGTCCGGCACCCGCGACGCCACCGGCACCGCCCGCGCCGCCTGCGCCGCCATTCCGACCACCCAAACCACCGCGTCCGCCGCCATTCGCCATCGCTTCCTTGCGACGGCAGGCGCTCGCCTTCGGTCCGTCAACGCCGACCGCCTTGTAAATCGCGGCCGATTCCGTGCGCATCGCTTCGCGGTCCATCGCACCGCTCATCATCTTCGCCCGCATATCGTCGAGCTTCTTCTGCTCGGCGGGCTTCTTCTTGAAGGCCGCCGCGATGTCCTTGCATTCCTTGTCCGTTACCTCGACCTGCGGGCCGCGACCGCCGCCACCCTGGCCGCCCTGGAAACCTTGGCCCTGGAGATCGAGCGCGACGTCACCGCGCGCCGTTCCAGTCGTTGCCGGCGCACCAGCTGGTGCCGCGCCGGGCGCGCCCGGTGCTCCTGGCGCACCGCCGCCACCCGCGCGCCCTCCACGACCGGCGCTCTGCTGTGCCGCAACCTGCGCACGCACGCTGTCCGGATTCAGGCCGAGGAGCGGCGCAGTGGCCGCGGCCTCGCGCGTGTTGCGCACGGCGTCATTCGGTACGGCGAGGACGCCAGACCGCTGATCGACGAGCACACTCGTTTCGCCGTTCATGCCGGGCTTGAGCAGCCCTTCGCCATTCTCGAGCGTGACCAGCACCGGGAACATCGTGACGTTCTGCACGATCACGGCCGACGGCTCGATCTTTTCCACGAGACCGGT
This sequence comes from Gemmatimonadota bacterium, assembly GCA_040389905.1. Taxonomy (GTDB): domain Bacteria; phylum Gemmatimonadota; class Gemmatimonadetes; order Gemmatimonadales; family Gemmatimonadaceae; genus AG11. The sequence continues at coordinate 88,926 of JAZJZK010000032.1, read as the reverse complement.
GAAGCGGCGCTCGGGATAGGCATCCACCGTCACCGTCGCCGTCTGTCCGGGCTGGATCTGCCCGATATCCGTCTCATTGAACTGCGCGCGAATGCGGACGCGACTCAGGTCCGCCATCTTGAGCAGCGTCGTTCCACCGCCGAACGCGCCGGTGGCCGACGTGATCACCGTGCCCAGCGATACCGTCTTTTCGATGATGGTGCCGCCAACCGGCGCGCGAACCGTGGCATCCTCGAGGCTCTGCTTGCGCAGGTCCAGGCTGGTGCGTGCGGAGACGAGTTGCGACTGGGCATTGGCGTAGTCGATCTGCGCCGCTTCGTGTTCGGTGGCCGTGATGATCCGGCTCTTGAAGAGTTCATCGGCGCGCTTCTTCTGTGCCGCGGAAACGTCGAGCTTGGATTTCGCCGCATCGAGCTGCGCCGCGACCTGATCGTACTGGTTCTGCACGTCGCGCGTTTCGATCTGCACGAGGAGGTCTCCCTCCTTCACTTGTGTTCCGGTCTCGACGGGCAGCTTGACGATCATGCCGCCCGCCTTCGACTTGACTTCGACGACGTTGATCGGCTCGACGACGCCCGTCGCCTGCGCATCGATCACGATGTCGCGACGCTGAACGGCCTGCGTGGCGACGGGAACGGCCTTCTGATTCTTGTTCGCGCACGCAGCACTGAACAGCAGCGTGGCGACGACGATGAGCTTGCGCACGGAGATAGACGAGTAAGAGACGGTCAGCGCCGGATTGGCATTGCGAGAAAGGGCGCGCGATGCATCCTGCGCGTGTTGAGAAATATTCACGTTACGGGAGGTCGCGGCCGACGAGCGCTTCGAGCTGTGCGCGAGCGACACGGACATCCTGACGAGCCTGAATGAGCGAGGAGCGTGCAGCGTCGAGCGCAGTCTGCGACGTCAACACATCGAGCAGTGTGGACGCGCCGAGCGCATAACGCTGCTGTTGCACGCGGAGATCTTCCTTCGCCGCGTCCAGCGAGGTCTGCTGAATGAGAATCCGCTGCTGCGCCGATCGAAGTGCGGCGAGCTGCTGCACGAGCGTCTGTCGCGACGCGGCGCGAATGTCCCGCACTGATGCCTCGGCGAGATCCGCCGTGACGCCCGCGCGCGACAACGCGTCTTCGCGCGTGAAATTGTTGAAGAGATTGTACGACAGGCGCAGGCCGAAGCTGTTCGAGAAGGCGAGGTTGTCGCCGTTCAGGCCGTAGAACTGATTGTTGGCCGTACCGCCGTGGGAGAAGGTGAGATCCACCGTTGGCAAATACGGTGTCTTGGCGGACTTGAGTGCCGACCGCGCCGACTCGAGCTGGGCCTCCGACGCCTTGACCTGAGGGCCCTGATCGAGCAGGCCGGCGAGGAAGCCACTATCCACCGGCGCCAGACCTTGATCCAGTGTGTCGCTCTGCTGCGCCGTCACCAGCGCTTCCGACCCGATGATGCGCGTGAGCGACGCGCTGGCGACGCGCACGTTGTTCCGCGCGGTGATGAGCGCGAGTTGTGCGTTGCCGACGGCGATGATGGAGCGCAGTGAATCGGACAGCGTGGCGACGCCGGCGCGCGTGCGCGCGATGGACGCCTTGAGCTGTTCGTTCGCCTGCTCGAGCTGCGCCTGCGCCGCTGACTCGGCTTCGCGGGCAGCGAGAATGGCGTAGTACTGCGTCTTGACCTGAAGGGCCAGATTGTACTTGGTGTTGACTTCGTTGGCCTCCGCCGCGCTGACATCGAAGCGGGCTCGTTTCACCTCGTTCAGGCGGCGACCGCCGTCGAACAGGTTGAGGCTCGAGCTGAGGCCGGTGCTGTAGTTCCACGGGCGCGTGGCACGACGCGGCGTGACGACGCCGGTGATCGGATCGAGCTGGTCACCCGAGGTATTCGTCTGGCTGAGTGAAATGCTGAGGCTGGGCAGCAAGGCGCCACGCGCGGTACGGACCGCCGACACGGCGTTCTTGACCGCGCCGCGCGTCTGAATCGCGGACAGACCGTTCTCCTGCGCCATCGCGACGGCGTCGCGCAGGGCGATGGGGCGGGCGTTCAGGGTGTCGAGGGCAGATTGCGCTGAGAGCGCGGCGGGAAGGACGAGCAGCGCGATGGTCGCGCGAAGAGTCGTAGATGACATTACTTGTGGCAGGCGGCCTTGATGCGATTACGGTCGGCAGCACGAAGGCTTTCTTCGGACTTCCGGCGGGCATCGAGACGGGTACGTTGTTCGGGAGTGAGGATGGCGTTCATTGCGGCTCGGCGTGCCGCCTTGATGGAGTCGTACGCAGGCTGGAGCGGCTTGAACAGCGCGTCCACCTGACAGTTGGATTCGTCGAAGACGGCATCGAGCGTCGCGCGCTGCGCCGGCGCGAGTCCGAGATCGTCGTACATCTTGATGCGACGTGCCTCGAGCGACGTGTCTTCCTTGCGAAACACACGATCGGAGGCGAAGCCCACGACACCGCCGACGAGGACGGCCCCGAGGAGAAACGCGAGCGCTTGCTGTTTGGGGCGTTGCATGGGTCTAACGCGAGATAATAATGTGAACCGCCGCATCCCCATCGCCGATCGAGGCTGCGCGCGTGGACGCTTCAATCGATGAGGGCGCCGGCGAGATGATGCTCCCGTACGCGTTGCTCACTTCTTCCTGACGGGAGTGCACGAGGGCGAGACTCGCGGCAAAAATCAGCGCGGCGGCCGCGGCCAGGCCCGGCCGAGCCATCTCGACCAGTTCCGACCACCACGAGGCACTCTCGTCCGCGGCGGCGATGTGCGCGATGATGCGCGATTCGAGCGCCTCCCAGTAACTCTCGTCGGCGGGGGCGGCATAGAGCGCGCGCAATGCGTTCGTCAGCTCGGCGTCCCCGTTGGTCCAGCGGTCATGCGTCATGAAGTGCTCCGAAGATTCTGCAGAAGCCGCCGTAATGCCGTGCGGGCGTGATGAAGATCCGATCGTGCCGTACCCTCGGGGATACCGAGCGTTCGCCCGATTTCTCCGTGTGTGAACCCTTCAACGTCGTGCATCACGATGACCGATCGCTGCCGGTCCGTGAGATGTGTCAACGCTTCCTGCAGCCGCTCCCGAAGTTCTCCCGATTCCGCCGGATCGCGGAACGGCATCGGGATGGTTTCCGGCAACTCCTCCGCAACACGCACCTTCCGGCGACGCACGAGATCGAGCGCGGCATTCGCCATGATCCGGTACAACCACGCCCCGAATGGCTGATCGGGACGAAACCGGTCCAACGCGCGATGCGCGTGCAAAAACCCTTCCTGCACCGCATCCTCCGCATCTTCGTGCGAGAGCACGATGGCACGGACGATCGCGTACGCCCGCCGCTGGTGAATGCGAACGAGCGCCGAAAACGCGTCGTTCGACCCACGCTGCGCGGCGACCACGATCGCGCGCTCGGACATCGCGCCTTCAGCCGGCGAAGGCATGGTATACGATGTAAGACGCGCGGTAGTCGCGAGCATTGTTCCAGCGGTGGGGTGACGTCATCCCTTCTACGGACATCCGGGGTGGAGCGTTGGGGTCCTAGGCACTCGGCGCAGCCACACCGGCCAGTCCAAGAGTCTCCGCCGAGCGCTGCATTGCGGCGATGACGAATGCGATGTGTTCGTCCAGGTCCACACCGAGCGCTTCGGCGCCTTGGACGACATCCTCACGGCTCACGCCGCGCGCGAAAGCCTTGTCCTTCATCTTCTTCCGCACGGAACGCGCATCCACCTCGTGGACACTCTTAGAAGGACGAACGAGCGCCGTCGCGGTTATCAATCCGGTCAACTCATCCACGGCGAACAACGTCTTCGACATCAGGGTGACGCGCGGCACACCGCAGTACTGCGCGTGCCCCAGAATCGCATCGAGAATGTCCTCGGGCCAGCCGCGTTCCCGCAGGATGCGGACACCTTCCACCGGGTGCTCGTCGGTCGGGGAGTGGGCCGCGTTCGGGAAGCGCTCGTAGTCGAAGTCATGAATGAGACCGGCAAGGCCCCAACGCTCGGCATCCTCGCCCGCACGTTCGGCGCAGGCGCGCATGGCCGCCTCCACCGACAACATGTGCTTTCGGAGTGATTCGCTGGCGGTGTACTCGTGGACCAGCGCGAGCGCGTCGTCTCGGGAAGGAAGCATGCAGATGGGTGGGTGGGAGCCGGCCAATTGCGGGAAGCGCTGTCAGTCGCACAGCATTGCAGAATGCCGCGCCGAAAGCCTCTCGTACACAATACCCCGGAAGCGTCCGAAACGCTTGTTCGGGGGCTACCGTTACTGCGAGAGGTGCGTCGGAAGCCCGGCGCAGGGAGTCATCACTTTCCGTTCACAGTACCGGTGATCCGGGAGCTGAGCTCGCTGTCTTTCCCGACGCCCGTCACCTTTTTCGTCGGTGAGAATGGGTCCGGCAAGTCGACGCTCCTGGAAGCGATCGCGGCCGCAGCCAAGCTGCCAGCCGTGGGTGCAGACGACCTGGCCTCGGATGCCACCCTTGGCGAGCAGCGAAAGCTGGCGAGTGCGCTGCAACTCGTCTGGAACATGCGCTCGACGCGCGGCTTCTTCCTTCGGGCCGAGGACTTTTTCGGATTCACGAAACGTCTGTCCGCGATGCGCGCCGAGTTCCAGCAGCGCATCGCGGAATTGGAGGTCGAGTACCGGGACGCATCCGCATGGGCAAAGGGCCTGGCCATGGGGCCGGCGCGCGCGTCGCTCGGCGAGCTCGAGCGACGCTATGGCGTGGACCTCGACGCGAACTCGCATGGGCAGAGCTTTCTCAAACTCTTCCAGTCCCGCTTCGTCCCCGGCGGACTCTACCTGCTCGACGAACCGGAAGCACCGCTGAGCCCGCAGAGCCAATTGGCGTTGATGGTGATGATGCAGGACATGATCGCCGAAAATGCGCAATTCGTGATTGCGACCCATTCTCCGATTTTGCTGGCGTTTCCAGGCGCGACGATTTACAGCTTTGACAGGGTGCCGGCTGAGTCAGTTGTCTACGATGAGCTGGAGCACGTGACGCTGACGCGCGACTTCCTCAACGCGCCAGAGCGGTATCTTCGGGCGCTGCGCGGCCCGTCGACATGAACACACACACAATGACTCCGGTAACCTACCTAGGCTCCGTCCTGAAACTGCCACTTCGCGAGATTGCTGCGCCGCGGCCGCGAACGCGGATTGAGCGGATTTCAAGAGAAGCAAAACCCGATCAACAGCACGTTGTGGTTGATCCGACGTTATCCGCTTCCATCCGCTCAATCCGCGTTCTCGTGCCGGTGGCTACGCAGCTAGGACGGCTGATTCAGGATGGCTGCTATCTAAGGCGTTTAGTACCAATAGCTTGCATCGTGGCTGCGGCGGCGTGTGGAAGCGGCGAGCCCGTGTTGCCCATTGTGTCGTCGCCTGTAGTGACCGCGATTGTTGTGTCACCACCCGCCTCGACCGCAGAGGCGGGCGCGACCGTCGCGTTCTCGGCCGACGTGCGCGACCAGTTCGGCGCGTCGATGAGCGGCCAGGCGGTTGTGTGGAGTAGCTCGAGCGCCGGCGTTGCGAGCGTGAATCCCAGCACCGGTGTCGCCACGGCGGTGTCACCCGGGACTGCCGCGATTTCCGCCTCGAGCGGAGGAAAGTCCGCCGCTGCGACGCTCACCGTCATCCCCGCGGTCATCGTGAGCATCGCCGTCAGCCCGGTGACGGCAGCGCTGGTGGCCGGCCAGGTGGTACAACTCTCCGCCGACACGAAGGACCGAAACGGGGTGTCCCTGACCGACCGCGCAGTCAGTTGGTCCACGAGTGCGCCTGCTGTCGCCAGCGTGGATGCCGCCGGCAAGCTCACGGCGATCGGCGGTGGGAGCGCGCTCATCTCCGCGACCAGCGAAGGCGTCACCGGGAGCACGACGGTGATCGTCAGCGGCCCCCCCGCGGTCCTCCCGATCATTACCTCCATTTCGCCAACCGTGCTTCAGCCAGGCACGGTGCTGACGATCAACGGAGCCAACTTCGACGCCATCGCCGCGAACGACGTGGTATCGATCCGCGGATACGCGGCACCGGTCATCACCGCGACCGCCAGCCAACTGACCGTGACGGTCCCCTGCGTGTCGAGCGGGGCCGCGAACATCCAGGTCACGTCGAGCCAGAGGAAAGGCTTCGTGTTTCCGACGACCGTGTCCGTACCGCAGCGCACGCTGGCCGTCGGTCAGGCGCTGGTGTTGACGGACGTATCGTGCAACGAACTGACCCCCGCGCAGGCGAGTGCGCGCTACATCGTCTCTGTCTTCAGCATGGCGCAGTCCGAGAACACGCTCGCGGACTTCGAGATCACGGGGAACAGTGCCGCGAGTGGTCCGCTGGCGTTGGCCGCGCCCGTGCAACCGGCGACGCCCGCCGCGCTGGTCGCCGCCGGCGCCGAGGCCGCGCGCGACAAGGCGCACTTCGAGCACCTCGAACGAGACCGGGCCATACTGGCGGAAGGGCGGCGACTCATGTCGCTCCTGCCACCCATGAACCGAACGGCAACCGTGGCGTCGGCGGCACCGGTGCTCGGCGACACGCGGCGGTTCTACTACACCTTCTCGAGCGGCTGCAACGACACCACGACCAAGATTTACGGGAAGGTCATCTACGCGGGCACGAAGGCCATCATCTGGGAGGATACGACGAACACCCTCGTCTCCTCGACCGACCCTGCACTCGCCGGCTTCTACCAGCGCCTCGGCACAATGTTCGACCAGGACCAGTACGACGTCGTGACGAACAATTTCGGTGACCCGCTGCGCCGCGATGCCGTGACGGACAACGACGGTCATGTCAACATGATCTTCAGCGAACGTGTGAATAGTTCTGGCTCGGCTGCGTACGTCACGGGATGCGATCAGTATCCGACCACCGTGTACCGGGCATCGAATTTCGGCGAAAACTTCTACGGCACAGTGCCCACATCGCGAGGAAGCAACCTCTCGAGCACCGCGTATCCCGACGGTTGGTTCATCTTCATGGGTCGCACAGTTGTGCATGAGGTCAAGCACATCGCCTCTCACGCTGCCCGCGTTGCAAATGGGGCTGGTTTCGAGGAATCGTGGCTCGAGGAGGGAACGGCCCGGCATGCGGAAGAAATCTGGACGCGTCAATACGTCCACAAGGTGCAGTGGAAGGGAAACACGTTGTTCGGATCGGCGTCGACCAACGGAATCTTCTGTGATTTCCATCCCGAAAACACCACCTGCAATGCGGCGGATCCCCTTCGCCGCCCGGGGTACGGGATGCGCCGGCATTTCAACGAAATCAGAAACAAGCTGCAGCAACCGTGGACGTGGTCCATTTACGGAGACGGTGCTGGCCAGAGCGGCAGCGTGTTCTATCAGACGACGTGGTCACTCGTCCGGTATGCGATCGATCGCTACGGTGTGTCGGACGCGGCGTTTCTGACGGCACTCGTGAGTTCGCGAGCGACGGGGCTCAGCAATCTGAGCGCGGTTGCAGGCGTGCCCGCTGAGCAACTGCTGGGGATGTGGACACTCGCACTGTATGCGGACGACTATCCGGGGCTCGCGTCGCCAAGTGCGGACATCCAGTTTCCCACGTGGAATCTCCGCAGCATCTATCAGGGCCTGAATACGGATCCGAACTGGTCCTCGTCCTTCCCCACGCCATTTCCCATCACACCCGTCGCCCTGCCAATGGGTGCATTCACTGCACAGCGCTCGGGACTACGCGGCGGGGCCAATGCATACTTTGAACTGTCGGGACTGGCCTTGTACCAGCTGCTCAACGTTCACTCGCTCAGTGGCGGTACCGCGTCGCCCAATCTTCGTCTCGCCATTGCGCGCCTCCAATAGGCCTCTACGCTCCGCCAAGTGAGAAACACACACCTTCTGTTCCTAGTCGTGATCGTGGCAGTGGCAGGATGCCAGAGTGCCGCGCGAGCCTCGGTCGATGATCGAGAGGTTCCGGTCCAGTCGACCGTGGACACGGTGCGCGGGACGATCTCATTCGTTGGCAGCGAGCCAGGAATCGAAGTCGTGATCACGCCCGCCAAGAGCGAGCCCTACGCCGTAATCGGCGGGCAGGTGGCCCGGCTCAAGGCCCTCGGTAAGGTGGAGGTCATGTTGGCTGGGCGCGTCACGCGCCTGCGCAGCATGACCGCGAGCCCCATGGGCCTGAAGGTGTTCGAGGCGGACAAGTTCGTCGTCCGCGCGGCGGACGGGGTGCCGGTCTACGACGGAGTGATCGCGCGTGAAGGAGACAAGTTCCTGTTGATCTCCGCGAGCGGCCGGCGTTGGCCGGTGGACCACCTGCCCCCCACGCTGCGAACGCTCGTGGGGGCTCGGGTGTTTCTTGCGGGGCCGCTCGACAAGGACCCGGTGTCGTATGGGGTAATCAGCGAGCCTCGGTAAGACGGGGCTTGGGCTCGGGCCAGGGCTGCAAACGCGGGCTTGGGCGCGGGCTTGGGCTAGGGCCTGGGCATGGGCTTGCCAGCAGGCCGGGGCCCGGGCTCGGGCTGGGCGCCGGGGCTCAGAGTGCAGCGACGTCATGCTCGTTTTGTCGCCCTTGAGCGAAGCGAAGGGCCTGCACCTCGGCCCTCCGTACAGCTTCGCGATCGCCACACCTCCTGAAAATCTGTGGGCCGCGGCTGGCTCCTGAACACCTGTCACAGCTGATGTGCGGCAAAAACAGAGGCCTGACGGACGTGGGCGGCGCGCCGGTTTCGGATGCGACAGGTGCTCAGTGGTCAGCGCTCAGGGAATACGGATCGGCCGCGTCGTCGTTAGTGCGTCCCAATGCTCGTCGACGATCTCCTTGTCGATCTGCGCGATGCGTTCGCTGATGACGCGCGACGGCGGCGCGGTAGGGGCGTGCACCTTTCCGAGCGCGATATAACTCTCGAGCAACATCTTGAGACCCAGCGGCGAGTAGTTCGCCTTGACGGTCAACTTCGCGCCGTGGTAGTCGCAGAGATTCTCCAGCGTTTCGCCGTACGTCGCGCCAAACTCGCGCCAGCTCCACTGCGCGGGAACCCTGAGATCGCGGTGGCCCGCCTTGGTCAGGCTGTCGATCCGATGCGCGACCTGGCCGAGCTCCGTGTGCTCCATTTCATGCGCAATGATCGCGGCGACTTCGTCCTCGGTGCTCATGTACGCGAGAACCCCGCCCCAGATGACGATGTGCCCTCCGGGTAGTGCGAATCCGCTCTTGATGGCAGGATGCGGATCGAAGTGGATGTGCCAGGGCAGCTTGCGCGCGGTGTAGCGGCCGAGTGAATCAGCGACCCGCTGGAGATACGCCTCGATGCGCCGCGATTGTGGAGTGGCCGCGACTCCGCGCGCGCTGTCGAACTGCACGAGCAGCGCGGCGCCGAGAGCGACTTCGTCGGAATCGGCTTTCGTGACTACGGGCGTTGGTTTTTTCGTGGATGATGTCGGCAACGCGTTCAGGCTTCGATCCGCGGAAAGGGACGCGAGAAACCCGGCGGTGCAGCACAGCACAATGAGTCGTCGGCGCATTCAAATCCTTGGTGATGATTTACCGCAGAAATAGGCTCGTTTTGTCGCTTGATAATTCGGCGTGTTTGTCGCCCTGACCGAAGCGAACGGCCGCACGTTCAGTTCCGCCTTTCTCTGCGTCCCTCTGCTCCTCTGCGCCCTCTGCGGTGAAAATGACTCCCCTGCTTGAGTAACATCGGCAGCCGGGACGAGCGACACCCAATCTGAACTGGTATGGGGAGCCCGGACAGACTGGTTGTGTCACGGTGAACCATTTCCGAGACTAACTACATACCAGTTTCATCACCCTCCATGAGGTTCCATGACGCGGCGTGCAAGCAGTGGTCGAATCGTTCTCCTCGAGGTTGACGGGGGCACGACAACCCCGTTGTACCGTCGGGTGTACGACGCGATCCGGACACGAATCCTCGACGGCTCGCTCCGCCGCGGCGCGCCGTTGCCTTCGTCCCGCGCCCTTGCCGGCGACCTCGATGTCTCGCGCAGCACGGTGATCCTCGCGTACGAGCAGCTTCGCGCGGAAGGGTATATCGAGGGTCGGATGGGCGCGCCGACCCGGGTGTCCGCGACGCTGCCAGACCGGTCGCTTCGCGCGCCGGGCTTCGCCGAAAGGCGTCCCTCAGCGATACATGGCGGCCGTCCGTCGGCGCGAGCCATGCGCATCGTTGCCAGTCCTCGGGAACGGGAACTCGCCGGAAAGCCGCCACGTGCCTTTCGCGTTGCCGTGCCGGCCGTCGACATCTTCCCCGTCGACACCTGGGGACGAATCCTCGCCAAGCGATGGGGGCGAGCACCGGCACGAGCGCTGGCCTACGGTGATCCGTTCGGTTACCTCCCACTGCGCGAAGCCATTGCCGAGTACCTCGCGTCTGCGCGTGGTGTCCGTTGCGAGGCGGCGCAGATCATGATCGTCAACGGTTCGCAGGAAGGACTCGACATCGCCTGCCGTGTCGTGCTGGACCCCGGCGACTCGGCCTGGATGGAAGATCCCGGTTACTTCGGTGCACGCGGTGCGCTCACCGCCGCCGGCGCGCACATCGCCAACATCCCGGTCGATGAGCACGGTCTCGTCGTCAAGCAGGGCATTCGCCAGGCACCGGACGCCAAACTCGCATTCGTGACTCCGGCGCGTCAGATGCCACTCGGCGTCACGCTCTCGCTGGCGCGACGACTCGAGCTGATCGAGTGGGCGCGGGCGAGCAACGCGTGGATCTTCGAGGACGACTACGACAGTGAATTCCGGTACACCGGGCGCCCGCTCGCGGCGCTCCATGGCCTCGACCCGGACGGCACGGTCATCTATTCGGGAACCTTCAGCAAGGTGACCTTCCCGTCGTTGCGGCTCGGCTATGTCGTGGTGCCGCCAATGCTCGTCGAGGCGTTCGAGGCAACTCGTCATTTTCTCAACTATTCGCCGCCGTATCTCGAGCAGGCGGTGTTGTGCGATTTCATGACGGAAGGGCATTTCGAGCGACATATTCGCCGCACGCGCGCCGTCTATCACGAGCGTCAGCAACTCCTGGTCGAGCTCGCGCGTCGCGAACTTGCCGGCGGCATGACCGTATCCGCGTCGGATTCCGGGATGAACCTTATTGGGTGGCTTCCGGAGGGGTCGAGCGACCTGGCCGTCGCCAAGGCCGCGCGGCTGCGTGACGTCGATGTCATCCCCGTCACACCGTTTTCCATCCGTGTGCTGCCGCCCGGCGTGATGCTTGGCTATGCCGGCGTGCGTGATCGCGAGATGCGAGAAGGCGTCACGCGATTGGCGATGGCGCTAGAAGATTGCTCGCTCGCTGACGCTCGCTGGACGGCCCGCGCGCGCTGACGCGCGGCGCCCTGCGTGCCGTCGAACGAGCGCACGTGAGTGGGCCGTCGGGCGTGCCAGTTCGTGCGGACCCGCGAACCACTCATTGCATGCACCAACTACGAGCACGAACGTGCCCGCATGATCAATTCACTTCTCCTGTGTTGTGTGATGGCGCTGCCTGCGCGCTCCGAAGATTACATCGGACGCGAGCGCCAACTCGATGTGCGGTTGCCTCGGATCGAGGCTGAGATCACGATCGATGGAAAGCTCGACGAGGCGCCGTGGCAACGGGCGGCTCGCTTGTCCGGCTTTTCTCGCTACGCACCGTCCGATGGCGTTCCCGCCGATGATTCAACGGAAGTGCTCGTCTGGTATTCGCCAACCGCGATTCATTTCGGTATCCGCGCATTCGCTGAGCCGGGCACCGTACGCGCGACACTCGCCGACCGCGACAAGATGTTCTCCGACGACTACATCGGCATCTTCCTCGGCGCATTCAACGACGGGCGGCAGGCGACCGTGTTCGGCGTGAATCCCCTTGGCGTGCAGGGCGATGGCATCCTGGTGGAGACGGGCGCGGCGAGTTCCGGCTTCTCTGGACTCTCGATCGGTCGCGAGCCCACCGACATCAGGCCGGACTACCTGTTCCAATCGAAAGGCCGCGTCACGGACTTCGGGTACGAGGTCGAGATCAGCATTCCGTTCAAGAGCCTCACCTTTCCTCCGACCGAAACGCAGACGTGGAGCATCAACGTGCTCAGGAAAGTACAGAGTAGGGGGTACGAGTATTCGTGGGCGCCGGCGAAGCGAGCGGCGGCATCGTACATCGCGCAACACGGACACCTGACGGGGCTCACTGGCCTCACGCGCGGGCTCGTGCTCGAAGTGAATCCGGTTGTCACGAGTCATGTCGATGGTACCCCCGCATCGAACCGTTATCAGTATGACGCGGAGCGCCCGAAGCTTGGCGCGAACGTTCGGTGGGGCATCACGAACAACCTCACGCTCAATGGAACGGTCAGTCCCGACTTTGCCGAAGTGGAGTCCGACGCCGCACAGTTCGTCACGGACCCGAGACAAGCGCTTTACATTGCCGAGAAGCGCCCGTTCTTTCTCGAGGGACTCGAGCAGTTCTCGACACCATCGAATCTCGTTTACACCAGGAGGATCCTCAGTCCCCTTGGCGCGGCAAAGATCACCGGAAAGCTCGCGGGAACCAATGTCGCGCTGCTGTCTGCGATCGACGACACACCGAGCTCGTTGACCGGACATGATCATCCGTTGTTCAACATTCTGCGCGTAAAGAAGGATATTGGCAGCGGATCGCGGTTGGGTGTCATCGTCACCGACAAGGAAGATGGCGCGAGTAGCAACCGGGTGATCGGATCGGATCTTCGACTCGTCTTCAGCAAGTCGGTCAGTGCGCAGTTGCAGGGCGTCGTCAGCAGCACGGTGCGTCCCAACCTGCCAACGCTCGCGGGACCGTTGTGGAGCGCCTCGGTCGCGCGAACGGGCCGCGCGTTCAATGCGCGCTACCAGATGAACGCCATCGGGGATGAGTTCCGCACGTCGACCGGTTTCATCTCTCGACCGTCGATTGCGCACGCGCTCGCGGATCACAGCGTCACGTGGTACGGCGCGCAGGGCGGGCGCCTGGAGAACGTGAGCCTCGACGTCCTGATGGACGGCACGTGGCAGTACGGCCCCTTCCTGCACGGTCGCGACGCAATCGAGAAGAAGCTGCATTTCAACACCAACACGATCCTGCACGGTGGCTGGCATATCGGTGCGTCGCTGCTCCTCGAGACCTTTGGGTATGACAGCGCGTACTATTCGCGGTACGCCGTCGAGCGTCACCGGGGTGCGGTCATCGACACCGTGGCCTTTACGGGCACGCCGAGAATTCCGAATCGCGACTATGTGCTGAGCTTCGATACGCCGCAGCTCAAGCATGTGTCGATCAATGCCTTCGCGCTCTGGGGACAGGACGAGAATTTCTTCGAGTGGGCGCCGGCGGACATCGGGTACTACAGTCTCGCGGTGAACTGGACTCCGACGGAGCATCTTCGGGTCCAGGGTTCGTACAACTTTCAGATGTTCGACCGGATGACGGACGGCTCGCGTGTCGGCGACGGGCACATTCCGCGCGTCAAGGTCGAATACCAGTTCACGCGCTCGATCTTCTTCCGCGCCGTGGGGCAGTACGCGACGTCGTATCAGGACGATTTGCGAGACGACAGCCGAACGGGGTATCCGCTGCTTGTTCGATCCGGGACAGGGTACGTGCGGGCGCTCGGGAGTACCGACAACACATTCCAGGCGGACTGGCTCTTCTCTTTCCTGCCGTCACCGGGCACGGTGGTGTACGTCGGCTATGGAAGCACGCTCACGGAGCCGCGATCGTTCCGGTTTAGCGAATTGTCGCGGATACAGGATGGGTTCTTCGTGAAGCTGAGCTATGTGTTCCGGAACTGAGAGGCCCGTTCTCGTGGCAATCGGGTATCCATCGGCGTGAGAAAGGCTTCTCGTTCTTACCGCAGAGGGCGCGGAGGAGCAGAGGAACGCAGAGGAGAACAAGAACTTCACGTTTTCCCGAACACCTGAACGCGCGACGCGCACCCAGCACTCAGGGTGCGCGCCCGCTCGCGTGTCGAATATCGGGCTACTTATGCGCCTCGGCGGCCGGGCTTTCCTTTGCCTCCCCGGCGTAGTGCGCGTTGGTCATCCGTACAATGCCGAACAAGAGAACGAACAGGGCAATTGCACCGAGGATCAGTCCGGTAAACCCCGCGGACTTGTCCGTCTGCTGTGGGGCGCTCATGAAACACGCACCTTGTTCATCACATCGTTCTTCTTGATCTGTTTCATGATATCGAGTCCGCCCGTGATCTTGCCGAAGACCGTGTGGACGCCGTTGAGGTGGCGCGTGTTTTCCTGCGAAAGGACCATGAAGAACTGCGAGCCGCCGGTATCCTTGCCGGCGTGCGCCATGGAGAGCGAGCCCACCTCGTGCTTGCGCGGGTTACCGGCCGTTTCGCACTTGATCTTCCAGCCGGGTCCGCCGGTGCCCACGCGCGGATCGCCGTCCGGCAGGTCGCGGGAGAGCGGGTCTCCACCCTGGACGACAAAGTCCGCGATCACGCGATGAAACTTCACTCCATCATAGAAGCCGGAGTTGGCGAGCTTTTCGAAGTTTTCGACGGTCTTGGGTGCGTCGGTGTCGTAAAGCTCTGCGGTGATCTCACCGCGATTCGTGTCGAATGTGGCTGTCTTCAACGGCGTCTCCGTACGGGGTGAAGCACCAAAGATAGTCCGCTGGAGCCTCCGTGCCACAGGGGGGTACGTGGTCGTCTATTTACAAGTCGTGCGGGACTGAAGATGCTTAAGTACCTGCCGCGTCCAGGCTTCTCCTACCGGATCTGATTCATGCGTGGTTCTTCGCTTGTGTACGTCGTCGCGGCTGGTGTGCTCGTCTCGTGTGGTGGGGGTACCGATTCCGGGGTCACGAACCCCGGCGGCGGAACGACGCCGGTCGTCAGTACGGTTTCCGTCAACGTTGCCGCATCGACCATCGAAGTCGGGTCGACGACGGTTGGGACGGCGGTGGTTCGCGACCAGACCGGCAAGGAAATGCTGGGTAAGGCGGTGACGTGGAGCTCGTCCAATACACCGATCGCGACCGTCGATGCCGCCGGTGTCATTCGCGGTGTCGCCCAAGGCTCGACTGCGATCACCGCCAGCGTCGACGGGAAGAGCGGCGCGGCGGCCCTCCTCGTTGTGCAGCCGGCTGTCGCCACGGTAACGCTCAGCGCGCCGCCGGCATCGTTCCAGGCCGGCCAGGTTGCCACGCTCGTTGCGACGCTCAAGGACAAGAACGGCGCGGTGTTGACGGGCCGGCAGATCTCGTGGACGTCCAGTTCGACGAGACGCGCGAGCGTCGATGCCAATGGCGCGGTGACGGCCATCAGCCCCGGCACGTCCACCATCACCGCAATGAGCGAAGGCATCAGCGCCAATGTCGTCGTTGTCGTGGCGGCGCCACCGGGAACAGTTGCGCCCACCGTTTCTTCGATCACACCCGCGACCCTGACGCCCGGCGTCGCCGCGACGATCAACGGATCGAATTTCGGCGCCGCGATCACGACAAACTCGGTCTACATCCTCGACAAGCCTGCCACGATCACATCGGCATCCCCGACACAGATCAAGTTCACGGTGCCGTCCGATCTTCCGTGTCAGAGCACGAAACCTACGGTGGTCGAGGTCAATGCGCCTGGCGGCACGGCGGAAGTGAGCCAGACGCTGGGCACCGCGACCCAGCGATCGCTCAGTGTCGGCCAGAGCTTCCTCGTTGCATCGGCGAGCAGCAGCGCGTGCAACGAGCTTCCGTCGGCGGGCACCTACCTTGTCAGCGTCTTCAACGCGGGCAAGTTGCTCAACGAAACGGCGGGATTCGAGCTCAAGGGTGCGGCGGGCGGCCCGAGCGCCTCGAAAATTGCGGACGCGGCGCCGGTATTCAACGTGCTGGCTGCGCCACCACGCGTGGTGCGCACCCCCGATCCCGAGGTTGCCGCTCGCACGCGCGCCCACCTCGAGCATCTCCAGAGTGAACTCGAATTGACGCGTCGGCTCGGGCCGCCGAGTCAATACCGCCGGCAGCTCACCGCGGCGAAGGCGGCGTCCGGCGCGGCGGCTACGGCGTCACTCAATACGCCGCCGCTCGCCATCGGAGCACTCAGCGTCGGCGCGAACACGCCGGTCAGTTTCCACTACAACAGCTGCACGCTCGGATCCGGCAGTTCGAAGCAAGTGACGGCGCGCGTTGTGTACTCCGGGCCGAAGGCGGTCGTGCTCGAGGACAACGAGGGTCCGCTCGCCGGAAAGATCGACGGTGACATGATCGCGCTCGCCAAGGAGTTCGAGGAGGTTTCCTATCCCATCCTCACCAAGAACTTCGGGAATCCGCTGGCGTTCGATGATTCGTTGAGCAAGAATGGCAAGATCATCATGTTCTTCACCCCGCAGGTGAATGCACTGGGTGGCGTGCTCGGCTTCGTGAGCGGGTGCGATCTCTATCCATCCAACGTGCCCGGCGCGAGCGCGAGCAACCAGACGGAGATCTTCTACGCGGCGGCGGTCACGGACACGTCGCCCACGAGCACCTCGTCGTTCGGACGTCCGACGTGGAAGCGATTGACATCATCGACGATCATTCACGAGACGAAGCACATCATCTCGTTCGGAGAGCGTTTCCAGACGCCCGTGCTCATCACCGACTTCGAAGAAACCTGGCTCGAGGAAGCGACGGCACAGATGGCCAGCGAGCTGTTCGGCCGCGCGCTGCACGGCAATACGTGGAAGGGCAACGCGGGCTACAACGACGTGCTGTTCTGCGAGCTTCGCCCGGGTATTGGATCCTGCGGCGATGGAAAGATCGTCCAGTACGATCACTTCCTCTGGCTCGCCGAGTTCCTCCAGAATCTCGAAACAAAGACGATTCTCAGCGGCACCGATGACAACGACATCTACGGAAGCTCGTGGCTCTTCACGCGATGGCTGACGGACACCTACGGCCAGAACAATGAGGCGGACTTCATCATGCGGATGACCCTCAACTGGAACGTGACCGGAGCGAACAATGCCGTCGCGATGTCTGGTAAGACGTGGCCCGAGCTGCTTGCACAATTCTCGTTGATGTTGGCGGCCGATGATGTGGCGAACGTCCCTGCGGTTTACCAGGAAGCGAGTTGGGATCTTCCCGGGATCTTCTCTGGCATCAACAAGGACCTCAAGAATCCGCCACCGGCCGTGCCGCTCTCCATGCGCCAATCCAACTTCGGCACGAATTTCACCGCCGGTATCAGTTCGCTGAAGGGCGGCGGCGCCATGCTGCTGAAGCTCACCGGGGCGGGAGGCACGGCCACGCAGCTCCTCGATCTGCATGGCCCGAATGGGGGCGCGCTGGGCGGTGGATCGACAATCGGAATCACGGTGCTGCGCATTCAGTAGCCCCTGATCGCAACCGCCACCGGCGCGAACGGACCGTTACTTCGCCGCGGGTGGCGTACCTGACGTAAGGACACCGAGCCAGATCCTCGGCACTTTGCAGCCGGCGAGCATGGCGGGATCGAACGTCCACTTGGTTACGGCGGTCTTGAAGCTCGTCGCAAGCCACGGGTGCGTCGTCTTGATGACGGTGAAGGTCTTCATGTCAGGCTTGCCCAGCGTGTCGACGAGCACCGAAACGCGCACATCGTTGTATTTGGCACGCTTCACCGCAACCGGCATGGTGCTTCCCTTGAGCGCTGACGGGACACTCGCGCGCGGCGAGGCAAGCCGGTCGACCTCGAGGTCTGGCTTTGCCGCGGCACGACGCATTGCCTCGGCGCAGTCACCCGGCGCGACCGCACCGGCCGGCGGCGCGACTCGCACAGCGGTCTCCGGCAGCATTTCCGGCTCTGGATCGGGCTCTGGATTGTGCGCGCACGCGGCGATCAGCACGAGTGGTGCGAGGAGACTGGTGATGTGACGCGAGAGTCTATTCATGACAACAAAAGAGGTTTGCGCCGGC
>JAZJZK010000032.1:0-70971 GCA_040389905.1 Gemmatimonadota bacterium | reverse complement strand
GCGCCGGCCTAGACGAGCGACGATGGACACACATCACTCAGAATGCATTCACCGCATTTCGGCGCACGCGCCACACACACCTGCCTGCCGTGCTCGATGAGTAGATGCGAAATCATCGTCCAGTATTCTTGCGGAAAAAGAGGAATTAGTGCCTCCTCGATCTTTACGGCGTCCGTCTCGTTGGTCAGTCCGAGCCGGTTGCTGAGACGCGTCACGTGCGTGTCGACGACAATCCCATCGTTGCGACCGAACGCATTGCCGAGGATCACGTTCGCCGTCTTCCGTCCTACCCCGGGAAGCTTGACGAGTGCGTCCATATCGGACGGAACATTTCCGCCGTGGTGATCCGCGACACCGGTCGCCATGCCAATGAGGCTCTTCGCCTTGCTCCGGAAGAACCCGGTCGTCCGGATGATCTCCTCGACGTCCTCCGGCTTCGCGGCAGACAGCGACGCCGCATCCGGATAGCGTCGAAACAGCTCGGGCGTCACCATGTTCACGCGCTTGTCCGTGCATTGAGCGCTGAGGATGGTCGCGCACAACAGTTCGAACGCATTCGTGAAGTCGAGGGCACAGTGCGCGTCGGGGTACTGCGCCAACAGCCGGGTGAGCACCACGTGCGCCTGTGCTTTCAACGCCGCCGCGCCGCGCGGACGCGTGCGTTTCGTGCGCGTCGTCGCCACCTTCGCCGCAACCTTCCGCGCGGCCATCAGCCGCGCCGCGCCCGCGCGAACGCGAGCATGTCGTCGACACTTCGGGCGTTGAGCACATGGCCGGCTTCGACGCCCGCTTTTCGCGCCATCCCCACGCCGATCTTCATGTAGTCGAGGCTCTTCGTCGAGTGCGAATCGGTGCCGATCTCGATGGAAACGCCCAGGTCGAGCGCGCGGGGAATGAGGCGCCAGTCGAGATCGAGTCGCTTGGGATCGGCATTGAGCTCGACGGCGACGCCGCGGTCAGCGCATTTCTCCAGCACAGCGTCCATGTCGATTGGGTATGGATCGCGCGACAACAACAACCGTCCCGTCGGGTGGCCGAGTATCGTGAGGTGAGGGTCGTCGAGGGCGCGGAGCACGCGGTTCGTCATCGTGGTTCTGTCCATGGAGAACCGGGAATGTACCGACCCGACGACGAAATCGAAGCGGTCGAGGGTCGCGGCGTCGTAGTCGAGCGTGCCGTCGGCCAGAATGTCGGCTTCGATACCCTTCAGGATGCGAATGCCGATTCCGCTCGCATTCAATGCGTCGATCTCGGCATGCTGCGCCAGGAGCTGCATCGACGACATTCCGCCCGCATAAAATGCCGATTGCGAGTGATCGGTGATTCCGATGTAGCTCCACCCACGCTCCGCCGCGGCCTGCGCCATCTCGGTGATCGTCGCCTTCCCATCGGAATAGGTCGAATGACAATGCAGCGTGCCGCGGATGTCGGCGATCTCGACCAGGCGGGGGAGTGCTCCGCGTTCCGCGAGTACGAACTCGCGTCCCTCCTCGCGCAGCTCCGGCAGAATGAAGGGCAGGCCGGCGAGCGAGTACAGTGTGGCTTCGTCGTCGACCGTGATGCGATGTCCGTCGGGTGCCCGTAGCGAATCGCCCTGGAGGGTGATGCCTCTCGCGGCGAGTCGTGCGACGACCGCGGCGACGTGCGCCGCTGAACCGGTTGCGCGCCACCACGCGACGGTGAACTCCGGTGCCGGAACGCAATAGAGATCGAGCTGTGTGCCATCCACATACATGATCCGGGGTGCAGCGGTTCGCCCACCGTCCGCGATGCGGACGCCAGGGCCCTCCGCAAAATCATTCGCCACGCTCACCGGATCGCCGGAGCAACTCGCAACGACGTCGACGTCCCCGATGGTCTCGCGATGGCGTCGCGTCGACCCGGCGACCTCGGCTCGCAGCACGTGTTCGTGCGCCCGCACGGCGGCCACGACGGCGAGCGAGGTTTCGAGGCCGCGGAGATACAGAACCTGAGTTCCCGCAGTTTTGATCCGCTCGATGCCGCGAAGGATCTTCTCTGCTGTCTTGGGCCCGAATCCCTTGACCTTGGCGAGACGTCCATCGCGGGCGGCGGATTCCAGCGTCGCGAGGGAATCGACGCCCAGTTGTTCATGCAGGACGCGAATCTTTGGCGCGGCGAGGCCTGCGACGTCGAGCAGTTCGACGAGACTCTCCGGAATCTCGGCGCGCAGCTCGTTCAGGTAGCGCGACTCGCCGCCAGCGATGAGATCCCGGACGACCGAGAGCGTTGCCTTCCCGAGTCGTGGCGTGGCAGCCAGCACTCCGTCGCGATCGAGTGTTTCGAGATCGTCGGTCTCGAGCGCCGCCACCGCGCGTGCGGCTTGGCTATACGCCTTGACCTTGAACGGGCTCTCGCCCTTGAGCTCGAGGAACGCTGCGATCTGGTCGAGGGTATGGGCGGCGGTCCGCGGGTCCATAGCTTGAAACTAAGCCCGCTCGCTGGCGCTCGCGGGCTCGCAGTCAGGTTTCTATGCCCGCGAACGCCTTCAGCTTCTCGACGATATCGTGCAGCTGTCGCTCGGTGAGATCGATCTCGGCCGCGGCCCCTTCGGAATCCAACAGGCCGGCGCGCATGGAAATCGCGACCTGGTTGAGGTAGCGAATCTTTCCGAGAATCTCGTCGGTGGCGCGGCGAAGCCCAACGAAGCGGCGCTTTTCCGCCAGGGCGCGGCGATACCGCAGCAGAATGTCCTGCGATGTGAGCCGACGCGCGAGAGCGAGCGCCTCTTCACGTGTCCGGCCGGGTAGCGCTCCGCGGTCTGGGAGCCCGGCGTCGTCCCAGGTTTCGTCGGCGAACCAGAGGCGGCCGACATACTCGATA
Organism: Gemmatimonadota bacterium; assembly: GCA_040389905.1. Taxonomy (GTDB): domain Bacteria; phylum Gemmatimonadota; class Gemmatimonadetes; order Gemmatimonadales; family Gemmatimonadaceae; genus AG11. Next base: position 68,130 of record JAZJZK010000032.1, on the reverse strand, counting down.
CCGTCGAAAGCCACGCGGCACGTGACGTTGAAGCGTCGGCCGTCGTAGTCGAGCGTGGCGATATGCGGTTGAACGTTGTCGTCGACCACAGGTCCTTTACGTCGCGGGTGAAATTGGCGGGGCTGGCTCGCGCAGAAACGCGAGAAGTGGCGGGAAGAGCTGCGCGGGTTGTTCAACATATGGAACATGCCCGCAGTCTTCCAGCACCAGACAGGAGATCCCCAGCGCGTCGGCCGCCGCCAGGGACGACGCCAATGGGATCGGATCCTGCCTGCCGTGGCACATCCAGGCCGGAGCGTCGATGGCTCCAAGGCGGGGAATCAGGTCGAAGTCACCAAGGGAGGCCCAGATGGACTGTTGAACCCGTCCGGTGACTCTGAACGGAGTAAGATCTCGTGCTCGTCGGGGATCGGCGAAGTACCCGGCGACGCTCAGCTCGAAGGTGCGCTGGCGATACGCGTCAGGATCCTGATCCCGGAGCCCAGACGCAGCCAGTGCTTCGCGCATGGCGGAGATTTCGGGGCCGGTCTGTCGGCGGAGGAATTCCCGTTCGAATTGATCACGGAAGATGCGATTCATCGGCGCCGGATCGATCATCGCCAACTTCGCCGGAGCGGACAGGGTGCGTCCTGCGGAGGATTCGAGAGCGAACAGCATCCCGAGCAGGCCTCCCCAAGAGTACCCAACGATCACCAGGGGATCGAGGCGAAGTTCGCTCGCCACGTGCCCGACGTCCGCCACCTGATCCTGCCATCCAATTGCCGCCCGATCATCGTCGTGGCGGGACCTTCCGCCTCCGCGCTGATCGTAGCAGACGAGCCGGTGGTCGCGGGCGAGCTCGAGCATCTGCGGTAGCAGATACTCGTGGCTCGCACCTGGCCCGCCGTGAAGGAGGAGCAGTGGCGGAGCATCGGAATCCCCGTACTCCGCCCAATACAGGGGAACTGGGGTCGTCGTGGTGAATCCCGAACTGCGAGGTGCGGGGATCGGAGGCATGCGTGCAAAATACGCACGCTCTCCGCAGGAGGTTGCCTTCTCGCATGCCAAGCATCATTTCCAGCCACGCTTAAACCTCGCTTCGTTCCAAAATCATCAATTGTCGAAATCCGCCGTCCTCATTCGACTACTCGTCGTAGGCACACACAACAACCCTTCGGAGGAATCGACATCATGAAGTATCTCTGCCTGATCTACAGTGACGAGACGAGCTGGGGACGCATGAGCCGGGAAGAAGCGGGCGCGATGATGGGCAAGTACATGGCGTGCACCGAGTACCTCAAGGCCGGTGGCCACTACCTTGGCGGAAATGGCCTCCAGCCGACGAGCACGGCCACGACGGTGCGCGTCCGCAACGGCGCCATCTCCACCACCGACGGCCCTTTCGTCGAGACGAAAGAGCAGCTCGGCGGCTACTACCTCGTCGAGGCACGGGATCTCAACGAGGCCATCCAGCTCGCATCGCACATTCCAGCGGCTGAGGAAGGTGGCATCGAGATACGGCCGGTCATGGACACCAGCGGCGGCTGACCACTTCAGTCCTTCGACGATCATGATGCCTCCATCGCCGCGCGATCTTCGCGAGGAGGTGGAGCGCATCTATCGCCACGATTCGCGTCGCGTCCTCGCCACGCTCATCCGCCTGCTCGGCGATTTCGACGCGGCCGAAGAGGCGCTGCACGACGCGTTCGTCGCCGCGATCGAACGGTGGCCCCAGGAGGGAATGCCCGCCAATCCTATTGCCTGGCTGGTCAGTACGGGACGCTTCAAGGCGATCGACAAGCGGAGGCGCCAGCAGAACTTCGATGCCAAGCGCGATCAGCTTACGTACGCGATGTCAACCGACGTCTCGATCGAGGAGCCGACGGACGACGTGATCGGCGACGACCGGCTTCGCCTCATCTTCACCTGCTGTCACCCCGCGCTCTCGCCGGACGCGCAGGTAGCGTTGACACTGCGCACCGTGGGCAATCTCACGACGGAGGAGATCGCGCACGCATTCCTGCTCCCCGCACCGACGCTGGCGCAACGGATCGTGCGCGCGAAGACGAAGATTCGCGCCGCGGGTATCCCGTATGAGATTCCCGCGCCGAGCGAACTGCCGGCACGCCTCGAGGTGGTGCTCGCGGTCATCTACCTGATCTTCAACGAAGGGTACTCCGCGAGTTCCGGTGCGTCGCTCACGCGGAGCGACCTGAGCGTGGAGGCGATTCGACTCGGCCGGCTCCTGGTCGAACTGTCTGCCGAGCCCGAGGCAATGGGTCTGCTCGCGATGATGTTGTTGCACGATTCGCGTCGCGCCGCTCGTGTTACGCCCGAGGGCGACCTGCTTTTGCTCGACGAGCAGGATCGCACGCGATGGAATGCGGACCAGATCGCCGAGGGCCTGGCATTGACCGAGCAGACGCTGCGCGCCGCGCGCGTCGGACCCTACGCCCTTCAGGCGGCGATCGCGGCCGTCCATGCTGAAGCACCGCGCGCGGAGGAAACCGATTGGCGACAGATCGTGAGCCTGTACAACGTCCTGCTGCGAATCCGCCCCACCACCGTGGTCGAGCTCAATCGCGCGGCGGCGGTCGCCATGAGCGAGGGGCCGGAGCAGGGACTCGAGCTGATTGACAGACTGCTCGGGCGTGGCGAGTTGTCGGACTATCAGCCGGCGCACGCCGCGCGTGCCGATCTGTTGAGGCGACTCGACCGGCGAGAAGAAGCCCTCGAGGCGTATGCTGTTGCACTTCGGCTCACGTCACAGGAGGCGCAGCGGCGATTCCTGGAGCGGCGCATTCGAGAATTGCGAGCGTAGGAAGCAGTTACGGATTGAGGAACGGATCGAACGGATGCAACGGAAAAGCACGAATACTGCATTGCATTTGATCGGGTAGTTTCCGGCGCATCCGTGAAATCCGTTCCTGAATCGGTTGATGTCCTGAAGGCGCGACCGTGATCGATACTTACGCGAACGCGGCCGCGATCCGCGCCGTCCGCACATGAATCGCCACCGTATCAGAAATCTCGCGCCCATATCCGCCACCAATCGTGATCGCCACCGGAATTCCTACCTCTCGGCACTGCGCGATCACCATCGTATCTCGTTCCGCCAATCCATCGAAGGTGAGCGATAGCCTGCCCAGCGCATCACCTTCGTGTGGGTCCGCGCCCGCGATGTAGATCACGAGGTCAGGCGACGCCGCGGCGAGTACCCGAGGCAGACTCTCAGCGAGCGCTCGGAGATACTCGCTGTCTCCGCAGCGATCCGGCAATTCAACATCCAGCCTCCCCGCCACCTTGTGGAAGGGATAATTCTTTCCGCCATGCATGCTGAAGGTGTAGACATCGGGATCGCCGGCAAAGATCGCATGCGTGCCGTTTCCCTGATGGACATCGAGGTCCACGATCGCCGCTCGGCGAATCAATCCCTCGCCCTGCAACGCTCGAATCGCGACGGCGACGTCATTGTAGACGCAGAACCCCTCGCCGTGATCGGCGAAGGCATGGTGTGTCCCGCCCGCGAGATTCATCGCAATGCCGTGGGTCAGCGCGTGACGCGATGCCGCGAGCGTCCCACCGACCGCGCGTCGTGACCGCTCTACTAGCTCAGGCGACCATGGAAACCCGATTCGCCGAACTTCCGCATCGGTGAGCGTTCCGGTGGTGAACCGGCGCACGTAGTCATCACTATGAACGCGGCGGAGCTGCTCGTCCGTCGCCGGAGGTGGATCGAGCACCCGCTCCGTCGCGACGATTCCACTCGCGATGACCCGTTCGCGCAGCATCGCGTACTTCGCAACGGGGAAACGATGGCCGTCCGGTAGCGGAAAGACGTACCGCGCTGACGTCCAGACGGTGAATGCCAGGGCTACTTCCCGCGCGTGCCAAGCGTGACGGACGTCGATTTCTTCTCACCGGCACGAAGGAACACGACCGTCACCTTGTCGCCCGGCTTGTGCGCGTAGAGGGCATCGGTATAGCCGTAGAGGTCCTTTACCTCCTTTCCCCCGAACTCCACGATGATGTCGCCGGCCAGCAAGCCTGCGACGTCGGCCGGACTGCCCGCACGGATACCGCTGAGCTTGAGGCCAGGCGTGTCGCCGGCAGCCATGTCGGGAATCGAGCCAAGATAGGTGTTCGACCCCTCGCGACTCGATGAGGCAACAGGAGCAGCGACGCGCACGAATGTCAATCGCGACGGCCGGTCAGCGATCAGCCGCACGGCCTTCTCTGCCATCGCCACGACGCGCGCCTCGCCGGCTGCATTGATCTTCTCGATATCGTCGGTCGCCTTGTGGTAGTCGTCGTGCAAATCGGTGAAGAAATGCAGCACTGGGATGCCCTTGGCGTAGAACGAACTGTGGTCCGAGGGGCCGAATCCATCGCCGACCGCGCTCACCGAGAGCTTGGTCGCGAGATTGGCGCTGTCGATGATCGAGCGCATCTCCGTCGCCGTGGCGGCGCCGTACACGATCAACTTGTCGTTTCTGAGGCGCCCCACCATGTCGAAATTGACCATCGCCGCGATGCTGTCGATCGCCACCGGGGCGTGCTCGACGAACCACTGCGAGCCCAGGAGCCCAACCTCCTCACCGCTGAACGTCGTTACGATGATCGATCGTTTCGCGGGATGCGCGGCGAACAGCCGAGCCAACTCCATGACCGCGGCGGTACCGGATGCGTTGTCGTCGGCTCCATTCCGAATCGCGTCCTTGGCCTCCGGATCGAGCGCGCTCGCGGACGAGTGTCCGAGGTGATCGAAATGTGCGCCGATCACGACGTATTGCCCGCGGAGCACGGGATCACGCCCCGGAATCATCGCCGCGACGTTCTGTGTGGGGACGCCTTCCGGCTTCCCAGCGTGCGCCATCTCGACGCCACGCGCCTGAAAGCGCTGGAGAAAGCTCCGGCACGACGCGGGGGCCGGAACGCCCCGGCACACCGCACGCGCCGTGTCGACGCCCACCGGCCGGAGACCCAGGGAACCGAAGCGCCGAGCGATGTACGCGGCCGCACTGTCGTTGCCCGCGGTGCCCGCCGCGCGCCCCTCGAGGCGGTCATCGGCCAGATACGCGACGTCGCGCTGAATGCGCTTTGCGTCCGGTTCCTGAGGCATTGACGCGCCTGCGGAGCGCGACGGGACGGCGAACAGAACCATAACTGCGAGCACGCGGGCGACTTCACGCGATTTGTACGAGGAGGGCATCTCCGAATCTAAAAGACAGGCGCGGTGAAGGTAGCAAGGCCCCCTCGTGGCGCGTTAGCTTTCATGCCTCCCCTCAGCTCGTGCACCGCGCGCGGCACACGGAATCATGAATCAATCAGTCATTGTCGCGCGCCACCTGTCGTATCTGGTCTGGCTGCTGATGCACGAGCCAGCCAGCGTGGATGAGCAGAAGGCGACGCTCCGAGCCCTGGTGGCCACATCGAAGGACGAAAAGCTCCACCTGGCGTTGCATGGCGCGGCGATTCATGCCAACGACCATCTCGTTCCGGCCGCGCTCACCGGCGCGGCGGACGTCGCTTCACAGATGGCAATGCACAGCCTCGCACTCATCTCCATCGAGGCGAGCGCTCCACCCGGTGAGTTGCTGGGTGTCGCCCGCATTCTCGCAAGCATGCCGACTCCCGGCGACGGCGGCGCCGCAGCCGAAGCGCAGCGCCTTGCGCTCGGCATCACGAAGATTCGCTTTGCTGCCCGGCCACGTGCGTCGAGCGAGAGCACCTTTCGCGCGTCGAGCGAAAGCATGCCGATGCCGGAAATGGAATTCGGTGACGTGCTGGATGAACCGCTCGCGATGGCGCGGGCGGCGACGCCCGCGCGCGCCATGCCAGCGGCGCCCGAGCCGGAAAAGCCCCGGCGCGGCAGCGGTATGTTCGACCAGTTCGCGGCAACGCGGATGCCTACGGAATCGCCCGAGCAACTGCTGTCGCAGCTGGAGGGTGCGTCCGATGCAGGTTCCGTTGCCACCCTGCTCGACGACCTGGCAATGATCGCGGAGCACGCGGCCAAGGAAGGCAAGGACCGGATCGTCGCGGACATCCTCTCGGGAATCGGGCGGCGTGAGCCCGCGATCGTGGAGTTCGAGTCGAAGCGCGCGTTCATCATGGCGCTCAAGCGCCTCGCGAAACCCGCGGTGATGAAGTCGGTGGTAGCGCAGCTCAAGCGCGAACCGGAGCGCCGCGGCGCGTACCTCGCGGTCCTTGCGCGGGCGGGCGACGACGGTGCGGATGCATTGATCGAGCAACTCTCCTCGTCGTCGGAGCAGCGAGACCGGCGGATCTTCATCGACACGCTACTCGAGCTCAACGCCGGGCGGTCCGCGGCGGTTCACATGCTCGCGGATTCCCGCTGGTATGCCGTGCGCAACGCCGCGGAACTCCTCGGGGAGATGCAGGCGCGTGAGGCTGAAGAGCCGCTGACCCATCTGCTGCACCACGAGGATGAACGCGTCCGCCGCGCGGCGACGGGGGCGCTGATGCGGCTCGGAACGGCGCGCGCCGCGGCCGCAATCGAGGAGGCCGTCACCAGCAGTGCGCCGCAGATGCGCATGGATGCGGCGGCCGCACTCGCCACGCGCCGCGACTCGCAGGCGACGAAGACCCTGTTCAAGGCGATCGATTCCGAGCGTGATGAGGTCGTCCAGTCGGCATTCTTTTCCGCACTCGGAAAAATCGGGACGCCCGAGGCCGTGGAGCGGTTGATTCAGTGCGCGCTACCGGAGCGAGGCATCTTCAAGAAAAAGTCTCCGGAGCTTCGAGTCGCCGCCGTGCGAGCCTTGGCCGAGGCGAAAACGCAGGAAGCGATGGACGCGCTCCGCAGCCTTCAGGAAGACCGGGAGACCGCCGTTCGTGAATCGGCCGCGCTCGGACTCCGGCGCATTTCCAGGGCGACGACGTTCACGCAACAGGTCGCGGACTGATCGGCACCGCCATCGGATGTCATCCCGAGCGAAGTCGAGGGATCAGCGGGCCGTGAAGTCCGTCTCCTTCGTGATCGCCCGGCAGAACTCGGCAATCAGGGTGGCTGCGTTGTCGACGTCGACCAGCGACACCATCTCGTTCGGCGAATGCATGTACCGGTTCGGAATCGATACCAGACCGGTCGCCACGCCTTCCCGCGCGATGTGAATTGCGTCGGCATTGGTGGACGTGTCACGGCCGACAGCATGCACGGCGTGCGCGATGTCGTGCGCCTTGGCCGTTTCTCGCAGGATGCGGTGTACGACGGGCGAAATGAGTGCACCGCGGCTGATGATCGGGCCGCCGCCCATCTTGTGCTCGCCGATCTCCTTTTTCTCGATATTCGGATGGTCGGTGGCGAAGGTGACGTCAACGACCAGCGCGACCTGGGGGTTGATGCAGTGCGCGCACACCAGCGCGCCACCACCATGCCACGCGATCTCTTCCTGAGTCGTCGCGGCGGCCACCACACGCGCGGCGCCGGGCTGCGCGGCATACCGCCGGAGCGCCTCGAGGACGATGAACGCACCGATACGGTCGTCGATTGAACGGGAAACGATGCGGTCGTTCGGAAAATCCATGGTGCGTGAATCCACGACACCGGGGTCGCCGACGCTGAGTCTGGCCTCTGCCTCGTCGCGCTTGGCGGCACCAATATCCACCCACAGATCGCTGAACTTGCTCGCGTGCTCGCGATCTTCCGACTTCATGAGGTGGATCGGCTTCTTGCCGACGACGCCGAGGACGTCGCCGTCATTGCCGAGGAAGCGGATACGTTGGCCGACGAGCACCTGGGGATCCCAACCGCCAATCGGCGCGATGTAGATGTATCCGTCGTCGTCGATATACTGGACAATCACGCCGATTTCATCGATGTGCCCATCCAGCATGATCGTCGGATACCCGCCGGCGTTGACCTCCGCCATGCTATTGCCGGCCACATCCACTGATACTTTGTCCGCAAAAGTCTCGGCCTCGGCGCGCCAGGCGCGTGCCGCGGCCGTTTCGAAGCCCGACGGTGCGGGGGCATCGAGGAGACGCTTGAGAAAGCTGAGTGATGAGGCGCTGATCATGGTGCGATACGTGAAGGAGAGGTGGAATGCTAGCCGTGGCGACGAAGGGGTGGAAGTGCGAAAAGACTGCAGGGCGGGGCATCGACTCTCTAGCTTCCGAGCATGCAAATCATCTTTCTCCTCATCGGGCTCGCCGCTGGACTCCTTTCCGGACTCTTCGGAATAGGAGGAGGTATCGTCATCATACCGTCATTGTTGTTCTTCGCGAAGATGAGCCAGAGCACGGCGACCGGCACGTCGCTCGGAGCGCTCCTCCTGCCGGTCGGGGCGCTCGGCGCGTGGCAGTACTACAAGTCCGGGCACCTCGACACGACTGCGTCGCTGTTGCTGGCCCTCGGACTGTTCGCGGGGGCCTATTTCGGTGCGCGGTTGGGCCTGTCGCTCAACCCTGCGATCGTCAGGAAGTCGTTCGCCGTGTTTCTGGTCGCGGTCGCCGGACACATGTGGTTCACGGCCTGACGTCTTGGCACTGGGCGGTTCCGCTCGTTTTGTCGCCCTGAGCACAGCGAAGGGCCCGCACCTTCTGTTCAGGACGACGGTTCGACGCGACGCCGCGCGACCTGGTCGAACAGGACGCGCCAGTCGCGCCCCAGATCAGGGTGGAAACAAGCCACCGATCGAAACGACGCGAAGAGCCCCGCGCGTTCCGTCTGACCCGACATTGCCGCTCTGGCTCATGCGGCGGGCACGTACCGGCTCGCCCACCGGTTGAGCAATGCAAACGCCCACGTACCCACGTTCCTCCGTCGGCGCGAGGCGACGTACACGAGGAGCGCGGCCGCAATCGTGCCCCAGATCGCGACGGACCCGACCCACCGGCCCACCATGAAATGCGTTTGCAGTTGATAGCCGGCATACGACCGCGTTACCAGGTCGCCGGCGAGACTCGCCAGACCGTATTCACTCGTCAACGGCTTCAGCACATCCTTCTTCATCGCAAAGCTGCCGAAGGAAAACGCCGCCGCGATTCCCGCATAGACCGTGGGAATTCCCATGATCCACACCATCGGGCGACGAGCGCCGACGCTTGCCGCCGACGCAAACAGATACGCCACCGTCGCTGTCGTGAAGGGGACCAGATACGACCAGACCGGAAACGTGTCGGTTGCAATGTCCAGTGGATATTGCATGCGGACGCTGAGTGCCCCGATCATCAACAGGTTGACCAAGGCAGCGAGCGTCGTCACCATCATCAACACCCACCCCACAAACACCTTCGAGAGCGCATGCGTCGTACGGCTCACCGGCATCGTCCAGTGATAATCGCGGCGGGAGGTGTCCTCGTCGAGCCAGATGAGGACTGCCAGCATAATGGCCACGATTCCCACGATGAACGACTCGAAGGGCGCGAAGCCAGGCGTGATCGCCACGCCCTGGTTCGGCAAGCCGCGCCTGGCCAACTCGTTCGCCGCAAGCACGCTGTAGATGACGACGGCATCGGCGACCACGAGCAGCCCGCCGAGCAGCACGAGAAACTTCCTCGTGACCAGCGTGACCGCGCGGAACTGCTCGCGGACCACCGCGCGCATGCTCGGAAGCGGGTGCAACTGAAGCGTGGTCATCGGACATGCTCCCGCGCGCCCAGCAAGGCGAGCGTCGCGTCGTTGAGTGTGAGCGCACTGCAATCGCGCACGGTGGCGCCGGTCATCGTCAGCCTCCCTACTACTTCGCTCTCCGTGCCCCACACAACCCAGTCGATCTGACGGTGTGTCGTCGTCCGCCTGATGGCCGAGCCGTTGAACACGGAGGTACCATGCCATCCCTCAGGTACGTCGGCGCGATAGCGCTTGAGGTTCCGGCGCAGTTCCTCCATCGACAGTTGTGCGCGGAGCGCGCCGCCCTGCATGACGCCGACGTAGTCCGCGAGCTGCTCGAACTCGGACACGTGATGCGTCGAGATCAGCACGGTCGTCGGCGAATCGGCGACGTGCGCGATGAACGTTCCGAGTACGTCGTCACGCATCAGGGGATCGAGCCCGTCCGTCGGCTCATCGAGCAACAGCAACGGCGGGCGATGCGCGAGCGCCATGGCAATGTGCACACGCCGCCGCTGGCCCTTGGACAACGTGTTCATTCGCTGATACATCCGCAGATCGAACATGTGACACAGCCGGTTCGCGTACTGGTGATCCCATGTCGGGAAGTAACGGGAATGGTGCGCGAGCAGCCGGCCCACCTTCATCCAACCATGGCCCCAGTCGAGTTGTTCGGGTACGTACCCGATGTTCGCGCGAATGAGCGCCGAGTCGCGCTCGGTACTGCGGCCGAACACCGAGGCCGTGCCGGCATCGGGGCGGATGAGATCGAGGAGGACGCGAATCGTCGTGCTCTTCCCGGCGCCATTCGGTCCGACGAGCAGATAGACCGCACCATCCGGCACCTGAAGTGACAGTTCGTTGAGCGCACGATAGCGGCCATAGATCTTGGTCAAGCCGCGTGTCCGGATCGCGAGCGGCCACTCGCTCAAGTCCTGTGCGAGATCGACCGTCATGCGCGTTTCCTCTGATCGCGCGCCGGTGATCCGCGCAGTTCATCGATCAGCTCGTGGACGTGAACGCCGTTGCGGTGCGCGTCGCGCGTGGCCCGCTCGGCCACTTCGCGCACGAGGTCGCGCCGTTGCTTCGACGTCGTTCGGGACTGCGCGACGTACGTTCCCTGCCCACGCCGAACCTCCACCACTCCTTCGCGCTCGAGCTCCCGATACGCCTGCATGACCGTATTCGGATTGACGCGAAGGTCGAGTGCCAGTTGGCGCACCGATGGCAACGCTTCGTCCGCGAGAATAAGCCCCATCACGACCCCTCGGCGCACTTCATCCATGATCTGGATGTAGATGGGACGTTCGTCGGTCTGGTCGATCGAAATGAGCATGTGTATGCGTGTATTAGGATGCTAACACACTACCGTCGGCTGCGCTGCGTCGCAAGAGCGATTGTCACCCCGAGCGACCGAAGGGAGTCGAGGGGTGACAGGTCGGGGCGACGAGCCCCGCAGTGGTGACGGTCTACAGTCGCCGCGCGTAGTGAGGTGAGGGAGCGTCGAACAATGACGGCGCCATGATCGCCGACAATACCTCGATCGCATCCGCTAACCGCGGTCCTGGACGACTGGTCAACGCGTTGCCGTCGATCGCCCATGCCTCGATATCACGCGCCCAGTCCCACGCGGGTGTCGCGAGCAACGCGCGCGACTCGCGCGCAGAGCGTTCGGCGTCGAATCCGCAGGGCGCGAAAATGAGGAGTTCCGGACTTGCGTCGCGCACTTGACCGACACTGATCTGCACCGAGTGATCGCCCGGCTCGGCGAGGACGTTGATGCCACCAGCTCTCCGCACGACCTCCGGCGTCCAGTGGCCCGCGATGAAGAGCGGATCAAGCCACTCGATCACGGCGACGCGAGGTCGCGGTGCGCGCGCAGCCTTTAGCGTCTCGTGAACACACTGGAGCCGTGCGTTCAATCGCGCGATCAGCGCAACGGCCGGCTCGCTTCTGTCCAAGGCGCCACCGACGGACGCGATATCAGCCCACACACCCTCGAGCGTCGTGCCGACGAGCGGCAGAATCCGAGGCGGCGGTGACACGACATGCGCGATGTCTCGCACGTCGCCATCGCTCACCGCACACACTTCGCAGAGTGATTGCGTGAGAATCAGGGTGGGCGAAAGCTCGGCGATTTGCGTTGCGTCCAGTGCGAACACCGGCAGCCCAGACTCACTCAGGCGACGCACATCGGCGTCGATGACGGCGGATTCGGCATCGCGCGCGACGGCGCTCGACGTGACACGAGGTAGCCGCGCGACCTCCGCCGGATAGTCGCACTCGTGGCTGATGCCGACGAGTGACTCGAGCGCGCCGAGTGCCGCGACGATCTCGGTACCGGCGGGGAGGAGGGAGATGATGCTGTGCATTGTCAACGACGGAGGTGCAGACCCCTCGACTTCGCTCGGGGTGACAACACCGAATTGTCATTCCGAGCGAGCGGAGCGAGTCGAGGAATCGGCACCATCACGCCTGTTATGGCGTCACCGCGCCCTTCTCGTATACCGCCTTCCCACCGATGTACGTCGCGATGACCGACGTGCCGAGAATGTCCCGGTCGGCGACGGTCATGATGTCGCGATCGAGCACCACAAAATCCGCGAGCTTCCCCGCCGAGAGTGACCCCATCATCGATTCCTGAAAGCCGGCGAAGGCGGGCCAGATCGTCATGCTCTTGAGCGCTTCTTCGCGCGTCATGCGCTGCTCGGGCATCCATCCGCCCGCGGGCCAGTTCTCCGCGTCCTGCCGTGCAACGGCGCTATGAAAGCTGAGGAGGGGATTCACTGCTTCCACGGGGAAATCGCTGCCGTTCGGCACGACGATCCCTGTATTCATCAGCGATCGCCAGGCGTACGCGCCCAGCAGACGGCTCGCACCGAGCCGGTTGCCCGCCCAATACATGTCGCTCGTCTGGTGAACGGCCTGCATCGACGGAATGACGCCGAGCGCCGCGAAGCGGGGAATGTCGTCGTGGTTGATGACCTGCGCGTGCTCGATGCGGAAGCGATGGTCGGCGACTGGCGTACCCTTGAGCGCGGCCTCGTACGCGTCGAGCACGAGGCGGTTGCCTCGGTCGCCAATTGCGTGGGTCGCCACCTGAAAGCCTGCGCGCAGCGCGCGCGCCGCGACGTCCTGAATGTGCGCTGGCGCGGAGAGGAGAAGACCCGAGTTCTTCGCGTCGTCGCTGTACGGCTCGAGGAGCGCCGCGCCACGTGAACCGAGCGCGCCGTCCTGATACAACTTGATCGTGCGAATCCAGAGATGATTGTCGTACAAGCCGCTCTGCGGCCCACGCGCGAGATAATGCGTGATCGCCGCGGAATCGTCGCTGATCATCACGTACAGACGGAAGGGAATCTCTCCGGCTTTCGCCATTTCTTCCATGAGGTCGATCGTCGCGCGCGACTCGCCGGCGTCGTGGACTCCAACGAGTCCGTAGCGATGCGACTCGGCGATCGCTGCGCGCAGCGCACCGCGTTCTTCCTGCTTCGACATCGGGGGAATCACGCGCTCGACGAGATCCTTGGCGTTGTCGACGAAAACGCCCGAGGGTTCGCCCGATGCTGCGCGCTCGATACGGCCACCGCTCGGATCCTTCGTCGCCGCCGTCATGCCGGCGGCCTTCATTGCCGCCGCGTTGGCGAGTCCGGCGTGTCCGTCGACACGTTCGAGGTAGACCGGATTGTTCGGCAGCGCCCGCGTCAGGGCGTCATGCGTGGGAAAGCGTGTGTCGCCCCACTGGTTTTGGTCCCACCCGCGCCCGAGAATCCATTGTCCGGCAGCGAGCGTCTTCGAGCGCGCAACGACGCGAGCAATCACTTCGTCGTACGACTTGGTGCCGACGAGATTGACGGTGCGCAGCGATTGGCCGAGGCCGAGGAGATGCGCATGGGCATCGACCATTCCGGGGATCACCGTCTTCCCGCCCAGATCGATCACCTTCGTGGCGGAGCCCTTGAGCGCCATCGCTTCGCGGAGGGAGCCGGTGAAGGCCACCTTGCCATCGCGAATGGCCATCGCTTGCACGACCGGCCGAGAGTCGTCGACGGTGTAGATGCGGGCGTTGGTGACGATCAGGTCGGCGGCGCGCGGCTGGGCAGCCACGGGGGACGAGAGTGCGAGCGCGATTACGGCGAGACGATACATGCGGAAGCTAAAGTTGAAAGAGAGCATGCCCGAATAGTGGGTTCGCAGCCGCGTCACGGCAACGGTGCATGCACGCGCCAACAGAATTAGGAGCGGATTTCACGAATGCAACGAAAACAGCCGGATTTGAAGCCTGTGAAAAGGCAGTTCAATCCGGCGGTTTCCGTTGCATCCGTGCGATCCGCTCCTAAATCCGGCACTACTCCAGGCGATCAATGGAGCGCGTGGGGCGCGACGATGCTAATCAGGTCCCCGGTAGCCTCGTCCATATCACGATCGCCCCACAGGTCTTGATCCGGTCGCTGGAGCGTGGCGAGAACTGCGAGGGAATCGTCGACGTTCCACTATACAGTTCGATCGCCTCCATATCGCCCGGCGGGAAAAGGTCCGGTGTCCCGCCTTCGACTCGCATGCCGTCGACCCAGTAGAGGGGGGGACACTCACCGCGGATATTGAAGGCGCGTGAGAAGCGCACCGTGCGACGCCCGCTGACCGTTTCCACGACCACGCCGGGCGTCTGCCGCACGATGTCCGTGAAATCCAGGGCGTTCTTGCTCGCGATCTCGTCGCGTGTGAGATAGTGCCCGATCCCCTTCTCGCGCCGATCCCAGAAGCCGGCGAGGAGACGTTTGGAGCGCGCGTCGTCCTCCACCGTTACGCCGGGAAGCTTGGCTGCGACGGTCGTCAGCGAGACCACCAGGGAATCGATGCGGTTCGCCTGAAGCTCGAGTTCGACCGTGGCCTGTTCGAACCCGAGCCGGCGCAGTGTGATCTTCGACGCACCGATGGGCGCGCCGACGATGCGAAAACCGCCTTGGTCGTTGGTGTGTGCGAACAGGTCCGAACCGCGCAGCCACACCTCGACGTTCGACACTGCGTGTCCAGCAGAATCCCGAACGGATCCGACGAGCGTCGTTCGGACGCTCTGCGCGGCGGCCGGCATCGATGCGATCATAGTCGCAAGCGCGCACGCCAGTTTCTGCATCTTGCTGTCGTACATCGTCGTCACTCTCTGCGCCCTGGCTACGAGCGCACGTGGGGTAGAGCGTCAGCCGACCGTACCGCGAATACGCCGCACCACGAGATTGAAGTGGAGCGGTCAACTTTCGCCGGATCGAACGTGTCATCAAGATGACGCGCCGCGACCTCGCGAGAAACAGGGTGCCGCCGGCACACTGCGGAGCGCCCCGACGCAGAACAGGACCCCCGGAATCGAGTTTGCGTCAGGCGGAGTCGGAAGTGATGGAGTGACAACGACTTCGATCTGCGTTCGGCGACGCCCTCAAGGAGATGCGGAGTTCGGCGGCTCCCATGTCAGAATACGGTCAGTTCAGCGCGTGCGGGCAACGTCATGTACGGGTACGCCGTTCGACTCGAGAATCTTCAACCCCTTGGCGGAAACAGTTTTGGCGCCTGACCAGCCGCTCCAGGTCAACAGAGAGTGACGCGGAATCAGGAATGCGGGGCGCTTGCCGCGAGCAGGGTAGTACGATGCGGGCATCGGTGCTTGATCGATCGGGATCTGGTCGGCGTTGCGCTCCGTCCACGTAACCGATCGGCCGTAGAACATTCCCACGTCGATCGGTTGCCGTCCGGCTGTATCGCTGGCGAGTACCGTCGCGGCGCTCAAGGAGGTCATGAAGGACAAATTGACTTCCCAATTCGTCATGACCACGCGGTGTGTGAGCGGTGCTCCGGCAAACACGATGAGGTGCGGCGCGGCGCGCGCAGCACGATGCTCGGCTCCCGAGTCGACAGCGAGAAGGGCTGAGGCACCAAGAATCACAAGGCGAAACGCACTCATCATCAACCGCCCGGTGGAGTGTTCCCCAAGTAACGTTAGACAACCGTGAACAACCGTGCTATCGCCTACGTGCGAAACGCTCCACTAGAGCGAGTCAATCACGACAGATCCTCCCACCGCACGAAGCGTGAGTCGTCTGCCGCTCGCGCGCACAGGGCTCACCGCACCATAGGGATTTCGGCCGATCACCACGTGTAACCGCTCCCGGCCCGTCGCGACGAACGTTATCGAACCGCGCGTGAAGTTGCTGGAATACTCTGCTGGTGCGCGGGCACGAAGTGTGTCCTTTGGCGAAAGCTCCGCGACGTAGGGGCCGCGGCGCGTGGGGATTCCGTTCGACGGGGTTTCGCCCCACCATGGGCGCGGTGGCGACGATGTCCCAGGCGAGACCAGCATCACCAGATCGGCGCCCCCGCGAGTGAACGCAAGAAATGCAACTCGTCCGCTGTCGGCGCCAGATACCCTGATGCGGTAAATCCAGGCGCGGTCGGCGTCGGAAGCGCGCGGTGCGCCAGCCATGCCGATTGTCGCCGTGCCAAGCGCGAGCGCAAGAGCGGTGAACGACAAGCGGCGAGCAATCATCGAGTACCTCTTCTAGGGACGGCTGCCGAGGCGTGGTTCCAGTGGCCTCGCTATACGTAAGCGAATTACTGCCTCCGCCGATACCCACCATCTCGGCTCACGCCTGCCGACTGCGACCCGCGCGAGGGACTTGCCTGCGCTCCCCGGGATGGTTCGCTTCGTGACTGCGGTTCCGACCGCACCTGCGCTTGACGCGGCTGCTCGACACGCGGCTGCGTCGTGCGACCCTCCCACTGTGAGTCACGCGAGCCACGATTGTCGGAGCGCTGCTCTACGCGCGGCGAGTTGTCACGAGACCTGTCACGATCGACGCGAGTGTCCACCTGCACGGTCCGTCCGCGATCCGTGTATCCGCGCGGCGTGGCAACCGGTGGCGACACCGTATAGCGCTGCACCGCGGTGCGACCGTCATTGCGCGTGTCGTACCTCGGCTCGTAGCGTACGTCACGATAGTCCCGGTAGTCGCGGCTGCCGTACCGATGATTCCATCCGCTGTAATCCACCACCACTCGGCGCGTTGGCCAGTAGAAACCGCTCGACCGCCAGCCAAAGGGCTCGTACCACGATCCGAGATGGACGCCGAACCCGAGATAGATACCCGACGACACGACGAACCGGGGGCGCGGCGGCGCGAAGACGACCACCGGGTTGTAATACGGAACGACGATGTACGATGGATTCACGGGACGGATCTCGATCGCCGGCGTCTGCACGACCTCGATCTCTGACGACGAACGCAGATACCCGTAGTTCTTCGCCTGCGCGCGAAGACGCTGCACGGCATCTATGACATCGCCATTCTGAAGCTTGACCGCCTGACCGACTTCGTCCGTCCACGGCATCGATGTCGCCATCATTTGAAGCACCGTCGGGAACGCGACGAGCGCCTGAACGCTCGGGTCCCAACTCACGCGCTCCGCCGCAAGCGCGTTCGCGAGCTGCTCACCCGACAGGCCCTGCCGCGCGTCGACCCACCGCATCGCGGCTGGAATGTCCCCGGCGAAGGTCGTTGCCGTGAGCACCTGCGCCAGCAGCGGGTCCGGGTATAGCGCGATCGGCGACATGATGCGATCGAGCTCGGCGGAGTCGAACGACCGGACCATCTCGGTCGGCGGCGTCGCAAGGACCGCAGGCAACGGCGCGCCCGTGTTGACTTGCGCCGAAATCTGCGAGGCTGACATCCAAGTCAGTGCGAGTGCTGCGATGGCGATGCTGGTTCTGCGCATGGTGTGGGTTCTCAAGTGTGAATCGCGCGCGTGTCCCAATTCTCGGACGGTAGCCTTCCACAAAAGTGGACGGTGCTCCGGAGCACGATTCGCGTAAGTCGTTGCGACATATACGGGATGCGAAATCGTACTCCGGTTCTGTACACAATATGCTGCATATGGAGTGCCGGGCGCGAGCGTGTCAAACTGTCACCCCGAGCGAGCGAGCGAGTCGAGGGGTCTGCACCTGCGGTTACGCGGTTGAGGTGCAGGCCCTTCGCTCAAGCTCAGGGCGACAAAACAGGCGGGACTACTCCGTGATCGGAGCACAACGTGACGACTGACGCAGCCGCTTGAACACCCACACCCCACCGCCAATCACCACGGCGAGCGGTACCAGGAGTCCGAGCGATGCGATGCACCACGCGATCACGTTCAACAGGCGCTCCCACGCAAGTGCGAATGCCTCGGCGATGGGGCTCGGACGTTCGATGAACGTGAACTGCTGGTGCAGCGTCACGGTAAGTGAGCTCAGCGACGCCCGCCGTTCGAGAAAGCGCATCCGCGCATCATGGCGCTCGATTTCCTGTCGCACTCGTGCGAGCTCCTGCTCGACCGTGAGCACGTCGGACAGCTTGCCCGTGCGCGTCGCCAGCATCTCGACCAGGCGCGCTTCTACTCGACGAGAATTCGCGACACGTGCACCAAGGTCCACATACTCCTCACCGACATCCTGCGCATTCGCCGTGACCGTTTCCACTTTGCCGATCGACCGAAGCGCAGCGAGCAGCGCGTCGAATTGCGCCGTCGGCACGCGAAGTTCGAGCGTCGCCGTCGGCTGCTCGTCCTTCCCCGTGCGAATCGCGGTGTTGGCAACAAAACCGCCGAATTGGCCGGCGGTCTGCCTGATGCGCGACACTGCGTCATCGACCTGCTTGACTTCGATCGAGGCTTCACCGGTGCGAATGAGCATCGCGCCGGTGGGGTCGGATGCGGGGGGCAGCGGTGTGCTGGCGAGGAGCGCGTCGCTCGGTGGCGCTTGCGGCGGAGGAGCGGGGGCGGGAGTGCTGGCTGGTGCGTCTGTGCGCGCTCCGGCCACGGATCCAGCGTTGGCTCCGGCATCCGCCATTTGTACGGATGCAGGAGATTCCGCGACGAGCCGAGCCTCCTTTTGCGCGCCGGTGGAAGAGTCGCCTGTGGAGTCGGCCGCGCCTCGTCCGCAAGCGGCCAGGACGGCGACGGTCGCGAGCGCGATCGTGCACTCGCGGAGGGAGAGAAGATTGTGCTTTCGCATGACAGCTCCTGGTCGTAAATCTCGTGGATTGGATGGGGTCTTGGGCTCAAGATCCTGATGGGAGACGCCCCTTCGGCCCCGACTTACACACCACGCATCTCATGAACGCAGATCGGCTGATTGCTTTCCGCCGCGCCGCCGCGCTTGTCGCGTCCCTCCTTGGCTTCCTCGCCACACCGACGCGCGCACAGCGCCAGGTGTCCGCCGATTCCGCCACCTCCGCCCCAATCACGGGGGTGGCGCACGAAATCACGGCGGATCGTGCGTCACTCGAGGCTCGCCATCTGGGCGTCTCCACGCAGTTCGATGTCGCGGGAAATGGAGTCGTCTTGCTGTCGCTGCCAACCTGGACGCCCGGCGCCTACGAGATCAGCAACTACGCTCGCTCGGTGAGCGATTTTCGAGTTACGGAGGGCGGAGTGACGCTGCGTTGGGACAAGCTCGACCACAACACGTGGCGCATCCGTCCAACCGGTGCAGGGCGTGTGACGGTTACGTACCACGTCGGCGCAGACTCTCTCGACAATGCGATGTCATGGGCACGGACGGATTTCGTCCTGTTCAATGGGACCAATCTTTTCATGTATGCCGAAGGCCGGTCGCTCGACGTTCCCGCGACGGTCTTGGTGAAGACCGAACCGGACTATCGCATCGCCACGAGCATGACGTCCGCGGGAGCGGCTCGTCGCTACAAGGCGACGAACTATCACGATCTCGTGGACATGCCGTTCTTCGTCGGCAAGTTCGACCTCGATAGCGCCACGATCTCGGGCAAGACCTTTCGCTACGCGACCTATCCCGTCGGTTCGGTTGCGGGTGCTGCGCGCACCGAAGCCTGGTCCCAGCTCAAGCGGATCGTACCCGCGGAAATGAATGTGTTCGGCGAGGTCCCGTGGGAGTCATACACGCTCATGCAGATCGCGGACTCCAGTTACGGTGGCTATTCCGGGCTCGAGCACTCGGCGTCGCATGTCGATATCGTCAACCCGGCGTTCGTCGGAAGCGACGACCAGCCGTCGCTCTATGCGCATGAGATCTTTCACGCGTGGAATGTGAAGCGCCTGCGTCCCGCCGATCTGACACCCTACGCCTACGATCGCGAGCAGCCGACCACCTGGTTGTGGGTGAGCGAGGGTATCACCGACTATTACGCGGATCTCACCTCCGTCCGTGCAGGCGTCCAGGACGCACAGGGCTTCTATGCGCTGACGGTGGCCAAGATCGGGGAGATCGGGCTCACCGTTCCATTCGCCCTCGAAGACGCGTCGCTCAACACCTGGATGCATCCTGCTGACGGGACGGCATATAGCTACTACCCCAAGGGATCGCTTGCCGGCTTGATGCTCGATGTGATGATTCGCGACGCGAGCGACAACAAGAAGTCACTCGACACGGTGATGCGCGATCTCTACGAGACGACGTACAAGAAAGGGCGCGGATTCAGCCACGCGGATTTCTGGGGCGCGGTGCAGCGTGCTGCCGGCGGGAAGTCGTTCGACGATTTCGAACAGAAGTTCGTCGACGGCAGGGAGCCCTATCCGTGGCCAACGGTACTCCGCGCAGCGGGGATGCGCCTTCAGCCCGACAGCCTCCCGCGACTTGGCGTGACGACCGCCGCCGACCCCGCCGGCGCCGCCGGCGCCATCAACGTCGTCGATGTGGATGCGGGCAGTGCAGCGGCGAACGCCGGCGTTCGCGTGGGTGACGTGATGATCAGCGTCGGCGAGATCTCCGTCGCCGACGCCGACTTCGGCGCAAAGTTCCGGTTGCGGTACGCAGGCCGGCCAAGCGGCTCGCCCTTTCCAATCATCGTCAAGCGCGGCGCGGAGACGGTGACACTACACGGTGCATTGCTCTACGTCGCGAGTCTGCCGCGGCTCACCGATGATCCAACAGCGACAGCGAGAGCGGTGCGGATTCGAGAGGGGATCATGCGGGGGACAACCGATCGGTGACCGCCACTTCCGTCTGGTTGTGCCCACGCTGCGTGGCAACCGTTTTTTACCGCAGAGGACGCAGAGGGGCAGAGGTACGCAGAGGAAGTGCGGGCCCTTCACTTCGCTCAGCGCGACAGAGGAGGCGTCAGCTTGTCACCCCGAGCGAGCGTAGCGAGTCGAGGGGTCTGCACCTCCGCAGTTCTGGTTTTCTCTGCGCCCTCTGCGGTAATAACGGCCAGACTGCCTGATCCCGCGACGGGAGCTAGCTTTCGGCGTCAAACCACTCCAAAAAAAGACCCAGCATGCGTATCGCCAAGCTCGGCGTCGTCGGCGCCGGTACGATGGGAAGCGGCATCGCCGCCCTTGCCGCCTCGGCAGGCATTCCGGTTGTTCTTCTCGATATCGCGGGCAAGGACGGAGACAGAAACGGCCCGGCGAAATCGGGACTCGAGCGCGCGAAGAAGGCACGTCCCGCTGCGTTCATGGATCCGGCGCGTGCCTCGCTCATTGCAATTGGGAATCTCGACGACAATCTCGGGATGCTCTCCGATTGCGACATCGTGCTCGAGGCGATCATCGAACAGCCGGCGCCCAAGCAGGCACTCTATGCGCGGCTCGAGCCGTTGCTCAAGCCGGACGCGATCATCGCGTCGAACACTTCCGGCATTCCAATGAAGGTCCTCGTCGAAGGGCGCAGCGATTCGTTCAGGCAGCGCTTCGTCGGCATGCACTTCTTCAATCCGCCGCGCTACCTGCACCTGCTCGAGCTCATCCCGACGCCGGACACGCTGCCGGAGGTCACAGCTGCCGCGCGCGAGTTCAGCGAGGCGATCCTCGGCAAGGGGATTGTCATCGCGAAGGATGTTCCGGGTTTCGTCGCCAACCGCCTCGGCGTATACGGGATGGTCGCGGCCATGAAAGGCCTGATGGAGTCCGACCTCACGATCGACGAAGTCGA
Organism: Gemmatimonadota bacterium; assembly: GCA_040389905.1. Lineage (GTDB taxonomy): Bacteria > Gemmatimonadota > Gemmatimonadetes > Gemmatimonadales > Gemmatimonadaceae > AG11. The sequence goes on along the minus strand of JAZJZK010000032.1, from coordinate 46,645 downwards.
CGTGCTGACTGGCCCGCTGCTGGGCCGCGCCAAGAGCGCGACGTTCCGGACTGCGGATATCACGGGGCTCGACATCCTGTTGCATGTCTCGAAAGGACTCACCGCGAGCACAGGTGAAGACTTCTCCATGCCGGACTGGGTCTACACGCTCGCCGAGAGCGGACGTCTCGGCGACAAGACCGGCGGGGGCTTCTACAAGAAAGTCGGCAAGGATATCACCACGCTCGACTGGAAAACCCTGGAGTACGGACCGCAGAAGAAAGTCGACGATCCGGCCATCGGGGCGCTCATGAAGGAGCCGCTCGAGAAGCGGCTCAAGATGGCGGCGATGCTGCCGGGCAAGTACGGGGAGTTCGTTCGCAACTACCTGCTGCGTATGTCGCACTATGTTCTGACGACAACGCCGAAGATCGCGTACGATCTCATCTCTGTCGATCGCGCGATCGAGTGGGGCTTCGCGTGGGACGTCGGTCCATTCCATCAACTGGAAGCGCTCGGCGACGAGTTTCTCGTGGAAGGCTTTCAGCGCCTCGGCCTCGATGTGCCATCACTGCTCAAAGAGGCACCGGGCGCTTCTTTCTTCCACGAACCCGTACCTGAAGTGCCGGGACGGATTGCGCTCGACATGGTGCGCAAGCGTGCCGGCGGCGTCATTGAGTCGGACAAGGACGCCAACCTCCTCGATCTCGGCGACGGCGTCTTGCTGTTGGAAGCGCGGAGCAAGATGAATACGATGGGCGCGGGTGTCCTCGCCATGCTGCGCACTGGCCTCGATCGCGTGGCGAAAGGAAAATACGTCGGCCTCGTCATCGGCAACGACGACCCGCGCGCCTACAGTGCCGGTGCCGACCTCGGAGCAGTGGTCGCGCAGACACAGGGCGGCGACTGGAAGAGCCTGGAGATGATGGTGAACTATTTCCAGGAAGGCGCGATGCTGGTTCGCCGCGCGCCCTTCCCGGTCGTCGCGGCACCGTTCGGACTGACGCTCGGCGGCGGCTGTGAATATGCACTCCACTGCGATCGTATTCAGGCGCACGCTGAACTTTACATGGGACTCGTCGAGGCCGGCGTCGGCTTGATTCCCGCAGGTGGCGGCACGAAGGAGATGCTCTTCCGCTTCACCGAGGCGTTGGCTCCGTACGACGAAGCGGATCCCTTCGAGGCGGTGAAGCGCGCATTCAAGCTCATCGCCATGGCGACGACGAGCACGAGTGCACTCGAAGCGCGGAATCTCGGCTTCCTCCGTCCGGTGGCTGACCGCATCTCGATGAATCGCGATCGGTTGATCGCGGATGCAAAAGCACGCGTCCTCGATCTCGCGCCAGACTATGTTGCGCCGGCTCCCAGGACGATCACCGCGCTCGGGAAGGATGCCCTCGGCAATTTGCTCTATGCCGGATGGGCGATGCACGAAGGAGGGGCGATAACCGATCACGAAGTGCGAATCGCCCGTGAGTTGGCGTACGTGCTCTGCGGTGGAGATGGCCCGCCCCGCAGCGTGACGGAGCAGGACATCCTCGACCTCGAGCGCGAGGCGTTTCTGCGACTGTTGGGAACGAAGGAAACGCAGGAGCGGATTGTCTACACGCTCAAGACCGGAAAGCCGCTTCGTAACTAACAGGAGACCATCCCGTGCCGGATAACAACGATGTAGTTCTCGTTTCCGCCGTTCGTTCCGCGGTTGCGAAAGGGAAGAAAGACGGCGCTCTCGCCTCGACGCACCCGATCGAGCTTTCGGCGCTCGTGATGAAGGAGGCGGTGGAGCGCGCCGGCATTACCCCCGCGTCGATCGACGACGTGGCTTGGGGATGCGCGATGCCGGAAGCATCGCAGGGGTTGAACGTCGCGCGCTTGAGCGCGTTGCGCGCAGGCTTTCCGGTGGAAGTGCCGGCGCAAACGATCAACAGGTTCTGTTCGTCGGGTCTTCAGACGATCGCCAATGGCGCGATGCAGATCATGAGCGGCATGGCCGACGTTGTCCTCGCCGGCGGTATCGAGATGATGAGCCAGGTGCCGATGTCGGGCTATCATGCGCGTCTCGATAGCGATGCGATGGAGTCGTACATCGGCATGGGCTTCACGGCGGAACGTGTGGCCGATCGGTGGAAGGTGAGTCGCGCGGAGCAGGACGCATGGGCACTTCGCAGCCAGCAGCGCGCGGCGGCCGCGATGGCGAGCGGCGCGTTCGATGCGCAGATCGTCTCTGTCCCGGTTGAGCGCGTGTCGTGGAAGGGAACAGAGAAGCAGGTCGAGACGCTCAGCTTTTCCAAGGATGAATTGCCACGCGCCGAGACCACGGCGGAAGGTCTCGCCAAACTCCGACCGGCCTTCAAGGCCACCGGTACGGTCACGGCAGGAAATGCGAGCCCCTATTCAGACGGTGCGGCCGCCGTGGTACTGATGCGTCGCGAAGTCGCCGATGCGCGCGGCATCAAGCCGCTTGCGCGCTTCGTGAGCTTCGCGGTAGCGGGCGTGGATCCGGACGTGATGGGCGTGGGGCCGATCAAGGCCGTTCCGAAAGCACTCGCCCGCGTAGGAATGTCACTCGACGATATCGACCTGATCGAGTTCAACGAGGCATTCGCGGCGCAGGTGGTGGCCGTGATGCGCGATCTCGGGATGTCTGAAGAGAAGGTCAACGTGAACGGCGGCGCGATCGCGCTCGGTCATCCGCTTGGCGCGACCGGTGCGAAGCTTACGACGCAATTGGTGCACGAGCTCGCGCGCCGTGGCGGCGGGCACGGACTCGTAACGATGTGTATCGGCGGTGGGATGGGCGCCGCTGGTGTTTTCGAGGTGTATCCGTCCGCGGCCTAGACTGGCGGTACAGCGGATAACCGAATCTGCAACTGCCTAAGGAGCGGATTGTCCGGATTCCACGGATGACAGCCGGATCGAGCAGAAGGGCTGGCTTCGGAGACCCGACGCCAGCCCGTCGACATTCAAAGGAGAAGCCTTTGATGGTCCCATGGACGCAATCGCTGCGAGCCTGTCGTGATTGGCGCAAAGCAAATCGCTGTTTGCTTCTGTTGAATCCGCTCAATCCGCGTTCACATGGGCTTCACGCAGTTCCGGAAGCCTTTTCCGCGACAATTACCGCCTGAATCCACAGATCCACAAAGCCAAACGAGTACGACATCATCCGGAACCCGGCGCGCCGCAAGCAGTCCTCGGCCATCGAGCGCGATGTCAGCAAGGAAATCTCTGCAGGGTGCAGCTGTGTCTTGTTTCCGCGACTCGCGAGAAACTTGTGCGCGAGTCCGAGCACGATGACACTCGTCGCGCGCGCGTGCGGCCAGAAGAGCACCACCTTTCCATCGGGCCGCAGGACGCGCGACGCCTCGGCAAGGATTCGTTGAATCTCCCCGTCCGTAAAGTGCTCGACGACGCCGAGATTGTAGTAACCATCGAACGACGCTTCGGCATACGGTAGCGCGAGGATGTCCCCATGCCGCACACGCGCCGCGATCGGATTGTGCTGCTGGTAGAGACGAAGCGCGCCAACGGAGATGTCCAGCGCTGTCACGCGCATGCTTCCATGGAGCCCTTCGTCGACTTGGCCGCCACCGCACCCCGCGTGCAGTAACTCGGACCCGGCCGGAAAGGCGCTTCGAAGCGCCCGATGCAGTCGCGGCCGAATGAAGAGCTTGCGGTAGACAGACGCGATCGTGGCGTACACGCGCCGACTGGGATCGGCAGACTGCTCCCAGTACGGATCCCAATCCTGCGGGTCGTGCAACGCTTCGTCGATCGTCACAGGTGGCGCCATGAGATGAAATGCACTCGGTTGGCTCCGATACGACGAGGCGATGCCAAGCATGATGCGAACGCTCTGCATCGCCGCCCGCATTGTCATCTTCGAGTGGCCATACGTCCTTGCCGGCAGGACGATCGGAATCTCACGAATCCGGTAGCCATTGCGATGCAAAATGAAGAGGCTCTCGAAGAAGAACGCATAGCTCTTCGAACGAACCAGGGCAAAGACGTCGCGAGGGATACGATCGAGCCGATAGGTGCGAAACGCACCCGTCGCATCATAAGGCAACCCGAGCACGGTCCGTGTGAGCACGTGACCCGTCCCCGTCATCATCCGCCGAAAGACATTCCACCCCGGCAGGCTGTGGTCCGCCGTCCACCGTGAGCCGACGACGACATCTGCGCTGTCCGCGGCCTCGAGGAACGTCGGGATATCCTCCGGACTGTGGCTGAAGTCGCAGTCCAACGTGACGAGCCGCTGATAATTGCCGTCGTACGCATAGGCGATTCCGTCAAGATGCGCGCTGCCAATGCCGTTCTTCCCACTGCGGTGCAACACAGCCAGACGAGGATGTTCTGCGCACAACGCATCGAGCAGCGCCCCTGTGCCGTCTGGCGACGCGTCGTCGACGAACAGCACGTCGGCATCGAGGTGCAACGCGTGGATGGCCGCGACCATGCGAGGCGCGTTGTCACGCTCGTTGTATGTCGGGACGACGATGAGTGTCTTCAAAGACACATCTGTATCACTCACTTCAGCCGGAACACCGACGCAGCCGATGCATTACCGACGCGCACGCTGAAGACTTCGTTGGTCCATTGGTATTGCTCAGGATGAAAGCGATAGTTCGTGATAAAGTAGTCCGCGTATTCGCTCGGTGGCACGAACCTGACTCGCCTCTGATCTGCCGGTCGGAGCATGATGCTGTTCACCATACCGGGAAAGTTGGCGGTGTGCACTCGAATCACGGGTGAGGAATCGCTTCGGACGATGTATTCGAGAAGCTGTCGATACGAGAGTCCCCAGTAGTCGAGCTCGTAGCGTTGCTTCACCTCGAGCATGTCCTTTCCGGCGAACCGATTGAAGTAGAGATGCTCGAATGGATGATTCCGGTACATGAAGGAAACGCCAGGCATCAACGCGATGACCAGCGCAGCCGTGAGCGCCGGTTGCAGCCACTCGTATTGCGCGCCACCCCATCGAGCGTTCGCCGCGTGGAGGATGGTCTCCATGCCCACGGCCGCGAGATAGATCATCGCCGGATACACGAAGAACAGGTGCCGCCATCCATCGTAGAGGACAGGACGCAGTACCATGCAGCCAACGACGGGCAGGAAGAACCAGCTCATCACGATGAGATCGCGTTGCCTGTCACCTACGAAGAATTCACGCGGGTGCCGCGCGAGGGCGGTGACACTCCTCACAGCGCCTACCGCAAACAGTGCCGAGATGACATACGGTGTCGTGATGAGAATCCACGTCGGTACGTAGTCCCACGGCAATGCGGTGGCAGGCACCATGGCGCCGCGGAACAGGTTCGCCTTGCCGTATGGGTTCGTGGTGGAATGCAGAATGGCGTCTTTGACAATGCCGATGGGATCGATGCGCAGCACCGGCCAGACCACTGGAAGGATCAACGCCACCGCGATGCCGTACACAACCAGCATGCCGAGCATCTTCAACGTGGGACGACGGGCAAGTGCAGCGACCCCCGTCAGCATCATGGCGAAGAGGCCGAGGATGCGCGTCCCCATCAGGAGCCCGGAGGTCAACGCATGAATTGCGAGCGAGCGCCATTCGGGACGCTCGAGGAGGACGTCCAGTGTGAGCATCACCGCCACGAAAGCGGTGAGAAAGGAAACGTCCTTGGTGTTGTAGAACGAGTGCGAGAAGAGCTGCGGACTTGCGACGAGACACAGGCAGGCCAGCAGCGAGATGCCAGCAGAAAAGCGACGTCGGCAGAGTGCGTGAAAGAGGACGACGCCAAGGTAGAACGTGAGGAACGTCACCAGGTGACGCATGAGAAAAACCGCGCGCAGGTTACCAAGGCCAAGCGCTTTTTCCATGCGGACGAGAACAATTTCGTACAAGGGCCCGAAGCGCTCGAAGTTCGGCCCCTTTGCCGCTCGCAGCGAGTCCAGGGCGTGTAGGTCGGGCACCACGTGCTCGACGTTCATCACACCAAACTCCCGCGTAGGAATCTCGTCCCACGAGATGCCATAGTCCTTGAACGCGACGAGGCCGATGAGCAGGTACACCACGAAGAACACCGTCGTGGCGATCGCAATGGCGCGCGGCGCAGGACTACGGGGCATCGGAGTACGGAAGGAGTTTGGGCAGGGGCCGGCGCGGCGTGCCGAGCGGCCCGAAACGATACCACGTTCGATCGCCGAAGCGCGAGCGGAGACTCTCGTTGTGTTCGCCCAGGTCGAGCGCGTAAATCACATCCCCGCCGAGGCGGCCGGTTGCATCGATGTCGTTGGCGGGGAAGAAGGGCGCGAATGACGCGGTTCCCGCGTTGTCCTTCCGCGCGTCTTCGTCGCATTCCGGCGCCGTAAGCGGTGGCTCACGTGAATCCAACGCGCGCGCGCCGAGTACGACGCGGTCGAGCCGCCCGGCAGAATCCGCCGGCCGCCGCTCCCGCTCGCCTATGATCGCCAAGCGCACAGCGCACGCGGACGCCGAGACCATGACGCGCGCAGCATTTCCGCGAGAGAGGCCGAGTGCCCACAAGTCGTGAAGGTTCCGTGCCTCGCGTCCTTCGTTGATGAAGACGAGGGCATTGTGAAGCCCGGTGGCATGCTCGAGGGAATCCGGATCGACACGCGTCACTGCCGCGAGGCGTTGGTATTGGCGAACCGACGCGGGGACACTGCTCCCAACGCCGCCGGCGAACCACACGATCGCCATGCATACGGGGAGCGCGAAACGCGCCGCGCTGCGTACCGCTCCGCTGGAAGACGACGCCAGAAGGAAGGGCGTGCGCGCCGTGAGAATGATCAGCGCGGGCAGGGCGGTAAAGAGGAAGCGCGGCCCACGAAACGAGCCATCGTGCCAATAGAGCGCGTAGGCAATGACCTGCGCGAGGATGAGCATGACCAGAAAGAGATCCCAGCGTGACGGGCGTCGCGTCAACGCCAACCCCAGCACGATGACCGCGACGACGGGGATCGGCCATCCAAACATCATCACGTTGAGCTGCAGCAAATACTTCGATGCCAACACCAGCGCGCGCATCGGCGTATGCATCAGCCCATAGGGATCCGCGTGAAAGCCAAGCTGGTGGGCGCTGCCATAGAGGACCTCGTAGCCAAGACGCAGCGGCGCGCCATTGGTACGTTCATTGACGACGAATAACGGAAGCGTCGAAATCAGGCCGGCCACGATCTGTACGCCGAGCGAGCGAACTCGTGCCGGGCTTCCACGCAGTCTCGTGACCTGCATCGTTCCAATCGCGGCCGCCACGACCAGGGCGTCGAGCGGCCGCACCGTGAACGCCACACCAAGCGCGACGCCAATGAACGCTGCGGACCTGAATGCGGTAAACCGATCCTCCGCGTCCACCCACAGGGTGAGCTGCGCCATTGCGACCGCGGCGAGAAACAGCACGGGCACGTGGTTCATGAAGCTTGCACTCATGAAGAGCGCGAATGGACACAGTGCAAGCAACAGCGTCGTCGCGCGCGCAAGGCCCTCGCCATACGCACGACGCGTAAACTGGTATGCCGCGATGACGGTGAGACCCAGCAACGCTGGATTCACCAACCACGCCGCGCCGAGCGCAACGCCGATCGCTAGAAATGCCGGTCCGCCAATCGGAAACTGCGAATACCAGCGCGGACCTTCGATCATGTTGTCCATCCCGAAGAACTCCGGGTTGGGGTCGAGCGGGAGGGAGAGGCGTCCGCTCAACAGGATCTTCGCGTGGAAGAGTTGGGCGACTTCATCGGCATTGTGCGGTTGCCGCCCGAAGCAGATGGCGGCAAGACGGGCGGACGCAAGGAACGCAAACAGCGCCGCCACGCCGACGAAGACGGGGGCAGGAAGAGCAAGCACCGCGCGGCTCGCGACATCCCAGAGGCGATCCATCACCGGCGTGATCAGTCGCCCAAGTGCGAAAAGCGCCATAATGATGCTGCCACCGACCAACAACCAGAACCGGGACGCGTGAGCGTACCAGGGCACCGCACCCGGCGCAATGTCGTTTGCCAAGGGATACAACCCGAACACGAACAGCAGGAGCGCGGCGATCGCCGTAACGGCCGCCGCGCTCGTGATTGTGTATTTCCGAGCTTCCACCTGCTAGGGCGCCAGACGGTATTTCTCCACGCGAAGCTCGTCGCGGGCGGCAACGCCCGGCGATCCCTGCTTCATCATGGCTTCGATCTCGGCGATCTCACGGGGGACCTGGGATATCCACTCCACTCCCTGCGGCGTCGCGATGTAGTCGTCTTCGATGCGCACGCCGATGTTCCGGTAAAGGTCCACAGCCTTCCTCACTTTGCTCGCGAGCTCGCGGTTGCGCGGCGTGTCCGGGATTTCCGCAAGGATGTTCTCGCGGACGTAGATACCCGGCTCGATGGTGAACGCACTGCCCGGCTGAATCTTGCCCATGTAGTAGTACTGCTCCGGATCGTGAACCTCCAGTCCGATGCCATGTCCGAGGCCGTGCATGTAGTAGAGTGACAACTGCTCGCACTGCCGCGGCCGCGGTCCAGCGACACAATCATACGTTGCCGTCGGTGACTCGATCAGCCCGAGTTTCGCGAGGCCCGACGCGAGCACCGCGCTCGACGAGTCGGTCATCAGGCGCGCCGAACCGCCTACAACCGCCTGGCGCTCCGCTGCTTTCTGCGCGTCGCGCACGAGCTGATAGATCGCACGCTGTTCGTTCGAGAACACGCCCGCCACAGGAACGGTGCGCGTTACGTCTGCCGCATAGCCGTGGAACGAGGCGCCGACATCCATCACGACCAGGTCCGTCGCGCCAATGAAGCGATCGTTCACATTGTAGTGCAGCGTCGTGGCGTTGGGTCCCGAACCGACAATCGTCGAGAACGACGGCCGGTCCGCGCCATTGCGACGAAAGGTGTATTCGATCAGCGCCTGGATCTCGAATTCGTTCTGGCCTTGCTTGATCGTTGGAATGACTTCCTTCAGCGCCCGCACCGTGATGTCCACGGCATTGCGGATCAAGGTGATTTCCGCGGCGCTCTTGTGGCCGCGCAGCTGGTCGATTGCGTCGTTGATGGGCGTGAGCGCGAGCGTTGGGTGTTTTCGCTTGAGCTTGTCGAACAGCTGATCGTCCGGAGACCGGAAAGTTGCCGCTTCGTTGTCCTCATCGCGCGGACCGACTTCACCAACGACCGAGAACGGCATCCCTGTCGCCGCCAGCGAATCGAGCACATGATACAAGTCGCCCGCCGGCCGGCCGCGGATGCCGGTGAGCCTCCCCACCCCCTCCACACCAGCGCGCGTTCCGGTCCAAACCTCTCGGCTCGGCTGCTTCGGCTGCACGAACATCGTCGCGGACCGCACCGCGCCCGCCTGCTTGATCATGAGTAGCGCGGCATCCGGCTCCTTGAAGCCGGTCAGGTAGTAGAACGCGGGCGCCTGGACGAAGGTGAGGTAGTCCTGCGGCGGCTCGTGCGCGCCGAGTGCGATGAACACACCATCCGGCAGTTTGCCGGCGAGCTCCGCGCGGCGACCGGCGAATTCGAGTTGTTGCTGCGCAGCGAGTAGCGCTGGAGCACACAGCATGGCAAAGACAAATCGGCGCATCACTGGTTTTCCTCCTGTGACGTTCTTGTCACCCCGAGCGAGCACGACGTGCTTTGTCGAGGGGTCTGCACTTGCTGTTGTCACCGAGCGAACACGCTGATGACGTACAGGACCAGGCCGACCAACCCTCCGACCAGCGTCCCGTTGATCCTGATGAACTGAAGGTCGCGTCCGATCTGAACCTCGATCTTTCTCGATGCATCGGTCGCATCCCAACCTTCGACAGTTTTTGCGATCAATTCGGCCACCTCGGGGCGATACTGGTCGACCACGCCAAGCACGAGCCGTTCGATCGCATCGTCGATGTCCCTGAGAAACGCCTCGTTCGCCAATGCGCGCTCCGCGACCGCACCGATTGCGCGCTCGAGTGGCTCGGGTGCGGCCGCGTCCGGTCCCGCATATCGCGTCAGCGATGTTTTTGCCGCACCGAGCAGGGCACCCGACAATTCCTCCACGGCCGGGTGCGCCAGGAGGCGCTCCTTCATGGCTTCGGCGCGGGCGATGGTCTCGGGGGATGAATGCAGCTTTTCGACGAAGCCACGCAGTGCCTGATCGAATTGGGCGCGCAAGGGATGACCTTCGCTTGCGGCAACCTGCGCCAGCGTTCTCTCGATGCCAGTGACGATCTTCTGGAACAGTTTGTCGTCCACCGCGCCCGGCACCCACCACGGGCTTTCCTCGGCGATTCGAACGCGGATGAGTTCCTTGTTATCGTGGACGATGACGCTGACCAGCGTGACGAGCTTGTCGAGCATCTCTTGATGGCGGTCGTCCGTCGTTGCGAGCGCAAGCAGGTCCGCGAGCAGCGGGGCCACCTGTGCCTTGCGCAGCTGGCTCACGAGTGTCTCATGCACCGTGGCCTGCAATTCTGGCGTCGGTACGGAGTCCACGGCCCGCGCCAAACCGCCCGCGATTGCACGCGCGACGCGTTGCTGATGTTCGGGGTCCGTCAGCCAGCGCGCGCCTCGCTCGCCCAGGCGCATCCCCGCAAGCTGGCGCGCGATGACGTCGCGCGCGAGGAAATTGTTGCCGACGAAGTTCCCGAGGCTCCGCCCGATCCGATCCTTACGCGTTGCGACGATCGCCGTATGCGGGATTGGAAGGCCGAGTGGGTGCCGAAACAGGGCGGTGACCGCGAACCAGTCGGCGATGCCACCCACCATCGCCGCCTCCGCACCGGCCCTGATCAGGCCGATCCAGAATGGGGCCAACGTGGGACGCTGGTGCGACACGATCGCCGCGGCCAGAAAGATCACCGCAAACACGCCGAGCAGTGCCGTCGCACGCCGCCGCATGATCGCGTACTGAATGACCTTTTCCGAATCGTCTTTTACGACCAGCATGTACGAAAAATAGGGCGCGGGACGGTGGCGAGGCACCATGTTCGCTCTGATATTACCCGGGTATGTCGCGAAACTGGTACGCTCGAGCCTCGTCCCGCCGCTTCCTCGCGCTGGCGCCGGTGCTGCTCATGCTGGGATTTACGGCGTGGACCGCCATCCTGTTTCGCCGCACGAGGGACGCGCGCGCATGGGTGCAGCATACCGAAAACGTCATCCTCAATTCCATGTCCGCCCTGTCTCACGTCCAGGATGCGGAAGCGGGGGAGCGCGGATACCTGATTTCGGGAAGCCAGGACTATCTCGCCACCTATGCGATGGGACGAGACTCCTCGCGAATCGAGCTGGCACGGTTACGCCGTCTCACCAGCGACAACCCTCGACAACAATCGCTGTTGACCGTGCTCGAGCCGATTGTCGAGCAACGTCTGATGCGACTCGACAGCGCGCTCACCGGACAGCGGCGTGGCGACACATCAGTCGCGCTGGAGATCGTCCGAAGTCCGCGTGGCCGCCAACTGATGGATAGTGCGCGGATCATCTTCGACGAGCTACGCACGGAAGAACGCCGTCTGCTGGCCCTCCGCGAGCGCAGGCAGGAAGACGACGAGCGCACGACATCGATCGTCCTTTTGGTTGGGGTGCTCCTGTCGGCGTTGGTTTCATTTCTCGTGAGCGGCAGCTTTGGCAGAGCGGCGAAACGCCAGGCTGACATTTCCCGAGAACTCCTCCAGCGCAACGACAAGCTCCAGCAGCAAGCCGTGGCGATCGACATCGCGAATCAGCAACTCCAGGAGCAGCAGGTCGAACTCGAAGCGAGCGCGGACCTCATGCGCGAGCATACGCTTGAGCTCGAGCGCACGACCGACGCCCTCCGCCAGGCCAACGCCGCGAAAGGCATGTTTCTCGCCAACATTTCACACGAGTTGCGTACGCCGCTCAACGCCATCGCCGGCCACGTCCAGCTCGTGGAGATGGAGTTGCACGGCCCCGTGACGTTGGGTCAACGAGGGGCGCTCGAGCGCGTGTCGCGCGCACAGCGGCACCTGTTGGCGCTCATCAACGACATCCTCAACTTCTCCAAGCTCGAAGCGGGCCGCGTCGCCTTCGACATCGAGGAGGTCGACGTGATCGCATTGATGCAGGACGTGAGCGCCATGGTCGAGTCACAGATGACGACTGCCGGGCTGTCCTTCACGCAGCACTGCGACGCCACAGCCTGCATCGTTCTCGCCGACGAGGAAAAGCTCCGTCAAATCCTCATCAACCTCTTTGGCAACGCCACCAAGTTCACGCCTTTCGGCGGCAGCGTACGCCTCGATGTGCGACCACTCGACGGCGACGACACCATCATGTTGCTGAGCGTGTCCGACACGGGAATTGGCATCCCGGAGGACAAGTTGGATCAGATCTTCGATCCCTTCGTGCAGCTCGGCGCGCCGACCGCCGGGCCGCTCACCGGGGCCGGACTCGGTCTGGCGATCTCTCGCGATCTCGCGCGGGGCATGAATGGCGAGCTGACGGTGTCGAGTCGCGTGGGCGAGGGTTCGAGGTTTACCCTCGCATTGCGCCGCGCAACACGTCAGAGCTGACCGTCGCCATTTTCGAGGGAACGCCACAGGTACCAGCTTGCCACCGAGGCATGTGGCCGCCACTTCGCGCCGATGCGCAGGACGTCCTTCGGCGCCGGCCGCTTCCGGAGGCCGTACGCGCGCTGGATGGCGTTTTGCACTCCGAGGTCGAGCTCCGGAAGGACGTCGGGCCGACCGAGGCGAAACATCAGGAACATCTGTACGGTCCACCGCCCGATGCCCTTGACCTGAACGAGATGCTCGATGATTTCGTCATCCGACAGCCGGCCGAGGTGTGCAAGGGGGAGCGTGCGAGCCGTCACGCGCGCTGAAAGGTCGCGAAGGTAACCCATCTTTTGGCGAGAAAGACCAGCAGCGCGAAGCTTCTCGTCGTCCGTTTCCATCACCAACTCGGCGCGCGGCTTGTTGCCCGGGTAAATCTCGCAGAAGCGACGGTGAATCGTTCCAGCCGCCTTGCCCGACAACTGCTGGAAGACAATCGAGCGCACGAGCGCATCGTAATGCGTGCCCGTTCGCTTGGGTTCCATCGTGCACGGGCCGACGCGGGCGATGAGGTCGCCCATGACCGGATCGACGCGCCTGAGGTGGGTGATCGCGTGACGGTGAGAAGATGCCATGTCCAAAAGATACCGATGTGCGTTCATCCTGAAACCGCCAATTTCCACACGATTGGAACGAGCGCGTGACATGCTCGGGTACCGCGCAACAGGGTCGGCCAGTACCTTGCCGACGTCGGCATCATGCCCGTGGGACTCGCCATCAGCCGCGACCTGATGCGCGCCATTGGCGGAGACATCGTGGTGTACAGCGAATTGGGAAAGGGATCGACCTTTGTGGCGCGGCTGCCGCGCGGAACCTCTGTGAGCGACTCGTGACACGCCTCATCAACTATTTCCTCAAGGGCGTTGTGTTCCTCGCGCCGCTCGCGTTTACCATCTACATCTGCGTCCGCATTTTCACGACGATCGATGGGTGGCTCGGATTCCGCTGGCCCGGTGCGGGTTTCGCTATCACCGTCGTCTTCATCACGATATTCGGCTGGCTCGCCCAGAGTTTCCTCACGCGCGGGTTGCTGGGCCTCGTGGAGGGATTGCTCGAACGGCTCCCCTTCGTTCGCCTGCTCTACTCATCGACGAAAGACCTGCTCAACGCGTTCGTCGGCGAACATCGGCGTTTCGACAAGCCGGTAATGGTATCGCCATATCCAGGTGGCGTCGCGCGCGCGATCGGATTCGTGACGCAAGAGTCACTGGACGGACTCGGGCTGCCTGGGCATGTCACGGTCTACCTTCCGTACTCGTACAGTGTCGCGGGAATCCTGATGATCTTTCCCTCGAGTGCCGTAACGCCGATTCAGGGGGAGAGCTCAGACGTCATGGCGTTCATCGTGTCGGGGGGGGTGACGTCGCCGCCAGGGAAACTACTCGGCTAGGTCGGGCTGCGATGCACCATAGCGCCACACGCCCTGAGAGTCTGTCAGCTGCGGCTGAGTGCTGAGCACCTGACACATCTGAGGTCCGGCGCTCCTCCACTGTTCGGCCGTCAGGGCTGCGGCGGCCCCGCGGTGATCGCATCCGACACCCGCTCTCGCTGGTGCTCATTCTTGCTGAACAACAGCACGAGCGCGTTGTCGTTCTGGATCAGCGTTGCTTCTCCCTTCATCGTCACCGGCGTGGTCTGACGAATGAACTTGAGCGTGTCGAGCGTGGCCGCCGCGTTGTGTCGCGCGAGAGTATCGGTATAGAGATACGCTGCCAATCCCGCGTTTCCGATCCTGAATAGCAGCGGCGTCCCAGGAAGCGAAGGCAGTTCGCCGACCGGTTCCGTCGTGGCAAGCGGCGCGAGCCCCGACTGGTCCAGACGAATCCGGATGGTACACTCGCTCCAGTGTCCCGTGCGCGGGCAGAGCGGAGCGGTCGACGACGGTGCCGCTGCCGAGCCGGACACTGGCGTTGCAGCAGAGTCAGGCGCGGGCGCCCGTTCACGCGCGCACGCGGCTGAAAGCAAAAGAGCCGCCAGTAGGACAAATGATTTGATCAATTCCAGTTCATCCGCTCGCGCAAGGATGTGACATGCGCTGTGTGATGGCGCCCGTGCCAGGAGTAGACTCCGAGCAGCGAGTCGATCGTCATCGGGCCATTTTCAGGATGACTCAGCGTCCGTGTGCACTGGTCCGGCGTGAGCGTGCGAAGGAGTGTGACGAGTCGCACGTGAATGGCGTCAAGGATCGTCAGTGAGACGTCAATTGGCAGCGATGCCGCGTCGGGAAGCTCAGCCCACCGTGCTTCATCGTAGGGCTTGATCGTTGGGTTGTCCTCCGTCAGCGCCAGACGGAAGCGCGTATACGCGTTGACGTGGCTGTCGGCGACATGATGCACGAGTTGACGGACGGTCCACCCACCGGGTCTGTAGGGCGTGTCGAGTTGTGCGTCGGTCAAGTTGTCGACTGCGGCGCGAAGTCCAGCGGGTGTCGCGGCGATTGCCTCGATGGCGTGAGCCCGTTCGGTCGCGGTGAGCGACGGCGTGAGCTCCATACGGCCGACGGGGTAGCGAAGGTCTGACTCAGCGGGTGGGGAAGTGGACATTGGGATGGCGTCTCGGATAGCGGGAGCGGGTCAGTACGACGGAAGCTAATTTGGGTGTCGCGCTGAGCGCGAGCCAACACGGGCTGACGCGCATTGTGTCCGCCCCTCCCGCGTCGCGACGGCTGCGAATACGTTATACACGATGCGTGAGAACACCCGGACGATTTGCCAATGACTGAGAAGAAGCGTCGCCCCGTGAAGAAGCGTGGCGGGCCAGCGCACAAGTCGCCCTATTTTCTACAGCCCGCGAAGCAGGGTGCCGTGACGGTGCTCCGCCGCCCGGCAGGGAATCGCATCGACGCCAAGTTGTGTGGCACGATGGCGAATCGCGCTATGGCGCTTGCGCTCGTCCGCCAGCTCGAAAAGGCCGAGTCGGTGGTCAAGGATTTGTTTCTCGAGGCTACGGATGACGGGATTGAAGCGCTCGAAGCGGTGCTCGAGGCGTGCCGTCAATCGGTGATCCGGCGCGGTGATCTCGCGGAAGTGCCGCCGGCACATGGAGCGGGCCCTCGCAAGCGCGGCCGCAACCGGCGTCGTGGATCAGGCCCGCGTCCACCGAGCGCGCCGCCAGCGGCTGGCCCCGGCGCCGAAGATACGAGCGCCGCCTGACCGAGCGAGCGCTGTCGAGGGCGTATACCGCGCGCGACGGAGCGCCGGTGATTCGTGCGGTGGATAGCGCCATTTTCGAGAAACGGTATTTCGGTCACTGCATGCAGTGCGGCTTCTGCGCGGACGCGTGTTGCCAGCACGGCGTGGATGTTTCCGTCGTCGAGCAGGGACGCATCCTGGCGCACGCCGACGAAATCGAGGCGCGCGTGGGAATTCGTCGAAGCGAGTGGTTCGATGCCGAGGTGACGGCAGACGGGGACTTTCCCGGCGGTGCCTCGACACGCACAACGGTACGCGATGGCCGCTGTGTCTTTCTCTCGCGTACGACGCGCGGGTGCACGCTCCACGCGATGTCACTCGACGCGGGGACGGACTATCACCTGCTCAAGCCAATGGTGAGCGCGCTCTTTCCGGTCACGTTCGGTGGCGAGATGCTGTTCTGCTCCGAAGAGATCGAGGACGGCTCACTGGTGTGCATCTCCGATGGACCGACGGTCTACGAGATGGCGCGGCCAGAGTTGCTGTACTACTTCGGGGAAGAGTTCGTGGCCGAGCTCGACGCACTCTCGGTAGCTCCTGCGCTACCCACATCGGCCGCAGTCTGAGGGGCGCATGACAAGCGGGCCCGTTCCGAAGAACGGGCCCGCGTCACGACTAGATGAATCGTCCTACGGTCGCGGCCCGGCGGGAGTCGCACCCCAACTGTTGTTGCTCCGATCGATATCGATGAGCCGATTGTCCGGATCGAGTTCGATGCGCCGGAGCGTCTTGCCCGTGAAGGTATACCGCCGCATGTACCGCACCGTGTTCGTGCTCCACACCTCGGCCGGATAGTCGTAGTTCTCGACCGAACCATCGCTGAAGGTGAAACGGGCTCTGATCGGCAACACACCGCGTGCGCGATTGGCGTAAACGACCGTTGCGGTCTGGCCACCATTTGGCGCGGCCGACGTGACGACCGTATCGATCGCCTGGTCGAAATGCGGGTTCATCCTGAACCACTCACGCCAGAAGTAGTCCAGTCGCTTGCCGCCGGCGTCTTCCATCGTCCGGTAGAAGTCCGCCGGCGTGGGGTGCTTGAACGCCCATCGCTGGATGTACGTGCGGAAGGCATCGTCGAACGCCGCCGGACCCATGATCTCCTGTCGCAGCAGCTGCAACCCGACACTCGGCTTCACATATGCGGCGGCGCCGAGCAGCGCGGGGTTGATCCGGTCCGGGCCGACGTCGATCGGCTGGTCGCGATTCAGCTTCATCTCGTTCTCGATGTACTGCCGCTCGGCGAGCGCGCGTGCCATCTGGTCTCCCCGCTCGGGATAGCGCTTCGCTTCGCTGAACGTGTTGATGAACGTGTTGAAGCCCTCGTCCTGCCACATGTACGCCCGCTCGTTCGACGCGACGATCATCGGGAACCAGTTATGCCCCGCCTCGTGCGTGACGACGTTGTACAAGTCGTACTTGTCGTTGCTCTTCGCCTCCATGATCAGCATCGGATACTCCATGCCGCTGATCGGTCCCTCCACGGCGCTCATCTGCGGCCATGGGTACTTGTACCATCGCGTCGAGTACTCCTCGATCGACTGGCGTGTCTGATCCGCAGCATCCTTCCATGGCTCGATGGCGCTGGGGCGGTAGTACGCTTGCGCGAGAATACCATTCCAGCTGCTCGCGTCCCACAAATAGTCGGGGGATGCCGCCCACGCGACGTCGCGCACATTTTTCGACGCGAACTTCCACGTCAGCATGCCGCTCGTCTTCGTCCGCGCCGCGCCGGACTTGAGGTCGGCTTCGGTCACGATATTCACCGGTGTCGCCGACTTGGCCGCCTGCGCCAATCGAGTGATCTGCGTCGGCGTCAGGACGTCACGCGGGTTGGTGAGCGCTCCCGTGCTTGCGACGATGTAGCCCGCCGGCACCGTGATCTCGAGGGTGTAGTCGCCGAACTCGAGATAGAACTCGCCCTGGCCAAGATAGGGCTCCGTGTTCCAACCGCGCACATCGTCGTAGACGCTGACGCGAGGATACCATTGCGCGAGCTCGTACAGCGGTCCTTCCCGCCCCATGCGATCGGCGCCATGCTCGGGAATGAGGAAGTGCCACGCGACATCGAAGGTGGCGGCCTTGCCCGGCGCGAGCGGCTCCGCGAGGTCCACCTTCATCACGGTGCCATTGTCTCGGCGCTGCACCGCCACGCGCTTGCTGCCCACAAGCTGATCGAAGCGATCAACGACGTCACCGCCCTCGAAGCCGCGCGCACCGAAGCGCGATTCCTGTGGGAAGATATAGGAATTCAGCGACTTGTCCTTGAAGGCATTCTGCTCCATCTGCAACCAGATGAAGCGCAGCGTGTCCGGCGAGTTGTTCGTGTACTTGAGTTTCAGCTGGCCTGTCAGCGTCTTCGACCCGGTATCGAGCGATGCTTTCAGGTCATAGTCGGCCCGATTCTGCCAGTACTTGGAACCGGGTGCGCCGGATGCAGTTCGCACGAGGTTGCCGGCCGGGAGCTCGAGTGGTGCGAAGACGGACGTATCGCCGACGCCCGTATTGTCGAAGCGCGGGCGTTGAGCGGCGGGAGCCTGCGCTCCGATGGAGGCAACACCCAGCGAGACACCCAGCACCGCAAGAAAACGAGAATTCATGAATGGGATCTCATGTGAAGTAGTCGATCAATCTACTACCCTGAAGAAGCGCGATCGGTCACCCTTTGCGAACTCTTAGCGCTTACCGGCGTCAGCTGCTTTCGGAGCGGGTTTCTTCGTAAAGATCAGATAGTCGGCTCGGCGGCCCTGTTCGCCAGGCGCAGCGGTGGCGACATCCGCAACGGGCACGGCGGTGATCACGATCGATTTCGCAGCGGGTGCCCGCCGGCGAGCCCGCTCGGCCGTTCCGAGCGCGTAGTCACTGTGAAACGCGCCGTCGAAATGGACGACAATCGCCCCCGCGCCGCCTGCGACGAGGGCATTGGCAATGGACTCCCCCATCGTTTCATCCTTGACGCACTGTGCCTCGTAGAACCGATCGGTCATGGCGGTCGTCGCGGTGTCCGAGCTTGCAGATGCCGCCACGCCGCCGGCGGAATGGCCCTTCATCTGTTCCGCGAACAGGTCGTAATAGCGATCGTGTGGGCAGGCGAGTTCCTTCGCGGCGTGTGCGCGCGTCGCCGCAGGCATGGTGTCGAGTGCGGACAACCCTTTGCGACTCACCGCGCTGGCAATGGATCGCGGCACATTGGCGGCAATGACGGGCCATCCACGCGCTCGCGCCAGCACGACGAGCGGACGGTAGTCGGTCGCATATTGGGGCCAGGGACGCGACGCGGCGAGAAACTCGGCCTCGCTCATCCGGCCGGCGAGGTAGGAATCGACCATGGATTGGACGTCGCGCTCGAACATCTCGAGTGACACAATGACGCGCGGCTTCACTCGGCCGATCCCCTCGAGAAGGGCAAACTCGGCGAAATGCGTTTCGGGGTCGTCGTGCTGCTCGCCGAAATACACGATGTCCGCGTCGGCGGCTGCCGCTACGAGTGCATTGAACCCAACCTCGCGATTGCGCGCAGAATCGTGAACGCGGATGCTGGACGCCGGAGGGGAGCCGGCATCCCTCTTGATCGGCGCGGACACGCAGCCCGTCAACAAGCCGATAGCCACGAGAGAACTGAGGCGGCGCAATGGAGAGTGCACGGGACGGTCCTGTCCGCTGGACGGTAAGGGGTGGTCTCGGAAGGTAATCCGAGCGCTGTACGGGTCGATACAGGCGACCCATGGCACATCGTAATTCCGTAGGTGAATGATTATCATTCACGGCATGAATGATTTGCACAGACCGCGCATTGTCGACTCCGCACTCCAGGCACTACTCCGCGTCATGCCCGCCGTCGTTGTCACTGGTGCCAGGCAAACGGGAAAGAGCACCCTTGTTGAAAGTCTCGCGCTGCCCGGTCGCCGTTACCTGACACTCGATGACATGGACGTCGCGGACGCAGCATTGCGCGATCCCGAGCACCTCGTCGCTGGGACCAAGCCCATTACCATCGATGAGGTACAACGCGAACCGCATCTCCTGCGTGCGGTCAAGCGCGCGATCGATCGTCGTCGCATTCCTGGGCAGTTCCTCCTCACGGGTTCCGCCAATCTGCTCCTGATGCGAAAGGTGTCCGAATCTCTCGCGGGTCGTGCGAGTTACCTGACCCTGTGGCCGATGACTCGGCGCGAGCAGATGGGCCTTGGCCAATGCGGACTCTGGGATCAGCTCCTCGGTGCGAATGACGCGGACTGGCTCGAGATCATCGCCGCGCAGCCGGAGCTGAGAGAAGACTGGAAGGGGCTGGCGCGTCGAGGAGGCTTTCCGACCCCCGCGGTGCATATGGGAACCGAGGCGGAGCGCAACATCTGGTTCGACGGCTACATCCGGACGTACCTCGAACGCGATCTCCAGATGCTGTCGTCGATCGAAAATCTCTCCGACTTCAGACGGTTGATGCGTGCGACCTGCCACCGGCTCGGCCAACTCGTCAATCAGACGGAACTGGGGAGAGACGTGGCGCTGTCGCAACCGACGGTGCATCGGTACCTGAACCTGCTCGAGACATCGTACCTCGTCGTGCGGCTCCCCGCCTACGCGATCAACCGGACCAAGCGCTTGATCAAGTCGCCGAAATTGTACTGGAGTGATACCGGCGTGGCGCTACGCCTCGGTGGTGGCGACGCCGACGGTGCTCACCTCGAGAATCTCGTGCTGCACGACCTTCTCGCGTGGCGCGATTCCCGGGCAGATCGCGGCGACATCTTCTACTGGCGTACGGCGATTGGCGAGGAAGTGGATTTCGTCATCGAGAGCAACGGGCAGTTGCTGCCAATCGAAGTGAAATCGAGTGCGCGGCCAAGAATCTCCGACGCCGACCACCTCCGGACGTTCCGAAAGGAGTACGGCAAAAAGGCCCGCGCAGCGCTACTGCTCCACACAGGCCCGACGTTGGAATGGCTCACCCCGGACGTCCTCGCCGTACCATGGTGGCAAGTGTTCTGAACCCATCAGCGACGCGACAACGTCACGGAACCGTTCGTCGTCGTCGCGCGAAGTCGCGTTCCACCACCATTGAGCGGCAGGCTCAGCGTGCGGCCAATCCGCCCCTGCAGTGTAACCGGGAAGTCCGTCGTCACGTGGCCATTCACCGTGCCCGTTTCGATCTGTGCCGCGTACGACGACGGAATCCCCATCCGCACCGATCCGTTCTGCGTCTCGGCATCGAGGCCGGAACCGTCCCATTTGGCGCCGGCGAGCTGCACGCTGAGTGATCCGTTCTGCGTGTGGGCCCGCACGTCGCCGCCGATGTCCGTGAGCGTCACCGATCCGTTTTCGGTTCGCAGATCCATGCGTCCGTTGACGCCGGTCACGGCGAGCGAGCCATTGCTCGCATCCAGCGCGACGTCGAACCGACGCGGTACATACACCACGTAGCTCACCGACCAATGATCGCGGTTTCGCCATCCCCGATCAGTCCGCGGACCGTCCGCCGTGATTCGCCGATCGTCCGAATTGATGCGGACGTCCTTCAAGAGGTCGGCCGCGTCGCGATCACTCTCCGCGTTCGTCTGGATACGAGCGACAACCTTCACATCGGTGTTGTCCCATCCCTCGACGCGAACGCTGCCATTCTGCCGTCCGTCGACATCGATGGACCGGCCGGAAAGTTTGATGGGAACCACGCGCACCTCGCAGGCACGTCCGCGACTGTCGTCATTCCAGCCGCGCCGGCACTCGTCGAGCCAGCGGTCATCATCCAGGGCGGAGCTACGCTGCGCGACGGCGGGGGCAGCAGTCACGACCAGGGCAACTGCGAGTAGTACGCGGTACGGGGTTGAGGAACGCATGGTCGATCTCCAGGGGGTGGGGCGCAACCAATGTGCGCTACTCCTACGACAACGGGCCGGCGACGAAGGTTGGAGCCGATCGGCGACGAAGATCGCGGTAGTTCCCGGCGCGAAGCGAACTCTGCATTTGCGACTCCTTCGGGCTCGTGATAGGATGTGGCCGCTGGCCCACTGCCAACTTTCTTCCCCAGACAGGTGACCATGGCAAAGCTGCTCACAGAGTTTCTCGGGACCTTCTTCCTTGTCCTCTCCGTCTGCCTCAGCGTAGCAGGGGGAAGTCCGATGGCGCCCCTCGCGATCGGCGGAACGCTGATGGTCATGGTGTACATGGGTGGCCACATCTCAGGCGCGCACTACAATCCGGCGGTTTCACTCGCGTTGCTCGTCCGTGGCGCATTCACCGCCTCCGAGATGGCGAAGTATTGGGCCGCGCAATTACTCGGCGGGGTAGTCGCAGCGTTTACCGCGTCATTCATAACGGGGAAAGCCGTCCCAATTCACCCCGGAGCCGGCGTTTCCACGACGTCAGCGCTCCTCGTGGAAATCCTGTACACGTTCGCGCTGGCCCTGGTCGTCCTCAACGTCGCGACCTCGAAGAAGACCGAGGGGAAGGGCTTCTACGGCCTCGCGATCGGTTTCACCGTTGTCTGCGCGGCGTTCGCGGCCGGGGGGATCTCAGGTGGTGCGTTCAATCCCGCCGTCGGGACGTCTCTCACGGTCACCGGGGGCGAAGGCTTTTCCAACATCTGGCTGTATTGGGTTGGTCCGCTCGCGGGCGGTGCCCTGGCTGGCGTTGTGTTCAAGGTGCAGGAGGCGGCCTGACACAGATGGCATGGCGAGCCACGGCTCGCCGTGCCCAGCCAACCTACTGAAAAAGCAGTTGACAGCAATCTCTGTCGGGATTAAGCTACTGAACAACCAGTAGCCAAAGGCAACATGTCCGATATTTACTTCCCGCCGCGCGAGCTCGAGGTGATGAGCATCCTCTGGCGGCTTGGATCGGCAACCGTCGCAGAAGTGCGGGAAGCGCTCGACGAAGATCTGGCGTACACCTCGGTGCTTTCCGCGCTGCAGACGCTCGAGGAAAAGGGGTTTGTGGGGCACGAGACGCACGGCCGCGCCTACCGGTACGTCCCGCTGGTGGGTGCCGAGCGGGCAGGCGGAAGCGCCATCGCGCGGATTCGTGATGCGATCTTTCACGGGTCGGCGGAACGGATGTTCGCGCAGTTCGTCTCCGATCGAAAGCTCAGTCGCGAAGAACTGGAGCGGATGCGCGGCCTTCTCGCCGAGCGACTCGAGGAGGAAGAGTCATGACGATCGCCTGGGTATCGTATGTACTCCTCGTCGGAACCCTGCTGAGCGTCGGAGCCTACGCGCTCGGTGAGCTCCTCCGCCGCGCGAAACTACCAACGCGGTGGGTCTGGGTGGCTTCGCTCGGCGGCGTGTTGGCCTTGGCGCTTCTCGCGCCGCAGCGCGACACGCGAGTCTCGCAGCTTCGCTTGCCCACGGCGATCAACACGCTGTCCCACGTTGTGCAGGGACGCCCTGTCGCGCCGACCTTCTTGCAGACGCTCTCAGCGCAACGAGATGCCGTGGTGGCCGCGGTGGCACGAGCAATCCGTGCGGCCGACGCGGTCGTCCCACCGGTGGTCGCGACTGGCCTGCTGCTCGCGTGGCTGGTGCTCACTGCGACCATGTTGTCCGTCGTGATCGTTGTGAACCGCCGAATGAATCGCGCACGCCATAGGTGGCCGAGAGCAACGGTGCACGGCACCGACGTGCGGATCGCGCCGGGAGTCGGACCGGCGGTCATTGGGCTGGTCAAGCCGGAGATCGTCGTTCCGCATTGGCTCCTCGAGCGCAATGCAGACGAGCAGCGGCTTGTGATCGTTCATGAACGTGAGCACGTACGCGCGAACGACCAGGTGTTGCCCATTGGCGCGTGGCTCGTGGCCGCGTTGCTGCCGTGGCACCCTGCCGTCTGGTGGTCGCTCTCTCGTCTGCGGCTTGCGATCGAGCTCGATTGCGATGCGCGTGTGTTGCGGCACGGCGTTCAGGCAAGACCGTATGGGGAGCTCCTGATTGACATTGCCGGCCGCTGCGCCGGTCACCGCGTGGGCGCACTCGCGCTGGCGGATCGCACATCACACCTCGAGCGGAGATTGCTTGCCATGAAGAAGACGCGGACGCGATTCCTTGTCGCACGGACTGCCTCACTCGCGGCGATCGCCGCGCTTGCCATCGTCGCCGCCTGTGAAGCGCGGTTGCCGACGTCGGCGGAAGTGAGCACCATGGATGTCGCGAGCCTGGAGAAGAGCGCGCAGGGACAAGCGCTCATTGGAGACTCCGTCATCTACAAGGTCAACGGCCTCGATGCGTCGGCCGCGGACGCACGAAAGCTCAAGGCGTCGGAGATCGCGAGCGTGGAAATCGTAAAGAAGAAGACGGCTGGAAGTTTGGTGCTCATCAAGACGCTCAAGGACAAACTGGCCAGCGTCTCGTCGGATTCGACAGCCGCGCTGGAGAAGCGCCTCGTCGCGACCAAGCTTGCCGCTGACACGGCCGAGATCTCCCTGAAGAACATCGGCGTCAAGATCGTCGGCCCCGGCAGCTCCGAGATTCAGAATGGCAACGGCTCACTGAGCTTCCGTCCGAAGTCTGTGAAGACGTTCGACGGCATCGTTCTCGTGAACGGCGTCCGGTCGAACAACATCGACGTCCTCAAGCTGATGAAGCCCGATGACATCGAGGCGATCGAGGTCATCAAAGGCCCAGCAGCACAGGCGATGTTCGCCAACGACGCGAGCGCCGCGAACGGCATCATCAGCATCAAGTTGAAGGCGGGTCGCACGACGCCCTTTTAGCGCAGCATGGCCTTCGCGATGGTGTTGAGCTGCATGTTGCTGGTTCCTTCGTAAATCGCTCCGATCTTCGCATCGCGGTAGAACTTTTCGGCGGGGTAGTCCGTGGTATATCCATACCCGCCGAAAAGCTCCAGCGACACCGACGTCACGCGCTCGGCCACCTGGCTCGAGAACAGCTTGGCCATGGCACCTTCCATGGCGATGTCCTTGCCGGAGTCCTTGAGCCGCGCCGCGTTATACACCATGAGTCGCGCCGCTTCGGTCTCGGTGCGCGCTTGGGCGAGCTGGAACTGAATGCCCTGAAAGTCGGCGAGCGCCTTGCCGAACTGCTGGCGTTCCTTCACATACGCGGTCGCAGCGGCGAGTGCGCCCTGGCTGACGCCGATCATCTGTGCGCCAATGCCGATGCGTCCCTCATTGAGCGTTTCGATCGCAACCTTGTACCCCTGGCCGACGGGTCCGAGCACGTTCTCCGCCGGAACTTCGACGCCGTCGAGAATGAGCTCGGTGGTGCTTGACGCGCGAATACCCAGCTTGTCTTCCTTTTTGCCCACGGAGAATCCAGCAAACTCCCGCTCGACGATGAACGCGGTGATGCCCTTGTAGCCCAGCGACGGATCGGTATTGGCGAATACGATGTAGATGCCGGCTTCCGCGCCGTTGGTGATCCACATTTTCCGGCCGGTGAGCACCCAGGCGTCACCGCGCTGCTCCGCGCGCGTGGTCATGCCGAAGGCATCTGATCCCGAGCCGGGCTCGCTCAGCGCGTATGCACCGACGGTGTCCGACGTGAGGCGCGTCAGGTACTTCGCCTTGAGGGCGTCGCTGCCATAACGCGCGATAGGGTAATTGACGAGCGTGTTCTGCACGTCGACCAGAATGGCCGCCGATGCATCGACCTTGCTGATCTCTTCGACGGCAATGGCAACCATCGTCAACGAGCCCGCCGCGCCGCCGTACTGCTCGGGGACTTCGATGCCCATGAGGCCGAGCTCGAAATACTTCCCGATCAATTCCGGATCGATCTTGCCGGCCCGCTCCATTGCGCCGACGCGCGGTTTGACTTCGTCAGCGGCGAATCCGGCGACGGCGTCGCGAAACTGCTCTTCGTCGTCGGAGAATACCGTGAGCGGCTGATGCAATGACATGGTGCCCGGGACTTCGAGGTGAGGAGATGGCGCCTTCGTAGTGACACCAAGGTAACGCGGCGCACGTTGGCTCCGGAGGGCCAGTCCCGGGTAGCGCGCGACGGTTAGCGGCCCTCGCGTCGTGGAGCGCGCCGACTACGCGGCGACGCTGGCCGCGGCGTCGATGGGGCCCGCCCACACGAGCTGCTTGTTGCGGGGATCTACACGCAAGTTGAGCCCTTCCATTGAGCGAGCGCCGAGAATGACCATGTCTCCGGGCTCGGCGAAGACCACCTCGTCGCTTGTCTGCGTGCCTCCCGCATGGACGATTGCGTAGCCGATATCGCGATGAATGAGCCGCCCGTCGGCTGTACGGAACCCAAAGGTTTTCTCACGCGCGATGCCGAGCGCCTCCAGCACGGCGCGCGGGATCCACGTCGCCTCAGCGCCCGTATCGACGAGCGCGTCCTTCAACGCGTACTTGATTCCGCGCTGAAGATGATTCTCGATCTCGATGGTTGTGCGAAAGACTCCGATGTCGGACATGATAGCCTCCTGTTGGGGAATGAACGACATCATTCGACCGCACTGAATGTACAATTCCCCGCGCCGTTGCTGAAACCGGCGTCGGGAACCACGGTCACTACGATGCGTGAATCCGCTGCGGCTGTTTGCGGACTTGACGTCGCTCCTCGAGAAAGCCGACAAGAGAGCGGCCGGCGCCAAGGATGTGTTCGCGCAGCAATCGGGTCGCGAGCTCCGCTGCCCCGCGCTCCGCTGCGACGAGGATGGCACGATGCTCGTCACGGGCGCGCGCTTCACCGTGCGTCAAGGACAGCTGCATCCGCAGATAGCGGTCGCTGTGCTTGTGCAACTTGTCTACGATCGCAAGCGTGAAACGACGGTCCGATGGGGCGTACAGTACGGAATGGAACTGCCAATTGAGTTCGCCCCAGACGGACACCGTGCCGCTCTTCAAGGCCATCTCATAGGCTTCGAGGATGTCCCTGGCGCGCGCGTGGTCTGCGGGAGCCATGTGTGGAATCGCTCTCCGGATCAAGTCCCCCTCGATCTCCGCTCGGAGCTCGAACAGCTCCACGATTTCGTCGAGGGAGAGCGTCGACACCATGGCGCCGCGGTGCGGGCTGAACGTCACGAGCCCCTCGGCCGCGAGCTGCCGGAGCGCCTCGCGAACCGGGATGCGACTGACGCCGAGTTCGTCGGCGATGGCGCGCTGTCGCAGGGGTTCTCCCTCGGGGTAGCGCCCACGCAGGATGCCGTCCCGCACGGCGTCGAGTGCCATCCCGGTCAGCGTCTGCCGGTGAATCGGCAGCACGCGCGGGTCATCGATCATGCGCGTCTCCGCGGTGGCCAGATCATCTTCCAATCTGCATGCTGCGGACGCCGCCAGGCGCAAGAGTTGTGTCAAGGATGTGGGCTCGGTCCCAAAGAGGTGACGGACCTCGACGCCATTGTCGGCCGTCAGGGGTCGGTGTATCGCTTGGACGTCGGAGGGGATGAAAGGGTTGCACGCACGGCGCAATGACGCATCCGGCCGGAGGCGTCACTCGCTCACGGGCGGTTCCGTCACATCCCGCTTAGGGTGGCGCAGGCTCTTGTAGGATCGAGGGGCGCGGGATATTGTATCCCGTCCGCCGCCCAGGCGGGTCACGGAGCCATGCGTGTCGTTCTCCGAGGAGCGGGGCGCGTGGTTTCCTGCCTTCAATTCCACCGAGAGGTCGGAACAATGTCATTCCGCTTGTCCCGCACGCTGCTTGCGGTCACGGCTGGTTTGGCGCTCGCTGCCAGTTCGCCGAGCACCGCCACCGCACAGAGCGCGACCGTCATCACCGGTCGCGTCACCAACTCCAAGACGGGTGAGCCTATCCCGTCCGCTACCGTCGGCATCGAGGCCACGCAGATCGGTGTGCTCACGGGGCTCGACGGACGCTTCACCCTCAACATTCCTGCGGCACGTACGGGCAACGCTACACTGACGGCGCGTCTCATCGGCTTCCGTATGATGCGTGTGAACGTGACGCTCAATGGCGCGCGCATCACGCAGGACTTCGCGCTCGTCCAGCAGCCTGCGCAACTCGATGAAGTCGTCGTCACCGCGCTCAGCCAGCAGCGTGAGAAGGCAACGATCGGAACCGCGCAACAGACGGTTTCCGCGGAGGATCTCACCAAGACCCAGCAGCCGAACCTGATCAGCGCGATGTCCGGCAAAGTCGCCGGCCTCCAGATCAGCCAGTCGGGCAACATGGGCGGCTCGACGCGCATCGTGATTCGCGGCGCGAGCTCGATCCTTGGCGAGAACCAGCCGCTGTTCATCATCGACGGCATCCCGATCTCCAACCGCGGCTTCTCGAGCGCGTCGGCGAGCGGCGGCCGCGATTATGGTAGCGCGATCTCGGACATCAACATGGACGATGTCGCCAGCCTCACGGTGCTGAAGGGACCGAACGCCGCCGCGCTCTATGGCTCGCGCGCATCGAATGGCGCCGTCGTGATCACGACCAAGAGTGGTCGCAATCAGCTCCGTGGCGTGAAGTTCAACTTCACGAGCCGCGCGACGGCGGACCAGCCGTCCGTGCTTCCGAACTACCAGAATCAGTATGGTCAGGGTTTCACGGGTGAATTCAACTACGTCGACGGCGCCGGTAGCGGCACGAACGACGGCGCAGATGAGTCATGGGGCCCCAAGCTCGACGGCCGCACGACCGGCTGCATGTTCATCGTGGGCCAGCCAGGGGTGTACGACAAGACCAAGAGCTGCGACCAGTTCACGGGTAAAGGGCAGCCATGGGTCGCCCACCCGGACAACGTCAGTGGCTACTTCCGGACTGGCAGCACGCTCTCGAACAACCTCAACGTCACCACGTCCAGCGACAACGCGGGCGGGCGGCTCTCGATCACGAAGGATGATATTCGCGGGATCGTTCCGAATTCGTCGCTCAGCCGCCTGGCGGGATCGCTCTCGGCGAACGCGACGTTCAAGGAAAAGCTGACCCTGAACGCGTCGGTGCAGTACACGCAGAACAGCGGCATGAACCGCCCGGAAAACGGTTACACCGAGGGCAATCCGCTCATGAGCTTCACGTGGTTCGGCCGGCAGGTCGACATCAACGCGATGAAGGCGCAGTACTACAACCAGAGCAGCCCGTATGGTTTCGCGGACGGGACCTTGTTCGGCTGGAACGATAACTACCACCGCAACCCGTGGTGGCAGGTGTTCGAGAATCCCACGCCGGATTCGCGCGATCGCGTCATTGCGCAGCTGTCGGCGAACTACGAATTCGCGCCGTGGCTCTCCGGTGTCGTGCGTGGCGGCGGTGACTCGTTCCGCTTCACGGCGGAGGAGCAGTTCGCCAAGGGCAACATCGACCGTGCCGACGCAGGCTTCAACGGCGCGTTCACGAACAACAACCTTCGGTCGCGCGAGGCCAACGTTGAGGGGCTGCTGACGGCACGGAAGAGCGTGAGCCGTTTCGACCTCACGGCGAACGTCGGTGGCAACACGCGCCGGAACGACAGCTACGCCTCATCGTACGGAACGCGCGGAATCCTCGTCCCGGGGATCTACAATCTCGCGAACGCCGGCATCGCGCCTTCGTTCTCGAACTCCGAGTCGCACTCTGCCGTGAACTCCGTCTATGGCGAGGGTGTGCTGACGACGAACGGCTACTGGACGGTGGACGTCACGGGCCGCAAGGACTATTCGTCCACGCTGCCCAAGGAAAACGCCGCGTACTTCTATCCGTCGGTCAGCTCCTCGCTGGTGCTGTCGGACCTGATTCCGGCGATCGCGGACAACGCGGTGTTGTCGTACCTCAAGATTCGCGGCTCGTGGGCGCGCGTGGGATCCGATGCCGCGCCGTACCAGCTCGCGACGCTCTACAGTGGCGCGACCACGAAGTTTGCCGGCCTGCCGCTGTACACGCTGAGCAACAGCTCCGCGAATTCGCAGCTCAAGCCGGAACAGACCACCGGGAAGGAAGCAGGGCTCGAATTCGCACTCTTTGATGATCGCCTCACCTTCGATGCCACCTACTACTCGAAGATCTCGCGCGACCAGATCCTGAACCTGACCACGGCGCCGGCGACGGGATTCTCGTCCACCGTCATCAACGCGGGTCAGCTGAGCAACAAGGGATACGAGTTCAGCGCCACCGTTCGGCCGATTCGCTCGACGACGCCGACGGGTCTCTCGTGGAGCTCGACGTTCAATTTCCTCAAGAACAACAGCATGGTCGACTCGCTGTACCCCGGCCTCACGACGACGACGATCGCGTCGCA
The DNA here is from genome assembly GCA_040389905.1 of Gemmatimonadota bacterium. Lineage (GTDB taxonomy): Bacteria > Gemmatimonadota > Gemmatimonadetes > Gemmatimonadales > Gemmatimonadaceae > AG11. Next base: position 16,818 of record JAZJZK010000032.1, on the reverse strand, counting down.
GTGGAGCTCGAACATCGAAGCGCGCGTTGGCCAGCCGTACGGTGTGCTGTTCGGCTATGCATATGCGAGGGACTCAGCAACCGGGAAGCGGATGCTCTCCGGCGGTCTGCCCTATCGAAACTCGGTCAAGCAGATCCTCGGCAACGTGAATCCGGATTGGACGGGTGGCTGGGCGAATGAGCTGCGCTACAAGGCGTGGTCGCTGAACACGCTGCTCGACATGCGCCACGGCGGGCAGAACTTCTCCGTCGGCAACTGGTGGGGTCAGTACGCGGGCATCCTCGCCTCCACGCTCGAGGGACGTGAAGAGGATTGGGACAAGCCGGGCCTCGTCATCGACGGCATCGACAACGTCACCAAGAAGCCGAACACCATTCGCGTCACGGCGGAAGATTACAATCACACGGTCTATCCGATCAACGAAGCCGGCATCCTGAACACAGGCTTTGTGAAGCTTCGCGAGGTGCGGCTTGCCTGGGAAGCGCCACAGCGCTTTGCGGCGAAGGTTCGGGCATCACAGTTGAACATTGCGTTCATCGGCCGCAACCTGAAGACGTGGACCGATTTCCCGAACTACGATCCAGAGAACGCCTCGAACGCCGGGAACGGCGCGCAGGGCTACGACATGGGCGCGATGCCGACGGCGCGTTCCTTCGGCTTCAACGTTTCGGTGACACCGTGACCGATACCAGGGAGAACGTACACATGAAATACACGCGCCGCTCGGTCGCGCTGTGCCTTGCCGTCGCCGCGACGGCGATGGCCTGCAAGACCGATCTCACCGGGTTGAACGTCAACCCCAACAGCCCCACGAGCGCACCTGCGAGCACGCTGTTCACGCAGGCGAGCATCAACGCCGTCGGCCGCTTCGTCGGGAGCGGCCAGTTGTCCGGAACCGCGCTCTTTGCGCAGCATCTCGCACAGGTCCAGTACGTCGAGGAGGATCGGGGTCGTCTCCGCACAGAAACCATCGACGGCTGGTTCACCAACTCGTATGTGAGCGAGCTCGAGGACTATCAGAAGGTCATCGAGCAGGGAGACGCGAACAAGTCGGCGAATACCTCTGGACCCGCGCGGGTCATGCAGTCATGGGTGTTCCAGAACATGTCGGATATGTGGGGCGACATTCCCTATACCGAAGCCCTCCAGGCCGACAAGGGTGGACCGCTCAAGCCCAAGTACGATACGCAGAAGGACATCTACTATGGGCTGCTCAAAACGCTCACCGAAGCATCGGCCAGCATGAAGGCTGGTACGACGGATGCTGGGCTGGGTGCTGCCGACCCGATCTACAAGGGCGACATGAGCAACTGGCTGCGCTTCTCCAACGGGATGCGGCTGCGCCTTGCGCTGCGCATGCAGAAGGCGGACGCGTCGAAGGCGGCCGCCGAGATGTCCGCGGCGATTGCAGCGCCGGGTGGGCTCATGACGACGAATGCGCACAACGCCACGTTGGCGTGGCCGGGCGATGGCGTCTACGACAACCCGTACTCGGGGACCTTCTCTACCCGCGACGATCACCGCGTGTCGAAGACGCTGCTGGATACGATGATCGCACTCGGCGATCCGCGCGTGAAGATCTATGCGCAGCCGACGAAGGCTGATCCGACGATCTACGCAGGACTTCAGAACGGTCTCGACAATGCGACGGTGACGCCGTTCTTCAATACGACGTCTCGTGTTGGCACGATCTTCTATCCGGGATCCACGACGTACGGAACGTTCGGTAGCACGGCCGGCAAGAAGACGCCGTCAGTGCTCATGACGGCGGCGGAAATGGAGTTCATCCTCGCAGAGATGGTGGAGCGTGGATTTGCCGGCGCATCGGGCACGGCCAAGTCACACTACGATGCAGGCGTTACGCTCTCCATCACGCAGTGGGGCGGCACGGCCGCTGAAGCCGCGACCTACCTCGCAAAGGCTGGTGTCACCTATGTGCCGGGCGCGACCGGAGTCAAGCAGATCGGCCTGCAGAAATGGCTGTCGATGTTCACGCAGGGTACGGAAGCGTGGAGCGAGTTCCGCCGTACAGGTAATCCGGTCACCATCAAGATGGGGCCGAAGGCGTATCCGGACGTCCCGGAGATCCCTCGCCGCATTCTGTATCCGAGCAACGAGCAGACGGTAAACGCAGACGCACTCAACGCGGCCATTGCCCGCCAGGGTGCGAACACGTACATCACACGCATCTGGTGGGACAAGTAGTCGCCCCACGTTCGCAATCGTAGCACGGCGGGGCGCCCAAAACTGGGTGCCTCGCTTTGCCATCCTCCAGGACCCTTGTGATGATGAGACGACTTCACGCGATACTGTCACTGCTGCTCGTCGGACGCGTCGCAGGCGCACAGACTCCGCCTGACTCGATCGTGCGAGACACCGCAAGCCGGCCGCAACTACTCGAGGCGACGCGGGTTGTCGGCGAGCGATCGGCGCGGGATCAGCAGATTCTCGATGGTATCGCACATCGCATGAAGTCTGGCGGTGGTACCGCATTCCTACCGGGAAACTCCTGGTTGGAAGGCGCCCAGTTTCCCTCTGAAGTCGTCAGAGGAGCGCGCGGCTTCTCCTACAAGAGCGCAGACGTCGTGGAAGGGCGCGTGCGGCCGGAGATGAAGAAGGTCGCCTGCAGCAGTGCGTCGCCTGTCATGACCGAGGTGCTGAATCCAAAATTCCCGCGCAAGTCCGTCATCGTCTATGTGGACGGCGAGAAATACAATGGCGGTCTCCTCATGCTCAATAGCGCGGTGGGCATGGACAAGGTGCTCGCCATGGAGACGTACCCCGACGTGGTCTCCGCACCGCTGCTGTGGCGCACCAACGATGCGTGCGCGGTGATTGCCGTCTGGACCAAACGGTAGACGCCGAGTGCACAAGGGGTCCGTCGCGCCGGAACACAATGAACGCGGACTGAGCGGGTTGAAGCGGATAAGATCTGATAAGTCTTCCCACGAGGCTTGCGTCAGATTTGATCCGCTTCACTCTGCTCAATCCGCGTTCCTGTGCCGGCGCGAACTAAGCTAGTTGTCTGTCCTACTTGATCGTCGTGACGAGGATGACCGGACCCGAGCGCGCCGTGCCGCCGAAGCGGTTCATGGCCTGCGACGGATTCAGGAATCGCACCTCGGAAACGGTGTTTGCCAGGATCGGGTTGAGTTCCTCGAGTGGCACGATCTTGTTGCCATCGATCGACGCGTGAACCTTGCCGCTTTCGTTGTCGACGAGTCCCATCTTCGCGACGGTGGTGTCCTGAATCGCCTGGCCGCCGCGGACGGTGAGAAAATGTGGCCGCAGTGAGCGCACGACCTCGAGCACTGTGCGACCGGCATTGACGGGGTCCTGAAGTTCGGCCTTGGTGATGATATCGCGGTTTCGCCCGACGGGGGCTGTCGCCTGCGCGCGCGAGGGATCCTCCGTCATCGGATCCGCCGAGGTTGCAGGAGCCGACTTTGCGCACGCACCAGCGACGACGAACAACAGGGCGGTGCGGCATAGCTTTAAGGACACGTGAACCTCGTCTAAGAGAGTGAGAAGGCGACAGGACTAACGTTTCGTCCAGACTGCAATCACCGCGCAGGCGTCGGTGGTGCGCCAAGGTCCGGGGGCGGCGATGACGTCGGGGTAGGTTTCGATTGCCAGGACCTGGTTCATTGGGACAAGATTATTGAGTTCGACGAGGCCGCCGGAATACTTGATGCCGTCCACGTAGATGGCGATTTGCTTCCCCGCGCCTGGACACGAGGAGGTGGCTTGCGGACGCGCAAGAATCTCCGTCGGGCTCCGGTAGGTGAAGCCGCGTGCCGCGCGAACAACATCCACAGGAAAGACAGCGCTCGCCAGCCAGGAATTCCCGGGGAGAAACGCGGTTCCTGCCGCGGTTCGCATCCGGTCGTGAATGTCATTGAGTACACCGAGCTCCCGCCCCGGTTTCCCAATGACACTGACGGCTTCGAGTACTTGTGCGCGCCGCGTCAGCACGATGTCGACAGTTATCGATGCTCCCTCAACAAAGCTGACGAACTTCGACTGCGGCTCGTAGCCTACAGCGCGGGCGTCCACCAACCAGGTGCCCGCTGGAATGCCTGCGATCGCGAACGCGCCTGACGTCAACGACGCGGTGAGACCAAGCGCCGAGATGACGGCGAACCCAGTAGCAACCGGTGATCCATCGGCGCGCACCACGCGTCCGGCGAGGCGTGCCGTTCCGTGAAGCGTGGCCGTATCGGCGAGGCTGAAATCCTGTCGTGTGACGCCGTCCGAGGACATGACGATGTCGCCGGCCACGGTCCGATACCCGTCGCCCGACACGCGAATGTCCAACGACGTTTCTGATGGCAAGCCGCACACGAGGTAGCTTCCGCCTTCGCTCGGCTGTGTCTTCACCTGCTGGGACTCGAAGCGAAGTGCCTGCTTGCTGCCAGCGAGCTCGGTCCATTGGACGACGACCTCTGGGGCACCGTGCAGGGTTCCGCGCTTTGCGTCGGTGAGATAGCCGGCGAGCATCGCGTCGCGTCCGGCGACTTGCGGGCCGCAGCGCTGCGTGCGCACCGTGCCGGCGGACGGGACCGCGAGGTCGACGGTAACAACGGAATCTGCGCCCACTTCGAATCCATGAACCGGCGCCTCCACACCGAGCGCGGAAAGGACTTCGTGCTGAAAGCCGATCGCGAATTTCCCGCGCGGAAGCCCGGAGACCAGGAACCGCCCCGACGAATCCGCAAACGCACCGAAGATTTGAAGACCGGAGCGCCCGCGCGCGATCCCTTTCGAAGAATCGAGAAGCGCGACCTGCACCGCCGCGTTGGCGAGGGGCGCGCGCGCAATGGAATCGAACACCACTCCACTCACGGAGTTGCGCCCCGCGGTACTCTGCGACCATGCGGGAATCGCAACGACGAGGGCGGCGAGACACATGCCACGTCGCAGGAGGGTACGACGAAAATCACCGACGCGCGGCGCGCGCGGATGAAACGTGCGAGTCAGCTCAGCAGATTCTCGCGCCACGCCCACAGGCAACCGGGTTTGTGGACTCAGGGATACTGTATCCAGTATCGGAGGCGGCGCCTCTGAGTGCAAGGCCGCGACGGTTGAAGGTGAACGCCGAATTCGACGCGCAGAGAGTCCGACCTCCTGATCGACCAGATCCGAGCAGTCGATAACCGCCGCCTCGTGAAGCCGCTTGGCCGAGTGGCTACCGTCTCGGCGGGAGCGTGGCGAGCAACGTCTTTACCGCCGCGTCGAGTTGGCTATCGCGGCCGGAATAGCCCTCGCCCACGGGGCGAATCACCAGCTGGTCCACAGGGCGTGGCGCGAGCTCCATGTCCTTGCCATCGGCACCCGTGATTCTGGTCCCAGGTAGGCGAACCGTCGTTCCATCGAGCAACGTGCGGTTCGACGTGTAGATGATCCAACCGGCTGTCGGTTCACCGACCACCTGTCCGAGCTTCATCGCCCGATAGCCCTCCGTGAAATCCTCCGCATCGCTCAGCGAGTGCTGGTTCGTCACGAGCACCGTGGGCCGCTCGAGTGAGCGCTGTCCGAGCGCCGTGCGGGCGCCGGTGGCCGGATCGCCGCGCGACTGCATCGTCAAGTAGGGCTTCCGCGAAAAGACGTCGAGCGCATACGCATTCACGAATCCGCCGTTGTTGTTACGCACATCGACGACGACGCCTTCGCGATCGTGCTGCTCCGCATCGAGATCATTGTAGAGCTGGCGCAGCGCGACGTCGCTCATGTCCACCATGTGCACGTAGCCGAGGCGTCCGCCGCTCGCCTTGGCGACATAGTCACGGCGTGATTCGACCCACACGCGATACAACAGGCCCTTTTCCGTCGCCGTGTTGATTGGGCGAACGGTGACTTGTCGGGGAGCACCGGTGCGCGGCGTCACCGTCAGCACCGTTTGCTTTCCTGTACGATAGGACAACAACTCGTCGATGTTGCTCGCTGCATCCAACGGCTTTCCGTCGATCGCCGTGAGCACGTCACCGACGGTAACGTTGCCAGCCAACGCCGCGGGGCTGAGAGCAATGACTTCCGTCACGCGAAGCTTGCCGTCGCGCTCATATTCGGCGCGATCGAAACGAAGGCCGAGTTTTCCGGTGGATGCGCCCTGCGCGGCAGGACCGCCAATCCCGAGATGCGACGCATTGAGCTCACCGATCATCAGGCTCATCAGCCGGCGCATTTCGTCCGGCGTACGAGCGCCGGCGACATGGTCCGCGTACTCGTCGCGGAGTGCCGTCCAGTTGGTGCCGTGCATTCCCGCGTCGAAGAAGTTGTCGCGCAGGTAGGACCAGGCGGTCTGAAACACCGCGAGCTTCTCCTTCGAGAAATCGACGTCGAGTTCGGCGCTGACGTTCACGCTGCGAACGGCTCGATTGTCCATGTTGACGATGCTGATGCGGCCACCCTCGAGGTAGTACACCTCCTTTCCATCGGGCGACCACTGCGCACTACTCTTGAAACCCGGTGTGCTCGTCAACTGCCGAGCGACAGCATCCTGCGTGAGATCATCGACGTTGTAGGTGTAGAGGTTCGTCTGCCCTGCCGCGCTCGCGGTCAGGAGCAGGACTTTGCCGTCGGGACTCAACACCGCGCTGTTCACGTCCACGCCAACCGGCAACGCGGCCGCTCGACGCCGAATGTCTTCGAAAACGATGGTCGTATTTCGGCGGGCGGCGGCGGCGCTATCGCGTCGCGCCGCAGTGTCGGGAGCGGGAGCGGCTGCGGGAGTGGCGGGGGCGCCCGGGCCAGGCTGCTGCGTTTGCGGACCGGGCACGCGACCTGGTGTGGTGAAGAGATCGCGGAACTGATCCTCGCGGAAGCGCGGCGTGCGCGGCACGAGATCGATCCGAATGACTTGCCCATCCTCTGTCCGCTGTCCCGACGCGAACGTGATGAACGTGCCGTCCGTGCTCCACGAGAGCCCGCCGCCGTTTGCGTTCGAGATCCAGCTTGCCTGCCGAGGAGTACCGCCGTCAGCCGGCACGATGAAGACGTTCGCAAACTGCTTGCTGCCATCGCTGGTGGCATACGCAAGCCAGCGTCCGTCTGGCGACCAGGCGACTCCGCGTTCATCCACGAATGGTGGGCGACTGAGCGAGGCGGTGGCCACGACCTTGTCCGTACCCGCTGCCACATCGAGCACGCAGAGTTCGCGAGCGCCGCGAACGAACGCGATCCGTCGGCCGTCTGGTGACCAGCGCGGCGCGACATCGTTTGCGGTTCCCCGTGTCAGCTGCGTCTCGGCACGCGAAGCGAAGTCATAGAGGAATAGGTGCCATGCGCCTTCGCGCTCGCTGGCGTACACGAGCCGGCGGCTATCCGGCGCCCACGCGAGCTGTTCTTCGGGTCCGGCGGTGCTCGTAACGCGCGTGGCCTCGCCGCCATCTCTCGCCGACGCTGCGAAGATTTCCCCGCGAACGGCGAACGCCACCTTCCTGGCATCCGGCGACAGGGCAAGTTGTTGAATGCCGTTGGTGAGTGTCGTGTGCTCGACTCCTGGACCTGCCGGAGCGCCCTTGAGCGAAATCGATACACGCTTCGACTGCTTCGACGCGACATCGTACGTCCACACGCCGAAGTCACGTTCGAACGCGATGGCTTGTCCGTCTGCCGAGATGGAAGGGAACAGTACGCGTCCATCCGTGAAGCGAGTGAGTTGCGTCGCTTCGCCGGCCTTCACGGGGCGCGACCAGAGATTCTCCTGTCCGGACCGGTCGCTCATGAAGTAGATGGTACCGCCATCGGGCGACCACATCGGCCACAGGCTCTTGGCACCACCGGTCGTCATCTGCTCGTAGCGCGGAATCGACGTGCTTGCCGGCGCAACGTCGTGCACCAGCCAGATCTCGCTCTCGTCGATATGGGAGTGTCCGCGGCGCCACCACTGGCCGAATGGGACGCCACGACCGGTGATCGCGATGGTCGAACCGTCCGGCGCGGGGGCGGAGAAGTACTCCGCGGTATAGCGGTCGGCGGCGACTTGCACTGGTGTTCCGCCCTCGGCGCGGACGCGCCATACGTCAGCCATGCCCGCAACGTCGCGACTGGTGGAGGAGAAGTAGATCCACTTCCCATCGCGCGACCAGTTGTCGAGGACGTCGCTCACGTCATCGAACGTGATGCGCTTCAGTTCCCCGGAGGCGAGTGTGAGAACGTAGATGTCGCCGTTCCCTGACCGTGTCGATGAGAAGGCGAGCCGAGTGCCGTCGGGGGACCACAATGGCCGGCTCTCGTTCGATGGATTGGAGACGAGCAGCCGAGCGTCACCGCCGGCGAAGGGGACGGTCCAGATATCGCCGCCCGAGACGAACGCGATCTCACGATGATCCGGGGACAGACTCGGTTCAGCGAAGGAGGGCGTCGGCGTCGGCGCGGCGCTCCGCGCGTTGACGGTGGTCGCGAAGGCAAGGAGTGCCGAAGTGGCGAGTATATGTGTGCGCATAGTGCTGGTGGATGTTGCTTGTTTGTCGCCCCTGACCTCTATCCCCTAGTACAGTCGAGCAGCGCGCGGCAATAGATCTTCGAGTTCGGCATCGGTGAGAGATTGCCAATTCGGCGGGCACGGAAAAATTCGGCGACGGCCCAGCGACGAATCGAACAGGAGGCCCGGATTCTCGGTTTGTGGGGGGTACTCCCAATCGATAGCCCAGGCGATCGTCCACTGGCTCTCGTCGTACACCTCCCACTCCACCCCGGTCGCGTCCACGAAGAGGCGGCCGTGCTCCATCATGCCCTCCGTGTCGTTCTCGCAGTGCGCCTGAGTGGACCTGAATGCCATCAAGTAAGACGCGCGGGGGGTTCCGGAGGTATCAGGAACGTCAGCTAAGGCCGCGGCAGGGTATCCCCGAACACTTCGAGCGCCAGCTCCACCTTCCCGAAGGGTGCTGATACCTGAACCCCCTGAACGGCATCGCGAACCCGTCCGAGCATTTCCCGGGCGATCGCGATGCCCTCGGCAACGCCATGTTCCTTCGACTTGTCGCTCGCCTTCCGCATCCGCTCGATGATCTCCTGCGGAACGCTGACGCCAGGCACTTCGTTCGCGAGAAACTCCGCGTTGCGCAGCGAGACCAGCGGCCAGATGCCCGCCACAATCGGTATGCGCGCGCCCTCTGTCCGCCGTAGAAAATTCTCGAGTTGACGCGCATCGAACACAGGCTGCGTCACGGCGAACTCGGCCCCCGCTTCCACCTTCCAGCTGAACCGTTGTAACTCGTGTTCGAGGTCGATCGGCGCTGGATTGACGCCAACACCGATCACGAACTGCGTTCCGGTCCCGATGGAATTGTTTCCGGGATCTCGGCCGCGATTGAGGTTGCTGACCAGATTCGTCAGACCAATCGCGTCGATATCGAAAACGGCCGTCGCGCTGGGATACGGACCCATCTTCGGCGGATCGCCGGTGATGAGCAGCATGTTGCGGAGGCCAACGGCGGATGCGCCGAGCAGGTCGCTCAACATGCCGAGGAGGTTGCGGTCGCGGCAGGCGTAGTGGGTGACGGCTTCGATACCGACCTTCTGCTCGATGAGCAGGGAGGTGAGCAGTGCTCCCATCCGGCTCTGGGCGCGCGGACCGTCCGGCACATTCACCGCGTCGACGCCAGCCTTCTTCAACAGTTCGACATCGACGAGCATCCGTGAGGCATCCACGCCGCGCGGCGGGACGATCTCGACGGACGTGACGAACTCGCCGCGTGCGAGCTTACCCCCCCACCGTGACCGATCTGCGAGCGGTACGACGGGAGAATCGGGAACGCGCGCTGACGGCGACACCGCCGCGTTGGAACTCACCGTGGCCTGCGTCCCTCCGACACGAGCGTGGCGCGGACTCAGCGGACTAATTCCCGTGTGCATCGCGCTGATGTGCTCAGGCGTCGTTCCACAACAGCCGCCGACCGCCTTCGCACCCGCCTGCACGAGATGGCGCGCATACTCGGCCATGTACTCTGGACTCGCCATGTACATGCTGCGGCCACCCACATCGCGCGGCATGCCGGCGTTCGGCTGCGCAGAAATCTTCTTCCGCGTCACTGGCGCCATGCGCTCGACCGCCTCGAGAATCGCCTGTGGCCCCACGCTGCAATTCAGGCCGATGACGTCTGCCCCAAAGCGCTCGAGCGCGTGCGCGACATCCTCCGGCGTCGCGCCGTACGGCGTCAGCCCATCGACGCCAATCGTCATTTGTGCGACGACCGGCATCGCCGGATCGACCTCGCGCGCGGCTGCGATCGCCTGGCCGATTTCATGGAGGTCGCCGAACGTTTCGAGAATGAAGAGGTCGGCGCCGCCTTCCTTGAGCCCTTCCATCTGCTCACGGAAGATCGACCGCGCTTCATCTGCCGAGGTGGAACCATAAGGCTCCAGGCGGACGCCGAGTGGCCCGACAGCGCCGGCAACGAGCACATCATGTCCGTCGGCTGCGGCTTCGCGCGCCAATGTGGCGGCGCGCTTGTTCAGCTCACGCGTCTGCGATGCGAGGCCGAACTGCGCGAGCTTCAGGCGATTCGCGCCGAAGCTGTTGGTCTCGAGGACTTCCGCCCCAGCCTTCACGTACGCGCGATGCAGGTCACGGATGAGATCCGGCGAGCGCACGTTCAACTCGTCGTAGCACTGGTTGATGAACACGCCCTTCGCGTACAGCATCGTGCCCATCGCGCCATCGAAAAGGACGACAGATTCGGGGTCGACGAGGCGTTCGAGCGCTGTGGTCATGTTCTCATCACGTTGAAGACAAAAAACGAAAACTGATTTACCACAGAGGACACAGAGGACACAGAGGACTGCGGAACTGCAATTGACCGCAGAGGTCGCAGAGGTCGCAGAGGAAAAACAAACTCGTAATGTCGTTCACGCCGTCCTCTGCGTTCCTCTGCGACCTCTGCGGTAACGTTGCAGTTGTGCAGTTGTGCAGTTCTCCGTGTCCTCTGTGTCCTCTGTGGTAAAATGCTTTTACGCAGGTCCCTCGGCGGCAGTGCGCACGGCGTAGTACTTCGCCTGCGGGTGATGTACCAGAATTGCCGCCGTGCTCTGCTCCGGAATCAACTGATACGCCGACGTCAACTCCATTCCCAGTTCCTTCTCGGCCGGCAGCAACTTGAACAGCTGCGCATGATCCTCGAGATCCGGACACGCACCGTACCCCCAGGAATATCGCTTCCCGCGCCCGCCTGGAATGCCGAGCTCCCTCCGAACGCGCCGGTGCAGCCACTCCGCCACCGCTTCGGCCGCCTCGACAGCGAGGCCGTGTGAGTAGAACGCTTCGCTGTACTCCCCAGCCGCCTGGAGCTGCTCGAAGCGTCGCGTTGCCTCGTCTCCCACGGTGACAACCTGGAATGCTACCACATCGACATCACCGCTCGAGGCACCGCGAAAGTAGTCCGCAATGCAGAGCCGCTCGCGCCCTTCCTGCCGTGGGAAGTGAAAGCGTGTGAGCTCTGTCAGCGTGCCGTCCTTGGCGTAGAGATCCGGGTCGTAGATGAGCAGATCATTGCCCACGCTCTGAGCAGGGTAGTACCCGTACACCGCCTTGGGCTGCACCCATCCGTCTCGCAGCGCTTCGACCTTGAGCCGCTCGAGCGTCGGCTCGAACTGGTCACGCACAACCGCATCGAACTCGGGGCCAGAGCCGCGACCGCCCCATTGCAGGCGGAACAGTTCGTCCTTGTCGAGGAGGTCGAACACCTCGTTCAGCGGAATGTCGCGCAACACCTTCGCGCCGAAAAACGGCGCGACGGGAACCGCGTGGTCATGCGACACATCACTCCGCTCCCCGCCAGCCGTCCCACTGCGGACGTCCTTCCCGACATTCGTATTGAGGAACGCGTCCTTCCGCGCATCATCGATGAGCTTCGCGATCAACTCAGGACGCCCCGTTGGCGCCTGAAGCGCATCCATCGTCTCGAGACCTTCGAAGGCATCCTTGCAATAGAACACGCCTGAGTCGTAGGCACGCTCTCCATCCACGAACATCGCCCGACGGCCGAAGCGGCGATTGATCGCCGCACCGCCGATGAGCACGGGGATGTGAATGTCACGCTTGTCGAGTTCCTTGACGCACAGTGGCATCTGCTTGCTGGTGCTGACCAACAACGCAGACAATCCAATCGCGTCCGCGCCGACTTCCAGCGCCTTCTCGATAATCGTGTTCACCGGCACCTGCTTACCAAGGTCGTAAACCGTATAACCGTTGTTCGAGAGGATGGTATTCACGAGCGATTTGCCGATGTCGTGGACGTCGCCGTACACCGTCGCCAGCACCACCTTGCCCTTCGTGTAGCCCTCTGCCTTCTCGAGAAATTGTTCGAGGTGTTTCACGGCCTTCTTCATCACTTCCGCGCTTTGAAGCACGAACGGGAGGATCAGCTCGCCGGCGCCGAACTTGTCACCAACTTCCTTCATGGCGGGAAGCAATACTTCGTTCAACACCCGCACCGGATTCTCGCGCACGCCGGCGACGTCGAGTGCCTCTTCGACGCCATCTTTCTTTCGGTGCAACACCATCCAATGGACCTTCTGTTCCGGCGACATACCTGCCGTCGGATCCTCTTTCTCCGCACGCGCGTCGTTCTGCTCCGCTGTCGCGAAGCCTTCGATGTAGCGCTGCAGTGCGTCGGCTCGCCGGTTGAAGACCAGGTCGTCGGCAAGCGTACGATGTTCGGCGCTGATTTCAGCGTACGGCGTGATGTGCGCTGGATTCACGATCGCCGCGTCGAGTCCCGCTTCGACGCAGTGGTGCAGGAACACGGAGTTCAGCACGTAGCGCGCAGCCGGATCGAGCCCAAAACTCACGTTCGAGACGCCGAGGATCGTGAAGACGCCCGGAAGTTCGCGTTTGATCAGGCGAATGCCTTCGATCGTCTCGTGCGCACTGTCGATCCACTCCGCGTCGCCCGTGGCGAGCGTGAAGGTGAGCGCATCGTAGATGAGATCTTCGGGCGCCAACCCGTATTCGCCGACGACAATGTCGTAGATCGCGCGCGCTACCTCGAGCTTGCGCTCGCGCGTCTTCGCCATGCCGACCGGGTCAATCGTCAACGCCACGAGCGCGGCACCGTGCGTCTTTGCGAGCGGGACGACGTCATCGATACGCTTGCGGCCATTCTCCATGTTGATGGAGTTGATGATCGCTCGGCCGGGCACGTGTTCCAGTGCCGCCTTGATCACGGCCGCCTCCGTCGAATCGATCATCAGCGGCGTCTCGACGCTCATCGAGAGCAGCTTCACGACCTTCGACATCTGCTCGGCCTCATCGCCGCGCTCGGTGAGCGCGACGCAGACGTCGAGCACATGGGCACCGCTCTCCTGCTGATCGCGCGCAACTTCGAGGATACCCTCGTAGTCGTCGGCGAGCAGCAAGCGCTTCACCTTTCGCGAGCCCTGCGAATTGACCCGCTCGCCGACGAGCAACGGCGCCGGCTCCTGCCGCAGCGTCGTGGCCCGCATTGCCGACGAGACGAGCGCCTCGCGGTGATGTGAGGTGGGTGCCGGCGTCGTCGCGTCGCGAACCGCGCGCACGATGTGGTCGAGATGTTCCGGCGTCGTGCCGCAGCAACCGCCGACGATTCGGACGCCGAATTCCTCCACGAACTCGCGAAGCATCGCGGCCATGGGAGCGGGCTCGAGCGGGTAGACCGCCTCGCCCGTTCCCGTGTTCAGCGGCAGGCCCGCATTCGGAATCACCGAGATGGGGAGCGAGGCGTGCTGCGTGAGAAAACGAATCGGCTCGCGCATGTGCTCGGGGCCGGTCGAGCAATTGAGCCCGACGACGTCCACGCGCATGGCTTCCAGCGTGGCGAGCGCGCTCGCGACGTCCGTCCCAAGCAGCATGCGTCCGCTGGTGTCGAGCGTGACCTGCGTCTGGACGGGAACTCGGTGTCCCAGCTCAGCGAACAGTCGCTCGAAGCCCGTGAGCGCTGCCTTCACTTCGAGGATGTCCTGGGCTGTTTCAACAAGCAGCACGTCGACGCCGCCCTCGACGAGGTATTTCCCCTGCCAGTAAAACGCGTCAGCCAGCGCCTCGAAGGTGATGTTGCCGAGCGTAGGGTCACTACTCGACGGCAGCATGCCCGTCGGGCCGATCGACCCGGCGACGAAGCGCGCTCGATCCGGCGTGGCGAACTTGTCACAGGCCGCCCGGGCGATCCGCGCGGCATTGACGTTCAGTTCCCGCGTCTTGTCCTCGAGCCCCCACTCGCGCAGCCGGTGTGGCGTGCTCTGGAAGGTGCATGTCTCGACGACATCGCAGCCCACGGCGAGGAATGACTCGTGGATGGCCTGGATGATATCGGGGCGGGTGAGGACAAGGTTGTCGTTGCACCCCTCCAGCGCCTTGCCTCCGAAGTCCTCGGCCGTCGGATTGTGCCGCTGGATGTTGGTGCCCATCGCGCCGTCGAACACGAGCACTCGTTGTGCGAGGGCGGCGAGGTACGGGTGCTGTGTCGGGCGAGATCTGTCGTTCATCGTGAAACCCAAGAAAAAGAGCCCAAACGCGAAGGCGTCGGAGCTCGCGCTTTAGCAGGGGATTAACGTGGCCGCAATTTGCTGGAAATCGCCACGACTAGCTGTTGTGTACAGTCCTTGCTATAGTTATTGACAGGCTCGACGAGGGGCAAGGTGAGAGAGAAGATTATTTGCACTCCGCACCACGTTCGCCCCACCGCAACCCGCCGGAATGACTTGACGATATCGGTTCCTGGTGAGGGAGCAACCGTCCAGATCCTCAGGCACCTCCTCGAACACCTTCGAGAAGGCGCCATCTTCGTGCGCTACGACATGCGCGTTGTGTTTTTCAACGCGGCGGCGCGTCAGCACGCCATGTCTCGCGGAGCGGACCCAACCACGTACCCGGGTCGGGTCATCTGGGACATTCTGGGTTACCCCCCTGACCTTCCGTCTCGGCGTGCCGTGGAGCAGGCCGCACGCGATCGGCTCCCGGCCTACCTGACGACCCGCGGGACCTTTGGCCCGTACTGGGTGGAGCTGGACATTGTTCCCCTTGAAGACGGCATTCTGCTCACGTATCGCGACGCGACGCCAAGTCGTGGCGCAGCGGTGGCGCAGGCCGCGGTGGACCGGGAACTCCGCATGACGAACGAGCGCCTCCAGGTCGTCATCGACGAGGCGCCTCTCGCCATCCTCGTCATCGACAATGATGCCCGCGTGCTGCATTGGAATCCGGCCGCGGAAGCGATGTTCCAGTGGACCGAAGCGGAGATTCTCGGCAAACCACTGCCTCTCATTCCGGACGAGGAACGCGCTGCATTCGAAGTGAATGCCGAACGGGCGCGCCGCGGCGAGTCCCTTCGCGCGAATCCGAGCCGCCGCAAGCGAAAGGACGGCGTCGTGCTCGACGTACAAATCTCGTCGTCTCCGCTCCGCAACGAACAGGGCGACGTCACCGGTGCGATCGTGATGATCACCGACGTCACGTCGCAGCGAAAGCTCGAGGCGCAGCTTCGGATGGCGCAGAAGATGGAGGCAGTCGGCCTGCTGGCTGGCGGAGTCGCGCACGACTTCAACAACCTCCTCACGGCGATCAAGGGATTTGCGTCGCTGCTCGAAATGACGCTCGCGCCTGACGAACAGGGCGCGGAGTTCCTGGCGGAGATCAACAAGGCGGCAGACCGCGCGGCCGGCCTGACGTCGCAGCTGCTGGCGTTCAGCCGCCGGCAACTCCTTCGCCCTGAGGCACTCGACCTCAACGCACGGGTTCGGGAAATCGAGCGTATGCTGCGCGTGCTCTTGCGAGACGATGCAGAGCTCCTCTTCGACCTCGACCCTGAACTCAGTCAAGTGTTGGCGGATCCGGGGCAGGTACAGCAGGTGATCCTGAACCTGATGGTCAACGCTCGCGATGCAGTGCACGGCCGCAGCAATGGCAAGGTCACGCTGCGAACGCGAAACGCCGAATTGCGGGACGAATTTGCTCAGTGGGGAGTCGAAGACGCACCTGGCCACTACGTGCGGCTCGACGTCGAAGACAACGGGATGGGAATGGACCGGGCGACGCAAGCTCGCATCTTCGATCCATTCTTCACGACGAAGGAGCCGGGGCAGGGCACGGGACTCGGCCTTGCCACGGTTTTTGGCATCGTGAAGCAGAGCAATGGCTACGTCTGGGTTCGGAGTGCACCAGACGAAGGCGCCACGTTCAGCGTCTATCTCCCACGCGCGAGGGGCGTGAGCCGCGTGAGCGGAGCCGCGATGATCATCGATGGCAGCGGGCGCAACGAGACCGTCTTGCTCGTCGAAGATGAGGACGCTGTGCGCCGCGTGGCACGTCGGGCGCTGGAGCTGCACGGCTATCGCGTCATCGAGGCCGCTGACGGGCAGACTGCGATCGAGCTCGCGAGCCATGCGCACGTGGACATTCTCGTGACCGACGTGATGATGCCGGGCATCCTTGGCCCGCGACTGGCGGACGAGCTGCGCGCGCGACGGCCGCAGCTTCCCGTACTCTTCATGTCCGGCCACACCGACGAGATCGTTCGCGACGGACTACTCGATCCCGCGACGCCATTTCTCGGCAAGCCATTCACGCCGTCGCAGCTGGCGCACAAGGTGAGGGAGGCAATAGAGCAGGCCCGGAACGGCGCCTGACGGGAGTGGCCGTTCCGCAGGACGTCAGCTTTGACAGGTGCTCAGTTCCTAGCTGCTGACGTATGCGATTTTTGCGCACGGCTACCCCCGCGACAGGGACAGCTTGGCGAGAAGGGCCAGATAGCGTTCCGGCTTCGTATGGACCAGTTCGCCCTCACTAGCCCCGGCGGCCACCCAAAATCCCCCACCTGTGGCCGGGTCAAACTCCCCCACCTG
>JAZJZK010000031.1:0-41255 GCA_040389905.1 Gemmatimonadota bacterium | reverse complement strand
GGCTCTTCATCCTGTCGATCTTCATCAACATCGGCATGTGGTTCGAGCGCTTCGTTATCGTCATTCCATCGCTCTCGCATGAATTCGAGCCGTGGCAGTGGGGCGGATACCACCCCACCTGGGTTGACTACAACATCCTGCTCGGCTCCTTCGGCTGGTTCTTCATGTGGTTCCTGCTCTTCATCCGGCAGATGCCCGTGATGGCCATCGCCGAAATCAAGGAGATCCTGCCGCCCCGGATGAAGCAGGCGCATGCCGAAGCGCATCATGCGGCGCACGGCTCCATCGGACATCCGCTGCCGTCGAGTGGCGCCACTGACGGAGGATCGCACTGATGCAGGGCGTCATTGCCGCTTTCGCCGAGCTGGACTCGACCGTTCACGCGATCGAGGACCTCCGGAAGCAGAACTTCAGCGACATTTCCGTGTTCAGCCCCGTGCCTCGGCACGAGCTCGAGCACGCCATCGCCGCACCGGAGAGCAAGGTGCGTCGCTTCACCCTGATTGGTGGCCTGATGGGTTTGACCTTCGGCTACTGGGTGCCCATCTGGATCTCGGACTACTGGCCGATCGTGGTCGGCGGCAAGGCAGTCGCGAGCTGGATCCCTTATACGATCATCGGCTTCGAGCTGATGGTCCTCATTGGTTCGCTTTCTACCGTGTTCGGCATGATGGCGCTGTCGCGCATTCCTCGTCTCACACTGACCGTCGGTTACGACCCGCGCTTCAGTCATGGCGACTTCGGCGTCTGGGTCGCGGCGGGCCCTGACCGCGCGCCCGCCGCGAAGGCGGTGCTCGAGAAGCACGGAGCATTGGAGGTGCGCAGTGAGCGCTAACCTATTGTCACCCCGACTGCGCGAAGCGGGCGAACTATTGTCACCCGGAGCGAGCGAAGCGAGTCGAGGGGTCTGCACCTCGCTGTTCCGTCGTTTGTCCTTGCTCGCCATCGTGCCGCTGCTCGGCGCCTGCTCCTGGTTCACGGATTTCCGCGAACAGCCGAAGCATGATCCGTGGGAATCGGCCGACAGCACGGTCGCTATGCGTGGAAATCCGCAGAACTCCGTGCCCGTCTACGGCACGCTCGCGCCCGGCTTCGCGTATTCGCACACGCCGTCGATCGCGGCGCTCGACTCCATGGCGGGCATTCAGAATCCGGTGCCGGCTGACGCGCGCTCGCTGCACAACGGCCGCATGTACTACCAGATCAACTGCGCGGTCTGTCACGGCGAGGCAGGTAAGGGAGATGGCCCGATCCTCAAGGCAAAAGCCATCTTTCCGCCACCGCTCATTGGCGCGTCGGCGGAAGGGAAGAGCGACGGCTACCTGTGGGCCATTATTCGGAACGGTCGCGGCGCGATGCCGTCGTACAACCGGATCGAAGAAATGGACCGGTGGGACGTGGTGAACTACGTCCGCGGCCTTCAGGGCAAGCACACGGTTGCCGTCGGCCCGGTCGGACTGCCGGGTGAAACGGGCGACAAGCTGCCCGGATACTCGCAAACGGGTCCGACACGCCCCTCGCCGTACTATAGGCACGCCGGTTCGCAGGCCGATGGCACTCGCGGGTACGCGTACCCCGCCGCGGCTGCAACGGACACGACGAAACACGACTCCACCACCACGACGCCCAAGCCGGGAGGCGAGCGGTGAGCCTGCATCCAGAACGTGTTCCCACGCGCGATGAAGTCATTCGCGCGTATACCAAGCCCGTTTCCAGCACCCTGACGTCGGCGCTGCTGGCCCTGGCCGCGATCGGCTGGATCGCCTTCTTCGCCGGTCTGAAGTTCGATCCCGACCGCGCGTGGCGCGCCTACCACGTCTGCTGGCTGTACTTCACGTCGCTGTCGTCGGCCGGCGTGATGTTCGTCGCGGTGCAGCGCATTACGACGGCTCGCTGGTCGCGTCCGATCATTCGCTTCATGGAAGGCTACGTCGCGTTCCTTCCCGTTGCATTCGTGCTCTTGCTCCTGAGCGTCTTCCTCGGCAAGGGCCACATCTTCCCGTGGGTGCACGAGGCAGCGCCCGTTCCGGAAAAGGTGCTCTGGTACAACGGGACCTTCGTGACGGCGCGGGTCATCATCGCGTTCGCCGTCATCACGTTGCTGTCCGTTTGGTACATCTGGACATCCGTGCGCCTCGATGTCGGCCTCATTCCAGAAGCGGGCGCAAACTGGGCGGCCGGCCTTCGGGCGAAGATGCGTGCTGGTTTCGGCGAAGAGCGCCGCGAACTCCACAGCACGCACTCGCTGCAAGGCAAGCTCGCCGTCTTCCTCGCGCTGGCTTTCGGATACGGTTGGACGATTCTCGCATTTGATCTGTCGATGGGGCTTTCGCTCCACTTCCAAAGCACGCTGTACGGCTGGTGGTTCTTCATGGGCGCGTGGCTCTGCTCCCTCACGCTCTTCACCCTGCTCGTGCTGGTGTGGCGTCGTTTCCTTGGTGCGGAAGAATTCATCAAGGAGAATCACTTCCACGACCTGGGCAAGCTCTGCTTCGCCTTCACCGCGTTTTGGGGCTACCTGACGTTCAGCCAGTTCCTGATTATCTGGTACGGCAACCTCGGGGAGGAGACGCACTGGCCGCGGCTTCGCCTGATCGCGCCATGGGTGAACTTCTCGGTTACCGCCGTCCTGATGGTGTTCTTCGCGCCATTCTTCGGTCTCCTCTCGAAAGCGGCCAAGGTGTTCCGGCCGACGCTTGCACTCTTCACCGCGATCAGCCTGATCGGCATGTTCCTCGTTCGGTATCTCGAGGTCTATCCGTCGCTCTACGGAGAGGTTGCCTCGAACCCGTTCGGCCTCTGGGAAATCGGCGTGCTCGCGGCATTCATCGGTACGTGGGGTACGTGCTACCTCGCCTTCATGAACGCCTTCCCGCGCATGCGCGTCGCGATGCTGACCTCACCCTATCGGGATGAAGTGCAGATTCCCGTCGACGCAGAGACGATGGAGCCGCTCCCCGCTCACGAGTAATCTCCGGGGAACGCTCGGAAGTCTTAGTTAGGAACGGATTCGACGGATGCAACGGAAAACAGCCGGATCAAGGACATGGCATCAATGTCTTGATCCGGCTGTTTCAGTTGCATCCGTTCGATCCGCTCCTCAATCTCACATCGGCTGACACGCGAAGCGAACTTAACGCGGCCACATCTGTTACAATCCGCCGAGCATCGATCGCAGCGTCCCGAGCGGTACGGCGCCCGTCTGCCGAGCGACCTCGCGACCGCCACGAAAGACGATCGACGTGGGGATTCCGCGAATCTGAAAGCGACTGGCCGTGCGCTGGGCCGCATCCGTGTCCAGCTTCGCGATCAGCGCCCGACCGGCGACTTCCTTGGCGAGCGCCGCGACGGCGGGCGCCATCATTTTGCACGGCCCGCACCAGTCCGCGTAGAAGTCCACGAGGACGGGCACCTCGCTCTGCGCGATGACGCGGTCGAATGTCTCGTCATCGAGAACCACTGGCGCATCGAGCGCGAGGGCTTGCCCGCATTTTCCGCATTTCGGGCCGCTGGCGGCTCGATCGCCGCGAATACGGTTCCATTGTCCACACGACGGACAGTGCAGCGTGATGGCTGGCGCTTTTGTCGTTTCTGTTGTCATGATCGCTTCTCGCTCGGGTCGTCAGGCATTATCTTCACCCTGCAAGTTTAGGGGCGTTAGCTCAGCTGGGAGAGCGCCTGGTTTGCAACCAGGAGGTCGCAGGTTCGATCCCTGTACGCTCCATGCAACATTGACGCTGGATGACGAAACGGGGACGCCATTTTCCATGGCGTCCCCGTTTCGTTTTCCATGCGCTGCTACGCGGCGGTCGTCTCGGCGGCTGCTCCGCCCGTCCACTGCTGGCCGTGTTCCCTCGCGTGGGCGTGCAGCCATCGCTCACGCACCAGAAGGAAGGGTCTCTCAACGAGGACAAAGGTGACCGCCGCGACGGCAATCGAGCTCGCGAAGAAGATCCCGAGGCCCAGGATGGACGCCAGCGTCGGCGGGACGAGGGTTGGAAGCCATGCCGCCATGGGCTTCTCGACCCAGTGTACCAACACGAAATGGTTCAGATACATGCCGTACGACAGCCGGGACAGCGTATAGAACCCCCGGAGTCGCACAAACCCCCAGCGTTGGGCGCGTTCGTCGAGCAGCAGAAAGGTGATCGCGCCGTAGACGAGGCCCAGACTGAGAAAGGCAAACACCATGGGGTTCAGGGCTCGCAACACCAGGCCGAGCACTGCCAGGCCGATGGCTGCCGCGCGGAGCCGGGTGAGGGGAGCGCCGGCCCGTCCCAGCACCCAGTCTGGGCGAGTGACCCAGAGGAGTGCGAGCAGCATCCCGATCAGCAGTCCTTCATTGTGCAGGTGGAAGGGCATGTGGATCGCCGCCTTCGTATCGTGCATGTTCATTCCGGTCGCGAGCAACGCGCGGCCGGCGAAGAGCCGAACCACCTGAACCGCCACCAACACGATGGGGATGGCGGCGAACCACCACATCGTTCGCTTCCCCCTGAGCGGCACGAGCAGCAGCGCCAGCGGAGCCACGATGTAGAAATGCTCCTCGGTGGAAAGCGACCAGCCCCCGCTCACCCCCCCTAACGCATAGTTGCTGAGAAAGACCCAGTCCGGCCATCGATACCCTGGCAACTGCCACAGCAGCGGGGAGAGCAGCGCAAAGAGGAAATACAGCGGCCAGATGCGGAGCCCGCGACGCAGGAGAAACCGTCCCACCTTGATGCTGCCGGTGCGCAGGAGCTCGCTCCACAGCTGTTTGCCAATGAGGAGCCCGCTCAGAATGAAGAAGAGGTCGACGCCTGTCCATGCAAAGCGATAGATCGGCAGCACCAGTGGTGCGTACGCGACCCCCAGACTCGCCACCGTTTCCCACCCGTGCTCGAAGATGACGAGCGACACAGCAATCGTTCGCAGCATGTCGAGCGTCGGAAGCTGGCTGCGTGGCGGCACGAGCAGCTCGCGAACACTCTGCTTCAAATAGGTCGCTGGTCTCATCGTGGCGAGCGGGGACGCGGTTGGTGCAGGGAGGGTGCCGAAAACGCGGTCAAGTGCGCGTCCGCGACACTGTGGTGACGACTTCGGGCGAAGGCGCGCAACACCCAATTCGGCACATCGCGTCTAGAGGCTCGCCGCTCACGTCTTCGTGTTAAAAGCGCACAAATGTGCACACTTTGTTGAATATTTCTGCGCTCAAAGGCTTGAACGCGAGCAAAAATGTGCGCATTATGCAATCAGATGATATCAGTGCACTTCCAGTCGGCGCGGCCCGTCTCACGTGACTGGGCCGCGTTCTTTCTTTCAAAGAGGAGTTTTTGATGCGCAAGATCAACACGCGGAATTTCCGGCTCGCCACACGATCCACACCGCGTGATGTCAATCGCCGCATCGTACTCAACCTCATCCGCGAATACCAACCGATTTCCCGCGCCGACCTCGCCCGCCGCATGAAGGTCAGGCGTGGAACCCTCACGCCACTCGTGCGCGAGTTGATCGAGACTGGCATCGTCTTCGAGAAGGGAACCGCCGCCACCGCGCGTGGCCGCCGGCCGACGATGCTGGCAGTGCGCACTCGCGGCCGTCTCGTCATTGCGGCTGACGTGCGCTCCGGCCGTTCGTCGATCGCGCTCAGCGATGTCGCCGGCCGGATGCTCGCGCATGAGTCATTCGACACGCCGTCGTCGCCGGACCAGCTCGCCGAACTGCTGGCCAACGAGGCCCGACGGCTCCTGCGGCAGCATGCACCGCATGGTGCGGATGGCTGCCAGGGGATGGGGATCGTGCTGCCCGGCATGGTCGACCGGAAGACCGGCCGTCTGATCTACGCGCCTCGGCTCGGTTGGCGCGACGTCGATCTCCGCGCCGCTGTCTCGACGCGCCTCGGCATGAAGGTCTTCATCGAGAGTGCCCCGATTGCGTGCGCGCTCGCCCGACTCTGGCTCGAGCCTGAAGCCACGCGGTCGGTCAATAGCTTCGCCTACGTCAGCGTCTCGGAGGGTATTGGCGTCGGTCTGGTGGTCAACGGCGAAATGCTGCGCGGCGAATCGCATACGGCGGGCGAGTTCGGCCATGTGTCGCTCGATTCTTCGGGTCCGGAGTGCGTGTGCGGCCGGCGAGGGTGCTGGGAGGCACTCGCGTGCAACGCCGCGACGATCGACCGCTACGTGGGCGCATTGTCCGGTTCCGTTCCCGCACCGGTCACCGACGTCAGGCTGCGCCGCGCGAAGCGGTCGTCGCTGCTCGGTGTGGACGAGGTGGTGCGACGGGCCAGGGAAGGCGAGAAGGCCGCCGTCATGGCGCTGGTCGAAACGGGAACCCACATCGGCCGAGGGCTCGCACTGATCGTGAGTGCCTTCAATCCCGGGCGCATCTACGTCGGCGGCGAAATCACCGAAGCGTGGGATATTCTCGAGAATCCTATCCGCTCCGCGCTCGTGTCGGGAACGATTCCCGGCAGCGCAGGCATGACGACCATCGTGCCGGACAGCAGCCTGGCTGAATACCGGCTCCTCGGCGCCGTAGCGCTGGTGACCGCGCCGGGTTACGCCGCGCTCGCGGTGGGGTGAACGCTCCGGGAGCGGTCCGCGTAGTTCGATGTGCGGCCCCTCCCACCCCGCCGACATGTTCTACGAAGTCCTCCAGATCGCATTCACCTCGCTGCGCGCGAACAAGCTGAGGTCCGCCCTGACGATGCTTGGCATCGTCATCGGCGTGGGTTCCGTCATCGCAATGGTCGCGCTGGGGACCGGCGCCGAGCAGTCCGTTCGAGAGCGCATCTCGAAGCTTGGGACGACGCTGCTGCAGATCAATCCGCAGCGCGTTGCGCAGGGTGGCGTTCAGATCGAGGGCGCCAAGCGCATGACCATGCGCGACGTGAAGCTCATCGAGGACCGCGCCACGAAGATCACCGCCATTCAGCCGCAGCAGGATTCGCGGTTGATGGTCCAGTGGGGGCGGCAGAATACGAACAGCAATATCATTGGTACCTCCGCCAACTTCCTCGACGTCCGGAAATACCGGATCGCCGCGGGTCGGATGTTCACCAGCCAGGAAAACGAATCGAAACGCCGCATCGCCGTACTCGGGGCGACGACGATGGCCAATCTCAACATCGCCGACCCGTCGGCCGCGATCGGCGAATTGATTCGGATCAAGGGACTTCAGTTCGAGATCGTGGGCGTGTTGTCGCCCAAGGGGCAGGTCACGGGCATGGGAGACCCCGATGACCAGGTTCTCATCCCCTTCGAAACCGGGCGGTGGCGGGTCTTCGGCACCGACCGGCTGAACGACATCAATGTCCTCGCGATGCACGAGGACAGCGTCGACGTGGCCCTCGAGGAGCTGGCGTCGATCATGCGGCGCGCGCACAGGCTTCGGCCGGGCCGCCCGGACGACTTCGTGATCCGAAATCAGGCCGACTTCCTCAATACCCTCGGCGCGACGACGGAGGTGTTTACCTATCTCCTGTCCGGCATTGCGGCCGTCAGCCTGCTGGTGGGCGGCATCGGCATCATGAATATCATGCTGGTGTCCGTCACCGAGCGCACCCGCGAGATCGGAATTCGAAAGGCGCTCGGTGCCACGCGTCTCACCATCCTCACCCAGTTCCTTGCCGAAGCCATCGCCTTGTGCCTCTTCGGCGGACTGATTGGCGTCGCCGTGGGCGCGGGGATCGCGCTGACGCTCAAGTCGTCATTCGGATGGAGCGTCGTGATCGTGCCCTCGTCGATCGTCATCGCGTTCGCCTTTTCGGGGGCGGTGGGCGTTCTCTTTGGTGTGTGGCCGGCACGACGAGCGGCGTCGCTGGATCCGATTGTGGCACTGCGATACGAGTAGTGTTTCGTTCATCGTGTCACTGTGCGACGCGCCCGATTTCGGCATGAAAAAAAGTCCACGGATTGAGGAGCGGATCATACGGATCTGAACGGAAACAACCGGCTTTGGTTCATGATCAGTGTCCCTTCCGTCGCATCCGTCAAATCCGATCCTCAAGCACTATCCTTCCGGAACCCGAGATTTCTCGTCCACCTGGAACCTGTCATCAGAATGCCCACCATGATTCCCAACGTTGGAGATCCGGCCCCGGATTTCACCCTCCCATCCACCGCCGGCGGCGCCGTCACACTCTCCGGGTTGAAAGGAAAAAACGTGTTGATCGCGTTTTTCCCGCTGGCGTTCACCAGCACGTGCACGAAAGAGCTCTGCGACATGCGCGATGACTGGGACCAATTCGCGTCGGCCGACACGATTGTCATCCCGATCAGCGTCGATTCGACGCCGACCCTCAAGGAGTTCAAGAGCAAGTACGAGTTCAAGTCCGACTTCCTCTCGGATTTCAAGCGGGACGTCGCACGGCAGTACGGTGTCCTGTTGGAGGATCGCTTTTATGCCAATCGCGCGTACTTCCTCGTCGACAAGGAAGGGGTCATCCGCTGGGTCCACGTGGAAGCGACCCCGAGCGAGAAGCGCACGAATGCAGAGCTTTTCGCTGCGATCGAAAGCATCAAGGCGTAGGACCAGACCGGTCAAAGACAATTTGACCGCACACTGACGCGAACTCTGCTCGGTCATCTTGTCTTTTCGGACATTTCGTCCTAGGTTGTCGCATCCCCAATCGGTAAGAGCTTCACCTGCCAACTATTCCTGCGCGCGATCCCGACGCGCGAGTTCCCACTCCCTCCTCGACTCTCGCGGGATTCGGCGGTGATGACCGTCCGCTGCTCCACGCGGTAGCCCAGATCGCCGCAGCGCTCGCGACGCGCGATGCCCCCTCGGATGTCCTCCCCGGGGTGCTCGAGCGTGTCGCGGACACTGTGGGGGCCTCGCACGTCTCCCTCTGGCTCGGTGGCGAGGGAGAATTGCGCTGCGAAGCGCGCCAGGGTGGTCCATCGCCCACCGCGGCGCAGGTGCGCGCGCAACTCGCGAGTCCGGTCCGCGGTGACGGGCAGATGACCGTCGTTCGTCTCGACGCTGGACATCATCCGCTCGGCGCACTCGTCCTGATGCCGCTCGGACAGATCAGTCCCGATCAGCGGACCTTCCTTGCCACGATCGCCGATATTCTTGCGCCGGTGCTTCGGCAGGCCGCCTACGCGCAACGCCTCGAGAGCGAGGTGCTCGAACGGACCAAGCAGATCGATCGCGAGCGCCGCGTAACGGAGCGTATCATCGACTCGCTGCCGGTTGGCCTCTATGTGATCGATCGCGACTATCGCATCTCGGTCTGGAACCGCAAGCGCGAGACGGGCATGCAGGGCGTATCGCGCGAGGAGGCGATCGGGCGGACGATCTTCGAAATATTGCACCGGCAGCCGGCGACCGTTCTCCGCCGCGAGTTCGACGAGGTGTTCGCGACGGGCCGCCTCCAGACCTTCCAGATGGAATCGTCCGTCACCGGAGAACTGCGCACCTATCGCATCTCCAAGATTCCCATGCGGCTCGACGACGGCCCGGTCACGCACGTGATCACCGTCGGCGAGGACGTCACCGAATGGCGCTCGGCACAGGACCGTTTCGCGCAGGCGGAAAAGCTCGCCGCGATCGGGACGCTGGCCGCGGGCGTCATGCACGAAATCAACAATCCGCTCGCGACGATTGCCGCGTGTGCCGAAGGGTTGGAGCTCTCGTACGAGAACGCCGAGCAGGAAATCCTCGATGGTTTCCGGTTGATCCAGAGTGAAGTCCAGCGCTGCAAGGGCATCGTCGATTCGCTGCTCGATTTCAGCCGGCCCAAGGTGGGCGCGAAGTCGCTGATCAATGTCAACGACGCAATCGAGCGCACGCTCTTCGTGCTCAAGCATCACACCCGCTTCAAGAAGTTGACCGTGCAGGAAGATCTCGACCGCAGCCTGAACTCCGTGGTTCGCGCGAACGCGGAGCAGCTCATGCAGGTCTTCATGTCGCTCCTGCTGAACGCCATGGACGCGATGCACGAGCGCGGCACCATCACGCTCCGCACGCGCTGGGGTGACGACGCGAAGAGCGTCGTGGCGGAGATTACCGATCAGGGAGAAGGTATTCGGCGCGCCGACCTGCCGAAGATTTTCGAGCCGTTCTTCACAACGAAGCCGCCGGGGCGAGGAACCGGGCTTGGCCTGTCCATCTGCTATGCGATTGTCACAGAGCACAATGGCCGGATCGAAGTGGACAGTGCACCAGGCCAGGGCAGTGTCTTTCGCATCATCCTTCCCCGCGCAGACGAGGCAGAGATACCGACGTGAGTGAGACCAAGATCAAGGTGCTGGTTGCCGAAGACGAAGTGCACCTCGGCCAGATCCTGTCGAATTTCCTGACGGGTCGCGGCTACGCGGTGCACACCGTCGTCGACGGCCGCGCTGCGCTCGATGCCCTTCGCGCGGAAGCCTTCGACGTGGCGCTGCTCGATATCGTGATGCCGGAGCTCGACGGACTCGAGGTGCTGAAGCAGGTGCGTGCGGACGCGGATCCTCCGGAAGTCATCATCATCACCGGCAACGGAACGATCGAGACGGCCATCAGCGCCATGAAGCTCGGCGCCTATGATTACATGGCGAAGCCATACCGCATGGCGGAAATCGACGTCCTCGTCCGCCGCGCGTGGGAAAAGCGCCGCTTGGCGCGCTCCAACGTATTGCTCCAGACGCAGCTCGACCGTGCCGGCGGCGATACCGAGATCGTGACGCAGTACGCGCCACTGCAAGCGGTGCTCGATGTCGTCGCGAAGGTCGCGCCCAGCGACTCCGCCGTGCTCATCACGGGCGAGTCGGGGACGGGCAAGGAACTCGTTGCGCACATGCTGCACCGATTGAGCGCTCGCACCGGGCCGTTCGTCGACGTCAGCTGCGCGTCGCTCAGTGAAGGCATGCTCGAAAGCGAGTTGTTCGGTCACGAGCGGGGGGCTTTCGCCGGCGCAGACGAACGCAAGCTCGGGCTCATGGAGCTTGCGGCGGGCGGTACGCTCTTTCTCGACGAGATCAGCGAACTGTCATTCAAGCTGCAGAGCAAGCTGTTGCGCGCACTCGACCAGCGGAGCTTTTACCGCGTCGGCGGCACGCAGAAGGTCGAGGTCGACGTTCGCATTCTTGCGGCGTCGAATCGCGATCTGGCGGCGCGCGCCACAGAAGGCCTCTTTCGCGACGACCTGCTCTACCGCGTGAACACGATCGAGGTGAAGCTTCCTCCGCTCCGCGAGCGCGCGGTGGACATCCCACTCCTGGCGCGCCAATTCCTGCGCCAGTTCGGGAAGACCCAGCCGCCGACGCTGACCGTCGATGCACTCGATGTGCTCACGCGCTATCCCTGGCCGGGCAATGTGCGCGAGCTACGTAACGTGATCGAGCGCGTGGTGCTGTTGGCGCATGGCCCGCAGATACGTGCCGCGGATCTTCCGCTCCAACATGCCGGCCATGCGGGGACGCCCACGTCGTCACCAGCGATCACCCTGGCGGAGCTCGAACGGCGGCACATCGAGTCCGTGCTGCACAACACGAGCTGGCACCAGGGTCGCGCCGCATCCACGCTGGGGATCAGCTCGAAGACGCTCTATCGAAAGATTCGCGAGTACGGATTCCAGCGCCCCGGCGGTTCCGAGTAATGCGGATTCTCATCATCGAAGATGATCCGACTGTTGGGCAGTACGTCAAGCGTGGCCTCGAGGAGCAGCGGTGGGCCTGCGACCTCGCGACCGATGGCGAGGAAGGTGAGCGCCGCGCGAGCTCGATGGCGTATGATCTCATCGTGCTGGATATGCGGTTGCCGGGGAAGAGTGGGTTCGAGGTGCTTCAGTCCCTGCGAGCGAAAGGGTTCGAGCGGCCCGTGCTGGTGTTGACCGCACAGGATGCCGTGGACGCCAAGGTCGCGACGCTGCGCGCTGGGGCCGACGACTACGTCACCAAGCCGTTCGCCTTCGAGGAATTGCTTGCGCGCGTGGAAGCCCTCGCTCGCCGGCCGCGCAATCTCGCGTCGGAAACGCTGCGCGTCGGTGACCTCGTGATCGACCAGGCAACGCGCGAAGTACGCCGCGCCGGCGAATTGATCGAGCTCACGCCCAAGGAGTACACCGTGCTCGAATACCTTGCGCGGCATCAGGGGCGCGTGATGAGCCGCACGCTGATCACCGAGTACGCGTGGGGCTATCACTTCGATCCCGGCACGAACATCGTGGACGTCGTCATCAACCACCTCCGAAAGAAGATCGATGCGAATCACACGCGGAAGCTGATCACGACGGTCCGTGGCGTCGGTTATGTGATCAAGGAGTAGGAGCGTTCTATGGCCACTCTGCGCGCTCGGCTCACCGTGGCCTACGGATTCGCACTGGTTGGCAGCAACATCGTGTTTGCTGCCGGCTTGTATTACGCGCACAATGCCCGTGAGCTGCAGCTCCGGCAACTCGCGGAAATGGCGAGCTCCGAGGGGGAGCGCACCCACGGCTTCATCCTCGGCGCGAAGCGCGATGGCACTCCCCTGACGGAAGAGCTGCGCGATTCAACTGGCCGAGCGATGCCTTGCGGCGACGCACAGGACGGCACGTGCATCGTGGCGACCGTCGACCTGCGCAATCTGCTCGAGCGCGTGCCCGGCTACTACATCGTGTACGGGCAGAACAATCGCCAATTATACAGCTCCGTGGGCATTCGCATGCTCCCCGAGCAGGACCGAAATGTCATCGACCGGCTGTCCGCGGAACTGGATCCCAGTGGCGACGCGGCGGTCATGCCGGTGAATGACCGGACCTTCGGTGGCGGTCTTCTCATGGTCGCGCGGCGAGACAGCGCGCTCATCCCGAGTATCTCGCGCATCGTGGCGGGTGTGCCCACGACGATCATCGAGCTGACGCCCAGTGTGCTCGGCAGCACCATGCTACTCGTGCTGCCCTTCATCATTCTCGCGTCGATCGGCGTCTCCTACGCCATTGCCGGCCGCGCGGTGGAACCGGTCGAGATGCTGATCGCCGAGGTCAAGGCGATCACCGACGGACGATCGCTCCATCGTCGGCTTCCGTCGGATCTTGGCGCGGATGAGCTTTCGCGTCTGGGGACGACGCTGAACGAGATGATCGAGCGGCTCGAAACGTCATTCGGCGCGCTGCGGCGGTTTACCGCCGATGCCAGCCACGAATTGAAGACGCCGCTCACGGTGATGCGCGCGGATGTCGAGCGGGCGATGCATCCGAACTCGGCTGGCAGCGAGGCGATGCAGGCGCTGGAGGAAGCGCTGCAGGAAACGGCGCGCATGTCCGACCTTGTCGACAGCCTGCTCACGCTCGCACGGGCGGACGAGGGGCGCTTCGACATCCATCGGGAGCCGGTGGCGATGGGCCCGCTCGTGCGCGATGTCTACGAGACGGCGGTCATTCTCGGAGAGCACGCGGGCCAGACTGTGACGATGAGCGTGCTCGAGGAGGCTATAGTCGATGGCGATGCCCGTCGTCTGCGCCAGCTCTTCCTCAATCTCGTCACGAATGCCATCAAGTACACGCAGCGAGGCGGCCGAGTGGAGCTCTCGCTCAGTCGGCGCGTGGGTGATGAGCTGGCATTCACCGTGCGCGACAGCGGTATCGGCATCGCGGCTGGAGATCTTCCACACGTGTTCGACCGGTTCTGGCGAGCCGATCGCGCGAGGTCGAGAGGCAGCGAACGGAGCGGGTTCGGGCTTGGGCTCGCCATCAGCCAGTGGATTGCGCAAGCGCACGGCGGGCGCATCACGGCACAGTCGCGGCTGGGGCGAGGTTCGGTGTTCACCGTCATTCTTCCGCACGTGGCGTTTCTCGAGGAACACGATCGTGTGGCGCAGCGCGATGGCAAAGATATCGCCAACTAACTGCGTTTTCACGAAATCTTAATCGTTCATTACTTTCGCTCCTCCTCGTGCGGCGTAGTTTGTTTGGAGTCACTGGAGTGTCCTGTCCATCAGACCTGGGAAGGTAGCAAGGACATGTTCAACAACCTGCTGGAATCGAAGCCGAAGAAGGTAAAGAGCACTGGCACGCTCATTTTGAGCAGCATCCTGCACGCCATCCTTGGCGTCGCCGCTGTGTACGGAACCCTTCAGGCCAAGGAGAAGCTCGAAAAGCCCAAGGCCGAGAAGGTCGAGTTCGTGGACATGAAGAAGAAGGAACCGCCTCCGCCCAAGGAGGAGCCGAAGCCTATTCCGAAGGAGGTGGTGGTTGCACCGCCTCCGCCGAAGGGCTTCCAGGTGCTCACCGCACCCATCAAGGTGCCGGATGTCCTCCCGGACATCGATCTCTCCAAGAAAGTGACGGACGAGGCGGATTTCTCGGGAAAGGGCGTCGCCGGTGGTGTGGCACGCGGTGTCGTCGGAGGCACGGGCCCCGTCAACACCGATCAGCCGTACTTCGAGTTCCAGGTGGAAAAGCAGGTGCAGCAGATTCCCGGCACGGGCAACCTGCGGTACCCCGACATGCTCCGCTCGGCGAATGTCGAAGGAGAAGTGCTCGCGCAGTTCGTCGTCGATGCTGACGGTCGCTACGAAGCAGGGAGCTTCAAGGTGCTCAAGTCCAGCCACGAGCTGTTCACGCAGGCCGTCAAGAATGCGCTCCCGAACATGCGCTTCTACCCGGCTGAAGTCGGCGGAAAGAAAGTCAAGCAGCTCGTCCAGCAACCGTTCACCTTCTCGCTCCAGAAGAGCGAATAACTTCGTCGGAGAAACAGAATGGATCTCTCACTGCAGGAAATGTGGGGTGCAATGGGGAACTTTGCCAAAGGCATCGTTCTCGTCATGATCATCATGTCTGTGTACTCGCTCACGGTCATGGTCGCCAAGTGGTGGAGTCTTCGGAAAGCACAGAAGGAAACGATCAAGTTCGCGCCTGAGTTCTCGCAGTTCCTCGAGGAAGACAACCTCACCGAAGCGATCAAGCTGGCCGAGAGCTACAAGAAGTCACATGTCGCACTCGTGCTCGGTGGCGCGCTCAGCGAAGTGAAGCCGCTCATCCAGGATGGCTCGGTCACGGTGTCGGATATCAACTCGGCAGAGCGCGCGGTCGAGCGCAACATGCTCCTCGAGATCACGAACCTGAAGCGCGGCCTCGCGGTGCTGGCCACGGTGGGCGCCACGGCGCCGTTCGTCGGACTGCTCGGCACCACGGTCGGTATCATCAACGCCTTCGCCGGCATGGCGAGCTCCGGCTCGGGCGGTCTGGCGGCAATCGGCGGTGGTATCTCCGAGGCTCTGGCCACGACGGCACTCGGCCTCCTCGTCGCCATTCCGGCGGTGTGGGCGTACAACTACTTCCAGACGAAGATCGACAACCTCACGGTTGAGATGACGTACGTCTCGAAGGAAATGATCGACTACCTCATCAAGGGTGTCTCGGGTGAGTTCGGCCGGTCGCGCTTCACGCGTGAGTTCAACGCTTCGTCTGGCAGCAACGCCCCGATCACCTGATCAGCGACATTCCATTGAGGAGGGAGTGAACAATGGCCATGTCTGCAGGTGGCGGTGGTGCTGGGGGGGTAAAGGCAGAGCCGAACGTGACACCCATGATCGACGTCATGCTCGTGCTGCTCATCATCTTCATGGTGGTGACACCCGCACTGCTCGCTGGTTTTCAGGCGGTTCCGCCCCAGGGGCAGAACCTGAAGGATCATCCGGAAGATGCCGAGACCGATCAAGTGCTCGGTATCGACAAGGCCGGTGACTACTACCTGAACAAGCAGCCGATCAAGAAGACGGAAATCGAGGCGCGCATCAAGGAGATCTACGACAAGCGCGTTGCCGACAAGGTGATGTATCTCAAGGCCGACAAGGACCTCGAATATTCAAAGGTCGTCGACGCCACCGATATGGCGGCGAAGAACGGCGTGCGAGTCCTTGGCCTCATCAGCGACCAGAAGAATGGCACGGTCTCGACGGTCGCCGGTGACAGTAAGGCTTCTCCACCCGCAACTCCGGGGACACCCTAATGGCATTTACATCAGGTGGCTCCGGCGGGCTGACGAACGACATCAACGTCACGCCCATGATCGACGTGCTGCTCGTGCTCCTCATCATCTTCATGGCGGCGATCCCGACCATGAGAAAGACGGTCGACGTGCAGCTCCCCGATCCGACACCCGCGCTCGCACCGCCTGGCGCGCAGTCGAATCAAATCGTGCTCGAAGTGCTTCAGGACGGCACGTACTCCATCAACACCGAGAAGGTCGACGAAACGCGGCTCGCGTCGCGGCTCAAGGAGATCTACGACGGTCGCCCGGAAAAGATCATTTTCGTGAAGGGCGAAATGAAGGCGAGCTACGGGCAGGTGGTGCACGCAATGGACGTGTCGCGCGGGTCAGGCGTCAAGGTCATCGGTGTGCCACCCAAGGACACGCCGGGCGCAGGAAAGTAAGCGGACGAAACGTCCAGCTCGGCGGTGGGTACCATACGGCGGACGAACCTTTTCGGGGGCGTCCGCCGTATAACTTTGTATACTATGACCCCTCCGGAAGACGCACAGACGCACGATCCGCCCCGGAAGCCCGCGTACAGGGTGCCCGTCGGCATGCCGTTGCGTGGAGAAGGGCGGCGTCAGGGTGCTGTCGTTTCCATCCTCATCCACGCCGTCATCATCTTCCTGCTCCTCGCACCCATCGTCTTTCGTAAGACGATCATCGAGAGGATCGAGCAAGGAGCAGGCGGAGCAGGGCCAGCCGGTGGTGGCGGTGGCGGCAGGCTCGGCAACGATGGTGGCTACAAGGAAACGCTGCGGTTCGTCAAGGTTGCCCCGACTCCTGTTGCGACGCCGAAGACGCTGCCTCCCGTTGTGACGCCGCCGGTAGTGCCCGTACAGCCGCCACTGGTCCTTCCCCCTGTTCCACAGATCAAGGAACAGGCTGCCGTTCCCGCGCCAGTTCAGACAATGTCGTCGATCAGCGGTCCGGGCAGTGGGCGTGATGGTACGTCCGGAGCTGGCCCAGGAAGTGGCGGCGGCGTCGGGGCCGGCGAGGGCACCGGACGCGGGAGCGGCGTCGGGCCTGGCACGGGTGGCGGAACCCAGAAGAACTATCCGCCACAGCCCATCGAGTTCTTCCTTCCGCCGTTGCCACCGCCCTCCAACGTCCGGGGCTTCCATTTCATCGCGGAATTCGACGTGGATTCCACCGGAAAGGTGCTCAAAGTGGGATTCACCGATACGCCCAACGGCGACTACAATCGCCGAATTGCGAGCGTGCTCAAGTCCATGCGCTTCCGCCCTGGCA
This sequence comes from Gemmatimonadota bacterium, assembly GCA_040389905.1. Taxonomy (GTDB): domain Bacteria; phylum Gemmatimonadota; class Gemmatimonadetes; order Gemmatimonadales; family Gemmatimonadaceae; genus AG11. The sequence continues at coordinate 24,078 of JAZJZK010000031.1, read as the reverse complement.
CAGGACCCGACGGAATTCCGGTGCGCATGAAAGCTCAAGTCGGATACGAGTTCTGACGCTCTAGCGGCACTCGTTGCCCCTCCCTACATTTTGGGATTACCCCTGATGCGCCGCTGGTGGAAGCCAACGACGACCTTCAGGATTTTTTTTCGTATCTGGCAGCCACCTTTCACGCAACATGACGCCTACGCAGTCCACGCTGTTATTCGTCGTCATCGGCGCGAGCGCATTTGCGCTCCTTTTTGCCATTTTCCTCGCTCGCTGGGTCCTCGCGCGCAGTCGCGGTACGCCGGAGATGCAGAAGATCTCCAATGCGATTCAGCAAGGGGCCGAGGCCTACCTCGCCCGTCAGTACAAGACCATCGGCGTGTTGTCGATTGTCGTCGCGGCAATGCTGGGCATCGGATATGGCTTTTTCCGGCACGTCACGGCTAACGACCCCGTTCAGGACGCGAAGACCTTCGCGATGTACGTCACCGCATCCTTCCTCCTCGGCGCTATCAGCTCCGGGGTTGCGGGTTACGTCGGCATGTGGGTTTCCATTCGCACCAACATTCGCGTCGCGGCTGCCGCCATGAACTCGCTCAACGACGCGCTACAGACGGCGCTTCGCGGTGGGGCCGTCTCCGGCCTGTTCACCGTCGCTATGAGCTTGCTCGGGGTTGGCGGATTGTTCGCCGCTGTTTCAGCGATGACGCCTGCTGGGATGGACGGCGCGGAGTGGTCCAAGCACGTGCCCTTCCTGATTGTCGGGTACGGCTTCGGCGCGTCGTTCGTGGCGCTCTTCGCCCAGCTTGGCGGCGGCATCTATACGAAGGCCGCTGACGTCGGCGCGGACCTCGTTGGAAAGGTCGAGGCGGGCATCCCAGAGGATGATCCACGCAACCCGGCCGTCATTGCCGATCTCGTGGGCGACAACGTCGGCGATTGCGCCGGCCGCGGCGCCGATCTCTTCGAGAGCACCGCCGCCGAGAACATCGGCGCGATGATTCTCGGCGTGTTGCTCTACAAGTCGTTCGGGATCAACGGCATTCTCTTCCCGCTCGTCATCATGGCGCTCGGGTTGATCTGCTCCATCGTCGGCGTGATGGTCGTGAAGACCAAGGAAGATGCCGATCCGATGAAGGCGCTGAACTTCGGCTACTACGTGACGTCGGCGCTGGTCACGGTGATGTTCTTCTTCGTCAGCAAGTGGCTCCTTCAGGTGCCCGACGCTCCGAACGCCTGGTGGCACTACTTCATCTGCGGCGTGATCGGCATCCTGACCGCAGTGGCGTTCGTGTTCATCACGCAGTATTACACCGAATATCGCTATCGCCCGGTGCTGAGCATCGCCGAGGCGAGCCAGACGGGCCCAGCCACGAACATCATCGCGGGTCTCGCAGTCGGCATGGAGTCAACCGTACTGCCCGTCATCACGATCGGTATCGCGATCATTGCGAGCTATTCCATCGGCCAGACGAGCGGCTTGGTAGACGCGACAGGCGCGGCGATCGGCGGATTGTTCGGGACGGCCGTTGCGACGATGGGCATGCTGGGAACCGCCGGATACATCCTGGCGATGGACGTGTTCGGACCGATCACGGACAACGCCGGCGGCATCGTCGAAATGTCGCGCCAGCCGGAGTCGGTGCGCGACAAGACGGATCGTCTCGATTCCGTCGGGAACACGACCAAGGCGTTGACGAAGGGCTATGCGATCGGCTCGGCGGCACTCGCGGCCTTCCTGCTGTTCTCTGCGTACCTCGACGAAGTTCGCAACCTCACGGGGCAGACGCTGCACGTGGATCTCTCCAAGCCGGTGGTCTTCGTGGCGGGCTTGCTTGGCGCCATGCTCGTGTTCTGGTTCTCGTCGTTGGCCATGACGGCGGTGCGCAAGGCGGCGTCCTCGGTCATCACCGAAGTGCGTCGCCAGTTCAAGGAACGCCCGGGCATCATGCAGGGCACGGAGGATCCCGACTACGCGGCGTGCGTCGACATCGTGACGGTTGGCGCCCTCAAGGCGATGGTCCTGCCGGGCGCACTGGTGGTGCTTTTCCCGATCGTCGTTGGTGTCACGTTCAAGCGCTTCGGCGGCCCGGGTGAGTTCATGGGCGCGGAGTCTGTCGCCGCGCTCCTGATGGTCGGCACGATTACCGGCATTCTCATGGCGGGCTTCCTGAACAACGGCGGCGGCGCGTGGGACAATGCGAAGAAGTACATCGAGACGGGCGCGTACGGTGGGAAGCGCTCCGAAGCACACAAGGCGGCCGTGGTTGGTGATACGGTTGGCGATCCGTTCAAGGACACGGCTGGTCCGTCGCTGCACGTGCTCGTGAAGTTGCTCAGCACCATTACACTCGTGCTGGCGCCGCTCTTCATCTGAGGTTCTCTTTGTCGTCCTGAGCGAAGCGAGGGACCTGCTTCGCTCACGGGCGAACGCAGGTCCTTCCCGCAGGAGACCCAACACAAAGATGAATTCCCTGTTCGCACGAAAGCCGATCGCGGTGATTGAGGACGATCCCGACGGCCTGAAACGAGTACTGGGTGCAGGTGATCTGATCATGCTGGCGATCGGCGCTGTCATCGGCGCCGGCATCTTCGGCGCCATTGGAACCGCCGCCGCCGGCCAGATCGATGCGGCCGGTCACGTGATCAGGCAACCAGCGGGACCCGCCCTGGTGTTCTCGTTCCTGCTCCTCGGCGGCGTGTGCGCGCTCGCGGCACTGTGTTACGCCGAGCTCGCGTCGATGATTCCGCAGGCCGGGAGTGCGTACGCATACACCTATGCCACCCTGGGTGAGATCGTCGCGTGGATCATCGGGTGGGACCTCATCCTCGAATACGCCGTCGGCAACGTTGCGGTGGCCATCTCGTGGGGCGACTACTTCAAGACGCTCACCGGCGGCCTGATACACTTGCCGGTGTGGCTCACGACCGGGTACCGCACGGCGCTCCTCAGCGCAGACCCAACCGTGCACGGCCTGCTCACGACCGCGCCGAACATTGGCGGCATTCCGATACTGCTCAATGTGCCGGCCGCCGCGATCGTCATGGCGGTTACCTGGGTGCTGCTCCGTGGCGCCAAGGAGAGCGCGCGAGCCAACAACATCATGGTCGTTGTGAAGCTGCTCGCGCTTGGCCTGTTCATCGCCGCAGGGTTGACCAAGATCAACACGGCCAACTACACGCCGTTCGCGCCGGGCGGGTTCACCGGAATCCATAACGGTGCGGCAATCGTGTTCTTCGCCTACATCGGATTCGATGCGATCTCGACAGCCGCGGAGGAAACGAAGAATCCGCAGCGGAATCTTCCTATTGGAATCCTGGGCGGCCTCGCGATCTGCACGCTGATCTATGTGGTTGTCGGCTTCGTACTGACCGGCATGGTGAGCTATAAGCAGCTCGACCCGAGTCTCCACGCGGATCCGCTGGCCTACGCACTTCAGGCCACCGGGATGCAGAGCGCGGCGTGGCTGGTGTCGCTGGGCGCGGTCTTTTCCATGACGGCCGTGCTGCTCGTTTTCCAATACGGCCAGCCGCGCATCTTCTACGCGATGGCGCGCGACGGCCTCCTGCCGAAGTTCGCCGGGCGAGTGGATGCGAAGACGCGTGTCCCGTATGCGACGACGATCATCACCGGTGTGTTCGTGGCTGTGTGGTCACTCGTCGGCGACGCGGGTGAGACGTACGACCTGACCAACATCGGAACGCTGTTCGCCTTCGCGCTGGTGTGCGTCGGGGTTCTGGTGCTGCGCTACACCGAGCCGGAACGCCCGCGACCCTTCCGCGTGCCGTTCGTATGGCCGGTGTGCCTCGGCGGCGCCGCGGCGTGCATCTTCGTGATGAAGGGGCTGCCGCCGCAAGCGTGGGAACGTTTCGGGTGGTGGCTGGTCATCGGTACCGTGATGTACCTCGCGTACGGCTATCGCAACTCGGTCCTTCGCCGCGCGAGCACCGCGGCCTCTTCTCCGAACTGATCTCATGACAGCTGGCGTATCAACCGCGGGGGCGCCGACGCCGACGCGCTCTGGCCTGGGACGCATTACCCAGACGCAGTGGATCATCGTCGCAATGGTGCTCGGCATCGCGATCGGGTACCTGTTTCCCGATCGCCCCGACCATCAGGGATTCGAGGCGACGGATCTTCAGCTGCTGTCGACGGTCTTCCTGCGGATGATCAAGTCGCTCATCGTGCCCTTGCTCTTTGCCACGCTCGTCGTTGGCATTGCGGGGCACGGCGATGACATGAAGCGCGTCGGCAAGCTCGCCTTCCGGTCGATCGTGTATTTCGAGATCGTCACGACGCTTGCGCTGATCGTGGGTCTTGTCTTCGTGAACGTCTTCAAGCCGGGTGTCGGGGTGAACCTCGCCACCGGCAGCGCGGAAGCCGGCGTCGAGTTCGCGAAAACAAAAACGACGTTTTCCGGCGTGATCGAGCACATGGTGCCGGCGAGCTTCTTCGAGGCCGCGGCAAAGAACGAGGTGCTCCAGATCGTCTTCTTCGCGATCATCTTCGCGGTCGCGCTGTCGCAGGTGCAGGGGAGTGCCAAGACGTTCATGCTTTCATTCTGCGAAAGCCTGAGCGAGGTCATGTTCAAGTTCGTCGGCATCGTGATGAAGTTCGCGCCGCTTGGTATTGGTGCGGCCATCGCGGTGACCGTGGGCAAGAGCGGACTCGGCGTGCTGCAGAATCTCGGACAACTGGTTCTGACGCTGTACGGCGCGCTCATCTTCTTCGTGATCGCGGTGTTCGTGCCGGTCGCGCTGATCTTCAAGGTGCCCATTCGTCGCTTCTGGAAGGCCACGAAGGAGCCGTGGCTCATCGCTTTCACGACGGCGTCCTCGGAAGCCGCGCTGCCGCTGGCACTGCAACGGATGGAGCGGCTCGGTGTTCCGCGGCGAATCGTGTCGTTCGTGCTCCCCACGGGGTATTCCTTTAACCTCGATGGGAGCACACTGTATCTCGCACTCGCGTCGGTTTTCGTGGCGCAGGCGGCGGGAATCGACATGCCGATGTCGAAGCAGATCCTGATGATGCTGACGCTGATGCTCACGAGCAAAGGCGTCGCCGCGGTTCCTCGCGCTTCGCTCGTCATCCTATCCGGTGCGCTGTCGCAATTCGATCTTCCCCTTCAAGGGGTGGCCGTCATTCTCGGCGTCGACGCGCTGATGGACATGGCTCGCACGTCGCTCAACGTCGTGGGCAATTGCCTCGCGACCGTGGTCATGGCCCGCTGGGAAGGGACGTTCGAGCTGTCCTCGGAGGACACGCCAGTTGCGGATGCACTTGCGGGTGAGACGCTCACTGTACCCTCTGTTACTACCCCGCAGGATTCGTAGTTAGCGTTGATGGTGATGCACTGAAATTGTCACCCTGAGCGAGCGAAGCGAGTCGAAGGGTCTGCACTTCAAAGCCAGACTGAAGGTGCAGATGACCCCTCGACTTCGCTCGGGATGACATACCGGCAGCACGCCTCGTAGCAGGACCATTGTATTAGACACGAAGGGGAGAGAGCATGGCCTCACCTTCTCACGAATTTCTCGATTTGCAGGTCGCGCTCGCTGGTGAGTATTCCCTCGAGCGCGAGCTCGGCAGGGGTGGTATGGGTGTCGTGTACCTCGCGCGAGACGTGCAACTCGACCGCCATGTTGCCATCAAGGTTCTCCCAGCGCACCTCGCCGAACAACCGGAATCGCGCGAGCGATTCCTGCGCGAGGCGCGCACTGCCGCCGGCCTTTCACATCCGAACATCGTACCGATTCACCGGGTTGGGGAGGCGGCGGGGTTCGTCTTTTTTGTGATGAGCTACGTCGCTGGGAAAACCCTCGGGGAGCGGCTCCGTGAACAGGGCCCGCTGGGTGCCGCCGAGGCTGCGCGGATGTTGCGTGAAGTGGCGTGGGGCAGGTGCTTGATCAGGTTGTTTCCGTGGCATCCGATCAATCCGCTCCTTAATAGCATCAACAGCTTGAGGAACGGATTGACCGGATGCGCTGGAAACGACCGGACACGAATCGCCGTAGGGCCGGGAGGCGTCAAAACCCATATTCCGAGTCCTCTCCCGTTGGGAGTCCCATGAGCCTCATCCCGCCCGACTTCATCGCCCTCCAGATCGCGCTCGCCGGTGAATACTCCCTTCAGCGCGAGCTGGGCCGCGGCGGCATGGGGGTTGTATACCTCGCCCGGGATGTGCAGCTCGACCGGGATGTCGCGATCAAGGTGCTGCCATCACACTTTGCGGAGCAGCCGAGTCTTCGCGAGCGCTTCATCCGCGAGGCGCGAACGGCCGCCGGGCTGTCGCATCCGAACATCGTTCCGATTCATCGGGTCGGAGTAGCTGGCGGATTTGTGTTCTTCGTCATGGCCTACGTGCCAGGCCGGACGCTCGGCGAGCAGCTTCGTGCCGATGGACCGCTCGCGCCAGCGGAATCGATGCGCATCATGCGCGAAGTGGCGTGGGCGCTCGACTACGCGCATGAGCGCGGGATCATTCACCGGGATATCAAGCCCGATAACATCTTGCTCGAAGCGGGCACCGGTCGCGCGCTGGTGACGGATTTCGGAATCGCACGCTCGAGCGCCGTGATGGAGACGACGCCGAGTGACCCGGGACGCGTCATGGGCACCGCCCATTTCATGAGCCCGGAACAGGCGGCGAATCAGGAAATCGACGGTCGCAGCGACCTCTATGCGCTCGGCGTGGTCGGCTACGTCGCCGTGAGCGGACGCCTGCCGTTCGACGCGCCGAATCTTCCTGCGCTGATGGTGCGGCAGGCGACCGAGACACCCAGCCGCTTAGCGGCGGTAGCGCCGGGAGTGCCTGCGGAACTCGGATCCGCGATCGATCGGTGCCTGTCAGTGAACCGTGACGACCGATTCACGAATGGGCGCGCACTCGCCACCGCCCTGGAGCGCCGGCGCGACGTCGAGCCACCGCTGCCGGACGCATTGCGAGCGTGGTTGCGCGCGCGGAATCCCGCGTATCGACTGTTCATTGGACTGGGCTTGATGGCTGGCGTTTCGATTCTGCGTCTTGTCTTGGCCATGCTCCTCGGTGCCTCGCTGGGAAAGCTCGGAAACTTGTGGGCATTTCCTCTCGCGGTGAGCCTACCCCCGGCATTGATGACGGTGGGCGTTCATATCCTGCGTGGACGCCGGTTGTTCAACGCCGGCTTTTCACTTGCCGATCTTCGCACCGCGATCGCGCGCGACGAAGATGATCGCGCCGACGCTCTCGCGGTCGACGCGGACAAGCCCCTTACGTTGCCGCGGCACTTCCTGCGTTTGGCCACGTATGTGTCGATGATTCCTGCACTCGGCTCGATGATGATGGGAGGCGTCCGGTTCTGGCCGACCGTGCAAATCGCGTCGCTGATCGGCACGTTCGTCCTGATCGGCGCGTGCGACATCAACAATGTGCCCCTGCTGCCGGCCTCATTGCGACGCGGAAGGCGAAGCATGCGCGATCGGCTTTGGACGTCGAAGCTCGGCGAATGGATCGCGAAGCGACTTGGGGCTCCGGAGAAGTCGACGATGGTCAGCGAGGCAGCGTTCCGGCCAACGGAGGTCGTGCTCGGCGTTGCCGCGGGCGAGCTGTTTGACGCCCTGCCAGCGAGCTTCCGGGAACGGCTTCCCGAACTACCCTCAATCGTGGAGAAGCTCGAGGCGCGCGCTGCGACAGCGCGCGCGAGGCTCGATGAGCTTGCTGTGCAAGAGGCTGTTGGTGGTGCCGAGGCCACGCGTGACGCGTTGGGTGAGGCACGCTCCGAAGCGCGCCGCGCACTAAGCTCGACGGTATCATCGCTCGAGAGCATACGTCTCGACCTGCTGCGGTTGCACGCGGGTTCGACGGACCTGTCCTCGCTCACGACGCTCCTCGATGCTGCATCAGCGGCGGGACACGACATGCGGCGTCTCGCCGAGGGCCAGCGTGAGGTGAACGCGCGCCTGCGGCGCAGATCGCCGCTGCGCGAGACGAGTCTCACGCCCGTGTGACGGCAGGGCGAGCACCTCTGCATTCTGGACGGTCTCTCGTCGGCATCGTATTGTTGCGTCGTGCATTCCCCCTTGGGTGACGCCTCCCTTCCTTCGCTTGCGTCCCGCGTCTCCGCCGCCCTCGGCGACGGGTATATCCTCGGCGACGAGATCGGCGCTGGCGCGCAAGCAACCGTCTTTCTTGCGCGTGACGTCAAACATGAGCGGTCTGTCGCCGTAAAGGTGCTCCGGCAGGAGCTCGCAAGCACGGTCAACTCGGATCGTTTCCTTCGCGAGATCCTCATCGCGGCCGGGCTCACGCACCCGAACATTCTACCGGTGTTCACGTCTGGCTCCGAGCAGGGGCTGCTGTACTATGTGATGCCGTTCGTCGAAGGTGAGACGCTCGCACACCGCCTCGAGCGGGAAGGCCGGCTACCCCTCAGCGACGCATACCGGCTCGCGCGTGAGATCGCCGCCGCCCTGCAGCATGCGCATGACCGCGGCGTCGTACATCGCGATATCAAGCCGGCGAATGTGCTGTTGTCCGGCGGACTCGCAGTTGTGGCCGACTTCGGCCTTGCCCGCGCGCTCGAACCGACGCCCGGTGCACTCGAGCTCACCTCAGAGCACGCCGGACTCGGCACGCCGTACTACATGAGCCCAGAACAGGCGCTCGGTGCGGGTGAAGTCGACGCCAGTTCGGACCAATATGGATTGGCATGCGTGCTCTTCGAGATGCTCACGGGGCGGCATCCGTACGAGGGTCCCACCTTTCAGGCATTGCTCGCTCAGCACGTCACTGCGCCACCGCCGAATGCCAAGACATTCCGGCCGGAGGTCCCCGAGCGCGTTGCGGCGGCAATCATTCGAGCGCTTGCGAAGTCGCCTGGCGAGCGCTTTCCCTCGGTGAAAGAATTTGTTGCCGAGGCCGCAGCGGTGCGTGATCGGACCAGCGCCGTGCATCAGCCTGAGGCGGATGCCGGAAGCACATCGCGCCGCCGATTGGTGTTCGCCGGCGCAGTCGTCGCGACAGCACTCGCCGTGGCGGCATGGCAGGCGTGGGGGCGCATCGGCGGGGCCGCGGCAGGTGACTCGCTCGACAAGAATCTCGTGGCCGTTGCGCCGTTCGCTGCCCCCGAGCCGCAGCTCGAGGTGTGGCGCGAAGGGCTAGCCGAAGTCGTTGCTCGGAACCTCGACGGTGCGGGGCCACTGCGTTCGGTCTCGATGACCGTCATCAATCAAAGCTGGAAGGGTGCGAATGATCCGCGCGCCATCCGCGATCTGGGACGGAGTACGGGTGCCGCATCGGCGGTATCGGGTACACTGCTTCGCTCCGGCGCCGACTCGGTGAGTCTCACGGCCACCGTGTACGACGTGGCTGGATCGCAGCCGCTGGGCGAGGTGCATCTCACCGAGGAGACCGTGCAGATCGGGCGGCTCGCGGAGCGGCTCACTCTCGAGGTCCTGCGGCTTTTGGGGCAATCGCAACGGATGGCCGAGGCGCGGATGGTGGCGGCGCGATCGACGCCGCTGCCGGCGCTCAAGGCGTTTCTCCAGGGCGAGCACTACTTCAGGCGTACTGCGTGGGACTCGGCGATGGTGTATTACCAGCGCGCTGTGGATCTCGATTCGACGATGGCGCTGGCGTATCTCCGCATGAGCATGGTCGCGGGTTGGCAGCGATATCCGGATGACGCGCTTGCGCGTCAGTATGCGCAACGCGCGGCGGCGCTGAACCACGGTCTGGCTCCGCGTGAGAGCTTGCTCGTTCACGCCGAGGGGCTCAAATCGGTCGTGAACAGCGGGTTCGCCGACCGTGACTACCCGCAACATGTGCGCGACCTGTTCCAAACACTCGACGCCGCCACGACGCAGTATCCTGACGATCGCGAGCTATGGTATTCGCTGGGCAACGCGCGAGCAATTCTGTCGATGAAAGTGCGCGGTGCCCTGAAAGCGCTCGACCGCGCAATCGCCATCGATTCCGGATTCGCGCCACCGTACCTCGATGCCGTGTATCTCGCGATGGCGACCGGCAGTACGGATGCTGCTCGCCGCTATCTCCGTGCGTATCTCGCCCTGAACCCCACCGACGTTCACGGGGATGGGTTGCGTCTTGCGTCACAGCTTCTCGACGAGCGGACGCCAGCTGCCAAAATACAGTCGGTGTTGGACACTGCGTCGGGTGAGATTCTCGTCCACGCTATCGACGTCGTAAGCTACTGGCCGGACTCTGGCGAATCAGCGGTGCGGCTGGCGCGGCTGCTGGGCCCTGGCCGACGGACGAGCATTCCACGATACGCCGAGCCGAAGTTCACAGCATTCCAGCTAGCGTATCCTCTCGCGTTTCGTGGTCACCTCCGAGAAGCGTACGCGCTGAGTCCTCAGTTCGAAGCGGGATGGGTGACACAGCTCCTGAAGGCGAGTCTCGTCATGATGAACGCACTGCCCCGCCGAGAGGGTGCAGTCTTCTTCGATAGTCTGAGCCGCAAAGCGGGAGCGGGACCAACGGGATCGATCTTCGCGCTGCCGTGGTGGAGTGAGCATCACGACACGGCAGCACTTCGCGCAGTCGCCGAGCGCGCCGAAGCCGACGCGGCGAAAAGCGCGCCCGGAAACAACGCGGCGCGCTACTCGCGTCATCTCGGCGCCGCATCGCGTGCGTACCTCACGCTTGCGCGCGGTGACACCGCCAACGCTCTCACTGCGCTACTCGCTCTCGGCCCAACGGATTGCATCATTCCATTCTGCCCCTACGAGCCGCTGCAGGCAGCGATTCTGCTTTCGCAGCGCGGTCGCCTTGGGGAGGCGTGGAAAATCCTCGATGACATTCCGAATATCTACAATCCCATCGGTGTACGGTGGCGGCTCGAGCGTGGTCGTGTCGCAGAGCGCCTTGGGCGTCGTGACGATGCGATCAGCGCGTACACTTATGTTGCGGCCGTCTGGAAGAGTGCTGACGAGCAGCTTCAGCCCGCGGTTCGCGAGGCGCTCGCAGGCTTGCAGCGGCTTGGTGCCCCGCCTCAACGCTAACGTCTGTCACCCCGAGCGAGCTCGGGATGACCCCCGCAGACGTTAGCGATTGAGCTCAGGCGTCACGAGCAGCACAGATGGCACCGACGGATCAGCAAGGCGAAGGTAGAAGTGCCCAATCCCTGCAAGGCCGAGCATGAGCGACGGATTGCTTCCGCGCTGGAGTCCGCAGTGCCAGCGCGTAGGGCTGCCGCCATTCGCCACGGCGCCACTCTCCGCGATCGCGTGTGCAAGGCGCCGCACATCCTCACGCTCAAGCGCGTCAGCCGCCTGAAGTGCAAAATCACCATCGCCTGCGAAGCCATGACAGAGGGAAAAATCCGAGCTCCCGGGATGGATGGTGTTGTGGAACTGTCGCTGAACGGCGCCAATCGCCGCCTCCGCGTCAGCGACGTGCTGCGCGGTGAGCGGATCGAGTGCCATCGCGCGCAAGCGGCTCATGCCAATGCCCTGTGCGCCGAGGCACCACGCCACGCCAAAGTGCCCGTTGTCACTGCTGTCGGCGGAATAGCGGAGGTCGGGCCAATTGCCGCGTGAGGAACTGAAAAGGGCATTCTCGTATCCGAACGCACTGAGGGCGCCGACTCGATATTCCTCTTCACCCGTAACGGCGAAGAGCTCCATCAATCCGAGTCCGAGCCCAGCGGCGCCGTGACCATATCCCGCGAGCGGACGCTGAGCGTGAAACCCCGTCGCGTCGTCGCCCCAGGACCAGCCGGTATCCCCGCGATGCGCCGCCACGATGATCATCCGTCCGAAAACTTCCGACAGCGCGAAGAGATCATCGCGCGCCAAGGATGAGGACATCGCAAGCAGCGGTGCGATTGCCCCGGCTGCGCCGGAGATGATATCGAGAAGTATCCCATCGCCTTCGTCGGCGGCTATGACGTCCAGGATTCGGTGTGCATCCGCGATCAGGGCAGGCTCGTCGAGTAGCGTACCTCCCTGCACGAGTGCATACGCGATTCCGACTCGTCCCGTGTAGAAGCCCGCGCGAAAGCGAGCAGGAATCTGATCGAGCCGCGCGGCGCTGAAGCGGAGTGCCTCGAGCGCGATCGTTCGCATCTGCCCATGCTTCGTGTGCCGGAACATTTCGGCGAGAAACAGTCCGATCCCGCTGGCTCCGTTGTACAGATCGGGCGGCAGGGTCTCATAGGTGAAGATCGAGTTTCCGCCGATGGCGCCGCCGCCGCGCTGCACCGATCCCATCCATGTACATTCACCGTGGAACCGGTACGCGGAAGCGCACAACGACTCCGCAATCTCCTCTGCGATACGGAGCCAGCGTTCAGCGGGACTCGACATGTCAGACGTCGTCCACGACAAAGTCGTCGTAGCGTGCGCTCGATCCCGGGTTCCGGTAAAAATGCCGAAGGTCGTAGCCAGCGCCTTCGAGACCGCTGGCAATTTCGGAAAGCGGTTCTTCGTGGTGCACGGCCGCAATGAGCATGGACGCGATCAGGCGGCTTCGATGCAGGCCAAAGCTCGAACCATCCATGGGATCTTCCGCCAGCCCTAAGCCGGGCGCGAGAGCCAGGACGAAGGCTGAATTCGGCGTGCGCATGATCGATCGCACGTCGCGATACACCTGTCGAACCAGCTCAGCGCCCTCCGCTCTGTGAAATGCGGGCAGATAGAGGATCGCCGCGTCGGCGCGCGTGTAGGCACGCGGTGAACTCAACAACTTGAATCGAAAGGCAATGTTTCGTGCGTTGAACGTCCGCGTGACCGCCTCCAACAGAACCGGTGCTCCCTCCGAGCCGATGTTCCAGTAGATGCGCACCGGATTCGCTCGCGTTCCGCGGTCCGCATCGCCGATCGCCACGTAATGCCCGGGATACAGGTTGCGATACTCCTTCGGAAGACGCACAGCGACACGATCCCCGACCGACGCTCCTGCCTGTCCGTCGATCCATAGCATCAAGCCATCGAGCTCCACCGCAAGGCGCCCATCATCCTCGATCGTGCGTACCGTCCAACTGTCATGGCGCGGCCCAATACCGCCGTTGGCTCGCGACAGCCCGGCGGCGAACTCACGGTCCATTAACGCATCGGCAGGCAACGCACGCGTCGCCCGTTCGGGTATCTGCTGGCGTCCGTGACAGACCTGATAGATCAACTGCGCCAGCCGGTGCTCAGCGTCCTCGGCATGTACCCAGTCGGCACGCCGCATTCGCTCGACGATGGGCTCGAGAGCTTCGATGGGCGTCGGCTGCGGAGATGCTGAGGTCACGCGGCCGAGAGTCCGAGCACGGTAGCGCGTTGCGCCGGTGACTGTCGCAAGAGGTTCACGCCGAGTTGGACAGACAGAAGAATGAATGGTGACAACTGCGGGCGACCACGCGCCCACTCATAGGCCGACTGTATCAGCCGAGCACCTACCAGTGCGGTGGCGCATTCGAGCAGTGTACGGCGCTCCTCCTGCGACAAGGCTCGTGCGTTCGCGTACGCAAGCCACAGTTGCCGCGTTTGTTCCTGCAGCGATGGGAGAATCTGCGCGAACGCGTCGGATGCCTCTCGTGGACCGTCGTTCTCTCGCAACGGGAGCGTCTCGAGCGCGCGTGAGAACCATCCTTCGAATGCGCACGCGATGTCCCAGGCCGGATCGCCGATTCCTGCCGTCTCCCAGTCGATCAGGCGAATAGCGTCATTGTCGTCAACGAGCACGTTGGACCAGCGAACATCGCCATGTGTGAACGTGCTCCACTTCCACTCGCGGCGCAGCCAGCGAAAGCGCTCGATCACATCGGGCTGGCGCTGAATGAGCTTGATGACATCCAGCTGGAGGGGGCCCACATCGCGAAAGATGGCGGCCGACGGGAACGCGATGTGAAATGCCCACGGTAACATCCGGCTGAACGTCGCGCGTGTCGCTTGATCGTCCTCAGTCCCAGCGGAATGACAAGCCGCGAGAGCGTGCGCCAGCGGTTGCGAGATTCGTGCGATGGAAAATGCGCGGCGCTCACCACCCCGCGCCGGTTCGGCATTGGACGCGAGCTCGATGACGAGAGTCCTTCGCGCCGCGTCATAACGATGAAACGCGGGAACAAACGGCCTGAGCGCGCTGAGGCGCCCTTCGCCGTTCGCCAACCGGTAGAATGTCGCCTCCGAATCCAGCGTCCCGATAACGTCGCCGGGTGGCGAGTGCTTGACGAAATACCCCGGCCGAGTTGTGGTCTCGACGGACACGCCGCGATGGCGTGCGCTGCGATCCTGGGCTCGGATTGCGCCACACACGAAATCGCGCGCATCGAGAAGTTGAACCTCGAGCAGGTATGCAATCACCTCTTCGGGGTTCACCTGATGCGCGCAATCCGAGTGGAACAGCGACTCAAGCTACGGGGTGGGAACGCTCAGCAGCCGTCCGTGCTCCCGCATGGGAAGGGCGATATAGGGCAGGGGACAGGAGAGACAGGACATGGCTCGGGAGAGCATCCGTCCGAGCTTCCGCAGGGGAACGGTGACACCGGACATGGCACAGGCGACACCGGCGACCCAGGCGGTGTGGACGCCGGCGCATCCTCCGCACGAGGGCTGCTGTGCATTCCCCTGCTCCTGTCCGTGCTGTTCCACAATTCGGTGGCTATGTCACCGGCGAGCAAATCGCCGATTTCCAGCGGTGCAGCGGAGGGAGGCGGTACCATGTGCGCTCCTGCCGGCGATGCCGGCGGTGGGCCGTCGCGCCAGCCGCGGCACGACCAGCGTTCGTTATTGTACGCGGGAACGTGCGACGTGACCGGCTCGACCGCAAGGCGTCAACAGGAAGGCAGCGCTGCTCCACCGAGCTGTCGGTTGCGATAGAACAATCGCCATATCCCGCGACCCTGCGTACCGAAGTAGGCAGTGCTGTTGGTTTCTCCTCCGAATGCCTGCACGAAGAGCGGGCGAGGCAAATGCGGGAGGCCGAGCAGCGACGTCTGATCTGGATCGGTGATGGCTGCCCAATGCTTTCCGCGATCGATGCTCATGAAGATGCCCGCGTCTGCCGCTCCCGCGAACATGACCCGGCCACTGTCGGTCGGCGCGCCATACCCAACCATCGTCGGCTGCGAGTAGCCGGAGAAGCCGTTCTTCCCAGCGCCGATTCCGGTGGGGCCCCGGGCATTCGTGTAGAAGTACTTTCCGTGTCCGGTCATGCACGCGTCGAGCGAGGGAAGATATGTCCACGTGAGTCCTGCGTCGTTGGATAGCATCATCCGTGGAGTGCTATCCGGGACGTCATGAGAGGCAAAGAGCCGGTTCGGGTTTGTGCGGTCGACCGTCACCACGCCGAACCCTCCGATGCCGTTCGGTGGCGTGACGTGCCGCCATCTGGTCTGCGGATTGACAGCGACCTCGCTCGCGGGCCATCGCACGCCCGTAAGCGTCCAGAGTTGCGACGGCGCGCCGGCAGAATCAATCCGCACGTAGAACACTGGGCCAGTGCTGCCACGCGAGACCATGAGGCCCGCACTGCTGCCGGTGTCGGGCTTGGGAATTATCGTCGGCCATCCGAGCGACGTCCAAACACTGTCGCTCTTGTTCTTCACCAACCCCACCGACTGCGAGAGGAGCAAGCCGGCAGTGGTCAGCGCTGCGTACTGCGAATACTGCACATGGGCGACGACGCCGTTGATGCTCAGCGCGGCGCTGTTCGACGGCGGTACGACCCGACTCGCCGCTGTATCGGACAGGACGGCGCCCGCACCAATATGGCGCAGGAAGAGTCGTTTCTCCGGATAACAGCACACACTGTTGAGTGTGAGACGGGTGCCGGAAAGGGCGTCTCCCGCATCCGCCGGATCCGTATTGAACCACAGCATTGTCGAATTCGCGCGATCCGTCTGGAATGCGCCGTTATCCTGCGTCCCGAACACGACACGATGATAGTTATGCAGGTCGTTCGTCTTCTTCACGCCAACACTATCGCCCGGGAGCTGCACGATCGAATCGCGTGTGATGATCTCTGCGAGATCCATGCTGAGCAACCAGAGCCCGTGCGGGGTGACGTTTGGTTGAATCCAGTGCGGCGCGGTGTGGCACGCGGGACTCGTTGTCACCGTGTTCAACTCGATGCCACCATCGTTCGAGAGCATGATCGGGCAGGCGTCCGTCGGGGCGGCAGGATCGAACAGCACGACACCGATGTCCTGATGTGCGCCGTTCGTCCACCCCAGAAGATGCCAACCGACGCCGCTGGTGTCCGGCAGTGGACAGCGAGACGGCGTGCAGGTGCCGCGATACAGATTTTCGTATCCGTACCAGAGATCGAAGGTGGAGTCCGACCGATTGTTCGCGGCGATCGATGCGATGCGCCCGGGGCCGTTGTCCGGCCGTCGGTACGCACTGTCCAGGGGGAGCCACTGCTCACCCCCATCGCGTGATTGGAAGACCGAACCACCGACCGTCGCGAAGAGGCGGTTTGAATCGCGCGGTGATGCGGTGATCGAGCAGCGCCCGGAGAGCAATGGCAGACGTGCCGCGTCGCTCCATGATTTGCCACCGTCCGTCGATCGGCTGTGTCCGGCCTCACCACAGATGTCCACGATGCCGGCGTGAATGACGACGCTCCACACATCCGCTGCTTCGCCGTGCGCGAGAGGATAGATCGTATTCCACGTCACGCCCGAGTCTTTGCTCTCGGCCAGGCCGCAGTTCGTGCCGATGAGCACACGCGCCGGATTCGACTTGTCGATCGCGATGCCGAACGCCGACGGATTCTGTTCGCGGCTGAGCGAGTCGCAGAATCCCGGTGCGGGCGTACTCACCTTCGGATGCACCCACGTGGCGCCGCCATCCGTGCTTACGTTGATGCCGGCCAGACTCTTCGTGCGGCCATCGAAAAAGGACGTCGCGTAAACGCGTCTGGGGTTTGTCGGATCCACGGCGACTTGCCAGGTGGCCATCGGCAAGTGACGGGACAACTGCGCCCACGTCCGACCGGAGTCGGTACTTCGGTACAGGCCTCCCCATTCAGATGCCGCGAAGAAGACTGATTTGTCAGAAGCGGCGGCGAGTCCGTTCACGCGGCCGCCGCTGGCGCCATTGATCTGCACCGCGTGCGTGCTCGATGAATCGGGGTTGATGTCGCGCCAGACGAGCGCCGGCGCACGGGCCGGCTGAGACTTCACCACCGGTTGTTGCGCGGCGCCTGGAAATCCAACGAGGCAGACGAGCAGTGCCGCTGCCAACACCCGAGATCGGCGTGTCATGGCGACCGCACTTCGCCGCAAGACGGCGCCATCGAGCTGATGCCCCAGCGGAATACCACGAACGGCACGTCGATGCTTGACACGCGCCAGTAGTAGAACACGCCCGGATCCATGCCCGTCAGCTGGACGGTCACCGTATCATTCCGCTGCGTGACGGACCGCACCTTCAGCTGGTACTGAGTGAGCGACGAATCGCGACTCGGGCTCGCCGACGAATAGCTGATCGCCGTTGCGATCGCCGTCGCATTCGGTGTGAACGACACGGACGCAAACAAGCCCCGCTGGAAGCCATCGCGGTACAGCGAGTAGTCGAGATGCGTGTTCTGGAATGATCCGGACGGCGCCCACCGAACCGTTGCCACCGGACCATGCAGGCCATGTGTGCCGCAGTGCACTTTCACAGAAACGTGCGGAGCGAACAGCTGCGCGCTCGCAACGGTGCTCGTGCACGACAGGGCGACTGCCGCGAGCGCGCGCGTGATCAATCCGGCAACCGTTTCACCGAGATACCGCCAATCGCGTCCGCAACGTCGCACCCTGCGCCGCCCTCGCGATCAGCTCTCGCGGTTCGTTCACCATCGTCACATACCGGACCCCAGCCGCCGCAGCGTGCCGTCTGCCCACTCGGACCACGCCCGAACGCCACCGAACCGGTGCCGCGGATCAACAGAATGCCAGCGCCCTCACCGAACGCGTCGTCCAGCGCGATGCAGTGCCACGAGACGTGATCACCGCATTTCGCGACCATCTCCGCGCCGCAGTAGCAGCACGTGCCTCGCAGACGAGGGGCCGCCGCGATCCTCCGTTCCTCCACGGTCGCAAAGCGCATCGGATCCGGTTTGATGTGGCTAACGCCGAGCATCACCAGGCGGGCGGACCAATAATAGGCGGGCGGCGCCGCCGCCGCCACTCAGTAGCCCGATCGGGATCTGTTCTCTGCCCAACGCCCAAGGTGAGCTGCAAGGGCATCAATAAAGGGCGAGCGCAGCGAGCGACCAAGTGTGCCCTTGGCTGCTCCAACGAACGTTAGGTGGCAGTCACGAGGCCAGCTCTCACGGTTTGGCGGTCGGACCTACGCCCACATTGTAGCTGAGCGGCTGCTCAGTCAGGGAGACTACCCGCTTTCCCGCGACGGTGGCCGGCGTAAACCGCATCTGATACACGACCAGACATCCCCAAGTGCTGAGTCGCGGATCGGTCGACTCCTCCACGGAGACGCTGCCTTGGACGACGCCGCCGGTCGTATCGATCACCATCGCCAAGACGATTCTGCCGCTGTACGCGTTCTCAGTGCGCAGATGCATGGGAAAGCGTGGGACCGTGCTGGGAACAATGCGCGCGGGTTGATCGACGGCGCTCACCACGGAGTCCCATTTCACGGAGTCGGCCGAAGGCGCTGGGCAGCTACCCACCTTGAAACTGGCACGGGTAGTGTCGCCCTGCGCGCTCGCGCCGCACGGAATTGTAAGGCAGATAATCGTAACGCTGCATCGTATCCGAGCTGACGAATTCATCCGAGTGTCCGATGAGTGGATGCTGCATGGTCTGACGCGGGAAGATAGACCGGCCCCGTCCGCGGCGCGATTGCGTCAGGCGACATGAGTTGAAGCGCAACTGGCCCAGAGTTCGTGACTCGCGTCGCGGCGCGTTGCGCGCGCTGGGCGACGATGTCGGGTTCGACGGCGTGTTGTTGCACGCCAATGCGCAGTTCGGGTGGCCAGGTGAGCTGCCAGACACCCTCAAGCGCCACCGCGTCTGTAGCAGGGACGAGAAATGCTGAAAGCGACGGCGGCTGGTGACGCGCGCGTGGGCGCTCACGCTCAGATCGGGCACGCGGGGTCTGCTCCGAGGAACGTTATTCGGCAGGGTCGCGATAATCGGCATTGGCATCCTCCTCGTCGACCTCGATGCAGTGCACTTCGATCCGATGCCCGTTCGGGCATGCGAAGTCGCAGCGAGGCCCAACCTCGTCAAACTCCGAGGCGCTCAGTTGGGCCAGTGGCGCTGCACACTCAGGACACGCCAAAGGACCGCCAGGACGGTTCGGGTTTGCAGAGTCGGACAGGCCGTTCAAGTCACTCACCGATGCGTGGCTACCGTACGCCCAAGTTGAGCTGCGGGGCAATCACATAAGTGAGCGCGCGGAGCGCGCTCCATCAATAGGTGCGCCAGGCATGATCTCATGCTAGGAGGTGGAAGACCTCTGAGGACCTTGATGACAGGAACCTCTAGCTGAACAGCAACTGCATCGTCGCGAGGCGGTGTGGGGAGGAAGCTGTAGGCAAAGCTCCGGCCCGAGGAACACGAACCGTATAGGAGGCGACCGTTTGGGGGCGAGGGGGCCTATGGACCTGAAGCCCAATGTCATCCGGACCAAGCGGGCGTAGATGCGGCGGGTAGATGGAGCGACAGTCTGAGATCTTACCCTGGGAGAGCTGCACGTCTGCTCGCACGGAGTAGCGGGCTAGCCGCGTTGAAAGGCACGGCGACGGAGTGCAGCAGTCAGCCGAGGCCGAAGTAGCCACGCGCGCACCGTGGCGAAGGGCCGAACATGGAGAGTCGTTCGCACGCGAGGCGTTCGATGGACGAGCGAGACGCAGACGAGAAGGCTGAGATGCCGGAGCACACCCGCGACGTCGGCGACGGAATCGCCGACGTCGCGGGGGAAGGCGCGCGTCAAACGTCCACGGCACAAGACGAGGTGACGAACGGAGGAACGTTACCGCTCATGGAGGAGGTGCTGCGTCGCGAGAACTTGGTGAAGGCGTACACGCGCGTCGTGCAGAACAAGGGAGCACCGGGCACCGATGGCATGACGGTCGGCCAGCTCAAAGGCTACCTCGCGGTGCACTGGCCGCGCGTGCGGGAGACGCTGCTTAAGGGCGAGTACATTCCGCAGCCCGTGCGTCGGGTAGAGATTCCGAAACCCGGTGGCGGTCTTCGGTCCTTGGGCATCCCGACGGTACTGGACCGATTCATTCAACAAGCCCTGCTCCAAGTTCTTCAACCGCTGATCGATCCGACCTTCTCGGAGGCGAGCTACGGCTTTCGTCCGGGACGGAGCGCCCACGATGCCGTGCGGCGCGCGCAGCAGTATGTGGCGGCGGGTCATCGGTGGGTGGTGGACATGGACCTCGAGAAATTCTTCGACCGCGTGAACCATGATATCCTGATGGCGCGCGTGGCCCGGAGGATTGCAGACAAACGAGTGCTCCGTCTGATACGCCGGTACCTGCAAGCGGGCGTCATGGACGGCGGGGTGATGTCGCCCCGAACAGAGGGCACGCCGCAAGGCGGTCCCCTGTCGCCGCTCCTCAGCAACATCCTGCTCGACGATCTCGACCGGGAATTGGAGCGCCGGGGGCACCGGTTCGTTCGCTATGCTGACGACTGTGCGCCACGACGGCGCAAAGAGGAGGCAAGCATGTAGAAGCCGAATCAATGCAGCCTTGCTGCACAGGAGATGAGGGCTGGCCCCTCGGACTCGGGTTGCAGGACCAGGGTCCAAACCACCGGATGCTGCTCTGGCACAATGGCTGGGGTGGTGAGCGAGACGGAAAAGGCGGGATCAACCCGTCAGGTGCGCGCTGAGAAGGCGAACGCGAGTGAACCACTGATAATGTGTCGAAAGCGTACGGACGTCATCGAAAGCAGGCTCCAGTTGTTGGCCTGTGAAGGAGCTCGGGGGGAAGCCTGTCGACTGCCCGAGTGATGACCGGCATGAAGGTGGCGCGAGCTCAGCGCAGGCTCTTGTGCGGAACGTGGGAACCTCTCGCCTCGATGCGAAGGGAGACCTCCAAGTGGTGGACCCATGAGGAGTAGAGTACCAATGCGAGGCGAAGGGGCGGACGGGCTCGTAGTAGCGAGGAGGCCCGGTAATGCGGGCGGAGCGAAGGAGCCCGACTCTCTGGCCGAAGGGACAGGTCAACCAGCAATGGGAGGAGCCGGTGTCTGAGGCAAAGCCGTATGACATTCCGAAGCAACTCGTTTGGAAAGCGTATCAACGGGTCAAGGCGAACCGCGGTGCAGCGGGCGTGGATCGTGTGTCTCTGGGGACGTTTGAGAAAGATCTGAAGGGCAATCTGTACAAGATCTGGAATCGGATGTCGTCGGGCGCATACGTCCCACCGCCCGTGCGGCTGGTCGAGATACCGAAGGACAACGGCGGTACGCGCCCACTCGGGATTCCTACCGTCGCGGATCGGGTAGCACAGACGGTCGTGAAGATGGTGTTCGAGCCGAGAGTGGAACCGGTGTTCCATGACGACTCGTATGGCTATCGTCCCGGCAAGTCGGCGATCGACGCGGTCGGGGTCGCGAGAAAGCGCTGCTGGACGACTGACTGGGTGATCGATTTGGACATCAAGGGGTTCTTTGATTCCATCCCGCATGATCTGGTTGAGCGCGCCGTGGCACGACATACTGACTCGCCATGGATTCGGCTCTACGTTGCGCGGTGGCTACGTGCACCAGTGCAACGGGCGGACGGGTCGTTGGTGGAACGGAGGAAGGGCACGCCGCAAGGTGGCGTCATCAGTCCGTTGCTGGCCAATCTCTTTCTGCACTATGCGTTCGATGTCTGGATGCAGAGGAACCATCCGAGCGTTCGGTTCGAGCGGTATGCGGACGATGCGGTGGTGCACTGTGGCAGTGAGGAGCAGGCCAAGGCAGTGTTGGACGCCATTCGTGGTCGGTTTGAGCAGTGCGGTATGGAGCTTCATCCTACGAAGACCCGCATCGTGTACTGCAAAGATGACGACCGGCCCGGGAGGCACGAGCACATCACGTTCGACTTTCTCGGGTACACCTTCCAACCTCGGCGGGCGAAGAATCGATGGGGGAAGTTCTTTGTGAGCTTCCTTCCAGCGATCAGCTCCAAGGCGGCCAAGAAGATCCGCGCGACCATTCGCGATTGGCGGATGGCGGCCACCAGGAACAATCAGCGTTTGGAGGACCTGGCGCGGGTCACCAATCCAGTCGTACAAGGCTGGATGAACTACTATGGCCGGTTCTATCGGTCGAAGTGTGTTCAAGTGTTACGCGTTTTCAATGAGGCCCTTGCTGCATGGGTGCGACGGAAGTACACCCGATTTCGCCGTCGAGAGCGTGCGTCGATGCACTGGTTAGGGCGCGTCGCGCGACGGGGACCCCACCTTGTTTGTGTTGTGGCAGCTCGGGGTGAAACCGGAGGCTGGAGAGTAGGAGCCGGATGAGGCGAGAGTCTCACGTCCGGTTCTGTGAGGGCGGAGGGGTGCGATTCCCCTCCGCTACTCGACTCGTCATGGGGTTCCAGCATCAACACGAGGCCGAGCAGTGTTTGGCGGCATGGCGGGAGCGGCTTGGACAGTTCGGGCTGGAACTCCATCCCGACAAGACGCGCCTGCTGGCGTTTGGTCGCTATGCCGCCAGCGATCGGAAGCGACGAGGGGAAGGCAAGCCGGAGACGTTCGATTTCTTAGGGTTCACCCACGTCTGTGGCCGCACGCGCAGCACCGATCGGTTTTGGGTGCATCGTCGCTCGAGCATGAAGCGCCTCCGAAAGAAGCTCGCCGCCGTAAAGACGGAGTTGCAACGGAGGTGGCATGACCCGGTGCCCGAGGTCGGGCAGTGGCTGCGTCGCGTGATTCAGGGGTTTTACAACTATCACGCGGTGCCCGGGAACTGGGAGAGTCTGCGCTGCTTCAGTCGGGAAGTCTGTCGAATGTGGTTCCGTCGGCTCCGGCGTCGCAGTCAGAAACGTCACATCACCTGGGCTCGATTTGCACCGGTCGCTGCACTGTGGATACCCCGCCCACGCATCCTTCATCCCTATCCCTATGTGCGCTTCGACGCCACACATCCAAAGTAGGAGCCGTATGCGGGAATTCCGCTCGTACGGATCTGTGCGGGGGGCACCGGGCAACCGGTGTCCCTATCGCGACTCAAATCAATGCGAGCGCAGCGAGCTACCTCAGTCCGCTCGTCTGCTCCAACGAACGTTAGCCGTCAACGGCGCGACGAAGCGGATCTCGCGCCACGATGTGAGCGCGGCCAAGAGGCCTCAGTGCCGTAAGGATGCGCAACGTGGCCTGCCCGAGAACGCGATCCCGCATGTTGGCGTCTATTCGAACGCGCGATACGACGACATGGTCCCCGCAGCGTGTCAAGCGCCACTTGACAGGCATCGTGGGCGCCGACCATCTTGAGGGTGTGATCCGAAGCTTTCGCGCCAAGACGCTCAAGCTGTTCTTTGAGACCGGGGATCAGCGCGGCCTGAGCGTGCCGAATGTCGCGCGTGTCCGCCGCATGCTTCTGGTGTTGGATGCCGCGTCCGAGCCGCAGCAGGTGAACGTGCCTGGCTACTTCTTCCACAGCCTGCGTGGCGAACGGCGGTGGTCGATTCGGGTCTCAGGGAACTGGCGGATCACCTTCGGGTGGGACGCCGGCGATGCCATTGACGTCGATCTGGAGGATTATCACTAGTGCGTGCGACGAAGAGTCCCACCCCGGGCCTGCCCGCGATGCATCCCGGCGAATTGCTGCGAGAGGATATCCTGCCGGCACTCGGCCGACCGCTCTCCGAGATCGCTCGCTTGTTGGGAGTGTCGCGGCAGACGCTGCACGCTATCCTGAGCGAAGCCCAGCCCGTCACCCCTCTGATGGCGCTCCGCCTCGGCAAGCTGTGTGGGAACGGGCCGGAGCTGTGGCTCACCCTCCAGACCCGCCACGACCTGCAGAAACTTCGGCGGGAGAGGCGCGCGGAAATCGCCGCGATTCCAACGTTGCCAGCGGCGTGACTCTCGCTATCCGGTGCGTGGACTGTCTCCGACAATACTGTCGCCAGCAATAGCATGAGTTCGACGGCTCCTAAGAAACTACTGCCTCGATGACCTCGCCGGACGCGAGATCGACGAGACC